>JBGTKY010000051.1:0-85277 GCA_041744395.1 Pyrinomonadaceae bacterium | reverse complement strand
AGTCAATATTCCATTCACATAGATTCGCAGGGTCGTCCCGTCCCAACTGCCCGCAATATGACTATACTGACCGATAGGAATAGTCTGACTGCTAACCACGACCGGAAAGGTCGAATCGGTTGCAAAAAACTGGAAACGCGGTTCGAGTTCATCTCCGTTCTGTAAAACAGCGATCTGAAAACGTCCCCGTTCCTGTCCCACGATCAACTCTTGTGAGATCGGGTCATTGACCGGACTAAGAGGCTTGACCCACGTTTCTACTGTATAGTTTGGGGTGTTAAACGCGGCATTATACGGAATTCTTATATGCTGGCTCTCACCGTCAAAAACAAAATCTTGTCCGACTTTTCCGATCGAGAATCCCGCACCGTTTTGAGATGTTCCGTTATGTCCGTTGCCTGAGATGTCGTTCGCGTTTCCGTCGCCTGACCACCAACCGACGATCCCTTCAGGAGCAACGGTTGCCGTTGGCTTGCATTTGCCAGCTGTGTCAGCGCCGTAGATCGCCGCAACTTCGTCGGCGGTCAGAGCACGGTCGTAGATCCCAGTTTCATCAATCAGGCTCTGAGTTCGTACGACGCCGAAGGCTTTAAAGAATCCGCCACCAATTATCAGTGGGCTGCTCGTGTTAAGAACGGTGTCCGCCGGAATGTTTTCCGAGTTACTCATGACGCCATTGACATAGATCCGCATCTCGGTCCCGGCCTTAGTAAACACGATGTGCGAAAACACGTTGATCGGTATCGGCACGGCGGTTTCGACTTCGTAGATCTGAGTTGCCGATCCGATCCGGCCGACCACCGAGTTTGATGGATAGAGGATAAGTCCATATGACTGTGTTTCGACAAAGTTAAAGTCGCCTTTACCAAGTAACATCGAAGTGAAATTTGCATTGCCGTTCTGCTTTGGCAAAACCCAAAGCGCGATGCTGAAATTCTCGTTCAGGTCCAATACGTTAGAATCCGGTATCTCAATGTGACGAGATGAATCGAAGTCCCATGCCTGACCAACCCGGCCCGTGGTAAATGCCGGCGTGCCGATGAAGGCTCCGTTCTGCCGCGAACGCGAATCGAGAGCGTTGCCGTCACCCGACCACCACGAAACCAGACCGACCGGGGCGGGTGTGCAGACCTGAGCCTCGATCGCCGAAGCAAAGAGAGAAAGGATAAAGAGAGCGGCGGCGCAGAATTTGAGGGTGTTCAGTTTCATAAGTAGTAACTCATTCGCCGGATATCTTATTAAGGGATACCGACGCAATTTATTGTCGATTCGGGCTAAGTGAAGTAAAATCTAGCTACATTTTTATCGAAATATTCACCATAAGTCCTAAATTATTTCTCATACGTTTCTCATTTGTTTATCGTTTTGTGTAAATGGAGCAATTGAACGACATAAACCTGATCGAATTTGGGGATCTTCAGCTCGATGTTGAGAGGAAGGTCCTCCGGCGAAAGGATGAGGTTGTTTCGTTGCCGCTTAAAGCTATCGAACTTCTCACAATATTGGCCCGGAATGCCGGCGATGTTGTTTCGAAAGAAGAATTAATGAAAAGTGTCTGGGCCGATGCTTTTGTCGAGGACAGTGTTCTAACGCAAAACATCTACATTCTTCGCAAGACGCTGAAGTCACACTGTTCGAATGCAGCCATAAAGAACATCCCGCGCCGCGGATATATATTCGAGCCGGAGGGTTCGATCGAGCTCGGAGCCGAACCAACGGCGTTAGCCGCGAATGGATCGCCTGCGGAGCCTAAAATTGTAGAACAGCCGCATTCTCAGAACAAATTCAAATCCACAAGATATAAATGGTATCGGCAACCCCCCCAGCGGTTACTCTTGGGGACTGCCGCGATCGCAATTTTGTTTGCGGCGGGCTTTGGCGGTTATCGATATTTGAACGGCAACCAAACGCACGAGGTTGCGAATGCGGCACCGCTGCGGCTTCGGCCGGTCGCTCAACCATCGTCGCTAAAGCGGTTCGCGGTTCTTCAGTTTAATGGTTCAGACCAGTCTTTCGCGGCTTCCTTTGCGTCTGATCTTTCGGTCCGCCTGGGTAGCATCAACAAATTTGAAGTTCTGCCGGACGAGCTTGTCCGCGAATATCAGAAAAGAGAAGCTGAGATGAAGGCAGATCTGTTCTTGCTCGGAGAACTTGAAACCTCGCCCGGGCGTTTTGCGGCCAGCGTGCGGTTGATAGAGGCGGTTTCAGATTCCGAGGTCTGGAGCGACCGTTTTGAATTCGACAATGTTATTCAGCTTCAAGATGCGGTTGCGAACGGAGCTTCGAAGACGATCGTCGATCGTTTGACGGATACCGAACATGAACTTGTAGCCAAGCGATTGCCGACAAATTTGGCAGCCTACCAGCACTATCAGAATGGAATTGCGATATGGCGGGTCCGCAAAGGGAGGGTCGAATCTCTCCAGAAAGCGATCGAACTGGACCAAAGTTTTGCTCGTGCCTATGCTGCTCTAGCCGGCGTGAAGGCAATGGGATCAGGTGGCGAAACATTCAAAGGTGAAACCGCTGAGAGCCTTTTGCGCAGGGCGTTTGACCTTGATGATGCTCTTCCTGATGCTTATGCGGTTCAGGGATTTATTCGGATATTTCATCACCGCGACTGGGACGGTGCCGAGAAAAGCCTGCGAAATGCGATCGAACTTGACGGCAACAACGTGAACGCCCGCCACTGGCTTGCAGTTTTCCTTTCGATCCATCGACGGCTCGACGAGGCCAAGGCCGAGCTCCGGTACGCGTTGGAATTGGATCCGACGAACCCTACTCTTCTTGCCGATCTCGGCCAGCTCCACTACTTCGCGGGCGACAAGGCCTCGGCTCTAAAATTCTGTAATGAAGCTCTTGAGATAGCCCCAGATCATCAAATGGCAAGTAGCTACATCGCGGTCTTATCCGAGCAGGGGGCACTCGACAGCGAATCTCTATTGACCGAGGTCGAAAAAGCGATGTCTTCCAATGCTTTTACACTACCTTACCTAAACGTCGATCCAAGGTACGATCCGATCCGATCAGACCCACGCTTTGTTAAGATCCTCCGGCAACTCGGTCTCTGAACAGATCTAGCTTTCTATCCGGTAATTTGGGGCTTCCTTTGTGATGATCACGTCGTGGACGTGCGATTCGCGGAGGCCTGCGGAAGTTATACGGACGAACTTTGCGTTAGTTTGCAGTTCGAAGATCGTTCGGCAACCGGTGTACCCCATTCCGGCACGCAGCCCGCCGATCAATTGCGTCACCATATCTGCGACCGACCCTTTGTATGCAACACGGCCCTCGATGCCTTCGGGGATGAATTTCGATTCTGTCGTCGTGTTTTCTTGTGCGTAGCGGTCGCTCGAACCCTTTTTCATAGCTCCGATCGAACCCATGCCGCGATACGTTTTAAAGTTGCGGCCCTGGAACAGGATCACCTCGCCCGGGGCTTCCTCAGTACCCGCAAACAGGGAACCGATCATAACGCAATCCGCGCCCGCCGCGATCGCCTTCGCTACGTCGCCTGAGAACTTAACGCCTCCGTCCGCGATGATCGGAACGCCCGAGCCCTTTGCCGCCTCGACCGCTTCGCCGATCGCCATTATTTGCGGTACGCCTGCTCCGGTCACGACCCGCGTCGTGCAGATCGAGCCCGGGCCGATGCCGATCTTTACAGCATCAACGCCCGCAGAGATCAACTGTTTGGTCGCCTCGGCCGTCGCAACGTTCCCCGCAATAAGCTGGACATCAGGAAACTTCGATTTGATTGATTTGACTGCTAACAGGACGCGCGAACTATGGCCGTGGGCGGTATCAACTACTATCGCGTCAACCCGTGACCTATGAAGAGCTTCGGCTCTTTCCAGAAAATCGCCGGTAGCTCCTACGGCCGCGGCACATCGCAAACGTCCAAGATCGTCTTTCGCGGCACCCGGAAACTTTATCGCCTTCTGAATGTCCTTTACGGTGATAAGGCCTTTTAAGTGGCCATCGTCATCGGTGACCAACAGCTTTTCGATCCGGTGCTTCTGGAGTTTGACCTTCGCCTCATCAAGAGTGGTACCGACCGGAACCGTTACTAGCGGCTGCGGCGTCATCACTTCCGAGACAGGAATATCGAAACGCGTCTCAAACCGAAGGTCGCGATTTGTGATGATCCCGACCAGCAGGCCATTGTCGTCAATCACGGGAACACCGCTTATCTTATAACGCTGCATTATCCCGAGTGCTTCGGAAACGATCGCTTTGGAATTGATCGTCACCGGGTCAACGATCATGCCCGATTCGCTCCGTTTGACTTTATCAACCTCTTCCGCCTGTTCCTCGATCGAGTAATTCTTGTGGATCACGCCGATCCCGCCCTGTTGTGCCAAGGCGATGGCGAGCGAAGCTTCGGTAACGGTGTCCATCGCGGACGAACATAGGGGAATGTTCAGCTCGATGCCGCGAGAAAAACGCGTTTTTGTATCAACTTCCCCGGGCAACACATCGGAATACGCGGGAATTAAAAGTACGTCGTCAAAGGTCAGTCCTTCTTTAATATCGTCGATCTGCATATAAATAAAACTCCGTCCCCGGCATTCCCGACAAGTCTTCCAAGAATACCGAAGCTAAATAATTACAAAAAAGCCCGCAGGTAATTGCAGGCAAGGTTAAACGTTCAATAAATTGCGGGCACGCATCCGTTCCGGTTCATCGCCATCTTCTACCTTAGGGCGTCGCGGCCGGCGAGGCTCCAGTCGTCGGGCTTGCCGGAGCCGGTTTCTGTGCCGTCGGCTTAGCGGCCGGCGTCGGTGTTACGCGTCCAGGCGTTGTCGTGGGCGTCGTGCTCACCACCGGAACTGTTGCTGTCGAAGGCGGCGTTGCAACGACCGTTACACCCGGTCTCGGAACGGCGGACGCACCGTCATCATTTGTCGGCTCGTCCGCGATCCGTCCACTTGACCAGATCTGCGCGGCATTCGCCTTCGTTATTTCAAAAGTGATCGAATTACCGCGGGCCGGAGCCGGCGGCGGCTTTATCGTCTTACCGTTTAGCTTCAGCTCTACCATATCAGCGAAACCGCGATAGTAACTTAGCCTGATACTCTCACCTGCATTGATTATCTTCGGTGTTCCCGGAGCCACGTTGTCAGAAAGCGATTGTCCGTCGACATTCGATGTTAACGCTATCGCCTCGCGCGTAGCCGTGAACTCGAGCCTAAGGGAATCGAATTGCGGAACTGTATCCGCAGCTGAGTTGCTGACGGCTTGATTACCATTCGCGGCTGCATTCGAACTGTTCGCGGCGTTCGACGGGGTGTCGGGCTGATTCTGAATGTAGGTCACGACAAAGAGGATCCCGCCAGTCATCAACGCCAGAATAATTCCCGCAAAGATGATCGTCGGTATCATCGAGCTGTTCGAACTGTCGTCGGTCAGAACTTCGGGTTTGTATTTCTTCAGTTCACCGTCGCCCTCCGTCTGCATGACGATCTTCGAGTAATCCTGCAACGCTTCATGTTCATCGATCCCGATGAATTTAGCGTACGATTTAACGAAGCCTTTGTTAAATATGCCGCCGGGAAGGGGTTTGTAGTCATCTTTTTCGATAGATTCGAGATAAAGAGACGAAATTCGGGTCTGTTCAGCGACTTCGCTAATAGATATACCTCGCTCTTCGCGAGCTTGCCGCAATTTTTCTCCGAGAGTCAATGACATTTATTTTCGCTGATCTGACGTGGTTGGTATCCGTAAGGCACCAAAGCTACTGTAAACCTGAAATATAGCGTTCCAAAGCTAGCAATGTCAATCGGATTGCTCTCGTTTTATTCTAGACTGCTAGCTTGATTATTCCCGTATACGCGTGTTACGTTTAGGCTTTAGAACGTCAAACGTAGCCGGTTTCACGGCAGAACTAAAAGAGAGGGAATCTTAATGAGCTTAGAAGCACTCGGAATGGTCGAGACCAAAGGTTTTGTAGGCGCGGTCGAAGCCGCCGACGCGATGGTCAAGGCAGCAAATGTGCAGCTTGTCGGCAAAGAATATATTGGAGCCGGTTTTGTCACGATATTTGTCCGCGGTGATGTAGGCGCTGTTAAGGCCGCGACCGATGCAGGGGCGGCTGCCGCACGTCGCGTCGGCGAATTGATAAGTGTTCATGTCATCCCGCGGCCGCACAACGAGGTCGAACGTGTGCTTCCAAAGGGCGGTAACGTTGGCTATAGCCCTGATGAGAAATCATTACAGGGTGGCGGCAGACAACTTTCATCCGGCCAGGCGAACGTCTCGTCGACCGAAAACGATAAAACCAGGAATCGCTCAAAATAGCCGATATTATAAGCATCGCTTAGGCGGCCGTCGGCTTTAGGGGCGTTCGGCCGTCGCCGTGTTTCATAACCGATGGCAGACAAAGTAGAAAATTCGTTAGAAGAGGCCGGAAAGGGGGTGGAAGCTGCTTTTCAGGCCTTTTTGTCGTTGCGCTCCTTCGGTCAGGACACGGTTGACGCAATATGTGATGCGATGTCGGCGGCCGCACTTGCGGAGTCGGGCCGCCTCGGCACACTGGCCCACACGGAAACGGGTTTTGGTAATGCTGAAGACAAACGCGAGAAGAATCGATTTGCCGCGGAGGACGTCTGGAAGCATTTTCGTTCTCTGAAAACGGTCGGTGTTGTTTCAGAGACCAAGAGCATTGTTGAGATCGCTTCGCCACGGGGCGTTGTAGCGGCCATTATTCCGTCGACAAATCCGACTTCGACCGCGATCTTCAAGATCTTGATCGCCATAAAGTCGAGGAATTCAATCGTCCTTTCACCGCATCCGTCGGCCGCCAAGTCAATAGCTGAAACGACGCGTGTGATGAAAGAAGCCGCGGTCGAACTGGACCTTCCGCTTAACGCGATCCATTGTATCGAAAACCCGACCATCGAGGGCACCGAGGCCCTGATGCGGCACAAACGCACTGCGGTTATATTGGCTACCGGCGGCATCGGCCTCGTTCGAGCGGCATATTCGTCCGGCAAGCCTGCCTTCGGAGTAGGTCCGGGGAATGTTCCGGTCTTCATCGACCGAAGTGCTGACATCACGAAGGCCGTGAGCGATATTCTGACGGGGACGTGCTTCGATAACGGCACCATCTGTGCTTCTGAGCAATCGGTGGTCGTAGATCGGCCGGTCGAGGATCAGGTCCGCAAGGAGTTTGCGGAGCAAGGCGGCTATTTTCTCGATCGCGATGCCGCGGATGCGGTAGCGCGTGTTTTGCTGACGCCCGAGCGCACGCTCAACCCCGGGATCGTCGGCCGTTCGGCTGAGTACATCGCCCAACTCGCCGGCGTCGTTGTGCCAAAAGGGACACGATGTCTTTTGGCAGATTGCGACGGTGTTGGCCGCGATCATCCATGGTCTATAGAGAAACTCTCGCCGACGCTAGCCTTTTTTGTCGCCGACGGCGTGGTTGCCGGAGCAAACCGATGCGAGGAGATCCTCCAATTTGGCGGAATGGGTCACACAGCCGGAATGCATTCGCAAGACCGTGCCGCGGCAATAAAATTTGGCGAACAGATGCCTGCCTCGCGGGTCGTCATCAATTCGCCGACCACGCATGGAGCCATTGGCCTTTCGACCGATCTGCCACCGTCAATGACACTAGGCTGCGGTTCGTGGGGCGGAAATGTCACGTCAGACAACGTCTCGCCGATACATCTCTTGGACATAAAGCGTGTCGCGTTTGAGACAAAGCCGGTCAATCGTCCGGGCAAACCTGCGTCGGGTCCCAGGCAGGATCCCGGGCCAGCTCCATCCGTGTCAGTTCCGCGGGATAAGATCGCGGCGATCGTCGATCATTTTTTGAGCAAGAAACTTGGCGAGCCTCCGGCAACACAGCGAGAACCTGCACCGGTAAATTCGAACGCCGCACCTCAAACAGAAACTCCCGTAAAGACCATTATTCATGAATTGCGGACGCAGTCGCTGACCGAAAATGGGATTGACAGAACGCCGGTCGATTTTGTGTCCGAGAACGATGTTCGAGCCGCGATCGGAAAAGGTGAAAAGATATATGTTTCGGCAAAAACGATAATCACGCCGTCCGCCCGAGACCTTGGCGAAGAAAAGGAGATCTTTGCGCGTGTATAAAAATCGATCTATTACCATTCTGAATAGGCCCTTTGTGTTCCTTTTGATCTTTCTTGCTGGATCGGGCGTCGCTGTCGGTCAAGAAGCAAGTTTGGCGACCGCGGCCGAAACTCCCAAGATGAGCATTGGCTTCGTGGTTTATAATTCGGGTACGTTTCGAAAAGTATTGGAACGGGCGGTCAAGGTTCTTTCGAAGACGGTCGATCATCTCGGCGAAGATGACGAAGGTTTTCTGATAACGTTTGCCGGCAGCGAGGCTCTTAGCATCAAGACCGATCTCACATCGGACAAGGGCGAGCTCCGCGACGGTATTGAGAATATTTACGTCGAAGCTGGTTCGTCCGCGATGTGGGATGCGACGTATCGTTCTGCCGAGCATTTGGCCGAAAGCGTTCCCGCCTCGCCATCCAATCGTCGGATCCTAGTGATCGTTACGGACGGTGACGATCGGTCGAATCAGAGCAGTGCGGCCGCAGCGATAAAATTGATCAAGGAAAAAGGGATCGTGGTCGTTGTGATAGGGCTGGCTGACGCGCAGGTGAGCATGAAGGCGATCGATCGGTTGGCAAAAGAAACCGGCGGCAAGACGTTTGTCCCACTTCCGACGGAACATCCGGACGCGACGGCGGACGCCGTAGTGACGCATTTGCGGGGTCTGAAATAGAATTTATCGGAATGACGGAAACGACGGTTCGAGCAGATACGTGTTCAAATTGCGGTATCAAAACGCGTGACGAGGCGGAGTTTTGTTTTAACTGCGGATCGAGGGTTGCTCAGTTGGTCGAGGTTCTACAGGAGACGTCGGAGCCGGAATCTTCGGTTCCTGGATTCGTAGATCTGCCCGCTGGCCCGCCCCCATCGGATCGCATTCCGATGCCAGACATTTCGTTAGAAGCGGTCGAGCTGATCGAAGAAAGACCGGCCCCGGTGAAGGAACCGATGCGGACGGCAGCTTCACTTCGGCGAGATCGCAATCGTCAGATCGCTAAACCAAAAGAGGTGGTTTGGGTCCAAACAGAAGGCCCGGGCATCGCGTTCCTGGCCTCGTCTATCATTATCGTTATCATTACCGGGCTCATTTTGTTGGGAGCCGTATATTTGAAGTAAGTGTGGGACCAGAGATCGCGATCATTGTATTCTTCGCAGCCGTGATCGGTGTTACAGTGTTAACGGCCATCGGGCTCTTTATCTTTTGGCTTGTCAGGCGAAGGAAATGACCGGCGACTGACGTAGGTAATTAATATGCAAGCGCTTGGAATGATCGAATGTTATGGCCTGGTCGCAATGATCGAGGCGGCCGACGCGATGGTTAAGGCAGCAAATGTCGAGCTGGTCGGGTATGAAAAGGTCGATGCCGGCCTTGTCACGGCCATAATTCGCGGCGAGGTCGGGGCCGTCAAGGCCGCGGTCGATGCCGGTGCGGTGGCGGCCAGGCGGATCGGTACGGTAACTGCCGTCCACGTAATTCCACGGCCGCATGACGAGGTCGATCAGGGACTTCCTGTGATCACGAACGGCGAAACGACACGTAAGAAGATCTCCGGTTCCGTCCCAGAAAAATAACTAGATCGCCCGAAAACCGAACGCCGCCCGAAACTGATTCCGGGCGGCGTTGTTATTTATAGTTTAAGATCACGAATCAATTTGACCGTTGAAGTGTTGGTGCTCCGTTGGGAGCTACTGCCGTTCGGCCGGAGCGTGTTACGGCGATCCGCTTCTGCTTACTGGGCCCATCGCTGACGTTTACGCGGATATTTCGAAATGTGCCGTCGTTTTTGTCATTTGTCGGAATGTAACCGATCGAATATTGCGTTCTCATTTCACCCGAGATGTCGCGAGCTATCTCCTGCATTTGAGAAACATTGTCCGGAAAGTACGCCTTGCCGCCGGTCTGGGTCGCTAGGGCTTCTAAGAAAGATTTTGCCTTTGACTGTGCACTCTTCGAAATAAATCCACCTTTCGAGTCAAGATCCTTCACGAATCCAACAACAAAGATCTGAACATCGGTCTCGGTTAGCAGATCGAAGAGCTGTTTTTGAGTATAGAAGCTGCTTACATCCTCGCCGTCAGTTACCAGTATTAGGGCCCGCCGCAATCTATCATTGGATCTTTCATACTCCGCCACGCGTTGAGCAGCAAGATAAACAGCATCGATGATGGCCGTCCGGCCGCCTTCTATATAAAGATTGTCGAGGGCCTCGCCGACATATTCTTTATCGTTTGTAAAGTCCTGAACGATCTCGATCTTATCCGAGCTGACAAAGCGGATTACGCTCGTTTCGTCGCCAGCTCGGTTTGTGTTTACGATCGATTTGCTTGCGTCAATTACTTCGTTGATCTGCTGACGGAGCGAGCCGGAATTGTCTATCACTAAGGAATAATTCGTCGGCATCTCTGACTGTGAGAAGAACTCGATTCGCTGCGCGACGTTGTCCTCGAATATAGTAAATTCTGATTGGGGAAGGTTTGTGATCGGTCGGTTATTACGATCGATCACCCGGACACTGAGGTTTACGAGTTCCGTGTCTATTCGTATCGGCTCGTCGTCGTCAACGATCGGGGTCGGAGTGGTGGCGGCAGGCGGCGTCGTCCGCGGCCGGACAGTTTCTTGAGCGTAAACGGTTCTGGCCGGAAATCCTGCAAAGATGCCGGCTAGTGCAAATGATACGGCGGCGAACAGAGTAAAGTGAGTTTTCATCGGCTTTGGGTCTACCTAAAAGTCGAAGTCGGCGTTGCATAGTATCCTTCGCGACTTCGAACGGTTAGACGCGGTAAACCTCTCGGGGGTTTGACGCGAACTCGCACCTTTCGCCATTTTCCGTCAGGCTGAAAATCCGCAGGAGTATAACCGACCGAGTACTGGTGACGAAGTTCGAGGGCTATCCGTTCAAATATCTCGTCCATTTCGATCGCCGAATTTGGATAAAACGATTTGCCGCCGGTCACCGCTGCCAGCTCATCAAGAAACGCTTGGCCCTGCATTCCCAGCTGACTAGCGGCATCGCCGCGATCGAGTATTCCGACCGCATAGGTCACAACGTCCGATTCCTTCATCAAACGACGGACCTCGCCAAAGTTGTATCGCGAAGCGTTGTCCTGGCCATCGCTGATTATCAACAGGGCCTTTTTCTGGTGGGCGCCGCGGGTTACGCGTTCCAGTCCGAGATAAACGGCGTCATAAAGCGCTGTGTTCTGGCGCGGGTTCACCAAGGTCAATTTCTGCAGAACGGCCTCGCCATCACGCGTGCGGTCAAGTAGGAGTTGCGCTCGGTTATTAAACCCGATCAGGAAATACTCGTCGTTCGGATGGCTCGAATTAATGAACCGGCTCAAGGCCGTACGGGCTTTGGCGATCTTGTCATTGCTCATTGAACCCGAGACATCAAAAAGGATGCCGATCGAAACCGGGGCGTCACTATCACTAAAAAATGTGACTTCCTGTTCTTTGTTATTATCAAAAATGGTAAACGCGTTCTTGTTCAGCCCGGAGACATATCTCCCGTAAAGGTCAGTAACCGTAAGGGTTAATGTTACAAGATCGGTTTGGACGACAACGGGCCGCGTCGGGTCGTCAGGCGGTGGGGTTGGCTCGGGCTCCTGAGCGATCGATCTGGTAGCCGAAAAGGCGATCACCAATAAAAGTGGGAAAACGGCAAGCAGCCGAAATTTCCGGTGTGAGAAAACAAAACCTCTCGGCTCCATAATAAACTCCATTAGAACTTAATACCTATTCTAGATAATGGGGGTCAACTTACGCAAATTAAATCTATGATGAGGTTCGTTCAAAGCAGGTTGTTCGATTCAGAAAAGAAATATTGTGGCCGCAAACGCAACCTTTCACCGCGAAGTGCGTGTTATAATCTCTGGATCGTCGGCCGACTGACTTCGTTTGAAGCTGTCCCGAAAGAAACTAGTTGATTCTATGGCAGAGTTCATTTGCCGATTGGGCACACCTTCGGGAGATATCATTACCCGCGTCGTTGAGGCGTCCGCGGCGGGCGACGCCCGTTCGAAGCTTGAACTGGACGGCTACAAGGTCTTTGCGGTCTCGGCCGCAGGGGGCGGCCTGGCTTCGATCCTGACGTTAGGCCGCAGCGGTAAGCAAAAGGTCAAACAGGCAGATTTTCTCCTCTTCAACCAACAGCTTTCGGCCCTCTTGCGTGCCGGCATTCCCGTTCTTCAGGCGATCGGATTGCTGCGAAACCGATCTGCGTCGTCGACGTTGCGTGAGGTCCTCGCAAGTGTCGAAGACAAGATCAAGAGCGGCGTACCACTTTCGGAAGCATTCGAGGCACAAGGCATATTTCCACGAATTTATACGGCATCGATCCTGTCCGGCGAAAAGAGCGGTGCGCTTGACGAGGTCCTGCTTCGATTTGTCGAGTATCTTCGTCGAAGCGTTGGCATTTCGCGACGGCTGCGAGGTGCTTTGGCATATCCGGCATTCCTCCTGCTCGCTGCGGGCTTCATGGTCGCTTTCCTAACGCTTTATATCGTGCCGCGAATGTCAGATCTGTTCCGCGGCCTGAGCGCGAACCGCGGCTTGCCGACCATTACGGTCGTCGTCCTCGCTATCTCAAATGGAGTCGCGAGCAATATATGGTGGCTGCTTCCGCTGATCATAGTTTCCGTTTTTGCTCTTGTCGTGTGGCTTCGGACGACTAGCGGTCGAATGATGCTGCATCGTTTCCTGCTAAGACTCCCGATTGCGGGAACGCTGATTCGCCAAATGGCGGCGGCACAGCTGGCACGATCTCTTTCGACCCTACTTTCGGGCGGCATAACCGTCCCGGATTCTTGGGAGATATCATCGCAGGCACTGAATAATCTCGATCTCAGGCGTCGAAGCGAAGAGGTCTTACCAATGATCCGTGAAGGCCGCGGGTTCACGGACTCAATTGAAAAAGCCGGCTGGATACCGGAACTTGGCCTGGATATGATCGGTATTGGCGAAAAATCGGGTAGTCTCCGCGAGATGCTTGACGAAGTGGCAGCTTTTTATGACGCTGAGGCCGAGGTAAAACTCGAACAGCTTACGACACTTCTCGAACCATTGATCTTGGTCGTAATGGCCCTCGTCGTGGTAGCGATTCTACTTGCGATCTATTTGCCGATCATCGACACAATATCCTCCGGCCCCGGCGGCGGACGCTGATGCTTCGGCGACAAAGAAATTAAATGAACGCACCGACAGACACGAACGGAACCACGATTTCCTCACCAAAGATAGACACTGGCATTCTCGACAATGAGCCGCCCGAGGTCGTTGAGGCGAAACAGCTTGCGAGCCGATACCGTCTGCCTTACATTGACCTGCTTCCGCCCGACGAAGAATCACCGATCGATTACCAGGAGCTGGCTAAGATACCGGTCGAATTGATGCTCCGCAATCATTTTGTCCCGCTTCGGCGCGAGGGCCGCAATCTTCACGCGGCGATGGCGGACCCGACGAACCTCGAACGACTCGACGAGATCGAAAATGCTCTCAACGTCCGCATAGTTCCTTCGATCGCAACTCAGGGTGCGATCGATGTAGTCCTAAAGAAAGGCGACGCGACCCAGCGCGTTCTTCAGGAAGCCGCGTCCGGTTTCAAGATATCGCTGCTAAAAGAAACCGAAAATGGCGAGGAAGTTCTTGATCTCGATCGATTGGCGACCGATTCGGATATGTCGCCGATCATCAAACTCGTCGATACCATCGTTTACAATGCGATGGAATCGCGAGCATCGGATATCCACATTGAGGCTGGCGACCGGGACGTGCGGGTTAAATTTAGGATCGATGGAGCGCTTTATTCGAAAGTGGATCCGATAGATATGCAGTTTCACCAGACGCTTATCTCTCGAATCAAGGTCATGTCCGAGCTCGACATTGCCGAACGCCGCATTCCACAGGACGGAAGATTTCGCGTCCGCTACAAAGCCCGAACTGTGGATTTTCGTGTTTCTATCCTTCCGTCGGCATATGGCGAAAACTGCGTCATTCGTATTCTCGACAAGGAGCAGATATCCGAAGAATTTAAGAACCTGAGCCTTGAGGTCGTCGGTTTCGACGAAGATGACCTTAAGCGATTTCGCATTTATATCAAGGAACCATACGGCATGGTACTCGTCACGGGCCCGACCGGTTCAGGTAAGACGACCACGCTCTACGGTGCGCTCAATGAGATCCGCAACGATGAAGATAAGATCATCACCATCGAAGATCCGGTCGAATATCAGCTTCAGGGAATCATGCAGATCCCGGTGAACGAGAAAAAGGGCCTGACCTTTGCCCGCGGCCTTCGGTCGATACTTCGCCACGACCCCGACAAGATAATGGTCGGCGAAATTCGAGACGAAGAGACGGCTCAGATCGCGATCCAATCGGCGCTTACAGGCCATCTGGTTTTCACGACCGTTCACGCCAATAACGTTATCGACGTCATCGGCCGATTTCTAAATATGGGCGTCGAGCCGTATAACTTCGTCTCGTCTTTAAATTGTGTTCTTGCCCAACGGTTGGTTCGTCTTTTGTGTACAACCTGCAAACGGCAGTATGAACCGACGGAAGAAGATCTGTTCGAATCCGGTCTGCGACCGGAAGAGCACACCGGTCAAGTGTTCTATCGAAACGTCGGCTGCGACGCCTGTAACCATACCGGCTATCGCGGGCGAACTGCGATCCACGAACTTCTGGATATGTCCGACGCCATCCGCGAGATGATAATCGAACGCCGCCCTGGCTCGGAGATCCGTCGCCAGGCCGAAAGGGAAGGCCTATCGAGCCTTCGCGAATCTGCCGTAAAGAAAGTCTTCGCCGGCCAGACTACGCTATACGAAATAAATCGTGTCACCTTTGTCGAAGAGGTCAAGCAATGATGAGATCATTTTTCGCGATAGTCTTTGCGTTCAGCTTCTGCTCCATCGCGAGCGCCCAGGTGGCGGGTAATCCGGAAAACTGGTGCCGGGAAGGACTTTTTACTAAGGAGAGCAACGTTTTCAAGCTCGGAACAGCGAAGGGAAATCGAGGTTCAAAGATCTATTTCTACGATGATGCGGCCGAATGCCCGGACAAAGGCGAGTGCCGAAAGAAAGCCTATATTGTTCCCGGCGACGAAGTGGTGGTCTCAAAAACTCGCGGCGAATATTCATGCGCATGGTTTACACCGGCCAAAGGAACGGCAACCGTCGGCTGGGTCCGTTCAACCGATCTAAAAGTTTTGGAAGGCCCATTCGATATACCGTTAGGGGAATGGCTCGGCGAATGGAAATACGGCGAGAAAACAATAGAATTTACCGACAATAAACTCGACGGCTGGCTAAACGTAACGGGAAACGCTTTTTGGAAAGGCATCGGCGATAATATCCACATTGGCGCATTAGACGGCCGTGCCGAACCCGGCAACGGCATCCTCGAATATTCTGACGGCGATGAATCTGCGTGCCGGGTGACAATGCGACTTATTACGAACTACCTTGTCGTTTCTGACAACATGCTATGCGGCGGCGTGAACGTTAGCTTTTCCGGCATCTACAGACGAGGCAAGACCGCAAAACAGTAGGATCAGACCATCGATCGATAAACTTCAGGATCGACGTTCCCCCCGCTGACCACTAGGCAGATCTTCTTGCCTGCAAATCTCTCTTTGTTCTCAAGTATCGCACCGAGCGTGATCGCTCCGGTCGGTTCGCATTTTAGATTCGCGAGGCCGAAATACAGCCGTACTGCTTCTGCAATATTATCGTCCGAGACTTCGATAAAATCCTTCACGCCGTCCCGAATTATCGGCCAGTTTAGATTTCCTAGCGATATAGTCCGTGCACCGTCAGCGATGGTCATCGGTTCGGCCTCGTTTGGAATTATCTTCCCCGAACGAAACGAGCGTGTTGCATCATTTGCCAGAAAGGGCTCGGCTCCGTTAACCTCGGCACTGTCGCCATTCCTGCACAAACCCGTTACCACGCCGGAGATCAAACCACCGCCGCCGACCGGAACGACGACCACGTCAAAGCCTTTCCCGGCCAATTCATCGCCAAGCGTCGCGTTTCCGGCAATCACGAACTCATCATCATACGCCGAGGCGAAATAGGCATCGGGCATCTGCTCTGCAAGCTGCGCAACCCTTTCGTTTCTGCCGATCTTCTTAACATCCACCAAGTCCACGGTCGCGCCGAAGCCGCGGACGGCATCGACCTTAACTTTCGCGGACGTTTCGGGCATAACGACGGTACATTTCTTTCCGACAAGTTTGCAGGCATATGCTAGTGCCTGCCCGAAATTGCCGGACGAAGCGGTTAAGATCTCTTCGTTTTCAACGTTCAACGCCAAATTATATGCTGCTCGAAATTTGAAACTACCCGTGTGTTGGAAAGTCTCCGTTGCGATCGTTATATCGAGGCCGAGTTGGTCGATAAGTTTCGAGGACCGTATGAATGTTGTCGGGCGAATGGCGTCGATGAGTGATAACATATTTGCTGAACAAAGTTTATAATCCCGGAACTACCGGAGCAAGGGTCCGTCTACTGCCGTTGAATAAAAGACGGCGAAAATGGAGGATCCGAACGCGTTTGGGAAGTCGAAAGTATGTCAGAAGCAATATTTGGTATGGTCGGCCTTGGAACGATGGGCCGGAACTTTCTATTGAACGTTGCCGACAGCGGCTTTGCGTGCATTGGCTATGACCTGGACGACGCAAAAAGGGAATTGCTGCTTGCCGAAGGCAAAGACTGGGCCGTCGCCGCCGCCTCGTCGCCCGCCGACCTGATCGCGAAGCTCGCGGCTCCGCGTTCGATCATGCTGCTCGTTCCCGCCGGACCGATCGTTGACGACGTTATCGACGACCTTCTACCGCGTCTCAAAAAAGCGGATCTGATCATCGACGGAGGAAATTCGCATTACGCGGATACGGAACGACGGGAACGATATCTCGCTGAAAAGGGAATCGGCTTTCTGGGCGTCGGTGTCTCCGGCGGCGAAGAAGGAGCGCGGCTCGGGCCGAGCATAATGCCAGGTGGAAGCCGAGAATTTTACGACCGTATCGCACCCATCTTCGAAAGCGTTGCGGCAAAGGTCGATGGCGAACCGTGCGTCGCTTATTTGGGCAATCGTTCCGCTGGGCATTTTGTCAAGATGGTCCACAACGGCATAGAATACGCGATGATGCAAATGCTTGCCGAGGCTTACGACATTATGCTCCGCGGCCTTAAGATGGAACACGCAGCGATGCATCAGGCCTTTGCCGAGTGGAACGCCGGTGAACTTGAATCTTATCTTGTCGAAATAACCGCAGCGATAATGCATAAAGATGACGCGGAGACGGGCCGTCCTTTGGTCGAAATGATCCTCGACACTGCCGGGCAGAAGGGAACCGGCGTATGGACCTCGCAGGCCGCTCTCGAACTCGGTATAGCCATCCCATCGATTGATGCCGCCGTCACGATGCGGCAAATTTCCGCCCAAAGATCACTTCGCCAAACCATTTCAGCAACCTATCCGTCTAGATTATTAGTTGATAATTATGAACTAGTAATTAATGAATTGAGGGACGCTCTTCATGCGGGTTTTCTGGTTGCTTATGCTCAGGGAATGTCGCTTCTGCAGGCGGCGTCGGCGGAGAAAGCATTCGGGCTCGATCTGGCGGAAATCGCGAAGATATGGCGTGGCGGCTGCATCATTCGCTCGCGAATGTTGACCGCCATCCGTGCCGCTTATACTGCGGAACCCGAATTGCCATGCCTTTTGTTGGACACCAAAATTGCGGAAGCTATTGCTAAGAATACCTCCGGCCTTCGCAAAACTATCTCTTCAACCATCCAAAGCGGAATCCCGGCGATGTGCCTTTCGTCCGCACTTGGGTTTCTCGACGCGTTTTGCTCCGAGCGGCTTCCGGCAAATCTAACACAGGCCCAACGCGACTTCTTCGGCGCCCACACATATCAGCGAGCAGACCGCGAAGGCATCTTTCACACGGAATGGGATTGAACTATTTACAAGACGCACTGCTCTTTGCAAGACAGCCGTCTGAAAACGAAGATTAAACCGGAGGCGGAGCTATGCAGTCTTCGCGAGCCGATCAAGAAAGGTCTCCAAATGTCCCGAATTTTACTCCTTCGAAAATTCTTTGTAAACTTTGCCTATCTCATCACGCTCACTCCACTGCCGTTTATGCTTGGCGCCCGCCGAGGTTTTTTTCAAAGGCCGGCATGGCGAATATTTTGAATGCTCAGTCTGCCGCGGGGTTTTCCTTTCTCCTGAATATCATCTCGACGCCGAGGCAGAACGCGCCCGGTATGAGGCCCACAACAACGACGTCACGGACGCGGGTTATCAGGCGTTTGTCTCGCCGGTCATCAACTATGTTCGACGTTCGTATGATACAAATGCGCTTGGGCTCGACTTTGGCTGTGGCCCTGGGCCGGCGATTTCGCATGTTCTGCGAAATGCTGGCTATCGCTTGGAGCTTTACGATCCTTTTTTTTGCAACGAAGAGGCAGTGCTCAAGATCAAATACGACTACATCGTTTGCTGCGAGGTTATCGAGCATTACCGTTCGCCCGCCGAAGAGTTCAGACGGCTCCGCTCGTACCTAAAACCGGGCGGCCAACTCATCTGCATGACCGATCTACTGACCGACGACACGGACTTCCCCAACTGGTACTACAAAGACGACCCTACTCACGTCTTTTTTTATCGTGATGAAACGGTCGAATATATTTCACTTGAGTTCGGTTTCGCCGGGCGTGCTACCGACGGCCGGGTAACGGTATTCCACAACCATTGATAGAGAAAGCAGTTATAGGTTTTCGACGATCTCCCACGCTGTTTCTGTCTTAAGAAGTTTGCTCATTAAGGCCGCGTGGAGCGCGTGGCCGGATCTTTCTGCAGTTATCTTGCCAAGGACGGGCATTCCTACCAGGGCGACATCGCCGATTATGTCGAGGATCTTGTGGCGGACAAATTCGTCGGCGAATCTTAGCGGTGTTTCGTTCAACATTCCATCGGCTGTGAGGACAATCGCATTGTCCAGCGAACCGCCGAGGGCGAGATTTGCCTTGCGGAGCATTTCTATCTCCCTCGTAAACCCGAATGTCCTTGCCGAAGCTATCTCGCGGCCGTAGGCACCGTTGTTAGAGGTGAAAGTCAAACTTTGGCGATTGATAAAAGGATGTTTGAAGTCGATAATGCACTCGATCTGAAATTGGTCGAAAGGCTCGATCGTCATTCGCCGATCACCCATCTCTATCTCTACCTTTTCGACAACCTTCAGGTAACGCTTGGCGGCGTTTTGCGTTTGTACTCCGGCCTCTTTCAGCAAGTCGTAGAAAGTCTCGCTTGAACCGTCAAGGATCGGGATCTCGATGTTGTCGATCTCTATAAAACAGTTGTCGATATCTGCTCCGCGAAGAGCTGACAGAAGATGCTCGCACGTCGAAAGCAAAACGCCGCGGCGAACAAGCGTTGTCGCGTAACTGCAATGCCCGACGTACTCGACGGACGCCGGGATCTCAAAATCATCCAGGTCTGTGCGGACGAAGATGTAACCGGTGTTCTCCGGCGCCGGCCTTAGCCGCATATTCACCTCGGTCCCTGTATGTAGCCCGACACCCGAAATATCGATTGCCTTTGTGATTGTAGTCTGGTTCATTCGAATGAATTAGTAATACAAAGCGCGTGCCATGATCGCATTATCGTTTTTGCGGGATCTGCAATGTGATTTAGTTGCTTTTTGGCGACAGATGTCGCGTGCTTGCAACATCAAGAACGTCAATTTACTATTCACCATTTACCAATTACAATTTACAAAAGCTATGGCGATACAAACAGCCGGTCAGAAGACGGCGCGAACAACAAAGATCAGGACCGAGAACCAGGCGGTAATTGACTTGCCGAAAGGCACAGAAGAACAAATCAACAAGATCCTGGATTATCTACCGATCGAACATCTACGGGGACTGGAGAAGATCAAGCTTGTCGACTTCATAAATGATCCACGGCTAAAAAATATGGACGTTCCGATGAAGGGCGACCTGCCGGGGCTTTATCATCCGCGTGCCGGAAACCAGAATGCGTGGCTGGAAGTCTCAATGGGAGCGTTGCTGCAGCCGACTGAGGGATTTGCAAAACGCTGGATGGCAAAAACATCGTTCAAGGCAAATCTGGCCGGCTTGATCTTTTCGCTCGTCGGACAGCACTATTACCTGACCCTGAAACATTCCGTAAAGAAACAAAACCTGGAATCACAGGTCCGCCAGTACGCCGAAAAGAATATCCGTTCGTGGAGCGAAGAGCAGAACAAAAACAGTTTCCGGGCGAAACTCTTCAAACCCGTCCGCCCATACGTCGAACGTTGGGCAAAATGGCTGAACAAGAAGGCCGCCAAGGCGAACAAAAAGACATAACTAATAAGTAAAGTATATGAACTATTGGATGGTAAAACAGGAACCTGATGCTTATTCCTGGGATGATTTTGTTGAGGACGGAAGCACAGATTGGACGGGCGTCAGGAATCACCAGGCGCGAAACAATCTGCGGGCGATGAAGAAGGGCGACAAGGTACTTTTTTATCATTCGAATGTCGGGAAAGAGGTTGTCGGCATCGCCAAAGTTACAAAACCGGCGTTCCCTGATCCTACCGCCGACGACGAAAGGTGGATCGCCGTCGAACTTGCACCCGTCAAGCCGCTCAAGAAGCCCGTTGGCCTCGACAAGATAAAGGAAAATCTTGGGTTGAAAGACTTGAAACTCATTCGCCAATCGCAGCTTTCGGTAATGCCTGTTACCGAGGACGAGTTTGAAGAGATCCTGAGCATGGCGAAGTGATCTGTATTCGCCGCTTGAATTGACCCTGCGGAACCGCATCCCTATTTAAATCGATCGTATCGACGTTAACTACTCGGCCGAAGACTCTTAGAATATGCATCACGAAGCCGTCGCCTATTATCACGAACTCCTTGAGGACAAAGACCTTGCCTACGAGTCTGCGATGGCTTTGGACGAAGGTTTGCAGGGTGCCCGGCTCATCTTTGGTGGCCGGCGGCTTTGTCCTTATCTCCGACCGCATTTTGTGAAAGCTGCCGATTGGCACCGCGTCACGGGTGTCTGTGGAACGATCTGGGGAGCGTTGCAAAAGGTCAAAGACGCGGCGGTTGAGGATGAAGCGATACTTGATGAGCTCGGTGTCACCGCCATCGAACGCGATCTCATCCTCATCGACCCGGGCTATGCTCAGGTTTGCCCGACGGCCCGGCTTGATTCATTTCTTACGCCGGACGCGCTTAGCTTTGTCGAGCTCAATGGCGAAAGCCCGGCCGGCATTGCGTATTCCGATTCGGCGTCAGAGATATTTATGTCGCTGCCGGTGATGAAAAAGTTCTGCGAGCGTTACACGCCGGAGGTCCTTTCCGGCCGGCCAAAAATGCTTGAGGTACTTCTTTCGTCTTACGAAGAATATCTGGGCAAGCCGCCCGACAAACGGCCCGTCATCGCTATCGTCGACCTAAAGGACCTGCCGACCCAGAAAGAGTTTGAGCTGTTCAAGGAATACTTTGAGTATCAGGGCTTTACTTCATTAATATGCGCGCCGCAGGATCTTGAGTTTGATAACGGCAAGCTTTATTACGAGGGCGTCGCGATCGACATAGTTTACAAGCGGCTTTTGGTCAACGAGTATCTGCCGATAATGGAAGAATTTCCGGCATTGGTTGACGCTTGCCGGGCAAAAGCGGTCTGCATGGTCAATAGCTTTCGAGGTAAACTTGTTCATAAGAAGGCGATCTTCGGCGTATTGACCAGCGAGAAGCACGAACATCTATTTTCATCCCATGAGAAAGAAGCGATTGCCGCACATGTTCCGTGGACGCGAAAGTTTCGCGAGGAACGTACTCTAAACAATGGTGAAACCATCGATTTGGTAGAATGGACACGCCAGAATTGCGAAAAGCTTGTCCTAAAACCCAACGACGATTACGGCGGCCACGGCATCTACATTGGATGGAATTGTGACGAATCCGAATGGGACGCGGCCATCGAATTAGCTATTACTAACGGCGATTATCTCGTCCAGGAACGTGTAAAGACGGCGAAAGAACCTTTCCCGATGATCTTCGACGATCATGGTAAATGGGGCATGGTCGAGCAGTTGGTCGATCTTGATCCATTATTATTCAATGGCGTCGTCGGGTCCGCATTCACTCGACTTTCTTCCTCAGAACTTGCCAACGTCTCAAGCGGCGGCGGAATGGTTCCCACATTCATTATTGGAGGTCAATAATTAATGAAGTATTTTATTTCCCTCGGAAGCCTCGTGCTGGCTACCGCCCTTTTTGTGCCGCCCGTTTTCTCGCAATCGAAGGTTCGGCTATTTAGTATTGACGAAACGCCTTCGTCAAGGGCCGATAAGTCGTCCGTCGCGGCCGTTCGTGAGGCGGACATAAGACTTTCTCAGGGCGCCGATCTGACGGACCGGACGATGTCGCTTGAGATCTCGCTTTTTGACGGAAAGTCATACGAGGCCGCTCCTCGCGAAGTCGAAACCCGTTCGATCGATGAATACACCTGGCGCGGGTTCATCGAGCAACAAGGTTTTCGCGGCGATGTTATCCTCACCTTTCACAAAGGCTTCGTTGCAGGCCTTATATATTCGCCAGACGGCGTTTTTGAGATAATTCCGCGCGGCGATCGCCACGTGCTGGTTGAGATCGATCAGGCGCTATTTCCTGAATGCGGCGGCGGGATCAAGACTGAGGTCAAAACTTCTCCTGAACCTTCCGCCGTACTTGGCGCGGTCGATTCCGGCGATCGGATCGACGTTCTGGTCGTTTACACTACCGCGACTAAGAATTTTCTCGGCGGTGACGCTCAAGCTCAGACGCTTGCTCAACAAGCGGTTGATTCTACAAATACGACATATCTTAACAGCCGCATCCGCCAGCGGCTTCGGCTCGCTCATGCTCAAGAGTATGTGTTTACTGAGACCGGAAATTCCAGCGCCGATCTCGGATCGCTTCGGGCGAATGCGACGGTACAAGGTTGGCGAAACGAACGTTCGGCCGATCTCGTAGCGATGATCGCCGAGGTGTCCGACGTCTGCGGCATCGCTTATCTGATCGGCGGTGCGGGGCAGCAGGCTTCCGGTTATTCGCTTACGGCTCGAAGCTGCGCTGTTGGCAATCTGACTTTCGCTCACGAACTCGGCCACAATATGGGCTCAACCCACAATCCCGAAAACGCGAGTAATCCACCGGCATTTCCATATAGCTATGGACACTGGGTCAATGGCCAGTTTCGTACGGTGATGTCTTATGTCAATCCGTGTACGAGTGGATGCGTGCGACAGCCATATTGGTCCAGCCCAACCATCTCTTACAACGGCATTTCGACCGGGCTCGATGGCACCCGCGACAACGTCCGATCGCTGAACAACACCGGCGAAAACGTTGCGAATTATCGATTCAGCGGCTCCAGCATCCGAATGACCAATTATCGAAACACAGAAAGTTTGCCACGCGGCATTCGCCGATCACTCACCTGGTCGTCGAGCAACATCGCCGGAAACGTTCGCATCGAGCTTTCACGCGACGACGGCACCACGTGGGAAACGCTGGCGGCGAGTACACCGAACGACGGGTCTGAGCCGATCACTGTATGGGGACGTGCGACAAAATATGCCCGGTTGCGGATCGTGAGTATCGATAGTCCGGCCGTTTCCGATTCGAGTCTGCGGAATATCTCACTACGCTAGATGAAACTAAACGAAAACCCATCTCGGCTACGCTCGCTGACCGACGAATTTCTGCGGCTTGAGCACAAGCTCCGGCTTGGCGGAGGACCGGACAAGATCGCGAAGATACATTCGCAGGGCAAGCTGACGGCCCGCGAACGGATAGAGCTTTTGCTGGATAGCGATTTGTTTTCGCAGGAGATCGGGCTGCTGGTCGCCTACGATGAATATAGCGGCCAGGCGCCGGCAGCCGCAGTCGTCACCGTCGTCGGCAAAGTGCGCGGCCGTGAATGCGTGGTCGTAGCCAACGATGCGACTATCAAGGCTGGCGCCTGGTATCCCGAGACGATCAAGAAAATCCTCCGCGCACAGGAGATCGCGATGCGCAACCGAGTTCCAATCATCTATTTGGTCGATTCGGCGGGCGTAAATTTGCCGTATCAAGGCGGCGTTTTTCCGGGTCAATACGGAGCCGCGCGTATTTTTTATTACAATTCGATAATGCGGCGTTATCTGAAGGTTCCGCAGATCTCGGCCGTGATGGGCGTGTGTGTCGCGGGCGGTGCGTACTTACCGGCGCTTTCCGACGTGATATTGATGGTCGAAGGCACTTCTTTTATGGGCCTCGGCGGGGCAAACCTGGTAAAAGGAGCGACCGGACAGACGATCGATAATGAAACCCTTGGCGGTGCGATGACGCATAACGCCATCTCCGGCGTCGCCCATTACCGCACAAAGGACGAGCAAGAGTGCCTCGCTAAGATCCGCGAACTGGTGTCGGAGCTTCCGGCAAAGGAACCTACCCGTGTTTCGATAACGGATCCCGGGCCGCCGGCCGCAGCAAGCACGGATCTGTACGACATCCTTCCCGAAGATCACAAAGCTTCGTACGACATGCGCCGCGTCCTCGATTGCTTTCTGGATGCCGGTACGCTCGACGAATTTCAGGCTGATTTTGCCAAGGAGATGATCTGCGGAACCGCGCGGATTGGCGGCATTTTGGTCGGCGTCATCGCGAACAGCCGCGGCATGACCAAAGGGAAGCCGGGAACCCCGCCTCGTTTTGGCGGCATCGTTTATACCGAATCGGCGGAGAAAACCGCCTACTTCATTGATAATTGTGATCGCCACGGCACGCCGTTGCTGTTTGTGCAGGATGTTTCCGGCTTCATGGTCGGAGCCGAGGCAGAGCATAGCGGCATTATCCGCGCGGGTGCGGGGTTTGTAGAGGCTATGGCGACTGCCAAGGTGCCGAAGCTGGTTCTCACCGTCAACCACGCGTCCGGTGCAGGCTATTATGCAATGGCCGGCCAGGGCTTCGATCCGGATTTTATCTTTTCGCTGCCGACCGGTCGGATGGGCGTGATGGAAGGCGATTCCGCCGCCGTCGCGATCTACGGAACACAGATCGAAAAGCTGAAAGCGGCCGGAAAGGAACCGGACGAAGCCGTCCTCGCCGAGATGCAAAAGGTCCGCGAAACCTACGACCGCGAACTCGACGCCAAACACGCCGCCGCACGCGGCCTCGTCGACGCCATCGTCACCGCCGAAAACCTCAGGCCAACACTGATCCTGGCGTTCGAAACCTGCCTAAATACCTCCGGGCCGCACATTGGAGCTTTCGTCTTGCCTTCGTTAGATTAGTTTCGATCTCATCTCCTTTTGTTCAAAATTAAAATTGCCCAAATTACCGAATGAAGAAGGATCAAAAAAGATTCCATACGCTCGACATTGAGTATAACGGTCAAGGTCCCTTTACAGCAGTTTCCGAGTTCCGAACTGGATTCTCGCTGACTCTCGGGACACATACGGGCATGGACTTCTTCACGTTTTCCGTAAATATAGCTATCGACAAGAATACAACGAAGCATTACCGGCTGCGTTCGGTGCTGCCTGGCGACCGTTTCAGGATCACTTACGATGGGCCCAATGTTGATACCGGCACCACTATAAACCACATTGAGTCGCTTGACCGGATCGAGCCGGAGTTTCGGATTCTTGAGGGAATGCGATTGGGATTCGACATCATTGAAGGCGAGGAAAGAATTCGCCTCTCGCATCCGAAAGGCGGCGGAATGAGTTTAATGCTTTCGAACGTGCCTTTAGATCATGCACGCGTGGCGGTCTCTGCAGGAAACGACGATGAAAGCTGGTCGTGGCAGCAGAAAGACCTATACGCGGGCGATTCGTTAGAAATTGTGATTGTTTCAACGGATTGGACCGATGCCTACCCGTGCATTGAAAGGATCGTTAGGGTCGATACGTAATTGAAAAGCTAGTCAACAAAAAGTAATACTTGTACGCTATCATCCGGAACATTACGGACGACAAAAATACCCGGACCTACATCAAAGTTCGGATGCCGAATGCAAAACCTCAGTTTGACGCCGCAAACGCGCGCGAAACGATCGTGAAGGGGCGGCGTGCGAAATGGTGGGAGCGAAAAGGCACGCCAAAAAGAGGCTTTCGATATTTTGACGCGGGCGGCAAGCAAATTACCAGTTCCGACCAACTCGAGCGTATCAATGCGCTTGTAATTCCTCCTGCATGGAAATACGTTCGTATATGCCCGGCAAAGGGCGGACGCATACAAGCAGTCGGGATGGATACGACCGGCCGCATCCAGTACACTTATAATCCCAAGTTTGCCGAACGCCAGCAGCGAAAGAAATTTGCCAAGATCGAGAAGTTCGGGGAATATCTGCCGAGCCTCCGCGAAATGACAAACGAACACATCGCGCTCGAAGGATTCCCTCGCGAAAAAGTCCTGGCGATCGTGCTTCGGCTGATCAACTCGCTTTATATGCGGGTCGGAACCGAAAAGAGCGCAAAACAGTATCGTACGTTCGGCATAACGACTCTCCAAAATCGCCATCTGACCATCGGGAGGAACGGGAAACTCAAATTCGACTTTGTCGGCAAAAGCCATATTGCCCATCGCTTGGTGATAGTTGACGAGGAGCTCGCCGGGCTGCTGAAGAAGCTTAAGAAGATCGGACCGAAACGAAAGCTATTTCATTACATCAACGAGGAAGGTAAACCGAGGGCAATTAAACCGAGCGATATCAACCGCTATTTGAAAGAAGCGACGTCAAGCGAGTATTCTGCAAAAGATTTCCGAACTTGGGGCGGTACGCTTTTGGCGGCCGTCGAACTCGCTGAGATCGGCATGGCTGCAGACGAAGCAATTGCCAAAAAGAACATTGTCAACGCCGTGAAGCGCGTGGCAGATCAGCTTGGAAATACTCCTTCCGTTTGCCGCAGTTCCTACATTCACCCGAAAGTCCTAAGCGCGTACGAATCCGGCCTAACGATCGATGAGTTTCGCCCTCGCCGGTCGCGTGCTATTAAACGAATTCAGGCTGAATACGAACCCGAGGAAAAGGCCCTTATGAAACTTTTCCAAAATTGAAGGAAATAGATTGACATTTTGAATGGCACGACGTCCGCAAGGCGTACCCCGTGCCGGGGGGGAATATCGATCATTCTAAACGATCGATCAGCATGGGCCGGTCGTATAATATTGTTACTACGGGTCATCCCCTCGGCGGATCGTCTTTCGCTCGCGTCGCGCAATGCACGGTGCGGTCATTATGAGGGACGATCCGCCGAAGAGATTTGTGTCGCTCCACGGTCAGAATTAGATAATACCGCCAGCCCGCCTCCTTAGCGGTTTGCGGTCTTGATTCTCTGCGTTTCCGGACGAGATCGGCAATTGGCCGAACCCCTTGGTCAAAAGGATCTTCTTCAATTCCGGCCCGATCATCTCCAGCTGTTCCGGCTTGACGAAAAAGCGGTTCGCACCGGCGGCCACTGCACGCCGCCTGTCGACCTCCCGGTCAAGTGCACTATAGATCAGTATTGCCGCCGCCGGATCGATCGTTTTGATCTGCTCACAAAGATAGACGGCAGTTACGTCCGGTAAGCAATAATCTAAAAGATAAACGTCGTATGGATGTTCCCGAATCATATCAAGAGCTTTTCCGCCATCCAGAGCTGTTTCGATCTTATAACCATAGTAATGATCCAGCTGAAAGGCCATTAGCTCACAACCGTCGGCATCATCATCGACGTACAAAATTCGTGGGACTTTATTCATTTTCACTCCCTTTTGCGACACCACTTTCGCATAGCCCTTGGCCGTAGCCCTTGGGGCGGTCGTTTCCGACCACCCGCACGGCCGACAAACCTTCCGAGCGCAATTTTCTCCTTCAGTCAAACCTACAATGAACCTATAAACTGATTATCGGTTTAGAATGGAGGAAAGACTGTACGCTAGCTCACATAAGAAAAATATATTTCGCTCGTAAGTTAGGCCTTATGTTCGAAGCGATACTTATTGACGATTCGTTCACGGCTCGCACTTATGACGTCGTGGCATTCGCAACCGATGGACCGCAGTTTCGTGAGGTCGGATATAGTGATCCGGGTACGCCCGGTCTCAATGATGCCTTGCCGACTGAGATTCGTGAGGCTTATAGACACGCTCTCCCGTCGAACACCGATCATGCTTGCGAGTTGTTCTTGTGTGAGAAGGAATGTCTCGATCTGAAGCTCATCCACCAATTCGACCAATAAACGGCTTAGGTGCTGGTCGACAAGGTGAAGGCGATAGCAGATCGCCTTCTGGGCAATCTGGGTTAGAAGCCCCTGTGTATATGTCATCAGGAGGTCTTGAAAGTCACCACATTCCGAAAGCTCCTTTTTAACTCTAGCGGACGCCATTTTATAGGCCATTCCGGTATAGGTCACTACAGCCCTGTCCGGCGTCCTGATGCCCATGACTATACTTGTTCCCACAAGGCCGCTGCGCCCGATCGTAGCAACAGATATCGAATCCCCGTCCTGTGTCTCATACATCAACGACACGAGTGAACTAATGGGGAAATAGAGGTATTTACCTTTCTCGTCAACTTCCCACAACACGTCATCCTTCTCGATCTCTACAACAGTGCAGGCATCGCGTATGCTGCGCCATTCGGCGTCCGGCAGAGCTGCAAGTAGAACGTTCTGCGAGTGTTCGTTTGTCATGGTCGTTTTAGCCATAGCAGTTCCCTATTTTCATTTTCCCGTCAATTCCGCATAGTCTGCTATCGCCGTCCTGATAACTTCATACGAAGCCTCACGGCCATACGAATACGCGATCTCGCAGATATTCGGGGCGTCGGGCAACGATTTATAAGTGAGAAAATAGTGTTCAAATCGTTCTAGGATGCCCGTCGGCAGTTCGCTTATCTCGCGATACTGCTCGAAAACATTATCGCCTTTCAACACGGCGATTATCTTATCATCGGCTTCGTTGTCGTCGACCAAACAAAAACCACCGATCGGCCTTGCCTTAAGTATGATGTCGCCGCGCGGAATATGATGTTCCGAAAGAACTAAAATATCCAGCGGATCGCCGTCACCGCCAATTATCTTTACATCAGTCTTCGAACGCGCCAACGCCGCGATACCCTCTGCGCAATAGGTTTGCGGAATAAAGCCGTAATTCGCCGGGACTACGTTAGAATATTGCTGCGGCCTGTCGATCTTCAGATATCCTGTCTCCTTATCGACCTCGTATTTCACAGTATCCCGCGGCACGATCTCAACGAAAACCGTCACCTCATCGGGTACGCCGTCACCGATCGGAATGCCATGCCACGGATGAGCTTTGTCTGTTCGGAACATAAAGATAGTATTAAGTCTTTTGATCGCCAATGTCTAACGCTATCAATATCGAAAATTCCGGTGCGGTGCTCATCGTAAGGTTTTGCCGGCCTGAGATGCGAAATCCGCTCTCCAATTCTGTGCTTGATGAGATCGACGTAGTCTTGGATGAAATAGGCCCTGCGACTGAGACCATCATGTTTATCGGCACGGATAATGTCTTTGCGTCGGGAGCCGACCTTCGCGAGATCGCAAGGATCGGTCCTAAGTCCGTGCACGCCTTTGCCGAACGCGGCCAGCGGCTGATGGACCGGATCGCGGGCGAGACCAGATTAACCATTGCGGCGGTGAACGGCTTCTGTTTCGGCGGGGCGCTCGACCTCGCCCTAGCCTGCCACCGGAGAATCGCATTGCCGGACGCAACGTTCTGCCATCCCGGTGCCGGGCTAGGCATAGTCACAGGCTGGGGCGGAACGCAGCGGCTTCCGCGTCTCATCGGCGAAGCGAACGCCCTTGAGATGTTTTTCACGGCCGCTCCCATCGACGCCGAAAGAGCGCTGTCCATCGGGTTGGTTGATGAGGTTGTCGATTCGTTTGATTGGTGACGAACAACTCAGACTCTTCCATCACAGCAAAAGCTAAGCTATCATCTACTAAATTATGAAAGTTCAACTCAAAGACATCGCACACGCGCGCTCCGGCGACAAAGGCGACACCGCCAACGTAGGCCTGATCGCCTTCAAAGAAGAACATTACCCCCTACTCGTCAAACACGTCACCGAAACCGCCGTCAAAGAACACTTTGGCGACATGGTAAAAGGAAATGTGGAACGCTTCGAACTCCCAAACCTCCACGCTCTGAACTTCCTCCTCCACGAATCCCTCGGCGGCGGCGGAACCCTAAGCCTAATGACCGACGCCCAAGGCAAAACATTCTCAACCGCCCTCCTGCGAATGTATATCGACGTCGAAGATATTGACCTACCAATTAACAATTAACCAATTTACAATGTCCCAATCGCGCGATAATCCGATCGTTTCAAAATCCTTCGCTTTTGCATTACGGATCGTGAAACTTTGTCGATATCTTGCAGATGAGCATAAGGAATATACTCTAAGCAGAGAATTACTATCGGCCGGCACCCACGTCGGCAAACACGTCAAAGAAGCGATCAGTGCAGAGTCGTCGGAAGGTTTTCAAAAGTATATGGCAATGGCACTTCGACGTGCTGATGAAACCGAATATTGGCTTCAACTCATTCACTTTGCTGAGTTGATCAAAGACAATGAATTCGCCTCCGTAGATGCCGACCGTAAAGAGCTAGCTAAGATATTGACCAAAATAGTCAAAAGCTCAAAAGGTGAACGATTGTAAATCGTTAATTGGAAAATTGTTAATTGGTAAAGAAAGAACACCTGTAATGTCCGAACTACTCAAAGAAAAGATCGACGGAACGCTGGTACTCACGCTCAACCGCCCGGAGAAGCGGAATGCTTTGAATGATTCTCTGATCAATGCTTTGAAGGGGGCGATCAGGGAAACGGATGGCGATGATGAATTGCGGGCGATCGTTCTGCGCGGTGCGGGGAAGGATTTCTGTTCCGGGGCGGACCTTTCTGCTTTGCAGAAGATCGCGAATGCCTCCTATGAAGAAAATCTCGAGGACGCACAGAGTCTGGCTGAGCTTTTTACTTTAATAAGGAATGCGAAAGTTCCGGTGATCGCTGCCGTTCATGGCCGGGCGCTTGCGGGCGGCTGCGGGCTGGCTACCGGCTGCGATATCGTGCTCGCGACCGAAACGGCGCGTTTCGGATATCCTGAGGTAAAGATCGGGTTTGTCCCGGCGATAGTTATGGCGATCCTGCGGCGTAATCTTGGAGAAAAATTCTCTTTCGAATTGGTCACCCAAGGCTTCGAATTCACTGCTCAGGAAGCGAATTTCTTCGGTTTGGTCAACCGCATCTTCCCCGAAGAAGGCTTCGAGGCCGCCGCGATCGAATATGCTTCTGTTTACAAAAACATCAGCCGCTCCGCCGTGCAACTAGGTAAGTCTCTGTTGTATCGAATGGACAATATGTCATTCACCGATGCCCTCGAGGCCGGAGCAGAAACAAATGCCGAAGCAAGAATGACCGAGGACTGTCAGAAAGGCATCGCGAGGTTCTTGGAGAGACAATCTTAATAAGGAATATGAGGTGAAAATGCTTAGATCTAGCCTGAAAGTTGTTCTTTTCGTCTTCTTATCAGTTTCTGCCGTGTCTGCTACATGGCAGATACCGGACGTTCTCATCTACGAAGGGAAGGAGTATTCGATCTACGACGAAATTCTTGAGCCATATTTCAAGAAATATCCAGAACGCAATCCCAAAGACGAGGACTCTATGTGTAGTGGTAATTGGCGAGGTTATAAAGCCATATATGAAATTTCAAATGGTGAACTAAAACTTAAGGACATTTTCAAAAACGCATGTAGCGGCTCAGTGAAGTCTGAATTGCTCAAGGTTGTTCCGGACGGTAAGCCGCTGAAGATCGATTGGTATTCAGGCGTTCTCACATCGATGGACGGCGAAAACCGTGGCGACTCTTACAGTCTCGAATTTATTAACACTTTCGAAGAATACTCCTTTTTCGAGATCGAAATGGGACAGTTCAAGGTCGCGAAACATTTCGACAATAAGGGTTTTCATGCGTTTAGGAAAGAGCAGTTCGAAAAGTATAAGAGAACGAGTGAATTTCGGGAGCAGATAAAGCGAATGACGGCTGATGGCCGTAAAACGGTAAAGGATGCCGAAGAAGATATCGAATTGTGGCTACTCTTCTCGCTTAAGAAAATCCTATAAATACCACCGCCGAAGCCCGCATGACCGAAGACTGCCAGAAGGGGATTGCTAAGTTCTTGGACAAAGCACCCTGATTCTTATCCTTTCAAGGTGTTGTTGAGTAATTTAGAGCTTTAACCTTGTCGTAGCGTCTACCGCAGACCAGCGTTATATCCGCGAAAACTTCGGATCTTTCGTTCCAATCACCGTCATCTCCACCCTCTTTTAACCGTACCTCGTCGCATGCACTGCACCACGCATCGCCGCGCGGTTCCGATGCAAAGTAAAAACCAACTCTCTCGCCGGTCTGTATCGATCTGGCTAGATGGGTGCAAACGAAACTTTCCTCTTGCTTGCCGTGGAGAACACATTCTGTAAGCTCCATAAGAACACCTACGCCTCGAGGATCTCCACCTTCGTTGCGATCAGGTGTTTGGGAATGAGGGCGGGGAAGTACGCCATTATTTCTTCTACCTTTGGGCGGCCGCCGGCGAAGCCGGTGACGGCGGGCGGGCCTGTTAGGATTAGCGGGGCGATCTCTTTGGTAAAGCGTTCGACGTCGGCTTTCTTTTGCCCGCGGACACCGACACGCAATTGGACCTCAGGAATGTCCGCCGAAGGTTCACCGGCGAGGTGCCCATGAGTCGCGTTTACGCCGACGTATTCCGTCAGGATGACATCGAACTTCAAACCTAACCTATCGCACCTTTCGCGTAAGATCTTGTCAGCGGCCTGGGCTTTCCTGTAGGCATCGGGCCACGAATAGACGAGCGTGCCGACCGCCTTCCAACCGCCGGAATACGCGATGGAAACTTTAAAGAAATCCGTGTTCACGGCGCCCTTAATTCCAAAGACTTTAACCCTGTCCTCGCCGTCGGCCGCGAGCTGAATGGACGAAAAATCCGCAACCACATCGGGCGTAATGTATGCCTTGGGGTCGCCCATTTCATACAGCAGCTGTTCCTTTACCGATTGAACGTTCACACGTCCGCCGGTGCCTTCGTGCTTCGTTATAATAAATGAACCGTCTGGCGAGGCTTCCACAATCGGGAACCCTACGTTCCCCAGATCAGGTATCTTGTCCCATTCGAACTGGCAATTTCCTCCGCTCGCCTGCGCGCCGCATTCGATAATATGCCCGGCGATCGTTCCCGCCGAGATCAGGTCCCATTGGTCAAATTTCCAACCAAATTCATGCATCAGCGGAGCCAGCGTCAGACCGGTGTCCGTCAGGCGTCCGCCAACCACCACCTGTGCTCCCATGCCCAAAGCTTCGACCAATCCCTCGGCCCCAAGATAAACATTCGCGGACTGCACCTTGTCGCGGATGTCCGCCAAAGCTTCGCCCGTCTCCATGTTGGTTATGTGGGTGCCTTTCTCGGCAAATTCATCCAGCCTCGGCAAGATGTCATCGCCCGTCACAACCCCGATCTTCAACTTTCCGCCTAAACCCAAGTCACGCGCCGTGTCCCGCAAGGCTTCCGCACATCCCTCAACGTTAACGCCGCCCGCGTTCGACAAAACTTTTATGTCTTTTTCGATACAATCCGGCAATATCTCACGCATCAGCGAAACAAAATCGCGCGCATATCCCGCCTTTGGGTCCCGCTGCCTCTGTTTCTGAACTATCGACATCGTTACCTCAGCCAAATAATCCAGCATCAGATAATCGATCGGCCCGCCCCGCACCTGGTCCACCGGCGCCGTCAACAGATCCCCCCAAAAACCCTGCCCACCCGCAACTCTGATCTTCTCTTTCATAATCTTTTATCACCCAAGTATAAGCGGAAACAGTTTTTCGTGGAAATGCGAGGACAAAGGAAGGCCGGAAGACAAAGAAATGCCCGGAAGTTTTCACTACCGGACATTGTCAGAGGATCGGCGGTCATGGAATCTCCGGCCCGGATCCTGAGAAAGCGTTAACCAAAAGGTATTCTATTATAATTACCAGAGACGCGGTGCGACCGTAAGCGAACTATCACTAATAGCCGGCCTCGACACCTCCAACATCAGCCGCCGCCACGACGCCGCACGAGAAAAGCTCAAAACCGACCGCAAACTCATTTACGCCCGGGATCAAGTTGAGAAAATATACCTCGCTAACATCGGGGAATCGCAGACGTGACACCAGATTTCCCCTAGCTTTTGACTCCCACCCGAACCTGAGTTCCTTATTTCCTATGCTCTTGAGCTTCGAATGATTCGCATATGAATTCATACAGCGGTCCGTTATCGAAGAAAATCCCCAAATGTCGAAGCTGTTCGGTTTCCCTTTCGCTAATTGCTAAGTTTTTATCGATTTGCTTGTCTCGATATCCGTTGCCTCATAATAAGTAAATTCCCCCCCCCCAGCAACCGTTGAAAATCATGCTGAGTTGTGTGAGTTGTAAATCATCCCCTTTTTCATATTCACAAATAAGCTCGCAAACTCCATCAGATCTTTGGCAGAACGTCGGCGAGTCGATCCAAGAAGAGGTAACGGGTAGTTTGTAAATTTCATTTAGCATAGTAACTTTTCCTAGTCTTATCATTGACATCTGTAAAAACACCTATTAAATCTCACGGTGTTAGTTCCAGTGTTTGTTAAGCCGTTATTATCCAGTTTGCTTGTCACAGCATTTTCGACACGAAGATTTCCAGTCCTATTGACCAGATTCCATAAAAACCGGTGTCACGTCTGCGATTTTGCGATATTCTTGTTATCATTTACAACGATATGGCACGGAGACTTCGGGTTGAGGTCGCGGGCGGGCTGTATCATTTGATCGTCCGCTGCAACGAACGCCAGACAAATTTTTCACGTCGCAGCAGGAGAAAAGCTCAAAACCGACCGCAAACTCATTTACGCCCGGGATCAAGTTGAGAAAATATACCTCGCTAATATCGCGGAATCGCAGACGTGACACCAGATTTTCCTACCTACCGATCACCTCAGTAATCTCCTAGAAAGAGCTTCGTCAAAGGCGGGCCACGAGTCATATCTTACATCAACAATTCGCCTAACCATCACGAAAAGGAATATTTCAGGCCTACCTTGCGCCGCGGGCTATGTTTATTGTTTTGTCTAGGCGGAGGACCATTATGCCGTCGGTGCCGACTTGGGTGTCGTTAAAAACGACGAACTTTTCGATGTCTATCCCGACGTGGTTACAGAAAGCTCCGGCTGTGATCAAGCGGTATTTTGAGCCCTTCTTTATTTTGAGCGGGAAGGCGTTTCGCTTTGCCGGGTCGGTTTAGATGTTTAGGGTGTTTATGCTCAAAAACTTTTTCAAACACCTTTTCCTTTTTGCATGGTGTTTAGAATGACTTTCTCATTTCATTTGCTTTTGCTTAGTCGGCTACGCCGTCCAGTGTGCGGAAAGGCTTGCTTTCCGAAAGGTGGCTCGATCCTCGCGGCAGAACGTAGGGAATATACGGGATTGTCGCTTGAACTTACTCTTGATGGGAGCTCCGCTCTTCGGCGAGGATCTTATCGAGGTCAGCGCGGCGAAAGAGACGTCCGTTGGCCACGACCGCTCGGATGTTCCGGGTGTTACGAATGTCTTTGAGCGGATCAGCGTCTAAGAGCACGAGGTCGGCTAGGTATCCCGCTTTGACGGCACCGAGATCGTCGTCCTCACCGAGGAACCTCGCAGGATGGATCGTCGCCGTTCGGAGCGCTTCAGCCGGCGTGAGACCTGCGCTTACGAGTTCTTCAAGCTCGTCGTGGAGGCTAAAACCGTGGATAGGGAAGCCCGCAATCGCATCAGTACCAGCGAGGAGGCCGACGCCCGCACTTTGCAGATTCTTTACGATGTTGTATACGACCCGCCGGAAGTCTGCAACCTCACGCTCAGTGAAAGAGGAGACGTAGATCTTTCGCAGTGCTTCAAATCGTTGTCGCCCGGACGCGGAGATATATTCGAGTCGGGGATCTCGAAGCATTTCTGGATCGTGGATGCCGGAGTAGCCCATCCCCATCACGAGAGTCGGCGTGTGCCAGGTCTCGTATCTGGCCAGTTGGCGCATTGCCCGCCGACAGCGATTCTCACTGTACGTGTCAACGGCGAGCTTCATTGTAAGTCGCCTTTGGGCGATGTGGATCGGATCTCGAGGTGGGACTCTGAGGAGGCGAAGCTCTTCGAAGGCGTGGCGCAGCTTATTCGGCTGAGACGAACACAAGGGCAGCAGGCCGAGTGGGTGACCGAGAGTGTAGTGTTCGATGCTTCGCTGACCGGACCTGGCCGCCTCTTCCAGCGTCACCTCCGGAGACAGATGTCCCGCAATTGAAATACCTCGTTTCTCGGCTTGCTCCGCAATAGCGAAGTAGATATCTCTGGGCAGTTCGTATACCTTAATAAAATCCGCACCCGCGCTGCTGAGGGACTCTACCAGTCGGGCGGCCTGCTCGGGGGTCTGGATGCTCACGAGAGTCCCGTTGTCTGAGGCCCTGCCGTCTACGGACGGGTCTGCCGCGACGAATCGAGGGCCGACCTCCTTACCCTCCAAAACCTTTCGCCGCAAGGCCCCGATCTCCGCAAGTGATAAGGTAGAAAACCCCATGTCCCGTACGCCGGTGACGCCGTTGGCGATGTGGAGTCCGAAAAAGCGCCAACTGTTGTGAGTGTGCATATCCCAAAGGCCAGGGATGAGGTACTTTCCGCTCGCGTCGATAACAATGGCGTCAGGAGGAACCTCCACCTTTTTGACCTTACCCACAGCTGCGATGCGGCCGCTCGAGACGACCACAGTCATGCCGGGCTCTGACCTTCCCTTTTCGACGTTGATGATTGTGACACCAACGAAGGCGATAGTTTGCGCTGGAAAAGCCTCCAGCGTTAAAGTTAGCAGAAGAATAAATCCAAAAAGTAATCTCCGAATCACTGTTGGCATGGCAATCCAGTTGCGGGGGAAGCGTTATATCTATTGATTATACGTTCTAAGGCCGGATGTTATGCAAAATTTGGGAACCTGTCAAGAAAAGTAGTCCGGCTTGCATTACAATGGGTTCAAGAAAAGCTAGAACCATTTGGAACGGGTAAGGCCGCGGACAGATGTGCAGATTCCATACAAACCGATTAAAAGTGGATTTGTCGTACGTACTAAATTGAGCGAAAAACCGGTGTCACGTCTGCGATTTTGCGATATTCCTGTTTTCGTTTGCAACGATATGGCACGGAGACTTCGGGTTGAGTCGCGGGCGGCCTGTATCATTTGATCGCCCGCGGCAACGATCGCCAAGACATCTTTCATTCGCGGGAAGACCGGCAAAAGTTCCTCGCCCTTCTTCTAAAAGAGAAGCTCCGCTCGCCGTTCTTTCTCTACGCCTACTGTTTGATGACCAATCACATTCATTTGCTGCGAACGGAAATGCCTCTTTTTGTCGCTTGGCCGATCTAAATTAGGGCTTTCGCGGTTCTTCGCCAACTACGAAATCTTTTGTAGCTGTTGCCGACTTCTTGGTGGCGTACCAAACCTTGTTGGAGACCCACTTGGTTCCGTCCCAGGTCGTTACGGTTACATATTTGCCGCCATCGACAGCCGCACCGGCTACGCCCTCGGTAACTTCGACAGTTTTATTTCCAAAGGTCTTCGCTCCGCTTGCGGTCGCGCTGCCTGCGGTCTTGGCACCGTCAACGGTTGCGTCGGCTGCAGTCTCAGCGCCTTCTTTCGTGCTTCCTGCGATATCTCCGGCAACGTCTTTTGTTTTGCTCGCGGCCGCTTTTGTTCCGTCAGTGACAACGACGACCGTCTTTTTGGTCACGTCAACCGTTTTACCGGCCACATCCTTGGTAACTTCTTTTGTTTTGCTCGCTGCATCCTTTACCGCCTCAACTACCTGAGCGTTAGCGGTCGTGTATGAAAGCGTTACGGCTCCCGCAATGACAAATGCATACGTTAATATCTGTTTTTTCATAATTTCCTCCGAACCTATGTACGGTTTCTATTCAGTATTTAGACTCTACTGTTAATAGATGCAGTATGCGTGCCAAAGAAAAAAGCGTCGCCGCGGACGCTTAAATCTATTAATACGGTTCGGATCTGTTTCGAGCTTTAATTTGCCCGGACATTTTCATTAATATAGCGGACGATGTCTTCGGTCGAAGTTCCCGGAAGGAAAACCTCGGAGATGCCGTTGGCTTTTAGGTCAGGAATGTCTTCGTTCGGAACGATCCCGCCGACCAGCACGAGCGTATCGTCCATTCCGTTTTCCCTAAGCAGATTAACGATCCGCGGGCAGAGTGTTTTGTGTGCGCCGCTCAAGATAGAAATGCCGACTGCGTCTACATCTTCCTGCAAGGCGGCCGATGCGATCATCTCCGGAGTTTGCCGAAGGCCGGTGTAGATAACTTCCATTCCGGCATCGCGAAGCGCACGGGCGATAACCTTCGCTCCGCGGTCGTGGCCGTCAAGGCCCGGTTTGGCAACAAGAACTCGTATCTTTCTTTCGTTCATAAAAGCGTAAGTATATGTTCGCAATGGCTGGGTGGGCAAGCACTAAGACCGTTCTAGGTAACCGACGTCTTCTAATTTGGGTGAAATCTCCATCGACGGCGGACCAAAAATGCACCTTAACTTATTGCGGAAGCCTCTCTCAGCACGTACGGCTTCATACATTTCCGCCCACGCATGAGTGTTGATCCAGAGCGGGTTGTAGCTTTTCAGCGGTTTGATAATGCCGTATTTGGGTTCCTCTTCCTCGTTGACGAAGGAACCAAACATCTTGTCCCAAATTATCAAGACACCGGCGTAATTTTTATCGAGGTATTTTTCGTTCACGCCGTGATGAACGCGGTGATGCGAGGGCGTGTTCAGGACGTGTTCGAGAGGCCCGAGGCGGTCGATGATCTTTGTATGTATCCAAAATTGATAGATAAGGTTCAGGCCGTGCATTGTCAGAAACATCCACGGAGCAAAACCTAACAGCATGACCGGTGCGTAGAAGATCCAGTGCAATATGCCGCTGAACCAGCTCTGTCGGACTGCTACGCTGAGGTTGTATTGTTCGCTTGAGTGATGGACGACGTGGAAATTCCAAAAAAGCCGCGATTCGTGGCTGATGCGATGGAACCAGTAATAGGCGAAATCATCTATAAAGAAAAGGATCGCCCATGTCCACCACGCTTCGGCAGGGAATTTGTAAGGAGCAAATTCGTATGCCGCCAGATAGATCGCCCCAATGAATAGCCCGAACAAGGCGCCGAAAGCAACGCTCATAAATCCGATAAAAATGTTTACCCAAGCGTCCTTCGCCTCATAGCTTTCATGCCTGCGGCGAATGGTCAGCCATGCCTCGATGCAAATAAGCAAAGCAAAGATAGGAATAGCTATGACAGTCGGGCCGATCATGTTCTGAGCATTATTCTATAACGAAACAGCAGGGAATCGAAAGAACTCCGGGTAACGCCGGACGCAGGAAAAAAACGTTGATTTGGGGCCGATTTCTCGCTATAATGATGGTTAGTGTTGGTTTCTGTCCCCTCCACCCTTGAACCTTAACTCGGAGATAATCGTGATGAACTCCCTTCGATTCGTGCTCATCGTTGTCATTTTGTCGGCACCTCTTCACCTTCATGCCGCGACGACGACCTCCTCATCCAATCTCGTTCCGTTCACGGTTGTTAACAATACATATGATACGGAACTCGATATCTATAGCCTGATCAACCGCGAACGCACTCGCCGAGATCTGAAGATGCTCGTGTGGGATGACCGTTTGGCAAACATCGCTCGTTCTTACTCGCGGCAAATGGCGATCGGCGGCTTCTTTGACCATTCCGACCCGAAAGGTCAGATGGTTCAGGACCGCGTCTGGAACGCTCGTCTGCATCGTTGGAAAAAGGTCGGCGAGAATCTCTTTTGGGTAAAAAGTGACGACGATTTCCGCGGGCTCGCCGTGCGAAGATGGATGGATTCGCCGACGCATCGCGAGAATGTGCTCGATGATTCTTGGACCTCGACCGGTATCGGCATATGGCAGGCAGCAAACGGTCGGTTTTACGTGACTCAGGTTTTCCTTTCAGATTAAAGCTTTTTCTCGGCATTTTTTCATTCTTAACTTAAGCGGCCTAGTTCCCATTTTCTGGTAATTCGCGTTAGACTTGTGGAATGGCATTGTTGAACATTGTCCACTATCCCGAGCGCGTATTGCTTGAGACAGGCGTGCCGGTCGGTGAAGATGAGTTTAATTCCGAACTCGCGGCGTTTGTGGACGACATGTTCACGACCATGTACGATTCGCAAGGTGTTGGTTTAGCGGCCCCGCAGGTGGGCGTTTCTAAACGGCTTTTTGTGATGGACACACCGCTCGACGAAGGCGGATCGGAAAAGCACGTCCTTATCAATCCCGAAGTACTCGCTGTCGAAGGCGAACAGCTCGGTGAGGAAGGCTGCTTGTCGTTTCCCGGGTTATATCAATCGGTAAAGCGAGAAATGCGTGTTGTCGTAAGGGCGCAAGACGTGAAGGGCAAGCAGTTCGAACTTGACGTGACCAACCTTGCCGCGCGGTGCGTGTTGCATGAAACAGACCATTGCGACGGTATTGTATTTCTCGATCGCATGAGCCCCTTGAAACGAGAACTGGCAAAGCGTAAAATCAGAAGACTTCAAAAGACTGGAAAGTGGGAATGAGCCTGGACGACACAAAATTGACCGGCGAGGTCGGAACTATCCGCGAACTCAATCTCTTTCTGCTCTCCGGATGGAAATTGATCCTGACGTATGTCGACCACTCCAATGATACACAGCATCCGCGGTTCGTTATCGGCTGGCAAAGCGAGGATGAACCGGTAATTCCGGAACTGCTGGATGAATGGGAGCGAAAGGAACTCGAACGTCAGCGCTTCAGGTGAATATAGTTATGCAAACACAAAGAATGTTAGACGAATTTAAGAACGAACCGTTTACCGATTTTTCGAAGCCCGAGAACGCTGATGCGATGCGGGCCGCGATCGAAAGGGTCCGCGGCGAGCTTGGCAAAGAATATAACTGCGTTATCAATGGCGAAAAGGTCGCGCTTGACAGCAAATTCGAAAGTTATAATCCGGCAAAGAAAGACGAAGTCATTGGTGTTTTCCCAGAAGGGGATACGGACACGACGCTTGTCGAAAGGGCGATAGACGCCGCTGCCGAACGGTTCAAAACTTGGAAATTTGTTCCTCCTGCGGAGAGAGCCGAGTATATCTTCAAGATCGCCGACATTATGCGGCAGCGAAAGCACGAACTTTCCGCATGGATGGTACTTGAGGTAGCAAAGACCTGGGCCGAGGCCGACGGCGACACCGCTGAGGCGATAGATTTTGCGGAGTTTTACGGCCGCGAGATGCTTCGCTGGGCGCAAGAGCAACCGATCACAAGCATACCGGGAGAGGACAATTCTTTAGAATACATTCCGCTCGGCGTTGGAGCGATAATTCCACCTTGGAACTTTCCGCTTGCGATCATGGCCGGAATGACTATGGCGGCGATCGTCACGGGAAACACGGTAGTTCTGAAGCCTTCCTCCGATTCGCCCGCAATTGCCGCCAAATTCATGGAGATCGTCGAGGAAGCTGGCGTTCCGGCAGGCGTGGTCAACTTTCTGACGGGAAGCGCTGAAACTGGCGAGGCGATGGTAACGAGTCCGAAGACAAGATTCATTTCGTTTACCGGATCAAAGGGCGTTGGGCTGCACATCAACGAAGAAGCTGCAAAGACGCGTCCGGGCCAGATATGGATCAAACGGGTCGTGGCCGAGATGGGCGGCAAGGACGCGATCGTCGTTGCCGATGATGCTGACTTGGAATCCGCTGCTACGGGGATCGTGCAGGCAGCATTTGGATTTCAGGGACAAAAATGCTCGGCCTGTTCGCGAGTGATCGTTGATGAAAAGGTCCACGACGAACTCCTCGAAAAAATGATCGTAAAAACGAAGGCGTTGAAGGTCGGCCAGCCGACCGAAGGCGAAACAGATGTTGCCGCCGTTATCAACAAAAAGGCGTTCGACAAAACTCTCAGTTACATACAGGAAGGGATCGGCGAAGGCGGTTTCGTCGTCGCAGGCGGAACCGGTGACGAGGCCGAAGGATTTTTCATCGAACCGACCGTTATCGATAACGTGAAACCGGGCGATACGATCGAGCAAGAAGAGATCTTTGCACCGGTTTTGGCAGTCATCAAGGCGCGCGATTACGACCATGCCCTTGAGATAGCGAACGGGACCGAATTCGGGCTTACCGGAGCTGTTTATTCGGCATCAGAAGAAAGGCTGGAACGGGCCCGTCGCGAATTTCATGTCGGCAACCTGTATCTAAACCGCAAATGTACCGGAGCTCTGGTAGGTGTTCATCCATTTGGGGGATTTAATATGAGCGGGACCGATTCGAAAGCCGGCGGGCGTGAATACCTTCTTCAATTCATGCAGGGGAAATCGATCGCACAAAAGATCTAAGTAATATGTTAAAAACGTGTTTGAAGTTCGTGTTTCTGGTCGCCGGCCTTATGGCTTTTGTCCCGTCGACTGCCAGCGGCCAAAAGAAACCTGCGACGGCCAAGCCTGTGCCGACGCCGATCATTTTTGCTGTGCTAAACGACGGCCAGACGATCGAACCCATCGCATATGTTTCGGGCGGAAAGCTGTCCGAGCCCGTGAACGGCAGCGATGAAGGCAGCTTGGTCGAAGCCTTTAACAAAACCTATTATGGCCCGAAGGCGAGCTATCGTTTGATATTTGGCGGTGCAAACGCAGGGACGGCTGCGGTCGCAAGCTCGGATTCAACGATGGATTGCGCGCCTAATTTGGCAAAGGTCAGTGTGACTTCAACCAAGCCCAAATTGAAGGGCATGTTGATGGCACTTGCCACGAATGCTCCGGCAAAAAAGCCGGGAAGCGGAGTCAGGCGTGCTCCGACCTGGCCGGAGCGAAACGAGATCGACGTCCTTGTCAGGGCAGAATACGGAAAGAACAGTGTTCCGGTGACAAAACTCGATTATCATAACCTTACGGCCCTTGATGTAGATGGTGATAAGAAGCCGGAACTCGTTGGCAGCTTTTGGGTTGAGAATCTACCGAAAGAACGCGTGCTTCTATTCTTTATCGCCGAAAAAGGTGCGGACGGCAAATATGCACTTACGCATACCGATCTTCGTGTTATCAAAGAGGAAGAAGTGATGAGCGGAGAGATCGCTGCACTCGATTCAGGGGTCTACCACGAGTTGCTGTTGGACGTATTCGACTACGATGGCGATGGCCAAAGTGAGATCTTCACGTACGTCCAAGCCTTTGAGGGTGCCGGGTTTAACGTTTACAAGAAAAACGCGGGAAAATGGGAAAAAGTGTTCGAAGGATCAAATTACCACTGCGGTTTTTGACCTTGGGACCCAAAACGGAAAGTGCAGTCGGAGGCCTCTTTTGATAGAGGCCTTTGGCTTTTTGCTGGCTGGACCGGCGGCATAATTTAATATGAGAATTGTCTTCATGGGTACACCGTCAGCCGCTGTCCCGTCACTGCAGCGAGTTGTAGACGACGGCCACGAGGTGGTTGCGGTCTATACGCAGCCTGATCGGCCGTCGGGAAGGGGCAAGCACGTTTCATTTTCGCCGGTCAAAGAATTTGCGATCTCGCAGAGCATTCCGGTGATCCAACCGCAGGCTATCAAGGCCGAGTTGTCCATCGAGGAGTATCGCCGCCATGCCGCAGACGTAGCAATCGTGGTCGCCTACGGACGAATTCTTCCCGTCGCTTATCTAAACGCCTTTCCTTATGGAGCGATCAACGTTCATTTCTCGCTGTTGCCGAAATATCGTGGTGCTGCACCAGTAAATTGGGCGATCGTAAACGGCGAGACCGTCACCGGCGTTACAACAATGAAAATGGACATCGGGCTTGATACCGGAGACATATTGCTTCAAACCGAAACGCAAATTGGTACAATGGAAACGGCGGTCGAGCTTATGGATCGGCTGGCAAATACGGGGGCAGACCTGTTGTCCGAAACGATCGCTAACATTGATCGGATCGAACCGATCGAGCAGGACGACAAAGCCGCAACTTACGCTCCCATTATGAAAAGATCCGACGGGCTCATCGATTGGTTGCAAAACGCCGAATCGATACGCAATCGGGTACGAGGCTTCCAGCCTTTTCCGTCTGCATTCACGTTTCTGCGTGGCAAACGCGTCACCTTTTTCGGGGTTGATATTGCCGAATCGGTGGCGTTAGCAGCCTCTAAGCCCGGAACGGCTGTCATCGAAGAAAGAAAGCTGTTCATAAAATGCGGCGGCGAAACCGCCCTGCGGATCGAAGAGCTTCAGTTAGAAGGTAAACGACGCGGATCGGCTCTGGATTTTGTAAACGGAACACGACTCAAAACCGGTGACGTCTTCACTTCGCCTCTCGAAGCCGAATCATCCGGAAAATGAAACGGAACTACTATTCGCAAATGTAAGATCATGCAGACGTCGCCAACTCCTTTTAAGATCGTGAACTTCCATCGCTTTTTGCGTTTGGGCGGAGATAGGTCGCTCGCGGAGCTGCGTGATGAACTGCAAGCGACTATGATCGGTCACGAAATGAAAGGTACGATACTGCTTGCCGAAGAGGGTATAAATGCTTCGATTGCGGGCGTGCCTGAGAGAGTTGATGAATTTGTTGCATGTGCCGGTGAGATCCTTGGTTGTGAATTTGATATTAAGGAATCGTTTCATGACGAAATGCCTTTCGACCGGACGGAAGTGCGGATCAAACCGGAGATCGTCACGCTTAAACGAGCCGTCGATGTCACCATCGCCGAGGGCACTCACGTTGGGCCAAAGGAATGGAACGAGTTGATCAGTGACCCAAACGTCATCGTGCTCGACACACGAAATGATTACGAGGTGGCGGCAGGCCGTTTTCGTTCGGCGATCGATCCAAAGGTCGAAAAATTCAGCGACATGCCCTATTTCGTTGATTCGGCACTTTCAGGCGACAAAGATAAAAAGATCGCGATGTATTGCACCGGCGGCATTCGATGCGAGAAATTTGCACCTTATTTGCTCGAACAGGGTTTTCGCGAGGTCTTCCAGCTTGAGGGCGGCATCCTTCGTTACCTGGAGTCGATCCCGGAGAAAGAATCGCTTTGGGACGGTGAATGCTTTGTCTTTGACCGCCGCATCTCGGTCGATTCCGAACTGAAACGCGGGAGCGGGCCGGATGCTTCGCAGGTTGATAAGCATCTACGCTCGTCATTCGGATCCAAATGAATATTTCATCGGCAAGAATGGCCGCATTCACGATCCTCACCCGAATAGAGACCGAAGCAGCATATTCATCAGTTCTGTTGTCCCATTTCGGAGAAGACATGGAGGCCCGCGATCGAGGCCTGATGTACGAACTCACCTTCGGCGTCCTGCGAAAACGGATGTATCTCGATCGGATCATCGATCATTTTTCCTCAAACAAAAAACTGGATCTCGACGTTAGAATGGCGATCCGGCTTGGGCTCTTTCAATTGCTCTTTCTCGATCGCGTCCCTGCTCATTCCGCGATAAACGAAAGCGTCAATCTTGTTGCGGCGGCCAAGAAACGTTCTGCAAAAGGCTTTGTGAATGCTATTCTCCGGCGCTCGACGCGCGAAACGGCGTCTCTCAAATTTGAAGGCGAGATCGAAGAAGCGTCTGTGATGGAGTCAATACCGCTGTGGTTGATGCAACGCTGGGAAAAGCAATTCGGACGGGAACGAGCGATTTCATTGGCGGATGCAGCCAATATTCAGCCCACGCTCAGTTTTCGCCTGACGCGGAAGGCGCACGAGACGAAATTCAACGTATCTGCGGAACTGGGTAGTGTCGACGTCTCGGATCTGGTTCCGGACGGTTTCGTGGCCAACCGAAACTCACCGGAACTTCGTTCGGCAGCGGATGATGGATTGATCTATTTTCAGGACGAAGGCTCTCAGCTTATTGCCCACAGCCTTCGTGTGTCGCCTGAGGAGACATTTCTCGATGTCTGTTCGGCTCCGGGAAGTAAAACGACTCTCGTTGCCATTGGACACGAGGGCGGTATTGGCCGGATCGTTGCGGGGGACATTAACGAAAAACGGCTCTCATTCGTGAACCAGAGTTGCGAGCGGCAAGGAGTTCGCGACGTTAATCCAGTAATCTTCGATGCGGAATCGGACCTGCCGTTGACTCCCGAAGCGTTTGATGTCGTTCTGGTTGATGCGCCGTGTACCGGTACCGGGACGCTTTCGCACAATCCTGAGATCCGATATTCACTGCGTCCTGAAGATCCTGAACTATTAAAGTCGAAACAACTAAGGATACTTAGTTCTGCATCCAAAATGGTTAAGAAAGGTGGACGACTGATCTATTCGACGTGCTCCCTCGAAACCGAAGAAAATGAAGCCGTTATAGAGTCGTTTCTCGCCGAAAAAGGCGAACGGTACAGCTTCGAGCCTCTTTTACCAGATGTTCCGGTACGGTTTCATACACAGCAAGGCTTCGCAAGGACCTTTCCTGATCGGGATGGAATTGACGGATTTTTTATCGCTTCACTTCGTCGAACTCAATGATTTACGGTTTGTTGAGTGTCGTAATGATGTTAAACTTTTGAGCTTGGAGTTGGAATAAATGAATATTTTCCGGACAGGGCTAAGTGCAATTGGGCGGCTTGCTACTATCGCGATCATGCTTCTTGCTTTTTTGGCAGGCATGGCCGGCGTGGTCTACATGTCGCTTTCCGGCGAGGAGATAAAGGTACCTGAGATCGTCGGCAAAGACTTTGTCGAAAGCGAAAAGGAACTCGCCGCGCTCGGCCTTAAATTGAAAAGGCGAGCCGATCGGCCGAGCAACGAAAAGATCAACACTGTACTTGAGCAGCTTCCGCGAGCGGGCGAAACGGTGAAGTCCGGTCAAACCATCCGTGTTGTAGTAAGCATGTCGGGCGGCCCGGGCGAAGAAGTGCCGAAGACGCTTCAGGAAGATGTTGATTCGGATGATACAGAGAAAATAGAAGAGATGATCTCCGACAAGCCGAAGAAAGCTCGAGCTGCTTCCAATACGAACGCAAACTCCAACACAAATAAGAAAATTGCAGATACAAAGCGTGATGTCATAGCGAATACAGCTACTTCGGCGAGCAGTAATACGGCTACATCCAATACGCCTGCGACCGGTGATGATGCCGGGCGGCGAGATGGCGGTACGACAGGCGACAGGCCAAATCGAAATACTTCATCGCCGCCCGTAGCCAAACCGACGCCAGTGCCGCCTACAAAGCCTGCTGCGGGCGATGTCCGGCCGAGGTCGACCCCGCGTCCGTAAATGTGTATCTTGCTTCGAAGCAACGGAAATCGCCTCGAAGGCAACCAAATTGCATTGAGACTTCTGCAGGTATGTTTGACATAGCCCCATCGATACTTTCGTCCGATTTTACGCGGCTGGCTGAGGAAATAGAGGCCGTTCGCGCGGGAGGTGCCCGCATCCTTCACGTTGATGTGATGGATGGTCGTTTCGTCCCAAATATTACGATCGGGCTGCCGGTTGTTCGTTCGATCCGAAAGATCACGGATATGATCATCGATACCCACTTGATGATCGTTGAGCCAAGTCGATATGCGGCCGAATTTGCGGATGCGGGCGCAGATATGGTCTCGGTCCATGTTGAGGCCGATCCGCACTTGCATCGGACGCTTACTTCGATCCGAGAGCACGGGGCGAAGGCGGGTATCGCCATTAACCCTGCGACGCCACTGACGGCACTCGAAGAAGCATTGCCGTTTGCCGATTTTGTTTTGATAATGTCGGTAAATCCGGGTTTCGGGGGCCAGACGTTCATTTCGACCTGCCTCGGTAAGGTCAGACGGCTAAAGGCGATGATCAGTGCAGCGGGCCTTGACACACAGATCGAGATCGACGGCGGTATTGATCTCGAAAACGTCGCGGACGTGATCGATGCCGGCGTGGATATTGCAGTTGCGGGTTCCGCGGTATATGGGTCCGGGAACCCAACGGACGCCGTCCGGAGTTTTTTGGAGAAAGGAACGGTTTGGGTCTAGCAGCCAGTGCTATGGGTCCGAATTGATTTTGGAGTAATTATGAAGACAGTTTTATCGCGGATAGCTCTATTTTCGCTGTTGATCGGTGTTGGGCTTGCACATTTTTCTTTGGGCCAGGCTACGCCGGGCGACGGTTCGCCATCACAGCGGCTCGAGGTAATGCGTCAGAAGCTTGAGACGGTTCGCCGTTCGGCAACTAGTTCGATCTCCGCTCTTCGTGCTGAGGACAAGGATTCGAAAGCTGATCGTGAAAATCCCGATTCGCCAACGTCGAGACTTCGGTCGATCGAAAAAGAGGCCTCTGCGTTGCAGAGTAGTGTCAACGAACTTCGCGGCAAGTTGGACAGGTCTGAAAAATATGAGATGTCGGAGATCGATCAACTTGAGGCTGCCGTTACCGACCTCCAATCCAGAGCCGATCTTGTACTGGTCGAAACAGCCACAGCACGAGCAAATCCTGAATCGACCGTTGGCCAACCACGCGAGATCAAAAAGAAAAAGAAGTTTCTCGGCATCTTCGGCGGCGGTGGTAATGACGAGTACGATGAGTTGATCGGTGCTGTTTCGCCGGGCCGTGACAGAGAATTATTCATTGTCGCAACCCGCGAAGTTCGGAAAAAGAACTTTGACGTGGGACGACTGTTGTTCCAGACAATAATAACAACGTATCCCGACTCGCCGTATCTGCCGATGTCAAAGTTGGCGGTCGCTGACTCCTTCTTCCTTGAAGGGTCGACAAGTGCTTTGATACAGGCGATCGCAGCTTATCAGGACTGGCTTACGTTTTTCCCGACCCATCCGTTGGCAGATCGAGTCGTCTTGAAGATCGCCGAATCGGAAATGCGTCAGATCGGACTTCCGGACCGCGACGCGACCCGTGCACGGCGTGCCGAGGTACGTCTAAAGGCGTTGATGGCAAACTACCCAACTTCGTTCTTAATACCCGAAGCCCAACTCCGACTTAAAGAGGTTCAAAATAATCTCGGTTCGCACAATCTGATCATTGCGAACTACTACTACAACCTCTCGGTCGATCAGAAAAAGGGCGGACTTAAAGGGGCCCAATCGCGATATCGGGAGATCATCGAAAAGTATCCGAACTTCGGATATCTGGATGAAGTGCTATACAAGCTTGCGGTCACGTACATTGTAGAAGAAGAGACAGACCAGGCAGCACGATATCTGCAGCAGATCGTGGCCGACTATCCGAACAGTTCGTACTTGGACAAGTCGAAAGAACAACTCGGGCTCATCGGTGCCACGATTCCTGAACCGAATCCGGAAAGAATGAATGTTCTCCCGCCCGAGGATGCTTCATTCTTCGCAAACTTTCGAAATCAGTTCTTCGGTATTTACCCAATGACGATCGATAAGGACGGTGTCCTAATGACCCGTAGCTTTGACAGTGAAAAATTCGAATTGATAGATCAGATCATCGAAAATCAGGGTGATATTCTTACAAATCAGATCCCGCAATCGCTGACAACCGTGATATCCCAGCGCCAGAGCCCAACGGCAACGCCCGCTCCTGCCGCATCACAAGCAAAACCCGACGAGAATTAGGCGCTATTGTGCGAGGTCTTTTATTTGGTATAACGAAGAGCGGTTCGATGGCGGGCCGCTCTTCTCGTCTAAACTCCTAACCGTCGACGTAATTCTCTATGAGATCAATAAGCAAATTTGGCTCGTTCGTTTTGTTTGTATTTGGCTCCGTCTATGGTGCGGCTCAAGCACCCGGCACGGACGCCCAGCCCTCGCCTACGCCGCGACTTTCGGTAGTGCTTGCCGAGCGTGCTGGTTCGTTCGATAAAGCCGCTCCGGTCACTGTTGAGGCTCGTTCCGCATCGCTCGCCAGGCTCCTAGAGGGCCAACGACACACGTGGGCGGCCGGCCGCACCCGAAGCGGCACCCGAGCTTCGAACAGCATCCGGCTCGCGCGTGAGGCGTTTCGACAGGCGGTCGAGATAGATCCGGGCCTTGCAGAAGCCTACACGGCACTGGCCGAGTTGGAGATCAGCCTAAGTCCCAGCGAGACGTCGGTTGAAGAGGCCATGGCGCTGGCCGCCATCGCTATCAGGTTGGACGAGAATAACTTTGGTTCCCGCCGATTGCTCGCCCGTTTATATTCATACAAAAGCCGTCTGGCGACGAAATCATATGACCGCGATATCGGAGCCAAAGCGATCGCCGAATGGAAAAAGGTCGTCGAGATGGATCCACGAAATGCAGAGGGTTGGGCATTCCTGAGTGCTTTCTACGAGCGGCTTAGGGAACCGGAAGCTCGCATTGACGCGCTTCAAAAATGGATCGCTTCGGCGACACCCATCGACTCGCAGTTTTATCGGCTGGTCCTCGGCCCCAATGAGGATCTCTCGGCGGACAGTGCATCAATAAAACTCGGGCCTGCCTTGCTGCAGGCCGGGCGTGTAAAAGAGGCGATCGAGACAATGAGTTTGGTTGTTGCCGAGAATCCGGACAATACAACAGCGATCGAGATCCTTCGTGACGCAGTCGAAAGTGCCGAAGGCGACGCAGCGTCCTCGGCCATTGAATCCCTTCAGCAGGCCGTCTATGCAAACCCTACGAATATCTCGTTGCTGAACGTATTAGCTCGCGTTTACTCGAAAAGCGGCCGTCTTGACGAAGGCGTTGCGGTGATAAAAAGTGCTGCAGAGGCCGCCGAATCAACGAACCCCGAGGTCGCGGCACCGATCTGGATGGCTCTTGGAGACTTTTTGATCGCCTCACCTGACCGTGCGGCCGAGTCGGAAACGATGTATCAGAAGGCGATCCAAGCTTACGGATTACGCGATGTTGGGCTGATAACCGATGAAGACCGCGAATTTGCAATGGAGGTCATCGGGAGGCTCGTCAGGGTGCAGAGGCAACAGAACAATGAACGCGCCGTTCGACGAACGCTTCAGTTTGCCTCCGAGCTGTTTGGGCCGAACGATCTTTTTTCAGATCGGCTCTTGATTACATATCTGCGTGAGACAGGAAAGAAATCGGACGCGCTTGCGATCGTACGTGCTGCAAGAAAGAAAGCTCCCGGAGATGTCGGTCTTTTCCGCCTCGAAGCCACCTTATTAACAGAACTCGGCCGTGTCGATGAAGCGGTCGGCTTGGTCGAGGCTCAGATAAAGGCAGGACAATCGCAAACGGGCCGGGCGAACGAATCGCTCCCTCGAGATGAGTTTTCCGATCTCCTCTTTATTTCGTCTTTGTATTCCCAGGCAAACCGCGGAAAGGAGGCAGCCGCGGTTGCGCGTCGCGCGTTCCAGGCGGCCCAGGGGAACGAACGAAAAGTGATCGCCAATCTTACGCTCGCTACTGCCCTCAATACGGCCGGTGACTTTGTCGGAGCTGAGTCAACGCTTCGCGGGATCCTGAAACAGACGCCTAGAAACCCGATCGCGCTTAACAACCTTGGGTATTTTCTTGCGGAACGAGGCGAAAGACTGGAAGAAGCACGCGAAATGATCGAGCTGGCCGTCAAGATCGATCCGACGAATCCATCGTTTCTGGACAGTCTAGGTTGGACCCATTACAAGTTAGGCGACTATGCTAAGGCGGAATTGTACCTGAAGGAAGCGGCTCGCTACGATACGGCCTCGGCAACGATCCAGGAGCATCTTGGCGATGTATATCAGAAGCTGCAAATGAATGAACTCGCAATCGCGGCGTGGCGCCGTGCTCTACTGCTAGCAACCGCTCCGGCGGACGTAAAGCGTATAGAGAAGAAGCTCGGTAAGTGAGTGAAGGTCAAACATCGAAGAGGGCGTTCCAATTATTTGGAACGCCCTTTTTGTTTGTATCGAAATGATCGCTACGGCTTTGGTGTGGCGGCCGGTGCGGGTTCTTCACCGCGGCGTTTTAGTTGCGGTGGACCGTCGGAGGACGAGCTCGACGAATCTCCTGCCGGGTCAGTGCCGTTTGCACCATCAGGTGATGCAGGGTCGCGCCGCTTTAGCGTCGGGCGGTCGTTAGTTTCGTCGTCAAGATCACTCACCACTCCGGCCCGGGCGTTCGTCAGCCGCATCAAATGCCCCTTAACACGCTGAAACTCTGATGTGGTGATCACATATTCTTCCTTTTCAGGGAAACGGGACACCAGCTCAAGACTCTGGTCGCGCCGTTCTAATGACTGAGGATGCGATGAAAAGATCTTAGCAAGCGTCCCCGGTTTCTTCTTATTTTTTTCGTTCAACTTCTCGAACATCGTGGCCATTCCGGTCGGGTCATAGCCCGCGGCGTATAAATATTGCACGCCGAGCGAATCGGCTTCCTTTTCAGCATTTCGGCTAAACTTCAGAAAACTCAATAGCTGGCCGAAACCGCCCGCATTCTGGGCTACCGTACTTGCGATACCACCGCCAAAAACTATTGTGGCAAGAAGGCCATAATTTATAGCTTGCAGCTTGCCTTGGTTCTCCATCGCGTGTCGGGCAGCTACGTGAGCGATCTCGTGCGCCATCACGCCCGCCAATTCCGCTTCACTATCGGCAGCAAGAATAAGGCCCCGATTCACAAAAAAGAATCCGCCCGGCAACGCAAAAGCGTTGACCTCGTCGCTGTCGATGACCTTGATAGTAAACGGGATCTTTGCGTCGGAATGAAGCACAAGATTTTGCCCTACTCGATTGACGTACTCAGTAACAATAGGGTCTTCGACCATTTTTGCCGATTGTTCTACTTCAAGTGCCAGCTGTCTTCCGACGGCGATCTCCCTCTGCTGTGAACCGCCAAGCCACCCGAAAAACTTATCGGATCCTCTATTCACCTTTCTTTTTCCGATCTGCGCAGGATCTTCCGAGGTTGAAAGAGGCTTTCGATTTGTTGACGGGTCAACAAGTTTCGATTTCGGGTCTTCGTCCTTCTTTACCGCTTGATCCGGGATCGCGGTTTGGGCCGCCACAGCGACAGGAAAGAACCCGACGCTGCCGACCAATAGTGCGTACGCCAGAGCGAACGCGCCAAATTTGTTCAAGAGTCTATTTTGCATACCACCTCGCAAGAAATGTAGAACGGGATCTTAACCGTATCTTAAAGAGTTTTCACGATTGTTTCAACATTTATCTGATGCGGGTTTTTACGGAAACGTTGCGCATTATCACGAAAAATCCTTTCGCCACAGCGGCATTCAGCGTAAATCCCATAAAAGGCTTTCGCCACAACAGATTAATTGTTATAATTATCTGAGCGTCGATAAGTGGCGTCACTGCAGTAAAACCGCCCCGGTACCAAACGTTCAACTAACAAATAAGTTATAGCCGTAGTATGGCCGATCTTTTCTCCGGCCACCAATAATGATTCGAACTCAGGACAAGGTCAAAGATATCGTTGAGGTCCGGCCTTACAAGGGCTTACGCGATTTTTCTACCGATGCACAGACGACATTGGACAGCTACTGCTTTACCGATGATACGTCAGCGCTGATGGCAAAGTGGCTCGACGCAGTTTCGAATATTTCTTCCCATTCGGGAGCGGCTCTGGCGCTGGCTGGCTATCGAGGGGTGGGGAAAAGTCATTTTCTGGCGACATTTGGCGGCATCGTCGCGCTCCCCGAACTTCGATCCAAGATCTCGAACAGCTATGTTTCGACTGCAGCTCAAGGTTTGCTTAGGCGGCATTATCGGCTCGTAAATGTAAGACGAGGGTCGCAAGATACGTTTATTGAGGAGCTCCGGGACGGGATAGAAAAGACGTACGGGTCGGATACTGATTTCGGTGACAATGAGCCGGAAACGATACTCCAGGCCGCGCTCAACCGCGCCGGTGATCTCCCGTTGATTCTTATTATTGACACGGCTCTGGAGCGTGGCAGTCGCGTTGCGAGAAATGACGGCGAGATGCTCGCCCGCGTTGCCACTTTCGCAAAGACGGCGAATGCACTCGTTTGTGTAGCCCTTGACGATGATATCGCCGGTGCCGACGGGTCGAATTCGGCGATCGTTCGGACGTTTGGAATCGATTTTCTTGATCAGGAACACCTCTATAAGGTCGTTAATACACATATCTTTCCGAAATATGGAGCTAAAGAGGCTGTTATTAATGAGATCTACAACTACTTTTGCAAGGTAGTTCCGAATTTCCGGTGGAGCGCGCAGAGATTTTCATCGCTGTATCCGCTCCATCCCGGAATTCTTGAAGTCGCCCCATACGTAAGGCTGTATGTTCATGATTTTGCCCTTTTGAGCTTTGCGGCGGAGGCCGGCGAGCGGATCCTCGGCCGTCCGGCGAATTCGCTGATCGCGTTTGACGAAGTTTTTGACAAGGCCGAATCCGCACTTCGTAAGATAGACGACCTTGCCGACGCCTTTACTGCATACGATCGTTTGAATGCCGAGGTCGTCGGAAAGGTTCCGGTCATCCAGCGTTTACAGGCGAAATTGATCCTGAAGGCCCTATTGCTTCTCTCCCTCAATGGTCAAGGGGCGACGCCTGAAGACATTTGTTCATCGATGCTGATCTTTGACGAGAATGAGCCCGCCAAAGCAGTAGCGACAGTTAAAGGCATAATCGAGATGTTCTCCGCCGCTCTGCCGAATGACATTACGTCAACAGCGGGTGAAGGAGGCGACGCTTATTACAGTTTCCGCGTAAGTGCAAAGGAAAACGTAAACAGCGCTTTGCAGGACGCTGTCTCGACGATCGACCCGGAAGTGGTTTCAACGGTGATCAAGTCACTGCTCCAGGAACGTTTTGCGGATCTGGTATTTACCGAAGAATCGGTCGCGGCCGGCTCGAGTTCCAGCGAATGTACGGCGTTTTGGCGGGGCGGCCAGCGACGCGGCCGCATTCACTGGCTCACATCCGGAGAAGCGACGAACTTGCCGACTGGCTCGGAGGGACGAGAGTTTCTCGACTGGGAAGCGATCATCAACGTCCATGAAACGGAGGAGATGCCCGACGCAAGTCCGGTCCTATCGCGCGTGATCTGGCGGGCCGACAGTCTGCGGCCGGAGGATACGGAAACTCTTCTTCGCCATCATTTGCTCCAGACGGACAGCAGTGTTTTCGAGCAGTTCGGTGAACACTTGCGAGCATCCATTCATGCGCACCGCGTCGCGGCCGAAAAGATAGTTGAGCGGATAATGCTCACAAACGGCCTGCTGAACATAGACGGATTTGACTATAATTTTACAGAAGAAGCGTTGTCTGCATCGACCGTTTCCGGGCTTTTCTCAGTAATGCTCGAGCCGCTCTTCGAGACACGGTTCCCGCTTCATCCTCAATTTGCGGAACGCCTGGGCATGGCTGAAGTGTCCAAGCTGGTAACTGATCTCTACGATACCTCACGACAAAAAGTAGACGACGTACAGACACTAGCGCGTACTTTCGCACTGCCATTAGCTCTTGTGAAATTCGAAGCGGGGATGTGTGTACCCGAATCTGTCGAAAATCTCGAAAAGATCCCGTATGTAACGGATGTTTTAAAGATGGTTGCCGACGGTACCGGTGACGCGACGATCTCTTTACAGGAAGTATATGCGAAGCTTCGGCAGTCTCCATACGGACTTGTCCGTGAGGCCCAGCATTTGGTCCTGACCTCGCTTGTCGCAAATCGTAAGATCGAGTTTGTCACCTCCAAGGGCGATCGAATCAACGCCCGGTCTTTGGATCTTCGGATAATTTGGGACGACATTGTCGGCATTGCGAAACCGGTCGAGATGGGCGTGTCGTCCAAGCGCCTCGTAAAATGGGCACAGCTCATCACAGGCGATGTTTCTATCAAAAACCTAGACGACGCTAAGCATCGCGAGAGTATTATGGAGGCGATCCGTGTATGTCTCACGGAGTGGGACAGAGCGAATGTGCTGGCCAACTTTGACGAATTGCCTGATGGCTTGATAAGTACCGGCTACTGGTCAAGCGCCGCACGAGTGCGAAAGACCTCAGGCGTTGTCGCTGACGCCTTTCGGGCGCTCATTGCAGCGGGCGATTCGAAGACCCTTTTGGAAGAAACGCTCGCCCGTGTTGCCGACATTTTTCTCGACAACGAAGACGAATTTAATCGTTCATCGGCGGCAACCGACGCGGTAGAGGATCAATTGGTATCGATTAAGATGCAGCAGGAGATCTTGTCATACCTTGCCGTAACGGAACCGACGGACGATGCGGACCTCGAACAGCTTCGAGCCGCGCTGATAAACTCGCTCAGGCCGACATCGGTTGACGAACGCGAAGTCGGTAACCGCGAGACCGGTTATCTTTGGGATCAGTTTCGTAAGTCGTATTCGGAGTTGTTCATTACGCGACACGATCATGTCATGCGTTCGCACGACCTGCAGGAAAAGTTCGATCAGCTGCGGAAGACCGACATTTGGTGGGAGTTTGACTGTTTGTCGAGCATTCCGGTCCTGGCAACTAAGAATCGTCAGGCAGCAGAGACGATCGGCCGAAAGCTGAATGAACTTGACTGCGATTTCGATGTCGCACAGGCACTCAGCAGCAGGCCGGAGTGCCTGTGCGGCTTTCGGCTATCTGAATATGACGCATGGATGACCCTTCCGGACGATCTATGGAGCGAGGTTTCAAACGGGCAAAGGGCGATCCGATCCCGATTGCGTTCGATCGTCCCGGATCTCGCTGACAATTTCCGCAGATTTGCGGAAAACTCGACCAACCCTGTAGAAGCAAACGCTGCACTCAGCCTCCTTGAGATCTTGACCGGCAGCGAGGAGAATCCGCGTTTCTCTCAAATGCAGTTGGACGTGCTTTATTCGATCCTAAGTGAATCGTCGACTGCTGCGATCAGTAATGATAGGGAAGCGAGGCTCGACGATAGTTCAAACGAAATGGATCTAACCGGCGACTTCGCTGACGATCCCGTCCGCAAAAGTAAAGAACCTGCATTGATCGAGATCTAAATTCCGCCAAAGCGCCGCTTCATTATTTTCTTGCCCGATAGTATTGTTAGTCGCGTGAAGACAGTTTCCATTTACGGTATTGGACGCGTCGGCGGCGCTCTCGCAATCGCACTTGACCGCGCCGGCTATTCGATCCATTATCTGATCTCGAGCAAACCCACCAAGGCCGATTTGCTCGCGAGCTGCTTAACGTCGACGCCAACGGTTACCGACAGGATTCCACCCGACCTTACGTCGGACATATTATTCATCACGACAAATGATCCGCAGATCGAACAGACAGCGGAAAAGCTTGCAACGAGGCTTTTGACCCATCCGGTCGTCTTTCATACAAGCGGTTCACTCGCCTCCGATGCCCTGAAAAGACTTCAATCAAAAGGTTTGGTTACCGGCTCAATCCATCCACTTCTTTCCATCAGCGATGCGATTCAAGGATCCGCAAGCTTTAGAGACGCCTACTTTTGCATCGAAGGTGATCCGGCAGCGGTCGAGATCGCAATAGAGTTGGTGAACGACCTCGGCGGCCGACATTTTTCGGTATCTGCTGAGAATAAAGCGTTGTATCATGCGGCGGCGGTCATTTCGGCAGGACATGTTGTTGCCTTGTTCGACCTCGCGGTCTCCCTGATGGAAAAAAGCGGTGCCGGCGAACTCTCGAAGGAACTTCTACTTCCATTAATTTCGTCAACTGTTACGAACTTGCGATCGCAGTCGACCGAGGAAGCCTTGACCGGAACGTTCGCCCGCGGAGACGTGGCAGCTTTTCATCGCCATATTGCATCCTTAAAGAGAACAGCATCGAAAGATGAAATAATGGTATATCTTTTGTTAGCGGCACGGTCACTGGATCTGGCGGAGTTCAATGGACTCGGTCCGTTGCTGGCTGATGAGGTCCGAAGCGCAATTTCCGTCGCAAAAACGGAACTGCGGTGATATCATAATGGTACGTAGGCCATGATGAAAGAGAAGAAAGAGAAGGAAAAGTTTGCGAAAGAACGCGAGATCTTTCTGGAACATATTCAGAAAGCAGGCCTGCGCCGAACGGGACAGAGAGATCTCATCTTGGATATATTTCTGCGTACCGAAGATCATCTTACGAGCGAAGACCTCTATTGGCTGGTGCAGAAAGAAGATCCTAACGTCGGCCATACAACGGTTTATCGGACGCTTAAACTATTGACAGAAGCCGGTTTAGCACGCGAGGTTCGGTTTGGCGACAATAAGACCTATTACGAGCATCATTACGACCACGAGCATCATGACCACATGATCTGCACGGAATGCGGAAAGGTATTAGAGTTCTTCTCGCCTGAGATAGAAGCGCTTCAAGAAGAAACTGCCGTGCAGAACGGGTTCAAACTTTCGCATCATAGTCTCAGGATGTGGGGACATTGTGAAGAGTGTCAGGGTGTCGGATCAGACTCCGTGACCGTTCCATCAGGAGCGCAGCCGAAAGTGCGGATGCGGTCGGTCGTCGGCGGGCATCAGTAGTGTTGAGAAATCATGAACGAAGTTGACGTAAAATTTGAATCGGAAAATCTGACAGGCGTTGTACCTGTTGGCACATATTTGAAGGATGCCGCAGGCCGTTTGGGCATCCGTTTTGAACCGGCCTGCGATCCGGCAGAGAAGACGCATTCCTGTACTGTGACGATCACCGGCGGCTCCGAACTATTGTCCGAACCAACGTCCGAAGAGACAGAAACAATTTCGAAGACAGTTAAAAAAGGTGAAAGGCTGGCATGTCAGACACGGATCGAAAAAGTGGGGGAAGTTATAGTTATGACGAAAGCAAAGGATTCCAAGGACAAGGCGCCCAAACCGGTCGAGGTAACAGCGGAAGATTATCGAAAGCAGTTCGCTGAACTCCCGCTTGAGAAAAAGATCGGCGAGATCGTTCATCTTGAAATGATGACTCTTAGCGAAACGCTTACTTATCTTGCAAATGCACCGTACACCGTCGCTGACAAGATCATCGGAGTGATGGCAGATTTTGGATTTCGCAAGGAAGAGAAAGCGAAGGACGAAACGCGTCCGAAGGAACACCGGGTAGAAGAGCCGGCAGCTGAGACAAACGGTTCGGCACCGGTATCAGCCGAAAAGGATGGCTCTGAAATGGTGGACCAGGCGGAGCTTGATAAATCGATTGACGCCGCCCCGATCGTTGACGAAGAAAAGGGGAAAGCAGTTTGAGCGATAACGCATTACAAAAACGGGTTCCTTCCGCAATGAAGGAGCGAGGACAGTATCTGCTCGCCTTCGGGATCGTTGCGTCAATGCTGGTGGTCGCCAAGATCCCCATCTTTGTTGTTTTCTTTTTCGGCGTTTTTGCATTCTTGATGTTAAAAATGTTGGCCAAAGGTACGCGCAGCGATACGCGCGAGATCTTTGAGTTCTATCTTTCCGCTAATGAGATTCTCCGGGACGATGATAGAAAGTGGTTTGGATTCGAGATAAACGATACGATCAACCGCGGCGAGGAGATCATCCGTCGTATGAGTGCTGCGCCGCCTCTGATCAGGTTTGCTCTCGGGGCGCTTTATAATAAGGCCGGCGATCATAAAGCGGCCGTCGGTCATCTTTCTCACGTTATCGAACGGCAAGGAGCGGACGAATCCCACTTCGTTTACCCGACGCCGGAACTCAGGAGTTACATTAAGGTGTTAAGGAAGATCGAGCGTGACCCGGCTGACGCCCCGCTTACGTCGTCGGCGATCAGAGCCTTAGAACGCGCCCGTAAGCTGCGCGGGCACAAACTGCTTGAGGAGAGCCGCGAGAAATTTGCGGCCGGCGTTCCCGCACCGGTTAGGCAGATAGATGAATCGATCGCCGGCGACGAAGTGAATTCGTCGGTTGCGTTCGTATATACAGACTATGAACAGCAGCAGCCCACTGATGGCAACGGAAATAAGAACCGTGCCTCGATCGTGGACGACCACCCAAAACCCTCCAGACCGAGGGCAAAAACAAAGCCCTCTGACCCGTTTTCCGACCGCAAACCCATAACCGAGGTCCTTCACGATATCTACGATAAGAACGTACAGTAACAGATCACTTTTATTCTTCGGCTTTTCCTGATAGTCCAAAAAACTTCTTTAACGAATCAAGTACCGTCTTCTTGTGCCTCGATCGTCCATCTTTGGCTTTTAGTTCGCCGGTTTCGGCCTCTGCCTTGGTATTGCGTTCGTCGATCATCGCGGCAATGTTTTCGACTAGTTCAGGATTTGCTTCTAGGATCGGCCCGAGCGCAGCTTTGCGTATCTCAAGGATCTCACATTCCTCATCGGCTATAACGGTAGCACTCCGAGGTTCGCCTGTGAGCAGACTCATCTCACCGAAGAAGTCGTTGAATTTCAGTGTTCCGATCTTGCGTCTTTCGGGCCCGTTACCTTTAACGACCTGAACTGAGCCTCGGACGATGACGAACATCGAACGTCCGGGTTGTCCTTCGGCAACTATCATTTCTCCCGGGCCGAAGGTTTGATGGGTTGATAGACCCGCGAGCGCGGTTACCTCTTTTTCAGATAGAGGTGCAAAGATCGGAACATTTGAGATCTGTTCTTCGGTCGTTGCGAGCGCGTCTTCATAGGTTTCGACCGCGACAGGCTTTTGCTCGATCAGCGTTCGCGTCGGGAAGGCAAAATCGAATCCGGCCCGCCTCAACGCATACCAGATACGTAGACGGATTGCGGCGTCTGTGTCGTTATATCTTTTATAGTCCTCGCACCAATACTTGACCTCCCACTCGACCCCGCTGTCGCCAAGGTTGCGGATGCGGACGATCGGCCGCTTTCGCTGCGAGACATTCTCAACCTGTCGGACTGCATCCCGAACGACTTGCGCGGTCTTAGCTGGTGACTGGCTGTAAAGCGAATTGAAGAAAACAAGCCGGGCATTTTGTTCATCCCGCGCCGCGACTTCGATCGTCTCTTTACCAAGGACGGCGTTACTAATGATCAAAAGCTTGCCCTGAAACGTGCGGATCTTTACACCCCGCCACGAGACGGTTTCGACAATACCCGTGACATTGTTCGACAGGGATACCACGTCACCTACCTGAAACGGTTGGTCGGCCTGCAGGGCAATTCCTGCAAACAGATTTCCTAGCGTGTCCTGCAGCGCCAGTCCGACGACGATGCCGATGATGGTTGAGCCGGTAAAGAGTGGAGCGAGTTGAACGTTTGGATACTGTGATTGAAAGATAACGAAGAACGCCAGGACGTAAACGACTATCGACATCACCGTCCGCACCAATGCCGAGATCTCAGATTGCCCGCTTTTTCGGAGTGCCGTCGAAAATACCAGATAGCTGACGAACCGGACTATGCCGATCACAAGTGCCATCCAAAGGATGATCTTGGCGACGTGAAAGATGTTAATTATGAAACTGATCGTTGTCGCGGATAGCTGGCCGGTTCGGCTCGCGTTGTCCGGGCTGCCGTTCGAAAGTTCGGCGGCAAAGTATTCTGCGCCAGCTGCCTCAACGAACGGAAGGAGAGTTAGTAAGGTTAAGATTACGGACGTATATCCGAGAAAAAAGACGAGTTTGCGTTTGAATGATACCGGAGCCATATCAAAAAGAACGCCTAGACCATATCAGCAATCGTGTATCCAATCAAAAGGAACGACAGCACTGATACGACTGCGGTAATTGTCCACGCCGCAATATTGAAGACCCGGGAATTGCCAAATTCACCCATAATCTCAGTATTGCTCGCGAGCTTTACGATCGCGACGAGGATAAATGGAAGCAGCAGTCCATTAACACATTGTGTGAAGACGAGTAACTTAATTTGCGGAATACCCGGTATCAGAGCGACAACGCTCCCGATCACCAGAAGTGCGGTGAAGATGCCGATGAACAGTGGAGCTTCGCGGTAGGTTCGTGATATTCCTTTCTCAAAACCAAGTGCCTCGCTCATCGAATACGCTGTAGCCAACGGAAGCACGCCCATCGCGATCATCGCGGCACCGAAAAGACCGATAGCGAATAGATACTTGGCGTAGACTCCTGCTACGGGAACAAGTGCGGCAGCTGCAGTCGCCGCTGAATCGACTTCAGTTATACCTTGAACGTTTAGCGTGGCGGCGGTCGAGATCAGGATAAAGGCCGCAACAATGATGGCAAGGGTCGTCCCGAGCACAACATCTATTCGGGCTAGATGAAGATCATCGCGATCAAGCCCTTTTTCGACAACTGACGATTGCAGATAGACCTGCATGAACGGGGTGATGGTAGTGCCGATCAGGGCGACGATCATAAAAAGATAGACAGTATCGAACGAGATGGACGGGCTCACGAAACCCCTTCCTACGTCGCTCCAGTCAGGTTTCGCAATAAACGCAGAAACGATATAGGAAAGGAACACTAGCGACATCGCCAAAAATACTCCCTCAACCCGTTTCTGAGTTCCCCGAACGACCAACCACCAAATAAGAATGGCGGTTACCGGTACCGCAATAAAACGCGAGACACCGAGCAATTCGGCGGCCTGCGCGATGCCTACGAACTCGGAGATGATCACACCCGTATTCGCAATGAACAAGGCGAGCATTACTAACGTCGTCCAACGAACGCCAAATTGTTCACGGATGAGGTCCGCTAGGCCCTGGCCGGTAACGACGCCCATTCGAACACACATCTCCTGGACGATGATCAAGCTGACGAACATCGGGATAAAGACCCATAAAAGGGAATATCCGTAGGCTGCGCCGACAGACGAATAGGTGGCGATGCCGCTCGCGTCATTTCCCGCATTTGCGGCGATGATTCCCGGGCCGATAACGGCGAGATAGGCAACCAAACGATATCCGACCAACGACCGCCGGAGGCGACCCGGAACCTGCACGATCGACTTTACGAGGGGGTTGGCTGAAAATCGTCGAATACGCATTGGTCTCGTTGGTCCACCTTGTACGCTAGCGCACGGGGAGTCTCGTAGAATCGGGGTCTGGAATACGAAATATGAATATATCGGTTTTGAACAAGTATTGGAAGTGATGCTTCGAATAGGTTTTACGGGATTTGTTAGGCATAGCGAGGTTTGGTAAAGTTCCGTTATGAATCGAAGAAAGCTTAAGTTTCCTCTCGGAATGATCTGGGTATTTTCGATCGTTCTTTCGGTCCTTCCAGTAACTGCCACTGCATACTCTGCAGCTCGCGAACCCGTCCGCGCCTCGAATGCCATGGTCGCATCCCAGCATCCACTGGCTTCTCAGATCGGTGTGGACATTATGAAACGCGGCGGTAATGCGGTTGATGCAGCGATCGCCGTTGGCATCGCTCTAGCAGTCGTGTATCCGGAGGCGGGCAATATTGGCGGCGGCGGTTTCATGGTGATTCGTAAAAAAAATGGCGAAACCTACGCTATTGACTACCGCGAAATGGCACCTGCCGCGGCTCATCGCGACATTTATGTAAACGACAAAGGCGAACTTATTCGCGGCGAAGGAAGCTCAACCATCGGCTACCGTGCGTCCGGCGTTCCCGGAACCCTGGCGGGTTTCGAACTTGCACATAAAAAGTACGGTTCCGGAAAGATCAGCTGGTCTGATCTGGTTGCTCCGGCCAGAAAGCTTGCCAATGATGGTTACGTGCTCTCGTACCGGTTGGCCGAGTTGGCCGTGGCCTATCGCGAAAATCTTCAGAAATACGCTGACAGCAATCGGATCTTCCTTCGCAACGGCGATTTTTACAAAGAAGGCGAACTTTTCAAGCAGCCCGAGCTGGGCCAGACACTTGCCCGTATCGAAAAGAACGGAGCAAAGGAGTTTTACGAGGGCCGCACTGCCGAGTTGATAGCCGCCGACATGAAGGCCAATAATGGCCTGATCACGCTCGAAGATCTAAAGAACTATCGTGCAAAAGAAAGGGCGCCGATCCGCGGCACCTATCGAGGCCACGAAATAATATCGATGCCGCCGCCCAGTTCCGGCGGGATCGTTTTGCTTCAGGTTCTAAATATGCTTGAGGCATATGATATCAAAGCGATGGGCCACAACTCGGCGGCGAAGCTGCACGTTTTGACCGAAGCATCGCGTAGATCCTTTGCCGATCGGGCCGAGTATATGGCTGATCCTGATTTTGCCGATGTTCCCGCGATCCCACTGATCGATAAGAAATATGCGGAGTTCCGCCGAGCATCGATCGATCTGAAAAAAGCGACGCCTAGTTCGGTCATCAAGTTCGGTGAACCGGCAGGCAGCGAAGGCACAGAGACCACACATTATACGGTAGTTGATCGCGACGGGACGATGGTCTCGAATACGTACACCATCAATGACCTCTACGGCTCCCGAGTGACGATCAAGGGAACCGGGATCTTGATGAACGATGAAATGGATGATTTCGCCGCCCGGCCTGGCGAGCCGAATCTCTTCGGGCTTGTTCAGGGCGAACGCAATAAGGTCGAGGGTGGCAAGCGACCGCTTTCGTCAATGACGCCGACGATCGTATTACGAAAAGATGCTACTGTTTGGTTCGCTGTGGGAGCACGGGGCGGGCCACGGATCATCTCAGCGGTTATCCAGACGGTGATAAACGTTATCGATCACGACATGAATATTCAGCAAGCGATAGATGCGCCGCGTATTCATCATCAGTGGCTGCCCGATCAGACTCTGCACGAACCCTTTGGCCTTTCACCTGATACGATCAACATCCTGAATTCGTTGGGCCACAAAATGGCTCCGCGGCCCGGCAATATTGCTTCGGCAACCGGGATAATGATCGGTGAGGACGGGACGAAGTTTGGCGCTATAGATTCACGAAGCGACGGGGAAGCTATCGGTTATTGACCTTCGGTATCGCGGTGGAGCAATTTGGTCGTCGGGTCCGTGACACTGCTGGGCGTGGCGACCAATTCATTTGTGTCGTTCCATTTTCCGATTGTTGCTATCCACACTTCGGGCAGTGCATATCGTTATCGATTCTCCTCTTTCTGCAGCAATTTGGTCGTGTTTTCCGTGACGCTCGACCGGGAAGCTAGTTCACCGGTATCAGGAGTACGCCACGAACCGGCCGGAGAAGCGTACTGTTCGGCAGGAATGCTCTGCTGCGGTGGCAATTGCCCGGCAGAATGCGCACCGTGAATCTCCGGCCTTGTCGAAAACTTTGTGGTAAGAGAGTCATTACCTTGGAATTTCGAGCCTTTTTTAAGAACTGCGAGGGAAATAACAAAAAGCATCATTGTAGAAAAGACGCCGAAAACTGCGGAAACCGCTGCAAGCTCGTCAATGCCGCCGATCCCAAAGAACGCCGGAAACATCATCACCCACACAATGAACCAGAGCAGGGTAAAGATCAGGCCGTTCTTTCGTGTAAACCAGCCACCTTTTGTCCGCGCGAGCTCATTTAGCTCGGGAATGGTCCCGTCGTTCGCCAAAAGGTTTGCAACTAGGTGAAGCTGAAACCCGCACCGAGAGCAGAATTTAGTTTCGTTTGAGATCTGTTGTTGGCCGCAGCGAGGACAATGCATTAAACTTCTCCGTTATTGGTCGAGTTGATGATCCGGTACTTTCGTTACCCGAAAACTTACGAATTCTTTCACGAATAAGTTCAGAATGCAATTTTTGACTCAATTGGCGCCAGGCAGACGCGAGTCAGAGAAGAACTGAAATATGGAAAATGCCCGGCCCTGATAATGCTCGGCCTTGGCAAGCGAATCAAGCAGTACAGCAAACAAAGTTTTGATCTTGATCGGGGCCGGTATTTCCTTTAGCAGATCGCCGTCATTTCGAATAAACTTGAACGCCATCGCTCGGCCCTCCTCTACGACCTTCAGGTAATCCAGCACTTTCTGCGGCGTTGCAAGTTCCTCGGGAAGAGTCCATTCAAACGGGTCGTCCCATAGCCGCGTAGTAATGCCGCCCATCGTCTGCTCCACGGCCGCAGCCGAACGAACTACACATTCGCCAAAGGAAAATCCGGTAATTCCAGGCGGAAGTTGTCGCGGCGACTCAAAAAGCACATCCGCATCGAGCTTGCTGATCAATGCGGTTGACCGCTCGTGAATGTTGAAGAACCTGACGTCTAATTCGGCGGTAAGACGATCCATAGAGATGTCAGCGTTTGCGGAATTTGCGCTCCTTTTCCATCATGCCAAGGCCGAAATTTCGTCCGCTCCAGCTTACGCCACTGCCGATCCGACCCTGTACGCCGAGCTCGGCACCTTTATTCGGGACGATATCATCGGTGAGGATCCAAAGTGTGCCGGTGCCGTCATCGATCTTATACGCACCGCCCCGAATCGGTGTTCCCGGTACGTTGACGCCATAACTGTCGCGGACAACGCCTGCGACGGCTATGTCTTTGTTGCTATATCGCGACGGATTCGCCTGTATCTCAGCGATACTCACACGTTTTGGGCAGGCAATTGCAAATACACCAACGACCGCGACCAATGCGATCAGGCCAATTCTAGTTCCGATATTCATCTTTGTTCCTCGACTTATTTTGAATTGTATCAGGAAGAGACCAGTGTAGAGATTCATTCCGACGGAAAATGTTTGCCATAAATCTAAACATTTGCCATTCTAGTACTGTATTTGCAACATTTAGTTGATCAGTATGATCGAATCCGCTAACGCATTGTCAGAGACGAAGCTTGCGTTATGGTCAAGCACCGCCGACGGTACCTGGGCCGACCAGATATCCGGCGAGCGTCATGTCCGCTGGCATTTCGACGCGCTCTCTGATGACGGCCGCGAAGCAATGGTCATCGTCTTTGTTGCAGATAGGCCCGAGTTGTCTTTGCTGGCTTCGACCGCGGCCGATTCGACCGAAGAAACCGACCGCACGGTTTTCTTTTCCTATTTCGTTGATGGAAAAGCCATCTGTCGGGCATCTCACAAGTTATCTTCCGAGGTCGACATAGGAAATGTTTTTCACCTTTCCGGCGATGCGGAAGAGCCGCATTTTGTACATACCACCGCTCCATACGGCTCCGGATACTCGGTCGAACTCGATCTGAAGCTGGAGAACGGCGGCCGGCTAAAGGCAAATCTGGAGTGGCTTTCGGTGGAGTCCAACCTTCTACCGGACGCCCCCGATCTGCCATTTGCAGATCTTAAGTGGAATCTCGCTGCCCCGCGGGCTGATGTGTCGGGGCGGTTGATGATCACAGAGAAGAGCGGTAAGGTTCGCAGCATCAACCACTTCCGCGGGACCGGGTTTCATGATCAAAGGTCGAGTTCGTCCGATATGATCGCGGCCAGCCGGGAATGGCTATGGTGCCGAGCTCATTTTGCAGACGTGACGACCATTTTCTTTCGCTACTGGTCGCGAAGCGCGGAGCGGCCGTCCAATACGCTCGTGCTGGTTCGCGACGGCGAGATCGAGTCGTTTCCCGCCGAATTTGCATTTGGCGACGTCGGACTTTTCGATCGAGGACGCTCACCCATTCACGTTACCGCGGGTAATGAGATTGAGATGCGAATCGCACCGGTGAAAACGATCCGATGCGGCGAATCTTTTAAGCGATACATCGCGGACGTTTCGATAAGAGCAGACGAACATGGAACGCATCGGTCGAACGGCCTTCTGGAGACAGTTGCGGTTCCGCTTTGGCAGTCGCGTTTGGGTTCGGTCTGGAAGAAAGCAAAACTGCCGTGGCATTGAAACTTTTTGGCGAGATGGGTTTGATTTCCATGCTATAATCAATGGTTGCGATGGTCGGTACTCTTGCTCGGAGATCGCCCAAGGCCGCCCTAAAACTAACAGATTTATGACAAACAGCCTTTTTAATACCTTACAGTCGTTTAAAACCGGCGACGGGAATGACGCCTCGTTCTACTCGTTGCCGCAACTAGAGAAGGAAGGCATCGGTACTGTCTCGAGGCTTCCGGTCTCTATCAGGATCGTTCTGGAGTCCGTGTTGAGGAATTTTGATGGCGGAAAGAAGGTGGCTGAACAAAATATTCGCGACCTTGCTGGTTGGCAGCCAAAAGCCGAACGTTCGACCGAGATCCCGTTTGTCGTTGCACGCGTTGTTCTACAGGATTTTACCGGCGTTCCGCTCTTGGTCGACCTTGCGGCAATGCGTTCAGCCGTTCAGCGGCTTGGCAAGGATCCCGACATTATCGAACCGCTCGTGCCGGTTGACCTTGTCATAGACCACTCTGTCCAGGTCGATTTTGCGGGAAGCGAAGCTGCTTATCAGCGGAATATGGCAATGGAGTTTAAGCGGAACGAGCAGCGATATCGATTTCTGAAATGGGGAACGCAGGCGTTCAACGGCTTTAGCGTTGTGCCGCCGGGGATCGGTATTGTTCACCAGGTGAACCTCGAATATCTCGCTAAGGGTGTTTTTGAAAGAGACGGCGTTTATTTCCCGGATACGCTTGTGGGGACCGACTCGCATACTACGATGATCAATGGCGTCGGCATCGTTGGTTGGGGCGTGGGCGGTATCGAGGCGGAGGCCGGAATGCTGGGCCAGCCGGTATATTTCCTGACACCGGATGTAGTCGGCGTTAACCTCACCGGCCAACTCTCGCAGGGAGCAACCGCGACAGACCTGGTGCTCCGCGTTACGGAAATGCTCCGTAAGGCCGATGTGGTGGGCAAATTCGTTGAGTTCTTTGGTACTGGGGCCATGGCTCTCAATGCGACCGACCGAGCGACCATTGCTAATATGGCGCCGGAATATGGTGCGACAATGGGCTTTTTCGGAACTGATGAAAAAACGCTCGATTACTTTGCCGCAACGGGACGTACCGAAGAACAAATATCAACGATAAGGAATTACTACGAAGCCCAAGAGATGTTCGGCATCCCGCAGGACGGCGACATTGATTACTCGGTCGTTTATGACCTCGATCTTGCGTCTATCCAGCCATCAGTTGCAGGGCCAAAACGCCCACAAGACCGGATCAACCTCGAAAGTCTTGATGATCGTTTCAAAGAGTTGTTCAGTATGGCTGTCTCCGAAGGTGGTTTTGGCAAGACGGCTGCGGATCTCGATCGGCGAGTGATGGTGAAGATGGGCGGCTTTTCGGCCCAGTCTAATGGCGGCGGGGAACAGTCAGGCCGATCCATTCCGCTTCCGGTACTCGACGATGTGAGCGAGCGAAATACAAGTGTCACTACCGAAGTCGAGATGATCAACAATCGGCCAACACCGGACCGTGTAGAGGGTGACCTTAACGGCGAGCCCGAGATCAAAACGACTATCGGTAATGGGGACGTACTGATCGCGGCGATTACGTCATGCACGAATACTTCGAATCCTGCGGTCATGCTTGCGGCCGGCCTGGTCGCGAAGAAAGCTTCGGAATTAGGAATGAAGGTTCCTCCGTACGTCAAAACGTCGCTCGCACCGGGCTCACGGGTTGTTACCGAGTATCTAGTAAGGGCAGGTTTGCAGCAGTACCTGGATGAAATAGGATTTAACCTTGTCGGCTACGGATGTACCACGTGTATCGGTAATTCGGGTCCGTTGGACCCCGCGATCGAACAAGAGGTCGTTGAAAATGACCTGATCGCCGCTTCGGTTCTATCCGGAAACCGAAACTTCGAAGCCCGCGTTCATCAGAATATCAAGGCGAATTTCCTAATGTCTCCGCCGCTCGTGGTGGCCTTTGCCTTGGCCGGTACCGTCATTCGTGATGTCAACCTGGAACCGATCGGAGTCGACCGCGACGGCAACGACGTTTACCTGAAAGATATCTGGGCGTCACTCGATGAGGTAAACGATCTCCTTAAGAATGCCTACGATCCGGAGGTCTATCGTCGTCTCTACAGCGAATTCGCCGAGCAAAATCCGCTTTGGAATGATATTGAATCCACTGTCGGCACCATCTACGAATGGAATCCCGAGTCTACTTACATTCAGGAGCCGCCGTTTTTTGACGACTTTTCAATGGAAACCGGTAGGTTTTCGGACTTTATTGGTGCAAAGGCGTTGGCGATCTTTGGGGATTCGGTCACCACCGATCACATTTCGCCGGCTGGTGCGATCAAAGCGAACTCACCCGCGGGGCTTTATTTGCAGGAAAAGGGTGTCGCGCCGGAGGATTTCAATTCCTATGGGTCACGTCGCGGTAACGACCGTGTAATGCTTCGCGGAACCTTTGCAAACGTTCGAATTAAGAACCTTATGGTTTCGCCGGTCGAAGGCGGTTACACGAAGTTTCAGCCCGACGGCGAGCAAATGCCGATCTTTGACGCGGCCGTTAAATACAAAGAGGACGCAACGTCGCTTTTGATCTTTGCAGGTAAAGAGTATGGCACCGGCAGCTCACGAGATTGGGCCGCCAAAGGAACTCGACTCATGGGCGTCGACGCCGTGATCGCCGAATCATTCGAACGTATTCATCGGTCAAATCTTGTCGGCATGGGAGTTTTGCCGCTTCAATTCAGTACGGGCCAGAATGCCGAAGAATTGAAATTAGACGGTACTGAAACATTTGACCTGATCGGACTGGAAGGCGTGGATGTTCGGCCCATGCAGCCTGTAATGTTAAAGATCCATAGGCTTGATGGCACGACTGACGAAGCCGGGCTCATTCTTAGGATCGACACACCCATCGAGCTTGAATATTATACGGGTGGCGGCATTCTGTCGTATGTTTTGCGGCAATTGATAGTTTAAAACAGCGGGACCGCGGCCGCTTAGTCGAACAGTTTTGGTTTTGTCGGGGAGTTAGCCTTTTATCATGAAGATTGCGTACAAGTAGGCCACATTTGCGGAGAAGTTTTCGCAAATGTTACCCCGGTCTTACGTCAGACTGTACACATTTCTTTCGGGCCCGTCCGCCAATCGCTTTTTGGGAGTAACGTAATGAAAAAGACATTTGCATCTATATTTATATTGAGTTCGTTATTGTTCAGCAGCCTTCCTTTGGTAGCTCAGCGAATGACGCGGGATCCCCAAAAGGGCCTTGAGATCGAGCGTTCGGAAACGCCGGCCACTCCGAGGGCCACCGAGTTCCTGTCGACACGAGCCTACACGGACGGTTCGGCGGCATTTCTCAAGTGGGAAATGGCTGTCGAACGCGATAATTTTGGCTTCACGATCTATCGGGTCGACGGTGACGGCAAGAACGTGGTGAATGAGGAGATCCTCGGTGGGTCGTCTCTATTATTCGGATCGGGGCCGGTCTATGGTGAGACATACTCATTCGTTGATCCGCTAGGCCGGGACGGTTCCGCTTATGTGATCGACGCCGTTTCGAACGACGGCGGAATAATTACATCAACGGCTTTTGCTCCACAAATCGTCACCGATCTATCATCGATCGATGGCTTCGATGCTGAGACTCAGAGGCTCGCCGCTCCGTCCCTGAACAGGTACACCATCGATGCTCACCTCAATCCGCCAAAGTCGCTTATTTCTGAGATCAATTCAGGCTTTACTGTCCCGGATCCGATCGGTCATCGTTGGGTCGTTGCCCAGCCGGGCGTCCGCATTGGTGTAAAAAAGGTTGGCATGCATCGCGTAACGCGGGAGGAACTCCAAACGGGTGGGTTCGACGTTAATTCCGACCACACACGATGGCAGCTTTACCTTCAGGGCAATGAGCAGGCAATACACGTCGGCCCGAATGGCGACTATATCGAATTTATGGGTAAGGGAATCGACACGCCGGAATCCGATACCCAGACCTATTTCCTTATTAATGGTCCATCCTTCGGTAAACGCATTTTGATCAGGTCGAGTCGGCCGGCCAACTCAACAGTCCAGGCACCGAGTTATGACCAGACCTTTTTGCTAAAGGAACGAACGAACTTTTCTAACAATATTCGGAACGGGGACGCGGAGAATTTCTGGGGACGGGCCGTTACGCCCAACGGCACTACCTTGCCGTTTACGTTGACAGGCATTGATTTTAGTAAGCCGACCGTCACGATGAATCTGAAGTTGCAGGGGATATCATCCGGCAACCATCAAGTTCAGTTGACCCTTAATGGAAATCCTTTAACAGTAGCGACCGGTGGTGGGCCGTTTCCATACTCGATGCTCCAGACGATTCCCACCTCGCTCCTAGTTGAGGGTGCGAATGCGCTCCACATGCAATCGACCACCACGGGCGACAATAGCTTTTTTGATAGCCTGGAGCTTTCCTTTTCACGTACCCATGTTGCTCAACAGGGTAATTTACGATTCTACACCCAGACAAATAAATCGGCTCAGCTCTCAGGCTTTACAACGGCAAACCTCAGGGTGATCGATACGACCTTTGTGAACGATCCGCAGGAGATCATCGGCCTCAATGCTGTTGATACAAATGGAACATTTTCGCTGAATATTCCTGCAGGACGTGCCCGCGTGTTTCAGGTTTTCGATGCGGGAACCATAAATTCTGCCGTCTCGATAACTCCGTATGAGACGGAACTGCTTGGCTCGGCAACCCAAGGAGCCCAACTTATTGTCATTACGCATATGAACTTCCAAGCCGAGGCTTCAAATTGGGCAGCTTATCGGGCGGGACAGGGGGTGGCCGTCAAGGTCGTAGATGTCTCGGAGATATATGACGAATTTAACTACGGTGTTCTATCGGCTGACTCGATCAAATCATTCCTCGGCTATGCCAAGGCAAATTGGCAAACACCGCCGGATTATGTCCTATTGATCGGGGATGCTACATATGACCCAAGACGGTATCTCGGATTCGCGGAATTCAATTTCGTGCCGACCAAGACAATCAACACGCTTTTCTCGGAAACTGCGAGCGACGAATTCCTGGCCGATTTTGATAACAACGGTTTAGCGGAACTGGCGGTCGGTCGGATCCCTGGCAGGACAACCGAACAAGTAGCGCTTGCGTTGTCGAAGGTGGTGAATTGGGAGGCAAATCTAACTGACCCGTTAGCCCGTGGAGCTTTGTTCGCCTACGACCTGCCGGACGGTTACGATTTTCAGGGAATGAGCAATCGTATTCGCAATGAACTTCCTGCCGGAACGCCGGCAACAATGGTGGGCCGCGGGGATGCAGACGCTCAGGCCTCGCTTGTCACTTCCATGAATTCCGGAAAATACATTGTGAACTTCTCAGGGCACGGAAGTACTACGGCGTGGGCCGCCACTACATTCTTTTCAAGCAACAATGTTACGTGCACAGGGGGACAAACGCATTGTGTCAATAATCCTAATACTGAAAACCTCTTTACAATGCTAACTTGTTTGAACGGATTTTTTATTTCACCTACCTCGAGCAGCAGCCTTGCCGAGACCTTGCTGTTTTCTGCAAATGGCGGTGCGGTCGCGGCTTGGGCCTCGACCGGACTTACTACGCCGGACATCCAGGAGATCATGGCAAAGCGGTTCTACAACCGCGTCGGCGCGGGCACGATACCGCGACTTGGCGATCTGATCAGGGACGCAAAAGCGACGATCCCCGGCGGCACTGACGTAAGGCTTTCATGGACACTTATCGGTGATCCGATGCTAAGGGTTCGGTAAGCTTTGATCAGGAAAATAAAAGAGGGCGTCCGCGGGTGACGCCCTCTTTTATTGTCTGGTACTCGCGGCAGGAGTCGAACCTGCGACTTCTTCCTCCTGAGAGAAACGTACTACCTTCCAGCGTGGTCCAGCGATCACCGGCTAAAATTCACATAAACCCGATATATACTGGCCGTCGGATGATTATTTATTAGGACAGGTTATGTCATTGTGGTACAATATATGACAGGTTAAGACGTACTTCCAACTGTACAATCAACTGTACACTTCACAAAGGAAAACATATCGAACTAAGAACATCGACATTTAAGCGCAAAAGCGGAAGGCATGAGGGCAAATGGACGGTCCAGATCACGTTTGAGGATGCGGAAGGGAAGCGGCGAACGATGGCTCGGATGTTTAGCTCACGGGGGGAAGCGGTAGACTCGCGGCGGGACCTCGAAAAGCAGATCGAAGTGACTCACGGCGGGATTCAGGACGGGCGAAAGCTCACGTTCTCGGACCTTTGCAGGATTGCCGAAAAGGACTTCTACGGTCCGGCGGTAATACGCGGCGGACGCAAGCGATCGGGCGTTAAATCAAATGCGACCGGGAGCTTTATCAAGACGCTAGAGGAATACTTTGGACAGCGTAAACTTTCCACTATCAGGAAGGCGGACCTTCAGAATTACAAAGTGTGGAGGTATGACAAAGGCGACCTTCGCTTTAAAGATGCGGCGGACAGACGGCCCGTCTCGGATGCGTCAATTAACCGTGAGATGGTTGTCATGCGTCGCTTGCTGAAGCACGCCTTTAACGAGGGCTGGGTAACAAAGGATGTATTCGCCGGGGCGGGAATTATTGATCGCGAACTAGAAGAACCTCGCGAACGCGTCCTATCCGACGAAGAGGAAGCTACCTTATTAGCCGCTTGTTCGGGGACGCATGAGATCAGCTACAAATGGCATAGGGAAGGCGTAGAGGAAAGGGAAGTAAAGGCGGATATTGACCGCGATCACCCGGAACTTATAGCTATCATTTTGTTGGCCGTGGATTCAGGAATGAGGCGAGGCGAGATACTTAAATTGGGATGGCAAGACATGGATTGTACGCGGCGGGTTATAACGGTTGCTGCTAGTCACACGAAAACGGAACGGGAACGACTTGTTCCGTTGACCGATCGCACAATAGATGCCTTAAAGGTTCTTTCCGGCTTCGAGAATGACGCTGGACGGGTTTTCTCTGTTACCTATATTCAGAGAGCATGGAATACAACCCGGCGCATTGCAGGGCTTGAGGATTTGCAGTTTCGAGACTTACGGCGGACGTCTGGAACCCGCATGGAATTGATTGGCATACCTCACGCGATAGTTCAAAAAATACTAGGACACGCTGCGGCGGATATAACGGGACGGCATTACATAGCGGCGACACCGGAGACGGTGCAGATGGTTGCGGACAAGATAAATGCTAGGTCCCGAACTTAGAAGGATCGAACGTTATTCAGTTTAGTCGGACGGCAGCCTAGCCCTAGAATACTGCAATCGATGCCATCTACATTTGATGCCTACATTGACGAATCGGGCGATGAGGGTTTTCAGTTTGATCGTCGTAGTGGGCAGCGAAGGGGAGATCGAGGCGTCCAAAGAGATAGCAAAACGGTCGTGGACCTCCGCAAAGATTCAACATCAAATACAGTGGCATAACCTGGGCAGGTATTTTTGGACGAGGATGCCGAGGCCGGAATTGTATTTTTTCACATCTGCCGCGACTTTACTTTTCCAAACTTCAACGAATATATTGCGGGATCTTGTCGATTAAGATTCCAAGACAGAATTGTGTTCTACGTACCACATCACGGAGATGCTATGGAACAAGACCAAAAGTACGATGTGCCTGGACGAACATCTGCTGGAGGCACTCTCAAAACTGCTCAAAAAGACGATCGTCGTTCTAATCCGTTCAATTTATGATCGTAGTAAGTCTGCCGCGATCATCGTTGAACCTCAGCATTATCTTCGACTTACGCGGCAAACCTAACGACGCACGGGGTTTGTCATACCGGTTACGAAAGTACGGCGTCAAGCCTAAGCAAATGAAAATCAACGGCACGAATTGGCGCGGATATGAACGCTGCGAGCTTCAGGATCCGTGGAGTCGATATGTTGTTGAGTTTTCAGACAACGGGCTTTCCGAAAAAGCCGCTACTAACGCTACTAGTGCTACCGACTAGCAAACGTAGGGGCGAAAGAGTAGCGGATAAATAGAAAGTAGCGGTACGGAGCAATTAACCGCTACCAATCATAGCCGACAAAATGGGCTTAGTAGCGTTGGTAGCATGAGTAGCGGATAAATCAGGGGACGGGTACAGAGGGCGAAACTGAATGTTTCCATACGAACTAGAACGCGGATCAAGAAAGCACATTTGCCCGAATTGTGAGCGGAAATCATTCAAGCGCGTTGTCTCGACCTCGACCGGGGAATACTTGCCCGGTGAAGTTGGCCGATGCGACCGGGCGGTAAACTGCGGCTATTCCTACAAGTGGAGTGACTACGTTAAAGCGAACGCGGATAACCAGGGGATACCACTGCAAGGGCTTGACCGTAAAAAGCGACCAAGGGGCTTCTATACGCCACGAAAGACGCGACAACCCGACTATATTCCGCATGAATACCTTATGGATACACTTGCAGCCGACACCAGCAGGAATTCATGTATTCAATTCCTGAATCATCTCTTCGATGATGCGGAATCAGTGCAAGCGGCAATCGCCGGATACCGTATCGGCACTTATGAAAACTGGACATGCTTTCCCGTCATCGACGCGACCAGCCGACCGTGGAAGTTGTGCAAGGCAAAGTTGATGATCTTCAATCCCGTGACTGGTAAGCGGCGCCTCCAGCATTCACTCGAAAAGAAACTCAAAGAGCGCGGCGTACTGAACGATGATTTTGAGACGAACAAAAATATCTTCTTTGGCGAACAGTTGATATATGAAAACCCTGATCGGCCTATCGGAATTGTCGAATCTGAGAAGAGCGAGATTGTCGCATCACTTTGTAAGGACATCTTTCCTGGCGTCATTTGGATCGCTTGCCAGGCTGGATTGTCATGGCTCAATGCGGAACGGATTGCACGCTTGCCTAAGGATCGCCGAATTGTGCTTTTCCCGGATACCGACACCAAGGGCCGATGTTATTCAGAGTGGAGTGAGGTCGCGGGCAAAGCACGAAGGAAAGGTTGCGATGTTCAAATTTCGGACGTGCTGGAGCGACATGCGACCGATGACAAAAAGGCGGACGGCGCCGACCTTGCAGATTATTTGATTCGAGAACGATTGAAACGCAAGGAACCGGTAAAGAAAGTTTATATCGCTACATTGCCAAAGCCTATAAAACAGCGATCGGACGCAATAACTGAAACACACGGCCCGGACATGTTCGCGGCCTGTATCAAGTGCAAGCAAACTTGCTGGCCGGACACCATCGGGCTTTGTATCTTATGCGATCCGAACGGGACTAAAACAAATCAACCTAGTACAGAACTAGGAAGAAAAAGCGAGCTTCCGGAAAACCTGATGACCGTGATAATTCAAAATGAAAAAAACGTTACCTAAGACGGCCGGCGAACTAACTAACGGCGGTGTTTATCGACAGCAGGTAAAATGCGGCAAACCGAACTGCCGGTGCAGGGTGCCGGGTGAGAGTCATGTTGCTTTTTATTTTATTGCGAGAAGTGGCGGCCGTCAGTACAAGCGCTATCTGCGTCAGAGCGATGTGGATGCCATGTCCCGGCTTGTCCAAACGTCGCGCGAACTGCGGTCCACACGCAGACAGATCGTGCTCGAAAACAAAACGAAGCTGCAGCAATTCTCGGAGTTTTTGCGGAACATCGACGCAGACTAAGAAGAAGCAGGCGTAGTTATTTCCCGACTGATACAAAGAGAGAAGGACGTTATGGCAAATAAATCGATAAATAAAGCGATGGCCGCGAAGAAAGCCACTCGCCAACACCGAGGGACCGATGGTAGGTCTGCCGCTAACCTCGCCTCGAACGAACCGGTCGGAGATCAACTTAAGGCTAGGTCGACTGAATCCGTAGACCGCGCTGATGGACCAGTCCAAAAGCTTTTTGAAAGCTGGGATTCTGCTGAGTTCGTCCCGAACGATCATCAATTTCCCGTAGAAGCTGACTCACTCGAAGCCTCCATCGGCTACAGCTCCCTTTTTCGACAGATGCACCAGCCATTTGTGAGAAGGGTTGCGTTCTATACCTCAGAGATGGGTGGGTCGCTGTCGGTCGATGAAGCGAGGCAGCGAGCCTTCCACCCGTGCAAGGACCGCGATGCGGCCCTGGAAGAGCTAGACAGTCTACTAAAGCAGCCCGTCGACAGCCTCAATTTTGCGGATCTGTTAGAGCTTCATCATCATGCTCCTCGGGTCGCAGAGCGCTTTTGGGAAAACGTTAAGGTGGAGGCAAGGAAGGAGTTCGAAAGCGGACATCTGGCCGCGAACATCAGCTTCCCCGTCGGCTACAAGAAGCAGGTTTGGAACATCGCAAGGTACATCGGAGTGCGCGAGTCATTCGTTGATGAGTGGCGGCCGAGGGGCGGTGTTGAGTTGAGCCTGATCGACATGATGGCACAGTGCTTTTTTCAGTGGCAATATTGGCTGGAGCAGTCGGTCACCCGCACGGAATGCGAGCCGCGACTAGAGCATCCTGAATACAAAAAGTGGAAGAAGAACAAGGAAGAACAAATGAAAGCTGAAAGCTGGGCGACGGGCCACTGGTTTCCACCTTGCGTAGACGAACAGGCAGCGATAGATCACGCGATACAGACAGCGGACCGCTGGCATCGAATGTTTATGCGAACGCTGCGGCAAATGCGTGAATGACGAAGGCACTCGCCGGCAATAATCGGTAGTGCGGGTCAGGTAAATATTGCCTCGGACGGAGGGAATCAGGTGAATATGACGTAAGAGAAATAGTTAGAAGCGTTAACTTAAAACATGCAGTTTGTATTTGAGGGCGAATGCGACGATGGACTTGGGATCCTCGAATCGTGATTTCGCCGAACAAGTAGCTCTTGAACACAAACAGCTATCACTCGGACTTTCACGACACAAACAACTTCGACCCGACCCTTCGCGGTTTTGAAGACGGTTTCTCACCAACCTGAACGCCGCTGGCACCAAATCCCGGACATAGCTCTCTTTTAAGACCGCTGTGACACAGTTTTTGCCTTACGTGCCAGGATTCTAATTATCTAATTGAATGACGAACGGACAACATGTTTAGGTTCATCTGGATAAAGTTTAAGAGGCGGTCTTAGGCTAAAACTTGAAATTGTTGAAATCGCCCCAGACTGCGACGGTTATTCCGGGGGTTTGAACATTGAAGAAAAGGGTGGTCCCGTCTGGGCTGAAAGTTGCTCCCGCGACTTCTGTTTCTTCATAGCCGGTAAGGATGTTACGAGCGAAGTCTGCGATCTTTCCGTTAGGAGAGAGAATGCGTACGTAGTTCGCTTGAGACCCGCCTAAGCCTACGTAGTCGCTGACCTCGCACATATAAAGGTTCGCCGAATTTGGATTCAGAAAGATGTTATCCGGCATATCTTGCGTTTTGGGAGCAAACCGGCGTCATCGGAATGCTCTCGCGCCGCCGAAGGAATCGCAACTCACCGTTGATTTGCCGGACTGAACCGGCGCTGTTCTGCCGCCTGATCCCGCAGTCTTTCCCAAGACGGTACGCAAGGTCCATATCGTCGACAATGGCAACATATCCTTTACGGTTTATTGGAACCCGATATCGCTTAATCGTAATTGGCCCGCTACATCTCGACGCCGGATCGGGATATCGGCGCATTAGACGCCGACACCGCGTTCATCGAGGATGTCTAGGACACAGTTACCTACTTCGTAGTACACGTGAGGCAAAATACCTCTTTTGGACTGACTCGGCTTTTCATACAATCCCTCAAATGCTGAAGGTTTCATTGTTTCGCGGGTGGCCCCAAAGTTGCCCCTTGCGGGCACGGGACCGCAATTCAAGAGGAGCCTTTCTCCACTAAGCATCTTCTAATCTTCGCCCATATCTGAGTTTCATCACCGTGGTTTAAATCGATTGAAGTTGCGAATGAGCTGAACGCCCTTAATCATTCGAAGCGGTCCAGGCGGATCGACCGAATCCTCCGATGAGTCTATTGAAAATATGACAACTGAAGAAAGGCCAAGACGAAAAAAGGCCATGATTCCACTCGTAATCGCAGGTCTTTTTTGGCTTGTCGTACTGGTTGGCGGTATGGCTTTGTTCATGAGCTACGAAAACAGAGCCGGAATCGGGGCAGAAGCTCCGGGCGAATGGCCCATCGCAAGCCGCATCCCTAAACCCACCGATCGCTCAACGCTTATCGTACTGGCTCACCCTCATTGCCCATGCACGCGGGCGACAATAAACGAACTCGCACGGCTAATGACCGGGGTCGGTGACCGGTTAGCGGTATACGTGGTTTTCATCAAACCTGCAGGTTTGGAGCAAGGATGGGAGCAAAGCGATATATGGACGAGTGCGACAGAGATTCCGGGTGTAAAAGTAGTAAGCGACAATCAGGGACGGGAATCGGAGCTTTTCGGAGCCAGCACGTCTGGCCAGTCATTGCTTTACGACAAAAATGGAAAGCTGCTCTTTAGCGGTGGAATTACTATTGGGCGTGGAGCACAAGGCGACAGCGCGGGAGCGGCAGCGATAGTTTCGCTCGTAAGCGAAGAAACCGAGGCGGTCCGAGTCACGAGCGTTTTCGGATGCCCGCTATTTAATGAAGCGTACTGTCATCTGAAAAAGGAGGCCTTGAATGCAAACACCGCACCGTGATATCAAGGTCGATCAACTTTCAGAGGATCTGTTTACCACTCATCAGCGATCGATATTTAGGCATACCGATCGAATGTTCGCGGGCTTGATGGCGGTGCAGTTTCTAGGCGGGGTCGCGGCGGCACTTTGGTTTTCCCCAAGAACATGGGCCGGCGAGTATAGCAGTATCCACAACAATGTATGGGCGGCAATTTTTTTGGGCGGCCTGCTCAGTATATTTCCCATATTTCTGGCTTTGAAGTTCCCCGGAGAAAAATCGACTCGATATGTGATAGCGGTCTGCCAAATGATGATGTCGTCGCTCCTGATACATATTACGGGGGGCCGTGTCGAAACGCACTTCCATATTTTCGGGTCACTCGCATTTCTCTCGTTCTACCGGGATTGGCGAGTTCTCGTTCCGGCAACTGTGGTCATCTCGGTCGATCACATCGTACGCGGTATCTTTTGGCCCGAGTCTGTCTACGGAGTGCTCGCAGGGCAAAACTGGCGATGGGTGGAACATGCCTTTTGGATGTTATTCGAAAACACGTTTCTCTTTATCGCAATAAGGCGCAGCGTAAGCGAAATGCGGGAGATCGCACGCCGAACATCCGAGACCACGCAATTGAACGAGGGTTTGGAACACTGTATCGCGAAACGAACCGCTGACTTAGAAACTACCAACAAGAATCTCGAAATTGAAATTGTCGGGCGCCGTCGTTTACAGGTTGAAGCGGAGGTCATTTCCGAAGTTATTCTAGGCGTAGCAACGACGGTCAATCTTGACGAAATATTTGAAATGGTACATGAGTTGCTCGGAAAGGGACTCTATTCCGAGAATTGCTACATTGCCCTTTACGATCACGAAAACAAGGAACTCCACTTACCCTTTTTTGTCGACAAATTCGACACGGCCCCAGCCCCATCAAGGTTGGGAAGAGGCCTGACCGATTATGTGTTAACAAAGAATATGGCCATGCTGCTTACTGCCGAGGACATTCAGGATCTAACAGATAGGGGCGAAATTTCCATCGGCGGTACTATTCCCGCTGCTTGGCTGGGTGTACCGCTGCGAACACCGCACGGTATAATCGGTGCCCTCGTCGTACAGCATTACGAGGACGCAACTGTGTACGACCAGCACGATGTCGGATTCCTGAGCTCCATCGGCGATCAGGTCGCTTTGGCTCTTGAGCGCAGTCGTGAAGAGGAACAAAGGCTTCGAAGTGAAAAGCAATTCAGGGAAATGTTTGACGACGCTCCGGTTGCATATCATGAACTCGATACTGAGGGGCGGTACACGAGAATCAATCGTACCGAGGAATTGTTATTGGGTTATACAAACGATGAAATGAAAGGGCGGCATCCGTGGGAATTTATCTTAGAGGAGGGGTCGCGCTCCGCGACGGCGGAAAAGCTCGCCGGGAAGGTCCCGCTTCGCGCTGTCGAACGAACTTTTATCCGAAAGGACGGTAGTTATATTTCAGTCTTAAATGAGGACAGGTTGATCTATGGCGAAAATGGCGAGGTAACCGGAATACGTTCCACCCTCCAGGACATCACGGCTCTAAAATCTCTTGAAGAGCAATTGACCCACCAAACTCTGCACGATCCGCTGACAAAGCTGGGTAACCGCGTATTATTCAGGGACCGCGTTCAGCATGCGATTGATCGTGTCGGGCGAACTCACGTCCCGATTGCCGTCCTTTTTCTTGACCTGGATGGTTTCAAAGCCGTTAACGATTCGCTTGGGCACGCATCCGGTGACGAACTGCTCGTATCGGTCACCGAACGACTTGTGGATAGTTTGCGTGCTGGTGATACTCCCGCCCGCCTGGGCGGCGACGAATTCGCAATTCTCCTGGAAGATCTGGAACATGCCGATCAGGCCCCATTGATTGCTGAACGCCTACGACTGGCACTTCGCGCCCCTTTTCAAATTTCGGACACCGAAGTCTTTATAAGCACGAGTATAGGGATCGTGATCACGACGGAGGGTAGCGTAACTCCTGAAGACCTCCTACGGGACGCGGATGCCGCCATGTATCTATCGAAGAGCAACGGCAGGGACCGTTACACGATCTTCGAGAATGAAACGCAAGTCGGAAGCACATTCTTACCACCTTCTCGAATTCAGGTGCTCAGTCGCACAAGCTGATTCCCACGACGATGCGTCAGGAAAGTGAGCTTACCCTGCCAGTTTATTCTGAATCAATGAATACAGGAGTAGTCTTCGCGAGCTTACCGTCCGATGTGTCAGAGATGTGGGTCCCGAACGCATGCCGACCCGAAAGTAAACAATTCAATACTTGTAAGTTCTTCGTTTCAATATTGACGGGGTTTGAACTCTCGGTTCCCATTTATCTCTCAAGATCTCCGTGTCGTTAAGGCTGATCCCGCTATCTTTCCTGATAGTCCAGCCAACTGACTCAACACTCGAACTCATTCCTCATGCCCTACGGATACTTCGATCGATCTACAGACCCGGATACGGCTATCGGAAATCGGGCGTCCTTCTCCTTGGCCTTCAACCCGCCGAGGGCGAAACGCGCCGGCTATTTGGAGATGAAGAATATCAGGCCGATAAGTCGTTATTACAAGCTATCGATGCCATAAACATCAAACATGGCCGAAACACGATTAGATTCGGAATAACGCCAAAGCGGAGTACAAACTGGAACATGGCCCGGAACCATTTATCAGACGGGTTTACGACAGATAAGAATCGGCTTCTCCGCATCGCCCTTTGATTTGGGGCTTGTTTAAGCGGTGTAACGTTGATCGGCCTTTCTGATACCAATCTTCGCGGGATAAGAGTTTCCAACGTAGTTCTGACAAGAAGCCCCGTTCTTTCCAGCCGAGATCTCCACCTGAATCGGCCTCGTCCGCTGCCTTCGGTGCCTATCGGCGAATAGGTCGCCCTGTCAACTCTTCATCGAAACTATGGAACGGCACCAAAGCATTATTCGGCGAGCTTCGCGTGCACCGATTGGTACATCGCGGAATATTTTTCGCTTAAACGCCCGGTTGCATTTAGTTTTTCGAGATGGATCGCCGCTTTTTCAAAATAACCTAAGGAGCGAGCACGACCTTGCGGATTCTTGGTTGTCTGCAGAACCGATAGCCCGAGTCCGTTATAAACCCCGGCTAAGGCTTCATCGTCAGCTCCTTCGTCGGATTGAGATGCCAAAAACTCGAGAGCCTTTTGGTAATGCTCAAGTGCTTCCCCGGCACGGCCATTGTCGAATAATCGGTCGGCAAATACTGAATGAGTATATCCAGCGTTGGCACGGGCGTACGCATAGTCAGACGAGATCTTTAACAAGGTCTCATACATTGCTACCGAGTGACGAAAGGCAGTAAACCCCAGATCCGTTTTTCTGAGGCCGCAGTAATTGTCCGCTAGGTTTCCGGTCACCGTAGCTATATCGATCTTTAGCTGGATGTTATCAGGATCGACCGACGAAATGCGTTTCATTATCTCGAGGGATCGAAAGTTGAACTCGGAGCCCTTTTCGAAATCCCCCGATTCGGTTCCGGCCGCCGCTCTACGAGCATACATTAGAGCCAGGTTCAACTGACGTTTCGAATCGTCCAAGTCCGAACCAGCGACCTTTTCGAAGAGCGGTATACTTTTCTCAAACCAGGACCCGGCCTCCTTGAATGATCCTTTTCGAAAGTAAATATCCCCGATTCTTCCATAGGATGTTGCATAGGCATTCAGCTTGATCAAATCATCGGGGGACTGAGCAAGATCGTTGCCCGTCATGGCAAGAACCTGGTTTTGAACTTCGAGAGCCCCATCCAGATCCCAAAGCTGTTCTCGTACCTGCCCGATGCGATTGTAAACGTCCATGACGACGCTGCGATCCTGCACGATTCCCTTAGCATCGATTTCAAGTGTTAGCTCAAGTGCTCGGTCGAGCGTTTGCTTTGCGTCCGACTGTCGTCCAAGTCCCCAAAGAGCTTCCCCCATATTCAACTCTGCCCCACGAAGACCAAGTAAGTTCTGGGGCTCGTTCGGATCTTCATCGTAGAGAGCTTGCCAGATACTGAGTGCTTTGGTGTAGCTTTCCAGTGCACCCACAGTATCTCCCATGTTGGCCGATCTAAAGGGATTTCCGCGAATGTCGCCAATTCGCTGATAGCCATTTGCGATCTCTCTCTTTAGGCTCGGATCACTTACCTGCTCCGATGCCAGGTTATCGAGATATTCCAGTGCATCGGAAACCATTTTCTGTCGAATCGCTGTCGAACCAGCTAATTTAACGATCCCGTCGTTGTAATCGAACATCACTTTTCGTGCAAGTTCGCGCACTTGGCTGAACCGATGTTCGGAGCGTTCGCGCTCTTGCTTGGCGACCGTATATTGCCAGCCGGTAACGATGGTCGCGGCAACTAGCAGGATCGCGGCGGTTGCTGTCCCGATCACGCCAACTCTGTGCCTTTTGAAGTACTTATTAAATCTATACAGGCGTGAATCCGCGGTAGCCTTGACAGGAAGTCCTTCTAGATAATGGCGGATGTCCTCAGACAACTCATGAACGGACTGATAGCGGCGTCCTGGTTCGCGACGCATGGCCTTCAAGATTATATTATCCAGGTCCCCCTGAAGCCTCGCGGGTTCGATGATCTTCGACGTCTCACGCGTGCCATACGGCGGTATAGCGGTCGGCTCGGGTTCCTTTTGTCCGGTTTCGTCTTTTGAATGCGATGCACGTTCGAGCCAGACCGTCGAAGGCTTTGGCGGCTCGGTCGACAAGACGCTATCGACGATCTCTTTTGCGGTTTTACCGCTCGTTTTGTGTGGCCGTTCGCCGGTCAGCAATTCATATAGCACGACCCCGAGAGTGTAAATGTCGGTCGATGTCGCCGTTGCCTCGCCTGCAAGCTGTTC
>JBGTKY010000050.1:0-47828 GCA_041744395.1 Pyrinomonadaceae bacterium | reverse complement strand
ACCCTTATCTGAAAAACAATTGTAAGCATCCCGCGGCCCGGAAAGCCAACGGATAACGCGTTCATCGAGGCCTTCAACGGAAGCTTCCGGGACGAATGCTTGAACGCAAATTGGTTCATGTCCCTGGACGATGCGGTGGATAAAATCCAGGCGTTCAAGGACGATTACAACGGCTTCAGGCCGCACAGCGCGCTGTGCGGCCTGAAGCCGAACGAGGCGGTGCAACGGCACCACGAAACCCGGAATTCTCTACTTTAAACTGGCATCGAAATGGGGGGGTAGCTTAAGACCCGGAATTCTCTAGACTGGCATCGAAAAGGGGGGTAGCTCAGTCGGTTGCTTCTTTTTTTGCCATAACTCTCTTTTATCAGTAAGACTTCCGCAAAGTCTTTTCATTTTCTTTTGAGTATCTTTACTTTTTTATTTAAAAATCTTTACTTTTTCTTTTCAGGTTTAATATAATCCCTTGCACCATGAAGAAAGGTGTTTTTCCCATGGTCGAATTTGATATTTTCCGCTTCGACGTTAGCGGACCTTGCTTTACAGTGGGGGTGACATAGTCGAACTAACTCCAAAAGCACTCGAAGTTCTTGCGGTTCTCGTCGAAACTCCAGGGAAGCTTGTGTCGAAAGTGGAGCTCGTTGAACGGGTGTGGCCGGGACAATATGTAGATGAGGCGAACGTCCCGCATTATATTTGCCTTCTTCGACAGGCTTTCGGAACCAAAATGCAGTTTATCAAGACGATCTCGAAACGAGGATACATTTTCGTCGCGGATGTCACCCTCTACTATCAAGAGAAATCTTCAATTTACGAAAGGCATCCCTGACGGAGATTAGATCGGGTTCGGCGTTCCGGGCTGTTAGCTCTGTTACATTTACAAATCTTGTTTCAACACTGAGATACGGCATATGCAACCATGTCGGAAGAATTTGCAATGTGCATATCTGACAAATAGCTATAATTCAGCTCGAGCAGTAACGGATTACCATATAACCCCAGAGAGAATTGTTGTAAACTGCGGAGCTTCAGCCTATCGCAGCTATATTCCTTCAAATGAAAGTGAAAACGACTTTCATTAATAACTATTGCAAATAAAGAACTTATCTTGACACATGGCGTAAATGCGTGTTATCCTTCTTGAATTGGATCCACAGGATCGGGGGGGGACAGAAGCATGGGAAGAGCAGAACTTGTAGATAATCTTAATAAAGCGTTGGGCTGGGAGCTTGCGGGCATTATTCAATACTCGCAGCATAGCTATTTGGTGACCGGGACCGATCGCGAAGTCTTTCGCGGCTGGTTTCGTGATCAGGCCGAAGAGGCGCAGAAGCACGCAGAGATTCTTGGCGACAAGATCGTCGCTCTCGGCGGCGTTCCGACGGTCGAACCCGCGATGATCCGGCAATCGGTTGAGCTTAAGGAAATGCTCAAACAAGACCTCGAACTCGAGCGCGAGGCAATGGCTGTCTACATGGCAGCTTGGGCAGCCTGCGACGACAGCGATCTTCCTCAGAAATTCTGGCTCGAAGCCCAGATATCTGATGAACAGATGCATATCGAAGAACTCGAGAAACTTACTTCCGAGCGGACCGCAAAGGCGGGAAATGAAAGGATCGTTCTTAGGGAAGTCGGTTAAAAGCTAACGGAGTTACAATGAAAAAAAACGGCCGGTCCATCAGGACTTGGCCGTTTTTCATTTTTGCGTTGATGGGCAATCTACGCAAATCGGGGGAACTGGAGAATTTTCGCGGTGTCTTCGTTATCTTCTGCATCTGAACTCGCCGATTCCATAGCGACTCGGACCTTCGCAGCCGAAACGAGCCTGTGTAATTCAATCAACAGACCGGCATCCAATGCCATGGTCTTCTGGGTGCACCAACCGAGTCCATCAGTCCACGTCGATAGAATGATTTTTGTCTCGCCGTTATCTATGGACATATCTATCTTCTTGTCGTCCGAGAAAACAGGAGCGAATTTGAGGGCTGCGTTGTTTTGCATATCGTCAAAAGAAAATGAAAACCACTTTCAATAAGGATATTAGGATAAAAAGAACATCCAGTCAACTTTTAGGAAGCAAAAATTGACTGAATGTGGTCTTTTTTACTGGCTATTGGCCAGCCTTGAGCTGTTTGACCAGATTCTCGATCGCGGTCGTGTTCGCGGCGGGCGTTGCTGCCTTTCCGGCCGCGATCGCACGCTCGCCGGCTACAATCGCATCAGCGGTTCGGCCCATTTCGGCCAAAAGCCGGGCCTTTAGAGAAAGAACACCGTAACTGTTGGGTGTCATCCGTTCCGCGTCCTCGACCCACGCTAAAGCATTGGCATAGCTGCCGGTCATTTTTTGACCGAGGATGTAGTTGGCCAGCGTAACACGCTCAGTTGCGGTTCGCCGCTGATTCTCCGTAACAAACCGGGCATTAAAATCGCCCACATCTACCGTCATCGGGACCGCAAGTTCGCCCCATTTGATATGGATCTCAGCCGTATTACCCATCACCTTAACAAAGTCGATCGACATCGTCTCCTGCATCGGTGCCGCAACGGGTGTTGCCGCCACTCGAAGCTGGTCGTCTTTCTGATCGTATTGAAAGCTGCCCCACTGGTTCGTGGTCTTGTTGAATATCAACGTCCATGCGCCGGCGGTCGGGATCGTATGAAAACTGTATTTGCCTTTCGGCAGCTTTTGGCCGTTGACAGTAACGTCATTTGTGACCTCAAATATCGTGGCGTCATTGGCTCCCGTTCGCCAGACTTCGCCGTACGGTACGAGTCCGCCCCAAATCGCTCGGCCCTTCACGTTAGGGCGGTGATAGTTGATGGTGATCTTGGTATCGCCGACGACCTGCCATACTTCCTGACGGTTGCTTTCGCGTGGTATCGTCACCTGGCCGACCGCCGCTACGGCCAACGCCATTGCAAATAATAAAGACAATAAGACCTTACTTGAAATCATTTCTCTAATCTCTCCTTTGCTCGTTGAATAAAAGTGCTGATCATTTCGCTTACCTTTCGTGTCATCTCGGCGCTGATCAGGGTTTCGCCCGCCAGGCCGGCGAGCATATGAAGTTCGCGGGCCGATCTTCGCCGAAGTTCGACCATCTGCGAGAAACGGATCTGTGTTACGTTTTTCGCTTTTTCCAGGAAGTCGGCAGAAAACCGAAGGAAGTTTTGTGTCTCGGCACCGACCGGGAACCATTCGATCCGCTCATGCGAATTCTCAGTCAGCTCAACGGCAAAGTTCTGCCGCATCGAACCGACGACCGGTATGTCGGCCTCGATCTTCCAGTGCGCGACACCGTTATTATCGACATGGATCGACGAAACACCCGGCATGAGTTCGGCAATGTTCCTTACATCTGCAAAAAATTCCCGTGCAGCGTCGATCGTCGTTCGAAACTCGACATCGTCGGAAAATCCGGCTTTCACAGTAAACATATTTCGTCTCGCCCTTTGTTTATTTCATTAGCAAAGCATTGAAGAAGGGCCGCGTCGCCGAGCGGAAAATGCCGCGGTAAAACGGCTCCTCAGCAAACAATGTGATGCGTCCGCCGCCTACCGATTCGTCGATGACATACGCCGTACCGGCCAGAAGCTTCTCGGTGTTGCCTTCCCAGACAAAGCCCGAGATAGTCAGCGGCTTCGTGCCCTTTGCGTCAAATATCAATGCGTTCGTTCCTTCCTTAGAGTACCTGAAAAAATATCCGCTTGCCATAAGAACGGGAAGCTCCGACCTTCGGACCCCGTACGTCAGGGACGTTGTCCGATCAACGGACGCCCGCATTATTGAACCCGGCAGCGGAACCGGAACCTTATTCGCATCGGCCGAGGGCGAAGCAACCAGCGGAAGCGCGGGAGAGATCCCATCGTCTTTGTCAGTTTGCCAGTCAGCTGCATTGGCGGCGGGCGTGTCATTCTCTGTCTTCGGCTTGGCTTCGTCGGCCTTGCTTTTTTCTTCGTCGTCCTCGCTGCCGACCATTCGGCTCGAGGTCAGCGAAACATCTTTGAGTGTCGCGAAAACCGATCCGCCACGGACCGTAATGATCGTCCCGCCATTCGAAGCCCATTCTTTGAGAGCGGTAACGCCACCGCTGCCGAACATCCGCATGTACGCACCCGGCGAGCCGTTCGGAATGATCAAAACGTTGTAGTCTTTCAACGCACCGCTGTTTATGGCTGCGATAGAGAATGAGCTGAATTTCACGCCGTACCGATCAAGCGTCCACCAGATCGAGCCGTACGAGGTAATATCTACCGCATCGTCGGCGACCATGGCTATCTTCGGCTTCGTCAGCGGGAGCACCGCTTCGCCGCCGATGCCAGTATCGCCTTCGTCAGGAAAGCCGCTATTTGCGGTAGCAACTGTGACGCCAAGTTCGGTCGCGAGGCGGGCAACAGCGTCGTGGACGGTATCCGGATTTCGGGTTACGCGAACGACAAACGTTCCCGCCGGCCAATTGCGTCCCGCGGCGTTCATTTGCCGAGTTGCAACGTTGACGCGAAAACCCTGCTGAAGCAGTCGAATTATCATCGGCCCGGTCGAATCTGTTTCATAGGGCACGATGTACGCGATCGACGCACGGCCGGCTACCGATCCGCGTTTCATAGTGGCGATATATTCGTCAGTGACCGCAGTTCCCGGCGGATTGCCTGTGTCGCTTGACCAAAAAGCATCTACCCCAAAAGCCAGCGGCAGCGACCAGGCGGTGATGTCGTAGAATCCGTAATCTTCTTTCGGCTGATTCTTTCCGCGAAGCTGATTGCGTCTGAACCGTCCCATGTTGTCATCGACAAATGCTTTGTCCTGCGGCGTGTCCGGTTCCATTATTGTTTTGATGAACAACCGTTGAGGCTGGTTAAGGTCGATTATGTATGAGCCGGCGGGGAACGATCGCGATTCGGGCCGAGCGTCTTTTTCCATATACGACCGTGCCGTCGGTGATGTAAATGACGACGAGGCGACGTTTACCTGTACCTTTGACCGGCGAAGTATCTCGATAAGTTCAGCGGCCTTAACGCGGTCTGATTCAGGACTGATGATGATGCGTTTCATATCTGCGCGGGCATGGTCAGCCAGAGCCTTAACGCGAAAGTCGTAGTAGTCCTTCAAACGCGCTTGTCGATTTGACGCGGTGGTCTCGAGCGTCGTCATCGACGCGACATAATGCTTGGCTATAGAAGATCGCAGCGTCGCTATCGTTCCGTCGTCGCGCGTCCAATTAAGTCCCTTAAACCCGCCTCCGTCTGTCTCGTAGGTCATTGCTATCGCGCCGTTCAGTGCCGGATACATGTCCCAGTATCCCGGATAAAATGCGTCAAATATGTCGCGGACGTAATATTCCCAGCGATTTGCGTCAAACGCACGCGCGTTTGCCCGGCCGTACATATCCTGCCAGCGATTCGTTTCAGGCTGCGGCAGGTTCGGATTTATGGGCAAGGCGACCGGCGGGAAAAAGTACTGCGAGGTCTGCCCGTGATGATCGACGGCGACGTGCGGATTCCATTCCAGATATGCCCCCTGCATGTTCTTGGTCTCTTTTTGGGTAATCGCCAGTGTGTCGCGGTTCAGGTCAAAACGATAACGGTTGTAGCGGCCAAATATGCTCCACGGCTCGCGATGCTCGATCGCCATTCGGTTCGCATCCCCGGTCGCGACCGAATTGTACCAGGTCACAAAACGTTCGTGGCCGTCAGGATTTTCGCCGGTAAGAATCAACGTTACGGTGTTTTGCAGAACGTCGAGCGTCGCGGGTTCGTTCGAAGCGGCAAGCTGATACATCACCTGCATCATCGCTTCGAATGACGAAGATTCGTTGCCGTGGATCGTGTATGCCATCCAGGCGATGGCGGGCATATTCTGCGAAAGGGAACTCGCTTCGGCTGCCGATGTTCCGCGCGGGTCCGAGAGCCTTGCGGAATTCGCACGTATTTCATCGATCCGGGAAATGTTCTCCGGCGACGAGATCGCGACCAGATACTGCATCCGATGTTCGTTGGTCGTGCCGATCTCATAGATCTTGACGCGGTCGGGCGCCGCCCGCTGGATGGCGTTCATCACCTGTTCCATCTGAGCGTAGGTCGTGTGATGGGTGCCGACATCGTATCGCAAAAGGCTTTGCGGGCGCGGAACGTTTTCGCGGTACGGCCCGCGCGCGTAAAAGTCAAAAGTTTCTTCCGGCTGAGCGTTAGCAAAGGCGAAGTTTGCGGCCACGATAAATGCAGCGACGAGCAACGATTTCATCTGTTTCATATTCAAATCGGCGGAGTGTAGCATGATGCAAGAACATCGATTCTGACCGTGCGAACTTCGGTAGTACAGTGAACGACGCCCGAAGATCCTTTATCGATTTATAGGAAATTTCTTTAAGATATTAAACTCAAACGGCTTAAACGCACAAACTCGATGGAAAGTTTTGATCTGAAAGACGCTTGCCCTAAATGCGGAAAGTATGGAATGAAAGGCTGGAACGACCTGACTGACGAGGAACGCCTACTAGCCCAACGCCTTCCCACCTCCGCCGAATATACCTCCGACCAGCGCAGGCCACACCGCTTCTGCCCTCGCTGCTGGAACGAGATTCGGGAGTCAGCTCGGCCGGTATAAACGCGAATTTTCGTTTTAAGAGCAGGCTTAGGGTAGACCCAAAAATTGAAGGCATGCCAAGTAAACCTGGCATGCCTTTTTTATTGAAATTGGAAACGCTCTATTCAGACTTGAGACGGGTTTTGTTTGCGTGGCCCTTTTTGGTCATAGTTTTGATGATCTCACTGGCAAGTCCACCTTTTGCACTATCGGTTTCGCCGCCGAATAGCCCACCATACACGTGTCCGTCAACTTTCTGTTCAAAGAGGAGATCACCGGTTTCGGCATCTACTACCTTAACGGTCGCAACCAATTTCGTCCGCCCGGCGCCGAAGCCCACTAAATACCTAGCCGCCCGGTTACCTTTCGAATATTTGGTCACCGTCCCGTTGATCTTTGCTCGGCGGGCAGGAGCAGTCTGCGCCGCTGTATCAGTTGCGAGGAAAACTTGTTCAAACCGTCGTGACTTGTTGAAATGGACGACCATATAGCCCATGAGCTCGTTAAGGTCGTTCTCCGGAAATTCGACGCCGTCTGCGATCGTAAACCTCTCGATCTCCACGATCTGATACGGTCCGGCATTCGGAGCCGATTGTGCCGTGGCCGACGATGCCACGAGAAATATCCCTAAAAAGAGGACAGCGAGAGTTATCAATGATTTCATGTTTATCCTACCTAAATTTTATTTGTGAGTGGAACGCCAAAGGTTTTGGCGAACGTTGAATGGAACTATAACAAAAGATTGACGAAATGGGAAAGCTTAGCGTGAACGAGGATTTGGTTTTTTCAGACCGAGTTATGCGGATGCGTTTCGGATTGACGCGCAAATGGCATAAGGGATAACGACCGACCGATTCCGACTTACCCGTCATGTCCCGCTGATCTGATTCAAGCTTCGCGAGATATGGCGGGCGAGGTTTTCGGAAAGCGAGCCCCACGATGTTGTTTCGCCGGCGGCGAGCACGGCACCTGACCTACGGTCATAGATGCGGTATACGTAACGATGGGTGATCCACGAACCGGAGACGAAACCGATCTCGACAAAGAGGTCCGCATCATCCTTGTATCTAAGGATCGTCAAGTTATGCTTCTTGAATTCTTCGTTCTTCAGCAGAGCCTTTTCAAGGTTTTGACGCGAAGGTTGGGCTGACGATTTATGTAAGGCGATAGTTTTAGCGCGGGCCAATGCTTCTTTCGGGTCGAAATCTGCTTCGGTAGTTCCGGGATCCGCGGCTTCGGCGTCGGTCGTGTCGGCGACCCGCGTTTCACCATCGCGAGGCGGAACGCCGGGCAGCTGCTTTTCTGCCCGCTCCATCATCAGCTGAATGACCGCATCTTCGACACCTGCCTGTTTCATCTCGATAAGGTCACTTGCTGTGATCGCGAATCGGTTGCCGGTCGAGACTATTTTCGACGAAATGATCTCAGGTGATAGCCCTGCTTTTGTCATTTCGATGACGGTGGCGTTAGTGAGGATCTCCGTCTGGGCCGACACAGCGGCCGCCACCGAAAGAACGAGAGCAAAGAGCAAAGACTTCCGCATAATGACGAGATTTTACCCTCTAAAATGCTTGGCGGTCAACATGTTTAATCAGTCTGAGCAATGATCGACTCAAAAACCCGACGGAGGTCTAGACGGTGGGCGGTCAGGTTTGCCAGGAGGCTGGCTGGGGCGTTGAGGTCCATTCGGTCGGCGATGATCGCAAGGGCCTTTTCGTTTGCGACTGGTAGGCGGGTGGTTCGGCCGACGGTCAGGCGAATGTTGTGGTCGAGCGCGGAGAGAAACTCATAGCCGGCGAGCATCGGGTAAAATTCATCCGCGGCAAGCGATCCGGCCTCTTTTAGCCGAACTAGAGTACGTCCGGTCGAACGGTTTTCGTCATCGTCGGGCAGGTTGTCGCGAAGCTGCAGAAAGCGGATGGCGAAATAAATGTCGAGCATGCCGCCTTCGCCATATTTGATGTCAATGTCGCGGCTGCGGAGCACGTCGGCGCGCTGCTTCTCGAGCCCCAGCCGAATACGTTTGGTCTCGGCCGCGAGCTCGGCGGCATCGATCGACGCGGCTTTGCGGTGAATGATGTCGCGGATCTCGGTTTCTACATCCCTCGCCAGGCTGCGGTCGCCGCCGACACCGCGGAGTTTTACGAATGCAAGCAGCTCCCATATCGCCGAATCGTTACGCATGTATACCGAAAACGCCGAACGCGAGATCGCAAGCGGACCGTCTTTCCCATGTGGCCGCAGCCGAAGATCGACGCGGTAAAGCGATCCATTGCGGGTCATTGCGGAAAGCGTGTTAACGAAGATCTCGACGGCACGCGAAAAGAGTTCTGGCGCGTTTGCGATTGCGGCGTCATCATAGATCATCACCAGATCAAGGTCCGAGTCGTAATCAAGCCCGGCACCGCCGAGCTTTCCGAGCCCCATCACTGCCAGCGGAAGTTCATCGAATGCCGCGTCATACCGGCGGTCGAGTTCGGCCCGCGTGACCACAAGAGCGGCCTCGATACTAGCTTCGGCCAAGGCGGTTTGCTGAACTTTCGACTCGATCATCGAAATGCTCTCGGCAATGTCCGCTGCCATTATCTCCGCCAGAGCGTTCCGCCACGCTGTCCGCATTGCCAAAAGCTGCGATCGCAGGTCGGTCTCGGCGGTGACAGCATCATGCATTCGAGCTCGAAGCTTGGTGACGTCACACAGCTCATTCGTATTATTTAATCGTTCGGCGATCGTCGGGTCGGCCCTTAGAATTTCAGCGAACCGCGGCGATATGCGGATAAGATCATCGATGCCGGACTCTTCCGTCACTGTGCTCCCGTTCATGACGGGCAGGTCAATTTCGTTCGCTGAATAACTGAGGTTCGAGTCTCCCGCGTTGACCGTCTGATCGATGTTCACATCGGCAAATATTCGCTTAAACACGCGGTTCACGTTCCGCATTTGACCGGCAACCGCTGATTCAAAGGTCGCAAGGTCGGCGAATCGCATTCGGCGAGCGATCAAGCTGCGACGAACTTCGTCATTCGGGACGGTGTGCGTTTGCAAACCGTTTTCCATCTGCAGAATATGTTCGAGCTGGCGGAGAAACGCGTAGGCGTCGGCGAGCTCCGTCAGTTCGTGGTCGGTCAGCAACTTGCGATCGGCGAGCCGGACAAGGCTGATCAGCGTATGCGGCGAACGGAGCCATCGATCGCGTCCGCCGTATGCAAGCTGCAGAGCCTGTGCGATAAATTCGATCTCGCGGATGCCGCCAATACCGAGCTTTACGTTCGTACCTTTCGCGGTGATGTTCTCAAGGTCGATCTTTTGCTTCGATTCGCCAACTCTCCGGAGTGCTTCGCTAACTGAAACATTCGCCGCGAAGACCGTGGCGGCGACCGCGTCAATAAACTCTCGAAATATACGCTCGGCTCCAGCGCTCGACCGCGAACGAATGAGCACCTGGCGTTCCCACGCCTCGGCCTCGGTCTGGTAATAACGCACAGTCTCAGCACACGACATCGCCAGCGGCCCGACGCGGCCATGCGGCCGAAGCCTTAGATCAACCCGATACGCCGCACCTTCGCCCGTTTGTTGACCGACGAGCCGAACGATCGTTTCAGCAAGCTTTATGAAATATTCGCGATTGCTCATCGGGTCGCGGTCGCCAATGCCTGATGTCATGCCCTCAGCCGAATAAAGAAAAAAAAGATCGATATCAGAGGCGTAATTTAGTTCCTTTGACCCAAGCTTGCCGAGGGATACGATGCAAATATCGGCCGGAAGTTTTCTGCCTTTGTCGTCGGTCTCAAGCGGAGCACCGTAGCGGTTATTGAGCTCCTGTTTCGCCAGCCGAAGGGCGTGTTCGAGGATCGCGTCCGCCAGATTCGATATCTCTTCGGTGATCTCGGCAATTGTCGCTAACTGCCGAATATCGCGCAGAAATATCCGCAAAAGCTCGCGGCGGCGAAAACGCGAGAGTAATATCTGCGGCTCGATCTGCGAATTGGTAAGCGAAAAGCGGGCGAGCGATTCCAGCAGCTCGTCCTTGTTGCGAACGACCGTCTCGGCTCGCTTTCGCTTGAGCCAGGCGATGTATTCCGGATGCTGCAAGAGCGTCGAGGCGAGCAGCGGGCTGTAGGCAACGAGCGTCAGAATGTCGGAAAGCAACGCATTGCTTTTGCGAAGTTGCCTAAGTTGCAACGGATGTTTTTCGGCCAGCGACGCCAGGAACCGCGTCGCGGCTTCGGGGTCGGGAAGGTCTCGAATTAGTGGTTCCGCGTCTGTCATTTACGAAACCGCATTGTATCAATTCCGTATTTGTTTATCTTGTAGCCGAGAATGCGTTCGGTCGAGCCGAGCATCCGTGCCGCCCGAGCGATGTTGCCTTTGGTCGATTTCAGAGTGTCCTGGATCATCCCGCGCTCGAACGCATCGACCGCCGAGGCGAGCGAAAGGTCGGTCACCGTTCCGGTAACCTCGGCTGTCTGCAGCGTCGGCGGTAGATGGTGGCCATGGATCACGTTCGTGTCGCAGGTGAGCACTGCCCGTTCAATGGCGTTCTCTAGCTCGCGGACGTTGCCGGGAAAGTGATAGCTCATCAGCATGTCGATCGCAGGCGTCGAAATTCGCCGGATGCGTTTGTCATGCTCGATCTCGTATTTTTCGAGGAAATATTCGGCAAGCAGCAAGATGTCGGATTTTCGTTCGCGAAGCGGCGGCAGAAAGATCGAAAAAACATTAAGGCGATAATAAAGGTCCTCACGAAATTCGCCTTTTTCGATAGCTTCTTCCAGATTTTTGTTGGTCGCTGTGATCAGGCGAATGTTCGTTTTGATCGGCTCTGTCCCGCCGACGCGTTCGAACTCGCGTTCCTGAAGCACGCGCAGAAGCTTGATCTGTGTCTGCAGCGGCAGATCGCCGATCTCGTCCAGAAAAAGCGTCCCGCCATCGGCCAGCTCAAAGCGGCCGCGTTTCGTCTTTTCGGCACCCGTGAACGCACCTTTTTCATGGCCGAAAAGCTCCGATTCGATAAGCGTATCGGGCAAAGCGGCACAATTTATCTTGATGAACGGACGCTTGCTCCGCAGGCTATTGTAATGGATCGCATTCGCGATCAGCTCCTTGCCCGTGCCGCTCTCGCCGCGAAGCAGGACCGTCGCGTTCGCCCGTGCAACCTGCGAGACCTGTTCGTAAACCTGCTTGATCGCGTTCGAATTTCCGACGATGTGCGAAAAGTCGTACTTTTCCTTTAGCTCGTGCTTAAGCTGTTGATTTTCATCGCGAAGCTTTTGCCGCTCGCCGCGAACGGCGTGTTCGACGCGCAACGCCTGAGCGATCATTGAGGCAATGAGTTCGAGAATGTCGGGCACATTTTCAGTATCATTCAGGATCGCGGCCAGCATCCCGAGCCGGGTTGCTCCGAGCCGGACCGGAACGGCGATCAGGCCGCGTCCTTTATTTTCCTCGGCCAGAAAGCCGAGCTCGTCGTTGCCATAAAGCCGGTCGATGATAAGCTGGACGCCTTCGTCAAAAGCCTTGCGAAGGCCGGAGCGTTCGATCCGGGTGTCGAGCCTGCGAAATTCGGCTGCGGTTAGCCCGGATGATTCGGCAAGCAGAAGTGCGTCGTTTTCCGCTTCATATAGCAACAAAAACAAGGCGTCAGCCGATAGCCCGGCGGCGGCTTCGGCCAAAACAGATCGAATGCCTGCCCGAGCGTCAGCCGCATTCGCCAACTTCTCGTTGATGCCCGAGATGAGCGAAAGGACTTCAATTTTGTCGCCGTTTTGAGTCATTTGCAAAAATGGAAATATTAACAGACCAAACCGCTAATCGAAAGGCGGTTCCTACAAAAATGTTGTATGGGTCGCGAATTGGCTTCACCGGCCTGGGCAAGTTAGAATCTTCATATGACGCAGCGATTAGAAATGGTAATTGGCCCCGAAAGCCATAAAAAACGGCTCGATGAGTTCCTCTTCGGCCGTTTTGGCGCCCTCAGCAAGATGTATCTGCGTCACATCGTCAATGAGGAAAAATGCGAGGTCAACGGCCGGAACGAGAACGTCGGCCATCGGCTTCGCGAAAACGATTTCCTCGAGATCGAGCTCGACCTGACCCGCGAGACGTCGATGCAGCCGCAGGAGATGGCGCTCGACATTGTCTACGAAGACGCAGATCTCGTCGTCGTAAACAAAGCCGCCGGAATGCTCGTCCACCCAACAAACCGCGACAAAAACGGCACGCTGCTGAATGGCCTAAGCTACTTCTTGAATAATCCGCAATCCGCAATCCGCGATCCGCAATCAGAAACGATCCGGCCGGGGTTGATCCATCGTTTGGATAAGCTGACGTCCGGATTGATAATCGTCGCGAAGAATCAGCGTACGCACAAGAAAATGACCGAGGCTTTTCGCCGAAAGTTCGTGTCCAAACAGTATCTGGCGTTGGTTGACGGCGTGGTGCAGGAAGACGAGGGCACGATCACCGCATCGATCGGTCGCTTCGGCGATCTGAAACACTGGGATGTGAAGGAAGACGGAAAGGAATCAGAAACGCGATTCTGGGTTCGCAGGCGTGACAAGGACACGACCCTCTTGGAGCTTGAGCCCGTGACCGGCCGGACAAATCAGCTTCGCATTCATTGTGCCCACATCGGCCACCCGATAGTCGGCGATGTGAAACGCGGCGGCAGCGAACACGACCGTCTCTGCCTCCACGCCTGGAAAATAGCCTTCCGCCATCCGACCACAAAGGAAGACATCGGGCTAACCTGCGACCCAGCTGACGCATTCCATCACGAAGTTATTGGAAGCCGCCAAAGTTCCCTGACACGCAACTGAAACATTGCGGCGCTGGTCGAATGTGAAAACCCGAGATCTCCCGGCCTGAATTGTGGGGTGGGTGTCGATCTAGGTCAGTCTAATATTCGTCAATTAAGAAAACGAGGTCGCCGGCTTCGCTCTTTGGAATTATTTCTTCCGCGAAAGAGGACGCAATAATATCGTAGTAGTTGTCGTGCCCGGGTATGAAGTAATGTGTGTAAATTCGCTGGTCCCAAGTCTTCCATCTCGAATAGTACATCAACCGCCGTTGTGTTTCCTCTTCGAGCCATTCCGAATCCTGAACCGCATACACACATCCGCCATTATGTTCCTTGATTTGGTATGGAGAGAACTCAAGGCTGAATCCTCTTGCAGCCCATGCATGCTCAAACACAAGCTTGCATATGTAGTCGGCCGGACTTTGATCCTCATTCCAACAACCGAAGTATACCTCGCATCGACTTCTGGAATAATGAAGCAATAGGTCACCCTGCGGATCCATCCAAACGCCGGACGGTATACCGATCGCTACTGGGGCCACGGCAGGTCTAAACCTTGCTACTATTGAATTCAAAAAATCCACGTCGTCGATATTACACCAACTGGCAGCCACCTTAAGTGTAGTCTCAAAACCGAACCGACCTCGCTCGGCAATGTTGCAATACCATATTCTGCGAAGGGACCTTTCTGTTCGAATACCGAAACCCGAACTCTCTCGGCGCGCAATGTTGGATTGTTATCTCTCACGGTTGAAGTATCTTTCGCTCCGTTGCTATATACCTGCAGCTACTTAACCCAACCATTTCCGCGGATCGATTGCCCGGACATCGTCCCGGTCATCTTCGTGCCGTCGAATACCACCTTGCCGTTGACGATTACGTTTGAGAAGCCGACGGCGTATTGGTGCGGCTGTTCGAAGGTGGCCTTGTCGCCGACGGTCTTTTCGTCAAAGATGACGATGTCTGCCGCAAAGCCTTCGCGGATCTGGCCGCGATCGCGCATGCTGAAGGTGTTCGCCGGCAGGGAAGTCATCTTGCGGATGGCGTCCTCGAGCGTGACGATCTTCAGCTCGCGAACGTAGCGGCCTAGCACGCGAGCGTTGTTGCCGTAGCCGCGCGGATGCGGGACGCCCGAACCAAACTCACGGACACCGCTGTCGGAGGCGATCATCGTAAACGGCTCGGCCATGATGGCCTTGACGTCGGTCTCGCTCATGACCTGATAGACCATCTGCGCCCCGCCTTTGTCATACATCTCGAAGATCTGCTCAAGCTGAGAATCGAGGTCGTCCTTGTCGCGGACCTCTTTAGTTATCTGCATTATGTTTTTGCCGTTGAATGCGGGATTCTCCTGATAGCTCGCGACGAAAGCATCGGAATAGTCTGCAAAACCAGCCTCCGCACGCGATTTTTTCATTTCGGCGATGACTTTCGACCTAATATCGGGGTCGGCTAGACGCTTGCGGCCTTCGTCACGTCCGCCGGCGATCGCCCAGCTCGGCATCCTTGCGTCCAACGAAGTTGACGAAGCCGGGTAAGCGTATTGGTCGACCGTAAAGGTCATTCCGCGGGCACGTGCGTCGCGAACGAGCTGCAGCGTTTTGTTCGTCTGGCCCCACAAAGACTTGGCGGAGATCTTGAAATGCGAGATCTGGACGGGCATATCGGCCTGCTCGCCGATGTTGATCGCTTCCTTGATAGCGTCGAAAACGCCGACGCCTTCATTCCGGATGTGGCTGGCATAAGTGCCGCCGAACTTTGCCGAAGCCTTTGCGAGTTCGACCACCTCGCCGGTCTCGGCGAACGTGCCCGGCAAATAGATCAGCCCCGTCGAAAGCCCGACCGCACCGTCGCGCATCGCCTGCTCGACAAGTGCGTTCATCTTCGTCTGCTCTTCCGCCGTCGGGGCACGGTTGTCGAGCCCCATCACCTGCGAGCGGACCGAGTTGTGCCCGATCAGCGTCGAGATGTTTATCGCCAGCGGCTTTTCCCCGATAGTTCCGAGAAACTTGCCGACATCAACGTGCGAACCGCCGCAGTTGCCGGTGATCAGCGTCGTCACGCCCATCCGGATAAAGTTCTCCGCGTTCGGCTGTTCGAAGATGTTCTCCGAGTGCGCGTGAACATCAATAAACCCAGGCGCAACGATCTGGCCCTTCGCGTCGATCACCTGTTTCGCACCGGCATGATCGAACCAACCGACCTTAGCGATGCGGCCGTCCTTCAAAGCCACTGAGCCCCGAAACCACGGATTCCCCGTGCCGTCCACGATCCTGGCATTCGTGATAACAAGGTCGTAACCGGGCGAGCTTTGCCCGATCGACAAAGGAACCGCCGAAAGAAACAGAGCGGCAAGCAACAAAAATGATCTTATTCTCATAATGAAAAAATGCCGTCAAATAGCGAATTAGTCAACATTCGCAGCATTTCTGACCCACATAACGAAGGCTTATATGGCCTATTGGATACGGATATTCACCGTTATCGTCAGCGGTTTGTCGGTATTGTTCTGGATCTGAACGGTATAGTCGCCGTTCTTCGGCAAACGCGCTAGAAAGTTGTTGATGCCGTGTGTCACGCTAGCGTCGTCAAGCAACTGCAGCGACGCATCATCCGAACTGGTTGAGACAACGAGCTGCTGTCCGGCCTTCGCTCCGACGACGAATTGCTTGCCTTCATCGGCAGGCAGCGTTGTCGTAAAAGTCTTGCCGGAAGTGCCGCGGGCAAATGTGACACGCTCGATCGGGAAGATCGCACGCCGCGATGGAGTGAGAACGGCGATCAGCTTTTCACCCTGGAGCCTGAATTTGCTTGTAACGATAAACTCCGGACAGCATGCCCCGCCCAGTTCGCCGGTGTCATTGCTTTCTATCACAAGTTGCTTGTTCACTACTTTTGCTGATCGCAGCCCGCCATCAGCACGATCGCCGCCGGGCAATCGCGCGATCAACTCGGGCTTACCGCCTTTTATTGAGTAAATGTATCCCTCGGTGAAATTCCCGGTGCCGCCGGTGTTACAGACAGAGATAATCACCGCTTCGTCCTTGCCGTCGCCGGTCAGGTCGCCAAATTCCGGAGCCGATACCTTGAAATACCTTCGGTCGGTGTGGCCGTCTTCTTTCGTTTCGTACGCGTATTCACTGTCTTCCACGGTGATCGTCTCTGACTCTTCGCCGGCGCAGAATGCCGGATAGGCGAAGTTTCCGAAATCAACCTGGCGAATGTTCGTTTGGGCCGTCACGCCGGCGGCACATATCAAAAGCGTCAACAAAATAATGATTCGCATGATCTAAACCTGAGCCTCCTTCGGTAAATCGCCGTCGCGATACGGATCCTTCAGCTCGACCGGGTCTGGCGATTTCTTACGCAGCTTCATGTTGAGCACTTCGACCAAGATCGAGAACGCCATCGCGAAGTAGATGTATCCCTTCGGTATCTTCTGATGAAATCCTTCGGCGACTAGCATCACACCGATAAGGATCAGGAACGACAGGGCAAGCATCTTGACGGTCGGATGCCTGTGGACGAATTCGCCGATCGGGCCGGCAAACGCCATCATCGCACCGATCGATATCATCACCGCCGTGATCATGATCCAGATGCCGTTCGGTCCGTATTGATCGCTGATCATACCAACGGCAGTGATCACCGAATCCAGCGAAAACACGATGTCGAGCAGCACGATCTGGATCAGAACGCCGGAGAAACTCGCAAAACCTTTTTTGACCGCTGTGCCTTCTTCGCCCTCGAGCGAATTGTGTATCTCGTGCGTTGCTTTCGCGATCAGGAATAGGCCACCGATCAGCAGAACGAGGTCTTTGCCCGACACGGTTTGCCCAAACACCGTGAACAGAGGAGCGACCAGACCGATCACCCAGCTCAGCGAGAAGAGCAGGATCACACGCATCACGAATGCCAGCCCGAGGCCGATAAATCTGGCCTTCGCCCGCTGTTCCGGCGGAAGTTTGTCGGCGAGGATCGTGATGAAAACCACGTTGTCGATGCCGAGCACCAGCTCCAGCAAGGTGAGGGTTGCAAACGCAACCCATACATTAGGATCAGTTAGGAGTTCCATTAAAAATAAGCTCCGAAAGTTTTATTAGGCCTTTGAAGTTTTACATCCGCTGGGGCGGGTAATGCAAGGCCGGAACTGATGTAATGGAGATGTTTGATTATTCGGCAATTTTGCAGGGAGTCGTCGTCGAACGTTCAGCGGCTCGTCGCGCTTCAGCGTTTTGCGTTTTTGAAGGTTTGATGACTTCAGTCACGCAGGCGAGATCGGCGGTAATTTTTGCGACTACCAAGTAAGACGTGATCTTCGAAGAATCTACCGGGTCTTCGCTGACGTTGAACCGAAAGATCAGGGCAAATGGCTTTTTCGCCTTCACACGCCATTCCGCCCGCGGTCCAACCGCCGAGAACGCGGTGAAATGTTCCCAAAGTCGAAGCTGATGCTCCTCACCTTCGGGGGCTATGATATTGATCGTCTGCCGAAGGTCGCCCTCTATCACTTGCAGCTTAAAACCACCGACGCCTTTACACTCGCCCTTGTACGACCCGCCCTCGTCTTCTTGGACCTCAAGCGTTCTGCACTTTCGATCATCGAGATCCGTGTAGACACTAGAAACCTGAGCATCAGCAACAAAAACGGCAAGCAAGAGGACGATTAGTAGAGTGAGCGTTTTCATACACAACATCATAGCCTAAAATCTCCTGATACAGACTGGTTCTCCGTGCTGCACTCATCTCGGTCCCTACTCCGGCGGATCTAGTTTAAAGACAAGCTTCCCTGCAACTATCGTGGCGACGGCCCGGCCGGTGAATTGCCAGCCGTCGAAGGGAGAATTTTTCGACTTCGAACGCGAATCGGCGTTGCGGTAGGTCCAATCGAGATCGGGGTCGATCAAGGTGATATCAGCGATCGAACCCGGCGTCAGCGTCCCGCGGCCGGCGAGCTTAAAGATGCGGGCCGGATTGGTAGAGCAAAGTTCGACGAGGCGTTCGAGGCTGATGATTCCTTTGTGGACGAGCTCGTTGAACGCCAGCCCGACACCGGTTTCCAGACCAGTGATCCCCATCGGAGCACGGTCGAATTCAAGCGCTTTTTCGTCGTGGTGATGCGGCGCGTGGTCGGTCGCAATGGCGTCGATCGTGCCGTCCTTGATGCCTTCGATGACGGCCTCAAGATGCTCCTCGCTGCGAAGCGGCGGGGCCATTTTGTAATTGGTGTCGTAGCCCTCGACCGAGCGGTCGGTCAGCGTAAAGTGATGCGGCGTGACCTCGCAGGTGACGTTTATGCCTTCGTTCTTGGCCCGCCGGACTGCCTCGACCGCACCTTTGGTCGAAACGTGGGCGATATGAATGTGGGCACCGGTGTCCTTCGCCAAAATGATGTCGCGGACGGCATCGATGTCCTCGGCAAGTGCAGGCATTCCTTTTAGGCCAAGCAGGAGCGAGATGCGGCCTTCGTGCATTACGCCGCCGGCAGAAAGTGATTTGTCCTCGCAATGGTCTATGATAGGTAGATCGAAATCCTTGGCGTACTGCATCGCCCGCCGCATTATGCCCGCGTTCGGCACCGGCCGGCCATCGTCGGAAACTGCCACCGCACCCGCCGCTTTCATCTCGCCCATTTCGGCGAGCTCGCCGCCGTCAGATGATTTGGTGATCGCGCCGATAGGGAAGACATTCGCGAGGCCGGCGTGCTCGGCCTGTTCGATCATGTATCGCGTGATGGCAGCGTTGTCGTTGACGGGGGTGGTGTTCGGCATCGGGCAAACGCTTGTCCATCCGCCCGCAACCGCCGCCGCACATCCCGACGCGATCGTTTCCTTATGCTCCTGTCCCGGCTCCCGAAGGTGGACGTGCAGGTCAACAAACCCGGGAGCAACAAGCAGACCGCTCGCGTCAAAAACCTCGCAGCCCTCCGGCACGCGGTCCGAGGCCTTGAGCCAAGCCGAAACCTTCCCGTTCTCAATAAGGACGTTCATGCCCGTATTCTCAGGCGCCGCCGGGTCAATAAGATGTCCGTTGGAAATTAGTAACTTCATTTACTCTATAGACCGTCCGCGCGAGGTGGCAACCAATCAGCATACCTAATGGAAGCCGCATCGCGTTTTACCTCGGTTTCGAAGATTAGATCGGCGCCCCCGTCATAAGGATGATAAAGGAACCTCTTACCCGGGCAGAAAAGAGTCACCCCATATATCTTCTCGTCTACAACTTTTCTGAGTACTGAATCCAGAATTCTCGATTCCCAAATGCTTTCGCCGGAAAAGTAGTGCTCGTAGAGCGTTTCTGATTCGTCTAGTTCTTCTTTTGTTGTCCTCCAAAACTTGAGGGATAAACCTTCCAAATCAATGTTCGCCGGGCTGACAGGCTCCCTCATCTCATCTCCGCCTGGAATTACAAGATAGAGGCCATTTCCACATCCGACCTCCAAATCAAGGACTCTATTGTGGCGATGCAAAACCTCAAGGTATTCCGCTTCTGTTTCTGGATATCTTTTCGAATCTGGGAGGGTATGGATTCGGAGCCACCTATCTGCCAATTTCCACTTCAAATCGTGAGCAGCTGGAAGCATGTCACCAAAGGATTGGCACCACGCGTCATTAAGGGAATTCAGATTAGTCTGTTTAACCACCAACCCCCATACTTCCACCAGTCGAAAGATAGAGAACGGCCATGCGGACTGCGACGCCGTATTTTACCTGATCCAGGATAAGCGAACGCGAGCTGTCGGCGACTTCGGAGGCGATCTCGATGCCGCGGTTCATTGGGCCGGGATGCAGGACGATCGCATCCTTTTTCGCGAGGTCGAGCCGCTCATTCGTCAGGCCGTAATGAATCGCATATTCGCGGAGCGTCGGAAAATAGGCAGAATCCTGACGCTCGCGTTGGATGCGAAGGATCATGACGACATCAGCGCCCTCAATAGCTTCCTCGGCGTGCGGACAAACCTCCAGCCCGCTTTCGACCAGCGACGCGAAATCGTTCGGGACAAGCGTGCCCGGGCCGGCGACGCGGACCTTAGAGCCGAGCTTGGTCAGCAGGTGAATATTCGACCGCGCTACGCGGCTGTGCAGAATGTCGCCGACGATCGCGACCTCTAGGCCGTTGAACTTCTTCTTATGCTCGCGGATGGTCATCGCGTCTAGCAATGCTTGCGTCGGATGTTCGTTCGACCCGTCGCCGGCGTTCACTATCGCCGCCCGCGAGACCTTCGCAAGCTGATGCGGAACGCCCGCCGATCCGTGCCGGACGACGATGCAGTCCGGATCCATCGCGTCGAGGGTCAACGCCGTGTCAACTAGCGTCTCGCCCTTGCTTACGCTCGACGACGACACGCTGATATTGACCGCGTCGGCCGAAAGCCGTTTTGCAGCAAGCTCAAATGACGTGCGGGTTCGCGTGGAATTTTCGAAAAAGAGATTGATGACGGTCTTGCCGCGAAGCGTCGGTACTTTCTTGATCTCGCGGGAATTGATCTCGCGAAAATTCTCGGCCGTGTCAAGAATGCCCTTGATCTCCGCGGCCGAAAGCTCGCGGATGCCAAGCAGGTCTCTACGACGATACGGTTTATCCATCAAAGTGCTGATCAATCAAAAAAAAGCAAGGTCGTTAGCCTTGCTCGGGATTCATTCACTTGGTCTTTCGAAAATGCCAACGCCCTCGATGTCGTCGTATTCTTTCAGCATGACCCGAACGATCTCGGAATTCTTGGTCGGCACGGTTTTGCCTACAAAATCCGCCTGGATCGGCAGTTCACGGTGCTCACGGCCGCGGTCGATCAAAACGGCGAGTTGAACCTTCTTCGGCCTTCCAAAATCCATCAGCTGGTCCATCGCGGCACGGATCGTCCGGCCGGTATAGAGAACATCATCTACGAGGACGATCACTTTGCCGTCGATGTCGGCGTCAAGCTCGGTTCGGTTAACGATCGGATTAGCCCCGACCGTTGACAGGTCATCGCGATAAAGTGTGATGTCGATTATTCCGTAAAACGGCGATTCGCCTTCGAGCTGCGCGATCTTGTCCACTATCCGCTCGGCCAGCGGCACGCCGCGGCGGCGGATACCAACGATGTAAAGGTCTTTTGCTCCCTGATTTTCTTCGACTATTTCAGAGGCAAGCCGCGAGATCGCGCGTTTCATACGCGCGCTGTCCATTATCCGGGACTTTTCGTTTAAGGTCGATTCGTCTGCCATTCGATGCAAATCGTAACAAAGAGCAGATCAAAGTTCAAAGTAAGTTCCTCGAAGTTTAGCTTATTGCCGACTTTCATTTAACATATAGCGGATCGAATATGTTACGTCTTTTCGAAAAGCTGGTCCGCCCGGCATTATTCCGCCTCGATGCCGAGACCGCTCACGAACTCGGCATAAACGCGCTTCGATATGGGCTTACTACTAAAATTGCCCGGAAAAAGGCGGCGGAACATTACCCGGCCACTTCATTGCCGATAGAGAGATTCGGCTTAAATTTCGCGAATCCGATCGGCATCGCGGCAGGTTTCGACAAGAATGGAATTGTCGTTAATCAGCTTGCCGCTCTCGGCTTTGGTTTCGTCGAAGTCGGCACGGTTACCTACAAACCTCAACCCGGAAATCCGAAACCTCGGCTATTTCGCCTTCCCGCTGACGAAGCACTTATCAATCGACTGGGCTTCAACAACGAAGGGGCTGAGGCTGTCACTCGGCGCCTGGCGTCGCTCGAGCGTGAATGCCTTCTGGGTGTAAATATAGGTAAGAACAAAGATGTCGCCAACGCCGACGCAACCCAGAATTATCTCGCTTCGTTCGAACTCGCGCATCCCGTCGCAGACTACATCGCGGTGAACATTTCGTCGCCGAATACGCCCAACCTTCGCGAACTGCAGCGGTCTGAGAATCTCGACGAGCTTCTTCGTTCACTTCAGCAGCGGAACTCCGAACTAGGAAAAAAGCCTCTCCTTGTCAAGATCGCTCCCGATCTGACCGAAGCTGAGATCGAAGCTGCGGTCGACATTTGCATGCGATATGAAATCGCCGGCATCATCGCGACGAATACGACCATCTCACGCGAATGCCTAAGAACAGCAGGTGTGGACGCGTTAGGTGCCGGCGGATTGAGCGGACGTCCGCTATCGGGCCGCTCGACTGAAGTCATCTCAACGATATATCGATACACGAATGGCGCTTTGCCGATAATCGGCGTCGGAGGGATATTTACAGCTGACGATGCCTTCGACAAGATCGCCGCCGGGGCATCGCTTCTCCAGGCTTATACCGGATTTATTTACCGCGGCCCGCGATTCGCGTCCGACATCAACGCCGGCCTGATGAAAATATTGACCCAGAAAGGGTTTGCAAGTCTTGACGAAGCAACCGGTTGCGGCATAAGTGGAATCTCACCCGTTTGATTTCTAATACCCTTCACATACATATGCTCAAGTTTCGTCTGATCTTTATTGCCGGAATAATATGTCTCGCCGGTGCAAATGCTGCCTCGCAAAACTCAGGGAGTTCAGTAGGGTTTATAGTTGGGCAAATTACCGAACGTACGAGTGGACAGCCGCTTTCAGGCGCGAAAATCGCCGTAAAAGACCGTGCTGAAACCACTAGCGATGCTGAGGGAAATTTCACCCTTGAGATCGAATCGGGCGTTTTTGATCTGGAGATCAGTGCGAACGGCTTTGCTCCTATCATTAAGAATGCGGTCGGTGTAACGGGCAATCGGAACACTCTGTTGAACGTTCAGCTCGACATATCAATTACAGAATCGGTCGAAGTCAGAAGTGAGATCTTCGTCGAAAATTCCGAGCAAGCGGTCAGCAACGTCACGCTCGACCGCGAAGAAATTCGCCAAACGCCTGGAAGCGGGGGCGACCCATTGCGCGTGATAAATTCGTTGCCAGGGGTCAATTCGGCTTCGGGCGAATTCGCCGATCTGATCGTGCGTGGCGGCACTGCGGACGAAAATCTAACGTTCATCGATAATATTCCCGTTTGGGATTTTACATATTTTACCGATAAATACGACGGAGATCGCGGCGGCCGCGCTTCGATTCTCGCTCCAGATGTGTTTGAACGGGCCGAATTTTCGGCGGGCGGATTCGGCGTTCGATACGGCGATAAATTGTCGTCGGCACTCGACATTTCTTTACGCGAAGCCAATCGCCAGAAAATTCAGGGCGTGCTATTTGCCGATTCGGGAACGGCTGGCGGAAGCGTCGACGTGCCGCTTGGAACAAACGCCAGTTGGTTTTTTTCAGGTCGGCGTAGCTATATCGACGTCGCCCTCGACGTTGCCGGGATCGCGGAGCAAGGCATCATCGGTTACCCGCGAACGCTCGATTTCACGAATAAGTTCATTTACCACATTACACCTCGCAACAAGCTTTCTGTTTCGGTCCTGAATTTGTCTGAAGATTTTCAACAAACAGATGAACAGTCATTCAATATAGACCGCCGGACAGACAGATTTAGACTCAAACGAACGTCGCGGCGTCTTATCGCGGGTGCAACTCTGAGTTCGGTTTTAGGCACGAAAACTTTAGCTCGGACGACCGTTTGGGTAACAGGCGCGCACAACGACGGGTCATTCTTTCTGCCCGGAACCGGCTTTTTGCAACGTGCTCGGGATCTTCGAGACTCAGAGTTTGGGATCAAGGAAGATGCGACGACTGCCGTTTCAAAAGCTCTGGAACTAGCTTACGGAGGAGGCATCTATTTTAATCAGTCGAATTATTTCACTTTTGAGAATTCGGGCCGTTTTTACAGCCCGTTCGAAGAAGAATTTAATGCCGAGCCGCGATTCAATCGTTTGGATCTAGAAACGCAAGCGTCGGCCTTTGGTTACTTTCAAGCAAACTGGCGGATCACTCACAAGTTTTCGTTAATTCCGGGCATTAGGCTCGACCGCTACGGCTTAACGCGGGAAACCCTGGCAAGTCCGCGAATTGCAGCAAAATTTCAGGTGACACCAAAGATCGCTCTGACATTTGCTACCGGCGTTTATCGCCAGCCACCGAGCCTTTTCATACTTTCGCTCACGCCAAATAACCGTAACTTAAAATCGCAAACCGCGACACATCTAATAGGCGGCATCGACCTGCTTTTACGCGAAGATGTGCGAGTTCGGGTAGAAGCCTTTCGAAAAGGCTACAGCAACCTGATCGTTCAGCCATTGCTTCCCACACAAAACGTTTCCCGGAATGGAGATTATTTCAACACAGGTAGTGGAACTGCAAAAGGGTTTGAGATCTCGGTGCAGAAGGCTTTGACAGGATTTTTGGCAGGCCAGGCTTCGTATAGGGTCATTCGCTCTAGTCGACAATTTGTCGAAAGCGGTTCCAAGTTTTCTTCCGATTTCGAGCGACCGCATCAACTTACGTTGATCGGAATTTCCCGGTTTTTCGGGTTCAGCGTCGCTGCAAAATTACGAGTCGCAAGCGGTTTGCCTTACACTCGCAGGACGCCGATCGAACTTTCTCCAAACTCATTCGTGTATATCCAGCGCATCGAGCAAGCGTCTGACATCAACGCACTTCGATTGTCGAAGTTTGCGAGTCTGGATTTGCGGGCGGAAAAGCGTTTTAGTTTCCGAAAATGGTCTTTCGCCCCATATATCGATTATTTCAACATCACCAATCACAACAGCGTAGTACAGCCAAATTATGAATTCTTTCAATCAAGTCCTCAATTTCTGAGCGAAAATAAACGTCTGCCGATCTTTGGCATGCGAATTGAATTCTAAATTTCTACGATCGAATTCGATGCGCTTTAGCATTCAAACTGATTTGACACACACCCGTTAAGGGCTATAATAGGAAATTTGCTTTGAGGGCCGACTGAAAGGGCTTAGAGCGACATTTGACAATGATCCTCGACTTGAACAATGTTGGCAGTCATTCGAGTACTTTTGAACTCGAAATTGCCGCCGGCGACGTTGATCTTGAAGAAGAAAGTGTATCTCTGGTCTCGGACGTGACATCAACGCTCGATGCATCCAGATCGGATGACGGGATCGATCTCAAAGGGCGATTCGACGCAGAGCTTGAGATCGACTGCGTCCGGTGCCTAGAGCCGGCAAGGTTTACTCTGCCGATAGATTTTGACGTGCGGTATGTGCCGCCGGAGCAGTTTGCAGCCCCAGGTGAACACTCGGTAGGGGGCACGGAGCTGACGGTCGATGTGATCGAAGGCGAGACGCTTGACCTGGCAGATTTCGTTCGCGAACAGATTCTTCTGAATCTGCCGGAGCAACCTTTTTGCCAGGAAGATTGCAAGGGATTGTGCCAGAAATGCGGTGCGAACCTTAATTTGATAGATTGTAAATGTAAAGAAGCCGAAACCGACCCTCGATGGGCGGCATTGGCCGACCTGAAATAGAAACGGAGTATTTAAATGCCAAATCCTAAACGACGACATTCACATTCGCGTACGCGTCAACGCCGGGCTCACGACGCCCTCAAAACACCCGAGTTTTATCTCGACAAAGATTCGGGCGAAGCAAAGCAACCGCACCGCATCGACCCGAAGACGGGAATGTATAAGGGCCGCCAGATCATTGACGTAAAAGACGCGGACTAGTTTTTGAAATTTTCCAAATTTTAAGTTCTAATTCTACTCAATGACACAGCACAACGCGGGTATCATCGGGATGGGACATTCTTATCCGAAGGGCGTTTTAACGAACGCGGATCTGGAAAAGATCGTCGAGACATCCGATGAATGGATAACCTCCCGAACCGGGATAAAACAGCGCCATAAAGCCGCCGAGAATGAATATACATCAATGTTTGGCACAGCCGCAGCCAAGCAGGCACTTGAGCGCGCCGGTCTTGAGCCGACCGACATTGATATAATTGTTTGTGCCACGACGACGCCGGATCAGATAATGCCTTCGACGGGAGCGTTGATCCAGGCGCAGCTCGGCGCGACAAATGCCGCCGGAATGGATATTTTCGCGGCGTGTTCGGGTTTTTTGTACGGCCTGACGATGATCGAATCGATGATCAAGACGGGTCAGATCAAATACGCATTGGTCGTAGGTGCTGAGGTTTTGACGAAATATGTCGATTACACTGATCGCGGAACCTGCGTGATATTCGGCGACGGAGCCGGTGCCGCAGTCGTCGGACCGGTGGAAGCAGGCAAGGGAATTCTCGCAACAAAGATAAGGTCCGACGGCCGCTACGAGGAACAGCTTTACGCGCCCGGCGGCGGAACGAAGATGGGAACGACCCATCAGACCATCGACGACGGCCAGCACTTCTTTAAGATGAAGGGCAATGAGCTTTTCAAGGTCGCGGTACGTTCGATGGCCGACATATCCGCCGAAATGCTCGAGAAAGCCGGATACACAGTCGATGATGTCGATATCGTTATTCCACATCAGGCAAACCAGCGGATCACTGATGCCGTCGCATCGCGGCTCGGTGTTCCGGAAGAAAAGGTTTACTCAAATATTGCCGAACTCGGCAACACGTCGTCGGCCTCGATCCCGATCGCGATGGACGAATGTATCCAGTCCGGCCGGATCAAAGAGGGAAGCCTCGTTTTGCTCACCGCTTTTGGCGGAGGCGTCACGTGGGGCGGAACGGTAATGCGGTTTTAGAATTCCGAGTTCCTGCTTTAGCAGGCGTCGGTACTGGTCAGTTTATGGCAAAGCTTGCGTTTATTTTTCCGGGCCAAGGCAGTCAGGCCGTGGGAATGGGCAAGGAATTATTTGATAATTATACGGCTGCCCGCGAGGTATTTGAGCAAGCGGACGAAGCGCTAGGTTTTTCGCTGTCCGAAATGTGTTTTTCGGGCGACGAAGCTGATCTTCAGCTTACGGCGAACACGCAGCCGGCAATTTTAACGGCGTCGGTCGCGGCCTTTCGGGCGATGGAAAGCGAAGGTTTCGCAATGCCGGACATTGTCGCCGGTCATAGCCTCGGAGAGTATTCGGCATTGGTTGCGGCTTGTGTTTTGGATTTTGCTGATGCCGTGCGAACCGTTCGTAAACGCGGAACGTATATGCAGGAAGCCGTTCCGGTTGGCATCGGAGCAATGGCGGCGATACTTGGTTCGGATGTTTCGACCATTGAAACTGCCTGTGCAGATGCTGCCGAAGGGCAGGTTTGCAGCCCGGCAAACATTAATTCACCGACGCAGGTCGTCATTGCCGGTGACACGGAAGCGGTTGACCGTGCGTGTGAGATATTGAAAGGACGCGGTGCAAAACGGGCGATAAAGCTGAACGTCTCGGGCCCGTTCCATTGTGCGTTGATGATGCCGGCACAGGAACGGCTCGCTTTGGACTTGAGCGAACTGTCGTATGGTGGGTTCAGATTTCCGACAGTTCATAATGTAAGCGCCGATATCAACATCGATAGCTCGGTCGTTGAAAAAGCATTGACGGATCAGGTTTCGTCGCCCGTAAGGTGGCTGGAAAGCATTCGGCGAATGACCGGCGAAGGCGTTGATACATTCGTCGAGGTCGGTCCCGGCAAAATTCTTTCAGGTTTGGTAAGGCAGATCGACCGAGAAGTTCGTATAATGAATGTCGATAACGTCGAAAGTTTTGGTAATGCGCAAGCAATTTTGTAGATAACGAGGAGAAAATATGTCAGAAGTTCAGGATAAGATCAAACAGATCATCGTTGACGAATTGGGTGTTGACGAAGCGGAAGTGACGGAAAATGCACGGTTTATCGAAGACCTCGGTGCCGACTCGCTCGACCTGGTCGAATTGGTGATGCGGTTCGAGGAAGAGTTCGACATCGAGATACCCGACGAAGACGCCGAGAAGATCCAAAGCGTACGCGACGCGTATGCCTATGTCGAGCAGAACAAGGACTAATGTGTTCAGAGTGCGCAGTCTGCCGCGTTGTTCGATGGGCGTAAAGCCCGCACTCTAAACTTATGAAAAGACGAGTTGTTGTAACAGGTGTCGGTTTGGTCACGGCGGTCGGAAACGATGTTCCGACGACATGGGACGCGTTGATGAACGCCGCTAACGGTGCCGACTATATAAAGCGATTTGACACTGAGAAGTTTTCGGTCAAATTCGCGTGCGAAGTAAAGGATTTTGACGCACTCAGCTTTTTGGACAAAAAAGAAGCGCGACGAATGGGAGCCTTCACGCACTATGCGCTTGCCGCATCCGACCAGGCTATGGCGCACAGCGGCCTGAAGATAGACGATTCGAACGCTGAGATGATCGGGACCTACATAAGTTCCGGCATCGGCGACTTCTGGGCTATCGAACGCGAGCACGAAAAGCTGCTCAATTCGGGCCCTGACCGCGTTTCACCGTTTTTTATCGTTTCGGCGATCGTCAATCTAGCAGCAGGCAACGTCTCGATCCGACACGGCGCAAAGGGACCCAATTCGGCAACAGCGACCGCCTGTTCAGCGGGTGCGCACGCAATCGGTGACAGCTTTCGTATAATTGAACGCGGCGACGCCAATGCGATGATCTGCGGCGGAGCTGAAGGCGCGATAACGCCAATGTCCGTTGCGGGTTTTGCGTCAATGCGAGCACTCTCAACTCGAAACGATGATCCGAAGCGAGCTTCGCGCCCCTTCGATGCCGAGCGTGATGGTTTCGTCATCGGCGAAGGCGCTGGCATCCTGATCCTGGAAGAACTTGAATTCGCAAAAGCTCGCGGAGCAAATATTGTTGCCGAGATCGTCGGTTACGGAATGAGCGGCGATGCATTTCATGTGACAATGCCGGACGAGACCGGCTCGGGAGCGATCCGCGTGATGGAACGGGCGATTAAGGACGCGGGGATCCAGCCCGAGCAGATCGGCTACATAAACGCACACGGAACATCGACGCCCTACAACGACAAATTTGAAACACTCGCGATCAGAAAGGTCTTTGGCGATCATGCGAAAAATGGCCTTGCGGTTAGCTCGACCAAATCGATGACCGGCCACGCCCTCGGTGCCGCCGGCGGCATCGAAGCAGTGATCTCGGCCCTCGCGATCCACGAGAAAAAGCTTCCGCCGACGATCAATTACGAGTTTCCCGATCCGGAATGCGACCTCGATTACATTCCGAACGAAGCCCGCGAAGCAGAGGTCGAATACGCCCTCTCAAACAGCTTCGGCTTCGGCGGAACGAACGCGTGTTTGATCTTTAGGCGTTATCAGGAGTAGGAACAGTGCGAACTCTTGAATACACATTTTGGCAAGATGGCGTTTATTTTCTCGGCCATCTTAACGAATATCCTGATTACGAAACGCAGGCGTTTTCGAAAGAGGAATTGATCGAGAATCTTCGGGAACTGTTATCCGATCTTGAATCAGGAAAGGTTCCCTTCGTCCGACGGGTCGAAGAATTAGTTGTTGCGTAGTGAAGAGACGCGTTCTAATAAAGCGGCTCATGGAAATGGGCTGCGTTCTTACTCGCCATGGCGGTAACCACGATTGGTACACGAACAATGTTACCAAGCAGTCACAGCCCGTTCCTCGCCATAACGAAATCAACGAAAATCTTGCAAAGTCGATTTTGAAGAAACTTGCCAAAGACTGATATCATGAGTGAATGAATACTCATTCAGTATAAACACGACATGAAGATAATAGTTTTAATGAAACAGGTCGCCAACAAGGACGCGGTCCTTCGGATTAGCGGCGACGAGAAATGGATAAATGAGACCGACATCGCTCAGCAGACCAACGAATCTGACGGGTATGCTCTCGAAGAGGCGCTGAGGATGAAAGAGGCGAAAGGCGACGGCGAAGTAATCGTTTGCTCGCTCGGGCCGCAGAGTGCCAAGACCGTGATCAAGGATGCACTCGCGCGCGGTGCTGACCGAGCGATCCACATCGTCGTCGAAAATTCGAAAGACCTGTCTCCGTTTCAGATCGCTACGGCCATTGCCGATGCCATTCGAGACGAGAATGCCGATCTTGTATTCTCCGGTTTGCAATCGGACGATGCGAGCTATGGCCAGACAGGCGTGGTGCTTGCCGAGATGCTCGGAATTCCGCACGCGACGTTGGTAATCGAGATCGACCGCAGCAGCCTCGGTGCCGACCTTCGTCTCAAACGTGAGTTAGAAAGCGGCTGGTATCAATGGTTTACGTATAAACTGCCGTCCTTGCTGACGATCCAGTCCGGCATTTCGCAGATCCGTTACGCATCGCTGAAAGGCATCATGGCCGCAAAGAAAAAAGAGGTTCGCGAGGTAACTCCGACCATCGAATCGTTTGCGTCCGCACAGACGATCGACAAGGTCTACATGCCGCTCAAGACGAAGCAGACGCAAATGCTCGGCAACGGCGACGCCAAGGCTGGAGCTGTTGAGTTGGTCGAGAAGCTCAAAACGGAGGTGCGAGTAATATGATCTTAGTTTTTATCGAACACAAAAATTGTGTTTTGAACAAGACTTCGCTCGAGGCGATCGCGGCGGCACAGGCAATAGGTGCTGACCTCGGCCTTAAGGTGTCCGCCGTCATTCCGTGCGACCGAGACTGTGAGCTCGTTCAGCAGATCGCCGAGTACGATCTCGAAAAAGTGATCGTCGCCAAAAGCGACAAGCTTGGCTCATATACGCCTGACGCTTACGCCGACGCTTGGGAACAGGTCATCAAGGCTACGAACCCGCAATACATCGTCATGTCGCACACGTATCAGGTCCGCGATTTCGCACCGAAGGTCGCCACGCGATTCGGCCGCGAGATGGTCGGCGACGTTATTCGATACAAGGCAGACGGCGGCAAATTGGTGCTAACGCGGCGAATTTTCCTAGGAAAGCTCGATGCAGACGTGATGATCGGCGGCGACGCACCGTATTTCATTACGTTTCAATCGGGTGCGTTTCGCGGCGATAACGCGGCAAAGGGAAGTGCATCGGTAGAGACGATGGACGTCGAGATCGGCGATATTCGTATGACCGCCGAAGAGCCGTTTCAGGAAGCAAAGGCGTCCGTTGACCTTACGAAAAGCGAGGTTATCGTCGCCGTCGGCCGCGGTATCAAATCAGAGGAGAACATTGCCATTGCCCAGCAGTTGGCAGACGCTTTGGGTGCAGACCTTGCCGCTTCGCGTCCGATCTGCGACAGCGAATGGCTGCCGATCGATCGGCAGATAGGTTCGAGCGGCCAGACCGTCGCGCCGAAGCTTTATATCGCTCTCGGCATTTCAGGTGCGATCCAGCATATCGTCGGGATGAAAAATGCCGGCACGATCGTCGCGATAAACAAAGACAGCGAAGCTCCGATCTTTGACATTGCTGATTATGGAATCGTCGGGGATCTTTTTGAAGCTGTTCCGGTATTGGTCGAGGAGATCAAGAAAGCGAAAGGCTAAAATAGAAGAAAGTCCAAAAAGTAAGAGGCCCGCAACAATTAAGTTGCGAGCCTTTTATCTTGGTCTACCCTATCTAAAGTCAAGAGCGTTGCGCCGACAAGACTCTCAAAGGTGTTCTCACCGATCGTTGTTCCTGTTGCTAATTTCCGAGCCGGATTTCACAGAAAGGCGACCGATAAGCTGGGAACACAACCGATTGTTCCCGGTTAAAAACTAAACGCATTCAGTAATTAAGAATATAAACCAAGCTACCGAAATTGTCAACATTTTTTTCGCGTTCCGAATGAAGAAATTCATGTTTTTTGGGGCCGCCAAAGCTAACTCATTGATACGCTTGATTTAATGTTTGGCAGTCTATTGAAAAAAGTGCCAAAGGCAGAAAATGGTATTTGTTCGGACGATCTGAAATTTAGATACAACTCGACTTTTAACGTCCTCCACCGCTTTCAATATCCCAAAAACTGCTTTTCCTTGATTTAGTTCGCTTGAGTTCAAATTTCGCCGTCTCGACCAGTAAAATACGAGCTCTGTGCGTGCGAACTATTCGTCGTCCGTTGGAGCGAGTTCCGGGCTTGGTTCTTCAATGTCCGGGGATGGATATATTCTTCGCAAAAGCTTGACCGCTAGCAGCTGATCAGCGTAAACAAAGGCTCCGAAGATCAGACACAGAATAACAGCAAGAAACGGTCCGAGTATCGACCCCGAAACTGGAAGCGAATTCTCACGTTCGAATTCGATCGCGGTAAGCCCGACCCAGAAGTATTTTGCGATCACGAACAAAGCGAAGAAGCCAAAGGTGGCCCACAGTGCCCAAGCCTTCTCCGTTTTGAGTAAAACTATATTAGCGATAATTAGAAGTATTATTGTTCCGATCCAAAACGACGTCCAACCAAGGCTGGAATTGTAAGCATAACCTTCGATCGCCGCTGGAGGAGACCCGATGCTCTGGAGCCAACTCCACGAATAGTAGGTAAAAAAGCTAACTAGGATCGAGAAAAATGCGATCGTGCCGATAAAGATCTTGTTCCACATAAAGAGGTTCTATCACAGCCGCACCGCAAACAAAAATGCGGACGGCCTCGACGGCCACCCGCATGTTTCAGCGTGCGGTGGTTATTAATTCACTCGAACGGTGACAAATATGGTTGATCCTTTTCGCGAAACCAAGAGTAGGACTGGGCGATTGCCGGCCTGCTGAAGTGCGTTCTCAACAGCTTCCGGCGTCGCGACCGGCTGGCGATTTACTTCCAAAAGTATGTCGCCACGCGTTAGTCCCGCGTCGGCAGCCACACTTTCGGCAGCCACTTCAACTATTACCAAGCCTTCTGTTTCCGAACCCGTCCCAAACTGCTTTGCAAGCTGAGGTGTGATTGGTTGAAGCACCGCGCCCAGCCTACCCGCATTCGGTTTTGCAACAGGACTTTCCGGTGAGTTTCCGGTCGGATCGGCTGATGCAGTTTCGGTATCAAATTCGTCAAGCATGGCGGTAAATTCTTCACTCTTTCCATCTCTCAGAACTGTAAGGCGGAGCTCCGAACCAGGAAGTGTTCCTGCTACTTTGTTACGAAGCACGTTGCCGTCGTCTACCTTTTCTCCATTTACCGCCGTAATAATGTCGCCGCGTTTCACACCGGCTTTCTCCGCTGCACTCCCGGCCCGAACATTGCTGACCAGAACTCCCGAAGCATCAGGTAACTCTAGTGCTTGGGCAGTGTCGCCCGTAATGTTCTGGATGTTGACGCCGAGCATTCCGCGACGCACGCGCCCGCTTGCGAGCAACTGGTCCATTACATTTTTGGCCATGTTCGACGGGATCGAGAAGCCGATTCCGATGTTCCCGCCGGATGTCGAAAGTATCTGCGAATTTATACCTATCAGCTCGCCATTGAGGCTGACGAGCGCGCCGCCTGAATTTCCGCGGTTTATTGGTGCGTCGGTTTGAAGAAAGTCCTCGAAGCTGCCGTCGCTCAAACCTGTGCGTCGGCCCTTCGCCGAGATTATGCCCGATGTGACCGATTGGCCGATACCTAATGGATTTCCGATGGCGAGAACGATGTCGCCGACCCTCACCATATCCGAGTTTCCAAGCGTCAGGAAGGGCATATTCTGAGCTTCTATCTTCAGGACGGCGAGGTCGCTGGGCTTGTCGAGGCCAACAAGTTTTGCCTCAAACGTCTTGTTATCGTTGAGAAGAACGGTTATCTTGTCCGCTCCGTCGATCACATGAGCGTTGGTAAGAATCGTTCCATCGGCACTCACGATCACGCCCGAACCCAGGCCGCGTTCTGTGGGCGGACGCTGGCCTCCGCGGGGTGAGGGCATCTGGCGAAAGAAATCTTCGAATGGCGATGATGGAGTGTCTCGCGGAGTTTGGGGACGCGACTTTATCTCAGCTTCGATCCGTACGACGGCAGGGGTTGCCCTTTCAACTATGTCCGCGTATGAAGTTCTGACGCCGTCCACAGCCACCGGAGCCGGAGCCGGTGCGGGCTGTGACGGGGCCGGAACTTCCTCCGGAGAAAGTAGGCCGGTATTGCAGCCAGAAAGTAAGAATGAAAGGCCTATGGCCGATACCAACAATAAATTCCTTGATCTCATTATTAATTCTCCAACAGAACGATATTTCGATTTTAACTTAAATCGACCTCGTTCAAAAGCTTATCTACAATACGACATGTCGAAGTGGGAAGTTCATCGAAAGGTCCTCTCATTCCTGTCGAGACGCGTTTAATTTTGCGATACCTTCGGCAAGCCGTCGCTGAAAATGTAGGCAAGTGATTTATACACGAGTTTTGAGCAAAGAAAGGCGGGTGAATCATTCGATTCGACAAAGGAATATTCGACCAGGTCCATCCCAACTACATTCTTCTTTTCTGCAAGCCTTTTTATCAAGACAAGTGTCTCGTACCATCCAAGCCCGCCGGGCTCCGGCGTTCCGGTCGTCGGGACGATGCTTGGATCGAGACCGTCGATATCTATCGTTAAATACACATTGTTGGTAAGGCTGTCCACGGCCGATTCGATCCAATCCGTTTTGCCAACGATGTCGCGAGCCCAGTAGATCTTGGTCGGCAATCCGGTGTCGAGCAATCGGACTTCCTCCGCCGAGATCGAGCGAATTCCGACTTGAACGGCGGGAATACGGAGATCCTTTACCACCCGAGCCATGATCGACGCGTGCGAGTGCTGCGTGCCGTCGTAACTATCGCGAAGATCCGCGTGGGCATCTATTTGCAGAATGCTCAGGTCATGATATTTCTCGGCATGTGCTTTGATGATCGGAGCGGAAACCGAATGTTCGCCTCCCAGCATGCAGATAAACTTTCCGCTCTCGACCAGTTCTTTGCTCAGGTCATAGAGATCGGACATCATCTGGTCAGGCGTTGATCGAGGTTTGAACTCGTCAAGCGTGTGAATTCCGACCTGATAAACCTCAGTATCGGTTTCTTCTTCGTAGAGCTCCATATTTCGAGACGCATCGATGATCGCCATCGCCCCGCCACCCGTCCCGGAACCATACGAAACAGTACCCTCATATGACACCGGCCAAACCAGTACGCGCGCGTTATCGAATGAAGAGAATTCCTCTTCATCGATGCCGCCAAAATTCATCGGTAATTCTTCTGATTGACTCATAAAAATAGTTTTACCCCTTGAGGTTCGAATTTCAAGTCGGGATTCTCAACAGAAAAAGCCGCGAGCGTTCGGCCCGCGGCTATTCAATTTACTGGAGACAAAATCTAAGGGACATCGATCGTCATTTCTTTGCCGGAGAAGCTAAAGTTCGGACGTTTACGTCCCTTCATAAATTTCGCGGCTGTTTGCGACAATGCAGTAATTATCATCGGCAGAGCGATAGAAGGATCGCTCGGCACAAAAGCGGTGGTTGCACCGCGATGCAATTTGCCGAAAACCTCTGTGTGAGCGGCACCAAACGAAGGCGTCCGAGTCTCCAGCGGAACGGTGTCGGTCGCTATCGAAATCGCATATTTGTGTCCACGCGGGGTAGTTTTCGTGAGATACGACGACACCTCTGCGACGTTAAGCATGCTCTGTCCGGTTGTGCTGCCGAGCGTGATAATGCCTGAATTACGCGTCTTTTGAGCGATCTGCAGCATTTCAAGCGTATCCTGAGTCGTGTCGAAGGTTAGTTGAAGCTTTTTCTCAAATCTTGCGCGGGCTATACCTACGGAAAGCGGCGAGTTCAGGATATCCGGGCAATAGATCGGTATGCGTGATTTGAAGGCGGCGGTCATGATGCCGTCTTCATGAGCGATCTCGGCAAGCTCACGGCCCATCAGATGAAGAAACTCACGTACCGAATAGGCACGGCTGGTTTCCAACTGATTTATTACACTTCCGACCCATTCGTCTGCTTCCTGATATTCGTCACGGTTTGCAAGCGTGTCGCCCAGCCTTGCCACATCGGCCGCACCAAGCTCCTCGTCATTCATGCTCGGATGGGCCTGATAATGATTTCGGCCTAGCGTCTCGTGAATATCGTGGAACAACACTGTTCCGGACATCACGATCACATCGACGAAACGGTTTTTGATCACGTAAGATAGAAGTCGCCGCATACCGGACGGTATCAGATTGCCTGTTCCGCACATATAGATGGTCGAATTGTCGTCAAGCATATCCAGCCAGATGCGATGCGCCTCAGCGAGTTGCTTGGCGCCAAATCCGGCGCCTTCCATCTTTTCAAGTAGGCCGGCCACTGAGCGGTCGCGATCTATCGGAACGGGGCGGGTTGGGACTGTTAGAAATTTCGAAGCTTTAGACTTCTTTTGAGCTACCATATTTTCTCCAAACGAAAAGTTATTAGAAATACTGCGTGTCGATCTCATCGACAGATATTTATTCCGACGTCACGTACGCCGGTTATTCCGAGCCATTGTGCGATAGGTATGTATAACTGTCGCCTTGATTCTCGTAAAATTCGATCAATTGGTTACCGACCTTTGTCGAAAGTTCGCCATCTTTGATACGTTTCATTACTGCCCGCCTGAATTGATCGTGCAAATGGTCGGCATCGAAGCGAACGGTCGCAAGGGCGTCAGAAAGCGTTGCGCCAGCTATCACTTTCTTAATTATATGGCCGTCTTCGCCAATAAAAATATGAGCTTCATGAGGAACACCGAAAAGGTTATGGTTATTGCCCATAACTTCCTGGTAAGCCCCAATTAGCATTATCCCAATGTAATACGGCTCGTTCGGTTTTAGCGTGTGAAGCTCCAAGACCGGCTTCACATCGTGCAGATCAACGAACTTATCAACAATTCCGTCCGAATCACATGTAATATCGCATAGCGTAGCATATTCTGTCGGGTTTTTGTTGAGCTTATGTATTGGGAGGATGGGAAATAGCTGTTCGAGTGCCCAATTGTCCGGCATCGACCGAAATACTGAGAAGTTTGCAAGGTATTTCGCGCACATCAGTCGCCGAAGGTCGTCAAATTCTTCGGAAACATATTTCTTCTGTTGAGCGAATTGATCGGCCTTTTCGCAGATATCCCAGAAAAGTACCTCGCCTTTCCCTTTATCTTCGAGCGTTATCAAACCAAGATTGAACATCGTAAAGAGCTCCTCGCGATGCTCAAGTGCGTCGTGATAATACTCTCGATAATTCTTACCGGTTATGGATTCACGGAGGTCGAAAAGCTCTTTAACTACCTGCGGGTCATCCTCATCGACCGTAAGCGGCGTGATGTCTTCGACAACCGTTTCGATCTCATCCTGGATATTGGTGATGAGCATCGCGTGATACGCAGATAGATATCGGCCAGATTCCTGAATGATGGTCGGATGGGGGACATTTTCGTCCTCGCAAACAGTCTTGATCACGTAGATCACGTCGTTCGCGAATTCCTGTGCGTTATAGTTTGCCGAAGATTCGAACGAAGTCCGTGAACCATCATAATCGACCGCCATACCGCCGCCGACATCCAGATAGTCGATCTTGATGCCCATTTGATGGATCTTGGCGTAAGTCCGCGCCGCTTCCTTCATCGCGTTTTTGATCCGCTTGATGTCTGTAAGCTGCGAACCTATGTGGAAATGAAGCAGCTTGAGCATGTCGATGCGGCCTGCTTCCTGAAGTTGGCGAATCACATCAAGGATCTCAGTCGTGGTCAAACCAAATTTTGCCGCTTCGCCACCGGATTTTTCCCATCTGCCTGAGCCTTTCGAGTAAAGCTTGACGCGAACGCCGAGCATCGGAAGCCGTGCGTCCGGGTTTTCGGCTGTGATCTCGTCGATGAGCGCGAGCGTGTGATCAAGTTCGCTCATCTTTTCGATTACGATCACCACATTCTTGCCGGCACTGGCACCGGCGAATGCAAGTTTCACGAAATCGCGATCCTTGAAACCGTTTAATACGAGGAGGCTTTCCTTGGATTGTTCAAGTGCAAGAGCGGCGTATAATTCAGCCTTCGAACCGGCTTCGAGCCCGAAATTATAGCGGGAACCTTCGCGGAGATATTCTTCAATAACAGCCCGGTTCTGGTTCACCTTCATTGGATAAACACATAAATGGCCGCCTTCGTAGTCGAATTCCTTGATCGCTTTGCGGAAGGCGTTTTGAAGTTTACGGATCTGGCCAAAAAGGAGCTGCGGAAACCGAAGCAAAACCGGAGTGCTGATGCCCCGCTTTCGCAGATCATCGATTATCTCTTTGACATCGGCCGTAAGGTTCTCGTTCTCAGGCGCGCGAACGACCAGATTTCCTTTTCGGTTTACGCCGAAATATCCGGCTCCCCAATTATCGATGCCATATTTTTCTGTAGTCTGCTCAATTATCGAACTCAAATTTTAATACCCCGTAATCGGAAATGGTTAAAACGTTAGGACACCGCAAAAACCTAAAATATATCAAATAATCAATCAAAAAGAAACACCTATTGATCTCACCACATTGGTGAATTGTAATGTCTACCAACCGTGGCACACCTTTTGCGATAATTGCAAAGCGGATAGATGGCAATTCTAGTCTATCGCATCGAAAAATAAAGGCTTTTTAGAGTTCACGGCCGATGCAAATGAATGTAATAAGATCGAATTGCCAAAAAATGGTGGCAAAAAGTGTCAGTTGCACCAACTGTTTTATCTAAAGAAATAATTATGACAAGCAATAAAGAAAAAGGCTTTTCACTTGTTGAGCTACTTTTGGTTGTAGTAATTATCGGAGTGGTAGCGGCTCTCGCCGTGCCGTCGCTCAGGCGCGCAACACGTGCAGCCGAAAATGGTACGACTTTCGCTACGATGAGGACCATCTCGTCACAGCAAGTTGGGTTCTTTTCGCAAAATACCCGCTTTGGACGGGTTACCGAGTTGAACGCGGCTTTGTCCAACAGTCTCGGAACCACTGTCGGCGACCGCGTTGTCCGAGGGGTTTACGTGATCGAGAACAATCCGCTGATCCCGACCGACGCAGAACTTCGCCAAACATATACGATCACAGCCACTCGATCGGCGACCGACGACGTCGTTTATGTTTATGAACTGACGCAAACCGGGGAGATCGTCCAGATTCTTCCCTAATCCGCTTCCGATTGGCAACAAGCGATTCCTACCGATCTTAATCACATTTTGTTCCGTCCGCTTGAGAGAAAATTTGATGAATGTATTTGAAGATCTGATCGAAGAACTAAAGGAAGAAAATCTTCTCGAATCAACCGTGATGGACCGTGAGAACGACGGTGCTATGAACGAGTTCCTCGCCGTACCCCCGCCGATGCCGCGGTCTTCTCATGATTCGGATGGCGGATCGGATAATGCCTTTTTTGATCGCTTTCAGAGCATAGAATTGGACTCTCCGGATACTTCGGCCCAAAGCTCAACGGCCGCGGATATGGATTTCGACGCAGACGAGATGCTTCTGTCGTCGGATGTCCCATCAATCGTCAAACCCGATAACCAGCGTGAATTTTTCCGAAAACGCGCAACGGACGAAGTTTCGAGCATGCAAACGGTGGAACATGTGCTTTCCGGCGTTGAGCGGGAGCACATGAAAATGTTGCCCGTCCCGTACAACGATCTCGTGGCAAAGAAAGCTCTTCATACGTTTCTACAGGCTACCGGCGATCTCAAATCGCAAGAATGTGCGGACGCTGAATTCGAACTTCTCCAAGAGACGCAGAAATGGTTCGGGGTTCTTGCCGAGCGCGATAAGAACATTTCCGTTGCAAATATTAGACGATTTTGCGAAGAGTCTCGTCCGGCGCTAAGTTCACAGGCTTTGATCTCGCTGGCCAGATTTTATAGGAACTCGCCGTTTTCCGAATCAGTACGTGGAAAGTTTGACTTTATTATGACGCGGTTGTTCTCGCGAGAGATCGAAGGCGACAAACGCAAGGAACTATTTGTCCGCAGTGGAATGATCGGGCATATTCGGACTCTCTACGAGAATTGGTCGAGTATAAATCTTTTTTCCTTTGACGATCACGAGACGGAATTCGCATTGGCTGTCGCCCAGTTTGAGGACTTTGCAGTTGAAGCAGAGTCGGCTGCTTCATTCGACGACCTGCTGGCAAAAGATATTTTTGATAGGATCCGGGTTTTCAAGGAAGGTTTGGCAGAAATGTTTTTTGCTGAGGACGTTGTGGCGGCTGCCATCGATTGCAATCTGAGAGTTGGGAACCGCTTTGTCGAACTGATAATTGCTTCCCGGAGCGAAGTCAGTCCTGCAATACTAGAGGAAAAGTATGGTGATAGTCTCGACCACGCTGTCTCCGGCACGACAGGGAAATCGCTGAGCTTGCTTGAGATCCTCTACGAAGGCCAATCTGAGCATTTGAGCAAATCACAAGGGGAATTTGCCGAATCAGTTGACAAAATTTCCGAGGTTTCTGCCGAGAAAGAATCGTGGCTACGCTTTGATCTATTTGGTGTAAATCGCTGGCTACTTGGTTTGACGCTTCTCGTCTGTATTATAAGTGTGGTGATCTATCTCGGCGCGGATAAATTCGGAGGTTCAGAATCATCTGCTCCTACGGCCACGGAGGTCTCAGTCAACGATCCGGAACTCAAACAACACTTGCAAAAAGCACGTTCGTCCAGCGAAACCCTTTACGCCGTGACCGAACCCTCTTGGGACGCTATGACCGAGGAGCAGCAAAAACAATTCCTTACTAAACTTGCCGAATACGCCCGACAGAAAGGATTAAAGAAGGTTAATTTGCTTAACAACAAGGGCCGGTCCGTTGCGTTTGCGGACGACACGCGGCTTCAGGTGATCGGCGCTTCTTAGTGACTAAAGCATGTTTGCAAGTTTTGCAACCGAACAGACTGGGCGGCTTTTGGCCGTCCTTTCTGTTTACCTCACGAGTCTATCGGGAAAGTAACAAAAAAAATCAAAATCAGGGGGTAATCGAACTTTACACTTGGCATAAGGTTTTTCGAATGTGGCGTGGTGCGATTTCTTTTTATTGCAATTCGTGTCCATTTTTGCGTAAATAAAGGTGTACCCTTTTTTTAGAGTTCTCGACCCTTTCATACAAAATAGCTTCCGACAATATGCAAGAATTTTCTGACCAGATGCCTTCGGACATTAAGCGATACCCGATGGTTCCCATCCGGGACGTAGTCATCTTTCCTTACACCAAGGTAGCTTTCAAGATCGGCAGGCCGAGCAGCGTTCGTGCGCTTGAGGAAGCAATGACCGGTGAACGGGATATCTTTCTTGCGACACAACACGACGCGACGATCGATGAACCAAAGGCGGACCAGATATTCACCGTAGGTACCTTGGGAAGGATCCTGCAGGCGCAACGTCAGGACAATGGCCAGATAAAGGTGGTTGTTGAGGGAAGGGAACGCGGCCAGTCTGTGCGGATCGAACAAGACGCCGATGGAATGTTTTTCGCCTTTGTCCGGAAAGTTCGTTCGACGGATGAGTCCGGATACCGAACGGACGGCCTTCTTCAAAAGATCCATTCGCTCGTCGAGCAGTTTCTTCGAGTTTCGCCGGATGCATATACTGATGCTTTGCATGCGAGCCTTCGCGGTATCTCGGCAGCTCAAATAGCCGATGCGATGTCATCGCATCTTCGTATCGGTGTCGAAGAGAAACAAGAGCTGCTCGAAATGTTTTCCGTTTCCGAGCGTTTGCAAAAACTCGTCGAAATTCTGGACCAGGAGATAGAGAAACGCCAGCTCGATCGAACGATCCATTCACGTACGAAAAAACAGATGGACAAGCATCAGCGTGAATACTATTTGAACGAACAGATCAAGGCGATCCACAAAGAACTTGGCCGCAAGGACGAGAAAGCCGAGCTCGACGATCTAAAGAAAAAGATCGAAGAAGCCGGAATGACCGACGAGGCACGCGATAAGGCGATGCAGGAATTTTCACGGCTCGAGGCTATGCCGCCGATGTCGGCCGAAAGCACGGTTTCGCGAACTTACCTCGATTGGTTGATCAACGTGCCCTGGAAGTCGCGGTCCGAAGAGATCGATGACCTGCACGAGGCCGAGCGAACGCTAAATGAAGACCATTATGGCCTTGAGAAAATCAAGGAACGCATTTTAGAGTTTCTTGCGGTTCGGCAGCTGGTCAAAAATCCGAAGGGCACGATACTTTGTTTTGTCGGTGCTCCTGGGGTCGGAAAGACTTCGCTAGGGAAGTCGATCGCCAATGCGACGGGAAGAAAATTCATGCGCCTTGCTCTCGGCGGAGTTCACGACGAGGCTGAGATCCGCGGCCATCGCAGAACTTATATCGGCGCCTTGCCTGGCCAGATAGTTCAACTCATGAAACGAGCCGGTACGATCAATCCTGTGATTCTGCTTGATGAGGTAGATAAACTGGGCCGGGATTTCCGCGGTGACCCGAGTGCTGCACTACTTGAAGTACTTGACCCGGAACAGAATGACACGTTCCGCGACCATTATCTCGATATCGAATATGATCTCTCAAACGTATTTTTTATCGCAACCGCGAATGTTCTTCATACCATTCCACCGGCCCTTCAGGATCGCCTCGAGATATTGAACCTTTCGGGCTACACGGAACGCGAAAAGGTGGAGATCGCGAAACGCCATTTGATCGCGAAACAGTGTGAGAACAGCGGAATCGAACCGGAGAAGGTCAAATTTACTGACGACGGAATTCTTGAAACGATCCGCCATTACACCCGCGAAGCCGGCGTAAGAAATCTAGAGCGTGAGATCGGTTCGTGTTTGCGAAAGATCGCGAGAAAGTTTGTTATTTCCGACTCGAAATATGACTTTCGCGTTGTGATCGACGCAGAAAAGGTTCGTGAACTGCTCGGAACGATTCGATTCCGTAAACAAGATATTGCTCGCAAAAGCGAAGTCGGCCTCGTTAACGGTCTTGCGTGGACCGAGGTCGGCGGCGATGTGCTCCAGATCGAAGCCACGCTTGTCCAAGGCAAAGGCGAAGTAACATTAACAGGAAAACTGGGTGAAGTAATGCAGGAATCGGCACGAGCGGCATTAACTTGCGTTCGTTCGCGGGCCGAATCACTCGGCATCGATCCGAAGGATTTTCGGGAGAAAGACTTACACATTCACGTTCCCGAAGGAGCCATACCAAAAGATGGCCCGAGCGCCGGAATCACTATTGCCACTGCGATGGTTTCGGCATTGACAAAGCAACGTGCCCGCCACGATGTTGCGATGACGGGCGAGATCACGCTTCGCGGAAAAGTGCTGCCTATCGGCGGTGTAAAAGAGAAATTGCTCGCGGCTCATCGATTCGGACTTAAAACTCTTATCCTTTCGAAAGAGAACGAGAAAGATCTAGCCGACGTGCCAGAAGAGGTTCGCGAAGATCTAACGATTCATACGGTCGATTCGATCGACGAAGTGCTAAAGTTTGCACTCGAATCTGACAAGCCGATAATTAAGTTGCCGGAACAACCGCTTTGGGACGTTGAAACGGGATCAGCCGGATTACCCTCAGTGATCGAATAGACCTACCATAATGAAGATCACTTCGGCCGAATTTGTTAAGAGCGCATTCGAGAGACAGCATTGGACGACCGACGGACGGCCTGAGATATCGTTTCTTGGGCGTTCGAACGTCGGAAAGTCATCGCTGCTCAATTCGTTGCTTCAGCGAAGAAAGCTCGCACGCACGTCTAACACGCCTGGCCGAACGCAAAGCATCAATTTCTTTCTGGTAAACGATCGGATCTACTTTGTCGACCTACCTGGTTATGGCTATGCCCGTGTATCCAAGAGCATGCGTTCCGATTGGGGCAAAATGGCCGAAGAGTATCTTTCCGACCGCGACGAGCTCGTTCTCTCAATACATCTCGTAGATTCTCGGCATGAGCCCACAGAATTGGATATGCAGCTTCACGAATGGCTTGTCACGAACGAGAAGCCCCATATTGTGGTTGCGACAAAAGCCGACAAGCTATCCAAGCGTGATCTGCAAAAGAGCTTGAAACTACTGAAATCAAAGATGTCCGAGAGTCTGGTCATTCCGTATTCGGCAACGACCGGCGAAGGCCGCGACCAACTTTGGGGACTTATTGAAGATTTTGTAAAAAAGAAGTAAAAATTACTTGCAATCGCCCGAAGGATATAGTAAAAGTAACTATTCCATAAAGCCGAGGGTTTGCGGAAAGGCGAAATCGCTTGTTTCCGTTTGCAATACTACACATATCCATACGATTTACCCCGCGTTCATTATCAAATTCGCTTGTTCTCGAAAAGGCCCTTCGTGCCAATAGATATTGAATCGATCGAACGCTGGAAATCAACAGCTTAATCCCAATAATAACGGACACCACAATGGCAACCAAAACTACATCATCGCGCAGGCCAAAGGAGAAGAGTGCCGAGCTACCGGCCGATACCGAAGCACTCACGAACTCTGACGAGCCCACCGCTGAACCGAGTGAATCAAAGACGAAATCATCCAACAATTCGTCTAACGGCGACCTTTTGAACATCACCGACCTGAAGGACATGTCCATCAGCGAGCTAACGGGGATCGCGAAAGAAATGGGCATCGAAGGCGCTACGGGCCTCCGAAAGCAGGAGCTTATCTTCAAACTCCTTGCTGCGCAGACGGAAAAGAGCGGCCTTATATTCTCGGAAGGCGTCCTGGAGACTCTTCCGGACGGCTTTGGCTTCCTTCGGGCACCCGAATACAATTATCTACCCGGTCCCGACGACATCTACGTCAGTCCGTCGCAGATCAGAAAATTTGACCTCCGCACCGGCGATACAGTTTCCGGCCAGATCCGTCCGCCGAAGGAAGGCGAACGTTATTTTGCCTTGATCAAAGTCGAAGCGATCAACTTCGAAGCGCCGGAAACGTCGCGAGAAAAGATCTTCTTCGATAACCTGACGCCGCTTTACCCGGACGAGCAGCTCAAGATGGAGGTCGGGCCTGAAAATATTTCGGCCCGTGTGCTCGATCTTGTAACTCCTATCGGTAAAGGTCAGCGTGCCTTGATCGTCGCTCCGCCGCGAACCGGTAAAACGGTATTGCTGCAGACCATCGCGAATTCGATCACGCAAAATCATCCTGAGGTCGCGTTGATCGTTCTTCTTATCGACGAGCGTCCTGAGGAAGTCACGGACATGCAGCGTTCGGTCAACGGCGAGGTCATTTCATCGACCTTTGACGAACCGCCGACACGCCACGTTCAGGTTTCCGACATGGTAATTGAGAAAGCGAAGCGGCTGGTCGAGCACAAACGCGATGTCGTTATTTTGCTGGATTCGATCACACGTCTCGCACGTGCACATAACTCGGTCGTTCCGCCGTCAGGCAAAATCCTTTCGGGTGGTATCGATTCGAACGCGCTTCAGAGGCCGAAACGCTTCTTTGGTGCTGCAAGAAACATAGAAGAGGGCGGCTCGCTGACGATCATCGCAACGGCCCTCATCGACACCGGTTCGCGAATGGACGACGTTATCTTTGAAGAATTCAAAGGAACTGGTAACTCAGAAATTCATCTCGATCGCCGGCTTTCGGACAAGCGTCTGTTCCCGTCGATCGACCTGCAGCGTTCGGGTACTCGAAAGGAAGAGCTTCTGCTCAGCCCCGAAGACCTTAATCGGATCTGGGTCATGCGTCGCGTCCTGAACCCGCTTTCGCCGGTCGAGCAGATGGAAGTTGTTCTCGAACGCCTTGGAAAAACGAAGACGAACGCCGAGTTCCTTGCTTCGATGCAAACGTAGTTCGAACATTCAGGTCAGTTGTCAGTGGTCAGTGACTGGTGGCCGGTTTCCGGAAGCGATAAGATTCAGCTTCTGACAACTGGCCGTCAATTACTGACCATTTTTTATGCGCGTTGCCGTCATATCTGCCGAAGCAGTTCCTTATTCCAAGACCGGCGGCCTTGCCGATGTTGCCGGAGCACTGCCGAAAGCGTTAAAAGCGGTCGGCGTTGATTCTCTCCTGATCACGCCGTGCTATTGGCAGACCAAAGGTGAATATCTTTGGAATCTCGCGATCGACGATCTAATGGTTGATTGGAAAGGCGGCGTTTATCACGCAAAGGCCTTTTATAGCGAAGCTAATGGTTCCCCAACATTTCTCATAGACGCTCCATCGCTGTTTCATCGAGATTCCATCTACGGTTATCGCGAAGATCACGAACGTTTTGCATTTTTCAATCGAGCCGCGTTAGCCCTACTGAAACGGATCGGCACGGCTCCCGACTTAGTCCATCTCAACGATTGGCATTGCGGATTTGCGGCGGTCGAGCTAGCGTCAGCCCGCAGTTGGGACCCGTTTTGGAAGAACACGCGAACGGTCTTTTCGATCCATAACATGGCATACCAAGGCGGCTTCGGCAGCGAAGGCCTTTGGGATCTTGGATTTCACTCAGACTTTGCCCGGAATGCGTTTGCATTGGATGGCCACGCTTCCGCAATGAAGGCTGGCCTCGCAGTTTCCGACATGCTTTCTACTGTATCGCACAGGTATTCTCTTGAAATTCAAACGCCTGAGAATGGTTATGGCCTGGACTGGCTCACCCGTCAGCGGGCTGACAGACTGATCGGCATAACGAACGGTGTCGATTATGAGGTATGGGATCCTGCGACTGACGTGGAAATTCCCGCGAACTATTCGATCGATGATCTGAGCGGAAAGCGAGACTGCAAACGGCATCTGTTGGAGCGTTTCTCATTGCCGATCGATCTGGAGCGACCGATCTTCGCAAACATTACGCGGCTGACGGCGCAAAAGGGAATTGACCTGATGATGCAAGCTGCGGGCGACATCCTTGCCGCTGGTGCGTTTATCATTTCGCTGGGCTCCGGTGAAAAGAAATACGAAGACTTCTGGCAGCGTCTCCGTGATCACGCACCGCATCAGGTTGGCGTATACCGTGGCTACAACGAACCGCTGGCCCATCTGATCGAGGCCGGCGCGGATATGTTCATGATGCCGTCGAAGTTTGAGCCCTGCGGGTTGAATCAGATGTATAGCCTTCGATACGGTACGATACCGATCGTCCGTGCGGTTGGAGGTCTCGATGACACGGTGCAGAACTGGGATGCGGTCAACGCGAGCGGAAACGGCTTCAAATTTCGTCCTTACGCTGCCGACGCTTTTGTCGAAAGCATCTACGAGGCGATCTTTGCGTACGCCGATCCAACCGCATGGCAACGGCTCCAACATAACGGAATGTCGATAGACAATTCATGGGAAAATGCCGCCCGTAAATACGTTCAACTTTACTCGCAAACTCGAGCGTAGCCACCGAAGGTGAGTCTAGCAACAGGCTTGCCGCTAATTCCCTTCGTTATCAGAATTCTAAATAGTTTTGTTATACTCAAAGTTTAATGAATCGCTATTCATTAAGCATGACTTTGCTTTGCGACTCGAAAATATGGGTCGATTTGGATGGAAAATATGGTTGAAAGAGAACAGATTGAGATGGATGTGGTCTTTGTCGGTGCGGGGCCGGCGAATCTCGCGGCGGCACTGCATTTGAAAAGTGAGATCGCACGCCATGATGAGCTGATCGCCGCGGGTATCCGGCATGGGCGAACTATCGGCGAGATCGAGATCGCGATAGTCGAAAAGGGGCCATTCGTTGGTGCCCACATCCTTTCGGGTGCCGTGATGGATCCGATCGCTATTCGAGAGCTCATGCCCGACTTCCTTGAGCAAGGCTGTCCTGTCGATACAGTCGTGTACGAAGACGCGGC
>JBGTKY010000049.1:0-81810 GCA_041744395.1 Pyrinomonadaceae bacterium | reverse complement strand
TCCGCTAGTTGCTGCTGGGTTAAGCCTTTACTGCGGCGCACCGCCGAAAGTCTCTTTCCAAAAAACGGAGCTTCTTTTTCTGCTGGTCTGCCTGCCATAGCTTCGACAGTATAAAGCCACTTTTTCAATCTCATCTCTTGTAACCATCCTTTTGCCTTTGGCTTGACATTGCTTGCTAGTATAACCTAGCATTAGTTCGTCAATGTTAGCAAAGCCCTGCTTTCTTCAAAAAAACTGAAAATAATACTTGACAGCTTTTTGTATGGCAATCGAAAACGAGGACATTCTTGCATTGAAGCAAACTATCAGCTTATCGGCTGTAGTGCGCTCCAGAGGTGTCGAGTTGAAAAAGAAGGGCAAGCAGCTTTGGGGGCTGTGCCCGTTTCACGAAGACACGGAGCCGAGCTTTGCCGTCGATGAAAGAAAAGGCTTGTGGAACTGTCTGGGGAAATGCGGCGAGGGCGGGGATGCGTTGAGCTTTGTGATGAAGTCGGACGGGATCGGCTTTGCAGAGGCGTTCGCTTCGCTGGTTCAAAGTTCCGAGTTCAAAGTTCAAAGTCGAAAAGAGAGGCCAAAGACCGAAAGCCGAAGCCCAAAGGCCGAGGCGGAATATCTGGAAAAAGCGGTTGAGTATTATCACAAATCGCTGGTGAAGAACGAGAAAGCAATCGAGTATCTGAAAAGCAGAGGCATCGGCGCAGAAGCCGTTCAGGTCTTTCGCCTGGGCTATGTTGACGGCACACTACGCGACAAGCTGAACCCGGACGGCAAAGCTAATCTCGAATCGCTTGGGCTTTTGAACGAAAAAGGCAATGAGACGATGTATGGCTCGGTAGTCTTTCCGCTCGTGGATGCCGGAACGAACCAGCCGGTCGGTCTTTACGCCCGGCACTTAGGAAAACAGCAGCATCTTTACCTGGCTGGAAAGCGGCGAGGAGTGTTCAATCCCGCCGGAGCAAAAGAGACGGATGAGATCATCCTGGCCGAAAGCGTGATCGACGCGCTTGCGCTGTGGTCGATAGGCATCAGGAATGTAACGTGCAGCTACGGCGTGAACGGGCTGACGGATGAGATCCTCGATCATCTGCAGGAGTCGAGAGTCAGGAAAGTTACATTGATGCTCGATGCGGACGACACGGGCCGCGAAGCTGCCCTAAAGTTCGCTGAGAAGCTGGCGGCAATCGGCATCGAATCACGCGCCGTCGATCTTCCGGCCAAAGACGCATCGGAGTTCGTTTCCGCTGGCGGAACGCTCTCACAAGTCCAAAGTCTAATGTCCCAGGTCCACAGTCAGGAAAACGAACAGCCGGCCACCGACCACCAACCACTGACCACTTTGCCGGACGGCAGTTTGATGGTCACTTTCGACAATCGGGAATACAGAGTGCGCGGGCTGACGGGCGTCGGGCTTGAGAAGCTGAAGATCAATCTTCGCCTTAATGCCGGAAATCTTTTTCATCTGGACACGCTCGATCTTTATCAGGCGAGGGCCAGGGCGAACTTTGCACAGACAGCCGCCAAAGTGTGCCGCGTGAATGAATCGGTCATAAACGCCGATCTGCTCGTTCTGATCGAAAGTCTCGAGGCCGAAAGGTTGTCGATGCGAAAGACTTCGGCCAACGAACCAGACCAAGGCGCGGCGATGACCGAGGCGGACAAGCGGGCGGCGATGGCTTTTCTGACGGATGAAAACCTTTGTGAGCAAATTGTCGAGGACTTTCGCTCGATAGGGCTTGTCGGCGAGAGATCGACGGTCCTGACGGCATACCTAGGCGCTGTGTCACGGAAGCTGAACGGCGGATGCTTAATCAGCAGATCGTTGAGATCGATCCGAGTCTCGACATAATCAGCCGCAGGCGACGGAAACCCGGCCGGGATCTGAGAATCGACAAGCGGAAGCCTCCTCGGATGAAGCGATGGGAAATAGAACTGCATGTTTCACGTTGTACCATACATGCAACACCTTCGCAAGAACTGTTCTGAACGGCGGACTAAGACGTAGTTGTCATGTATCAGAATCGCATGATCAAGCTCGTGATCAGCTTAGTCTTCGATATAAAAGTTCAACTTCGACTTCAGTTAATCGCTCCCGAGGTTTCGGTTGGAAAATAGATTTCCATTGCTGCAGCGTGAGCCTTCTCGTATGTCCAGTGGCGATCACGCACTAGCCGCTCAGTTACGGTGTTTACGAGCATTTCGCGCGTAACTTCTTGCGGTGCAGTCTGCTGGTAGTTACCCGACACTCTTGCTTGCTCTTGCAACGCACCGCGAAACTCGCGGTATAACGGCACGCGTTCGGATGTAGTGGTTGCTGATTGCAGGTCAGTTAAGATGCGATTCTGAAGCCATTTGATCTTCTCGATAATAGGCAGATGAATCGCCTCCTGGAATTGAGCAACGTGATTGACCAGAGCTGCCTCGGCCCGCTTATTTGCTTTTACAATAGCTGTTTGAACGTGAACCTTCGCGTGACGACGCACCGACGCCTCGCCGAGTCCGAAATCCTTCGCTATCCGTGCATAAGCGTGCTTCTTACCGAGCCGTTTGTTGATCTCGATAACGTCCGGGTGATTACAAGTGTTGCAGCTCTGGCTCATTGTTTCGCTCCTGCATACAGGATACCACACTCACCTTGATATGAGACAGAAGACCTTCACAACGGGTTAATAACCAAAAAACCAGCCGTCGGATCAAGAATTGGTAAGGTCTATTAACGCGCAGCTAGATAGGCTGACCAAGGGATTGGCCTCTGATAAAGGAGCCCATAAGGTCCTAATGCCGGTCTCGGCGAGGAAGCAGTTGTTCGACCTGCCGGACGAGCTAGCGACAAGGGTAGCCGTCGTGTACTACGCCGACGCGAAGGACGCCCTGCTGAAGGCGTTGGGTGAATAAATAAAAGTTCAAAAGCTTCCTGCAACGGCCTAAGTCCCGGCCGATTACTTGGCGAAGAAAGATCATTCATTAAATTTTCCTCACCGATTTTTACAAATATGGGCGAGCACGTAGCTGTATGAATACGTCGTGTGAATCGTCATCTCTACCGTCGACTCACTCGACTCGTTCCACCCCTTATAAAGGGGGGTGGCACCAGTCCAGTCACTCGGACTGTAACTGGAAGCGTTCTCACGCAAGACTAGTCGTCGGGACTAGTGGGAAATGCACGGTACAGCCTACAATGCTGCCCCCGCTTTTTTATATTTTCATATTCAACTCGGCCGCTTTGAACAAGTGCACCGATGAGTCGTTGGATCCTTTCATGTCCGATATTAACCCGACATTTCAAGCCTTTTACGGTGTCGGGCTCCTTCAAGAGAGCGTCAAAAATGTCTTCCATATTTTTTTGATCTATGGCCTGCTTTTGCTCCTGAAAACGCGGTTTACGGCCTTTTAGCGCGTCGGCATCAAGATCTGGCGCCCGTCTCCATAGCGGAAATTCCCATCGAAGCGGCAGTGCCTTCACTGGTTCCCAAGACCGGACCACGGCCTCTAAAACCGCGCAACCTTCTTCTTCGTGCGGGCGCAGAACAATGTGTGTATCAGCGGCCCGCGATTGAGCCCCTGCTCCCGCGCCCACGTCCGTCACATCTTTCTCGCCTTGCCCACCTTTTGTAGCATGATGTACTAGCATGATCGCTGCTCCTGTAGTTGCCGAATATTGGTCGATTCGGTTATACACCTTGGCAAGACCTTCATTTGCGTTCTCGCTAACACCTGCGGGTAGCATTCGATAAAGTGCATCGATAATGATCATCAGGTAGCCGCGGTCTTTGAGTCCTTCAAAGGTTAAAATCATTTCATCGATGTTCCTCAATTTCCCCCTCAGAGTAATAATATCGATCCGGTCGCGATAGTCCTCCGTTCGGAGCCCAAATGCCGCCGCAACCTTTTGTAGTCGATAAGCGAGCGTTTCGGGATGCAGTTCGTTGTCTATCAATAAAACCCGACCGGGATTGCATTGATATTCGCCGAAAAGCTTTATCCCGCAGGCGACACAAAGGGCAATATAATACGTCATCCATGACTTACCAACCTTCGACTTCGCAATAAGATTTGCAACCTCCCCTGATCGCAATAGTCCTTCAATCACAGGCGGCCGAAGGCTAGGGTATTCCGCCACCAGTGATTCGACGGAGACTGGCTGCAAGGCATCGTGTGATCTGGTATCCAGTTCTGGAGGGTACTGGCTGACGGATGCAACGATCTTCTGGACCTCTTCGTCCGGAAGCGGCGGATTGCATTTAGCCGCGTTTTCACATCGTAACGCTGCCAGGATGGCATCACTCGACATATCCCTATGCCGCATGCTGCCGGCAAAGCTGGTCAATGTCGCGTTACGGCTGCCGTTGGCAATGACACCGCCACTGTTCACAGCGGCTTTACCCTTTACATGGAGCGTCGTAAGACGCAGAAGAGACTTCCAATCAAGAGGCGAGCCGCTATGGATGCGACAGTGGTACAGCGATTCCTTGCTTGCCTTGGCGGGTTTGTAGTACATCCTTGATGGGTCTTTCGCCGCTTCATCAACGGGAATGCGTAAGGCTTTCTTTCCCGCCGTCCAAACAGACAAATACTCGCTGGATGGAATTGCCTCCTGCAGGCTCAAAACGATTCGGAACCGAGGCTCCGCAGTTTTTCCGTCGACCCGGCGCATGTGGGAGTGAGTTGATCCAACTATCGCAGCACAGGCTAGACCCTCGATCGCGGAGTTAATCGCGTCGATGTCGGCGTCGTGATCGATGTCATACATTAGAAGTGATACGGCCTGCACATTTCTTTTCGCTCGGCTCGGCGGGCTGAATGTGGCGGGCGAAAAAAGTGGAACATTCTCTTTCTTAAATTCGACAACTGGATTCTCAAACATCATGCAGATCTCGGCCCAAGACATTGTCGAATGCTCTGGACGATTATCAGTCGTGCGACTAAAATACGACACGTCAAATATTGTTCCTACCGCCAGATGCGTCATCATAGCCGTCCTCCCCGGCCGAATGGGCCCCCCATTTCAGATCGCTCGCGGATAGCAAAGTCGGCCCGTTGTCGGCATCGCTGGCAATAGCTATTGACCGCGACCGCATATAGTCAGAGCCGCAATATTTGCATTGATGTGAATGCGGAAATGGGTTACAGTTGGGAATGAAAAACCCCTTTGACTTGGTCGTTAAACGTTTTTCTGTGGAGCCGATCCCGCCAAGGTCGGCTCTTTTATTTTTAGTCATTGTTGTTCCCCTCCTTGCCTTCCGCGGTGTTGGCCTTCCACGATCGCGGCTGGCAAAATTCAGCCACTAAGTCGTCAGGTTTGTAGCAGATATATGCGCCTATGCGCACAAACGGCAATCCTTCTTTACGCCTTCGAATCAATGTGGCCTTACTGATTCCCCATTGCTTAATGACATCCATTTCGCGAATGTATTGGGGCAGGGTCGGGGCCACATAGCTTGCCCCCGCAACCGTGATCCCAAGTAATACTCCGAGCATGATTAACCAAACAATTGACATATTCTTTCGATCCACCTCGCGTTAAATATTGACGCTCAGCGCAAAACGCCAAAACGCTGTGAGCAGTCATGCTACACAGCGTACAAGAAAGGGGTCCCCCAACCGGTAAATTATCTTTCGCCTTTTTTGGGGGTTAGATAATTAGCCAACTCTTAAAGGTAAGTCAAATTCATCTTTGAAGCGTCGGAAGTGAGAGTTAAGTGTTTTTATCGTGATCACACGATTTCCTGTTAGATCTTCAATAGTTATCAAATCAAGGATGTCATCTTTAGGCATTCGTTTCACATTCCAATAAACGAGCCACTTCACCCAAGTTACATCGAAAGGCTTAGTCGTAAGCATATAACCTTGGGCCTTATACTTAGAGGCCATTTTCTTGATATGATCATCAACAAATCGGTTAAAGTTCTTTGTTAATCTCGCTATAAATTCTTCGCTTGAGTCTTCGACTCCCCAGCCATCGAAAGTAAACTCTACTTTTTCCCTTTGTTTTGGAATCCAAGCCTGTAAGTGGGCGAGAGCAAGCTGTTTGTACAAATGTGGTTCGCCACTGTATTGACCAAGCCAGTAGAAAAGATTACGACGTAGCCAACCTTCTACGGTTTTGAGCTGGTATTCGTCGATTACGTCGTCGAATCCTTTTCTCAACTCGTACAGTTCCCCTAACACCCTTTGTTCTTCCTTTTTAACTCTGCTTCGATCGACGACCTTGTGCCGTTTTCTTACCGAAAGTTCGCGAAGTAAGTCATCTATGCCACGCTCCTGGTCTGCTGTTTCCCGGCTAAGCCACGATGCCACAGAATCGGGGAGAGCATACCCGTTCTCCACGGCCCTGAATTTCGGACAGAGTTGAATGAGCGACTCTTTTACTTCCGGTGCAACTTCGTCGAGATACTGAAGGTATTTCCAACGGTGGAGTCCCGGTTTGAATCGATGATCTGTAAAACGCATATAGACTTCGTCGATCAATTTGATGGTTGACTGAATCAACCAACCAGCGCCATCGGCAAGCAGACCAGTAATAGCAATCCCGAACCGTAAGACGGTTGGAAGTCAATTATTCAATAATGTCTGGCCAAAGGCTCCGTCGCGCGTCGTTGGCGGCATTTATCCTTGCGGTAGCGTCCTGTATTACCGCCGCGTTATCGATAGACGTGTAATGCTTTTGCGTAGTCTCGAGGCGTGAATGTCCGGCTAGTTCCGCCGCGATCCCGATCGATATTCCGCCGGTCTGCAGGCGAGTTACGAAAGTCCGCCTAAGGTCGTGAAAGTTTAGACCCTTGATCTTGGCGACCTTCACCGCCGTTGACCAAGATCGTTTGAAGTCATTGAACGGGAAGACCCTTTCACCCTTTAGGAAATTCGGGAGTTCTGACAGTTCTGCTTTTGTTCGCTCCGTCATAGGTACGGACCTCGTCTTCTGGGTCTTCGTATGCGTTCCGAGGATCGTAATAATGCCGTTTTGAAGATCAATGTCACTCCAATCGAGCTTTAGGATTTTGCCCCGTCGCATTCCCGAATCCAGGCCAAGTAAGATCACGGCTTTCAAGTGCCTGTTACCTGTTTTTATATTCTGTGTAACAGGTTTCTTTTTCCCGCGTCCGCGTGAATTGCGGTCAAACGTAACAGGTTTTACGCTGACTTTACAAGCCGCAAGCAATCGCTGCTCTTCGGCATCTGTGAGCGTCCGCGTCCGCGCCGTTTCCGCGTCTGAGTCGATAGCCTTTGAGCCTAAGGTGGCGTTCTTGGCGATCAAACCCGCATGATGAGCTTCGATCAATAAATGCTTAAGAGTCGCAAGGCCGCGATTGACGGTTGATAGTGTTACCGGCTTTCGTTCCTTCGCTTCGAGCTTACCCGCTTCGCCGCGTCGGTCGCCTTGCTCCAACCGCCAAACCTTGAAACGGTCAAGGTCGTGTTTCGTAAACTTCGCAAGCGGTTTGTCCTGAAAGCACTCAACCAAATGATCGATCAAAAGATGCGTTTGTCTGTGCGATTTGATTCCGGCAACCTTCCTGCCTTCCTTTATTACCGCCGGACGGTAAAACGATGTCTTGGCGTATTCCGCCCATTGCCTAAAGGTCTTGATATCGCCTAGGTCAAGTCCCATCGCTTCAACATATTGGATCAACTCTAGCTTTCGCTTTTCAATTTCATCTTTCGCGTTCTGTTTGGTCGCATACTGCCAGGTCTTGCTTGTCGAATTGCCGTATTCGTCACGATGCGTAAGCCGGAGCGTCCACGTTTTACTGATTCGGCCGGTGCTACCGCCTTTCTTGCCGCGGTTGAATATCGATTGACTGATTTTCATTGTTCCCTCTCTGTAGAAACTTTGTTGGACTAAATGTTGGACTTTGTTGGACTAGTTTTCGTGCTAAAGTATGACAAATTGGGAAACACGATGCAAACACAGGTTTTGCTGCAATGCCCTTATTTATTGGGCTGCAGAAGATCGCGAGTCCATATTATCAGTGCGTATAATTACCTAGTGTAGTTCACTCTTAATCCGCGGGTCGCAGGTTCGATCCCTGCTCGGCCTACCATTTTAATGAACGCACATACCGAATGTGCATAAATAAAAAGCGTGGTCGAGAACATCGGTCACGCTCTTTCTCATGGGGACATCGGTTGAGTCTACTTTACGGTGACAAACCCACATTTAATGCTGATGTTCCGAAATTTGCTGGCCTACACCTGATCCCGCCATTTTAGAACCTCTTCGCGGAGGATTGGGTTTTGTTGGAAACTGCCGGTCTGGCCTTGGGCAGCGGTCGCACGCTGGATATGCCAGTAACTCAAGCCAAGACTGCCGAGAGCCCGCAGATAACGGCTCCGGGCTTTGTATTTGCCGCTGAAAAGCCCGTTTAACAACCAGCCGGTGCTTTTGAATGCGGAAGTTGCCGTCTCCGCGTGCTCTTTTGGTATGAGGCCGCGGGCAACATCGATCGCAAGCATATCCGTCAGTATCTTGCCCTGCCGGTACATCACGTAAAATGAAAAGCTGACGAAGATCAAGAAGAATGGTACCTGGAGAACAATATAGCCGAGCAGGAACCCGCCGATGCCGAGGAAGGTCGGTATCGCGTTCCAAACAGCATGGAGAAAGACGGCTCCAAAATAACCCAGGATCGGCATTGAGAATTTGACGAAGGCGTTGTGCGATTCGCGTGCAATGCCGCAGCCGATGCCGGTCATCGCCGTGAACGTGACATGAGCGAAAGGCGATAGAATCCCGCGAAGAACGAAAAGAAAGAAGAGTCCGCCAAAGCCAGCTTCGCCAAGTGCCCTGCCATAATAAAGCACATTTTCGACCGTCGCAAAGCCGAGAGCGATGACACCGCCGAAGACGATCCCGTCCAGAATGTCGTCAAAATATCGGCGAAAAAAGATCAGCAAAATGATCAGCCCGGCGCCTTTTGAGGCCTCTTCGACGACGGGAGCCGAAACGACCGCACCGACAATATTACCCAGGATCATGCCTTCCTGACCGCCGACACCGAGTGCGATGCCGACCCCGACGCCGGTGTTGATAACGAACGAGATGATCACAGCCACCAAACCGCCCCAGGCAAAGGACAGTGCGAGAAGCCAAAGCGGTTCGGGATCATATCGGTCAAGCCAAACAAGCGGAAGAATGTAGAACATCGCAGGTGTGAAAGCGACGACAGCGGCGATGATCGCCGGAATGATCCCGACGCTCAGGAACATTAGGCCGATGACGATCAGCGAACAAAAGATCAGCCCAAATAGCGTGATGCCGATGCCAAGATACCGGCCGGTCTTGCTCGGTTCGGGCTTTACTTCGAGATGCCCAAGGCCGATGCTTGCCATCGAATTCTGCAAATTGTCGGGAGCGTTGGCGGCGATCTGCTGGATCTGCCGCATCTCGTTTATGCGGAAATCGGCAACGGGCATCACAGGTTCACTAAGATCATTGCCCTGGATCTCAACACGCGAGGTAACGCCGTTTTTCCCAAACTGGATCGTGTCGCCGCTCTGTAACTTTGCTGATTGAACTCTGTCGCCGTTTACAATTGTGCCATTCGTGCTTCGATTATCGGCAACATAGAATCCATCAGGCTTTGCCTCGATGAACGCGTGCTGCTTTGACGCGATCCGTTCACCTAGCGGGTCAAAGCGGACGGTGCAATTCTCACTCCGGCCGATGGTCATGAAACCCGTCTCGAGATCAAAAATTTGTCCCGCCAGGCCACCATTAGTTATGGTCAATTGTAATTTCATAGAGCCATAATAAAAACAAAAAGCCCAAAGTCAAGCAATCGTATGACTTTGGGCCGTTTTATCGTATGGAAACTTTCTAGGGTTGAGCCGACGCCGGCGATGGTGTATCACCGGTACTGCCGAATACACGTGCATCAAAACCGCTGTCGGAGCTGTTTATCCTATACCAGACATTCGTGCTCGGCCGGAAGACCGCGATGTCGGCCTTTCCGTCACCGTCATAATCCGCCGGGATCGGCACATCTTCAGCAAGGCCGAATCGGAACGCCGAGAATGCGTAGGTCGCGCTGTCAAGCAAGTACCAGATGCCGGTCGACGGCCGAAAGATCGTGTAATCGGTTCGCCCGTCACCGTTCATATCAGCCGAAAGCGGCTTGTCGCCGTCGAGGCCAAATGAAATGATAACTGGTAAGCTCGATGAACTCAGAAGTGTGTACCAGACGCCGGTCGATGGCCGCCAGACAGTGAAATCCGCCTTGCCGTCGCCTTCGAAATCCCCGAGCACGGGACGGTCACCGCTAACGCCCCACTGGAAAATACGCGTTCCAAGCGAACTCTGCATCACATACCATACCCCGGTCGACGGCCGCCAGATGGCGATGTCGGATTTGCCGTCAGCGTCATAATCCCCCGGAACCGGGATATCGCCTGCTAACCCAAACTGGGTCGCGCTGAATCCGGCCGTACTGGCGAGTATGTACCAGACTCCCGTTGATGGCCGCCAGACAGCGATGTCAGACCGGCCGTCGCCATCGAAATCGCCGGCGATCGTTTCGTCGCCATCCAAGCCAAAGTGAGTCGACTGTACGATTCCGGTCGATGAATTCTCGTACTGCCAGACCCCGCTCGACGGCGTATACACTGAAGTGTCGGTTCGCCGGTCGCCGTCGAAATCTGATACTACATTTTTGGCCGGCTGTGCGGCAGCGGTGACATCAACAGCTATCAGCCCAACCGTCAGATCGCCGATCAAAACCTTGTCTTCGCCAAGAAACGGATACACCGCCCATGCCCCGGCATAGGTCGTCGGTAAAGCATTCCCGAGACTGTCGCCGCCGCACATTATGTCCCAAGGATCGTTACTGCTTGCGACAACCGCTTCGTCTGGCATAAACGCGGGCGTGTAAGTGTCGTATTGACCTATACGCACGGGGACGTCCGGAGTTGATATATCAAATACCTGAAGCCCTGCGTGGTACCATGAAACGTAAAGCTTGTTGCCCATAACGACCGGATTGTGCGGCGTTACGGCGTTCAGGCCAAGTGAGGCCATTCCGATGCTCTTGATTAGAAGGGGTTCGGCGGGATTAGAAACGTTATAAACGCGAAGGTCCCCGGGATTGGCACCGTTGCTTTGTGTCACCTCGCGTGCGCTGTAAAGATAGTTGCCATCCTCGCTGGTCCAACTGCTATGCATGTTGTTTCCAGCGGTCAATGACGGATTCGGGTCGGTGATTGCTCCGAGCAATGACGGCGCTTGTGAAGCTAGGTTCGAGATATCCCAGATCTCGGTCTTGGCCCGGTTCGAACCGTTTCCCCAACCGGACGTGTACATCCTGTTTCCGCGGATGTGCATCGCATGGACCCATTGCACTTCCGTCGGCGAAAGGTCGCGGATGAAAACCGGGCTCGCGGGGTTCGTGACATTGATGATCTTTATGGTCTTATTCGAGGTTCCGTTGAAGTTCTCGATCAAATAGCGGCCGCCATTTTGGTCAATGACCATCATCTCGTGGATCGAATTAAAGCCGTTGCCTGACGTCGAATTGACCTGGCCCAAGAGCGATGGTTGGGTGGGATCGGTAAGATCAACAATGTAAACACCGCCGCCATTTCCACTGCCAAAATATCCGCGGTTTCCGATCACGATGGCCTCAAGAAACTGTCGATTTGCCCCCGGATTGTACCAATTGGCAAGCTGAGGCGAATCGGGGCTCGAAACGTCGAAAATGAATACGCCGCGGCACGAGTAGCTTCCCATGACGGCTATATTTCCGTCGGCATGGATGTCAGCGAAACGCGAGATAGCCGAACCAGTGCATTGCGGAGTGATCTGCGAACGAAGTCTTATCGGCTGAGCGGCGACCGTGAGCGGAAGTACGATAAACACGACCGAGAACAACCAAAACGTTAATTTGCGATTCATGATGACATTCAGAAAATTGCCTCAAACATTAAACAAAGAACCGTCGCAGGCCAGATCTGCCCGCCCGGTTTGAGTGATAAGGACAAACGCCGATATACCAATAATTTCGAACGCGGATCACGATGCCAACTGTGATGCTTCGCGAATGACAAGGTCGAAAGTTCCCGGCTCGACCTTGCGGAATCGACGATTTCGGCTGAGCGAAACAGCGACCGATATGGTTGGATTATTCCCTTTGAATTTCATTCCGCCCGCGACAAGCAGATTGTAAAGTTCATTTACGTGCAGGGGCTTAGCTGACTCTCGTAGCAGCAGCGTGCATGCCTGCGTGATCGTCCGGTCGGAGAATCGGTGGCTGATAGCTTCGATGTTGCTCGTACGCGACGGAACTCCCCGGGGCTGGTGAATATAAGTTACCGAGCCGTTGCGACCGCTGTGGTCGTCACGCGAAGAGCCATCGTTCGAGTTGCTGACATTCTCACGAGCTCGCGCCTGATCTTGCGCCTGGTCTTCTTCAAACCTGATCGAGCTCCCAAAATTCGTTGAGCGGTTGCCCGAACGCATCGTTACCAAAAGGCTGTCGATGTGCGATTCCGTCTGTTGAGCGATCGTCTCAAGCGCGCGAATCTCTTCTCGAAGCTGGTCAGCTTCGCTCTGCACCTCACGCAAACGCGCCATTAGCTTGCTCTGCGCACTGCGCGCTTCGTGAAGCGTTTGTTCAAGGTTTGCTATAAGATTGTCGTTTAACATCTTGCAGGACGGAACTTTATCGGAATGCATCTGGATCGTTCTATTCTTAGAAGATCCCTCACCAAGAACTTTAACTGGTTCGATCGATCACAAAACCGGGAATCGACCCCAACGCCTCACAATACTCGTTTTTGGGCAAAAGTTCAAGATTTTTTGTAGCTTCGATCGCATGGCTAACAGCGATGACACGGATCTTATCGTTCAGCTTGTGCTTAAGAAGCCGGCTTGAGATCGATTCTTTCGCACCGTCGGGATATGCTCCGGCCCGCATAATCGACTCAAGCTCCAGCTTGATCGCCGGTTCGATCTCTGCCAGCAGGATCAGCGGCAGTGTGATCTTCCCTTCGAGCAGATCGGCTCCGGCGGCCTTTCCGAGCGCTCGCTCGTCGGATGTAAGGTCAAGCAGGTCATCAGCCAATTGAAACGCGATGCCGAGGTTCATTCCGTAGTCCCGCATCGCGGCCTGAACGTTAGGTGATGCTCCGCCGAGAATTGCGCCGATCTCACAACAGCCCGAAAAAAGATAAGCCGTCTTTCGCCTTAGAATATCGAAGTACTCGTCGCGCGAAATATCAACGTTGCCTATCATCGTGAGTTGGATGAGTTCACCCTCGGTCATCTTTCGCGTCAGCCGCGTTAGGATGTCGAGGATCTCAAGCGATCGCTCTTTCAGCGAAGTTTCGAACGCTGACATATACAACCAGTCGCCCATCAGCACAGCTGTTTGGTTTCCAAAACGAGCGTTGACCGACGGCCGGTTGCGGCGAATGTCTGCATTATCAATGATGTCGTCGTGGACTAGCGTTGCGGTGTGAAGCATCTCCATCACCGTCGCCAGCCGAATAACGTTTTCAGAATCACCGCGGCCGCAGATGGCATGATTGATGAGAATAAGGAGCGCCGGACGAACGCGTTTGCCGCCCGACGCTCGCAGGTAGTCGCCCAGATAATTGATGACCTGAATATTCGACCGGGCTTGGCGTTCAAACTCCTCTTCGACGAGCGCCATCTCCGACTTGATCAGCCCGAAGATCTTTTGAGCAGCTACTTGCGGCAGAAGTTCTTTTTTTGCGGTCGCAAAGGTTTGCATTGCTTACTTCGATTCAGCCGCGGCGTAAGTCCAATAATATTTGCCTTCGATTAGGGATTTCTCCACCGTTCCCCAATATCTTGAGTCCGATGAGTTGTCCCGGTTATCTCCCATGACAAAATAGTGACCAGACGGAATCGATTTCCGCGGCATATTCATCTTAGACTGATTGAACGACTCACTCACGTAACTTTCCTCGATCAAATCCCCATTTATTAGCGTGCGGCCGTCTTGAATTTCGATGGACTCCCCAGGCAGCCCGATAACGCGTTTCATGTAATAAACGTCTGGATTCCTGGGATACCTAAAGTAGATGATATCTTCCCGCTTCACCTCAAAATCACTCGTTGTCACGAATAAGCGGTCTCGATCGTCGATTGCCGGTCTCATTGAAGTGCCTTCAAATCTGACCGGGGCAATGCACGAAGTGGCGAGCATAACTGCAAAAATAGCCAATACAAGTATCGTTGCTCTCATACACCGCGATCAGTTACTCCGATAATTATCAAACTGCATATCGATGCCGAAGTCGTTAGCCTTAATTTTTGCCATGACGTCCTGGAGTATGTCGCGGTCTTTGCCGGAAACGCGGACGGTCTCTCCTTGGATCGACGCTTGAACCTTAAGCTTCGCATCTTTGATGAACTTAACGACCTCTTTCGCTTTTTCGATCGGAATTCCCTGCTGGATCTTAACGGTTTGACGGACAGTTCCGCCGGCGGCGGCCTCGATGGTTTGATAATCGAGAGCCTTTAGAGAAATGCCGCGTTTCAGCAATTTGCTCTGCAGGATGTCGTTCATGTTGCGGAGCTTTGTCTCGTCCTCCGCCGACATCAACAGATCTTTGTCCTGAAGTTCGACGTTTGCCTTGCTTCCCTTAAAATCGAAGCGCTGCGAAACCTCTTTGGTCGTCTGATTTATCGCGTTAGTAACTTCGGCGTAGTCGGTCTTGGAGACGATATCAAATGAATTCTCTTTTGCCATAAAAAGTATTTTGCCACAGAGCGCACTTAGAAGGTATCTCAGTAGTGATTTACTCAGCCAGTTTGACTTGAAACAGGTCGAGGAAATTTGCGGTCGTCTGCTCGGCGAGCGTCTGCGGATCAATGCCGTAGAGATCGGCGAGGAAGTTTGCGGTATGAACTACGTAGCTCGGCTCATTCCGCTTTCCGCGAAATGGGATCGGAGTTAAGAACGGGCAATCGGTCTCTACTAGCAATTTGTCGAGAGGCACGACGCGGGCGGCATCACGCAAATTCTCCGCTTTTTTGAAAGTTACATTTCCGGCAAATGAAATGAGAAAGCCGATATCCATTAAAGCTTTCGCCATCTCCGGCGTCCCGCCAAAACAGTGCATCACACCGACCGGCTTTTGCATAGAGCTAACAGCTAAAGGCTCAGAGCTTGTTTCAAAAGCACTATCCGCCGAATTCCGCGAGTACGCTCGCGACAGAATCTCGACCGTATCCTCGTTGGCGTCACGGCTATGGATTATCACTGGCAAGTGGAGTTTTTTCGCTATTTCGATCTGTCGGCGAAAGACGTCCCGCTGTACATCCTGCGGACTATGGTCGTAGTAGTAATCAAGCCCGATCTCACCCCACGCGACCACTTTTTTAGATGATCGGACCAGCTCGATCAAATGCTCTTCGGCCGCGTCGTCGTAAAGTTTTGCATCATGCGGATGAACGCCAACGCTTGCAAAAACATTCTCATACTTTTCGGCTACCTCGACCGCCCGTCGGAAATCGTCAGAGTGCGGATCGCCCGTCCCTACGTTCAGAATCGCCGCCACGCCCGAGTCAAGCGCCCGAGCGACTACCTCGTCTCGGTCAGCGTCAAACGCCTCGCCGTCTATATGACAATGAGAATCGATCAATAACAAAACTTGCTTACTTTTTAAGAGGTTCCATACCTTGCAAAATAGGCATGAATTCATCTCCGCTCGAATCGATAGGCGCCGCGATAGCGAGCAGCAGGGACTGGTTTTTAACAATTCCAGAGTAAAAGAAATGGCGCAGAGGCACCCCGAAGGCTGTACTTTCGAGAATAGCTCCTTCGAAAAGTATTCCGCCAAACTTAACTGATTTTAACCGATCGATCAGCTTAAACGATCCGGTCGACGTCATCAGGGTCACGTTGGCGTGGAGAGCCATAGTGGGCGTCACGCCGGGAGTCTGCCGCGTTGCCGCGAATTCGAGAGCCGCGTTTCCCGGCATACCAGCCGGAAATTTGGTGATCGCAAGAATGTTGATAGTTCGTGCCGCTGATTCCTCAAGAGTTTTGCTACTACCTTCATTTTTGGACTTGATCATATCAACTCCGGCGTCGGCCAAAAGCTCTAATTCTGTTCTCTCTAGAATCGTAAAGTTCTCCGGAATGCTCATAGAGAAGGCAAAAAACTTGTTGGTATAGATACGGCCGTCGAGCTCACCTAGGATCGCCTTCGTATCTGATGCCGAAACAGAAGGCCGAGGCGGAGCAGGACGTGGCGGCGGGGCTGGCTTTTGTGCGAAGGTCGACGTCGAGAATAGAAAAAACCCGACAGCGAGAATTACGGTGAGTTGTTTGTTCATTTCTTTGGTCCCTGATCGTAAAGAAGGTATGGTCCTAAACCTCATACACTTTTATTTCAAACGCGCTCCGATGTCAACATTTTCGATGAAAGTGGCAAGTGCCGGCTTTTCCCCAGTTCCATCTTCGAGCGAGGCCGCGCAGATCATTCCTTGCGATTCGAGACCTCGCATCTTTCGCGGTTTCAGGTTGGCAACGACGACGACCTTGCGGCCGCTCAGTGTTTCCGGGTCGTAATATTCCGCCAACCCGGCAAGGAGTTGCCGCGGTTTGTCTTCGCCAAGATCGACTTCGAGGCGAAGCAGCTTATCTGCATTCGGTACAGATTCGGCGACCATGATCTCGCCGACGATAAGTTCGACCTTCAGGAAATCATCGATCGTGATGAACTGTTCCTCTTCTGGCGGCTTCACGGCTACATCAGTTTTGGGTTCGCCTTGCGAAACAGTGTTAGGCATTTTGTTTGTATCATTTGCAGCGTTTATTTCATTCATAACTTTAAGTTTATCAAGACGAGGAAAAATACCTTCGCTTTCGCCGATCGCGGCTCCGGGTTGAAGCTCGCCCCATTCAAGTGAGGCCGGATCCGCCGTACCCGGATCGGTGGTTAGGCCGAGCTGGGCTAAAATCTTAACAGATGACGTTGGCATCACCGGGTAGAGCAACACACCGAGCCAACGCAGAGTTTCCGCCGAACGGTAAAGCACAGCGTTAAGGGTTTCCGCCTGCTTATCGTCTTTCACCAGCTCCCATGGCTTGGCGTCAGAGATCAGCTTATCGACCCGGGCAATTACGGTCCAAAGGATCTCGAGTGCTTGGCTGGGCTCAAAACTTTCGAGGCGTCGCATGTATTCGTCTCGGGCATGTCGGAGAACAGAAACGAGGTCTTCGCCGTCCGGGTCAATGCCGGCACGCCGCGCATAGATATAGTTCTCCTCAGAGATCTTGCCACATGGAATCTTGCCGTCCCTATATTTGTGGAGCATCGAGATAGTTCGGCTCAATAGATTACCTAGGCCACTCGCAAGGTCGGCGTTCGCTCTCTCGATCAAGGTTTCGTATCCGAACTTCCCGTCCTGGCCGAACACCATCTCCCGCATGCAAAAATAGCGCACCGCATCGACCTGAAAATGTTCATGCAATACATCAACTTCGATCACATTACCGAGTGTTTTGCCCATCTTGCGGCCATCAGCATCAAGCCACATGCCGTGGGCATAAACGGTTGTCGGCAATGGTAAGCCCGCAGCCTTTAGGAACGAAAACCAGTAAACCGTGTGGAAGCGAAGAATGTCCTTGCCGACCAAATGGGTCGTATTCGTCCAATATTTTTCGAAACCCGAAGCGTCGGGCCGATCGTTTCCATAGCCCAATGCCGTGATGTAGTTGGAAAGAGCATCCAGCCAGACGTACATCACGTGATCTTCGTCACCGGGAACCGGAACACCCCACGAGACAGACTTCCGTTCGCGACTGATCGACAGATCTTGTAAACCACCTTTTATGAATGAGATAACCTCGTTTCTGCGAGAAGATGGTTGAACTACTTTCTCATCGCTTTCAATAGTGTCGAGCAGAAATTCAGCGTAATCCGAGAGCCGAAAGAAGTGGCTTTCTTCAGAGACCCGATCAAGCGCACGTTCATGAATCAGGCAAGATGGAACATCGGAGCTTTCCGGGACAAAATACTCTTCTTCGGATTTGTAGGCCGCACACGGAGCGCAGAACCAGCCTTCGTAATGGCCTTTGTATATATTGTCGTTCCCATTTGGCGTTTTTCCTGTAGCGATCTGCTGCCACAGATGTCGTACGCCTTCATAATGAAACGACTCCGACGTTCGCATGAAAATGTCATAACCGCCATTCTCACGCCCGAGACCGAATTCGGCAAACATCCGCTTCAATTCACCGGCGATATAGTCAACCTGCTCCTTCGGCGAGCGTCCTGCTTTCTCCGCCGCCCGCTGGATGTTTATGCCGTGCTCATCTGTTCCTGTGAGGAAAAGCACGTCAAAACCACGCTGTTTCTTGTACCGGTGCAGCACGTCGGCGACGATCGTTGTGTACAGGTGGCCCAGATGCGGAAGACTGTTGGCGTAGTAGATCGGCGTTGTGATGTAAAAAGTTTTCATTCCGAAAATTAAAAAGTGTAGCGTGTAAGCCGGATTTTATCCACACGCTACACCGCTCTGAATTTAGGTCGAGATCAATTGCCCATTCGTTTTTTGTCGGCGTCCGCGAATTCATCCGTCGCCAGGTATCGCGGCATCGAGGCGGTGTTTGCGATCTTCATGCCGATCGCTAACCCCAGCTCCGCATTCTGGGTCATTGCCCCCGCATCCCACCAATCGTAGTACTGATCAGAGGCCTGGTGATAGTACTTCGCCGTGTAATTGCTGAAGAAGTTAAGAGCTTCGCCTTTCAGCGGCGTCACGAAATCGTCGCCGTGCCGAAGCGAAACTGCCGGGACACCCGCCTTAGCAAATGGGAAATGATCCGAGCGGAAGAAGAATCCTTGCTCGGGCCGCATGTCTCCTTCGAGCGTCATCTTGCGTTCAGCGGCAACAGCGTCGACGATCGCACCAAGTGCCGAACGTTCGGAACCGAGAGCTGAAAAATCTTTTGTCCGGCCAAAGAAATTGACGCCGTCAATGTTTACATTACCCGCGATCTTGTTGAGCGGAATGAGCGGATTCTGGGCAAAGTATTCGGCACCCAAAAGTCCTTGCTCCTCGGCCGTCGGGAAAAGAATATAGATGGACCGTTTCGGCCTTTCATTCTTCGGCATTTTTGCGATCACCTGGCCGATCCCGATCACTGCGGCAACGCCCGACGCGTTGTCATAGGCTCCATTGTAGATCTTGTCGCCCGTCGCGTCCGCTTCGCCAATGCCGAGGTGATCCCAGTGTGCGGTGTAGAGGACGTATTCGCTGCGGAGCCTTTTATCGGTGCCTTCGATCTTGCCTACAATATTCGGCGACTCGAATTCAGTTTTCTTCGCCTTGAGATCTACGGCCACTTTCAAACCTGTCTTAACCGGGCGAAAGTTTCGCGTTCCGGCCTTCATCCGTAGGCCTTCATAATCGACGCCGGCTGACTTGAGCATCGTTTCGGCCGTTCCGTTCGTGATCCAGGACATCAATTCCAGAAAAGGTCTTTTGTCGTTGGGGCTCCGAAGGATCTCAGACCGCGGGCCGCCGAATGATGTACGCACAACATTCCAACCGTAACCGGCGGATTCGTTTGTATGGATCAATATAACGCCGGCGGCACCACGGCGGGCAGCTTCTTCGTATTTGTATGTCCAGCGGCCGTAATAGGTAAGTGCCTTGCCGCCAAACAGGTCAGGTTCATCGGCAGTGGCAGGCGGGTCGTTGACCATGATCATCAGGATCTTACCTTTATAATCTTCTGCCGGACCACTGTAATCGTTCCATTTATACAGCGGGGCATCGACGCCATAACCCATGAAAACCACCTCAGCATCGACCGAGACATTGTCGCTCTGGGCTCCGGTCGTCGCGACAAAATCATCGCCAAATTTGAAGCTCTGCGATTGTCCGCCGCCTCGTGTGACTTTCATCTGTGTCGATGGATCCACTGAAATGCCGACAAGCTTTACGTTCTGGAAATAGCTTTTACCGTTGCCGGGTTTGATCCCCGCAGACCTCATTTCAGCCGCGATGTAGTCCGCTGCCTTTTTACTGCCCGCGTTGCCGGGCCCGCGTCCTTCAAATTCGTCCGCTGAGAGGCGTTTCACGCGTTCACGCATCTGTTCGGCATTCAACCTCGACTCCAACGTCTGTGAGAATGACGAAATTACAAACAAAATGAGAATGCTGGTAATGAACATCGATCTTTTCATAATTAATGTTTTAATTTAAGGGTCAGAAAACAACAATTAAAGCAATGCCTTAGCCCTTGATCAATGCCATTGCCTCGGCCCGCGTTCGCGGATCCTTTCGAAATCCACCCAGAACGGCCGACGTTATCGTCTTCGCTCCCGGCTTTTTCACACCACGAAGCGTCATGCATGTGTGTTCGGCTTCGATAACTACCATTACTCCGAGCGGGTCCAATTCTTCGAATAGCGTATTTGCGATCTGCTGCGTCAACCGTTCCTGGACCTGCAGGCGGCGGGCGAAGATCTCAGCCACGCGGGCGAGCTTCGAAAGCCCCACGATCCGTCCGCCTTTTGGGATGTAGGCGATGTGGCACTTCCCAACAAATGGAGCAAGATGATGCTCGCAGACCGAAGCGATAGAGATGTCTTTAACGATTACCATCTCGTCATGCGAATCGCCGGGCAGAGCAACGACATGCTCCTTCGCATCTTGCCACATTCCCTCTGTCAGTTCGGCGTAGAAGTCCGCAACTCGCTCCGGGGTTTTCTGAAGCCCATCGCGGTTGGGGTCTTCGCCCATGCCTTCCAGAATAAGGCGAACGCCAGCAGCGATCTTGTCCAAGTCCACGTTTTTATTGTTCATAAACCAATTTCGGCCTTTCCGAGTTCGTTGCTTCGAATACCTGTAACACCGACGACCGTACCTCGCGAAGCGGAACATTGTGTTCCGTCGCCAACCGCTTTACATCGTCGTACTCCGGGGTCACGGTCGACCTCGAACCGTGCGACGATGCCTTCACCCTGACAGTACCGAACTTGGTCTCGACGGTATACTCTTCGCGAGGCAGCGAATGGCGTTCGACCGGAATGACACGAACGCCGATCGTCGTCGTTTCAGAATAAAGCAAGTCCAGACATTTTACCCTGTCTTCGGCCCGTACAAGAAGCGAAACTTTGACCGCGAGGCGGTTTTTCTTCATATGAATGGGCGTAAACCAGCAATCGAGGACACCAATCTCGAATGCCCGGTCCATCAAATGACCCAAGTCCTGCGGCGAGCTATCGTCTATATTTGTTTCCAGTTGCAGTAAAGCTTCGGAGTTTGCCTCGCTTCTTACTTCACCGATCATTATGCGTAGAGCGTTGGGAAATAATTCGTACTTCCGCGTTCCCGCACCGTAACCCGTCGCCTCAACTGCTAGGTGAGGTATGACACCATAACTTGTTGAACTCGTGGATATTATAGCCGCACCGGTTGGTGTCATTAACTCGCCTTCGATCTCGGTGGAATATATGGGCACGCCAGCCAGAAGGCCTGCAACAGCCGGCGGTGGAACCGGAAATTTGCCGTGTTCCATCATTACAAAGCCGCTGCCGACGTGGATTTTTGAACAAGCAAACTGCTCGATCCCGAGCATCTCGAACCCGATACAGGCCCCGACAACGTCGATGATAGCGTCCATCGCGCCGACCTCGTGGAAATGCACCTTTGCAACATCTATTCCGTGAACCTTTGCCTCAGCTTCCGCGAGACGGAGAAAGATCTTTTTCGCGCGGTCTTTGACGCTATCGGTGAGTTCGGAATCGTCGATGATCTTTTCGATGTGGTGGAGATGGCGATGTTTATTTTCTTGCGGGACGCGTACGTCAACGTGCGTTGACGAGATGCCGGATCGGTCAACCTTTGTTATTTCTATCTCATATCCGTCAAATCCCAGCTTCTCAATCTCCTTAACTAGCCGTTCCGGTTCGAGTCCGGCGTCTATCAAAGCCCCAAGTATCATGTTCCCGCTTGCGCCTGCAAAGCAGTCAAAATATAAAGTTCGCATAAAAATTGAAGTGTAACTTCTGTCAGGCTAAAAGGAAAACATAGGCGGCCATGAAACGAATCAAGGATTGGTGACGCGTTGCAGATAGAACAACCGAAACGCTCGGGAGGTTATTTACCGTGACCAGAATGACGATACCTGGATATCTATTGCTCTTAACGGCTTTGCTGATTTTCTCGACAACTGCGCATGCGGACAAGCGGATCCGATTTCAGAAAGGCAAGTCAACGGCCACGGTCACCGGATCGATAGCGAATGGGGGACGCGTCTGTTACTTTGCATCAGCTCGCGAACGACAGCTTCTTACCGCAACAGTACGTTCCAGATCTGGCAAGGTCGTTATATTCGAGAGCGGCGAGACCCAGTACAACTACAAGATCGATCTGACGGGCGACCAATCGATCTGCGTTGATAATCTGAGCCGAGCGACCAACTACTACCTTACGGTCTCTATCCGATAAATTCGGTGTTTTGCTAACATAGCTCTGCACCCCGTATAATTGCTGTTACTGACCAACTCAGGTGTAAAACAGGATGTCCATCAAACAACTCCAGCAACTCTTACGGCAAGCTATGCGGGACGCGGCCGGCGAGCTATTTGGCATCGCCGACTTACAGATCGTTTTTGAGGTTCCGCCAAAGACGGAACTCGGTGACCTTGCATTCCCCACAGCTTTTGAGCTTGCGAAGCGCATTAAGCAAGCCACCGGCGAAAAAAGCAATCCGCGTGCGATCGCCGAAGCTCTAAAGGCGAAGCTTGAGGAGGTCGATCTTGTTAGCAAGGTTGAAGTCGCAGGTGCGGGCTACCTAAACATCTTTTTCGACAGGCCGCGCTTTCTACGCGAAAACGCAGACACCGACCTGCTGCCGTCCCGATCGGTAAAATCGGGTGAAAAGTTTTGCGTTGAGCACACTTCCGTAAATCCTAATAAAGCGGCACATATCGGCCACGTGCGGAATTCTGTACTGGGCGACACGTTTGTCCGGATCCTGAGGGCGACGGGCCGCGAGGTCGAGGTACAAAACTACATCGACAACACCGGTGTTCAGGTGGCCGACGTTGTCGTTGGGTTCGTTTATCTGGAAAAAATGGACCTTGCTGCTATTCGCAGCCTAGACGAAAAACTGAAAGCCGAATGCCGGACGTTTGATTACTATTGCTGGGACCTTTACGCCCGTGTCGGGCAGGCGTATCAGAGCGATGAGGAGCTTAAGGCAAAGCGGGCCGAAGTCTTGCATTTGATCGAAGCCGGCGGTAACGAAATTGCCGAACTCGCCGATTTTGTTGCGACGCGCAACGTTGAATGTATCCTGCAAACGATGGAACGATTCTCCATCAGATACGATCTGCTTCCGCGCGAATCTGAGATCCTTCACCTCCATTTCTGGGCCAAAGCGTTCGAAAAAATGAAGGAACTTGGCGTCATTCTTCTCGAAACCGAAGGAAAGAACGCCGGTTGCTGGGTGATGCCGTTCGAAGAACATACTGGCAACGACGAGCACGAAGGCGACAAGATCCTCGTACGCTCGAACGGTACGGTGACCTATACCGGCAAGGATATCGCCTATCAGATGTGGAAGCTCGGCATTTTAGGAATGGACTTTTTCTACATGCCGTTCTTTGAATATGCTGACGGTCAAATGGTATGGATCACGACCGCCGAAGAATCCGAAAACGTTGCCGGGGCACCCGAATTTGGCCACGGAAAGAAAGTCTATAACGTCATCGACACGCGGCAATCTTACACTCAAGACGTCGTAAAGAAAGGCGTCGCGGCGATCTGTCCACAGGAAGGCGAAGCGGCGAGCGTTCATCTGTCATACGAAATGGTGGCCCTGTCACCGGCCGCAGCTTCCGACCTTGGGTTCGAATTATCTGAAGACGATCGCAAGCGTTCATTCATTGAAATGAGCGGGCGCAAGGGAGTCGGAGTGAAGGCGGACGATCTGCTCGACAGGCTCGAAACAAATGCTCTAGCTGAGGTCGAATCTCGCCACGCGGATCTGCCACAAGAAACGAAAGCACATATAGCTCACCAGCTGGCCGTCGGTGCGCTACGCTACTTTCTGCTGAAATTTAGCCGCAATACGGTAATTATTTTCGATTTCGCAGAAGCCCTCTCGACCCAAGGCGAGACGGGCGTCTTTTGTCAATATTCTGCCGTCCGATCAAATGCGATCTTCCGTAAACTTGCGGAAGGCGGCGAGTCGCTGGATCAGATCCGCGAGCGGACAAACGATCTGAGTAAGATCGGTGAGATACTGAATTCAGACGCGGGCAATGACATATGGGCGATTCTTGTATTGGCTTCCCGGCTCGAAGAAACGTTGAATCAGGCGGCCGCGGCAAACGAACCCGCCATCGTCGCAAAATACACGTTTCAGTTGGCTAAGGCTTTTAATCTTTTTTATCACAACCACAAGATCTTACCGGAACCTGACGAAACCAAGCGCGCCGTATTGATCGTCGTCGCCGATCGCGTCCGGCGGGCACTAACCGAAGCCCTTGCAACAATGGGTATCGAGGTTCCCGAACGGATGTGATTGACAGGGCCAACCTGGTCTGTTACAAAATGAATGTGACGAAAGTTCATCTCAATGCAAACACCTCATGGCAGATCGGCGGAAGCTGGCGCCATTGGACGTCGATTGCGGTTATGAACTTGGAAACGAATTCTGAAGCCTTTTTAATGGTCTGAACAGAATACCGATTCCCGAGCCAATGCCGCCTAACATCTTAGGCGGCTTTTTTTTATGTCTGAACTGGATAAATTTTTAGAACTGAGCAAAAACGGCAACGTAGTTCCGGTGGTGGAGACCATGCCGGCTGATCTCTTGACGCCGCTGTCCGTCTATCTTCGGCTCAGTGAAGACGCGAGCCACTCGTTCCTGTTGGAATCCGTCGAAGGCGGCGAATCGCTTGCCAGGTACTCATTCGTTGGTTCGGGGCCGTCGGCGACGGTTGTGGGACGCGGCCAGACCGTGACCATATCTAAAGACGGAACGGATCAGGTTCGAAAGATGTCGATCCTCGATTTTCTGCGTCATCATTTTGCAGGTTTCCATGTTCCGCGAACGGATGGCTTACCGTCATTTATCGGTGGTGCGATCGGTTACTTTGGATATTCTGCGGTTCAGTTATTTGAGCCGAAGCTGAGTGAATCGGCTGACGGTAACGAATGCGTTGCCGAGTTCATGTTCTTTCGATCAATTGTTGCGTTTGACCACGCGAAGCAGGTTGTACAGATAATCACCCTAGTGTTCACGGACACAGCGAATGGCGACGATGACCTGAGCGCGCTTTTTGCTGATGCCGTAGAACTAAATAAGCAGGTCCGTCGACGACTCGAATCCCCACAGTTCGCGATTCCAGTGAACGGGAACGGTCAGGTTGGCGAGATCACATCTAACTGGAACCGTTCGGATTTCGAATCCGCGGTCGAACGGGTCAAAGAACTCATTACTGCCGGGGAATGCTACCAAGTCGTTCTCTCACAATGCTTTACAAAACACACAAACGCTTCGCCTGTAGCGATCTACAGAGCTATCCGATCGCTCAACCCGTCACCCTACGTGTTTCTGCTGAACATGGATGGGCGGGCTATCATCGGTGCTTCACCCGAGATGCTCGTTCGATGCCACGACCTTCAACTTGAATACCGACCGATTGCAGGGACACGGCCGCGAGGGGCTGATGCCGCCGAAGACGACCGCCTGGCCGAAGAAATGATGAACGATTTAAAGGAAGTTGCGGAACACCAGATGCTTGTCGACCTTGGCCGAAATGACCTTGGTCGGATCTCGCGTTTCGGCAGCGTGCGGGTGGAAAGCTTGATGAATGTCGAGAAGTATTCGCACGTTCAGCATTTGGTCAGTTCCCTCACCTCGGAGCTTGCTGATGGCAAAGATCGCTTTGACGCCCTGATGGCATGCTTTCCTGCGGGGACGGTGTCGGGCGCTCCCAAAGTGCGTGCAATGGAGGTCATTAAACGGCTGGAGCCGACGCCGCGAGGAGTTTATTCCGGGACCGTGGGATATTTCGATTACTCAGGCAACATGGACACATGCATTGCGATACGAACGATGGTCTTAGAAGACGGCGTAGCGAAGATCCAGGCCGGGGCCGGCATCGTCGCCGATTCGGTCCCGTCGGCGGAGTTTGACGAAACAGTAAACAAAGCCGCGGCGATGCTGAGAGCGATAAAGCTGGCAGAGGAAGACGGAAAATGAGCACCATCCTGAACCATTACGTCGAAATGTTTGAAAGCCGAAAGGATGTCGCGGCGAATGACGCCGAGCCTCTACTGGACGGTTTGATCGAGAGCGTTGATGAGAGTCTTATCGCCGACGTGTTGGGAAAATGGTCGAGCAAAGGCATTAGCGAGGACGAGATCTACTATTTTGCGAAGATCCTTCGGGGCCGAATGAAAACAGTTGAGTCACAGCACGCCGTTTTCGTAGACATTGTCGGGACGGGAGGAAGCAGGGCGAAGACCTTCAATATTTCGACAGCCGCGGCGTTTGTGGTCGCAGGTAGCGGCATTGCGGTAGCTAAACATGGGAACAAGGCGGCGACGAGTAATTCGGGAAGTTCGGATGTGTTGTCGGAACTCGGCGTTGACCACGCAGCCGAACCCTCCGAGGCAGAGCGATCGCTAAACGAACTTGGCATTTGTTTTATGTTCGCTCCGGTTTTCCATCGCCTGTCACCGACGCTGGCCAAGGTTCGTCGCGGCCTAGGTTTTCCAACGATCTTCAACTGTGTGGGGCCGCTGTGCAATCCGGCATCCGCACCGCATCAGCTGATCGGCGTTTGGGAAAAAGAGATGCTTCTCAAGATGGCAAACGCGCTGGCACGGCTTGGGACTCGACGATCGTGGTTGGTTCATGCCGAAGACGGGCTGGACGAGATCTCCTTGAGTGGCCGAACATTCGTCGCTGAGGTAACCGACGAAGGTGTGAACGAGTTTTCGATCGAGCCAGCCGACGTCGGCATGCAACGCTCTCCGATCGAACATTTTCGCGTGTCCAATGCAGTTGACAGTGCAAAGCTGGTGGCCCAGATCTTGAGTGGCGATAATGCGGGTAGAGATGTTGAGCAGATCGTTCTCATTAATGCGGCAGCGGCATTGTATTTGACAAATGGGGTTGGCAAGCTTGCAGATGGAGTCGCCAGAGCAAAGGAAAGCATCAACGTTGGCAATGCGATGAAGAAATTGGAACAGCTTCGAGAGACCCAAAAGCGATGACGCCGACTATCCTGACACAAATAGTCGACGCTAAGCGGAGACGAGTCGAAGACGCAAAGAGCAAAGTCTCGTTTCGTCAGATCAAGAAACTGGCCGAAACGACAAGGTCGTCGCGCGAACCGCATCGATTGCTCGATGCTCTTTCAAACAAAGACCGGGTCAATATCATCGCTGAATTCAAGCGGGCGTCACCCTCAAAAGGGCTGCTCAACGACAGCCGCGAGCCAGCCGAGACCACCCGGCAATATGTCGATGGTGGAGCGGTGGCTATCTCAGTCCTGACCGAACAGGATTATTTCATGGGTTCGCTCGATGACCTGACAGAAGTGCGAAATGCCGTCGAATGTCCCGTCCTACGAAAAGATTTTGTCGTTGATGAGTACCAGATCTTTGAATCGGCCGCGGCCGGAGCTGATGCGATATTACTGATCGCGTCGGTGTTACCGGCCGAGCGGATGAAGGAACTGGCGGATGTCACGTCCCACCTCGGTCTGGACGTGATCGTTGAGGTTCATGACGCAGCGGAGCTAGAAACGGCAGCGAAGATCGGAGCAAGTATAATTGGCGTCAACAATCGTAACCTTAGAACTTTTAATGTTTCGCTCGATGTATCCCGAACTCTTATCGAACAGCGGCCTACGAATACGGCTATGATCGCCGAAAGCGGCATCCGAACGGCCACGGAGATCGCTGAACTTTGGGGCCTGGGTTTCGACGGGTTCCTGATCGGTGAAACTCTGATGGCTGGCCGCGACCCCACGGAAGAGCTGAGAAAATTACAATGCGGGGGACCGGGATGACGAAGGTGAAGATCTGCGGCATTACAAATGTCCGCGATGCCCGCCAAGCGACGGATCTCGGTGCCGATGCGCTAGGGTTCAACTTCTATGCCGAAAGCCCGCGATACGTTTCGCCGGAAACGGTTAACAAAATTATTTTGTCGCTACCCGCAAAGACGCAGAAGGTCGGGGTTTTTGTAAATGAATCGATCGAATCGGTGCTATCGATCGCGGCATCTTCCGGGATCGATACAATTCAACTGCATGGCGATGAATCGGCCGTGTTTGTATCCGACTTACGGAAAGAAACGAATTGTAAAATCATAAGGGCAATTCGGGTAACCGTCGAATTTGATGTTGCCGATCTTTTGAAATTTTCTGCCGACGGTTTTTTGTTGGATGCATACTCGAGGGCAGCTTACGGCGGAACGGGCGAGAGTTTTGATTGGGAGATCGCGAAAAATGCCGCCCGAATGATCAACCGGCTTTATCTTGCCGGAGGTCTGACGTCGGAGACTGTGGCGGAAGCGGTACTACTGGTGCGGCCATATGCCGTCGATGTAGCGAGTGGGGTTGAATGGTCGCCCGGGATAAAAGACCCGCAAATGATGAAGGCATTTATATCGAACGCAAAAAACGCATGACGAATTACGAACCAAACGAATGCGGGTATTGGGGAGACTATGGCGGACGGTTTGTGCCGGAAACGCTTGTGGCTCCACTCGACGAACTGACCGAGGCGTATTTCACTTTCCGCGACGATTCGGCGTTTCGATTGGAATTCGACGGCTTGCTCAAGGATTTTGTCGGACGGCCGTCACCGCTTTATTTTGCAGAGAGACTGACCGAACAGCTCGGCGGCGCGAAGATCTATCTCAAACGCGAAGATCTGAATCACACGGGCGCTCACAAGATCAACAATTGTATCGGCCAGATCCTTCTCGCCCTCCGAATGGGCAAACAACGGATAATCGCCGAAACTGGAGCGGGGCAGCATGGCGTCGCAACCGCTACAGTCTGTGCTCATTTCGGACTTGAATGCGTTGTTTATATGGGCACCGAAGACATGCAGCGACAGGAGCTGAACGTCTTTCGGATGCGGTTAATGGGAGCAGAGGTCCGCGGGGTCGAGTCCGGCTCACGAACGCTGAAGGATGCCATCAATGAAGCACTTCGCGATTGGGTCACAAATGTCGATTCGACCTACTATCTGCTTGGCTCTGCTCTCGGTCCGCATCCGTATCCGCTGATGGTTCGCGATTTTCAAAGCATCATTGGCCGCGAGACGCGTGAACAGATCCTTGAAAAGGAAGGCCGCTTGCCTGATCTGCTTGTTGCATGTGTCGGCGGCGGATCCAACTCGATCGGCCTTTTTCACGAATTTCTGCACGACGATTGTCGAATGATCGGTGTCGAGGCCGGCGGCCGGGGCAGCGGACTTGGCGAACACGCCGCAAGGTTCTTGCCGGGTTCGGCGGTTGGAGTTTTACAGGGAACGAAAAGCTATCTGCTTCAAGACGACAACGGCCAGATCGCGGCGACGCATTCTGTTTCGGCCGGACTCGATTATGCTTCCGTGGGGCCGGAGCACGCGTTTCTACACGACCTCGAGCGGGTCGAATACGCATCAGTGACCGATGAACAAGCACTTCTGGCTTTTCGACGGCTGTCAGAAACTGAGGGCATTATTCCCGCCCTCGAATCAGCTCACGCAATCGCCCATGTCATGGAAATAGCAGGAGAAATGTCGTGCAATGAGATCATCGTAATTAATCTCTCGGGCCGCGGCGATAAGGACGTCAACACGGTCGCGGAAATTATGGATCAGAAATGAGCAAGATCGAACACACATTTGCTGAACTTAGACGCGCCGGCAAGAAGGGATTTATCCCGTTCGTCTCGGCGGGCGACCCGGACCTTGCTACCTCCATGAAACTCGTTTTCATGCTTGCCGAGAAAGGTGCTGACGTAATCGAACTCGGCGTTCCCTTTACGGACCCGATGGCGGACGGGCCGACGATACAGGCATCGTCGATGCGTGCTCTTGCGAACGGAGTCACGCTTGAGCAGATCATACAGATGGTCGCAGAACTGCGAAAGAAGACGAGCGTGCCTATCGTTCTCTTCAGCTATCTGAATCCACTTTACCGGTTCGGGATCAGCCGTCTGGCTAAGAAGGCCGCAGATGCGGGCGTTGACGGCATCCTGGTGACGGATGCAGTTGATGAAGAGGCCGCTGATATCTCATCGACGCTGCGGGCGTCAGGAATCGATCTGATATCGCTGGTTGCTCCTACGACCTCGGACGAGCGATTGGAACGGATTGCCGCATCTGCAAGTGGCTTTATCTATGCCGTTTCGCGTGCCGGGGTGACGGGAGCGAGAGGCGATACCAGCGCTTCGGCTGAGGAACTCGTCAAACGGGTGCGGAAGGTCACAAGTCTTCCGATAGCCGTTGGGTTCGGTATCTCAACCCGAAAGCAGATTGAGCAAGTATGGCGATACGCCGATGCGGCGGTCGTTGGCTCCGCCATCGTTAATGAAATTGCCCGGTCTTTACCGGACGAGAATACGATCGACGCGGTCGGCTCATTCATTGACGCCCTTCTTCCCACGGTTGCAAATCGACCCGTCGAAATCTAGAGTTAAGAATTTGTTCGAGCTATAAGGTAAAGTTTACATATGCTTATCGTAATGAAATCCGACGCGACGGAAAGTGACATCGCCCGCGTCGTACACGTCATCGACAAACTTGGTTATCGCGGCCATGCAATGCCGGGCGAAGGCCGCACTGCTATCGGCATAACCGGAAATATGGGCTCAGTCGATCCCGCACATTTCGAAAATCTGCCGGGTGTCGCTGAAGCAATACGGGTCACCAAACCATATAAGCTGATCTCAAATGACCTTCGTCGCGAAAAATCGGTCATCAAGGTCGGAAATGCGTTTATCGGTGATGGTAATTTGGCAATGATCGCCGGGCCGTGTGCCATCGAGAATGAGAAACAGGTCATCGAAGCGGCCGAGGCCGTCTCGAAAAGCGGTGCAAAATTCTTTCGCGGCGGCGCATTCAAGCCGCGTACATCGCCGTATGCGTTCCAGGGACTCGGCGAGGATGGCCTGAAGATGTTGGCGAGTGTTCGCGACGAATATGGGCTAAATATAGTTACCGAGGCCATGGACGAGCATGGTATCGACATGGTGGAGAAATACGGCGACTGTATTCAGATCGGTGCTCGAAACATGCAGAATTTTTCGCTGTTGCGTTATGTTGGCAAAACACGGAAGCCTGTACTGCTCAAACGCGGACTTTCAGCGACGCTTGATGAGCTGTTGCTTGCTGCGGAATACATCATGGCGGAGGGCAATTACGATGTGATCCTGTGCGAACGCGGTATTAGGACGTTTGCCGATCATGCCCGTAATACTCTGGATCTGTCGATAATTCCTGCCGTTCGAAGGCTGTCTCATCTGCCGATCATCGTCGATCCCTCGCACGGTACAGGTCATAATTATATGGTCGAGCCAATGGCACTGGCTGGAGTTGCGGCCGGAGCGGATGGGTTGATCATCGAAGTTCATCCCCGGCCAGAAGAAGCGCTGTGCGACGGAGCTCAAGCTCTAACACCCCGGCAGTATCTCGGACTGATAGATCGCGTAAACCGTCTCTATGCTTCACTTGCAGAAGACCAGGCAGCCGCGTCCAGCATGAATGCCGAGTAAGCGGAACGACTAAGATCAAAAGGGCCGCAACCGTTCCCGAAACGGCTGCGGCCCTTTTTTTATCGTTCGACGCCTTTTGCCTATCTCGCCAAACGTAACCTCATTATACCATAAAGCTGGGTGTAGCAACTGACGATCGCCGAGACGATGAGCAGGGTCATCGGGAGCGATCTGAACGATGCCGGCAACACAGGTCCGACGGCATTGAAGAGCAAAACTCCTGTGCCGAACGCGAATACCGCTAAAAGCAAGCGGCCAAGCAGCCACATACCGATATCCGGCCTTTCACCGTCAAAAGGCAGGAAATACGGCACCACCAGAAACATTCCAAGCGTCGCCGCCGAGATTACGACGTCAAATCCGGCCGCGAAGACCGAAAACCCAAGATCCATCGCCAAAAAGAAAAGCACGAACGTGGTGTCGATGGCAAAAACCGGCGCTCCTGACTCGGCGGTTGCATGTTTCTGAATGCTGATTGCGTGTTCCATTGTTTTCCCCTTCAATTAACGCGTAATTCCCAAGCCGATCCTATTTCTGACCAGGTTTGCTGAACTGTTTATAAGCGACCCGGAAAAGTTCGGACAAGGCCTTCGCTGTGTCTTCGCTTAAATTTTTATCGGCACGAAGGTGAGCCTCGACGATCTCTGGCGTGGCCTCGTGCGGATAATAGATAACCGGTTCGACCTCGCTTTCGGCCTTATGGCCCATCAGCCGATCGATCGGCATATCAAGCCAACTGGTCAGCCGGGCGATGTTATCTGAATCAGGCTTCCCCGTTCCGTTCTCGATACGCGATAGAGTCGATGCCGAAACATTGGTAACGTCAGCGACGTCACGCAGGCTAAGGCCGAGTTCCTCCCGTCGGCGTTTGATCGCCCGGCCTAATTCGGCAGTTTTGATAAAGTTGTCGTTTCTGTATGCCATAGTGTTTTTGATCCTCACATTTGGTAAGTGTCACCGATGCTATTCGCATTGCACGGATAAAACATAACACAAGATAATTTTGAATGCAACACCTCGTTTCACCCTTGCAACAAATATTTTGATGTGGTACGATGTTTCATCGATGACACGCCTCCGACTGCGGACAGTCGAAATGGCCACCGATAACAACTGAGTCGCGTTTGCCTGAACGCGGCGAACAGGAACGCAGAGAAGATTAGTTTTTTAGGCTCAGGCAAACCGATAGTATCGGCAGCCCGACTTTGCGTTTGGTTAAACCAGGAGAAAAAAACGATGAATGAATTGATCTTGACCCAAAACACCCCGGCCGAACAGCCTGAGATCTTTGAGACCGGCATCGACCGGAATAATGTATTCAGTTTCTCGACAACACTTCGTGAGCTGAGAAAAGATCTGGATCCGAATGTGCTTCGCCACCGAGACGGTGTTCGCGACCGGCAAGGTAACGTCCGCACATTCGAGTATGTCGAATGGCACACGGTCGCAGACATTCTGGATGAAACGGCGCCGAACTGGAGCCATTCCATAAAGGATATACGGGCGATCGGCGACACCGCGATCGTCACCGTCGCGATCACCATCGACGGCATAACGCGCGAAGGTATCGGCACCGGCACCGCCCGCAGCGAGACCGGGATCAAGAAAGCGGAACACGATGCGCTTAAACGTGCGGCCGTAAAGTTTGGTATTGCTCGCGAGCTATATAAGCGTGACGAGGCGTCATTCGAGACGAAGGCTCCGGTTCCGGCGGCTGTTTCCGAACCTGTAGCTAAGTCGATCGGAGATCTAATAACTACAAAACAAATGGGCATGATCCGAGCAGTTGCCCGCGAACGGAATCTGGACGCCGAGGCAGAATGCAGTGAGATGATGAGATGCCGCATCAATGAACTTTCGAGAAAGGCCGCATCGGCGTTGATCGATCACCTGCAAACCACGCCGGCCGAGATGACGCTGAAGCAGGCAAGTTAAAGCCATAGTTTCCACCAAAGTTTTGGGCTGTGAACGGTTCCGCCTGCGGACTTTAGGAGCCTCTTCCACCTCGGTCGCAGCCCAAAACTCCTCTTTCTCACAAAGAAAATCAAAACCTAGCTTTACGTATTATCGTAAGACCGCTTACATTAGGAGCAGATATGAGCATAACTGATCGATTGTCCGCATTGGCGGGAGAATGGAAAGGAACTAACAGGCTTAATTTGTCGTGGCTGCCCGACCCGGTCAAGGAGTCGGATTCCACTGCAAATGTTACGACCCGCGTGGGCGGCCAATGCCTCGAGATCGCCTACACGTGGAAACACGACGGACAGGGGCAAGAAGGTTTGCTGATACTAAACTCTGCGGCGAAAGGCGATGAGGTCGCCGCCTGGTGGACCGACTCGTGGCATTCCGCAAATGTGTTGATGTCGTGTAAGGGAAACGTTAGCGAAGATGGCCGCGTAAACCTGGTGGGCCACTATAGCGTTCCCGACCATCCCGACTGGGGCTGGCGGACCGAGATCGTACCGGAAGGCGAGACGTTCAAGTATCTAATGTTCAACGTATCTCCGGAAGGCGAAGAAGAATGGGCAGTTGAGACCGTCTTCACGCGAGCATGACGCGGTCCTATTTTAAGCTTGCCGGACACCGGTAAAGCTGAGCGAATCCGGGATTATTGCCGCTGAAAGGGTACCGGCCATGGAGTCATCCGTGACGACACCATTGATAATGAACTCGATCGATTGCCCCTGGATCTCGGTCAGTGCGGTAGCTGAAATGTCTTTCCCGGTCACGCGGCCGCCGGATATTTCGCCCTCGCCGAGCATAGTGGTCAGTTTGCCTGAAACAGAATCACCGTCCTGGACGAGCGACATTTTCACTTCGACATCACTTCCCATAAAGTTCAGCGAAAGGTTCCAGTCACCAGCAACATTTGTGGTCGGTTCGTCGGACGATTTTTCGTAATCTGTCACTTTTTTCTCTCCACCATCTTTATCGAATATTTCGACCGAATCAGCGTAGCTTCGGGCCTGTTTCAGTATCTCACGTGCATCACCAACTAAAACTAATGCGACTTGTTCGGGACGGATGTGTTCCTTCGCCACCCGCTGAACGTCCTCCACCGTGACCGCACCTACGTTCTCTCGATAACTCTGCAGATAATCATGAGGCAGTCCGTAAAGTTCTTGATTGACTAGTAAGTTAGTAAGCCCTTCCTGGGTTTCCGCACGAATGGGAAACACGCCCGTGAGATAACTTATTGCATCGTTAAGTTCATCAGCAAGAACAGATTCATCGCGAATGCGGTTCAATTCGTAGAAGAACTCCTTGAGCGAATCACCGGTCGCGGCAGTTCGAACTTCGGCAGTCGCCTCAAAGCTGCCGCCAAGCATTTTTGCATCGAAACGCGTGTATGCACCATACGTGTATCCCTTTTCTTCACGAAGGTTCATAAAGACACGCGACGACGCACCGGCACCGAGTATTTGATTCATAACCAACATCGGAAAATAGTCCGGGTGGTTTCGCGGAACAGTTTGATTCGAGATGACGATATTTGCTTGAGCCGACCCCGGCCGGTCAACTATTGTAAGCGACGGACTAATCCGTTCGTTCGACAATTCTGACTTGTGGACGTGCCGGTCTCCCGCTTCCCAATCACCAAAATGCTCTTCGATCTGCATCAGCATTTCGTCCTTTCGGACGTCGCCGACCGCGATAAACACCGCGTTGTTTGGCAAGAAATTTGTTTTGCGAGTTGCCTCCAATCCTCCGCGTTCGAGTTTTTCAATGTCGGCCGGAGATGGTGAGATACGGCCGTAGGGATGCTTGCCGAATATCAGCCTGGCCGTTTGTTCGTTGGCCAGAAAGTTTGGCTGCGAACGCTGGAATTTAAGATTCTCGATCGTATTCTTTTTGAAAAGGACGAGTTCGTCTTCGGGAAACGTCGGCGCAAACATCGCTTCGGCAATAAGCTGCATCATATCCGGCCCGTATATCGTCAATGACGACGCGGATACTACGGAAAAATCATCGGAAGAACTGGCATTGAGGCTGGCTCCAAGTCGTTCGATTTTCTCCGCGAGTTCCCTGCTCGAATATGCTTCCGTACCCTCGGTCAACATCGACATCATTGCCGATGTAACGCCCCGCCTTTCCTCCGGATCGGCAGCGTCGCCCGAAAGAAATGCCATTCGATAGGAGACAAGCGGAAGACGTTCGTCGTCAAAGATCACGACCCGCAAACCATTAGGCAGCGTGGTCCGGAAAGCGTTTGGAATATTGAACGGCACCGGTTCGAGTGGAGCAGGTGCTGTAGCGCGATTTTCACCCATATGATTAATTTTTGAGATCAGCCTTGGCCTGAAGGAACTACGTCAAGCAGCGAACGATTTTCGGTATCGAGAAAGTCTGAGACGGCTTTTCGTATTTGATCCGGCCGAACGGCGAGCAGTTCGTCTAGCTCATGGTTGATCAGGCTTGGATCCCCGTCATAGAGCGAGTATTCGGCGATCTGCTGTGCCCGTGTTATTGACGCCTGCCGCATTCGCACCGTGTCATTTATTAGTTGATTGTGTATCTTTTGCATCTCGTCGGCGGACGGCCCATGGGCTGCGATGCTCTCGATCTCCGTCATGATCGTGGCTCGGATACTACTAAGGTCCTGCTCAGGCTTAGGGATAGCTCCGACATAGATACTCGACGGACCGCGGCGTTCATCGGTAAAACCGAATAATTGGAGAACCGATTCCTCGCCCTTCACGAGCTTCTGATAGAGACGCGAACTGTCGCCATCATAAAGAAGCTTGCCGGCAAGAAATAGAGCATTGAACTCCGGCGTTCGCCTCGGCGGTATCTTCCACCCAAGCAAAAATGCTGGCAGCGGAGCCAGCGGGTCATGCCATTCACGATAGTCGTCTGCAACTTCGCTCGGCTCGGCCACGTCGATCGACGGCGGTGCGGGCTGCGACGAGATATCGCCAAAATGCTGTTCGATCAATGATTTGGCTATTTCAGTGTCAAATGCTCCCGAGAGGACGAGTACGGCGTTGTTCGGTGCATAGTACATACGAAAGAATTCCTGAACGTCTTCGACCGTCGCGTCGTCCAGGTCCTCCATCGAACCGATCGTTGAATGTGCGTTTGCAAAATTCTTGTAGATCATCGACGAAATGATGTCGAAGATCTGACCATACGGTTGGTTGTCATATCGAAGCCGCTTCTCTTCCTTTACCGCATCGCGTTGATTGTCTAGATTCTCCTGCGTCACGGCTAGCGAACGCATCCGGTCCGATTCGAGCCACAATGCAAGCGGCAATTGGTCGGCGGGCATCGTTTCGTAGTAATTCGTCCGCTCGCTGGACGTGGTGCCATTCATTGTACCGCCGGCTTTCATAATGTATTGAAAATGGCCGGCCTTCGGCACGTTCGCCGAGCCTTGAAACATCATGTGCTCAAAGAGATGAGCAAAACCGGTACGGCCTTCGCGTTCATTGCGCGACCCAACGTCGTAATAGACGGCAACAGCCACGACCGGAACCGCGAGATCACGATTTAATACGACCCTTAACCCGTTGCCTAGCTTATATTCCTCAATATCTAACGGCGGAAGTTCAAAGTTCATCGACATAACTCTATTCTACTAAAAAACGAGCCCTTGCACGACATCGACCCAATTTCAATTAAAGCCGGGCGGTAACAAGCCGGATATGATCGAACCGCGCCCTCAAGCCGAGGTTTGACCGCTATTCCGATTCTCGGTCCTTCTGATTTTCTTTCGCGATCGAATAGAGGGCTGATTTTACCTGAAACGGTGTAAGGTTTGGATGGCATTCAAGCAGACGGGCAATTATTCCCGCGATATGCGGGCAAGCGAAACTATTTCCTGTTAAATTGCGGTGGCCGCCGCCGGGCCATGGCGTACGGATATTAACGCCCGGAGCGGTCAATTCGATGATCTCGCCGTAATGGAAACCGAACTTAAGAGGATCGGTTTCGGTGCTTTTGATGACGGAAATAAGCGACGACGAAAAGACTGACGGAAAACTAGGATGCGGCAGATTATTTGCCGCCGCAACGACAACACACCCGGCAAGATAGGCCCTGTCAAGGAGGTCATGCAGCGGTGCAAAGAACTGCGGCTTTGTCGTACCCAGGCTAAGGTTGATAACGCTATACCGCATTTTGATCGCATATTCGAGGCCTGCCAGAAAAGCATGGCCGTCGCCGAGTCCCGCCGCTCCAAGTACCTTGATACTATAGATCTCTGCTTTCGGAACGATCTTTGCGATGATGCCCGCACATGCCGTACCGTGACCGGCCGAGTCTCCGTTAGATGACGGGTCAAAGATGATCCTTTTATTGTCGATCCGGGCCTCGACCGAATCATGGACGCAGCCTGCAAGGTCCGGATGGGTAATGTCGATTCCGCTATCAATGACCGCAATTGACACACCCGCACCCGTCGCCTGTTTCCAGCTTTCGTCAAGCTCAAAATGGGCAGTCCGCGAAGCGTAAGGTGACGTGTCAAAAGCCTTTACGGTCGTCATAGAAAAACGCAGATGCTTTCGTTGGTCGTAGGTTCGGGATCAAAAGCTAAGGTAGCTAGTCTCACTTTTCGTATCGCTGTAACGAAGAATTGACTCGAGCACTTCGCGGCACATGGATCGTTCCGCATCACCGCGTGCAGCAAGCTCTCGAAGCAGTACCGCGAGATCCATCATCTCTCGATGCTGAGCCGTGTCCCGCACACCCGACAGCCATTGCCGGATCTCGGCAGCATCAACGCCAGCGTCGCGGCTTAAGGCCATTTCCCCGAAATCGCGGAAGAGTTTTGCAGATTCGTACGCATTTACGAGAGAAGCGATCGCCTCGGCACAAAGCGCCGCTTTGTCCATTTCTTCCGGAGTGAACGGTTTATAAGGTGGAGAGCCGGTTCGGTTGATGTATTCGAGCACGCCGATCACCTCATCATTATGCCGCAACGGGGTTGCGAGCATCATTTGCGTAGAATAACCCGTTGCCTCATCGACCGCCCTATAAAAGCTTTCTTCCTCGCCAACATCCGAAACGACCATTGGCTGGCCCGAAGAAAGGACGAAGCCCGCGATTCCTTTGCCTCCCGGAACCTTAAGTTCGAGCAACTGATCGGCGACTTCGCCGATAGCCGACAGAAAACGCAGGTCACCACCGTCACCATCACGGATCAGAACGGACGCCTCGCTGGAATCAAATTCTGCGGCAGACACACGCAGAAGCTGATCTATCGACCTCGTAAGCGGTTCCGTAAGTAAATTAGCGATATCAACTGTTTCGATAAGCCGTCGTAATTTCTGGTCTAGATCACTTATTTCCTCGGCTGGCATAGCATGATTCTCACTTAAATTGTAGAGTTAGGCAAATCTTTGTAACTTTCATCAATAGACGCTGGAATTCTTGGGATATTGCGTATTTACTTGGGCAAATAAATTTGTAAACGCCGTTGGAACACCAGCTGTCGCCCCAAAGGAGTGTTTCCCGTATACTGGCGAAGCTGCGGCGAACGGTCCGATCAAGTAGATATGGCAAATTGTCGGTCGATAGGATCAGTATTGGCTTTCATCATCGGGGTGAGCATTTCTGCATTTCCGCAACCGCAGCAATCTCAGGACGTTGAGTTTCAGTCAGCTGAACCATTTAAGATCGCGCCCGGCTCTTCCTTTTCCGCGGCAAAAAGCGAACAGTCACCGATCAATAAATCCCGGATTTCGGCCCATGGCAGATCCGCAGCCATCGTTTCGGATATAAGCGAAGCAATGAATGTCATCGAGAATCATCACGCATCGACGTCAAATGAACGCATTGCAAAGGCAACCTCGGCATCGATGAAGGCAATGCTGCGTTCCCTTGATCCGCATTCGAATTATTTCGATGCGAGTGAATTTGCAGAGCTTCTTGGCGAGCACCGAAGCGAATATATCGGGACCGGTTCAACGATAGTGAACTTTGAAAAAGGTGGATCCTATGAAACCTACATACTAGGGTCAGCAGGCGGGTCGGCCGCGGAGGCCGCGGGACTTCGATTTGGTGACCGCATCGTCTCAGTCCAAGGAACGTCGGTCGGCGGTATCGATTCATACAAGGTACGCGAAATGATTCGTGGGCCGGCCGGTACGTCCTTAACGATGGTGGTCGAAAGAGCTAATTCGGGCGGCATCGAGACGATCACGCTCAAACGCCAGCGAATCTCGCAGCCCTCTGTTTCAGGCTCATTCGTAACGAAGGCTGGGGTGGGCTTCATAAACGCTAGTATGGGGTTCGGTTATTCGACCGTCTCAGAATTGAGGTCATCGATCGAGATACTTAAGGCGAAAGGAATGACCTCGTTGGTGCTCGACCTGCGAGGCAACGGCGGCGGCATCGTTGATCAGGCCGTCGCCACCGCAGAGGTGTTTCTTCCGCTTGGCAGCAAAATTCTCTCACAGCGTGGCCGATTACCCGGTGAAGACCGTGCCTGGTTCTCGCGAAACCAGATACCGGAAGACCTGCCTTTAGTATTACTCGTTGATCGCGATACTGCGTCTGCAGCCGAGATCGTTGCCGGAGCCCTGCAGGACAATGACCGAGCTATCATTGTGGGAGAGCGGACCTTTGGCAAAGGCCTCGTCCAAAACGTTCTGGAACTTCCACAGGGTGCCGGCATGACGTTGACTTCGGCGAGATACTACACCCCGAGCGGGCGGACCATTCAACGCGATTACACTGATATTGGACTTTATGATTACTACAAACAGACGACCCGGGCCGATCTTATCGATCGGTCCGCATTCGTCGCCCGTACGATCACCGATAGACGGGTTTACGGTGGCAATGGAATCGAACCTGATATCGCCTTGTCCGAACAAGTAGACGAGAGCCGATACAAGTTGCTCGATCCGCTTTTCTTTTTTGCCCGCGACATAGTTAACGGACGAATTGGTGGACAAGTGTCGCCGGAGCAGCTGCGTCAGAATGTTATTTTCGGACGTGACGTTATCGACGACCGATCGGTCGCGGCCTTTATTGCCTTTCTCGATAGCAATGTGGAATGGCAGTCTCAGAAAGTCCTCGCCAAATCGCAAAAGGATTTCGTCGCATCCCAGCTCCGCTATTTTGTTTCGCTTGGCTTATTCGGACAAGACGTCGCCAACCGTGCGAGGGTTGCGGATGACCATGCCTTCTCTTTAGCTCAAGATAATCTGACCGCCGCAGGTGAACTGGCCGCCAGGGCGAGAATCGTCCGCGAAGCTCGCCGCCGTAAAAAAAGCTCGCCGAAATAAAACCGGCGAGCACGAGTAGAATCAGGAGGAACTAGAAAGCAAGAAGTTCATCAGCTTGCCAATTCTTCGGACTTTCTTATCCAATAATCAAGATGCCCGATCCTCAAGATCGGTTGCCAAACTAAAAATGCCCCGCGGCTCAGACGAAGCCGAGAGCGGCTATCCGCCCACAAGCCAATCAATCGCCGGAATCAATAAAGCCTTTTTTGAAGCCAGGACCGTTCCCAATCGGCCTGTTTTTGGAGGTGAGAGCATCGCGCCGGATGAACAGGTCGGGGCAGAAACAATCACCTCAAGCCGGCAGGCCCTGCTGGATCCGACCTTCCTGTTCACCAGACAAGCAGTTAACGGCAGTGTCGGCGGCGACGACAATTTCTTCATGACAAAGTGCGATACTTCAAATAAAGCGATGTTACCCGAGTTGAAGCTAGCGTCGTTTCTGGCTTTCTCCAGCAACGCCCGGGATACGGCATCACAAAGCAAACTTTGATGGGCGAAGCGTCGTTCATACATCTGCCACTTAGACAACATTCGCATCGTCCGCCTGAGGTTCCACCGCTGCTATTCAGGTTCTGATCGACGCCGAACCTAGGTTCAAAAACCGGTTTCAGCCCTTCCACCGGCGGCCAGATTGCAGGAAATCGCGGTTGCCGCCGGGCGATCAACCAAATACCCGATATATTTTGAAAAAATAAAGCTCGCCGGCCGAAACCGCGCGAGCTATAAACATTCTAGAAGAACTCCTAGAATATGAATCTGAATCCGAAGCGTACGTCACGCGGGCCCTGGAAGATTTGCGGCATTTTGTACCTATTGTCTTTTGCGCCCGTCGTTGTAGCAATTCGATCCAGAATAGGTTGAAGCAATGCCCCGGTAATATATGCGTTAGCATATAGTCTCGGTCGCTGCGCCGCAGGAGCACCGGGAAACATAGCCGCGTCATTAGGCCGTCCGGTTGTGGTGTTCATCGTAGGATAAATCGCCAACACGGTATCCTGATTCCAAACGTTATTGATACTTAGATCAAAGGCCATCGTATAGCGATTGTCGCTACCAAACTTGTATCGATGGGTGACATTCATATCTGTCTGAGAGAACGTAGGCGAACGCCCGAGATCTCCCCTGGGTAAAAATATCTGCGGCGTTACACTTGACTGTCCATATATCGATGTAGTCTGAGGTGTGCCAGATGTGATCGTCTGGAAAGCCGAGATTTCAGTCGTATTGGATCCAGCCCAGTCGACAATATATGCCCCAAAGACGTTGAACACGTGGGGCCGGTCGGTAGGTAATCGTCCGTTGTCCGGCTCTCCCGTGGCGGTGAAACCGATGAACGGCAGATCGAATGCTCGACTGACGCCAGGTGAAAGTCTTCCGTTGACAAGGTGGGCCTCATCCGAGCTTGAAAGTCCCGTGTAGTTGCCGAAGAGCCGACTGTAGGTGTAATTGGCATTGAAATACCAGTTGTTCGCCAGGCGTCTTTCGAGAACAAATTCCAAACCATCGTACCTTCGCACTGGCCTGATCGATTTAACATAACCAAGGGCTTCCAGAGTTTGCAGATGCAGCCCTCGCCCCGGATTACCGATAATGTACGCTTCACTGCCCTCTTCGTTGACAATACCTGCATCCTCGACGGCTTCATCTACGTTTTTATAGGTGTAACGCACGCGGAAAACGTAGTTACTATTCAGCTGCCGTTCCGCTCCGACCGTGAGTTCGGTTTGTTGAAACGGTTGCAAATTAGGATCAACGGCTCCGCTTGTAAAAGGAGAAGCATTTGGTTGGTTTGCGTTCACACGAAGATTTCTCTGGCATCTGCTAAGTGCACCCGCAGTGATCGTTCCCGACGCAGGGCAAACACTCGGACCTGTAAACCCTCCGACAACATTGTCGATATTAAAATCTGAGGCTGTCTGGCCCGGAAATATCTCAAAATAATCTTCGAGGAAGATGTCCCCGCCAAATAACCCACGGGGAAGTGCGAACTTGACGCGATCGAAAAACTTGCCGTAGCTGCCGAAGACCTTCGTTCTGCCGTCTCCGAAAATATCATAGGCAAATCCGAGCCGCGGTGCTATCTTGTCGCCCCACCCAAAATCGACTCCGCTGGGAAGGCCGTTGAACGTCGGAAGATTTTCTTTCTCAAAGCGAACACCGAAGTTCAAGGTCAATCGATTTACCGGCTGCCACTTGTCCTGTATAAAGACCCCTTGGCTTAGATTGGATCCCTGTCCCAAAGTTCCCGTGCGTCGGAACGAGGCAGATCCAATAGAACCCGGTGTATCTGTTACGCCTGGCTGGAGGCTGGAGATCGGTGTACCGATAAAGAATCGAAGCTGGCCAAACGAGTTGTTTCCAGACTGAACGTCATTGAGGATCGCATAACGCTGATAGCCGCCCTTTAGTTCGTGCCGGCCGCCGCCATTAAATATGTACGAGCCTGAAAATTCATAAGTTTCCCGGATGGAGATGTCTTTCCGGGTTATCGAGCTCGCACCGGTTGTCGAACAAGGGAAAGCAGCTCCCGAGGTGTTACCGCAAGAAGCGATCTGGACAAAAGCCGGGACGAAATAGTTGCCTAATTTCTCATTCAAGAATCCCCGGCTGTAGCGTCCGTTTAACACCACACTACTGAACGGCGTGTACACGCCTGAGAACGTAACAACATTAGAGTTCTGACGGCCCCCCTGGCGGGATCTGTATTCAGTTTCGGGCAATATTCCGATGCCGGGGCCAAAATTGGCAGTCTGTATACCGGTATTATTAAAAACAAACGCAGACGAAGTGACATTTGAAAATCCTGTACCCGGAATGCTGCCTTCTTGAATCACAGGATTCCAAAGATATGTTCCGGTAAGCCTCAGGTTGTTAAATGGGTTGGCATCCAGTCGGCCAAACGCATATTCGTATTTCGTCTTCCTGCTATAACGCGCAGTAGTAACTGGCAACCCCGGGACCGGCGTGGCCGTTACGTACTGGGTATCGACATCTGTTGTGAAGATTTGAGGAGTATAACTCCCAAAAAACCAGATCCGATCCTTCACGACCGGCCCGCTAAGGTTTGCTGTTGGGAAAAAGTTGACTCCTCCGGCTTTCGGAGGCTGAAAATACGCCGGAGACGCCGTGTATGGCCCGGAAGCGGCACTAGTACCCGCAAGTAACTGCCGCGGACCACTATTAAGTTTCGGCGTTTCAAACTGAAGTCCGAATTCACCATGATAGACATTGTTGCCACCACGGGTCACTATACTAACGACGCCGCCTGTGGCTCCGCCGTATTCCGCGTCGAATCCACTAGATTTAACCTGGACTTCCTGAACCAGCTGTGTGGGGATGTTATAAGTTTCGTTCAAAGTTCCCGTACGATAATTGGTTACCTCATGTCCGTCGATGACGAAAACGTTTTCTGCTCCGGACGCACCATCCACCGAAAAACCACCCGTTCTAGACTCAGGACGAGTTCCTGGTACGGACCTTAAGAGGCTAGTGAATCCAGTGCCCTTTGGAAGCAATTCAATATCCTGTGCACTGATGCTTGTCTGAACTGCACTGCTGGTGGTGTCGACCGGCTGTGCATCTGATGTTGAGACGTCGACAATAGCAGATGCCCCACCGGGGTTTATCGTTATAGATAGTTGGGTGGTTTGGCCAATATTGACGAGTACATTCTGATAGCGTGATTCTCCGAACCCAGACGAAGCTTCGGTGGAAACATCGTATTGTCCCGGAGGGACTTGCAAGGCCCGGAAAAAACCGTTGCTGTTTGTGCTTACATTACGGCGAAATCCGCTGCCTGCTCCAGTATTGATCGCGCCGGCCTGGCCTTCGGCCCGGCTGATCGTTACCGCAATATTCGGCACGACAGCTCCCGTAGGGTCTCTAACATAGCCCTCGATCCCACCAGTTGTTTCTTGCGCAATGGTTATGATGCTTACTGAAAGCAGAATTGCCATGATCGCCAATGCTCTCGCTAAAGGTAGATTGCCCATCTTTCTCCTCCAAGTTTACGTTTTGATAATATAACGAATCCTTATGAAAGAAAGGATTCCGTGTAGAAACTGTGATGTAAGATAACACACCTTTTACAAAAGTGTTAACTAAAAATAGCGTTTTGAGGGTTTTTTATCGAAGGTATTGAATCAGGGTCCCACGGGCACCGATCGCCCAGCCATATCGACGCATCATGAAGAGGCCGTAAAGACTTTCTTTAGTGTTACTTTCCTGCTTGACCCAAGTTCGGCCACGGTCGCCGGACCGAAGGATCGTACCGCCATGGCCGACTATCCAACCGTTCTTGTCATCGGCAAAATCAACTCGAATAAACGTCGCGGGAAAGCCAGTTCGCACGAGTTCCCAACTATCGCCGCCGTTCTCGGTGCGAAGTATCGTCCCACCTCCTCCGACCGCAAAGCCGATATTTCGGTCACGAAAATCGATGTTGTACAACGCCCGTTCGGTCTGCGATTCTTGCTTAAACCAAGTAGAACCGCCATCCGTCGATGCTAAGATCACGCCGCGGTCGCCGACGACCCATACCCGCGAACTTCCATCAAAATCGAGATGAAACAATTCGTATCGTGACGGAACTGCAACCCGCTGCCATGTTTCGCCGCCGTCTTCGGTCCGCATTACCAACGAATCGATAACATTGCCCTGGCGGTTTAGAACCGAGCCGACGACCATGCCACGGCGGCGATCTGAGAACCGGATACTAAGAAACTCCGGTGTACCGTTTCTGATCACGCCGTGTTTGACCAAGAGGGTTTCAGACCAGCTATTACCACCATCCGACGTGATGAAAACCTTGCGTCCGGCGACCAAGTATCCGTTTTTGTCGTTGCGGAAGTAAATTTCGTTGATGGTTTCTTTTGTTCCGAGTTCGACCTTCGTCCAGGACCGGCCTCCGTCTATCGTAGACGTTAGAAAGCCGTCGTCGCCCGCGACCCACCCTCGATCCGACGATGTAAAATAGACCGCTATAAGGTCGCCGTCAGTTACCGCGTTGTGCAATCTCCAATTGGACTGGCCAATTGCAGACATCACGCCAAATGTGAGTATGACGCAAGAGCATAAGCATCTGAACGAAAAAGTCACTAACTAATTCCTCCGTGGATAAAGAAAAAGGTGAAGAAGCTTGATAGAAATATTCTACCACAGCAAATATCACCTTTTTCCTGACGTTATCCGTAGGTATATTTTGCCTACATGGTCTTACTTAGTCACACGGTAGACCCGGTCTTTCCAGACCACTACTACCTCTTCGCCCATCGCAAAATACTGTGCCAGTTCACGATTCTTCTCGACAAGATCGAAGTATTCTTCACTCGCGAATTGCACGCGGACCTCGGGTAATTTTGTGTCCGACTTATATTCCGCATCAACCCAGGCTTTGTTCTCAAGGAAGAAATTCCTATTGCCGACAAATTGATTGTTCATCGTCCGCCTGACCAGAACCTGATTCTCGGAAGATTCGTCATCGCGCGAAGCGATCGAAATATTCGATTTCTGGACATTTTGCTGAACGCTCATCTGGACAGCATCAGCACCGCTTCTTTCAGCGACGCGTTTAGCGGCTCCTGGTGCCATTCGTGCCAGCCCTCGTGCGTCGCGTTCGGTGGAAACAAAGCTTCCGTCCGTTGCCAGGTTTGACGTATACGGCGTGACAATTCCATACCGCGTTCCGAGATCGACGATCTCATCCTTTAGTTCTTTCTTCTCGCCATTAACACGGATCTCTTCGACCAGCCAACCGACGCGGCGGCTCGCCCAAAGGCGGGGAAGAAAGTCGTTATCGGACCCGCGTAGTGGAAAATCAAGATTGTCGAATCTAAAGCTTCGCGATTGCTTCCCTGCCATGCCCTTTACGATCATCACGGCGTTTTTCAGGTCTCCAACATTCTTATAACGTCCGATCATGACGAGCTGCATTCCTTTGAAAATATCTCCCGGCTTTCGCGGATAGATCATTTCGGTCTGAACTTGGCCAAAGTCAATTTCCAGATCGGAAAGAACTGGCGAACTTACCCGTGTAAAAAAGTTCGAGACCTTTATCTCCAGATCTTCTTTCGGTTGAACGTAATCAGAGATCCCGCCGTTCGCCGAACCGAGTTTGTCGAGCAATGCCGTGTTCACACCGTAACCAAAGCCAAAAGGAAAGATCCGGATGTCTACACCTTTCGCCTTGATGAGGTTCGCGATAATGCGTTCGGGGTTTGTTTCGCTCACCGTCGGAAGGCCGTCGGTCATGAACACCATCATCTTCGGGCGGTTCCCTGCTTCGAATTGCTTTGAGGCAGCGATCAGCGTGTCGTTGATATTAGTTCCGCCGGTCGGGCGGAGTTTGTTTACAAATTCTTCGCCCCGACGTTTGCCGGCGGCATCGGCCTTGATCAAGCCTCGTTCCATCAAATGTTCCTCGCCGGCAAAGTTGATCACGTTAAATCGATCTCCATCGCGAAGCGTTCGGATGCCGAAAAGGAGAGCTGAACGGGCCTTATCCATCTTGCCTTCGTCAGCCATCGACCCGCTTGTGTCGATCACGAATACGATATCTTTGTTGACGAGTTCACGTTCCGAAATATCATCTCGCGGCGAAAGCATCATTAAAAAGTAGCCGTCTTTCCCGGGCTCACGGTATGTCATCAGTGACATGCCGAAATCTTCTTCGGCCACGCCGTAAAACAACTGAAGGTCCGAGTCATTGTTTTTCGTTTCAAATGAGACCGAGACCTGACGGTCATTCTTTTTCTTTATGTCGATATCATGAGATGGCGAATAGACGTTTCGAAGCGCGCCTTTGCCCGAGATCTCGATCGACCCGGAAACGGTCCCGAATGTCTGGGTCGGCATGTTGCCTGTGGACGTTTGGATTCCCGGGCGTTGGTTCCGCCAAAGGTTCCGCCCTGTTCCGAGAGGATATCGATAAGCGACCGTACCCGATTCTGCTTTTAGGACCTGAGAATACGTTAGCTCCAGTTTTTTGTCGGAGTTGGGCGGGATCGGAAATATCGATGCCTGAAAAAGGTCCTTGCCGGCGTACTCGAGCAAGCCCGGATCGCGTTGGCTTCGAACAATAGCATCGTAGATCCGTCGTGCTTCTTCACGGGTCCGAACCTCGCCGACGAACTTCTTGCCGTTCTCCCATATCGAGAATTCTATGATCGATGCATTCTCGGGAATTGGAAAAAAGTAAGTTCCCTCTAACGTATGTGGAGTATCGTTCCTAAATACCTGCTCGACATGGGTCGTTGCCACCTGGTCGTTGATCTTAGTATCGAGTTTGATCGACTTAACGGGGAGGACGTTTGGCAAAGGCTGCGGGCGAGGTATCGAACGCGGCGGCCTGCATGGCCGCACATCGCATGGCGTCGGAATTATCACACCTTGAGCCGAAGCTCCCGCAACAAAAAACAAGGCAGCAAACACCGCCGATACTATTCCCGCAAACGATCTGATCTTCATTTTTTCTCCTAATTTAATGGGAAGAGATAACTTAAACATTTCTAGAACGTAAGCGGGCACGGATACTTGCAGCGATTCTGCAACTTTTTATGTTGACCGGGGTGATAACATTGAAATATAGAAAACGAGGAGATGCAAAGAAAATGAAAATTCGGATCATCGTCGGGCTGGCCACATTCTGTCTTGGTTTCACTTCCGCCTTCGGCCAAGACCTGAACACGGAGAATGACCTATGCAATCAGGAATATGCTCAGTTCCTTGTTGCCCAGCAGGTCGGCGACAGCCGAACTATTCGCGAAGCCGATAAACGTATCAAGATCCTCGTTCGCTCGGCCGATTTCCTTTGGCCTTACGATGAGCCGACTGCTCGCGGCCACTTTTCCGAAGCCTACAAGATCGCCGTTGATAATTTTCGCGAGAAAGGAATTGAAACGAAAAAAACCAGCGATGACCCACAGGCGCTTCGGATCGAGGTTCCCGATCATCGTTTTGAGGTGATTAAGGCCATTGTAAAACGTGATGCTGCTTGGGCAAAGAAATTAACGGAAGAGATCTTGACCGAGTTCGAAAAAGCGGCAAAGGATCGAAATGAATCAGGGCAAACGCGAGAGGTCCAGATGATGCTGGCGATGGCGAACGAAGCTGTCGAATCTGACCCGAGCCTGAGTTGGTATCTTTACCGCCGTGCGATGAGGTACCCGCTCGACTTTCACTGGATGATTGCTCTCGCGGAAGTCACCCGTAGAAACTCGTCGATGGAATCGGCCCTTTACGCCGAACTCCTTCAAAATTATCGGAATGAATCGATCAGGCGTTTGCTCTTTCTCTCGTCCTATCCATTTGGATCAGGCCGAATATTCGGCATCGATAAATATCAGTTTGGGGTGGCACCACCCGAGATATCAACCTCGAACCCCGAACTGCAACGGCAATTTCTTGAAGTATTCTTCGCACGGATCACCGCGATCGCTGCAAGCCCGGACCTGCGAATGCTGCCCCCGGATCCAAATCGGCAACCTGAAGCTGTTTATATGATCTCAGCTTTGAACGACATCGAACCGCTCTTGGTACGCGACCTTCCGTTTATGATGCCGCGATTCTCCGTCGCAAAATCTCAGGCGACCTCGCTGATGACGGCAGAAATGCGCCAGAACATGGACGCCCGCGAATCTCGGCAAAGCGATCTCGGCATGGGTTTCGAGGAGCGGATCGAAGCACTGGAGGAGGCCGATGAACTAGGCACGCTCGAAGACACAATGATCTTTAATCTGGTCTCCTGGCTCGAAAAGATGGAAGAACAGTTTCAGACGCTGGAACCATGGCTCGACAAGATCAAAGACGAACTCCTCCGAAAGGATACGATGAGTTACTACTGGTTCTTGAGAGCGAAAAGGGCTGTGAAGGACAGCAGGTTTGAGGACGCCGAGAAGTTTTCTGCGAAAATTCCCGGCGTAGAAGATCGGGCGGTCTTGGCGTTCGACATTGTTGATGCTCAGCTTAAAAGCAACCAAGACGCGGCGTCGGCTTATCAGACATTGTCGGGCATCGCGAAACAGGCAGCCTCGCTCGATAATTCTACGACCAAAGCGAAGATTCTGTTGGGGATTGCGAACAAGTATCAAGCATTCAATACAAGTTATGCGATGGATGAACTTGCAGCAGCGATCCGGGTTATAAATCGCCTAGAAAATCCCGACCTGTCATTAACCTCGATCTTCCGTCAAGTGAGAGGCAAGAATTTTACTTTCTACACGGTGTACAGTATTCCCGGTTATGACCTCGAAACGACGATCCGGGCGATCTCAAAAGATGAATTCGGGCTAACGCTCTCGAATGCCCAGGCACTTGAAGACAAGTATCTTCGGACCATCGCAGTGCTTGCCGTTGCCCGCAATTGCATTGATAAACCCATCCCGACGTCCGAGGCCAAGCCAAACGGTGATCAATGACTTACGATCCTAGAGCGGCCTTTCGACCGGATCATTCAACGCTGCGTCAATTTCACGCTCAACACGAACACGTAAACGCTCGACGAGTTCGTCTGCTCGTTGAACATTCATCTCAAGATTGGTCTTGTTGCGCTGGATCTCAGTTAGTAGGTTTTGCAGACTCGCCTGCTCGGCCTCCAACTGCTTTCGGCGAGCTTCGCGAAGCTCCTCGGGGCGCAGCGAGCCTGCCGTCGCGATCATCCGCTCTATCAGTTCGGGCCGTATGTCTATGGAGATCGAATCAAGCCGTAGGCGAACAGAATTTTCTTTTTCGATCATCTCGAAAAGCTGTTTGCGAAGCGATTCTGACCGCTGCTCTGCCCGAGTAAGAATATCCAGATTCATCATCAGACGACGTTGGACAGCGTCCGGGTCTTTCTGCAAACCGTTTTCCAACTGCCGAATTCGCTCTTCGAGTTCTTCGACCGTTCGCGAGGGCGACGGCCTTGTCGAATCACCGTTTTCAATCGGCGGGCCGGGCTCAATTATCCGAGCGCCGTCTAGCGGAAAATCTTCTGCTCGGCTGATGACTTCCGGCACGTTTGGTACAGGCGTTGGGGTCGGCCGAGGGGTGGCGGTGCGTCTAGGAGTTTGAGCATTTATCTCTATCGGATCAAGCAATACTCCGCCGATCGCAAGTAGGATCCCAGTTAAAACCGTCAAGCCAAATACATTCCTTCTCATGCTATTTTCTTCCTTGTTCCGCCGTTTGCCGCAAGTCCTTTTGGCTTGTTGGGGATGAAATCTCCCCTGAACAGTTCAATGCCGTTCTTTACCAAACCGACAAACGGAACCGCGTCCAAACCTGAATTGACGAGCCCATTGACGAGCCCTTTCCGACGGATGTCCGTCCCGACCAACGTCGCCACGACGATCGTACCACCGAACGGCAGCATTTTTGCGCCGCGCTTGAATAACTGCCATCCGCCTACACGCGCGATCTTCCGCCCGATCGTCTGATTTTTCTTGTCCATAGTCGTAAAAGTCTATACTTGCCAAAATAAGATGACAACCGCATACTTTTCTTTGTACGAACATTCATCTCGTAAGTTCCCCAAATGACGGAAATATGTCCCTAAAGATAGACAACGTCTCGAAACGATTTGGTTCACACTGGGTGCTTCGCAGTATTTCGTTTGAGGCAGAAAACGGCTCGATAATTGGTGTTTTTGGAAGAAAAGGTTCCGGTAAAAGCACTTTGTTAAGGGTCATTGCGGGGCTAGAATCCGCGGATGGTGGAAGCATGTCGCTCAACGACGAAGCCACCCCGCTTTCGCCTACAGATAAACGAGTCGGATTCGTCCCCAATGCTCCGGTAAGCTCATTTTGGCATCGAACACTTAGCGGAAATCGCTTCGACACCGTTGATGTCGCCGATCGTCAGAGCGAAGCGATCCATGAAGCTCTGGAAAGCGAACTGCAAGTTGTCCTTCTCGATGATCCTTTTTGTTTTCTCGATATGAGAGCGAAAGAGGAGTTTTATTCGGAGTTACGGCGAAAGGTAACGGCAAGTGACGCCACAATGATCGTCACCTCGAACAACATTGAAGACCTCTATCATCTTTGTGACAAGATCGCGATCCTTGAAAATGGAGATATTTCACAGTTCGCTGCGCCGGAGGCCGTTTATGAACACCCTGCGACGGTTGGAGTTGCCGAAGCGACCGGACGAATTAATCTGTTCGAGGCCCGCCGGCTAACGTCCAGTAAGACGGAACTCCCTGAATTTCAGACGATAAGCGGAGAACATCGACTTTTTGCTCAGCGGACGAGTCTTGGGAACCTTGGTGCGATAAACCAAAATGTGATGCTTGCGATCAGGCCCGAACATATCTCGATCGCATTCGGCGCGTCATTTCCGGAAGATAATCTGCTAAAGGCATCCATCACGCGTGTTCGTTTCCTCGGGCCAACCACCTTGATCGAATTAGATTCGGGGGGGCTCTACCTTTCGGCACTCGTTCTACGGCTTGTCGGGCTGAAACCAGGGGACGAGTGCATGGTGGGCCTTCCGCCGGACCGGATCACGATACTTAAGCAGTAAAGCAAAGCGGCTCCGAATTACTTCGGAGCCGCTTTTAACTTTCGCTGACCGCCATCTAGATAGCAGGCACGATTATCACCTGAACCCGCCGATTTCGGGCCCGATTAGCATTTGTATTATTCGGGGCGATCGGAATCGATGAGCCAAGGCCCCGAGCCTCGATCCGGCTATTAGGTATTCCAAAGACAGTCATCCGTTCGGCGATCGCCCGTGAACGACTCTGTGTCAACGAATCAAGCTCTACGGGATCGCCCTGATTATCGGTGTGAGCTTCGATCTCGATCTTGTAATCCGGATTGTTCGCCAATATCTCGCTCAACGAACTTAGCCGCGTATCGGCATTCGGCGAAAAACTCGAAACCCGAGGTGAGGCCCAGAAATTTTCAGGCAGTGTCAGGACGATCCCACGTTCATTCTTTGCGACCGATCCATATTTACGAAGTTCCCGCATAAAGGCGCCTTCATTCTGCTGCATAGCAGCAAGTCGGGTTTCACGTTGACGCCGGTCATCTTCAGCTTGTTTCTCGTTCTCGAAGGCAGCCAGTTTTGTCTTCGTATTAGAAAACTCGACCTCTGTTCGACCAAGCTCTTCGCGGAGACGGCCGTTTTCGTTACGGAGGTCTCTGATCTGCGTCGCGTAGTTTGCAACATCACGCTGCGAAAGTTCCCGATTTCGCGTCTCGTCGGAAAGCTGCTTTTTCAGATCCGCTATCTCATTTCGGGCGTTTTGCAGTTGATCTTCGATCGTCTGAATTTCAGCTGCCGTTCGCATCTGATCGTTCCGCTGTTCGCGGGCCGCACGCTGCGAAAGCGCGTTGGTTTCGGCCAGTACGGCGGCACTTATTGAACGACGGGCCGTAATGTCAACCTCGTCCTCTTTACGTCCGGCTTTCCAGGCGTCATCGGCACTTTGAAGTAAAGTTTCGGCTTCCTTTAGTTCCGAGGGTGCATCGCGTTCAGCACCGGCAAATCGTGCAAGGGCGACAGCCTGTTTTGCTTGCAGAACGGTTGATGGCGTTTTCGAATAGTCCAGCTCAGCGATCTCCGGCGTCCGCGAGTCGCGGAAAAAGTCGCTTGAATTACCAAAATACTGAACCGACGCAGTTGTAACGATCTGTCTGCCGCTTCTAGCGACAGGACTTAGATTTTCCAGCATTATTTCCTGGCTAGGCCGGCTGACGAGGAAATGCGGTTCGGCAGTAATGATTAATGCAAACGTCTGTAATTTGGTCGTGACGCTTATCCTTGAATCAAACTCGAAGAAGCCGCGTCTCTTTATCTCACCAAGGTTGTCCACTTGGCCCTCCGGGGAAATTGCCCAGAGTACATAGGTGGCGTAACCTGCTCCAAGCTCGAACGGACGCGGCATTTTTGATACCGAAAGGTTTATCTCCGTACCGTTTCGGCTCGTCCGGCGGATCGTAGCGTCACCTTTCATTCGCGGGAACCGCGTAGTTCCGCGAAATTGGACCGTCACGCGTTCGTTAAGCGGATAGGTAATGACATTTGTCCGCCTACCGGCGTCGCCCTGTCCGAATGCAACCGGCGACATAACTAATGCAAAGAGGAAAGTTATGACTCCTACAATTACGTTTGATCTTTTCATTTATGAATCTCCGGATAAGAAATGTTATGTAAAAAGATGCCACACTTAAGCGAGACGTTGCAAACATCCGAGTTTGGACATTAAAGCTTTGCGTGAAGTATAGTCGTCTTTTGACCTCAGATGGAAGAATTTAGAAGACTTCTCTTATACGTCCGTCCTCATTGGAAAGCATTCGCTTTGGCAGTTCTAGCAATGCTGTTGACGGCGTTGTTCGAAACTGCCATCGGGATCCTTTTGGTACCGATCTTCGAGCAATTCAATCCCGCCGCCGGAGTCGCGAAAGTTCCCTTCGATCTGCATGCAATCATTCCGCGAGAGCCTTGGTATGATGCGTGGTTCGCTATCGCGTCGTTATTGCTGATATTTACGATATTCAAGGGCGTTGCCGAGTACTTCTCGTCGTATCTGATGGCCAAGATCGGACAATCGGCGGTGCTCGACCTCCGACGTCAGCTCTACGATCATCTACTTGGACAATCGGCCACGTTTTTCCAAATGCACCGAACAAACTTCCTGGTGTCACGTCTGGTGGTGAGTTGTGCCGCCATCGAGCAGGCGGTTTCCGCAAATCTTCGCGATGTTTTGCGAGAGAGTTTTATGCTTGTCTTCTTTCTTGGAGCGGCGTTTTACTTTAACTGGAGGCTGATGCTTGGAGCCATGGTCATCGCGCCGATCATCGCCTTTTTGACGACCAAGTTCAGTAAAGCCCTTCGAAAGCTCGCCGATGTTTCATTTGAAGGAAATAAAGTATTGACCGACACAGCTCAGGAAACGTTGTCGAACCACTCGATCGTTACCGCCTACAGAGCCGAAGAACGCGAACGGTCAAGATTTGCAAAGGTCGCGAATACGATCGCAAGAGCGAATCTACGATCCGGACGCATCTCAGCGACATCTCCTCCCACGATCGAACTTATCGGAACGATAGCCTTAGTGATACTCCTTTATTTTGGCCTGAGAGAGATCAATGTTGGTCGAATGGAAGCAGCAGAATTTTTCGCGTTCCTTTTCTTCCTATTTCGTAGCTACGATCCGATAAGAAAGATATCGAGACAGCATAATGAAATATCGAAAGCATTTGCGGCGGCAAAAGATGTTTGGAACATTCTTGACACGTCGGAACATATTATTGAAAAAGAGAATGCGATCACACTTGAACCGCTCCGCGACAAGATCGAGCTAAAGGAAGTCTCTTTTAACTATGCAAGTGACCCGAAGATCATCATTGACCGGATCTCTCTCGAAGTTCCAAAAGGATCGATGGTGGCATTGGTCGGCGAAAGCGGTGGCGGCAAATCGAGCCTGATCAAGCTCCTTCAGCGGCATTACGATCCGAGCGAAGGAGCGATCCTTTGGGACGGGATCGATCTCCGCGACGCAAACCTGAAAAGCCTAAAGAAACAAATCGCTTTGGTCACGCAGGAAACCGTGTTGTTCAACGAGAGCGTAAGGTACAACGTCGCCTACGGAAAACCCTCCGCCACTGACGCTGAACTGGCGGAGGCTGCTCGAATTGCCTTTGCGGAGGATTTTATTAGCGAGCTGCCTCAGAAGTTCGACACCATTGTTGGCGAACGCGGTGTATTTCTTTCGGGCGGCCAGCGGCAACGTATAGCGATCGCCCGTGCGGTTTTGGTTGATGCTCCTGTCTTGATACTTGACGAGGCGACCTCCGCATTGGATGCAGAATCGGAAAGATTAGTTCAGAAAGCTCTTGAAAACTTGATGAAGGACAGAACGTCGGTCGTGATCGCCCATCGGCTTTCGACGGTTCGGCGGGCCGACCGCATCTACGTAATAGAACGCGGCAAAGTCGTTGAAGCGGGTAATCATGCTGAGCTGCTCGAAAAGGATGGGAAATACAAACGACTTTACGACCTCCAGTTCGCAATCGAAGAAGATCTAGAATCGTAACTACTCGCCATCTTGCTCGACTCTTTTCTTCAACCGTTCAAGATCGCCGCTGATCCAATCCTGGACGGATCTGTTCAATACCGCAGGCGGCACCTGGTAAAGATTCTCGCCGATGCTTTGGATCCGAATTTTGGTGAGCGTCCCGCTCTCGGTTTCGCCAAGCTCATATCGGATCTTCATCTGAAACGGCTCATCCGCTGCGATCTCAATAAACTCATTCTCGGAATTTCGAGTCACAAGATAAATGGCCGAATAGTGGCGGCCGAGGAACGAACCGACGCGTTCGAACTTTGCACCTTGCGCCAGCAATCCGGGCGATTGCGGAAAAGAATGGGTGAGTCCGGTGATCCAGAGCTTGTCAAACTTTGGGTCAAACATCACCTTCGCGACCGCGTCGCGCGGACGTTCAATAAGAATCTCTGACTTTGCATCTACAGCCATTTTTGTTGGTTCTCCGTGGTAGAAGTCTGGGAAGGAATACACGGAAAGGATATCAGTCACTAAAATCTGTGTAAAGCACATAATTTTTGTGGATTTCGAAATCGACACGGGCTGTAGCATAATAAGGCTTTTCGGGATGATTTGATTAACTGATATGAGATCAATGACTGGCTTCGGCCGTGGATCGGTCACAGAGGCGGACTTCAATCTGGCGATCGACCTGAAAACGGTAAATAATCGATTTCTCGACGTCCACCTTCGTCTTTTTGGAGAAATGCAGCCGCTTGAAACAGCCATGAAACGGCAGATAAGCGATCGGCTTTCGCGAGGCCGTGTCGATGTCACCGTACAATTTGACCGGCAGGAAAAGGTGGAATATGAACTTAATCGTCCACTGATCGAAGGATACTTGAATGCAATAAAAGAGCTTCAAGAGGAGTTTGCTCTGAGCGGCGAACCGGATATCAATGTCGTTGCACGGCTTCCCAATGTGATGCTCGCGAAGAAAGAAGAGCCTGGCGAAGGACTCGCCGAGGCGGTCACTACGGTTCTTGAGCTCGCTCTTGATGATCTAGAGAAGATGCGTGAAAGCGAGGGCGAAATGCTGGCCGCAGAGCTCCGATCTCGCCTGGATGAGATCGAAACCCGTCTTCCGTCGATCGAATCGGAAGCGGCGAATGTTCGCGATGAGTATCACGAACGTTTATCGAGGCGCATTTTCGAAATGGCTTCTAAGGCGGAGCTTCAGGTCGAAATAGACCAGGGACGGATGACCCAGGAGGTCGCTTATCTTGCAGACCGCGCCGACATCTCCGAGGAAATTTCGCGGCTCCGGAATCATATCGAACATTTTCGGGCGATAATGACGGAGGAAAAAGAGGTCGGTAAACGGCTTGATTTTCTCACACAGGAATTGAACCGTGAAGCGAACACGATCACCTCAAAGACGTCGAACATGACTGTAAAAGAGAATGCACTCCAGATAAAAAGCGAGATTGAGAAGATTAGAGAACAGGTTCAAAATGTCGAGTAGTTACGAATGAAAGGAAAGTTGATCATTATCAGTTCACCTTCGGGCGGAGGTAAGGGAACTCTCATACGAGAGGTCTTGCAGTCGGTACCGGATGTCGAATATTCCGTTTCATTCACCACGCGTGAAAAACGCTTCGGCGAAGAAGATGGCCGCGATTACATTTTCGTCCCGAAGTTCGAATTCGAAAGTTTGGTCGAAAACGGCGAATTTTTGGAACATGCCGAGGTACACGGAAACTACTACGGAACATCGCTAACGCAAACCGAGCGAAAGATCAGTTCAGGCAAAGATGTGATTCTGGAAATCGATGTTCAGGGCGCGTTGCAGGTAATGAAGTACATTCCAGGCGCGGCCATCAGTATTTTTATTCTTCCGCCGTCATTCGAGGTCCTTAAGGCGCGCCTGACTTCTCGCAATACTGAAAGTGCGGAGGATCTCGCTCTTCGATTAAGCAATTCAAAAGATGAGGTTGCGCAGTTTTCGCGGTTTGATTATGTAATAGTAAACGATGAGCTGAGCGCGGCCGCCCGCAAACTCGCGTCAATAATCCTTGCCGAAAGACAAAAGACAGTTAGACAAAAGGACCGTGTTAAGGGTATATTGGAGAGTTTCCAGAGAGCGAAACAGCATAGCTCGGGAGAATAGTGAAAATATGGCAAGAGACGTTGAAGAAATCGATGAAGATGTGGTCGAAGAAGTCATTAACCCGCCTGAAATAGATTCGAAATACCGAATGATCATTCTTGCTGCACAGCGAAGCAAGCAACTCCAGCGCGGTGCGATCTCGCGGGTCGACATCGATACCCGAAAGCACAAAGCCACTCGCGTCGCAATGCGTGAGCTGAAAGAAGAAAAGGTGAATTTTGTGTTCACCGATCAGTCAGAGCAGCCGTTGCACCAGTAGCACCAAGTCGCACACCATTTTGTGAAAGCCGTCACCGTGACGGCTTTTTCTGATCAACTTATATAGATGCGAAACGGGTGTCGAAGTTAGTTAGACCTCAACACCCGAAATAGTATTCCATCCTTAGCTTCAGATCAGCGTTTCGAACTATTCGTAGCGTTGCTGATAGCGTCGCCAACTGAATCGACCGCGTCATTAACGTTTCGTTTAACTTTACCCCACGTATCTTGGGTTTCACCTTCGACACGTTCGGCTTCGCCTTCGGCCTCGAGTTCACGATTGCCTGTTAATTCACCGGCCTTGTCCTTGACCCAGCCTTTCCCTTTCTTTAGTTTTCCTTCGACTTCATCACTATTTACATTGGTCATATTATTTACCTCTCACTTCCTTGTTGTGCATTGATCTTATACATTCAATGCCATGCGATTTACTATTCGCAAATACCATTCCAAACCCAAAAATAGAGCCGCAGCCAAATATAGGCGGCGGCTCTAGCCCGTTTATTCGCAATAGGATGCGCTCTACATTCCTTTATAATTCGGACCGCCGCCGCCTTCGGGCGTTACCCAATTAATGATCTGATACGGGTCGGCAATGTCACAGGTCTTGCAATGGACACAATTGGAGAAATTCACCTTCAATTCCTTGCGGCCGGTAACGGCACTTTCTTCCATTTCATAGACAGAGGCAGGACAGAATCGCTGGCACGGATTGCCGTACTCTTCGGCACACCGGGTCGCGCATATTTCTGTATCAAGCACATGCAGATGCGACGGCTGATCCTCGTCGTGGGCCACTCCGGCGTGGAAAACATCGGTAATTTTGTCGAACGTTATTTCTTTGCCTATTTTGAGGTCAGCATATCGTTTCGGGTCGGCGTGGCCATTCAGTTCGCCGAGCTTCGCCATCCGCTCGTGTCCTGCGACATGGTGTTCTTTCGGCAGAAAGCCCCAAGCGAGGCCTCCGGTAAGGTACTGTAGGCCAGAATTTATAAGTGCAGACCAACGTCCCTTCTGAAACGATGCGTGAAAATTTCGTACCGGATGGAGCTCGTCATAAAGCCAGCTCAAATTCACCTTTTCGTCATAGTGCTTGAGTGTCTTTTCGGTATAGTTTTCATGGTCAAGCGCACCGACGATCGTTTCAGCGGCCAGCATTCCTGATTTCATCGCGGTATGAATTCCTTTGATCCGCTGACCGTTCAGGAACGAGGCCGTGTCGCCGACCAATAAAACGCCATCCGCATAAAGCTTTGGCATCGTCCAAAACCCGCTGGTATTTATCGACTTCGCACCGTACTTTATCATCTTGCCGCCTTTTAGAACCTCAGCGACCTTGGGATGAGCTTTGAACTTTTGAAATTCCAGGTGCGGGTCGATATTCGGATCGACGTAATCGAGTCCGGTCACGTATCCGACGCTGATAACATTGCCCTTCATTCCGTAGATCCAACCGCCGCCGTAGGTCTGCGTGTCGGACGGAAAACCGAGCGTATGGACCACTTTGCCTTCCGGGAAATTGCCTTCCGGAACTTCCCAAAGTTCCTTGACACCGATCGAAAACACCTGTGGTTCCTTGCCGTCCATCAGGCCGAGGCGTGACATAAGCTGCTTTGCCAAGCTTCCGCGAGAGCCTTCGCCGAGCACCGTTACTTTTGCCAGCAGGTCGACGCCCGCCTCAAAATTCGGCTTTTGCTTGCCTTCTTTGTCCATGCCTTTGTCGCCGGTTCGGACGCCAATGACGCGATCGTTTTCGTCGTAGAGAATTTCTGCGGCCGGAAACTCCGGAAAAATATTGATCCCGGCCTCTTCACATTTTTCGCCCAGCCATTCGCACATTTTGCTGAGGCTCAGGATATATTTTCCTTTGTTTTTGAGCGGCGGCGGAACGATCGGGGCGTTGATCGAACCAGTCTTGGTCAGATACCAGGCCGCATCCTCCGATACGACTGTATCGACCGGACAGCCTTGCTCAAGAAAGTCGGGCATAAGCTCGCGGATCGCGATCGGATCCATTACCGCGCCTGACAGGATGTGAGCGCCGACAAACGAACCTTTCTCAACGATCGCGATCTCGATCTCACCGATCATTCTGCCCTGCCGAATGCCGCCAGCGATCAGTTCGTCATGCCGTGCGATCTCATTTTTCAAATGCAATGCCGCGGCCAGGTTCGCCGGTCCCGCACCGACAAAAACCACATCCATCTCGATCTGTTCTCTTTCGATCATATTTACTCACCCGAAACCACCAGTGATGGCTATTATGTACCCTTACTAATGACAAACTAGTTAGTTGAGATTGAGTATAGCAAACGTTGGCGACCGACCAATAAACCAGTTGGCCGTTTGTACTAAGCAGTTTGAAGGAAGAAGTAATTCACTTTGCGTCGGCTACGTCAGGGTTCGAAGATAGAGATCGACATATTTCTGTGCAGCATTTTCCCAAGAATTGTCGACCGACATGCCGTTTCGTTGAAGCCGCTGCCACGCGGTCGTGTCAGCGAAAGCAAAGATCGCCTCGTAGATGCTTTCAACAAACGCATCGCCAGCGTAGGGGCGAAATTTGAAACCGTTTCCGCTGCCGTTTACAGCGTCCCAGTTCTGCACTGTGTCATCGAGACCGCCCACCGCGCGGACGATCGGGATCGTGCCATATCGAAGACTATACATCTGGTTCAGCCCGCACGGTTCAAACTTCGACGGCATCATGAACATATCGGCTCCGGCCTCGATCAGATGGGCGAGCGGTTCGTTGTAGCCACGGTATACGCCAACCTGACGCGGAGCGTAGTCGCGCAGACGCTGCCAGAAGTCTTCGTATTTCTTTTCGCCCGAACCAAGCGAAATGATGAACGCTCCGGAAGCGAGTATGTCGCCGGCCGCCTGCATCATCAAGTCAATTCCCTTTTGCGCCGTCAGCCGTGTGATGTTCGCAAAGATCGGCCGCTCAAGATCGATCGTCAATGAGAAATGCTCCAACAAATGCCGTTTGCATTCGAGCTTTCCGCTGAGATCGTCGATGGAATAATTAGCCGGAATTTCCGGGTCCGTAGCCGGATCCCACACCTCATAATCAACTCCGTTCGTTATGCCAATCAGTCTGTCAGCGCGCTGACGGGTGAGCCACTCAAGGCCATAACCATTCTCGGGGGTTTGAATTTCGAGAGAATACCGGTGAGATACTGTCGATAGAGTGTCTGAAACCGCAAGGCCCGCCTTCATTGCCGATGCATGACCGCTAAAAGCGAATGCATTTCGGGTAAAGTCAGTGCGAAACCCGAACCCCAAAAGTTCGTCGCTGCCGAAGCCGCCCTGATAAGCCATGTTGTGAATCGAAAAGACCGTCCGCGTATTCTTCCAAAACGGGTCCCACTCGCGGGCCGACGCAAGTTCGACCGCCGCAAATCCGCAGTGCCAATCGTTTAGATGAACGATATCCGGCGGTGTACCGATCCGTTTCAGAAGTGCTAATGCGGCGCGATTAAAGAAGGCAAAGCGTTCGTGATCTTCGCGATACCCGTAGATCGAGTCGCGATGAAACAACGACGGCGCGTCGACCAAAAAGGTTGGTGAACCGTTTGCTTCGCTGTAGAAGGCCTTTGCATGATAGACGCCGCCTTTCCAGTCGACCATCAGGTCATCGATCGCCAGATTCCAGAGATGCTCGCCTTTTGTCTGCCAATAACACGGCGTTATTAAAACCGAATCGACCCCGACCGCTTTTAGTGCATTTGGCAGGGCACCGGCTACGTCGCCAAGCCCGCCGGTTTTGGAATAAGGAACTGCTTCGGCAGATATGACGGCAACTCGCATAAAAAATGGTCAGTAATTGGCGGCCAGTTGTCAGAAGCTGTATGTTATCGCTTCGTAAACCGGCCACCAGTCACTGACCACTGACAACTGACCTATAATGTGGGGCTAAGTCTGCATCGACGCAAGAAATTCTGCGTTCGTCTTTGTCTTGCCGAGACGTTCGAGCACGACTTCCATCTGCTCGACCGGCGATAGCGGGTTGAGCACACGACGCATGACCCAGATGCGGTTGAGATCTTCAGGGCTGAGCAGAAGCTCTTCTTTACGCGTACCGGAACGCTGAAGATCGATCGACGGGAACAGACGCTTGTCTGAGAGACGTCGGTCAAGGTGAATTTCGGAGTTACCGGTTCCTTTGAATTCCTCAAAGATAACGTCGTCCATTCGCGAGCCTGTGTCGATCAATGCGGTAGCGATGATCGTCAGCGATCCGCCCTCTTCGATATTGCGAGCAGCACCGAAGAATCGCTTAGGTCGCTGAAGTGCGTTCGAATCGATACCACCCGAAAGGATCTTGCCCGAGGGCGGCACCACCGAGTTATGTGCACGAGCGAGTCTAGTGATCGAGTCGAGCAAGATAACCACGTCGCGTTTATGCTCAACGAGCCTTTTTGCCTTCTCGATGACCATGTCCGAAACCTGAACGTGGCGAGTTGGCGGTTCGTCAAATGTCGATGAAATTACCTCGCCGTTTACCGAACGCTGCATGTCCGTGACTTCCTCAGGACGCTCGTCGATAAGAAGAACTATCAACGCGACCTCAGGATGGTTCCGGGTGATCGAATTCGCGATGGTCTGGAGCAATACCGTCTTACCGGTTCGCGGCGGAGCGACGATCAACGCACGCTGGCCTTTACCGATCGGTGTTACGAGATCGAGAACGCGGGCCGAAATGTTTTCGGGACCGACCTCCATCTTGAGCTGTTCGTCCGGATAAAGCGGCGTCAGGTTGTCGAAAAATATCTTCTCTCGCGACGTTTCCGGTGCTTCAAAATTGATCGCTTCGACCTTGATCAACGCAAAATAACGCTCGCCTTCCTTCGGCGGTCGGATCTGTCCCGAGACCGTATCACCGGTGCGAAGATCAAATTTTCTGATCTGTGAGGGGCTGACGTAAATGTCATCAGGGCCCGGCAGATAGTTGTATTCCGGTGCACGAAGGAAACCGAATCCGTCCGGAAGCGTTTCAAGGACGCCTTCCGAGAAGATAAGGCCGCTCTTTTCCGTTTGGGCGGCAAGAAGCTTAAAGATCAGCTCCTGCTTTCGGAGGCCCGTCGCGCCTTCAATCCCCATTTCCTTGGCGATCCCTGTCAGTTCGCTGATAGACATTTCCTTGAGATCGGTAATGTTCAAAAGGTCGCCGTTCGAGTTGTTGGGTGATTTCGCTTTCGGTTCACTCGGTTCGGTTACTTCTGCGGTGGGCTCGTCAGAGATCATGGGTGTTTCGGCGTCGGCCGGTAGCTCGTCACTCTTCGCCTTAGGCCTGCGCGATGGTGTTGTTTTGGTTGGCATTGTCGTGTCCGTTAAAATAGGGATAAACTGCTAGTTTCCAGCGTTCGATCGTTTCAATATCTATTGGCACGAAGGACTCTTTCGGGCGAAAGTGAAGTTGATAATGAACGCGGAGTAAGTCGTATGGATATGTGTAGTATTGCAAACGGAAATAAGCGAAACGCCTCTCCGCAAACCCTCGGCTTTCAGGAATAATTACTTTTACTATATTCTGAGGCCGATTGCAAGTAAACTTTTACTTGTTTTTGACGGAATTTTCGATTAGCGTCCAAAGCTCGTCTCTTCCGTCGCCGGTCGCCGATGAATACGGAATGACCAAGCTCTCGGACATTTTTGATCTCAGGATTTTAATGCTCTTTTGCAGATCTCGTTTGGAAAGCTTGTCGGCTTTTGTCGCAACAACGATATGCGGCTTTTGGTTTGTTACGAGCCACTCGTGCAGTTGCATATCCAACGTTGTGGGCTCATGCCGCGAATCTACCAGATGTATTGAAAGAACGAGTTCGTCACGGTCGGCTAGATACTCCTCTGCCATTTTCCCCCACTCGGAACGCATGCTTTTGGATACTTTGGCGTAGCCATAACCCGGTAGATCAACAAAGTAGATCCGATCATTCACCAGGAAGAAGTTTATACATTGCGTTCGACCGGGCGTATTTGATGTTCGGGCTAGTTTTCTTCTTTGCAAAAGCGAATTCAGCAGAGATGATTTGCCCACGTTTGACCGCCCGAGAAACGATATCTCCGGCCGACTATCGTCTGGACACTGTATCCTCTCGTACACACTCTTGATGAACTCGGCTGATATTATCTTCATCAGTGAGCAATTATAGGGGTGACGTCGCGATAATGCGAACAGGTGCGATATGAGGTCTACTCATCCCGCGCTTAATCCAAAACGTCCCAGTCAACCATCAGAAACCTGATCAGTCGAGAGCGATCTCGTTTGAAGGCGGTTCGTTATTCCAGATTAGCGGCGGGACCGTGTCAACCTCGGGTGGCCCGGGCTCGATAGCGTACCTGAGCACCTCGTCTATCGAATCGACCGTATAGATCGTCAGATCCTCACGGACCTCTTCCGGAACATCGGCGAGATCTTTCTCGTTCTCTTTCGAAAGGATGAGCGTTTTAAGTCCGAATCGATGGGCCGCCAGCAACTTCTCTTTCACCCCTCCGATCGGCAACACTTTGCCGCGAAGTGTAATCTCGCCTGTCATCGCGACGTCGTGGCGGGCTCGCTGTTTCGTCAATGCGGAAACCATCGCGGTCGCTATCGTAATACCGGCACTTGGGCCGTCCTTCGGAATTGCTCCTTCGGGAACGTGGATGTGAAGGTCCTTCTCGCGAAAATCCTTCGGATCGATGCCAAGTGATTCCGCCCGCGAGCGAACGCACGTAAGTGCCGCCCGTGCCGATTCCTGCATTACTTCGCCAAGTTTTCCGGTCAACGTAACCTCGCCTTTGCCTTGGACAAGCGTTGCCTCGATCTGAAGAACGTCGCCGCCGACCTCGGTCCATGCGAGGCCATTCACTAGGCCGACCTCGCTTTTCCGGGCAATGTCCTGCTTGCGGAATCGAATCGTACCGAGCAGTTCGCGAACTTTTTCAGCGTCGATCACAACCCGAAAATCTTCTTTTGAAACGGAAATAACAAATTTCCTTGCGATCTTTCGTAGGCAAGAACCGATTTCACGCTCTAGATTGCGGACGCCGGCCTCGCGGGTGTAATGGCGTATCGTTTCGAGAATTCCGTCGTCGGTAAATTTGACCTTTTCAGGTTCGATACCGCTGTTCTCACATTGTTTGGCGATCAAGTGGCGTTTAGCGATCTTCACCTTCTCGCGTTCCGTGTAGCCGGACAGGTTCAGTATCTCGAGGCGATCCTGAAGGGCCGGTGGAATTGTATGAAGAACATTAGCGGTCGCGATAAAAAATACGTTTGAGAGATCATATTCGACGTCGAGATAATGATCGCGGAACGTGTCGTTTTGTTCTGGATCGAGCACTTCTAGTAACGCGGAGCTTGGATCTCCGCGAAAATCGCGGCCCAGTTTATCTACCTCATCCAGCAGAATTACCGGATTTATCGTACCGGCCCGTTTCATAAGCTGCACGATCTGCCCGGGCAGTGCTCCGATATAAGTTCTGCGATGGCCGCGGATCTCCGCCTCATCGTGAACTCCGCCTAAGGCCAAGCGCATGAATTTTCTTCCGGTCGCATTGGCGATCGACTTCCCTAGCGAAGTCTTCCCGACACCAGGAGCCCCTACAAAACAAAGTATGGTGCCCTTCGGGTTCTTGACCAATTGCCGAACCGCAAGAAACTCCAAAATGCGTTCCTTGATCTTCTCAAGGCCATAGTGATCTTCATTCAGCGTTCGCTCGGCCTCGTGCAGGTCATCGATCTCTTCGGACCGCGACTTCCAGGGCACGTTAATTAACCAGTCGAGGTAGGTTCGCGAAACAGTGCTTTCGGCCGACATTGGCGGCATAGCCTCGAGCCTCGAGAATTCCTGCATCGCTTTATCGCGAGCCTCGTCGGTCATTCCGGCGTCTTCGATCTTTTTCTTCAGATCTTCGAGCTCGGCTTTCTCGTCCTTGCGGCCAAGTTCTTTGTGGATCGCTTTGATCTGTTCATTCAAATAGTATTCACGCTGATGCTTGTCCATCTGTTTTTTCGTACGTGAATGGATCGTCCGGTCGAGCTGACGTTTCTCTATCTCCTGATCGAGAATTTCGACGAGCTTCTGCAAGCGCTCGGAAACGGAAAACATTTCGAGCAGCTCTTGTTTCTCTTCGACACCAATTCGAAGATGCGAGGACATGGCGTCGGCAATTTGGGCTGCCGAGATTCCGCGAAGGCTTGCATGCAACGCGTCGGTATAAGCATCCGGTGAGACGCGGAGAAACTGTTCGACCAGCGAATGGATCTTTTGAAGCAGACCGTCCGTTCGATAGCCCGACTCATCCGTCGACCGGACCTTTCGAACGAAAGCGAAAAACATTCCCTCTGCGTCCTGTTCGATCCGAACGGACTGGCCACGTTCCCTTCCCTCGACGACAACTTTTATCTGGCCGTTATCCTGACGTTGAGCCTGCAGGATCCTTCCCAACGTTCCTACGGTGAATATCTGGTCCGCCTTTGGCTCATCGATCGTCGCGTCATGCTGTGTTGCGAGAAAAATATCCCGTTCACCGGTCATCGCTTCCTCAAGCGCACGAACGCTGCTCGGCCTGCCGATCTTGAAAGCCACTTTAGTGTAAGGAAAAATGACAACGTCACGGATGGGAACCATCGGGTATCGCTTAATGTCCGAAGGCATTTGGTCAGAAAATTCTTGCATATTATCAGAAGCTATATTGTCTGAAAGGATCGAGGACTCAAAAAACAGGGTACATCTTATTTACGCAAAAATGGACACGAATTGCAATAAACAGACTCGTACAACGCTGAATTCAAAAAACGCTTATGCAAGGTGTAAAGTTCGATTACCCGCTGATTTCGAATTTTTTTGTACACTTTCCAGAATGACTCAATAAACAGAAAGGACGGCCAAAAAGCCGCCCCAGTCTGTTCGGTTGCAAAATGTACGAGCTTTGTGTCACTAAGAGGCTCCGATCACCTGAATTCGCGTGTCCTCGGCAAACGCTACGGATCGTCCTTTGCTGTTCAACAAATTGACCTTTTTCAGTCCGATCTGTCGGGCGTATTCGGCAAGTTTAGTAAGGAATTGTTTTTGCTGTTCCTCGGTCATAGCGTCCCATGACGGTTCGGTCATTGCGTAAAGGGTTTCGCTAGACGAACGTGCCAGCTGCAAGTGTTGACTGAGTTCCGGATTACTGATCGAAACGTCTTTGGCCGTAAGAGCGTTTGCCCCTGAACCCCCGAATTTGTCGGCAGTTAAGTAGATCCCAACACTGACGATACAAACTAGAAGCGTGAAACCAAGGAGCCAGCGGTTTACGCCAAACAGGTCAAAGCTGAGCCATGGCTCTTTTTCCGCAGGTTTCTTGGAGGCCTTGACGACTGGCCTAAAATATTCGCCGCTCTGCTCGGGTAGGTCCTCAAATGCGCCTTCGTGCAGGATCTCAAGTAGATGCAGCGTTTTTCCGGTGGTGCTTGAGACAACATGGTCGAGAGTATCGCCATACTTTTCTTCTAATATTGCAGGGTTGCCCTCGTTCCGGGCGACATCGATCAATTCGACAAAGCGATTCCCGAGTCTAAGGTTGCAGTCAATGGCACCGGCCACAACTTCTTGGGCAAAAAACATTTCAGCCGAGCCTTCTTTAAACGCCCGGATCCTTTCAAAAATGTCCTTTGCTAGCAACTCGTCCAGGGTGACGGCCGATTCGGCTTCGGTGGCGAACTCTTCGAACTGTGCGACGGCCGACGCGAACTCGGTCTCATGCTCGTCAAACGAGAAGAGGTTGATGCTCGACCAGTTTTCGTAGAGTGTTCTAATATGCCCGACCATCTCATTTCGTGCAAAAAGATGCCGGCGGAGGTCGCCTTCGACCTCCCGCGAGAATAGCCGCGTCATCGTGAAGTCAAACTTTCCGCGAACCGATTCGGAGAATGGCGAGTTTCGGTAAAACCGTGCTAAGGAGATCAACGCCTGTGAGCTAAGAACAGGACGCGAATCTTCGCAAAACCGCCGTATGTTGGCGACTGAGATGCTTTTATCGCGTTCGGCGAGCCCGCTGTACCACTTTTGTGTTTCCTGTAGAAGTTCATACTCGGCATCGGCACATTCTTGTGACTTCAGGTCATCGGTTGCCTGAAGGAATTTATGAAGGGCTTTTTTGGCTTCCAGATCATCATATGGAACGGGCACCATTTTCATGTGCTCGCGTTCGACGCCGGAAAGGACGTGCTCGACCATTTGCATGCTTGAGACTTCTTCCATTGCCCGCTTCCGAAAAAACTCCCGCTGATTTGCAGGCTTAACGATCTGCGGAGCTTCACGCGGTAAAAGGCCTTCGTCCTCGTCAAAGTCGACATCTGAAGACCTTGAAACTGGCTCTGCGGCGGGCGACTCTTCAAGATCAACAGCTTGGAATTGATCGAAAAAGACATCGTCGGAGTCGTCCAAGCCGTTGTTCGAGGAACGAGTCATCGGTGGCGGCGCGACGAGAAACTCGTTCATCGTCCCGTCGGTGTCGAGATCCATTACGGTTGATTCAAGAAGATTTTCTTCTTTTAGTTCTTCGATTAGGTCTTCAAAAACGTTCATTGAATTTTCTCTCAGGCGGGAGAACTTTTGTGTCAAATATAAATGTGGGCGAGGGACGTTCTTTGATCCTCGCCATTGCTTAGGGAAGAATCTGCACGATCTGCCCAGACTGGGTAAGTTCAAAGACATAGACCACATCGTCGGTAGCGGCGCGAGTCGCAGTTATCGTAAAAGTATCGCGGAGTTCGGCATCTGTCGGAATTAGCGGATTGTTCTCAAAAACGTAAACGCCGCGAACCACACGGTCTCCGACGGTCGTTCCGATGCTGCTCGACAAAGCGGTATTAAGTTCGGTAACACGGGCGAAGCGGCTATTCTGTGAGAAAAATCCGACCTGCTGCGACGAAATCGTCCGCATGGTCGCGAAAGTCGTTCCGTTTTCCGCCGCCCGGGCTGCTCGTCTCAATGACGGAACCGCAAGTGCTGCAACAATTCCTATGATCACGACAACGAGCAGTAGCTCGATCAGCGAAAAGCCTTTTTCATTATTTCTTGTCATATATTCCTCAAATACTGAATTGCTTTAGCAAAGTGACAGTTATTGCCACCACTTTTTGGCAATTCCGATCATTTTTTTAAATCGAAGCTAAACATATTTCGATAAAGTCCTTTATTTCCATGGGCATAGGGATCGTGACCCTTGTTCCCGTACCCCGTTATCGCAAAGGGTGTGCCAAAAGTATCATCACGAGCCGCTCTGACAAACGTTAAATAAATAGGTGTTTTCTTTTGACGTTGTATTTGATATATTTTAGGTTTTTGCGGCTTCTTAACGTTTTATCCATTTCCGGTTACGGGGTATCAACATTTGAGTTCGATAATTGAGCAGACCATAGAAAAATATGGCATTGATAATTGGGGAGCCGGATATTTCGGCGTAAACCGAAAAGGAAATCTCGTTGTTCACTCACCTGAGAACGAGAACTTGACGGCCGATATCAAAGAAATAATCGACGATCTGCGAAAGCGGGGCGTCAGTACTCCAGTTTTGCTTCGATTTCCGCAACTCCTTTTTGGTCAGATCCGTAAGCTTCAGACCGCTTTCCGCAAGGCGATCAAGGAGTTCGACTACGAAGGCGGCCATCTATGTGTTTATCCGATGAAGGTAAACCAGAACCGTGCCGTGATCGAAGAATATCTCCGGGAAGGTTCACGTTATAATTTCGGCCTCGAAGCCGGGTCGAAGGCCGAATTATATGCCGCCCTTGCACTCGAACAATCCAAAGAAAGTCTCCTTGTATTAAATGGTTTTAAGGATCGAGATTTCGTGAAACTCGCCTTTGCCGGGGCCAGTGCCGGCAAAAATGTGGTCATCGTTATAGAAAAGATGAGCGAACTCGACCACACGCTCGCACTCATTGATGAGATTACCGCAGATAATGCTGATGCCCGACTTCCGATGCTCGGCGTTCGCGTGAAGCTATATTCAAAAGGCTCGGGACGGTGGGAGAAGTCGGGCGGCGAAGCGGCAAAATTTGGTCTGACTACGACCGAGATCCTTGATGTCATCCGTCAGCTTCAGGAAGCCGGCCGAATCGATATGCTGAAGCTGCTCCATTTCCACATCGGTTCGCAGCTTACGGACATCAAGCGGATCAAGAACGCAATGAAGGAGGCCGCGCGAACTTATGCCAAGATCCACCAGATGGGCATTAAGATCGACTATCTTGATGTAGGCGGCGGCATGGCGGTCGACTATGATGGTTCGAGAACGTCTTTCGAATCCTCGGCAAACTATAATGCTCAGGAATTTGCAAATGACGTAATTTATGTCATCAAAACCGTTTGCGAGGACGAGAATGTTCCGCACCCGACGATAATCCAGGAATCCGGCCGATATCTTTCGGCTTACCACGCGATGCTCATCACTAATATCCAGGATGAGATCGAAACGGTGGTCGAAGATATAACCCCGCTGATGGTAGATGAGGACGATCCGCAGGTAGTGAAGGAGCTTTTCGATCTCCGCGAATCGATCACCGGCAAGAATTATCGGGAATATTATCACGACGCTCTTGAACACCGTGAAGAACTCTTTACGATGTTCAATCTCGGTCTGATAACCCTTGAGCACAAGGGCAAAGGCGAAGTCTTATTCTGGGATATTTGCGAAAAAGCTGACCAATTCGCCCAACAGAAGAAGTATGTCTCGGAAGAATTCGAAGATCTTCGCCGTCTGATGTGCGCGAAATATCTTGCGAACTTCTCGGTTTTTCGATCGATGCCGGACAATTGGGCGCTGGAACAGCTATTTCCTATCCTCCCAATACATAAGCTCAACAAAAAGCCGACAGAATATGCTACGCTATGCGATATAACGTGTGATTCGGACGGTATTGTTGACAAGTTCATCGATCTTCACGATGTGAAGCCCGTATTAGAACTCCACAAGCTAAATCCTAAGGAACCGTATTACATTGGAATAATGCTTGTCGGCGCGTATCAGGAAGTTATGGGCAATAACCATAACCTTTTCGGCGTTCCGCACGAGGCACATATTTTTATTGGCGAAGACGGGCATATTATCAAGAAAGTGATTTACGGAGCCACGTTGGCCGATGCACTTGCAACCGTTCGCTTCGACGTCGACACGTTGCATGACCAGTTCCGCCGGTCGGTAATGAAACGCATCAAGGATGGCGAACTTTCAACCAAGGTCGGCAATCAGTTGATCGAATTTTACGAGAATCAAGGCGAGAGTTACACATATCTCTCGCATAACGGTTCGGAATGACCGGCGCACGTGACGTCGGAATAAATATCTGTCGATGAGATCGACACGCAGCATTTTTAATAACTTTTTCGGTTTGGAGAAAATATGGTAGCTCAAAAGAAGTCAAAGGCTTCGAAATTTTTAACTGTCCCCACCCGCCCGGTTCCGATCGACCGCGACCGCTCGGTCGCCGGCCTTCTTGAGAAGATGGAAGGCGCCGGATTCGGTGCCAAACAGCTCGCTGAGGCACATCGCATCTGGCTGGATATGCTTGACGACAATTCGACGATCTACATGTGCGGAACGGGCAATCTGATCCCGTCCGGCATGCGTCGGCTTTTGTCTTATGTCATAAAGAACCGTTTCGTCGACGTGTTAGTGATGTCCGGAACTGTGTTGTTCCATGACATTCACGAGACGCTGGGCCGGAACCATTATCAGGCTCATCCGAGCATGAGTGATGAGGAGCTGGCGGCGGCCGATGTTGCAAGGTTGGGCGACACGCTTGCAAACCGCGACGAATACCAAGAAGCAGATGAATGGGTCGGCAGCGTAATAAACCAGTTGGAAACCAGCCGGGCGTATTCCGTACGAGAATTCTTGCACCTGATGGGCCGCGAACTTGCTGAGATAGCTCACGAAGACGGTATCATGACCGCAGCGTTCAAAGCACGCATTCCGATCTATTGCCCGGATATCCTGAACTCGCCGCTTTCCGTAGGTATCGCCCGCGCGCGATTTGAGAAGAAACTTCAGCTTACGTTCGACACGACCCAGGATACGCTTGAAATGCTGCAGATCGCACAAAAGACGCGTAATTCGGGAATAATCACGCTCGGTAGCACAACCGGACAAAGCATGCTTAACGTCGCCGAGGTGTCCTCGTACCTTACGAAAACTACCCCGCGCGGGCACAAGTATGCGATCTCTATCGCTACGGACACGGTGCCGCTTGAGACGCGTACGCCCTCGTTCGGGGCTGCTCATACGGAAGTATTCGGCAAGTTGCATCGCGGCGCAACCACGGCGTTTGTACCGAGCGATCCCTCGATCGCATTACCGATGATAATTACCGCATTATCGCAAACGGCCGCGAAGTTTATGAAGGGTCGTAAACGGCCCAACTTTAGCTTTTCAGGCAAAGACATGACGATCGATGTGCCTTAGATTGCCGATGTTGTCGTTCTGAAATGGGTAGCGATTTAACTCTAGAAGGTCGTGGGCGATTCGCTCGCGGCCTTTTTTGTGGAACTGTTCGACTTGATAATCGAACGTTGAGAGGTAAAACTATTTCTATGAGTCAATCTGCAGATCTGCCGATGAATTTTGGCGGGATAGATGAAGTTGAGCTCGCGTCATACGAGAATGCACGCGTCGTCGTTTTGCCTGTGTCTTATGAAGGAACGGTTTCGTATGGTTCGGGGACCGGCCGCGGAGCCATGGCGATAATTGATGCTTCCCGGAATATGGAGCTCTACGAAGAAGAGACGGATACCGAGGTTTATCAAGTGGGAATTCACACGCTTGAGGAGTTCAAACCACGGCCAACGCCTGAACAGATGATGTCCGACCTCTATGACCTGAGCAAGGAACTCGTCGCAAGCGGTAAGTTCATTTGCATGCTCGGAGGAGAACATTCTGTTTCGGCTCCGATCATCAGGGCACACGCCGAAAAATATCACGACCTTAGCGTTCTGCAAATAGACGCTCATGCAGACCTCCGTGATACCTACGACGGTACGCCGCACTCGCACGCTTCGATCATGGCCAGGGTGGTGAAAGATCTCCGCATTCCCGCCGTACAAGTCGGTATTCGCTCGATCTCGGCGGAGGAAGTCCGGCTGCTCGACACCGGATTGCCGACCAAGATCTACTGGGCTCGCGACATCGTTGGCAAGACTGACTGGATCGAGTCGGCCGTGGATAGCCTTACCGACAATGTCTATCTGACCATTGATATAGACGGTCTGGACCCAAGCATTGTCCCGACGACCGGAACGCCGGAACCGGGCGGGTTGGGATGGTACGAGACACTTGCCCTGATCAAAAAGCTTGCAGAAAAGAAAAATATTGTGGGCATGGACCTTGTTGAATATTCTTATGTCGAATCGAACGATTCACCGGCTTTTCTTTGCTCAAAGCTAGTCTATAAATCGCTCGCCTACATTTTCGCCGACGGTTTGCCCAAAGTGTCACAAAGTTGAAAGTCTTTAGGCACAACCTAGATCGCCTTCCGTTGAACTTCCCGGTTCAGCATTTCGTATTGAAAATGAGCTTTTGAGCGGGGTCGGGTTTAAGTTAATATCAAAGTCATCGCCCTGTTGGAGAATTAATAATGAGATCAAGGAATATATTGTTGGTATCGGCCATTGGCCTTTCATTCTTACTTTCGGGCTGCAACACAGGCCTGTTTTCGCCGGACGAAGTTCCGGCTCCGTCACAGCCCGCACCGCCTCCGGCTCCTGTGGCTGTTGACGGCGTCAGAACCTCGTATGCGGACATCGTTGAAAGGGCAAGCCCGGCGGTCGTAAGGATAGAAGCGGAAATAAAGTCGCGTCCCCAGGCCCCGCGCGACACCCCATCATCGCCATTCGAAGATTTCTTTCGGCAATTGCCCTCACCCCGCGGAGGCCAGCGTCCGCCGACAGAACGCGGCCTTGGTTCGGGCGTTATCGTCAGCGCTGACGGAACGATCCTAACTAACGCACATGTGATCGACGGTGCCGACAAGATCACCGTCCTGCTTAACGATAATAAGACTTTTGAGGCAAAACTCGTCGGTCTTGATAAGCCAAGCGATCTCGCCGTCTTAAAGATCGAAGCTCAGAATATGCCTTTCTTGACTCTTGGCAATTCCGATACCGTCAGGGTCGGTGACATCGTTCTGGCGATCGGAAATCCACTAGGCATTGGCCAGTCGGTCACTTCGGGCATTATTTCCGCAAAGGGCCGACGGACTGGACTTAGTGATGGCAGTTTCGAGGATTTTCTTCAGACTGATGCACCGATCAATCGAGGAAACTCGGGCGGCGCATTGGTCAGCCTAAACGGCGAACTCATAGGAATTAATTCGCAGATTCTTTCCACATCGGGTGGAAATATAGGCATCGGATTTTCTATTCCTTCGAACATGGCCAAGAATGTGATGGAACAGTTGCTGACAAGTGGACGTGTTCGCCGCGGAATGCTAGGCGTCAATATCCAGAACATTACCGGCGACACCGCCCAAGCACTTGAATTACCTGATGCTTCGGGCGTTCTGGTTAGCAATGTTCGTCCGGGCAGCGCGGCCGAAAAAGCTGGTGTAAAGCGCGGCGACATTATTACGGCAGTAAACGGAGAAAAGGTCGACGACGGAAATGTTCTTCGCAACAAGGTTGCTGGGACTTTGCCCGGAACGGAGCTCCGCCTTACCGTTCTGAGAGATGGAAAGACTGAAGAATTTACAGCCTTGCTTGATGAATTTGACACCGAGACCGCATCAGCCGGTCCGACCGGAAACTCACCGGAAAGTCCTGTTGCAAAGCCGGCCGCGGGTAGGTTGGGTGCAGTGCTTCAGCCGATCACACCTCAACTTGCGAAGGAATTTGGAGCCGGATCGGAAACGGAAGGAGTGGTAATCGTTGAAGTGGCCGCGGATAGCGTTGCTGCTGACGCGGGACTTGGGCGGGGAGACATTCTTTTGGAAGTGAACCGGCAGGCCGTCGCTACGCCGGAATCTGTTGAGAACGCACTTCAACAGGCCGGCAATCGCCCTGTTCTTCTTTTGGTTTCGCGAAAGGGTTCGACTATCTTTATAACTGTCCGTGTGAACTAATAAACATTGAGGTTCAAAACCTGCGGGTTGGCTGTAGTGGCTGCCCGCATTTTTGTTTGTGGTTCGGCTGTGATAGAACGTCACTATGTGGAACAAGATCTTTCTCGGAACGATCGCATTCTTCTCGATCGTCGTTGGATTTTTTACATACTATTCGTGGAGCTGGCTGCAGAGCATTGGGTCTCCGCGAACGGCGATTGAGGGTTATGCGTACAATTCTAGCCTAGGATGGACGACGTTTTGGATCGGAACGATCGTTCTTTTGATTATTGCCAATATCGTTTTACTCAAAACGGAAAAGGCGTGGGCACTGTGGACCACATTTGGCTTTTTCGCTTTATTTGTGATCGCAAAATACTTCTGGGTAGGCCTTACCGCACTAGAAGTAGAACGTCAGAATTCGCTACCCATTTCCGGGTCGATCCTCGGGCCGTTCCTTGCCGTTATTCTTTGCCTTATCTTCGGCGCCTTTGTCTACGCCGACCAGCTCCTAGCGGTCAAGCTATTGCGACGCATCTATCCGTCTGCGGTGATCGACGACTCCGCTCCGGAAACTTCCCTTTCCGACGACCAATAGTTTGGACGTACCGTGAATCGATCCGAGCCACAAAGAAGGCTCCGTACTTTATCGTGATATTAGATTCGCAGTTGCGGGGGCACGCTTGGCTTTGAGTCATCCTAACCGATTATTAGGATCTTCATAAAAAATCACTCGTAGTTCATCCGCCGCATCAGTTCAATGAACCTTGGCTCAGCCCGCAGATTGTTCCATTTCGGGTCGACTTTCAGAAAAACCATCTTGGGGTCGCGTTGCTCGAATCCTTTTTCTAGCCATTCGAGGGCCTTTTCGTGCTCGCCCAGTCCGTTATAGATCATTGCGATATGCCCTGGGGGAACGAAACGCTCGGTCGAGAGTAGAAGTAATTTGTCCAAGTTCATTTGCGCTTCTTCTTTCTTTCCCGATTTCGCCAAAGCATAACTTTCATTTGCGATGGAAACGGTTTGCGCGGGCGAGAGCTCTGTCGCCCGTCGCGCCGACGAGATAGCCTCCTCGAACATACCTTTCTCGATATACGCCATTGATGCAAAGAGGTGGGGCATCCAAAACCCGGGGGCGAGCTCAACCGTTTCATGTAGCTGCCTAAGTGCGTCGTCGGTTCGCCCGGCGTAGATGAGAAATTGCCCCTCAAGCGCATTCCCAAAGGGGAAAAGCGGGTCAAGCTCTCGTGCGAGTTTCATTTCTGCTGCGGTTTCGGCGTGACGCCCTAGTGTAGCAAGCAGGTGAGCATAGTATAAGTGGGCCATCGCATTATTCGGGTTAAGTTCCAAAGCGCGGCGATATCGATCTTCGGACTCCTTCCAATTCCAGTCTCCCCAGTAAACTGTCATTCCGAGCCCTGAATGGCCTTCCGAAAGCGATTCGTCCAGCTCTATCGCCCTATTCGACAAAGTTTTAGATAATGCCAGGTTTTCGATCGGCGACACTTCGCTGCCAATCGCAAGGGTACGATACGCATCCGAAAGCCCGGAATAAGCAAGTGCATAGCTTGGGTCGACCCTTATCGCCTGTTGGAAATAACCTATTCCCTTTTGCACTTCCGGCGGTATCAACTTAAAAACATGAAACCTGCCGCGTTGATAAAGCTGCCAAGCCTCAGGATTATCGGTTGGGCGCTTGCTTAGAAGCTGTGCGTCGGACTCGGTCAGTTTGATCCGCAGATTTTGTGCGACCGCCCGCGAGATCTCGTTCTGGGCGGCAATAACATCTGCGGAGCTTCTTATATATTGATTTCCCCAGATCTGCGTTTCGTCTCGTCCGTCTATCAACCTAACGTTTATTATAAAATTGTCTCCCATCTGCCGAATATCGCCGGTGACGAGAGCTTCGACCCCTAGCTGAGACGCGATCGCGCGGGTGTCGACTTGATTGTCTTTGAATCGAAACGCCGAATTTCTCGACAAGACCTTCAGGCCCGACAATTGCGACAGATTGTTAATTATGCTCTCGGTGATGCCGTCCGACAGGTATTCGGCGTTCGGGTCCTGACTTCCATTTACGAACGGCAGAACGGCTAGTGATCTCTTGGCCGTATTACTGATACCCGCGCTCTTTTGATACCAAAAATAGAAGCCGACAGTGCCTATTGCGATGAGCAAGAAAGCCGCGGCGACCGATGCAAGGAATTTCCCTCCTTTGCGCTGACCGGTGAAACTGTATTCTGTCTGCGCAGATCGTTCATTTGCGTTAAGTGTTTCCGTTCTCAGACCAGCAGTGACGTTTTTCCCGGATCCCGAATTCGATCGTTCGAGTCTTTCGTCAAACGCAAGATTCTCGCGCAGGTCTTTCAGGTCGGCGAGAAGGCCTTTCATCGTTTGGTAACGTTCTTCTCTGTCTTTGCGCAGCGTTTTCGAAACTATTCGCTCCAATTCATCCGGCACATTTGCGGCAAAGCGTGAGAGCGGCTGCGGCTCGCTGTTGATCAGGTTGGCGAACGTCTCGGACATCGAATTCCCGGCAAATGGCGTTCGCCCGGCTATCATTTCGTAAAGCAGGACGCCGAAACTAAAGATATCTGTCCGCCCGTCGATCCGATCGCCCTTTGCCTGCTCCGGCGACATATAATTGACCGTGCCCAAGATCATACCCTCTGCGGTTTGATTTTGCCGGGCAGTTTCGTCCTCCAATCCGATGGGTTTCTGCTCAACGAGCTTTGCCAAACCGAAATCAAGAACTTTTACGTACCCGTCGGGCCGGACCATTATATTTTCAGGTTTGATATCGCGGTGGACAATGGCGGCCACGTGAGCAGCGGTGAGCGCACCCGCGATCTGAATTGCCATGTCCAGCGCTTCGGAAAGTTTCAACGGAGAGCTTTCGAAGATCTCGCGTAATGTCTTACCTTCAATAAATTCACTAACAATGTAGTTTGTGGCCTGTTCTTCACCTATCTCGTGAATAATCAGAATGTTGGGATGATTTAATGCGGACGCGGCTTTCGCTTCCTGTGTAAACCGTTTCAGATTGGATTCATTCTTAGCAAACTTCTCGTTCAGGATCTTCACCGCAACACGGCGACCAAGCCTTTTGTCTTTTGCCAAGTAAACCTCGCCCATTCCGCCGACTCCAACAAGCTCGATTACCTCATAGTGCCCAAAACAAACTCCTCGTTCGAGTTTTTTGTTATTTCCATCAAGTGCGCCCGCCATCCCGCCTATTACCGGCGTTTCCATAAAGCTTTCACTCTCATCGAAAGACACAAGCAGCGATTCTACCTCGCGGCGCAGATTGGCATCGTCGTTACAAACTTCATCGAGAAAGCGCGCTCTATCAGGAGCCGCGTACTTTATCGCGGCACCAAAGATCCGTTTGGCTTCTTCCCAGTTTTTGGTTTCCATTACGAGATAGCCTCACCTCGTCAATTCACGATACAGCCACGCTTTTGCCATACTCCAATCGGTAGCCGCGGTAGTCCGCGAAACCCTTAATGCCGCCGCCGTTTCCTCCAAAGTCAGCCCCCCAAAATAACGAAGCTCGACGACACGTGCCTGTTGACTGTCCCATTTTTCGAGGCGCATCAAAGCCTCGTCCAGGGCCATCAGATCAACACCCTTTTCTTTTACGGCCACTGACCCGGCTTCGGCTAGTGAAATTCTAACAGCATCGCCACCACGCTTTTGCCGGTTCTTTGTACGTGCGTGATCAACCAAGATACGCCGCATCAATGTTGCCGAGATGGCGAAAAAATGCGTGCGGCTTTCCCAATCGACTTCATTCTGGCTAATTAATTTAATGTAGGCCTCATGTATCAGAGCAGTCGCTTGTAGTGTATGGTCGCGGCGTTCACGGCTCAGAAAGCGCGCTGCCTGTTTGTGTAGCTCGTCGTAAACAAGCGGCATCAGCTCTTCGAGCGCATCGCGGTTTCCGTCGCTCCACTGGCGCAGCATCTGCGTTATTTCGCGAGTTTGATCCATTACCGTAAGACTTGCTCCTTTGTGATCGGCGGTTAGAACTCCTTTTTTGCTATCACAATAAGTTATCTCGCCTCGCAAATCAAAAAAAACTGTACGGTTCTTGATTCGTCGTCGCGTTAATAGATAGCGGCGCAAAAACCTTTACTGCAAGAATTCGACGGTCGGCTTTATACCCATCACCCGCAGGGATTGCCTACCGCAAATCCATGTCAGCCGTTTTCGCGTTTTGGGAAGCATCCGTTACTAGACATTGAAAGGAAGTGGGAGATCAATCATGAAAAGAATAAAGTTATTTTTAATATTGTCGGCTGCATTTTTCATCTCGGTGTTCGCGAGCGGTCCCGTCAAGGCACAATCCAGTTCAATTTTCGTGACCGGACTGGAGGAGCCTCGCAAGATCATTTACGCTCCGTTGCAGAGATATTTTCTGGTTTCCGAGGCCGGAAACCCGACGATTCCGAACAGCGGCCGTATCTCGATCATTACGAACGATGGCGAGCGGCACACATTAATTGACGGCCTGCCGTCCGGAATCACGCCGCCCGACAACTCGACATCCGGCCCATCCGCACTATGGATTCAGGGAAACAGATTATACATCGCGATTGGAAACGGCAATTCGGTCTTGGCCGGCCCGGCTCCCGGCAGCGAGGTCCCAAACCCGAACCCAAATTCGCCTATCTTTAGTTCGATTCTGGAACTCAGGCTTCCTATTTTCGGATTCCGTTACAACTGGGCCGACTATAATATTAATTACGCCGACCACACGCGTCTGGCGAACGGAGAAACACTCGCGCTCCGCAGGTTCGGCTTTCCGCGTGCCACGCTAAGATTGGTGGCCAACTTCCCCGACTTTGTCCCGAGTCCGAGACCAGACGTGCCAAACAACGTCCGTCCATCGAATCCGTTCGGAATGGTTTTGCACTCGGATTCGCTATATGTCGTCGACGCCGCACGAAATAATATTCAGTCGGTCGATCTGGAAGACGGCACCATTTCCACGATCTTTAACTATCCAGCAAGGCCTAATCCTAGTGCGCCGATGGGCCCGCCGTTCATCGATGCTGTTCCGGACAGTTTGCGGCTTTTCGGTAACAAACTGTTGGTCACGTTCTTGACCGGGTTCCCGTTTCCGGCGGGCGTTGCCGATGTGCGGCAATTCGATCTGGAAAGCGGCGAGGAATCGCAGCTCATAGGCGACCTCAACTCAGCTATCGACTCGCTTCCGGTCAGCGAAGGTGGTCTTTGCGCATCGATCTACACATTGGAATTCAGTACCAACATGGTTGTTCCAAATACACCAGGACGGCTGCAGCGGTTCAGTTCGCAAGGCGGCCCGCCGACTTTGATCTCGAACACTCTAATCACCCCGACCAGCATGGCGCGGCATCCGTCCTCCGGCGACCTGCTGGTTACGGAGAGAGTAGGAGGCCGCATCACGCGCATCAGCAACATTCTGACGTTAGTTGCCGATTCATACTAGTGCATTGGAAACTCAACCATCCGATGCAACCGTCTCTTCCGTCCTTCGGGTGGTTGAAATTGAAGGAATTCGACGGAGGTTACCATGACTGCAGGTAGAGGTCTGCTCGCAGCAGCTTACCGATTCGCTCTCTCGTGGCTGTGGGAAAACAACGAAAAATGGGACTTTCGAATTTCTTCGAAAGCCCCATGTTTATTGGTCGGGACGGCGAGATTTGAACTCACGACCTCTCGCACCCCAACCAACCTGAGGGGTAATCATAAGTTTTCACAATCGCTCAAAACGGCTTAGAAATGGATTTTTGCGTACAAATCACAATATCTGACCGGTTATGCGTAGGTAAAAGTGCAACCATCTTGCAACCAACTTACCAAGATTATTCCTTTTGAAATTAAGATAGATTATGCTGAGCGAGAAGAACAAAATAACATATCTGATCGAAAATAAACACTAAATTAGCGACTCTGGTGCTTTATGACATTTGTGGCAACTAAATGTTAAAAAGCACCAGCGAACTAGCTTGTTGTGGCTAATCGACAAACCTCGCAGTCGACAATCTTCCAACACGAAGAATTGTCTTTTTTATTTCGAGTTAACTAGTGGGCTTCGCAAGGGGAGAAGACGCTCCTTCAGCGGCCCCCTTCATCATCCGGCGATCACATTCGTGTCGATTGCTTGATCCCAATCGGACTCAGGTGATCAGCGATTCATCGACAGTAACCACGAAATACCTTCCGAAGGAATTGACAGTGTTTACGGAGACAGTCGGCCTATATTCGAAATAAAGATTGTGAGTTGATTACGACTGTTCGCGTCTAGATGAATGGAGAATTCCGGACAACTTCTACCGAACAAGAAGCCCGGTTCGCGACGGCTAGGGCGACACAACCGAGAGACGAAGATTGGAGTTGA
>JBGTKY010000048.1:0-23947 GCA_041744395.1 Pyrinomonadaceae bacterium | reverse complement strand
TGCACGCACGATCATCTTCGGGTTGTGCTTTGACATCACTTTCGTGATCGCCGCCGTCAACGTCGTCTTACCGTGGTCAACGTGCCCGATAGTACCAATGTTCACATGCGGCTTACTGCGGTCGAATTTCTCTTTGCTCATATCTTCTCCTGAATTTCAGATCTAAATCTCAAATTTCAATCTTGTTAAGTGGTCGCCCCTGTCCCCTTGATCTTCGCAATGACTTCCTCGGCAACATTACGCGGAGCCTCGGCGTATCTTTCAAAATGCATGCTTGATGTCGCACGGCCTTGTGTCGAACTTCGTAGGTCGGTAGTGTACCCAAACATTTCAGATAGCGGCACGAATGCCGTGACGACCGAAACATTGCCCGGACGCGGTTCCATCTTGTCGATCTGGCCGCGGCGACGATTAAGGTCGCCATTAACCGCGCCCATGTATTCTTCGGGTGTAACGACCTCGATACGCATTATCGGTTCGAGCAGCACGGGCTTGGCCTTTTTGACTGCGTCCTGGAACGCGAACGAACCGGCCAGCTTGAACGAAATTTCATCCGAGTCAACCTCGTGATACGAACCAAACAGCAAACGAACCTTGATATCCACAAGCTCATAACCCGCAAGATATCCACGCTGCATAGCATCGCGAATGCCTTCCATTGTCGGCTTGATAAATTGTCGCGGGATCGATCCGCCGGTGATCTTGTCTTCGAAAACGAAGCCTTCGCCCGGTGCGGGTTCGATCTCGAGCTCGACGTGGCCGAATTTACCGCGGCCGCCCGACTGCTTCTTATAGATCTCTTTGCCAGGTGCTGCGGCGGTGATCGTTTCACGGTAAGCAACCTGCGGTTTACCAACGTTTGCCTCGACACCGAACTCACGCTTCATGCGATCAACGATGATCTCAAGGTGAAGCTCGCCCATACCGGCGATGATGGTCTGGCCTGTCTCATGATCGGTATTGACTTGAAAACTAGGATCTTCCTGAGCAAGACGGTTGAGCGCGGTGCCCATCTTGTCTTGGTCCTGACGGGTTTTCGGTTCGACCGCAACCCGTACGACTGGCTCCGGAAAGTCCATAGACTCAAGAATGATCGGCTTGCTTTCGTCTGAGACAGTATCGCCGGTGGTGGTATTCTTCATACCGCCTATGGCTACGATTTCTCCGGCCGAAGCAGACTCTACGTCCTCGCGCTTGTTGGCGTGCATCAGCATCAACCGCCCGACGCGTTCCTTAGAATCTTTGATAGTGTTCGTTACGTACGAGCCGGAAGTGACCGTTCCCGAGTAGATCCGCACAAAAGCCAATTGGCCTAAGTGCTTATCTGCCATTAACTTAAACACCAAACCTGAAAACGGTGCTTTAGCATCCGGCGGTCGGCTTTCGATCTCGCTCGTTTTAGGATTTGTACCTTCGATCGCGGGAATATCAAGCGGGCTGGGAAGAAAATCGACGACTGCATCGAGCAGCGTCTGGACGCCTTTATTCTTAAATGCCGAACCAGTAAACACCGGAACGATCTTCATCGCCAGAGTTCCCTTTCGCAGAGCGACGCGGATCTCGTCTTCGGAAATTTCCTCGCCCTCGAGGTATTTCAACATAAGATCATCATCGATCGCCGAAACAGCTTCGACCAATTTTTCGCGAGCGGCTTTTGCTTCCTCGACCAATTCTGACGGTATCTCGAGCGTCTCGTAATTTGCGCCTTTGGCTTCGTCATTCCAGACAAATGCCTTCATCGAAATTAAGTCGACAACGCCCTTAAAATGCTCTTCGATGCCGATCGGGACCTGCATTGCTACGGCATTTGCTCCGAGGCGGTCGAGGATCGACTGAAAGCTTCGGTCAAACGAAGCACCCGCCCGATCGAGCTTATTTATAAAGCAGATACGCGGGACGCCGTACTTGTCGGCCTGACGCCAGACGGTTTCTGATTGCGGTTCGACGCCGGCGACGCCGTCAAATACGCAGACCGCGCCGTCCAAAACGCGAAGGGACCGCTCGACTTCCATCGTAAAGTCAACGTGTCCCGGTGTATCGATAATATTAATGCGATGTTCGACGTTATTGCGTGTCCAGAAACAGGTCGTGGCAGCGGACGTGATCGTAATGCCGCGCTCTTGCTCCTGCTCCATCCAGTCCATGGTCGCGGTCCCTTCGTGGACCTCGCCGATCTTGTGCGAAACACCTGTATAGAACAAAATGCGCTCCGTCGCCGTGGTCTTACCCGCGTCGATATGGGCCATGATGCCAATGTTTCTAAATTTGTCTAAACTTATGTTAGCCATAACGCTTGTGACGAGTAGCAAAGTGGATGGCGATAGCCATTCGCCACCCGAACCTCGTCGCTAAAAACTAAAATCTATAATGTGCAAACGCCTTGTTTGCTTCTGCCATGCGGTGAACGTCGTCTTTCTTCTTGACGGCTCCGCCGCGTCCCGATGTCGAATCGAGCAGTTCGCCGACCAAACGGTCGACCATTGTCTTTTCACTGCGATTTCGCGAGTTGCCGACGATCCATCGGATCGCGAGCGTATTTCGCCGGTCACGCGTTACCTCAAGCGGCACCTGATAGGTCGCACCGCCGATACGCCGGGATTTGACCTCGACGGTCGGGGCGACGGTATCTACCGCTTTCTTAAAGATCTTGAGCGGCTCCTCGCCGGTTTTTTCTTCGATCTTCGTCATTGCTTCGTAAAAGATCGCCTCGGCCACTGCTTTCTTGCCCTGCCACATCATTCCGTTGATGAATTTGGTCACCAACTGGCTGTTGTAGATCGGATCCGGAAGGACCTCTCGTCGTGCTGCAACTCTTCTTCTTGCCATACTCTTCGATTGCGGAATGCGGATTGCGGAATGCGGATTCTATAAATCCCAGATCCGAAATCCCAAATCCAAAATTACTTGGCTCCCTTCGGCCGTTTTGCACCGTACTTCGAACGGGACTGATTACGATTAGCAACACCCGAAGCATCGAGCGTTCCGCGGATGACGTGATAACGAACACCCGGAAGATCCTTTACACGGCCGCCGCGGATAAGCACGATCGAGTGCTCCTGCAGGTTATGGCCGATACCCGGAATATAAGTAGTAACTTCGATCTGGTTCGTCAGGCGAACACGGGCGACCTTACGCAAAGCCGAGTTCGGCTTCTTCGGTGTCGAGGTGTAAACACGGGTGCAAACGCCGCGTTTCTGCGGATTACCCTGCAGTGCCGGGCTGGCCGTTTTGTATTTGACCCTTTCGCGTCCTTTTCGAACCAATTGATTAATAGTCGGCATCTTTATCTCGTTTTGAGTACCGCGTATCCGCGGTTTTCCTTTCCTATTTAAAAGGCAAAAGAATTCTCTTACCTGACTCTTGCCGAAAACCTGTTCCGGCAGTTAGCTCAAGCAGCATTTAGCTGAATGAATTAGTAAATAATGGTGTACCTACGAAAGCGGAACTTTGCTGTAGCGTGGTAACGGAGAGCCGGCCTTAAGGCCTGCATTTTGATTCCGGGTATCGTTGGTGCGATACCGTTTACGCTACATTTACTGTCCTTGCTTTCAAATATCTGCGTCCCGGTTCGTTTCCAAACCGCACAACAGCCCAGACCGTCAAAGTCCGAAACTCTAGATATTATGATTTTGGATAATTAGTGTCAAGCCGGAACGCGAATTTTGCATCGCAAATCGGCTTTCGACGAATATTTTTTCTGAAATCCTTCTCATGGTAGATGGCAGATAAGATACAATTGGATTCGAAATGAAAAGTTTTGTCGGGCTAATATTCGTCATTTTCGCCTTAACGGGCGTTGCACTCGGTCAGGTGAGAACGGATGCGGCTGAAGCAAATAAGATCGCAGAGCGATTTCAGAAACCTGAACACTTAAATTTACTTCAGGGTGCTGTTTGGACCGTAACTCATGACTATTCAGACATAAAGAAAATGTCGACCGCCGTTGAATCAGTTTTCAAGTTTCTCGACGCCTTTCAAAAGCATCAATCCGGTGACCCTGCTCCCCTCGAACAAATCGGTGGAGTTTCGGCGTTTAAGGCTGAGCTTTCAAAATTTATGGTTGATGAGGATCAGGCTTTACGTGCATTTGCGGCAGTTTTGGTTGGGATCACGGGCGATAAAGGCATGTATCCGCAACTAGTAAAGCTGATCGAGACCCCGACGGACGCAAAGGACCAAATGATGCGTTACGACCGCGGGCGAGCCCTTCAAGCTCTTGGACTTCTAGGTGCCATAGATCAGAAGTTATTGATTGCTCGATTTATCCGCAGCGAAAGTCAGTACGACCGGTCGGGAGCTATTTGGGCTTTAACGACAATCGACGCAAAGGAATTTGCAAAAGATATCGCCGGTCTGCTGGATAGAGCAGATCTGGAATACGACGATGATACTTCCCCAATCTACTTTTTGATCGAGACCGGAACCGCTGTGAATTTCAAATCAAGCTTGGTTAAGGCAATGCGGAACAGATTTAATAGCGAACCGTCAATAGCAGCGATGTATGCTCTTGCCCACATCGACGCAAAGGAGCACGCCAAGGATATTGCCTTCTTTCTGGATCATGAGTTTCGTAAAGCAGATGCAGCCAAAGCACTTGCCATATTGGGTGCATCACAATACGGACCGCGAATAGCGGCCCTTTTGGATGATGAAAGTGGACTAGTTAGGTCTGCGGCGGCGCTTTCTCTCGGAATACTAAATGAAAAACAGCACTCGAACCGCATATCCAGGCAGCTAAACGGTCCAGAATCGTCCGTCCAAGCGTTCGCCGCGACCGCCCTATTTCTACTTGGAGCGGAAGATCATTTACCTAGGGCGTGGCCATTCCTGAAGATAGGTTACGCGAACAAGTCCTTCGTGACTGAAAGTTCATTTTCACCGATTGTCGCCACCAGATTCGATATCCTGACCAAACGCTTAGTCGCGGCTTTAGATTCTTTTAATCAACAACAGGAACCGGAATAGGAAGGTCCCTTAAGGCGGCGGAGCCGTCTTCCCGGGTTTCGCGGCGGGTAGCCACGTCCCTTCAGGGCGTGGTATCGTATCCGCCAGAATTCTCATAGGGCGTTTTAGCGTCCTTTTAACATCTATGTCCGACACCGTTTATTCCGAATCGCATTTCCATATTGCATGGCACACAAAAGGAAGCCTTCCAATGATAAATAGGCGGATCGAAGAACCGCTTTATAGATTCATTGAGCACAAGATCATCGAAACGCCGGGCGCGATCCTTCACGCCATCGGCGGCATCGAGACGCACGTCCACATCGCCTCGAACCGAGTATTCACGTGTCGGAATGGATCGGAAAGTTGAAAGGCTCCAGCTCCTATTACATTAACCACGAGATCGAGCCAAAGGCGCTTCAGTGGCAGCGTGGCTACGGGATCGTGACGTATGGAACCAAAGATGTTCCGTGGGTGGTTCGGTACGTGCTGAACCAGAAGGAACACCACAAACGCGGGTCGGTTCACGATCGCCTCGAACGAAGTTCGAATAAAGATGGCTAAAGCCGTCCGTTAGTAAGGACGTAAGAACGCCCTAAAGATTTCGGACGCCAATCTATCCACGCCCTAAAGGGACGTGGCTACCTGCCGACTTCGTCGGAAAGGCGGCTCCGCCGCCTAGAACCATCTGTTCTCATGCTCAGGAATCGATACCGACAAACTCACGCGTGCACTCGCCTGGCTAAACCTCGCCGAAGCCGGAAAGCTCTACCTCGTCCGCGGCCCGTGGATCGACGATTTCATCACCGAAGTCTGCCGCTTCCCCTCCGCCCAACACGACGACTAAGTCGACGCCGTCTCACTAGCCGTCTCAATGCTAACCGCGTCATCAAAATATAAAGCGTTTGGGTTTTAGAGAATCTACTGGGCCGCTCGAATTCGGGCGGCTCGGCACTTGAACGACACATCACGACGTCAATATAGCGGAATGTCGCCGAAGGTCGTTCATTAACTGAAATATTGGATTGGGAACGTCGGAAGAAATCAAAAAGAATGGCTCAGGGTATTTTGCGGCTAACCATTTCACGTGCAAATACCACTCGATGAAATTGTCGGTTTGTAACCGTGACCCGTGTAAAAAGCGAAGGAAACTCCGAATCGCATCGTCGCGCAACGAACCTTCGGGGATTAAGCCGATCAATGTTCGATAGATCACAGATTTTTGATTGAAAACCCCTGATTCCGTTTCATTCTCATCTGCATTCCCTGATTCGATCGAATCAATGAACGATCTAACCTGAACCTTCCATTCATCTTCAGCCTTTGCGGATTCTGAGATTGGAGTGCCCACTTTGGTAATGCGAACGTTCCGAAGTTCGCTGGTGATCCTTCGAGAGCCCTCGGACGTCCAATAAAATTTCGGAGTGTATCCTCCACCCGTCTCCGTTTGAAAGATATTTTCTATTTTTAAAGGCTTGTCTCCAAATAGAGGGTTCGCGTCCACAACAGTTCGGGGAAGGTCACTCCCGTCGCTTATCTTGTTTTCGGCACACCGCTCAGCCTGGAAATTGCGAACCAGGAATTCTCTAAATGCGGATCTTATTTCTGCTTTGGAGGGATCATCCGTTCCGGAAGCAAGACGGAATGCCTTTGAAGCAAACCTGTCACGTTCTATGACAAAGCTGAATGTGCGGTCGTCTGCGAAATTCTTTGAGATTGATCGGGCCAGGGCAGTAGAGAGTATTTGCCTCTCAATGTCGATGGATTGAAACGATGCAACAAGGTCTAATGCCGGACCGACCTGCGCCGGAGATTCAATATTTTCTATCCACGTAGCCAGAAATAAAGCGCGAACGCCTTCATTGATCTCATTCTTGTCAAATGAACTTATCGCAACTTTCGTGAGCGCTCCATAAATGGAACTGACATCGTAGATTAACGCGTCACTGCACGCGATCGGTTTGAGATCGAGGCTCCCATTTACCTCGTAGAGTCGTTGCCTTGCTCTCTGATTATCTAGCTTAGAAAGCTCGTCAATCGCGCGGCTCATCAGCGAAAGCCGATCTAGTCGTAAATCATGCGCATATGAGAGGTAGTTGGCATGGGTATCGACGGAAATGCCCTGCATCGGCACGATCCTTAGCTGAAGCGGGTTCTTGACAGATCGCAAATTCTGGATGACGCTCTCTAGTATCTCAATGCGTCTTTCAGGAGAAATTGCGTTCTTAGATGAAGCTAACCGAATCAGCAGGTCCAACCCGAACTCGGGAGCTACCGTCTGCGCCCTCGCAACCAGATTTTCTAGCAAAAGGCGATCGCGGATTTCCGCCTCCGTCGCCGTCGAAGGCGTACCCTCAGGTTCCTTCCCGTTCTGGCCAACGATCGCTGCCGAGAGCATGGCCGTCATGCAAAATAATATGACGAGTCTAATAAGCGGTAGCGAAGTTGAGCGATCGGTCAAATTCATGATTAGTTGTCAGCCCGCATAAAATTATGGAACACGAATGAGGTGCCGACATTTTATTCTTTCTGGCGAATTTCGTCCATATATTTGTGACATAAACTTTAGAAACGGCTGCCACATTGTTTCATTTGTCTATATTTGATTAAATGGTCGTTTGCTTTGGTTGAGGGTTTTTGGACTTATGGATAACGCATTTATTAAAGGGCTTGAGGGCTATTCGGAGAGTGATTGGCTGGCGGTGGTTGAGGCGATCGCGGGGGACGTGCATGAGGTTGACCGGAACGCGGTGCAGATCTGGTTTCGGTTTTATCCGCTGGACCTGGTCCGCTATCTGGAATCGGCCGACGACGTTGAGTTGGCGATGAGGACGATGGTGATGAAGGGCGACTTTGGGTTGCTGGACAAGATCGACACCTCGCACCGCTTTCTATACGGCCACCGGTATTGGCCGCAGACGCGTGCGGCCGTGCTGGCGCGTGCCGAATCGGGTGAGCCGTTGAAGGACCTGGCGACCGAGATCCGCGGCATCGCCAAAGCGGTCGCCACGGACGCCAAGGCGAAAGAATCGCTGACGCTCGGGATCGCCGCCGTTGGGCTGATGACTCTGGTTCAGGCCGGATTTGATGAGCTGAAAGCATCGTCGGGCGTTTCGGAAAAGCCTTCGGGCCTGATGACGAAGTCGCCGGACGCGATAGTCGAAGCACGTGCAAAGGACGATTCGCAGGGCATACTTGGATTTTTGAAGACGATCGACAAGGAATTTTCGGTCGCGTTCCGTGCGTTTGCCTATGAGGGCAAGTTCCCTGTCGTTACCGAAGAAGAGATCGCGTCGGCGTCGCAGAAAGACCGCTCGCGCGAGTGGCAGGAATTTGATTCGCGATGCTGGGAAGGCCCGGTGCCGGTCGAATGCACGTCGGCTTCGTGCGGCACTTGCTGGGTCGGCGTTCTGGGCGGCGAAGGTAAACTCTCGGCTCCGTCCGCGCGCGAACGCAAGGCGATGAAGGTCTTCGGCTACAACCAGCCGGAGGACGAGAAGCCGTTTCTGCGACTCGCTTGCCAGGCGAAAGCCACCGGCAACGTCACGCTCGTCATTCCGCCCTGGAATGCCGTCTTTGGCAAAAAGGTCCGCGGCGGCATCGAAGAACTCGAGCTCGAACCCGTAACCTCCTCTGCCAAAAAGCTCCGCGAAACGATCGCCTCGGCTGGGAATGGTGAGTAAGAGTTTTCACCACCGAGACGCAAAGACGAATCGACGGTCGCTGGAAAAGTGTACCTGACCCGGTTCTTGTCGCAAGAAGATCTTCATAATCTCGGCGTCTCGGCGGTTTAAATATACTCTTCGTCCGAGTAGCACCACGCCCACGCCTCGCCGGGTTCCATCGACATGATTAACGAATGTTCGGTCGCATGAAAATGTGCCGTCGCGTGTTTGTTCTTTGAAGTGTCGCAGCAGCCGACGTGGCCGCAGACGAGACACATTCGCAGGTGTACCCAGTCTTCGCCGAGCCGGATACAATCTTCGCAGCCTGCCGCACTCGGATAAACGGTTTGGATCTGATCGAGATGCCCGCAGACCGAATCGTCGACCTCCGGTTGATACGTGTATTCCCTTTCGACATCGATCATGGTTCGTTTGGTTCCCGTTTGGTTTGCGGTCCTGAAACCGACAGCCGTCGCCATCGCCGTTTCAATAGGTTCTTCCCCGGCGGTTCGCTTAGGCCGGAAGGTCGCGGCGTTTCTTGGGAAAGCTTCGGTCGGGCCGGAAAGCACGAGTTCGTCGCCGATCTCGAGCCGGAACGAATCGGCGGGATCTTTGAGCACTTCCGCGCCGCGTTTTAGTTCACCAAAAGTCAGACCGCTGTTGCCGATTTCGAGCTCGCCGATCGTCATACCCACCGCCGCCGAATTCTCACGAACCGTTACCGTGCGAGAATCGAAACAATCTTCGCCCGGCTGGCACTTGAACTCCGAGTTCTGCATCGCAATATTTTCGGTCATCAATGCTGCATAACCGTTCTTGCGGGCAAGGTCTTCTAATCGGTCAATCTCTTCGGCCGAGATACGATACTCGCTAAGCACCTCACCAAAAAGCTGGACGACGGATTCGAACTCTTCTGAGATCACCTCGTCGGCACCGGCTTCGATCAAATGCTCGGCGTCGGTCGTATATCGCGTACGCACAACGATACGCATCGTTGGGTTGAGCTGGCGTGCGACCGATGTTATTCGGTGTGCTTTCGCCGGATTGTCGTCGGCAATGACAAGCATCTTCGCTTTCTCGATGCCGATGTGATTTAGCAGAAACGGCTTGGTCGCATCGCCGCGGATCACCGGTAGGTCTTCCGATTCGGCCTCGTTCGCACCGTCCGGACTAAGCGTTGTGATGAGGTATGGAATTCCTGAACCGGCAAGAACGCGTACAAGAGACCTCGCGGCCTGGCCATATCCGGCGACTATGACGTGGTCCTCAAGACCAAGATCGTGCCCGGCAAGTTCTTGTTCGTTATCGTCCGGCATTGCCGATAGGTCATGTTTCTCAACGATTCTGACGGAAAGCCGACTGCCAAGCTTCATCATCAAAGGCGTTGCGACCATCAGCACGACAGTTGTTGCGATGAACGCTTGCGAACCTGCTGCACCGGCTCCGGCCGGAAATAAGCCGACCTCGCGTCCGGCACGTTCGAGTACGAAAGAAAACTCACCTATCTGCGCAAGTGTTAATGCAGACGCCGCGGCGAATGGCGTAGCATAGCCCAAAGCCCGGACGCTAATAAACGTTGTCGCCGCCTTGATCAGCAAAACGGCAACGATCGCGCCGATAACAATCGGCAGATTCTGAACGAGAAAGCCGACATCGAGCAGCATTCCGACCGATACAAAGAACGTTGCTGAAAACAGGATCTGCAGCGGCAATGTTTCGCTCAATGCATGTTGCGAAAAGCGGCTCTCGCTGACCATTAGCCCAGCGAGAAAAGCACCGAGCGAAAGGCTGACACCGGCGAGGCTGGTCAAATACGCGGTTCCAAAACAGACGGCGATAACCGTGAGAAGAAATAGCTCAGGCGAACAGGTCATCGCGACTGCCTCAAGTATCTTTGGCATCACGCGGCGAGCGACAACGAGCACAACGGCGATGATCGCAACGGCGGTGCCTAGTGCGATCCCGATCTCCCCAAGTCCGCCGCCCGCTCCGCCCGAAAGTGTCGGTACGAGCAAGACCATCACGACGATCGCAAGGTCCTGAAAGATCAACAATCCGAGGGCGATCTGGCCGGGCTCAGAATTGGTTTCACCGCTATCGGCAAGTAATTTTAGTACTATCGCCGTCGAGCTGAGAGCGACCAACATTCCTGTAAAAATGCCAGTCTTCCAGTCGACTCCGAAGGCCGAAAGAACGATAACGGTCGCAAGTATAGACAGCCCGACCTGCATCATACCGCCGCCAAAAATAAGGCGTTGAATACGGGCGAGCTTTTCGAGGCTGAACTCGATGCCTATGGTAAACAGGAGAAGTATAACGCCGATCTCAGCCGTCGCATCGACCAACGCCTGATCTTTCACAAGCCCGAGAGCGTTCGGGCCTATCATCACACCTGCCAGAAGGAACCCGACGATCGGCACGAGTTTTAGCCGAAAGCAAATGTATGCGATGACCGCACCCGCGACAATAAGCGCAGCCGTCTCCGCAAAAAACTGCGGCACGGCACCGGCAGCGAACATCGTTGGCATCTTAATTACGAGCATTGTTATCTCTGTGTATTTCTGATACCGGAATTTTAATGCATTGAGGTTGAAAAATGATAATGAAGATCAGAATTTCAGAACCGGCACGGGTCGAAACGGATGCCGACAGATCCACCGACCGGCCACGTTGAGCAGTTTTTTGTGAAAGCCCTCGTTCGGAAATTCGTGTTTGATGTTTCGTATTTGCTCTTTCGAAATGCCGGATCGGAAGACGCCTAGCGACACATCGGTCAGGTCGGCTCGGCGGAAAACTTCTGCGAGTGAATCCGGTCGAATCGGCCGAAGCTTGTGATGCTGATCGATCATTTCAGTGATCTCAGCGATCCACTCGGTATGGCCACTTCGGTCGAGATATTTCTCGGCAAGTTCGATAGAAGGCGGGAGATAGTCAAACGTTTTGCCGCTCCAGATGCCAATGTCGTGATAGCTACCGGCGATGATCATCTTCGTCCGCTCGCTCTCCGAAAGTTCACGTTGAGCAAAACAAAAATTGACCATTCTGTAAACGTGATTCCGATAGCCACCATACGAGGCGCCGAGCGAAGTTTTATGCTCGGCCAATATTTCGTCGATGAGCGGAATGTGTTTCTCTAACATCTTTTTCAGAGGTAGCTTTAAAGGAAAAACGGGCCGGCTGATCGGCCAAGCCCGCAATTTCTTTGAGATAGTTATTCTACGCACCGGTGCTAGCCAATGCTTCTGCCGGAATTCTTTCGCCAAGCCAATTCTGAATATCGGCCATGACCATCTCTTTGTCGGTGTCGGCGAGCAGGTCGTGAAAGTGGCCTTCGTAGAGCTTGAGTGTCTTGTCGGACGAGCCTGAATGGTCGTAAAAATACTGGCTGCCGGCGGGACGCGTCGCTTTGTCTTCGGTGCCGTGGATAATGAAAACGGGGACGGTGAAGGTCGGCATGTGCTCCTTCAGACGCTCTGCGGCCTTCAGCATTTCGGAGGCGGTTTCGGCCGGCTGCGATTCTTTAGCAATGAGCGGGTCGGAGTTCATTCGCTCGACATGTGCCGGATCACGTGAGAATTCGGCGTTGTTCAGCGAAAAGACATGAAGGTGCGGCGTCAGATGGCTCAGGCCTTGAAGCGCAAGCTGGACTAAATGCGGCAGGCCGACGTCAAACGCAAAGCTTTCGCATATGAGCCCCGCGATCTCGTCCTGATGCTCGTAAACGTACGACGTCGCGATCACGCCGCCCGCACTGTGTCCGAGGACGTAGACCGGCAGGCCGGGGTGTTCGCTGCGGGCAATGTTCACGAGCTTATCGACGTCGCCGAGGTAATCGCTGAATTCCTCGACGTAAAAGCGATCGCCGTCAGAATTGCCGCGGCCTCTAAGGTCAAGCGCGTATGCCGCGAACCCTTTCGCGGCAAACTGTTCGCCCGGCCAGACCATGTAACCGCTGTGTGCGTTGAAGCCGTGGATCAGGATCATGACCGCCCGCGGCGAGCCTTCGGGATCCCACTGGCGCGTATGGATCTTTATTCCACCAACGCCTTCGAATGATGATTCTTTCATTTCTAAGTCTCCGTTTAATTTACTCCGCCTTGTTGTGTACTGTGCGGTAAATATAGGTCGAATCTTCACTCGTGTCAAGCATACTTTATCGGCCGGTACATAAATGTTTTTGATGTTGTTATAATGATGTTACATGACACGAGGAAGGCCGAGAGAATTTGATAGAGAAGAGGCATTGGACGCAGCGATGCGTGTCTTTTGGAAGTGTGGCTACGATGGCGCGACAATACCAAAATTGACCGACGCGATGGGTATCAATCGCCCGAGTCTTTATGCCGCATTTGGAAACAAAGAAGAGCTTTTTTCGAAGGTGTTGGATTGCTATCGGGCAGATCCGGCGAGCTATGTGAATCGAGCAGTAGCAAAGCCGACCGCACGCGAAGCTTTCGCGTCGCTTCTCAGCGGAGTGATCGACCTTGTGACCGATCCGGCAAATCCGGGAGGCTGCTTGTTCGTCAGCGCTTCGCTTGCCAGCGGCGACGAATCGGCGAATGTTCGCCTCGAGCTTTCGGCTCGACGGATCAACGGCGAAAACGACATCTATAAGAGGTTCCGACGGGCTGTAGCTGAGGGCGATCTGCCGGCGGGTACCGATGCGCGAAACCTTGCAAAATTCGCCGCTACTTTGCTGTGGGGCATTTCGGTCCAATCAGTTAACGGGAGCACGAAGGGGGAATTGAAGAAAGTCGCTAAACTTGGACTGGGTTCCTTTGACGCGTTTGTGAAACGATGACTAACTGGTGTCGTAGCAGTCCTGATCGATATGTCCGATAGCCGCTCTATCAATCCGGTGTTTCTCGTACTCTTCGCGGTGCTGCTGTGGAGTACGGGCGGGCTTTTTATCAAGCTGACGGAGCTTGATGCGTTTTCGGTGAATCTCGGGCGAGGGCTGTTTGCGGCGATCGTCGTTGCGGCGTTTACTTATAAGAAAGGTCTGAAGCTCGACCGCTACACGCTGTTCGCGTCGTTCCTTTACGCCGCTACGCTGACGTCATTCGTTTACGCGACCAAGAACACGACCGCGGCGAACGCTATCTTCCTGCAATACACCGCTCCCGTCTACGTTCTGCTGCTCGCTCCGTTCATTCTCAAGGACAAATTTCACTTGCGTGACCTGTTGACGGTCGTACTGTGTCTCGGCGGGATGTCTTTGTTCTTTATCAACAATGCGTCATCCGCGACGGCTCCTGATCCGTTTGCGGGCAACATCGCGGGCCTTGTCTCGGGCGTTTGTTTCGGGCTCTATTTCTTGTTCCTGCGGCATCCGAAGTCAGAGCAGCGAAATCCGGCGGTTTCGGTGTTTTACGGCAATCTGATTATCGTGCTGGTGATGCTGCCGTTCATCTATTCGTCGCCGCCGGCTGGTGTCGGTATGAACGACTTTCTGGCCATCGCTTTCCTCGGCATTTTTCAGATCGGCATTGCGTATATATTGTTTACAAAAGGCATTGCGGCGGGCGTTCGGCCACTTGATGCGAGCATCATCGGGTTTGTCGAACCGCTCATAAATCCGATCTGGGTGTTGCTTTTTGTGGGCGAGACCCCGACCGTCTGGGCGGTGATCGGCGGTACGATCATCCTTGCCGCTATCCTTATACACACCATCCGCCAATATGCCCACCGTACGCCCGTAACGGCCGCCTAAACCATTAACAATTTGGAAATACTGTGATAATCTTTGTGAATAGTCTTAAAACGACGGCTTATTGACCGTTTACAATTTTCAAGCTAATTAAAACTCAGATATTTTGGAGAATCTTTTATGGCGGATCTAAGTGTCCTCGATAATGTTAAGAATCAAGAGTTAAAACGCTGGGCGACCGACATGGCCGAGCTTTGCCAGCCGGATTCAGCTTATCTCTGCGACGGCTCGCAGGAAGAGTACGACCGGCTCTGTCAGGAAATGGTCGACGCCGGGACGTTCATTAAACTGAACGCCGAAAAGCGTCCGAACAGCTTTCTGGCCCGCTCGCATCCGTCGGATGTGGCACGCGTCGAGGACCGAACGTATATTTGCTCGCTTGGCAAAGGCGACGCCGGCCCGACCAACAATTGGATGGCACCGACCGAGATGAAAGCTATCTTGACGCCGAAGTTTCGCGGTTCGATGAAAGGCCGGACGATGTACGTCATTCCGTTCTGCATGGGCCCGATAGGTTCGCCGATCTCGCAGTTTGGCGTGCAGGTGACCGATTCGCCGTATGTCGTGGTCAATATGAAGATCATGACGCGAATGGGAACGAAGGCTCTGGATGCGATGGGCGACGGCGAGTTCGTTCACTGTCTGCATTCGGTCGGTATGCCGCTTGCGGAAGGCCAGGCGGATGTGCCGTGGCCGTGTTCGCCGGATCCGAAAGACAAATACATTGTTCATTTTCCTGAGGAACGCTCGATCATCTCGTATGGTTCGGGCTACGGTGGAAATGCGTTGCTTGGCAAGAAATGCCTGGCGCTTCGCATCGCTTCAACGCTCGGACGCGAACAGGGTTGGCTCGCCGAACACATGCTCATCGTCGGTGTGAAATCACCCGACGGCCGCAAGGATTACGTCTGTGCGGCGTTCCCGTCGGCCTGCGGCAAAACAAACTTTGCGATGCTCATTCCGCCCAAGGAATTCCGCGAAGAAGGCTGGGAAGTGACCACGGTCGGCGACGACATCGCTTGGATCAAACCGGATGAGCACGGCAGGCTGCATGCGATCAATCCCGAAGCCGGATTTTTTGGCGTCGCGCCGGGAACGAGCTACGATTCGAACCCGAACGCGATGGAATCGATCAAGGAAAACACCATCTTCACGAACGTGGCATTGACCGACGACGGCGACGTCTGGTGGGAAGGAATGGACGGCAACGCTCCTGCTCACGCTATCGACTGGCAGGGCAATGACTGGACGCCCGGAAACGAAAAGCCGGCCGCGCATCCGAACGCACGCTTTACCGCTCCGATAACGCAGTGCCCGGTCGTTGACGAACACTTCGACAACCCGAAAGGCGTGCCGGTCTCGGCATTCATCTTCGGCGGACGCCGCAATTCGGTCGTGCCGCTAATTCAACAGTCGTTCAACTGGGCATTCGGCGTTTATGCGGCCGCGACGATGGGCAGCGAAATGACCGCCGCCGCATTCGGCAACATCGGCGAGGTCCGACGCGACCCATTTGCGATGCTTCCGTTTGCCGGCTATCACATGGGCGATTACTTCGCACACTGGCTCGATTTCGGGCGTCAGATACCGGAACCGCCGCGGATCTTCTCGGTCAACTGGTTCAGCAAGGACGAGAACGGCAAGTTCCTGTGGCCAGGATTCGGCGAGAATATGCGCGTTCTAAAATGGGTTGTTGAGCGTGCCCGCGGACGTTCGAAGGGTGTTGAAACGCCGCTCGGATGGATGCCGCGTTATGAAGATATGGATTGGCGCGGACTTGATTTTTCGCGTGAGCAGTTCGACAAGGTGATGAAGCTTGACCGCGACATGTGGATCAAGGAGATCTCAACGCACGACGATCTTTTCTTCAAGCTTTACGATCGCTTGCCGAAGGAAATGACGTTCATTCGCGAGCTTCTTGTATCAAATCTCTGGCGTTCACCGGAGTTTGGGCTCGCGACGCCGCGGCCGGAAGAGACTCCGGAAACTAAAGCTGTTGCTAAGGGCGAGTGATCATCATCATTCTGCAAAGGTCAGCGTGAAGCGTCGCCTAGATGTTTCACGCTTTTTTAATTGATCATGGACGATTTATCTCGAGAAATGAGCTGCGCCAAGTGTCAGCATGAAAGCCCGATCGGAACCACGCATTGCTCGCTCTGCGGCGGAAAGTTGCTTTGAAAGGGGATGCTTCGCACCGTATCCGGAATAATGATCGGACTAGGGGCTTTGCTGATGGGCGGAATGGCATATCTCGCCGCGGAAATGACGAATACTATTGCAAACAGCAGTGATCCGAACGCAACGACAAAGTACGAGGGTTCCGAATTCCAGATCTTCTTCATGTTCAACGCGTTTACTTTCATTTTCGCGTTCGGTCTCGCGCCGGTGGTGGCCGGTGCTTGGCAGTTCATTTTCGGCCGACGAAATCTGGTCCTCCTCTGGATCATCTTCGCTTCGACGCTAGTGTTTTTTATTGCTGGAAGAATAATAAGATTCACTACATGACACGCTCCCGGCGACTCCATCCGGGGCTGCCTTTTTTGTGTATAATCGCACTTTAGTTTATGGAGATCGCGATCTACATAATTGGGCTGGCGATGATCATTGCAACCGCACTGCCGATACTGTCGGGCAGTGCGTGGTGGATCAGGGTCTTCGATTTCCCACGGCTGCAGATCGTCTCAGTTATCATTGCGGTGCTCATTGTTCGCGTCTTATTTGTTGGGCTTGATTCCTGGCTCAATGTGACGCTGTTGATACTTCTCGGGTTCAGCCTCTTGTATCAAGGCCACATGATGTTACCGTACACGCGATTTGCCAAAAAGCAGGTTGAGGCGAGTCAGCGTTCTGACCCGAAGTCGATGATCTCGATATTGACCGCGAATGTGCTGATGGAAAACCGCCGATCGGCTGACCTGCTGAAGATAATAGGAGAAGCCGACCCCGACGTCATCTTGCTTGCCGAGACGGATGAATGGTGGATGGAACACGTCGATGAACTCGCGGCCGATTATCCATTCGTCGTCCGGCAGCCGCAGGACAACACCTATGGAATGCTGCTGTATTCGCGGCTTGAGCTGATCGACCCCGAAGTCAGATTTATTATTCAGGACGACGTTCCGTCGATCAGCAGCCAGCTGCGGCTTCCGTCGGGCCTGGTTGTAGAAATTCGCTGCCTCCATCCGCGGCCGCCGGTGCCAATGGAGCACGAAAGCTCGGAGCCAAGAGACGCGGAACTGCTTATTGTCGGCAAGGAAAATCGACACGGCGACCTTCCGTGTATCGTTTTCGGCGACCTGAACGACGTTGCATGGTCGCGAACGAACTACTTATTTCGAAACATCAGCGGCCTTCTCGACCCGCGCGTCGGGCGCGGCTTTTTTCACACCTTTCACGCCGGAATCCCGCTCATCCGCTTTCCCCTCGACCACTTTTTTCATTCCAATCACTTTCGGCTTGCGGAATTTCGCCGGCTCGGCTATTTTGGCTCTGATCACTTCCCTGTCTTTATCAAACTGAGCCTCGAGATCGATGCGGAGTTTGTACAAGACGAGCTTACGCCGGACACAGAAGAGATAGAAGAAGCCGAAGAAAAAATCGACTTGGCTGCGGAAAACGGATAAAGCGTACTCCCCTCGAAAGGCACATCTTACTAAACGCAAAACCAATTGGCTGCTCGCGTCTCTACCCTAAGAACGTTTTATAGGAGGTTTTATGTTTGAGTATCTAATTATCCGCGATCGTCGATTGTCAGGTAACTTGCCGCTATTATCAGGTACATTGATCACATGCACCGTCGATGGGTCCACACCGCTAACAAACGCGTTTGCACGCATTAATATGGCTGCCGCTGTGGCCGGCGGAAAGTTAAACACGATCTTTATCCTGTGCCACGGTTATGCCGGAAGCAATAATGCCGCTGGGGTGTCGATGGACGCCGGCGGGATGGGACTTCAGTTGGGGCGGGATGACGTTACCCACGGAAATGTCGGGATTTGGGAAGCCGTTAAAGACAAAACTGAGAATATCGTCGTCTATGCATGTGCCGCGGGAAACACGGAGTCTGGAAACGAAGGGACGACTGCCGACGGGCAGTATCTGATGGGTGCCCTGGCGATACACTCGAACGCCAACGTCTACGGGGCGGACCGGATACAATGGTACCAAACGCGGAATTTTGATTTTGGTTCGTGGGAAGGCAATCTGATGCACTTTCCGCCGAGCGGTTCGGGCGGCACGATCGTCTCGAGCCCGCCGATCGAATTAAGCGACGTCATTTAATTTTTCATTTGGCCACTCATTTGGGAGTGGCCTTTTTGAGGTTTCGGGTTAGAATCTTTTGATCTGTATGGATGAAAAGATCTGCGTAAAATGCAATTTCATGACGACGGAGGATGTGCCGAATTGTCCGCAATGCCGCACCGGAAAGCTGCAGTCTCGGTCGACGCTGAGAGTTTTGGGCGGTGTACTGATTGCGCTTGGGTTGGTCCTGATCGGAATAATGAGCGTGGTCGCGATCTTCGTCGTCGGGGCAATGGCCGGGAACGGTAAAGGAAACACTCGTTTCACGGGATCTGAAACCGACATGATGTTTATGGTGAGTGTTATAGGTGTTGTTTTTATGTTTGGGGTTGCAACACTGGTAGCGGGGCTATGGCATCTGATCTTCGGCCGACGGAATAAGTTTTTGATCTGGATCATGTTCGGGCTAGGAGCACTTTTCTTTATCGCTGGGCAAATGGTCGAGTTTATGGATTGACCGCTTTCCGACGTCGTTCCCGTCTTTCGATACAGATATGAATGGGCCGAACAAAGAATCAAGAATATCGCTGCGCGAGATAACGGCGGACACCGTCAGGTCGATAACAAAATTGAACGTCGCGGAAGCGCAGCGTCGCAACGTAGCGACGAATGCGGAATCGATAGCCCAAGCTTACTTTCATCCGGAAGCGTGGTTCCGGGCGATCTATGCCGACGATACGCCGGTCGGATTTGTGATGCTCGAGGACCGTCCGGATCTTCCGAACGCGAAGCCGAGCGAGCCGATATGCCTCTGGCGGTTCATGATCGACCAGCGTTTTCAGGGGATGGGTTACGGCAGACAGGCGTTGGAACTGATCGTCGAGCATGTCCGCCGGCGGACGAAGCTCGACCACATGCTGACGTCGTGCGTAGAAGGGCCGTATTCGCCAAAGGATTTCTATTTAAGATTCGGCTTCGTTCCGACCGGCGAGGTCGATGATGGTGAAACGGTACTTAGATTTAACCTCTAACTATATTCCCCAATTTGCGAAAATCGTCTATAATCTAGTTATAGTCAGATCTAGGCAAACATTTGGCCCAATTTTCAATCTAACAATTGACTAAACATATGAACGAATACACCACCTCATTTGGCAATTCAGTGGCGGAATCACTCCCGGCAGAGCGGGCTCAGTTCATCCGTCGAACTTATCTACTTTTGGCGGCGGCGATAATGGCATTTATCGTTGTCGAGGGCTTTCTATTTATGTCAGGGGCGGCGAATATGATCGCCAATGTGATCTTTAGCGGCGGAAGCATGGGCTGGCTGTTGGTCCTTGGCCTTTTCATGGGCGTTTCGTATCTGGCGAATAAGTGGGCGGTCTCAGAAGTTTCGCCGATCACGCAGTATCTGGGGCTTGGCGTCTTCATTGTTGCAGAAGCGATCATCTTTGTACCTCTTATCTTCATGGCGACGTATTACTCGGATGACGGCGCAGTACTTATCAAAGCCGGAATCACGACGCTCGGTCTTTTCATGGGAATCACGGCGACGGTATTTATTACGCGGACGGACTTTTCGTTCCTCGGGCCGATCGTGGCTATCGGCGGATTTGCGGCACTTGGTTTCATCGTCGCAAGCGCGTTGTTCGGCTTCTCGCTCGGCAGCGTTTTTGCCTTCGTGATGGTCGCTTTTGCGGGAACGGCGATCTTGTACAACACCTCGCAGGTGCTGCATCAGTACAATCCGAAGCAGTACGTCGCGGCGTCGCTTACACTATTTGCCGGGATCGCACTGCTCTTCTGGTACATCCTGACGATCTTTAGCTCGCGCGACTAGTTCGCGAAGTTTGGTCGGTAATTTAGAGTTCACATTCTGTCTATGCTACGCTCAGCGTAGTTGGAATGTGAACTCTTTTCATTTTGGAGGACAAGGAATATGAGGCGATCAATATTGGCCGTCGTCGCGTTTGCTCTGCTCGCTTTAGGAGCATTTGGGCAGACGCCGACGGCACCCACGACGCATCTGAAGGTCGGCGATACCGCTCCGGATTTTGAGCTGCGAGATACGGCCGGAACGACCGTCAAGCTGAGCGATTTTCGCGGAAAGAAGAATGTCGTGCTGGCGTTCTACGTTTTCGCTTTCACCGGTGGCTGAGCGGCCGAACTCAAAGCGTATCAGTCTGATATCGCAAAATTCGACGCAACAGAAACACAGGTATTTGGCATTTCGATGGACAGCTCGCCGTCAAACAAAGAATTCGGTAAGCAATTAGGCGTGACGTTTCCGCTATTGAGCGATTGGCGGCGCGAGGCGACCAAAGCATACGGGCTTTATAATGAGACGACGGCCATCGGCGTACGCGGGACGTTCGTGGTCGATAAAGACGGCAAGATACAGCACGTCGAGGTCGGGCGTTCGGCGGTCGATCCGACAGGAGCCTATGAAGCCTGTAGCTTGATCGAGCAGCGAAAGGCCGCCCGCGAGGCCGCTACCGAGAAAAAGCCGAACTAGAACGGCTGGTCATCATCATCGTCATCAACCGGGCCGGTCGGGATCTCTTCCAAAGTGATCTCGCCGGCCTCGTCTTTCATTAATACCTCGATCCTGCGTTCGGCCTTTGTGAGGCGGTCGCGGCAATCACGCGAGAGCTTAACGCCGTCTTCGAAAAGCTTGAGGCTTTCTTCGAGCGGCAGGTCGCCGTCCTCGAGCTTTTTGACTATCTTTTCCAGTTCATCGAGCGATGATTCAAATGTTTTTGCCATTCTTTTTTACCTAATTAATTCTTCGACCTGTTTCAGTAGTTCATCGATATTCTCAACTCCCAGGTCGCGTGCCGCCTGTTTTATATCGCCATCCTTTGCGGCGGCGATCAATTGCTGGCCGATGACGCGGGCGATCTCGGTAGCTAGCTTTTCGTCGCGGACGCCGACTATCTGCCATCGCTCGCCGCTGCGCCGCATCATTGCTTCGAAGCCATGCTCCGGCAGCTTAGACCGGACTGTCGCCGTTTCGCCATTGATCGAAATATCAAGATATCGGTCGGCCCCGAGGACCATTGCTGCGAACGGAATACTATTAAACCGGGCCGTCTCGCGGCGGATGAAATTCGGCAGCTGTGCCCTCGCCTGATCCTTGATCGCCGGCAGGAACGGTGTTGCAACGGTCGCCAGCCTGGTGACAACGTCCGGCGGAAGGCCGCGGCCGTAAAGCTCAGCAGCTTTATCGGTCACCTGCGGGACAAAATCCTCGACCACCGCGTCAGTATCGACAAGCCGATCGACGGCGACATCGTCCCCGCGTTTGGCAGCATCGATCATCAGAGCCAGCGAATACTGCGGCGTGTCGCGAAAGCTTCGCCAGTACAAATATCCGCCGATGCCTGCCAGCGCGACGACAATTACTGACCCGACGCCCGCTATCAATAAAAACTTCTTCACCCTTTATTCGTTCCTAATTCGTTTCAACTTTCGTTACCTTTGCCGCAATGCTTCCCTTAGCCACGCGAACGCTAATGTTGTCGCCGACCGAAACGTCGCCGGGCGTGCGGATTATCCTGCCGTCAGGCGTTTGAGCGAGGGCGAAACCACGGTCGAGGACGTTGAGCGGCGAGAGCGCGTGCAGCTTTGCCATCTTCAATTCGAGCTTTCGCTGCCGTGCGATCGTCATGTCGCCGGCAAGTGCGGACCGCCGGTGGTCAAGAATCGCCAGCCGCCGTGTATTTTCGCTAACCTTTCGTGCAAGTGCGATCGGCGAAAGGCGTTGCGAGGCGGCGCGAAGGCGGGACTCGAGCGAATGCATGACGCTTTCGACGCCGTCCTCCGCACGCATCACAAGCGAATCTAAATGATGTCGCCGTTCGCGGAGCTGCGACGGAAATTCGGCGAAGACCGGTGCCATCGCCATAGACTGTAGATCGGCCCGCGCCGACAACACGATCATGTGCATCGAACGGATAAGCCGGCCCGAACGCTGTTCGACGAGCCGCAGGACCTCGGCCTCGCTGGCGGCGACGATCTCCGCGGCGGCGGATGGCGTCGGTGCGCGGACGTCGGCGACCATGTCGGCAATCGTAAAATCCACCTCGTGGCCGACGGCGGAGATGACCGGTATCAGCGAACCACGGATCGCCCGGGCGACGATCTCTTCGTTGAATGCCCAGAGGTCCTCGGCCGAACCGCCGCCGCGGCCGACGATCAACACATCGATCTGCTGGGCTTCTGACGCCCTCACGTTAAAATCGTTGGCCAGGCAGATCGCCTTGGCGATCTGCTCGCCGGCACGGTCGCCCTGAACGAGTGTCGGGACAATGACGACGTTGACGGTCTTGGCACGGCGTTCGAGAACGGTCATTATGTCGTGAACGGCCGCTCCGGTCGGCGAGGTAACGATCCCGACACGACGCGGAAAGGGCGGCAGCGGGCGTTTGAGCTCCGTATCAAACAGGCCTTCTTTGGCAAGTTTTGCTTTGATCTGCTCGAAAGCGACGGTCAACGCGCCTTCGCCGACCGGTTCGAGCGATTTGACCAGCATTTGATACTCACCTTTCGGCTGATAAACCGAAAGTTTTCCGCGCACGCGAACTTGAAGCCCGTCAAAAGGCTGAAACCGAATTCGATTGTTGTTGCGAACATAACACGCGGCGCGAAGCTGCGAATCGCCGTCGTGCAAAGTGAAATACCAGTGACCGGAATTTGCCGCGACGAAATTTACAATCTCGGCTTCGACCCAGACGGACGCGAAACTTTTTTCGAGTGAGTTTTTGACTTGTTCGTTGAGTTCCGAAACGCTCATAGGTCGGCGTTCCTGCTCATCGAACAGCGATTGTAAGAGCGAAGATTTCATTTTTATTAATTCACAGTCTGGATGTCGAGCTGATAAAAATTTTATTGCTCTCGTTAGCTACTCTGATGTAAATGCCACAAGTATTCATCATCCAATTCGGTATTCCGTTGACAATCATTTTTGTCGGACAAACGTATGAAGATGATATTTTTTGTTTAAACTTGAGATTAGATTTTGTTTTGGAGTAGATTTTTCCTTTTATTTGGATTCTAAAATCGGGCATTTCATTCGTGCCGTTCGTCTGCGCTAAAGCATTTTTGATTTCCGGCGAAAGGTTTATGGGAACGACAATCTCTCGATTTTCTTGGGAAAGAAGCGAAACTTTCGATATTTTCCCTTTTGAAACAAGAACTCCAAACTTTTTCCAGGCTTTGTTATGCTGCTTGTTATTTTTCTTGATTCGCTTTGCTCTTTCGGCGTTGTTTTCGCCGGGATTTTCTCGGAAGTATTGGTAAGCCGATTTCTCCAATGCGCTTTTCCGGTTTTCCAAAAAACGAAACTCATAACTGAATTTCCAGTAGCTGTTAGGAGCGTCAAACC
>JBGTKY010000047.1:0-200149 GCA_041744395.1 Pyrinomonadaceae bacterium | reverse complement strand
TTCGGGTGGCGAATGGTGGTATCTGCGAAGTTCGGACGGCGGCAATGGTGCTTTCGCGTTTGGCTCGGCGACCGACAAAGCGGTTCCTGCAGATTACACAGGTGACGGCAAAGCGGACATTGCATTCTGGCGGCCATCGACCGGCGAATGGTATATTCTGCGATCTGAAGACGGCACGTTCTACGCGTTCCCGTTCGGAGTAGCGACCGATCTTCCGGTTCCCGGCGACTACGACGGCGACGGAAAAGCAGACGCCGCGGTCTTCCGCCCGTCCGACAACATCTGGTACCTGCTCCGCTCCACAGCAGGCTTCCAAGCCGTCGGCTTCGGTGCAGCAGGCGACAAACCGCTGCCGAACGTCTATGTTAGATAAACGTCGGATCGGCGGCATAGCCGAAATATTCGGCTGGAACTATCTGAAAGGCCGTCTTCCCGCCTATCGCGGCACATAGCCACGTCACTTTAGGGCGTGGGAAAATTTCCGAATAAGTCAAATGGGCGTTTTAGCGTCCTTTTCCATTTTGGCTTAAGCCACCCGCATAATGGAATCTTCACTTTTTTTGCCGCAGACTTGCGTCGGAGGTTATCATATTGTGAGTCGCAATACTGATCGAGAAATATGATAACAGTTTTTCAAATCGCACTTCTATTTGTTCTCCCTATCCTCCCCATAGCGCCCACCGACCGAAACGTATCCGATGCGATCGACCTGTCATCGACCTCCATTTCTTATGATCACCACATCAAGATGGAAGTGCACGAGGTGCGCGTCGTTGATGGAAAGCTGGAGATGGGAATTCGGCTGCAGAACATATCGGGAATCGGGATACTATTCGCGATCGATCCGAGGCAGACGTTCGGTGCGAATGGGCCGTACGTCTCGCTAGATGAGAATGCGGAGGGTTCATTGATCATTTCCAGTCAGGTTTTTGAAGCGGCTTCGGCTTTCTATTATGCCGATCACAGTTCAGTCGGATTGCGGCTTCTTTCGGCAGGCGAAGTTTATGACGTGCGATTTGTCGTTCCATTGCCCCTCACAGAATCGATTCCCGCGAGCGACATACGGGAGGTTCAGCGCTCATTTGAGATCAGGTGCGAAATGAAAACGAGAGTGCTGTTTCGACTCGGTTATTTTACCGACAGCGCGGTGTGGAATATTGCAAATCGCCGAGTGAAAGGCGAAAATCCTGTGACTCTATCCAATGGTCAAAAAGTTCGTCTTGTTGACCTCCAGAAAACGATAAGCGCATCGCTCAACCTCCGAGATTTAGCGTGTCAGAATACGCGATCTGATAATTTGGGCCGAGCTATCTCAAGCAGTCATGACCTTTCCAGAAATATGCCGACTACCCAGTCTCCGGTCAAAGTGGTTGGAAATTTCACGAACGTCGAAGGCGATGGCGAACATGAATGGGGATATTCGGTCCAGATTTGGAGACAAGATGACCGTATCTATGGCCTATTTGCTGGCGGTAGCGGGACGAGGCTTGTCGGTGATCCTCCGACGGGAGTTCTGGTGGATCAGGAGTTTGATGAGAAAACTGGAAGGATTTCATTTAAGACGGTTCTGCCAGGCACCACATATCATTTCGACGGCCACCTGACAAAATCACGACTTAAGGGCCGCCTTTTACATGCCACATCGAATGAAACAGAGAATATCGTCCTGAAAAGAGACAAGGAATTTAGCCGAATGATGGACGAGTACGCGACCCACGAGGATTGGAAATTAGATGCCGACAGGATCCTAAAATTTCGCGGCCCGAGACCATAACCATCAGCCAGCTTCAGCGGTTTTTCCGCGACACATGGCCACGTATCTCAGGGTTTCGAGTGCGGATTCCGGCATCGCTCTGGATTTGAGCACAGTCATACGCCGTCCCACTAATATGTTGATGGAGAATTCGATTGCCGGGAGGCTGAAACGTTTGACCGGTCATGTCAGGCAAGCTTCGATTTTGATCGCCCTTTTGATATTTACATCCTGCGTCAATAGCCCGCGGCTGAAAACCTCGAATGCACTTGATCGCCTTCGCGAGATCAGAAAGGCGCAGGAAACCTATCGGCAGTCCGTCGGTGAGAATAGCTACGGCTCTTTGGGTGAATTAGTTAATGCGGGTTTAGTATCGGGGGCTTTGTCAGACGGAGAAGATTGGGGGTATCGTTTCCATTTGAGCGTCGATGGTGCAACTTATCGAATTATCGCCGAACCAATTGGTCAAGAACCAAGTGAAACCGCCTACGTCCGCTTTTATATGGACGAGTCCGGTGTCATTCGGGCTACCTTCCAAAGTAGCGTAACGCCTGACAAAAACAGTGACCCGATCAGAAATCAATAAAGGCAGTGACTCGAGGTCCCTCTCTTATCATTTTGGAAACGTCTTCGACAGTTGGGTAATTGTTTCGGGTTTCGACTGTGACGGGGGAATGTGTCGTTAGTCCTCGAGACGGGCTCACGCCCGCGGTTCTGACTTAGATCGCTCGCGGCAAGCCGCAAGATCTAGATACGGACGCAGTGACAGATTCGGCGCAAGGAAAAGCGGCTGGCAGTAGAATTGCCAGCCGCTTTTTTTCTTAGTTCCGCATGCCGGATCAGTTCGCAACAAAGTCCAGTCCGGACACATTGTCGTTAATCACGATCTGCTGCGGTATAAACGAGAACCGTTTTGCTGACGGGCCGACGGTGTATGTTCCGCCCGGAACAACATTATCGAACCGGTAGAAACCAAACGAGCTTGTAACTGCCGTACGGGTGTTGCCCTGTGCGTCCGTGAGCTCAACACGAGCACCGGCAACGCCAATTCCACCGGCGGTCATCACGCGGCCAGCGACCGAAACGGCTGCCGTCGATGCGGATGATTCGGGAACCTGAACAGGAACCGTTATCGGTTCGCCGGTCTTTAGGAAGCCGAGGGTGGCGTTCCCGCTGGTGGGCGGCCGATTGGATTCGAAGCGGAAGTTGTACATCGTTCCCCAGCGGATCGCGTTGGCGTTCGGATTCTGGATAAACGTCTCCGCACTCCAGATCATCGCCGAACCGCTTTGGTCCTGAGCCCAAGGTTCACTGCTAAATCCTGCATTGCCAACAGTTCCATCAAATGTCGAACCAGGATGCTGTGTCGGAGCGTGAAATCCTACACTGCTAATCGTTACACCGGCGTTCTTAGGAATGCTGAACGAACGGATCGCGCGATCGATATTTTGGTTGAAAACCGCGTATTCATATCGCCAGACGCCCGGCGCAGGATTGGTCACTTTATAGGCTACCGTCCCGATGCCGTCAACGCCCGGTGCCGGAGCAAATTCTACTGAGGTCGCACCTGGCCAAGCTTCGACCGCCACTTTTTCTCTAACGGTCGAACCTACCGGCGAAAAGGTGAACGGGCTGCCGCTGCCGTTTACGCTGTATTGACGGTACGAAACGTTATTGTAAAGGTTGCACTGGGTCGGATTGGTCAGGCACCACTGATATTCATGCGGGGTAACGTATTGTGCTTCTGCGTAATAGGTTGCTCCCGGATTCGTCGTAGAACTGAGATCACTGATCGGGGTCAGGATGCGATGGGTCGGGCCCAAATGTGTGTGTCCAGAATGGCTGTTCGGCGATGTGCCCGAATCGCCACGCGGGTAGAATCCGGTGAACGGATTGATCCAAGCTCGCGAACCAAGGCTTGGTCCGGCATTCAGGCTTGCTGAGTAAGGATCCGAGCAACCCGAACCGAGGCGGCTGCCGCCGACACCGTTGCAGCCAAGGCCGCAAAGGTTCTGCGTCAAGGCAGTAAATGCATGTTTTACGCTTGACTGGCCGATCTGTTCAAAACGTTCGTCATTACTCGGCCCTCCGCTCATGCGATAAAGGTTTTGCGGAATGACCGGGTGATCGTTGTTCGGCAGGGCGAACCAATTCAGGTCGACCGTGCCGTAATTGCAGGAGTTGGTCCCGACTGCCAATCCGACATAGTCGCCGCTCGCGCTCCCAAATTGAGCTAGCCCATAAACGTCGCCCACTACGACATCAGGCCCGGGAACAGTTCCGGCGTTATCACCAATCGGCGGAAGCTTATTGGAAACCGTGTCGCCGTTGACAACCTGAGTCACCTCGATCGGGACCATAGTCGCATCGATGTTTATTTCGCCGACGACGATACCTGCATCGGATGGACGGCCCAGCCTTTCTGCAAAGTCCCTCGACAAAAGAAGACGGCCTTCCTGCATTGTTAGCTGGCGGCCTTCGGCTACATATTCAACTAGCTGGCCTTCGATATCGAAATAGTTAAAGCTGGTCTTTGAATCACGAACGCCGAGTTCGTATTCACTGTCGCCGAACGGAAGGCTTTCGATCATCAAAGTATCGAACGAGCCTGCAAGTGCGGAGGGAACTTCGGCTTTTTCACTCTGAACTATGTTCATCGTGCTCGGCAGAGTGCCGCGAAATTCGTTATTGAACGCAAAGATCGTAAAGAACGAGTTCGGCTCGGCTTCAAATTTATATGAGGTTTCGGTCGGGCGACCGGTCTTGCCGCTGAGCCGTCCCATATCGATCGTCATATTGATCGTGCCTTTTGAAACAATCATCTTCTCAAGCGTTCCGGTTTCCCCTTGTGGTCCGGCTTCGGTGTCGGTCTCCGAAATGCTTAGAAAAGCAACTACCAAAAGACCGATCCCAAATGCCGACAAAACGACACGGAACAAGCCGTTCCGAAAATTCATCATCTTTCTTCTCCTATTGGTTTCCCTTGAATATGCAGCGGCCAAAAAGAAAACCCCTATGACCAGCCAAAACTATAGATAACTATCGAATAATTCTAACACAAATGCGGGGAGGTCACCAAAGTCTATAAACGACGAATCGAGGTTAAATCTCCAGGAACAGCGAATTCCTCAATTGCCACTTACCGGTAGATTAGCCACTCGGTCCAATTGTGTTTTAATTGAATTACGTAGACGGTCTTCGCCGCCGGGACCTGCTCGGATTCAATTTCAAAGAATGATGAAAAATGATTGCGGCCCAAAAGAGGTCAAGCAAAAGCGTTCGATAAAACTGCCGGTGCTGCAGGGACAGCCAACGCCGAAGGCGGCGATCGCCAATTCGCGGACGAGCCGATGGCGCGCGGCCGCACTCATCGCGCTCAACCTGCTAATGATCGCCCATATCATTCAGTGGAAGTATATGGGGTCGACAATAACGCCGATCGAACCTTCCGAAGCGATGTTCACGTTGCAGAACGGAGCGGTCAATGCGGGCTTCATCTTTTTCATTTTGGCGATCACGGCAACCTTGATCTTCGGCAGATTCGTTTGTGGATGGGGCTGCCACATCGTCGCGCTTCAGGACCTGTGTGCATGGATGCTTAAGAAGGTCGGCTTGAAGCCAAAGGCATTTCGGTCTCGATTACTGGTTTATATCCCTTTGATCGCGGCATTGTATATGTTTGTCTGGCCGACGGTTCTGCGGGCGCTCACCAAACCTGCGGCTGACCCGCTTTTTCCTCAGTTCACTAACCACCTGATAACGACAGAATTCTGGGCGACATTTCCGCCAGTATGGGTCGCCATTCCGTTTCTTTTTGTGGTCGGGTTCATGACCGTTTACTTTCTCGGGTCGAAGGGGTTTTGCACTTACGGTTGCCCATACGGGGGATTTTTTGCCGTTGCGGACAAGGTCGCTCCGGGCAAGATCCGCGTCACCGACGCATGCCACGAATGCGGCCATTGTACGGCCGTCTGCACCTCAAATGTGAAAGTTCATGCCGAGGTCAAGCAGTACGGAATGGTCGTCGATCCGGGCTGTATGAAATGCATGGACTGCATCAGCGTTTGCCCCAATGACGCGTTGTATTACGGCTTTGGAAAGCCGGCGGTCGGCGTACCCAAAGAGCTTAAGCCTAACTATTCGTTGACTTGGCCCGAGGAGATCGCGGGCGTCATCATCTTTACCGCCAGCCTTTTTGCGGTCTGGAACGTTTATCAGATCGTCCCGATGCTGATGGCGATAGGCATCGCTATCGTGACGACATTCGTGGCGTTGAAAGCCTGGCATGTCTTGGGACACCCCGATTCGATGTTCTACCATTTCGCGCTCCGTTCATCGGGCGAATTTCAGATCGCCGGATATGCGTTTTTAGCGTTCGCGGCCTTTTGGATCGGCATCAACGTGCACAGCGGTTGGATCCGTTACAACGAATCGACTGGCGAAAGGGCATATGAAGCGTTGCAGATCCCGGATGAACTCGCTCTCGCTCAAGCGAACCCGGCACAATGGTTAAGCCAGGCGGATCGGACGAACATTGCTCGGTCGAAAGCAAGGCTGCGGACGGCGATCGACCATGGGATATTCACGAATACCTACGCCATTCCGAGGCTCGCGTGGGTTGAATTCCTATCGGGGAATACGGACGAAGCGATCAAGCTTTTATCTCAGGCGGCAGATGTACAGGATGGCCAGCCGAAGGCGTTGAGCCTCTACTATCGGGGAGCGATTCTAAATCGTCTGGGACGGCATGGCGAGGCTATCGAAAGTTTGGATCAGGCAATGGACGTTCGATCGGACCTGTTCGCCGCCCGAGAAGAAAAGGGCGAAGCTCTATGGCAGAAAGGCCGCAAGAACGAAGCGATAGTCGAATGGAATACTGCGATCGAAAACCGTGTTGCCAGTCCGTTAACACTAAATATGCTGGCCGGTGCCGCCGCCGATGGCGGAAACGAGCGAGCGGCTAAGGAACTAGAAGCGGAAGCAGACAAGATCACTCCACCGGATCCGTATTTTCATTGGGTGCTGGGGTTACGGCTGCAGAAACTCGGAATGACGCGTTTGGCGGAAAAGAACTTTGCCAAGGCCGTGCAAATCGATCCGGCGTTCATGCTCCGCAGAACACGAACGCCAGATCAACGCAAGCAATAGTTCTATTTACATTTGGAATAACCGCAATCGCGGCAGAAGTCGCAGCCCGAGGCGTGTTCGAGTTGGCCCTGACATTCCGGGCATTCGCCGATCAGCGTGGACATCTCGCCATAGGTCTCGGCTGCCGCCGCTACCGATTGCTTTTGAATGCTGCGCTCGGACGCCGGAAGATTTTTCAGCCTTCGGTCGACCAACTGCAGACATTCCGCGACCGCCTGTTCGGGTGATGTAAGTAGACGTTCGTTGAACCAAACGGCGTGCGTTCCGGTCACTTTGTTCAGGCTGCGAGCAACCTCTTTGACCTGAAAACCCCCGCGAAGCATTTTCGAGGCAAGCAGGCCGACGCCCGCACTTATCGGCCCAGCGACGAACACTTCGAGAATACGCTCGCCATCGTGATTTACGGTGACGTAAAGGTTCTGGTTGTCGAACGGAATTCGCCAGGTCGAGCCCTGGAGTTCGCGGGGCCTCTCCACACGGAGAAGCGAGGCAACCGCCGATTCGGACGGTGTCATCTCGGCAGAGCTTGCGGTTTCCTCGTCAGCCTTTTCCTGTCCACTTCCCGATTTCATTGCATTTAGGACCTGGCCCTCGCGGCTGCCGTCGCGATAATAACTCACGGCCTTGCAGCCTAGTTTTCGGGCGAGGTGATAAAGCTCGTCGACGGATTCGACCGTATCGTTTTTTGCGCCGTTACAGGTCTTTGAGATCGCGTTGTCGACGTGTTTCTGTGCTGCGGCAAGCACCTTGACGTGCTGCAGCGAACTGATCTGCATCGCCGAGATGAAATGCGGCGGAAGCTCGGCTTCATGTTCCACCACAAACTCGGCCGCTGCCTTTATCGAGGCTTCATCGGTTTGATCGACCTCGACGCCAAGAGCTTCGGCCGCCGGGGTGTGGACGTAGGTTCGCGTCCCGAGCGTGTCCTGACGAACGTATGCCCACGAAAAATTCGGTTCGATCCCGGACGAGGTTTCGGCAACGAGTGAGATCGTCCCCGTCGGGGCGATCGTGGTGACCTCATAATTTCTGGGCGTCAAAGGAGTGTCACGTGAGATGCCGACCTCGTCATAAATAAATCTCGCGTAGGCATCGCGGTTAGCTTCGAATTCGGGAAATACGCCTTTAGACGCGCCTAATTTGAGCGAGGCGGTCCAAGCTTCCCGGCGGATGAATCCCATCACTTTGTCGATGAGTTCGAGTGAATCGTCCTCGCCGTATGTGACACCAAGCTTCAGGCAAAGGTCAGCAAAGCCCATGATGCCGAGCCCAACGGGACGCGTCCGTTTTACTACATCGTCGATCTCCGGAAGCGGGAAGTAGCCGGCGTCAACGACGTTGTCGAGAAACTGAGTGCAAACGTGCGTGACGGCCGCAAGGCGTTCCAACTCGATGCATTGATCCGGATCGGAGCCATCGCCTTTGGCGGTATAGAATTTCGCAACGTCGATCGACCCGAGATTGCAGGAATTGTTGAAATGAAGCTGCTGTTCGCCGCACGGGTTGCAGGCGTAGATCGGACCCATCGACGCCATCATGTGATTGTGGCGGTTTACCTCGTCGATAAAAACAATGCCTGGCTCGGCGTATTTATGTGCCGAGGCGATTATGCGGTTCCAAATGTCGGGAGCAAAGACCATTCCGGGCAGCGGCGGCGGCTCGACGGTGCAATCCGACAGGTCGGAAGTCTCAAACGCAAGCCTGTCCGCGAACGTGGCGGTCGAGCCGTCCGGACGCCGATACACTGCATAATCGGCACCGGTCGCAGGATCGAATACAGCCTGCTGCCACGGTTCGCCTTTGAATTCGGTCTGGAACCAAACGCCACTGTCAACCGCGTCCATGAATAGATCGGTAACGGTGACAGAAATGTTGAAATTCGTGAGGCTTGTCTGGTCGTTCTTTGCGTGAATGAACCGCAGAATATCAGGATGAGCAACGGCGAGAATTCCCATGTTCGCACCGCGCCTGACGCCTCCTTGCTTTACGACTTCGGTCGTCTGATTGACAATGTTCATGAACGAAACCGGGCCGCTGGCGACGCCGCGAGTCGAATTGACCATTGAACCCGCAGGCCGAAGAGATTCATACGTCATCCCGGTACCGCCGCCGGTCTGGTGAATAATGGCGACATTCTGAGCGTGTTCCATTATGCCTTCGATCGAATCTTCGACCTTCAGGACAAAGCACGCAGCGAGCTGGCCCTTCGGTTTACCCGCGTTTACGAGGCACGGCGTATTCGGGACGAATTCGCGGTTGAGCATTACCGCAGTCATGTCGTTGTAGAAAAGCGAGCGTTTATGTGGATCCGCTTCAGCGGTCGAAACGTGAGCGACGACGCGGCGGACGATGTCATTCCAGGTTTCGATCGGTTCGCCGTGTTCGTCCTTCATCGCGTAACGTTTGGCGACGACCTTTTGGGCATTTAGCCCAAGCGGACGGATCTCGCGGCTGATAGCGGTGCCGCTGCCATTTCCGTTGCCTACGGCGTTTATTTCATTGCCAATGCCTGTATTAAGAACTGTGCTCATGGTCGCTCATTTCTCCTCATTGCCATCGTCGGCAATCTGACTGGGTTTTCCTATATTTTAGCACTCTGAAAATCGAAGGCGAATGCGTTCGGAACGATTGACAGAACTTTTTCGAATTGAGTTTGCGTGCAGGAGTGCATCTGATTCGTTCTTCATCCTAAACCCGAAATATTGTGTTGTCAAGACTTTTTTCCACATCATGTAGTGGTAAGGCTAGTGCCGTCAACATCTGGAGTGGTTATCTAATGTGATACTTGAAGTTAGCTCGTTGACCGTCCGCGTCGCCGATTTGACTTTGGCGCCGTGCATTTCTGACACTTGAAAGATATGGACAAACTCATTCATGGCACTGCGGCTGAAGGGACCATTAGGGTGCTCGCTGCGGTCACAACTGACATCACGGCCGAGGCGATACGGCGGCATCAGACTTCGCCAACCGTCTCGGCGGCATTGGGACGGATGCTGACCGGTGCTCTGTTGCTCGGTTCGACATTGAAGGAATTTGACCGTCTGACCGCCAAGATCGAAGGCGATGGGCCAGTGGGCGGCATCATCGCCGAAGCGACCAAAGACGGCAAAGTGCGAGGCTATGTCAAAAATCCCGTCGCAGAACTGCCGCCGAAAGACAATGGAAAATTTGACGTAAGCGGGATCGTCGGCAACGGGATGTTTCATGTCATTCGCGAATCGGGCTTTGATATTGGCCTCCACCGTGAGCCTTATATCGGTTCGGTACCTGTCACATCGGGCGAGATCGCGGAAGATTTTGCTTACTACCTGGCGAAGTCGGAACAGATCCCGTCCGCGGTGATGCTCGGGGTCCTGCTACATAATTCTGCCCCGTTCGTTTCGGCAGCGGGCGGCGTTATGGTCCAGATGATGCCCGGAGCCAATGAACATATCATTACGATGATCGAAGACACGATCCGACACGCACCGCATGTAACTTCGGTGATCAAGGACGGGGCGTCACCGGAAGATCTGATCCAACTGGCCCTGGGAATAGTTGATTACGAGATCATGGAGGAACGCGAAGTAGGATTTGCCTGTAACTGTTCTCATGAAAAGGCGATCTCGATGATAACGGCGCTCGGTCCGCGGGAAGTTAAGGCGATGCTCGACGAAGACCGTGGCGCCGAGATGAATTGCGGGTTCTGCAATGAAACGTATGCCGTCAGCGAAGATCAGCTTCGCGAAATGCTCGACCGCGAAGCGGCTTAATCGCCGACGGCGCGGTAGTCGCCGCGAAAATACAAGAGCGGGTCGCCATCGGCCACCGAGGCGGTCTGAACCTCAGCGATAAATACCGTGTGATCGCCGCCATCTGCGGTATTGCGGACGCGGCATTCCAGGTTCGCAATGCAGCCGGAAAGCAAAGGCAGGCCGAATTCCCCCAGCGTGAATTCAAGGCCATCGAACTTTCCTTCTATCGGCGAAGCAAACCTTTGAGACATCGCAACCTGCTCAACGTTCAAAAGATTTACGGCAAAAATCCCGGATTCGAGCAATGGATCGTGGCTAGCGGCCGAGCGGTCGACACATATCAAAATAAGCGGCGGGTCGAGCGAGACCGAACTGAACGCTGAGACGGTTATTCCAAATAAAGCACCGGTTCCATTCTTGGTCGTGACGATAGTTACCCCGCAAGCAAAGCGAGAAAGAGTTGAACGAAATTCGTCTGAAGAGATCGGCATATTCAACTCCGAATCTAACCCATCAGGCCAGTGGAATCAAAATGCGGCCAAATTGATAATTCTCCTGCAATAACTGATAATTCTCGGGCTAATGAACGAGTTGGAAAAATTTTTCGAGGATGCGATAGGCCTTGTTAACAAGGAACTTGACCGGTTGATTCCGCAAAAGGGCGTTGCGCCGCAAACGCTTCGTGACGCCGTCAGGTGGAGTCTGTTCGCCGGCGGTAAACGCTTTCGCCCGGCCCTCGTGCTTGCAGTGGCCCGGACGTTCCGCGTCGACGACGGGAAGGTTATCGGGACGGCCGCGGCGGTCGAGATGATCCATACATACTCGCTCATTCACGACGATCTGCCGTCGATGGATGACGATGAACTAAGGCGCGGCCGCGAGACGTGTCATATAAAATTCGGCGAGGCCACGGCGATCCTCGCGGGCGATGCTCTGCAGGCTCTGGCGTTTCAGTCGATCGCCGAAGATCGCAATCTCACGGACGCTGTCAAGATAGAACTTATATCGGGTCTCGGCAAGGCAGCAGCCTGTATGGTGATCGGCCAGCATTTGGACCTCGAGGCCGAAGGGAAAGAACTTTCGATCGACGATATCGAAACGATCCATGCCAATAAGACCGGGGCTTTGATCCTGTTTTCCGCACGGGCCGCGGCGGTGATCGCTGGTGCTTCGGCAGCGGACCAAAATGCTGTCGAAACATATGCCGAAAAGCTTGGGCTGCTTTTTCAGATAACCGACGATCTGCTGGATGTTACGCAGACCACTGAGAAACTCGGCAAGACTGCGGGCAAGGACGCTGCCGCATTCAAAGCGACCTATCCGAGCATGCTGGGGATCGAGAAGGCTAAAGAACTCGCGCGATCGGTCCATGCCGAGGCATTAGCCGAACTTGACGGGCTGGACGCCGCGTCCGGCTTGCTGAAAGATCTTTCCGGGTATATTTTAACGCGTGGATCATAGGAGTACTTATGCGAGCCAGTGAACGTCTATTTTATAAATGCTTTGGCATCCTGGTCATAGCTTTTTTCGCATCTCTATCTGCGATGAGCTTATCAGCACAGCGCGAGGCTGCGGGCGGAGGTTATGCTAAGGCCTATGAGGGAGCGGGTAGCTCGGCGGCAGCCCAGACAATGCGGAAGAGTGTAGGCGGGGCGCTTCAGAAGGCGGCGGCTCGGGCCCGTGCGAAACGAAACGCGACGGCTGCAGCTGCTAGGAAGAGCACCGCACCGTCAAGAGCCACGACCGCACGGCAGGCTTCGCCGGCAGCCAGACCCGCGGCAACGACAAGTTTCAAAACTGTAAGCGGCGTGAACACGTTTGATAAACTTGCCGAAACGGTTGGAACAACGCCTGCTGAGAAAGAGCTGTTGAGCCAGATATTTGCGGCAACTAAGACGGCCTTCGAACAGGAGGTCGCGACGAAGGGAAGGCCGAACAATATTTCGGCGGCGTTCACCTTTTTCATCGGCACAATGGCAATGGTCTATCACGACGATCCCGAACCGTCCGAGGAAGCTCTCGACACCCTTTGGGATGGGCTGGACGAGGTCCTCGCGGAACTGCCAGAGATGGCTCAGATGTCCGACCGCGATAAGCAGGAGATGTACGACACGCTCATCGCATTCAGCGGCCTGGTCCTTGCAGGTCACATGAACGGCAAAGAGACGAACGACGCCGAGACGCAGGAGGCATACAGGCTTCTGGCGGGCACGCTGATCCAAACCGTTCTGCAGATCTCGCCCGATTATGTGCGGTTTGGAAGGGACGGTCTGAACATAGGTTCATAGGTAATTAGCGGCAAGCGATACTTGACAGTGGAACGACATTTTTCGTAGGATCTCAGTTCGCCTGCAAGTTTGCGGGCGCGTTTTTTGATATCAAGTGTGGGCGACAGTACGTTAAAAAGATCAAGTTTTTCGGGCACGTACGTCAATTGGTAGACAGCCTCCCTTACAAGGAGGAAGTTAGGGGTTCGAGTCCCTTCGTGCCCACCAGTTCCAGTCCATATGCGGGGTCGTAGTTCAGTTGGTTAGAACGCCAGCCTGTCACGTTGGAGGTCGCGGGTTCGAGTCCCGTCGGCCCCGCCATTATCAGAGAAGCCGTCGGTACAATTCCGGCGGCTTTTCCGTTTTACTTGCTGTTTTCGGTTTCGGTGACGGCGGTCAGCATCACAGCGTTTGAGACCGTTCGGCTACGCACGACGGCGAAGCGCTCGCCATCCGGAGCTAGCGAAAAGTCCAGGAGATCTTCAGGCTCTGTCGAAAGCAGGAGTCGGCGAACAGGATCGCTAGGGTCGATCTGAAACAACTTGGTTGTGAGGTTTTCGCCATTCAGCCGTTCCTGATAAATAATTTGGCGGCTACCGGGCGTCCATTTGAATATCCGAGAGGGGAAAATATCAAGGATCCGCTCCGCCGCCCCCTCCGATCTCACGACCACTTTCATACGGCCGTCCTTACGGTCATCCAGCGAGTGCCCCGTCGACCTCCCATCCGGCGACATTGCCCAGTAATAGATCACGGCAGGCGGGAGGTTCTCGATCCCTTCGATACTGCCTCCGTCAATAAGAGCTTTGCCCAGCGGCGGAGATCCCATATTAAACCAGCGAAATACTACACTTCGGCCATCGGCGGCGAATCTTGGTAATTGAGTGATTCCCGGTACGTCAGCAAGCAGCCTTGGAGATCCGCCGTCAATGTTCATTCTCCAGACCTGATTAAAACCCGATCTATTTGAAGTAAATGCGATGAACCGGCCATCGCCTGACACCCGAGGTTCGGAGTTGTCCGAATCGGATGGTGTCAGCTGAAGAGCGTTTTTGCCGTCTGCGTCGGAGATCCAGATAGAAAGGCGACTGTCGAGATGTACGTCGAACACGATTCGTCCGTCGGGCGTCCAATCTACCACCTGGTGTCCTATCGTATCGCGGTTCATCAGGGTCATCGACGAGGGGTCATCCATCCTTCCGATCCAAATACGACCTTCGTCGTTTCGCTGAGCTCCAACGATGAAGCGCCCGTCCCGATCAACGCTCACATTCATATATGAGCTGATGTCATTGGTGATTCGAGTTATTTCGCCGCCCGTCAGTGCAACATGGAACAGTTGACGTCGATTCGAATCCTCGTCGACGGCGTTCATTATGAGCCCTTTTGCGGAATGCAGGATAGCGATCTCGCCGATGCGGCCCCGCTGCCGCAAGACGGTTCGATCTGAAACTTCAGCAATGTCGTGTGTCATGACCGACCAAAACTCAACACCGTCTACTAGCTCCCTCATTACATGAATGATCGACCGTCCATCGGGCGAGAATCGTGGGTCTCTCAGAATCGTCTCGCCTTCTGTCCGCCGATATTCCATTTCACCACTTCCGTTCAAAGCATCTGCGGACATAATCCGGGCATCGGTCGTATTAGCCGATCGATTAGGATCCGGGTCGCCGTATCTAACGAAAAGGATCGTCCGGTCGTCAGCGGACAGGTTTCCCAAATGATTGACGCGTTCGACAATTTTTCTAGGCAGGCCTCCAAGCGAGGGCACCCGAAACATAGTGCCATGCGTGGCCCCCCGCTCGGCAGTAAGGTAAAAGATGTACTCGCCATCACTGCTAAAAACGGGCGAATCCCAAAAAAATACCTGCTGCGGGGGTACTATCTGAATCGCGTTCGGATCATTGACCCGCCGAAGCCACAATGACCGATCACCGTTTTCCTCGTAAGCGACATATGCGATGGATCTGCCATCGGGAGAGATCGAGGCCACGGCGACATTCGAAGTCTGAGAAATTTTTCGAATGGAGATCCTATCGACGCTGAAGGGCGGAGTTGCTGGTCGGGAGATGAAATACCATCCTGCAAACGTTAGTATGGCGACCAGTCCCGCGGCGCCAAACACCCAGTTCATCGATGGCGAAGTTGCCTCGAGGTAAAACCTCCGAGCAAAGCTGTCGATCGAAACTCCCGCATCGCTCGCCGATCGAACATCTTTCAAGATCGTGTGAATTTCACGCATTGACTGGAGACGCTTGCGTCGGGACGTTTCCAAACAGCGTTCGACCATCTTCCCCAGAACGTGTGGAACAGCCGACCGATGCTTCGCGATCGATTCGAACTTGCCTTCGATAACCGCTTCAACGACATTGCTCTGGGTCGCACCAAGAAACGGCCGCCTTCCTGTCAGGGCTTCGTACATCACTACGCCGAGGCTGAATATATCTGTCCGATGATCGACCTCTTTTCCCTCTGCTTGTTCCGGCGACATGTACGATGGCGTGCCGATTATCTGGCCAGGTTGGGTGATGCTCGTCTCGTCCGAGCCCATGACGTAGCGTGTTCTGTCGAATTGAGCAAGGCCGAAATCCAGGATCTTCGGGATGCCGGCCGGGGTAATGATGATGTTCCCGGGTTTGACGTCGCGATGGATGATCCCGCGTTCGTGGGCATGTTTGAGCGCGTCCGACAGGCAGGTGAACCAATCGAGAAATGTCGCAATATCGAGCCCTTTCGATGGAGTAAGCTGATCGAGCGTTTTCCCCTCGACGTACTCCATCGCGATGACCTGTTTGCCGTCGATCTCTTCGACAGAATAGATAGTAGCGACGTTCGGATGGTTCAGGGTCGCTGCAGCCTTTGCCTCGTTCTCAAAACGCTTTAGAAACGACGGGTCGCTGGCCAAAGTGTTAGGCAACATCTTGAGCGCAACCTTGCGCCCGAGCCGGAGGTCAGTCGCCAAAAACACATCGCCCATGCCGCCCGAGCCGATGCTTTTTTCGACAAGGAAATTGCCGATGGTCTTACCGATCAAATGGGATTCACGGTCAGGATGGCTAAGATCCTGAAGGCCGGGGAGCAGCGGCTTGCGTATAAAATCGCCTGCTTCGTCCTCGGCTGCCAGGAGCGATCGTATCTCGGAAAGGAGATGCTCGTTCCCGTCACAGGCGCCTTTCAGATAGGCTTCGCGATCGCCCGGGGCGAGATCGAGAGCCGTATTAAATAGCTCATTTACCTTGTCCCATTCTTCAGGGGTCATACGCCGAGCGTTCGTAATTAGTCGGAGTTCTTTAGTTCACGGAAAAGCCAGGCACGCGCCAGATTCCAGTCTCTCCGTACTGTACGCGTAGATATTTCCATCGTTTCAGCGATCTGAGCCTCGGAAAGTCCGGCGAAGTAACGGAGTTCGACGATCTGACATTGGCGGGCGTTCATCTCCGCCAGCCTCGTAAGAGCTTCATCAAGCGCGATAAGTTCGGATTGCTCTTTGATAGCGATCTCGGCGTTCTCATCCAGCGTGACCATCACCAGATCGCCGCCGCGTTTTTGGCTATTTCGCTTCCGGGCCGAATCTACCAAGATACGACGCATCAACTGGGCCGCTATTGCGAAGAAATGATTGCGGTCCTGCCAATTGACGCGGTTGGAATCCACCAGTCTTAAGTAGGCTTCGTTGACGAGAGCCGTCGTCTGAAGCGTGTGGCCCGGATTCTGCCGCCGCATGAAGTTTCGAGCAAGGCGGCGAAGCTCACGATAGACAAGCGGCATCAGCTCTTCGAAAGCCTGCTCGTCGCCGCCTCGCCAGTCAAGCAGCAATTTCGTGATCTCGTGGTCGGGTCGCGTACTCATGATTAATCAGCCGCCTTCGGCGGGAGGTTGTTGGTCGGAGATGCGGAATTTTACCACAGTTTTTGCCGCTCATATAAGAACTCACGGATTAATTTTTCCGCTTCACGAATAAGAAAGCGTCTTCAATTGCGGAGGCGATAGTGCCTCGGTTATATATCTCGAATTTTTATTTGTGGAGCAAACATTATGGCAAAGATCGATGAGATCAACGAAATGGAGCAGGTCAACCTGCACGGTTCAGTAGGGAAAAATGGCGTTAATACGAAAGGGGACGTATTGGCTGTCCAGGCATTGATGAAATACGCCTTGGCGGAACGTCCGAAGTGGAACCTTTTGACATTCCCCGAACCGACCGGAACTTATGACAAGGCAACTGCAGAATTGATCAAGCTTGTGCAGCAGAACGCCCGCAAAGAATCGCGTGGCGGCGTATCGGTGGACGGACGGGTCGACCCGGCAAAGGGTTCAAGGGCATTCGGACGTCGCGGACTTTGGACGATCATCATTTTGAATACGTTGGCAATGGAGACGTGGGTCCTCAATAACGGGAAGAACGGCAGTTACATACGCGACATGAGTATCAGGTATCCGGCCTTCCGATGGGCGGTCGGTGACAACGGTGTTGGGACACTGAACCTTGAGCTTGAAGGTGGAAACGGCATCGGCACGCTGGGACTGGAACTGGAGTAAGCCTGCGGCAACGCAGTCAAAAAGGAGAAAGGAAATGAATGGTTTCAAAAGATTCGGAATGTTGGTGATTCTCAGTTTGGCGCTGGCGACCTATGCGTTTCCTGCCGACCTAAGAAATGAGGACGGAAAACGGTACGAGGTCAAGGTTCACGATGGCGGTACGACACGAAACACCTGGATCGATGGAAATTCGACGGCTCTGAGCATCTGCAGCAGCTGCGAGATTGAGGTAGTGGGCATCGGCCGGGTCAAAGTAAGAGGCTCGGACAAAGTCACTATCAAGAACGGAAAATTGGTGAAAAGCTAATGATGTTGGAAACACTAGGCAGCCCGGCAAGTGAGGCGTTCTACGAGGCGACAACGGCCGAAAAGATCAGCATATCGACGGCGGAGATCGATCGAATTATCCCTTCGCTTCTTTCCGAAAGGTCGTCGGTCGTCGGAACGATCACCATGGCATTCGGCACGGATCCGGTCGCACGGTGGATGTACCCCGACCCATCAGACTATCTCGATTGGTTTCCCTCATTCGTTCGGGCGTTTGCCGGCACTGCATTCGAGAATGGCAGTTCTTATCGGACGCCTGATTTTTCTGGTGTCGCCCTTTGGCTTCCGCCGGGAGCTCACCCGAACGAGGATGAGCTGCTTCAGCTCATCTGGTCATCGACCTCGGAAATAGTCCAGCAGGACCTGTTTCCGCTTCTTGAAGAGATGGACCGGTCCCACCCGGACGTACCGCATTGGTACCTGCCGATGATCGGCGTCGAAAGCCGCAGCCAGAGCCTCGGAATCGGCGGTGAGTTGATGAAACACGCTCTAAAACGCATCGACAGAGAACACTTGCCGGCATATCTGGAATCAACGAATCCGCGCAACATCAAGCTCTATGAGCGATTCGGTTTTTCCGTGGTCGAAAAGATACAGGTTGGCTATTCGCCGCCGGTCTTCCCGGTGCTCAGGCCGGCACACTAGAGATCCCAAGAAACGAACAAGGGAAGTTAGAAAACTGAGCCAAGATCGGCTCGGATACAAGTCAATTACGGAGAATAACTATTTTAGACGCAATACATACAACAACACCACCGCGGATCATACCCGGATATGACTACCGCGACACGATTCAAGCATCACAGAGGGTTAATTGGGTGATCGAAGATATCATCGGCGGCGACAAAACGCTCGATTTCTCGCAACGGTTCATGCCAGAGTCGCTAGCCCGGGTCGATGGACTCGACTTTCTCAATAGCGATGAGAAACGCATCCTTAACCAGATCAGAGGGCACGCGTATCTATCCATTTTTGGCCTGGTCGAGGAATTCATCCTTCCGTTTGTGATCGACCACGTGCGTCCCTCGCTAGATAGCGACGATTATCGCGTACGTGCGTTTCTGCAATTCGCGAGCGAAGAGGCAAAGCACATCCAGCTCTTTAAGAAATTCAGCGAGGATTTCACGGCGAAAGTTTCGACCGAATGCAAGGTTATCGGGCCGCCCTCCGAGATCGCGAAGGCGGTACTTTCGCATCAACCGTTGGCCGTCGCAATGCTGATCTTACACATCGAGTGGATGACGCAGCGGCATTACCTCGATAGCATTCGGAATGAGGAGAATCTGGACAAGCAGTTCAAGAGCCTTCTGAAACATCACTGGCTCGAAGAATCGCAGCATGCAAAGCTCGACACACTGATGATCGAGGCGATAGCCGAAGGAATGTCCAAAGATCAGATAGCCTCGGCCGTCGACGAATACCTTGAAATGGGCGGATTTCTTGACACGGGTCTACGCCAGCAGACACTTTTTGACCTGCAGGCGTTTGAGGCCGCAACCGGCCGCGATCCAACCGAAAAGGAACGCGAGCAGTTCGTCGAAACCCAGCATCAGGCTAACCGCTGGACGTATATCGGCACCGGCATTACACATCCGAAATTCCTTGAGACGATCGGGGCGTTGAGCCCGGAACAACAGGAAAGGCTTGTGGGTGTGGGCCCGGTCTTTTGTTAATTCGGTTTGGGCGATAAATGGATCGCGGCGGCCGCTGCTGCCGATCCCGGTGGGTACTAAAAAGGGAGATAAAAACTATGTAGGAAGCAACAAAACAAAGAAAAGTGGTAAACGGTGTTAGTGTGACCGAGCTTTTCGACACAATAGATGCGATCAACGAAAATAAGGAGATCGCCAAATTCAAGTTTCGGGCTAAAAACGAATGGAAAGGTGGCGCAGCGAACCGAACCACAGTGAATGATTATGACGGTGCGTGTCAGTCTTTTACGCGCGAAAAGCCCTTCGTATTTCAAAAGGACGAGCCGGCGATTTTGCTCGGCACAGACACCGGAGCGAATCCGGTTGAGTATGTCCTTGCGGCACTCGCGGGCTGCCTGACAACCACCCTTGTATATCACGCCTCGGCACAGGGGATCACGATCGACGAGGTCGAATCGACCTACGAAGGTGACCTCGACCTCCGCGGTTTTCTAGGCCTGGACCCGACCGTCCGTAACGGATATCAGGACCTTCGGATCATTTTCAAGGTTAAAGGCGACGCGCCCGAGGAAAAGCTGGAGGAGCTGATCCAGCTTGCACAGAAGCGTTCGCCGGTTTTTGATATCGTCAGCAACGGGATCCCTGTTTCCGTTTCATTGGCTAACTAATTTCGAACTCCTTATTGCCGAGCAGATCTTTGGCCTTCGCTTTCGGGCGAGGGCCTTTTGTATTTTATAAGAAGGTTTGAATCCATCCCAAGAGTTCGAGCGAAGACCGATATAATGCGTTTCGCAGCCTTATTCCAGGAGTTCTGCCCGCTCCTCTCCATTTAGAATCGGCTGCGAGACGCTGGAATTTTTAGATCCTGTTTATTGGAGAACATAAAGAATATGAAACTAACTATCGGTCTTACCCTTTTCGCCGCCGCGGGCCTTGTTGCCGGATGCGGTGCACCCGCGACTAACACCGCATCAAATGCCAATATGAACGCGAATCGCACGGTCAAGGCGAATACGACGAACGGCAACACAACGATGTCGAATACGAATTCGGACGCGTCGACGAATCCCATGGTCGGTGGTGCGCCCATGCTTGCGGACAAGAACATCGTGGAAAATGCATCAAACTCGAAAGATCACACGACTCTGGTCGCTGCTGTAAAGGCCGCGGGTTTGGTCGAAACTCTTTCGGGCACAGGGCCGTTCACCGTGTTTGCACCGACAAACGCGGCATTTGAAAAACTTCCTGCAGGAACGGTCGATACGCTGTTGAAGCCGGAGAGCAAGAAAGGTCTAACGGACATTCTGACCTATCATGTCGTGGCCGGAAAGCAGGACGCAGCATCGATCGTAAAGGCGATCGAAGCAGGCAACGGCAAAGCAACATTCAAGACGGTGCAAGGTGCCGAACTCACCGCTTCGCTTGAAGGAAAAGACGTGATTCTGACTGATGGAAAGGGCGGCAAATCTAAGGTCACGACCGCAGACGTTATGCAGTCAAACGGCGTAATCCACGTCATTGATTCGGTAGTCCAACCGAAATAATCTATCTATCGAACAAGGGGAAGGTAAAAAGCCGCCACGGTCGACGACCGGAGCGGCTTTTTAATTCTTTAAGGTAAATCTGGCGATCAACTTTTTCTAAGTTCCGTGAGTACCTGTTTCGCGACGGCCTTCAGAGTATCGAAGACTCCGGTTCCGTCGGTGGCGATGGCCTCGAATACGGGTTCACCCTTCTTCTGCAGTTCGTATGAAAGGTCCTGCATCGGAATGACATTCGGCAGATCGCGCTTGTTCAGCTGTAATACGTAAGGAAGCTGCTTGAGGTCGTAGCCCTGCGTTTCAAGATTTTCTTCCAGATTGTAGAGCGACTCGATGTTTGCGTCCATTCGTTCTTCCTGGCTGTCGGCGACGAACACAACGCCGTCAACACCTTTCAGGATAAGCTTGCGCGAAGCGTCGTAATAGACCTGGCCCGGAACAGTGTATAGATGAAATCTCGTCTTGAACCCGCGCACTGTTCCGAGTTCTAGTGGCATAAAGTCGAAGAAAAGCGTTCTATCGGTCTCGGTCGCGAGGCTGATAAGCTTGCCCTTGGCCTGTGGAGCTGTCGAATCGTAGATGTATTGCAGGTTTGTCGTTTTTCCGCACAGTCCCGGCCCGTAATAAACGATCTTGCAGTTGATCTCTCGCGATGCGTAATTGATGAAGGTCATTGCTTTTGCCTGGGGAAATATTATTCCAAACTATATATTATCCAAATAGACTTTCGATGTCTTCGTCGGTGATCTCTGAGAAGACGGAGTTTTGGCTGAGTGCGAAACTGGATCCTTGTGCGGCCTCCTCGAGGATGCTTGCGACCTCAAAGCTCGCCCGCTTCGTTCGCAGCTTGACCAGTCCCAGCGTTGAGCGTTCGTCGAAGACCACGACCAACAGGCTCCGTCCAATGACGCTGATAAATATGCTCTCGCGTTCACCTTCGTGAAAAACTGCCGGAAAGACATCCTCACCGATCAGCTTTGCCATGCTGCTTGTCGCAGCGACATTGCCGGCCGCGAGCGACGAAAAACTTGTGGTGTCCATATCACCAATGTCACCATGAAAAGCGATCGTCTGTCCGTCACGGTCAACCAGGAATACGACACGGGCCGCACACTCGACGCACAGACGCGCGAGTACGGCTTTGAGCTTCTGGAACTGCTGTTCGTGTATTATAAAGGGCGAATGTGCCATTGGAGATGGTCTCAGCTAATGGAATGGGTTACGGTAAATTGTCGAAAAAATCGGTGAATGACCGGCAGGAACCTGCGGAAATAGCCGCATTAGAAATTTACCACACCAGATGGCGAAGTAACAAGTGTTTTTTTAGTGTTGACTTGGGTTTAACCTCCACGAATAGCTACAGCGGCCCGTTCGAACAGTGACGATGGCACAAAAGATCGCTCAGTAAGGAATAATAATGACTTCCGATACGGGATATACGCGAAATGTGAATGTGGTTTCGATGGGCGGCGGCAACGGCCTAGGCACGCTGCTGTCCGGCCTGAAGCTTTTTGTCGGTTCAGCGACTCCGTCAGACGTAGAGATCGGTCATCTGTCGGCGATCGTCGCTGTTTCAGACGACGGGGGCAGCTCCGGCCGTCTCCGTGACGAACTTAATGTTCCGCCACCCGGCGACATCCGCAACTGCATGGTCGCGCTTTCGGAAGATTCGCATCTGCTTTCGAAACTTTTTCGTCACCGGTTCGAAGGAAACGGTGAACTGGGCGGGCACAGCTTTGGGAATCTGTTCCTGGCGGCGTTGTCCGAGATCACCGGCGATTTTGCGGAAGCCGTCCGGTTGTCATCGGAAATACTTGCCAGCAAAGGACATATTTTTCCGGCGACGACGACCGATGTCCGTATCGCTGCCCGTCTGGCTGACGGGTCGGTGGTGCGCGGCGAAACGAATATCGGCAAGGTAGGCGGACGGATCGAACGGTTATATCTGGAGCCGGAAGACTGCGAGCCAATGCCCGCGGCGGTTGCGGCGATACTAACTGCGGACATTATCACGATCGGTCCGGGTTCGCTTTTCACAAGCCTCTTACCGCCGTTGATCGTCAAGGGCGTTGCTGACGCGATCAACGCTTCGCGGGCACGCAAGGTCTTCATTTGCAATCTAATGACCCAGCCCGGCGAGACCGATGGGCTTTCGTCGGGCGAACATCTGCGGATCGTTCGGGAGTATTCACCTCATTTGGTATTTGATCAGATCATCCTAAACAACACGCCTATCACACCCGAGCAGGCAGAAACCTACAAACTACAGGGATCCGAGCAGATCGGAGTTCACGGATCGATAGAAAACGAGCCGATCGAGGGGACGCAGGTGATTTTTGCCGATCTATTGGATATGGGCGAAAAGGTCCGCCACGACCCGCTCAAGCTCGCCAAGACAGTCCTTAATGGATAGGCGCCACAACTTAGGGTATATTTTCACGCAGCAGAGTATCAGCATTCGCGATTGGTTATAGCGAGATAATTTGTGACAATACCGTGTATGGAAGTGGTTTCAAGTGAAACGCGATCGATAGATGTACTGATACTTGCTGCGGGACTTGGTACGCGGATGCGGTCGGACCGGGCCAAGGTTTTGCACCGATTGGACGGACGCCCGCTGATCAATCACGTCTGCCGGACGGCGGCTGCGCTGGCACCGAAAAAGATCTACGTCGTCATAGGCCATCAAGGTGATGACGTTCGGGCTGCAGTACTTGAGGAATTCAAGGAAGACCTGGTGGAATTTGTCGTTCAGAAGGAACAGCTCGGGACGGGAGACGCAGTTAATGCCGCTCGCGAATATCTGGCGGATCAAGATACGACGCTCCTGATCTTATCCGGCGATGTTCCGATGATACGTCCCGATACGCTTGCATCGCTCGTTCAGCAACATCACGGACATCGAAGCCGCGGAGCCTCGAGCACGATGCTAACCGTAACCCTAAAGGATCCTTCCGGTTACGGACGTGTCGTTCGAGATGAAGATGGAATGTTCCTTAGAATTGTCGAACAAAAGGATGCTAGTGACGCCGAACGCAAGATAACCGAGATAAATTCGGGAATCTATTGTTTCGATTCGCGTAAGCTGTTCACCGCAATTTCGCAAGTTCAGAACGATAACGCGCAGGGCGAATATTATCTAACCGACGTCCCGGCACTTTTAAGAGAGGAGGGCGATGACGTTGCGATCTATAAACACTCCGAACCCCGAGAGATAGAAGGAGTTAACAACCGCGCACAGCTCGCCGACCTTGAGCGAATAATGAACCGCCGGACGATCTCGCGGCTGATGCTGGATTACGGCGTCTCGTTCATCGACCCAAAGAACGTGTACGTCAGCGAGCGAGCCAAGATCGGGCGCGATACACTCATCTATCCGAACGTCGTGATCGAGGGCGACACCGAGATCGGCGACGGGTGCACGATCTTTCCGGGCACACGGATCGTCAACGCCAATATCGGCCACGGCGTCAAAATTTTGGATAATTGCCTCATTTCGGACTCTGAAGTAGGTGGCGGTTGTTCCGTCGGCCCTATGGCTCATCTTCGCGGCCACGCGCAGATGGACGCCGGGGCAAAGGTCGGGAACTTCGTCGAACTTAAAAAGACAAAGCTCGGACGCGGCTCTAAGGCAAATCATTTGGCGTATCTCGGGGATGCGACGATCGGCGAAAAAACGAACATCGGAGCAGGTACTATAACTTGCAACTATGACGGCAAGAACAAGCACGAGACTCATATTGGCGATAACGTGAAGATCGGTTCGGACACAATGCTGGTCGCACCGATATCGGTCGGCGACGGTGCCTCGACCGGAGCCGGAAGCGTCGTAACAAAAGACGTCGAGCCCGGTGAATTGGTGGTCGGTGTGCCAGCGAAGAGTAGAAAAGTTTAGTCTGAAAGTTATGTGTGGAATTGTTGGATACGTTGGAAATAAACAGGTTGTGCCGTTGATCATTGACGGCTTACGAAAGCTGGAGTATCGCGGATACGATTCGGCCGGCATTGCCGTGGTCGATGAGGATCACAATCTGTCGCTCCGGCGGGCCGAGGGCAAGTTGCGAAACCTTGAAGAAGCGATAAGACTCGATCCGCTTGACGGGACATATGGCATCGGCCACACACGATGGGCGACACACGGCCGTCCGACCGAAGAGAACGCTCATCCGCACCGCGACCAATCGGGAAAGGTCGTCGTTGTCCACAACGGCATTATTGAAAATTACCTCACGTTGAAGGAACGACTCGGTGCGGACGGGCACGACTTCAAGACCGAGACAGATACTGAGGTCGTCGCGCATCTGATAGGTGCGTACATGGAAAACGAAGGGTTGTCGTTGGAGTTCGCAGTCCGAAAGGCAGTTGCCGAACTGCGGGGCATTTTTGCACTGTCCATTATTTCCGTCGATGAGCCGGACACAGTGATCGCCGTCCGCGAAGGCCCGCCGGTCGTTATCGGCCTTGGCGACGGCGAATTTTTTGTCGCGTCGGACATTCCGCCGATATTGGCGCACACGCGAGATGTATTCTTTCTTGGCGACCGTGAAATAGCGGTGCTAACGAAAGAAAGCGTTCGCGTGACGGATTTTGACGGCAACGTCGTCGAACCACACCAGCAGCGGATCACGTGGGACCCGATCATGGCGGAGAAGGGCGGGTTTAAGCACTTCATGCTCAAGGAGATATACGAACAGCCGCGAGCCGTCCGCGATACCGTTCAGGGCCGCATCTCGCTCGATACGGGTACAGTTTATCTCGATGAGATGGACATCTCGACCGAAGAATTTCGTTCGATCACGTCCATAAAGATCGCCGCCTGCGGAACGTCATGGCACGCCGGTCTGGCTGGAAAGTACATGCTCGAAAATCTCGCCCGAGTCCCTGTCGAGGTCGATTACGCGTCCGAGTTCCGCTACCGCGACCCGGTGCTCAGCGATACCGATCTGCTTATCGTAATCTCGCAATCCGGCGAGACGGCAGACACGATAGCCGCTATGCGGGAAGCGAAACAGCAGGGCTGCAAGGTGCTCGCCATTTGCAACGTTCAAGGTTCGATGATCCACCGCGAAGCCGACGGTACGATCCTCACCCATGCCGGACCGGAGATCGGTGTGGCTTCGACCAAGGCGTTTACATGCCAAATGGTGGCTCTATATCTTTTCGCACTTTATCTTGGCGAACTGCGCGGGACGATCACCGAAGACAGAGGCAAGAAGCTCGCACAGGACCTCGCGGAACTTCCGCTGAAGATCGAACAGCTTTTGAATGATGCGGATTCGATCGAGGAACTGACGAAGGATTTCTTTCGCGTCCAGGATTTTCTATACCTCGGCCGAGGTATCAATTTCCCGGTCGCGCTCGAAGGTGCGTTGAAGCTGAAAGAGATCAGCTATATCCACGCGGAAGGCTATCCGGCCGGCGAGATGAAGCACGGCCCGAATGCTTTGATCGACGAAAAACTGCCCGTAGTTGTCGTCAACACGCGAGAGCAGGGCAACGCCGGCAGTGAGCTGCGATATGAGAAAACGCATTCAAACATCGTCGAGGTAAAGGCGCGCGATGGCATCGTCATCGTCGTCGTGACCGAAGGTGACGGAATGAGCTCAAAGGTGGCGGATCACGTTATCGAGATCCCTGAAGCCTCCGACCTGCTCGGGCCGATCCTTTCGGTCGTGCCGCTGCAGCTGCTTTCGTACCACATAGCCGTCCGCCGCGGCTGCGATGTCGATCAGCCGCGAAATCTGGCGAAATCGGTAACGGTCGAGTAAACGATGAATGCAATATTGGTAAACGAATTCGGCGGGCCCGAAGTCTTGTCGAATGAAGAGATCGACACGCCAAATGTGACGAAGGGCCAAGTACTAGTTCGCGTTAGGGCCGCCGGAGTGAATCCGGTCGATACCTACGTCCGGTCCGGGGTTCATGCGGTAAAGCCGAAGCTGCCGTACACGCCGGGGAAGGATGGAGCCGGAGTTGTCGAGGCAGTCGGCGAAGGCGTGAGCAGTTTCAAACCGGGTGACCGAGTATATATTGCCGATTCGTTGACCGGTACTTACGCGCAGTTTGCATTATGCCGTGAAGATCAGATTGGCAGCTTGCCCGGCACTGTTTCTTTCGAAGAAGGTGCAGGAGTTTTCACGCCTTACGCCACTTCATATCGCGCGCTGTTTCAGAAAGCGAATGTGAAACCGGGTGAGACAGTTCTGGTTCACGGTGCTTCCGGAGCGGTCGGGATCGCGACAATTCAGTGGGCAAAAAAAGCAGGACTAAAGGTCGTCGGGACAGCGAGTTCGGAGGACGGAAAAGAGCTTGCTACCGAAAACGGCGTTGATCACGTCGTCGATCATTCATCAGACGAACATTACAGCGAGATAGTCGATGCTGTCGGTTCGGTCGATATCGTCATCGAGATGCTTGCGAACGAGAACTTGCAGCGGGATTTTGAGGTGCTTGGCAAATTCGGCCGAATAGTCGTGGTCGGAAGCCGCGGCGACCTGAATTTTACGCCACGGCTTGCGATGACGAAGGATGCAACCGTCTTTGGAATGTCGCTATTCAACGCCGGCGCAAGTGAGATGGACGAGATCAATAAAGCGATTTATGCCGGACTTGCGGATGGAAGTCTGAGGCCGCACGTCCGTCGCGCGTATCCGCTTGCCGATGCGGCCGAAGCTCACCGCCAGGTGATCGAGAGCAAGGCTTTAGGTAAGATCGTCCTAACGCCCTAACATTTCTCCTAAACCGTTGGCGTCGTTGCTGCGACCGGCGTCTGAAATTCATCGAGGGCATCGAATACCTGCAGAGCGTATTTTACATTGCCGAACGGCGCCGAAACCTGCACCCCGGCGATAACATCGCAAACCTCGAGCAATGATTCGCGAGCGATCGCAATGCCTTCTTCGCGGGCATCTTCCTTTCCTCGTTCAGAGGCCAAACGCATACGCTCAAGTATCTCAGGCGTCACGTTCACGCCCGGAACCTCGTTGTGCAGAAATTCCGCATTGCGAAAGCTGACCAATGGCCAGATGCCGGCGACGATCGGAATGCGAACGTGCGAGATGCGGTCGAGGAAAGTTCGCAACTGTTCCGTATCAAAGACTGGCTGTGTAATGGCATATTCCGCACCGGCTTCGACCTTCCACTCGAAACGGCGGATCTCTTCTTCCAGATTGACAGCTCCCGGATTTACGCCGACGCCGATCGAAAATTCGGTCGGTTTCCCGATCGGATTGTTGCCGATATCGAGGCCGTGGTTCAGCTTATTTGCCATGTTCGTCAGGCCGATGGCGTCGATGTCGAAAACGGCGGTCGCGTCCGGATATGGCCCCATTTTTGGCGGGTCGCCGGTGATTATAAGTAGATTGTGAAGCCCTAGGGCGGCGGCTCCGAGCAGGTCGGACATCATCCCGAGCAGATTTCGGTCGCGGCAGCAATAGTGGAGAACTGCCTCGATGCCGATGTCGCGTTCGACCAACACGGCGGTCGCCTGGGCGGACATTCGCGTCTGGGCACGCGGGCCGTCGGGGATGTTTACGGCGTCGACGCCTGCAACTTTAAGCAGGCGGATCGAATCGAGCGTTGCTTGAGCGTCGCAACCTTTTGGCGGGAGCACTTCGACCGATGTTACGAATTCGCCGCGGGCGATCTTGCGTGACCAATTTGAGCGGTCTTCCGGCGACATTACCGTGATATCGAGCGGCTGTAGATCGCGAACCTCAGCAGGCTTCGTCGGAATATTGGAGCTCGCCTGCCTTGGGCTGATGGAGCGGATCGAGTCTGCGATAAGCTTGATATGCGTCGGTGTCGTACCGCAGCAACCGCCGACAAATTTAGCTCCGGCTTGCACGAATCGCCTGGCGAAGGTCGCCATATATTCGGGCGAACCCATGTAAAATTGACGTCCCTGGACGTCTCGCGGCAGGCCGGCATTTGGTTGTGCGGAAAGCGGGAGCGTGGTGACCGCGCGCATTTTCTCGAGAGCGGACAAAACGTGGGTCGGGCCCATTCCGCAATTCAGGCCGATGACGTCGACGCCGAGGCGTTCGAGCTCAACGGTGAAATGCTCGGGCGTGGTGCCGAAGGTCGTTGCGCCGTCCATTTGGATGGTCATCTGGGCGACTATCGGAAGGTCGCAAATTTCCTTTATGGCTCGTATCGCCTGCTCGATGACGGATAGTTCGGAGAAAGTTTCGAGCACAAAAAGATCGACTCCGCCCTCAAGCAAAGCTTCGGCCTGCTCCTTGAAAAGGTCTTTTGCTTCGTCAAACGAAGTCGGGCCAAATGGCTCGATCCGGATGCCCAGCGGGCCCATTGCTCCGGCGACCAATGCCTTATCTCCAGCGGCTTCGCGGGCGAGGCGTGCTGCGGCGATGTTGATCTCGGCAAGGCGGGATTCGAGGCCATAGGGCAGCAGTTTGTGCCTGGTCGCACCAAACGAGTTGGTCTCAATGACATCGGCGCCGGCTTTTACATATTCGGCGTGGACCTCGCGGACCAGGTCAGGTGCGACGACGTTCAGCTCGTCGTAGCTTCGGTTGATGTAAATGCCTTTGTCGTAAAGCCTTGTACCGACGGCACCGTCAAAGACGAAGATGCCGTCCGCCGCTATCAATTCGCGAAAATCTCTCATAAACAAAAAGCCTCGCCAAACAGCGAGACTTCGATAAAAAAGGTTTGTCTTGGCTGTTTAGCAGTTTATTTAACGTGGTCGCAAGTCGCAATAACTCACCACGATGTAATACCGAATAATGCGACTAAATCGCTCGCCTGTCAAGTTCTTTCGGCGGCTGCGTCAGAGCCGAATCGCGTCCGGTTGAATGGTCGAAGCCTTATCGCGGGATCGCGGATGTTGGAAGCGTGGCTGGTGGAGGCATGATCGGGGCTGGCCGCGTGTATTTCGAAATTCGTCGCGTGGCTGATGAAGGTGAATGGTGAAGAATGCCGTGCCTGATCGCATGCCTCGAAATATCTGTGCCGCGAATTCTATCCAACGCGTGCCGAACGGTTAGGCACGTCACGATCCCGATCCGTGCCGGGTGACAAGCAACGCGATCATCACTCACGCGAACTTCCGCTCGTCAACGCCGCTTTCTCCCCTTTCCAAACGCCTCATTCTTTCCGATCATTCCAACTACCCCAATGCTTCACATCCAACATTCCAAATCTCGCATTCCCGTGCAAAAGTTGCATTCGTACGAGCGTGAAGATGAGAAACTCGAGATGAAAATTTGGAAAGTGGCTGGAAAGAATACCTCGGCAAGATCGGAGAATTGAAGTAGACTGAATGAGTTGCGTGAGGAGTATTTATGAAGACATGTAATGTTTCGATGGTTTTGTTTCTGCTTATATTGATGCCATTTGTTGCGATCGGCCAACCTGGTGTAGATAGGTCTTTGGATGACTTGCGTATTTCGATAAGCTTGCAAGATAAACCGCTTCTTACGGTTTTCAACCGACTTATCAATAAATACGACATTCCTATCGGGTTTGAAGAGTCTAGTCTGGACCGCGAACATACGTCGTATTTGTTATTTGTTTATCGTCGATAAATCCGTTCGGAGGAGCTCTCCGGAGTATTCAGGAGAAAAAGAAATACGTCCTACAACCAGAATCATCGGTGAAAAGCATTTGCTTACCGTTGCTGGTTCCGGTTGGTTGTCTATCGTTCCCTCATCGCTCGATGCAGGACACACATTTCGCCGTCTTCGACCGTTGGGTAATGGTGGCGGGTTTCGGCGGCGGCATAGCCGCTATGATAATGAGGGCCATTGGAAAGGCACAGCCTTTCCGCAAATAGAGCGGCAAGCCGCAAGAAAGTGCTTCTTCTGGCTTTGCCCTTCTACCTGCGGAGAATTTTACTTTTTCCGGCAGATCTCTCTATTCTTAGCGGCTTGCCGGCGAACGCGGATAGCGGGCAAGGCCGAAGTCCTTTTTGTGACAACGGCGAAGTAAACTTCGCCGCACATCGTGGCAGCAAGCTGCTGAACAGCGAATGGGGTTTGAGCGTCGAAGATTGACCACGTTCCCGGCAAAGAGAAGATATGAGTAATAAGATTGGCCTTAAATTTATACCATTCATTATCCTCGTCCTTTTTGTTGCTGCAGATGGACAGAACCTCAAGGACCCGTTATCCGAATTGCCAATAACGATGAGTTTCGAAGACAAATCACCTGGCTTCCTCATTTACTATATGGCCAAACGTTTCGATATCCAGTTTGGTATAGAAGAAGCCTACAACGAAAATGCGGAATCCCATCGTCTGTTCGGATTGCCGACAAACTTGCCAACCGATGCAGTTCATGCAGGTGGTTCTCATTCTACCGATATTCATTCTCCGTCGAGTGGGCCAAGTAATTTGCAAAGTGCTTCCATACAGTCCATCGATGCAGTTGACGAACCTTTGGGAAGCGTCTTGGACAAAATATTGGCTCAAATAGATGGATACGAGTGGGAAATTTCTGACGGCGTTGTCAACATTTTCCCGAGTGCGTATAGGGACAGTGATCTTCAGTCGATCTTGAACCTTCAAATATCTTCTTTTACCCTCGCGGAAGGACGGTCAGTGGGTTTGATTAGAAATAATATTGTAGATCTGCCGGAAATTAAGAATTTCCTTTCTTCTAATCGTAAGGCCTCATTCGCGATCAGGTCGGATTTTGATTACTTAGACCGACCGATTGACCAAGCCATTCAGCTGAAGGAACTTACGCTACGGCAATTATTAAACCGAGTAACGAAAGTAAAGAAGGGAGCGTGGATCTTAAGAAAAGTACCGAATTCCAAAGATCCGAAGAAACCCAAGATCGAATTTGAGATTTAGATTCGGCTCAGGAACAGGCTCCATTTAAAGTTGGCAAATCTCTTCGTGGATCTTACCTTTGAGCAGAATGACTTAGGGTCGTTATGAAGTTTCCGTTGGTTCTACTTTTTTGGGTGCTCGTGCTTCACCTGTCTTCGTGTTCTTCCAAGGGAGACGCAGGAAGTACCGACGTGTCCGCGTCTGGAATCGCGAGTCCCGTTCCTTCTAATGAATTAATTGAAGTTCCCGTTGCGACGCAAACTCCTGTAAAGTCGGACGATTTGAACGACTTCTACAAGCAGAACCGCGGCAATAGTCGTGGGTACAGAATTCCTATTGAAGAAGGAAGAAAGTTCGTTAGATCAACAGAGACGACACTGCCTGATGCCAAAGGAAAAGAGGTGCGAGTGGCAATCTCTGATTATGGCTTTAATTACGACGTGCCATGGAGATACTCAGAAGAGTATGTCCGCCCTCGTGGCCCGGTAGACCTCGAATCCGTTTTCTTTAGGGAGTATAGGATTGGCAATAAGGTCTTCATGTATTTCATTCTAGCGGAGGAAGTACGAGTTCCCTCGGCGTCCAACAGCGATGGTTTTCTTAGGCTTGGATACCTCATAAAAGACAGTGACGGTGATGGCATCTTCGAAACGCTTTTGAGTACTGAGAATATTACGGTTCCTGACTGGGTTCTCCGTTGAAACATGAGCGTTATCGAGAGGGTTTACTCGCCTAGCGAGTGTGTTGGGCGAGGACACACTCCCTAACGGTCGTGTTTCTGCCTCTAAGCCGCGAGTTTGTTTCTATGTCTACAATTCTCATGCTGAGTCGGGCTAGCGTTGGCAGGTTTGGCAGAGGAAGGTGGAACGGCTTTTTTGGGTGATGCGGGTTATGGGGCGGGTGCAGTTGGGGCAGGGTTGGCCTTCGCGGCCGTAGACGCGCCATTCGGCGTCGGATTCGGAGCCGTAGATGTTTCCGCCGATGTTTTCGGGGTCGACGGGGATTGCCCGGCCGAGTTCGATGGTCTCATTCATTACGTCGCGAATGGCGGCGTGGAGGACGCGGGCTTTTACCTTTGAAAGCCGGCTGGCCGGAATGGTCGGCTTTGCACGGGCGATGAACATTGCCTCGGACGCGTAGATGTTGCCGACGCCGCAGACCTTTGTCTGGTCGAGCAGGCAATCTTTCAGCGGCCGCTTTGTGCTTTTCAGAACAGAGAGAAAATAAGCCTCGGTGAAATCGTCGGAGAACGGTTCGGGAGCGAGTTTGGCGATCTCTTTGGTTTCGTTGAGCCTCGCGGTCTCGACGATGTTCATCATTCCAAAGTGCCGCTGATCAACGAAGAGCAGACGTTCGCCGCCGGCCAGCGAAAATACGGCGTGAGTAAATTTCGGGTCTTTGGCGGAGCCATTGAGCAGTTGAAACCGTCCGCTCATCCGCAGATGTACGATCAGCGTTTTTCCATTATTGAGATCAAATAGAATGTGTTTCCCGCGACGGCCGATGGAGCGGATAGTTGCGGAGCTCAGGCCTTCGGCAAACTGCTGGGCCGTGATATTGGGCGCGAGGCGTTGGCGAATAAGCTCGGCAGATTCGATGGTGCGGCCGGTCACGAGGCGGCCGAGATGGTTGGCGACGGTCTCGACCTCAGGAAGTTCCGGCATATGCTAAACGACTGAATAATCCGGCAGGGAAGCCTTGTCGCCGAGGACCGCACCGGGATTGACGACTACGTTGCGGCCGATGTGGCAGCTTCGCGAGATGATCGCACCGCGAATTTCCGCAAGCGTCGAAACGCGGGTGTGTGCCCAGATGACCGAATTCTCGATGACCGCTTTTTCCTCAACGTGAACGCCCGGGCCAAGGACTGAATTGATAATGTGAGCGTTTGGTTTAACGATACAGCCTTCGCCCAGAATGCTGTTCGAGGAAACGCTTGCCGCGGTCGCGACATCTGTTTCTGCCCCGCCGACGTTGAAACCTTTGATCTTTCCGGCCAGAAAATCCATGTGCCCGTCCAGATAACTGGCGGGCGTTCCGATGTCTCGCCAGTATTCGTTCTCTAGAATGTACGAGTAAAAATTCAGGTTGTCTTCGAGCAAGCCGGGAAAGACGTTGTATTCGAACGAAGAATTCTCGCCTTTCGGAATCCGTTCGAGGACGTTGCGTTCGAGGATGTAAATGCCTGCGTTTATTGTGTTTATGTCCAACTCGGCGAGCTCTTCAGGTTTCGGCTTTTCGCGAAAGCGAAGAACGCGTCCGTCGGCGTCCGTCTCGACCAGGCCATATCGCGAAGGATCTTCGACGCGTGCGAGCACGATCGTGGCGTCGGCTTTGGTATCGCGGTGGCGTTTCAGCACTTTGCTTATATCGACGTCGGTCAGGATGTCGCCGTTAAATACAATGAAGGTTTGTGCCGTTTCGTCGGCAGCAAACCGGAACGCTCCCGCCGTGCCAAGCGGAGTGGGTTCGGTCGTGAATTGCAGGTTGATGCCGTCGGCATCGTAATTCACCAGAGTGTCCTCGATCTTGTTGGGCTGATAGCTGAGCGAAAGCACCACATTCCGCGTTCCTGAGCGAGCGAGCAGCTCCAACTGGTAGAGCATGAACGGCCGGTTCATCATCGGAACAATAGGTTTAGGCGTGTAAACGGTAAGCGGCCGCAGCCGTGTGCCTTTGCCGCCGGCCAATATTACAGCGTTTGTTTCTTTCATTTTGGTCCGATCGAAAAGGTAAAGATTACGGAGTTACACGCGAAAAATCAACACTACGAAAAAGTTCTAATGTGTTTAACATGTACAAAAACTGTCAAAAAAAGATTGACACTTTTTTGTACACTATGATAATTTTGAGAGTGCAGGTTATTGCCAATTGGTCCCTGCTCTCGCCGAAAACAAACGGTATATCGTAATGTCGCGTTTGCGCGGTCTCTCCCTGCCTCGACTTCCATATTGGATCTATCAGCTTAACTCATAATGGCTTTTGACAAAAAAAATGCGATGCGGCATGCCGAACGTTTCCTTTCCCAGGGGAAATACCGCGCGGCGATCAACGAATATAAACAGGTCGTTCAGCACGATTCGCGCGATTATGGAACGCTGAACATGCTAGGCGACCTTTATGCCAAAGACGGCGACACGGCCGAAGCGATAAAATGCTTTACCGAAGTTGCAGAACATTACGCCAAACAGGGCTTTGCGGCCAAGGCGATCGCCGTTTATAAAAAGGTCACACGTATCTCGCCTGCGCCGCCGCAGGTTTCCGAACGCCTCGCCGAACTTTATCGCGAAAAAGGCTCAGTCACCGAGGCCAAATCGCACTATGTCACGCTTGCCGAACACTATCAAAGCATCGGGCGAAAAATAGAGGCGCTTGCCATTTGGAAACAGATCGCGCTTCTCGACCCGCAGAATACCGAGGTCTATCAGAACCTTGGCGAATCATTCTTGAGCGAAGGCCAGAACGATGAAGCGATCGATGCATTTGTCGCCCTCGGCGAACGATATCACAAGCTTGGCCATCCGGCTGATTCAGCGGCAGCTTTTGACCGAGCATTGGAGATCGACCGTTACTCTGAGGTGGCCCTGTCCGGCCTTGTGCGTTCGGCGAACAGCAGCGGGAGATCGCTGGAAGTTGTCGGCCGGCTCGAAGGCCTGATGGCCGAACAGCCGCACAATCGCGAAATTATCCGGCTGCTTATCGAATGCCATCTAAAGACGGCCAACGGAAAGGGCGCCGAAGAAGCGTTGATCAAGCTGGTCGAAGTAGAGCCGTCTAACTATCCGCTGTTTGTCGAGCTCGCCCGGCTTTACCTGGACGAAGAGGATCCGGATTCCGCAGCACGCGTCCTTATGATGTCGTCGGAGCATCTGCTCGCCGGCGGACAGGTGGACGCGTTTCGAACGCTGGTCGAGGAACTTCTTTCTAAGAGCGAAGACCACATCGAAGGCCTGCGTTTAATGGCAAGCCTGAGCACATGGCTGCGTGACGACGCGGCATATCTCAAAACACTCAAGCGGCTCGCGGAAAGCGCGCGCAAGGTGGATGCGGTCAACGACGAACGGTTTGCGCTGAGCCAGCTCGTGATGGTCGTGCCGCATGAGATCGAATATCGCGAACGCCTTTCGGAGATCAATGCTGCCCATGGATTCGTCGACGACGAACCGGCTGAGAACCTTTTCGAAAAGCAGTTTTTCAACCGTCATGCTCCGGCAGACACCGGCGGCGAATTTGCTATTGCCGCATCTTTAGAAAACCTCGCGTCGCCCAATGGACACTCGGCGAACGGCAACGGCAACGGGCACGCGGTCGAAGCGACGCTCGATGATGCTTCGGTAAACGTCGTTAACATCAGCAGCGATTCGCCCGCCGCCATAACACATGAAGCGATCGACGCAACGGCCGACAATAACGAGGATAGGCTGAAGCGTGAGATCGCCAGCATCAAATTCTATGTAGACAACGGGTATGTCGACCTGGCCGAAAAGGCCGCCGAGGAACTGCGTGGCGATTTTGGTTCGCGGCCCGAAGTCATCGAACTTCTCCAGTTTATCGAACATACAAATGCCGTCGGGCCGGCCGCCGAAACACAGGCACCGCCACCGGCTGCTCCGCGGGTTTCGAACATCTCCGGCGCGTTCGGACTCGAAGACCTTAGAAACGAACTCGGCTTCGAAGAGGTCGTGGACGAGTCGGATCCGGATTATGAAACGCTTTACAATACGGCAACTGCCTATCAGGAAATGGGTTTGCTCGAAGATGCGATAAAGTCGTTTCAAGAGGCGGCGAATATCGTCTCGAAGGCCGACGATACCAGGCGATTCTTTCAATGTTCCAATCTTATCGCGCACTGCTTTATGCAGCTTGGCAAACCGCACGTCGCCATTACATGGTACGAGCGGGCACTGGAGTCGCCGGCACTGAGGGCCGAAGAGAAACAGGGCTTGTGGTACGAATATGCCAACGCGTGCGAGTCCAACGGCGACCATCAAAAGGCAGCCAAATATTTCGAAATGGTCTATGCGGAAAACATTGATTTCCGCGATGTCGGTGAACGCCTTAGGAATATGGCGATCGCGGCATAAGGCGATGGTTCAGGGGTTTGTTGAAGCCCGGAAAATCAAGTTATACTTTGACGGTATGGTTGAACGCCTGACCGTCATTTTTTTTATTGTTCTCTGCCTGCTGCTGGGGTTTTATCTTATCCTTGCGCCGTGGGACACGGTTTTCGGCCGATGGGGTGAGAATTATCTACTTTCGTTTGCGGCGGACCGTTCGGGGCTGCCGATCCTCTACACGACAGTGGCGTCCAACTGGTTCCGCGGGGCAGTGACTGGCCTTGGCGTTCTCAATCTGATCATTGCTTTTTGGGAAGCGGCTCACTTCAAACAAAGCGTTGCAATGCTTCAGGGCCTGCAGGAAACAGGGAAGAAGTGAGCCCGGCAACACAGACTTCGCTTCCGACACGCAGGCCGTTGGTCTGCCTGATCACCAATGGCACATCCGCCGAGATCGATGCCACGCTTGTCATCATAAGGGCTGCGATCGGCCTTTCCGTTCCTCTGATACAGATCCGTGAAAAGCAGCTCTCGGCAAGATCGCTCTACAAACTGACATCGGCAGCGGTCACAGCTGCTGCCAATTCCAACACAAAGATCCTGGTAAACGAACGGTTTGACATCGCGATCGATGCCGGCGCCGATGGTGTTCACCTTCCGTCGTACGCGTTTGAGGCCGATGGTGTTCGCGGCGTCGCCGGCCCGAAATTTATCATCGGCGTTTCGTGCCATTCGGCCGACGAGGTTCGAACGGCAAAGGAATTGGGGGCGGACTATGCGACGCTGGGCCCGGTATATGCGAGCCCGGGTAAAGGTACAACGCTGGGCATCGAGGCATTCGCCTCTGCCGTACGCGAAGTCGCACCGTTTCCGGTGATCGCACTTGGCGGGATCGATGTGTCGAATTACCGGTCCGTTCTTGACGCAGGAGTTGCAGGGTTCGCCGCGATCAGATACTTGAACGATATCGAAGAACTCGGAAAATTGATGGAGACGCTATGACCAGACCCGACGAGAAACCGCCGCCAAAAGTATGCCTGTCGATAGCCGGGCTTGATCCGTCCGGCGGCGCGGGAATTCTAACGGACGTTAAAACTTTCATGGCGTTTGGGTGTTACGGAGCGGCGGCGGTGACATCAGTGACGTTTCAGAACACGGTCGGAGTCTTTGGTGCTGAACATCAATCGGCCGAATCGGTCCGCCGCCAGGTCGAACCGATCTTCGATGACCTTACCGTCGATGCCGTCAAAACGGGCATGCTTCCGACAGAAGAGGTGATCATCGAAACGGCTCGGATGATGCGTAGCTATGGCGTCGAAAAGCTGGTCGTTGATCCTGTCGTAAGGTCAACCTCCGGATTCGACCTGATCGACAACGCGGCGTTGCGTGCAATGGTCGAGCATCTTTTCCCGCTGGCATCGGTCGTGACGCCGAACCTGCCGGAGGCCGAACGGCTGACGGGAATTGCGATCGAGACAGTCGAAGATATTGTCGAGTGTGCCCGGATCATTCGATCGTTCGGCGTTCAGAATGTTCTGATAAAAGGCGGGCATTTTGATGGTGCGAAAGGCGAAGCAAGGCGGGCGACCGATCATCTGTTCATCGGCGAAGATCATATCGCTATCGACGGCGAATATCACAAAACGACGGCGACGCACGGCACCGGCTGCACGATGGCGGCGGCGATCACGGCAAATCTGGCTCTAGGCGAAGAACTGCTAAAGGCGGTCGAGATAGCGAAAGTGTTTGTAAATAATGCGATAAGAAATGCGCCGATGATCGGCAAGGGACATTCGCCGATCGGCATTCGGCCTATTTCGCGATAGGAATGAAAACGGGAGTTTCGTAGGTGACGCCAAAAGTAACGCCGGTCCGCGGGCTGTATCTGGTGAGGCCGAATATCGCCGCCGTATCGAACCGGAGGCCCGACGCTCGGATCTGGGTTCCGACGCGAAACTGTCCGATGCTCTCGGTTCCAAGCGGTGCACTGCCGCCGCGGGTATTTGCGCGGCCGTTTACCTCGCTGACGACGTTGACGTGGTCGGTGACCCGAAAGATGCCGGCCAAGCCGTAGAGAATAACGTCGTTCTGTGAAAAATTGCCGAGCGGCGCGGTCATTATGCCCAGGCCGAGGTTGCCGTAAATGTTAGCGAGCGGAGCCTTGCCGGCGCGTTTGCCGAATTTCTTTTGTGCAATGAACTTCGAGAAGATGTTGATCTGGTTGGTGCCGATGCCCCTTGCCTGATCGGTGTTCGGCATCTGGTAGCCGAACTTCATTCCGATCGCGGGCAGGTTTGCCGTCTCGCTAAAAAGCTTTATCTTTGCCGACACCGTAAAATCGTCAAAATCGTTTGTTGAATTGCCGGTAACGCTGAGCGGTATCGGCGACGGCGTTGCTTGCGAATTAATTGCGAGGAAGTTCTGCAGCGAGCCTTCGATCTGGATCTCAACGTTTGAAGCAAAGCCTTGCCGAATGCGGATGTCGCCGACGCGCGTCAGGTCGCCCTTCAACCCCGACAGCGGAAACTTCATATTCTGGATGAAATCCACACCGACGCTGATCTCAAGCGCCCCGGGCGGCGTGATGTCGATATCATCCGTCAAAAGCGGCCGCTGCTGCGCAAAAACAGGCGACAGACAGAATAGAAGAACCGCTAGCAATAATGGCAATCTCAACATCAGGAAGATTCTGACACAACTAGTAGAGGATAGCCAAGTAAACTAAATCTCTGCCTAGATAGCGGAAGCGAAAATCAGAGTTTGCCACGAAAGAAGTCGCGCTCTTGGCGTTATAATTAAACAACGCCGAGAGCGCAGAGTCTTTCGCAGAGATCAGCCCTAACGTGCGTCAAATCGATTGACCACGAAGTCGCCGTTTAGTCCCCAAAGGCGGGCAAAAAATCCACTATGGCTGCCGATCGTGTAGAAGATGCTGTTTGAGCCACTCGCGGATGCCCGCCAGACGGAAATATCGGTTACACCGTCACCATCGTAATCACCCTGCGTCGGGAAATCCGAACTTATCCCAAACTGTTCAGTTCTTACAAGCCCATTCGAGCTTTGACGGATCCACCAGGTCATCGGCGACGCTGCAGTTGCGCCAGTTCGCACAGCCACCAGATCAAATTTCCCGTCACCGTCAAAATCTCCGGGTGCGATCCAATCGGTCTGGAAATTACCCCATTGTTGGAATGTGACGACACTATCCGAACTCCGCAAAACAATATAATTATTGGCAGGTGCCTGGCCGAATCGATACACCGCAATGTCAAATTTGCCATCGCCGTCATAGTCGCCGGGAATCGCTGAGTCAAAAATCGTTGTTCCGTTCCCGGTAAGACCAAAATCAGTAAAGGTAACCGCACCGTCCGAACTTCGACGGATAATCCAGCGAGTTTGGGCGGCCGCTGTGGCTCCCCTACGAAATATAGCCGGATCGGTTATACCGTCGCCGTCGTAATCGCGGGCTACAGACTGATCGCCGAAAACACCCCAGGGTATGAACTGGGCCGTATTATCGGAACTCCGATAGACGATGAAAAAGCTCTGCTGTCCCGCGGCCGCTCCGGCTCGATAGACCACCAGGTCATCTTTGCCGTCGCCGTCGTAATCACCCGGTGCCGGAAAATCGGTATTGGCATTGCCCCACTGAATAGTTTGATTTGCTTCAAATCCCGAACTATTTTGGTTCCAGTAAGTTATCTGGGATGTTCCCGGAGGTGCGACATTCGGGAAGCGCAGTACGCTGTAGTCGGTTTTACCGTCGCCGTCATAATCCAGAACTCTTCTCAGGCCGATCTGTCCGCGGATCTCGCCGCCGGGGAAGTTTGTGGAATGTACATTTACGTAAGTCTGATGCGAACGGAGCTGTGCGATCTGCGTTGGTGTTATCGGGCTTGTGCCTGAAAGCGTTCCCGAGGTTCCGCCCGCCACCCCGAGATTGATCACAACCGGGCCATTTACTCCGATACCCGCCGGACCGTGAATATGTGCGGATATCTGGGCGCTCGTCAATCCAGTAAAAACGACGGTGAAAGTAATAGTTCCCGCCGATTCATCAAGAAAGATGCGAGCATAACCGGTCGCGGTCGAAGCGTTGACCGGTACTTCTTGAGCAGAACTAAGATTTGCCGTAAACGTCCCAGCGTTTACTGCCGCTGCGACGAAAAGGGTGACTAGCACCGAAAAAAAATGCCGTAGGCATAAGGATCTCATTTTTATCTAACCTCCACATGGATATGATCGTGTAATAACGGACGTGATCTGCGCACGGCGTATAGCACACCGAATACAACGGATCCGTCGACACCACGCCGGCAAATACGAACCCGTTCGGAGGCGGCCGCCAGACAAACGCTGCGGCCGAGGTACTCCGTCGGTCAAAAATCGATAAGCAATTAGCTAACAGATAGTAGTCTGGTAACGCGTTGAAGTCAATCAAAATATCGGGCGTCAAAAACTGGATCAGTCAGGGCATTTGGACAAGAAAAGCCATTCCTGTAAGAATGGTTTCAGACAATAATTTAATTGCGTTTTTTAGAGAACTTGATCGGACCTTTGACGTCTGCCCACACAATGGATAAAGAGGAAATTCAGAAAGAACCTAACGACATAGGCGGCCTTCGGCTTGTCGAGGATCCGAAAGACCTACGTGCATTCCCGTCTATCGAAAAGCAATTCATCAATTTCATCTTTTTTCGCGTAGATCCGGCGTACCGGAAACTGGGGGAAAGCGAAAAGGCTACGCACAAGCGCGATTTTGAGGCTGTTTTCGATGAATACAGCAGCGAATTCTTGCTCTTTAATTATTCGCTGGTCGGATTCGATTCGCGGGCGGACCTGATGTTTTGGCGTATCGGGAGGTCGATGGACCAGATCCAGGAAATGACCGCTAAGCTGTATCGAACGGACCTTGGCGGCTTTCTCGAGACGACCGACAATTACCTCGCGGTGACCAACAAGATGATGTTCGTTGGCGAGGGAGGCGAGGACCGTTATCACGTAAAGGCCGGCACCAAGCGATACCATTTTCTGTATCCGTGTGCGAAGGACGCAAATTGGTTCGACCGTTCGGGCGAGGAACGCGACGCTATGATCGAAGAGCATTTCATGATCGGCAAAACGTTTCCGAATATCCGCATTCATCTGACACACGCGTTCGGCTTCAGCGACAAGGAATATTTGATATCATTTGAAACAGACGAGCCGAAGGATTTTCTGGCGCTTGCCGAAGAATTACGGCAGACCGCGTCGCGAAAGTTCACGCTGCCGCGAATGCCGGTGTATACGTGCCGGCAGCGGCCGCTGGGCGAATGCCTGGATGCTCTGGGCTAGTAAGTCAGCGTTGGCCGGGTTGCAATGATCGCAAGGAAATTCTTTATTCGTGGAACGGTTCAGGGCGTAGGGTTTCGCTTTTTTGCCCAGCGGGCGGCGGCTCGCCATCAGGTTCGAGGATATGTAAAGAATCTGGAAGACGGCCGGGTCGAGGCGTTGGCTCAGGGCACGGAGAAAAGCGTAGAAGAATTTAAGCAGGACATGACCGCCGGTCCATCATATTCGCAGGTCGATGAGGTCGAAGAGATCGTGGTTGATCCGGACAAGACATATTCTGCATTCAGGATCGAAAGATAAAGATCGAGCAGGGATATTTTAACAAATACACATAATGGAAAACTTACGAAAACTAATAAGGGAAGTGCCGGATTTTCCGAAACCGGGCATTAATTTTTACGACATAACTACGCTGCTGCAGGACGCGGCGGGACTTGAGCAGACGATTGACGCATTGACCGAACAATGTCGCGGCCTGGATATCGACACGGTGATCGGTGTCGAATCGCGCGGTTTTATCTTCGGTGCGCCGCTGGCTTATCAGCTTGGCGTCGGGTTCATTCCGGTCAGAAAGCCGAACAAGCTGCCGTCCGAAAAGGTCGCGGTCTCATACGACCTGGAGTACGGCCAGGACACGCTCGAGATGCACAAAGACGCCATCGGCGAAGGCCATAACGTTCTAATCGTCGATGACCTGCTGGCGACCGGCGGTACGGCTCGTGCGGTCGTCGATCTGGTCGAAGGCGTCGGCGGTAAGGTCGTCGGGTTGCACTTCGTTGTTGAACTCAATTTCCTGAAGGGCCGAGAGAAGTTCGACGGCTACGACGTAAAAAGTTTGGTAAACTACGATTCGTAAAAACGGAAGCGGTCCCGTAGCTCAGCTGGATAGAGCGTTCGCCTCCTAAGCAACAAAGGCCATTTACGCTATACGACGCTACGCGACGGAAGCCAGTAAAAATGGGCGTGTTTCGTCACCGGACGCGAAGCAGTGAAACGCCAAATGACGCAGTTTTACGCACCGTAACGGACTTGAAGAGACGAAACAAGAGACGAGGGATTTTTGCCATCTGTCATGCCGCCCGGGATAATTTCGCGGCGATTTCGAAGATCGAACTTTCCGACTGATTCACATATCGAAGGAAAGTTTTTTGTTGCGTATGGCCCGAGATCTTCATAACCAGCGGCGGCGAAATTCCTTTTTCTAACATGCGCGTTATGGCCGTATGCCGCAGATCATGAAAGTGAACATCCGGCAGACCGGCGGCGGCACACGCTCCCGTAAACGCCTTTCTGAAACTAGAATCGCCAAAGACTAACGCATCTTGACGGCGGCGTGAATTGCGCCAGAGTTCTGCCAGCGTTTCAGCCAACCGATCAGATATTGGGGCCAGGCGGCTTTTCAGAGTTTTTGTGGATGTCCCCACGATTTTGATATATCGGCCTTCGGAATTCACATCGGTCCATTTGAGAGCAAGCATTTCACCGCGACGGCAACCAGTCTCGATGGCAAATATCACGATCGGCCGAAGGTGTTTTCGTTTTCCAACACATGCAGCTAGCAGCTTGCTCTCTTCGACCGGCGATAATATGCGCGTTCGTTCGACTTCGAAGGAATCCTGGATTAACCCCGACCCGCGAGAGAACGGATTGATCAATAACCAGCCTTGCTCAACAGCAATCGTAAAAAGCCGCCGGACGCGTTTCATATGATGATTCACGTCAGAGACGGACCGGACGCCCGAACCACCGCGCGTAGGCTTTGCGGCTATCAGCTTTTTATAACTTTGCAGATGCGCGAACCGAATCTCATCAATCGGCATATCGCCGAAGTAGTCTAGTGCAGTATCGAGATATCCTTTGATCGCGACAATCGATTGACGGAAACCGGACACCTTTTGACCGCCGACGAACTTTGCCTCGTGCATATATTCGCGACGAAAGAACGCGTCCAATTGCCGGAATGAAACCCTATCGGATCTAAGATCTTCGATTTCAGATTGTAATTGTTTGACCTTCGACTTCGCGGCCGCATGAGTTACACAATAGCGGACCTTTTGCCGGCGGCGGCCTTCGACGTCAGAGTATTGCACCCGAGCCACCCAGCGGCGACCATCAGTCGCTTTATAGATCGAACCTTCGGTAGATTTCATATCTCGTAATCACGCAGCAGTTCCAGGCGAAGCTTTAACAGCTTGCCGACTTCCGGAATTTCATCGCCTCCAAACTCATAGACAGATTCAATCTCCGACAGCGGAAAAAGCAGAAGGGCAGCGACCTGTTCGGCTTCCAGATGATTTTTCCGTTTTGTGTGCTCGTCGAAGAATTCGATCGCAAAATTGGACTGTGACGGCGAATGAAACAAATAGTGTGCTATCTCATGGCAGAACACATATTGAAACATCCAACCGGTCAGATCTTTGCGTAAAAAAATGAAATGATGATCCGACGTAAGCACATACACGCCAATAGGAACGTCGTCACGTATTATGACTTCTATTCCTTTCTTTTCGCAGAATTCAAATAGTTCCTGGTCTGTTGGCGAACGCAGATTGAACCACGGAAATTCCGTTTCTAGCCGCGGGAGTAAATTGAACATAAAACCAGCTTTGTTCCTCTCGTTAATCTTTTCACGCGCTTTGCGTTGAACCTTGGCTAAGGAGCACCGTTCGTTTTCTCGAAAGCTTCTTCACGTTTCGTCTGGAACCATGTGTCGAGCATCTTTTCTACGGACTCGACTTCATCAGGTGACACGCCACCGCCGAAGGCCTCGATCAAAATCTCTCTCCGATTCTTAGGGCGATCGTCTGATTCTTCACCAGCGGCTATCCGAAATAAATCAAGAGCGGGCATACCGAGCCCTAGCGCAAGTCCTTCAAGCTTCTCTAAGGAAATCGAACGGACAGAAACATTCTCATTCTCGATCTGACTTACATAACCTCGACTTATTCGATGAAGAGAGCGATCTGCCACGTCCTGCAATGAAAGCTTTCTTTCAATTCGAGTAGCCCTGACAAGTTCAGAAAGTTTCATAGGTGTTTACCGGAGCGTACATATTCTCTGTCGCACTTAACGTTTACGTTGATAGATATTAATGTCCTTGTGACTTGACAGTCAAGTGTCCAGGTGTTTACTATGTAAATCAGTGATGATTGATAGGAAATACACTTATGAATATGATCCAAGTTGACTTCGACAAACTTAAGCGAGTTGCAAAGCAGAATCGCTGGAGCGGAAATCAGATAGCTGGGAAGGCGGGACTTTCTCGGGCAGGCGTTGCGCTGATTCTAAAAGGTAAGTCGGAACCGGCGGCCGTCAATCTCAAAAAGATTTGCGACGTGATCGGCCTTCCAATTGAAGAAGCCTTTGTCGAATTTTCAGACGCTGCCTAACACAACATGTTGCGTTCTGGCGGCGCGTTCATTTTTAGCCTAACGAGGAACCTTAATTGTCAGAATCCGACATTTGCAAAAGTGATTCGATTGGAAAGGATACCGCCGCTTTACGTATGAGTTATACACGAATGGTAATCACATCCCTAGAGCAGCTTAAAGATATTTGGTATGCCTCAAAACTGAAGAATGGCGACTTCAAGAATGTAGGACCCGATAGACTCGCATTGATAGATAGGCTGGGTCTTGACCGTGAAGAGATTCGGATGCTTTACCTCGAAAAACGTAAGGTCAGTACTTACGCGGAGATCCCAGGATTCGTGCCAATTTATACACTGACGCAACTACTTACATTTGTTCGTTTTTACCCTATGGCAACCATGAAGATAACGATAACGATTAAATGTTTTTTATGGGACTTCGAAGGAAAAGAAAAAACCGTCGCCAAAGTCACGTTCCGAAACCCCGCGGCCTAAACAACTAATGGCACACGTTTGCAAGATCAATAAAAGCCGCGTCGTGAATTCGCGATCGACAAATGGCGTGATACGCCGCCGGCGTGAATGTTTGGACTGCGGAAAGCGAGTTTCAACATTCGAACTTACGACTGATGAAGTTTACAAGTTGGCACATGCGCGAACCTTTGCCGATCGAATGGGTACGATCGAATCGGCGATCGACAATTTTCTGATGAGCGTTTGACGGAACTATGAGCGTAAAACGACCTAAACGATTCGAACCGACCGAGCAGATCGAAGATGCTTTCCAGAAGCTGCAATCGGCGATGCTTGAAGCCAAAGCCGCGATTGATCGCGTCGAATGGCTAAAGGATCGACTTTTGGAATCTGTAAAAAAGGCCGATGAAGTGACAATATTCACCGAGGCCGAGGCGGCCGAGATCTTCGGGGTCACGCCGCGGTTGTTCCGCGATGCCCGAGCAAAGTTTAATTTTCCGCATATCGCATTTGGCATGCCGCCGAAATACACCCGAGAACATCTGGAGGAGATAGCGGCAATACTTTCCACCGACATTAAAAGGAGCCCAGCCGCCGGCTTAAAAGCGGCCTAATATAATGCAGACATTTACCGAACCAACAATCGATCGAAGTTTCGATCAGACCGCCAAGCACGAGCACGTTGCCAGCCGCCTTTGCCCGCTTTGCAATTTACTTAACTGCGAACTAGATCCAGGGCCGGCATTAATTCCGACGGCCGATCGGAAAAAAGTCTCGCCGGCCGTTTTGGAAACGCAGATCATCGAGTTAAGTGAAGCCGTTAGTACGATGAGCAAACGAGCGATTGAGGCCGAAGCCGAAAATGACGCATTGAAGGCCCGAGTAAGGCAGTTCGAGCGCATGACTAGCGGACTTGCAGTAAAGCTGGACGAGAACACCTTTCAGCCGGAGCATTCCACCGGCGAAGACAGCCCGAACGTATGAACACCATCCAACGCGCCGCCGCGATTCGGCATATTGTTTATCGCGATCTTTTGGGGCTTCTACCGCTGGCAAGCGTACGGCAGACGGTCCAGTTTATTGCGAATCTTGCCTTAGTTCGGAACCATGATTATGCCCCGAACAAGGCAAAGCCGGAACGCGATCGAATTGAAACCGCGACGAAGCTTTGTCTTTTGAGGCTAAAGGTATCGCCCGATATAAATTGCATCAGCGACGGAGCAAACGGCCGCGGAATTCCGAAAAGTGAGATTGAGAGGACCATCGTAGAAAAGCACGGCGACGGCCTGGCCGATATTGCCGGCTTTTATTTCGATCGGCGTTGGCGTCTGAATTTGCCCGAGGGCTGCGCGCTTCATGGATACCGGAACCGTGAAGGATTTTATACCGGCATTTTGTGTCAGCCGTTGTCACAGATCAACAGATACTTTTTACTTTCGGCCGCGGCGTTTGGCGGCGCCAAAGCTCTACGCCTGGAACCGTCCGACCGGATCTATTTCGAACAATGGAACCGACCCGCGGAACCTAAGCACAACCTAACAGCACCGGCAAACCAGGCCGATCTAACCGGCTTTCGCTTTAACGGCCGGCGATTCGTTGAAGTTAATTCTTAATGGCCGCGAGAAACCTAAAACTTGTGAACGAGTTAACAGATTCGGAAATCGCACAAATCGCGGCCGACATGAAGGCAGCGAAGAAGCGTAATGCATTGGCACCGATCGGCGACGGCCCAAGGACCGGCGACATTTTGCCGCCCGAGCTCGACAATGTTCGTTATGACGATCTAGCTAATGCCGAGCGATTTTTAGATTTTTGCGGCGACGATCTACTTTATTCGGCCGAGGCTAAGAAATGGTTAGTGTGGAACCGCACACATTGGGAAGTCGACAATACAAACTTAGTTTTCGATTTGGCGACCGGCTTCGCTAAGGATCTATATTCACCAGCCAATTGCCGCGACGATGTAGCTTTCAAACATGCCAAGCGTACTAATATGCGAAGCGGTCTTAATGCCTTTCTGGAGATCGCACAGCGAAAGCTAACGGTCACGATGGACAGCTTCGACGCCCAGCCGTTTCTTTTGAATTGCAACAACGGAACCCTGGACCTAAAGACCGGCAAACTACGGAGCCACAACCGCGCCGATCGAATTACCCGCATCGTTCATTCAGACTACGACGCCGACGCTACGAGCGACGTTTTTGATAGTTTCCTGGAAACAGTTCAGCCGGACCCGAGCATAAGAGCCTTTTTGCAGAGATCTATCGGCTATTCGCTTTTAGGAGTTGTTCGCGAACGTTCGTTCTGGATCCTCTACGGAACCGGAAACAACGGCAAAAGCGTCTTTGTGAACCTATTCAACAATCTGTTAGGTGAATACGCATCGGCGACGACCACAGCCAGCGTCATGGCCGGAAAGCAGGGAGCTATCCCGAACGATATCGCCAGGTTGAAAGGCAAACGCTTTATTATTATTCCCGAGACAGAAGAAAACGAGCGAATGAATTCGGCGCTAGTCAAAGCGCTTTCGGCCGGCGATAAAGTTACGGCCCGTTTCCTTTTTGGCGAATACTTCGACTTCTATTTTTCCGGCAAACTTTGGATTGCCACCAACCACAAACCAGCGATCACGGACCACAGCAAAGGCTTTTGGGATCGTCTTAAACTTATACCGTTTAGCCAGGATATACCGAAAGAGAAGATCATAAAGGCCGATGATCTAATGGCCCAGCTGCTAGCCGAAGCCCCAGGAATTCTTAATTGGGCAGTTCTAGGATGCCGCGATTATTTCGACATCGACGGCCTCGACGTGCCGCCGGTCATTCAAGCCGAGATCGACGCATACCGCAAAGAACAAGATTCGATTTCGCAGTTTATCGAAGAACGGTGCGTGACGTTTGATCAGGTCCAAGCCCGAAAGCCCGAGGAATTTTTGAACCCGATCGATTTTCGAGTTTTGAACAAAGATCTTTACGACGCCTACAAGCAATTCTGTTCGGAAAACGGCGAGTTTCTACGATCGCACCGGCGGCTTTCGCAGAATATGAGCGAACGCGGCTTTAGACAGGTGAACAACGGAAGCAGATTTTGGGAAGGAGTGCGCTTGATCGACACCGGTAGAAACTAAAGTGTTCGAAGTGTTCGCGAAGTGTTGGATTTTTAGACCCTAAAAATCGAGGCCCCAACACTACCAACACTTCCAACACTTCTTTCAGAACTTTTTTCAAACGAAAAAACATTGTCGGCCAAAATCTCAAAAGAAGTGTTGGAAGTGTTGGGAACCCCATTTTTACTGTGTTTTAAGGCTTTAGAAGTGTTGGTAAAGTGTTGGTAAAGTGTTGGAAGTGTTCGTAAGCCCATTTTTATTGAGTTCTACGTTATTCAACGTTCTTCGAGGCGAGAATAACAGAAAGTCCAAGAATAAGTTCGGGCCGGATGAACGAAGCTTTCCTCACCTTACCTCGTCCACTTAACCGGCCCTGAGGGTCTTGGGGCCACCCTTAAGAAAAGTTATCGAATCTGGTCAGTTCTCCGCAAAGCCGGTTCTTAAAAATGGCCTGTCGGACGGCTGGCACAAACGAACGTATGCGCCGATTCCGAAGGCGCCGCCGGAGCAGGCCGGAATGAGGCGGCACAACTCAACGGCAGAACTAAACCGGCAATTTCGGAAAAATGACGAGTTTTGTCAATAGGAGAGTGCAGAATATGAAAATCGGATACGCGAGAGTTTCGAAGACAGATCAGCATTTAGAACTGCAAACCGCGGCCCTGGAAGCGGCCGGAACCGAGAAGATCTACAAAGACCGCATCAGCGGAGCAAAAGCGGAACGTGTAGGCCTGGACGAGCTGCTACGCCATGCCAGAGCCGGCGATGTAGTTGTAGTTTGGAGATTAGATCGGCTAGCCCGATCGATCCAACAATTGATCGAGCTAATGAAAGATTTTGAAGGCCGTAAGATTCAGCTGTTAAGTGTCACCGAAAACCTGGACACCACGACGCCGGCCGGAAAGCTTACGTTTCACATTTTCGCGGCGCTGGCAGAATTTGAGAGAAACCTAATAATCGAACGCACCCATGCCGGACTTGCTGCTGCCCGAGCCCAGGGAAAAGTTGGCGGCCGCCGGCCGGTCCTGGACAAAGAGAAACAAGCGGCCGTTAAAAACATGCTGGCTACCGCCAGGACGAATAGGGCAGCCCCAGACTATAAAGCGATCGCTCACGTTGTCGGAGTAAGTGAAAGAACAATCCGGCGATTCGACGCCGGAACCTACACTAGCTTTGCGAATGTTCAAAACTGAGGGAGAATAGCGTTCAAGATCTATGAGGGACGCTCTAGCTCCAAACTGTTACAACTGCAAAAATCAAAATAAACATGATCGGTTCGCCTGTTCGGCGTTTCCGGTAGGCATTCCCGACGCGATCTTTAACAACGAAGCCGACCACCGGAAGCCGTTCGACGGGGATAACGGGATCCGATTCGACCCGATCGATCCCAACCGTGAGTACATAATCGACGAACCGCTCGATCCTGACACACTTCCGCCCGGAATTATTATTGATTGAATCCTGACCGCTTTTGTTTTGTTTAAAATAAAAGTGGCAGGCTTAATTTGTCTAGGATTTAGCCTGCCACAAGGCCGTGTGTCTCCCTCACAGATAGCACGACCCAACGGCAACACTCGACTGGCGCCGAGAATTTAACCCGTCCATTGAATTATAAATAAAATCCCCGAATCAGCCAAAACAATAGGAGAGTTTTCAATCGGGCCCGAAGGTTAGCAGAAGCCAATCAGCAACTTTCTCGCCGGGGCCGTCAACAGATCTCCCCAAAACCCCTGCCCACCCGCAACTCTGATCTTCTCTTTCATATTCATTTATCCTAAAAGTATAAGCCGAAAGAACTTTTTGCGGAAATTAGGCGGCAATATCATCCAAAATTGAAAAATCCTGATACCATGGACCCCCGATTTTAACTTGAACCACAAAACAGACCAATCCCCCGAACGCTGTAATCCCCCGAAGCTATTTACCTTTCCAAAGTAGTCGCAGAACGAAGCATAGCCTCTTTAAGCCACCATGACGTGGCTCGCGAAAAACCTTGGACCGACCGAAGGCTCACCCACGCCCGCGATTAGGTGAAAGAATTGCCCTTGATGGCGTAGAGCAGTTTTTGGAAAAATAAAAAAGCTAACTTGACACCCAAAAGTTTGCTGATAACCTCTGAGTCAAATAGAGAAAACCGCCCTCGTTTTCTTTAGAAAGGTCCGAAGAAACCGAAGGCGGCCGAGATACTTGAATCTCTTCTTTTAGCAAAGCGATTATTCAAGTATCTCCTCTGAATGTCAATGGCAAAGGACCGCAGAAGGAGACGTAATGCTAAACAAAATACGACCACCTCGACCGCCCAAACCACCAGATCGTTTGCAGAACATGCAAACGGTTCGACCGCTCGGAAAAACTGAGTGGGTTCGGGCTCATTGGCGATTTGACTACGACCGTTACCAATGGGAATGGGTGCCAGGTCACTGGCGCTCATAGTTCACTGGGCAGGAAGCCTTGACATAGGTCAGGGCTTCTTGCTTTTTGATTGTGCTAACATTAGGTCAAATTCCTAGAACAAATATGCCAAATACAGATCTTTCAGCCGCGATGAAGGCGAAGAATGACGAGTTTTACACGCAATATGCCGACATTGAAAAAGAGATGGACGCTTACCTTGAGTACGATGCTGATGTATTTCGTAACAAGATCATCCTCTTGCCATGCGATGATCCTGAATGGAGCAACTTTACGAAGTTCTTTGCACAGAACTTTAAAAAGTTCGGGCTAAAGAAACTTGTCAGCACGAGCTATGCCGAGGACAGTAAGAAACACAAGGGAAACTATCAGCCGACTTTGTTTGAAACGCGCGATCCGCAGTTCGACAAAAAGAAATCGAAAACGAAGGGTAAAATATTTACGCTGGACCAAGACAACAATCGCGATGGAAAGGTCGATGTTGCGGATCTCCAATGGGAGTATCTCGACGGCGACGGCGATTTCCGTAGTGCGGAAATAAAAAAACTTCGCGACGAGGCAGACATTATCATTACCAATCCACCATTTTCACTGTTTCGGGAGTTCTTAGCGTGGATTTTAGAATCAGGCAAAAGTTTTTCGATAATAGGAAACATGAATGCGATCAAATACAAGATTGTGTCTCCATTCATTCAAGATACGAAGATTTGGCTTGGTCCGACAATCACTAGTGGTGACCGAGAGTTCCAGGTTCCAGAATCATATCCAATTAATGCCGCAGGATGGCGAGTTGACGATAGTGGCAACAAGTTCCTACGAATCAAAGGCGTTCGCTGGTTTACCAACCTTGATCACGGGCGAAGACATCAGCCGTTTCCGCTAATGACGATGGAAGATAATCTGAAATACAGTAAGCATAAGGAAATCAAAGGAAGAGACGCGTACGACCGATACGTTAATTACGATGCAATCGAAATTCCTTTCACGGACGCCATACCGAGTGACTATGAAGGCAAAATGGGAGTGCCAATTTCTTTTCTCGACAAATATAATCCTGATCAGTTTGAGATCGTAGGTTTCAGTCTTTACCTTGCGAATCCAATGTCCGATTTTGTTGAGAAGGGCACTTACCTGAAGGGCGGGCCGTGCTTTTACATTCCAAATGGCGATGGAACACATAAACGGCTATACGATAGAATTGTTATTCGCCACAAAAACAAATCGAAATGAAAACGACGCTTAGAACAGAAATTACGATAAAGGACGTTTGCGAAGGGTTTGTTTACAACGCGCTTGAGGGCAAAGGCTTGTTTGGTTTGTCCGGCAAACTTACTATTCAGCCGGAGTATCAACGGAATTACATTTACGCTGATGGAAAGCGAGATGTAGCGGTCATTGAATCGATCTTAAAAGGTTATCCGCTTGGTTTGATCTATTTCGTAAAGGTCGCCGATGACAAGTTCGAAGTCTTAGATGGACAACAAAGAATTACTAGTTTTGGGCGTTATGTCACAGGAAAGTTCGCGGTGAAAGATGAAAACGGAATGGAGCAGTATTTTCATGGCATCGCTAAGGATAAACAGGACAAGATACTCGAAACAAAACTAACGATCTACGAATGCGAAGGTACGGAAACGGAAATAAAGCAGTGGTTCAAGACAATCAACATCGCGGGCGTTCCTCTTAATGAACAGGAATTAGCCAACGCGATCTATTCGGGGCCGTTCGTTACGCTTGCGAAGGCAGAATTCAGTAATTCGCAGAATGCCAACATACAAAAGTGGAGCGCGTACGTTTCGGGTTCAGCTAATCGTCAGGATTTCCTCGAACGTGCTCTCGAATGGGTGAGCAAGGAAAATGTCGGCGATTACATGAGCAAGCATCGCTTCGACACAAATATTAACGAGCTTAAAACTTACTTCAATAGCGTTATCGATTGGGTTTCAAGCGTTTTCTCTGATGTAGAAAGCGAGATGAGAGGACTCGGATGGGGACGTTTGTACGAAGAACATCACCATAAGCCTTACGATTCGAAGAAAGTTTCGGAACAAGTCCGCGAGCTTTACGCCGATTCGTATGTAAAGAAGCGAAAAGGCGCCTTCGAATATATTCTCGGCGGATCTACAGATACTAAATTGCTTGAGGTCCGTGTCTTCGACGAGGCAACGAAGAAAGCCGTCTATGCCACGCAAAAAGCGGTTGCTGAAGAGTCTGGAACGTCCAATTGCCCTTTATGCGCTCTCGGACACGGTGCAAACAAAACGAGAATTTATACGCTAGCCGAAATGGACGCCGACCACGTTTCCGCTTGGAGCAAAGGTGGAACAACAGACATGGCAAACTGCCAGATGCTTTGCAAGACACACAATCAATCAAAGGGAAACAAATAGGTGGGCGATAGCATCTTCGGCAAACATCTATAACCAAAACCGGTCAAGTTATGTATAAAATGTTTCTCGCGTTTAATTTTGCCTAAGTTGTGCCGACCTAACTGCAAAGAGAGAAGCCGCCAGTATAGGCGGCTTCATTAGTTTTGGCGTGTTTTGAGGTTCAACCAGGTTGCTAATGGATCTCTCCGGGTTCTCAACCTCATCATTGCCCTTATACAATTTTTTCATAGAGACTTTTTTCTACTTTCAGCCACCATCTGTATGTGCTTTATCGCACCAACACCTTGTCTAATCGGTGAAGTGCCTCTTGACTCAGTCTTTTTTCCGGGCCTACTGAATAAGATCTGTAAAGAATCGGCTATCCGATTTTAAGTTGAGTCGCGAGATGGTGTCCTTGTCTTGTATCCGCCGCCGGGCAAGGAGAACGACAAATACGGTTTCTTCAAGCCCGCATCGTTCAAAACAATTTGCGAGCTGACTAATATCGCTGAAAATTTCCAAACAAAGTTCTTCCGCGTCGTGCTCCTTCGCGGTGAATCGCTTCGATATCGACCAAACGAGACTCCCGTATTTTTTGACACATTCAGAACAAGCATCGCGGTCGCTACTCGCCATCCTTCCAAGGATGGATCGCGAGCCGCCGGAGTGTTTTTGTCCCGGCACAACTTCTGATCCAACAATCTCTCTCATCCGATAAAAAAGGGGGACAGCTTAACACCATCCCCAAAAACTAACTGCCAATTTGACCATTCGGCAGAATCCCTCGACGGGTAAATTCCGCTTAGCCTGAAGAACCTCCAAGATCCCGTCGAAGAAACGTCAGGTGACTAATAGTACTAAGTATGACGTATTTGATAAGCCAAATATGTTCGCCACATCACAAAACGAATATTTCTCGTTTTTGACGGGAAATCTCACCAGAAAAGAAAGCGGAGACGAGTGTGAGTTCAAGTTTAGTGCAGTGTTAGCTGTCCATACTTAGGCCCTCTCCTTTATCGCGTGTGACCTGAGCGGACGCGATGAAATCAAAAGTATTAACGACATTAAAGTATGGGAAAGGTTTCTGACGTGGGTGCGATAACGCACAGACAAGCGGAAATTATGTTGTCAACATACAGTACTCCTTTAATTCGCTGACTCAAATACAGTAGGTGCACATTACATGAATCCAGCCTCAGGAAAAGACTTTGAGCGGTTAAACTTCCTCTTAGCGTCGCTCGAAAAGACCGAAGCAGAACGCATTTCTTCTAAACTTGAACGCGTGACGCTCGATCTGGGTCATGCAATTTATGAATCAGGCGACAAGATGGACTATGCGTACTTTCCGACTACTTGCATCGTTTCGCTGCTCTATGTTATGGAAGACGGCGGAACTGCCGAGATCGGCATAATCGGCAACGATGGCCTCTTGGGCGTCCCGTTGTTCCTCGGCGGCGATTCTACGTCGAGCCGAGCTATCATTCAGAGTGCCGGCGATGCATACCGGATGAAGCCAAAAGACCTGATCGAAGAGTTCAAACGAGCCGGCCGCTTTCAGGATCTCCTTCTGCGGTACACCCAAGCGTTAATGACCCAGATATCGCAGACCGCCGTCTGCAATCGGCTCCACGCCGTCGAGCAGCAACTCTGCCGCTGGCTGCTGCTGAGCCACGACAGATTGATCACTGATAAATTGGTCATGACGCACGATCTGATCTCAAACATGCTTGGCGTCCGACGCGAAGGCGTCACGCAGGCCGCCAAAAAGCTGGCTACCAAAAAGTTGATCAAGAACACCCGCGGGACGATAGAGGTCATCGATCGCCAGGGATTAGAGGCCGCATCCTGCGAGTGTTACGAGATTGTCAACACAGAGTACAATCGCCTGCTCGGGCGAGGCATGTCCCGGATTTTTAGTAGTACTGTTAGGTGACCTAAACAAGGAGACTCCCCGATGGCCAGAACCGCATTTCAAACGCCGGTCCGTAATTTCCTGGAAACGTACGCCCACGGAACGAAACTGACGGCCATTTACACTTCCCGATTTTCAGCGTTTTGCTCGATCTTGACCGTGGTGGCTTCGATCAAAGCACATTTGAGTAGTCTTTCCTGGTCCAGACAGAACCTCCCATAAAGAGCGACGATAGCTTCACGGTCTTCATCCGTATCGAACCGCCGCATGAGGTCTTCTACAAAGGCTTGGTCAATACCACCGTTGGCGGCTGCCGCTTTAAACAGAGAGACACTCTCAAGTTCCTCAGACGCAGGCGTCTTTAGCCCACGGTATAAACCCATCCCAATCTCCTATAAAGAGTATCCGCAAATTAGCTTTTTTTGGGGGAAAAGGTAATCCGCGTAGTCTGTGTGTGGACACAAGAGAATTATATGGAGTAAATTTTAGCACATTCAGGCAATAGCTTTCCAAATCGAACTTGGCGCGTACAGGCTAAAATAAAGCGGGCGGCCGTGCATCCAAACACGCCGCCCGTCAGTGCGCTCCAAATCCAAAAACTAATCTATTTTTTCTTCTTCTCCATTCAACACCGATCGATTCAATTTTCTCAAGGCTATCTTCATAGCCTTTTCGATATTAGTAAGATGCAGGGCTTTGTCTCCGCTCTCGGCCGGGTATTGTTTCTCAAGCACCCCAAACATTCGCTCCATTTCTATTAGCGTGCTCGACACTACCTGTTCCCATTCGCTCTTTGTATAAGACACAAATTACACCTATAAATCGAGACGTTATCTCTAGATTGTAGGGTACCTAACGACGTCTGAAATTTCAATAGAAAATTGATCTCAAGGAAGAGATGCTGGATCAGTTGTGTTGTTTAGCAAGACTAGAGCCACGCGACGGCTGCGACGAAGATGCGTCTATTATGTTCAGTTCCTTCCACAATGCGCTTTCGATCTGATCGAGGGCCATCGAATGGCCGCCAAGCTCGGGAGGATACAGTAACTTTAATTTGGCAAACATCTGGTGCATTTCCACAGAAACGCTGATCAGTGTTTCATCATCGCCCTCATATGATTTTTTCATAGAACTAGTTTCTTATTTCGGAACTAATCTGTATGTGCTTTATCGCACAATCTCATTCGCGCTAATTGAAGCGTCTATGGAACAGCTTTATTCTTACCCGTCTGTCGGCCTTTTCCGGCGATAACCCGTATTCTCACGGCTACCTTCAATATTATTTCGCTTCAAGAAAAAGATCGCTCATCCACCGGCCGGTCTGTGCGACAACAAACTGACCGTTATTCTATTGCGCGATAGACTGGAAGCTCTCACATTAGCTAAATGAATTTAAACGAACAAGGGAATTAACAATGAGATCCTCCACTCAGCCGGTTATTTTATTATTAGATGACGACCAAGACACGCGGGAATTGGTCCAACTCACCCTTGCACTCGTCGGGATAAGGGTTCATGGGACAACGACCCACCGGGAAGCTTGGGACTTCGCCGTTGCGAACTGGTTCGACCTGTATTTGCTCGACGGGAAGATGCCGGGTGGTGACAGTTTTCAGCTTTGTGCCGATCTTCGCGAGTTTGCCCCCGAAAAACCCATAGTCTTTTATTCGGGGATGGTGTCGCCGGACTACATGCAAAGCGCGTTCGATGCCGGTGCCTCGGCATTTCTCAAGAAGCCTTTTATGGGCGACCTTGGTGACGAAATTACCAGATTACTGCGAACGGGCACACCTGCGGCGGAGACGGTTTTCTCCGATAACGAATGGATCGATGATTCCGCTCTGATCGTCGAGCGTTCTAACAGATTTACACGAACGGTCGGTTCGCAGGACGATGTTGCCGACAACGTCCTTTCCTTCGCAACAAGGTAGGGCCGCTCCCGATCGGATCTCCGCCTCATCTTTTCCCCAAGCAAACGGATGCATACATTTATTCCGGCCAGCGAAAACCGGAAGATGTATGCATCCGTTTCTTTAGCCCAAAAAGTGACTTTCTATATGTTCCCCTCGGGACAGACCCGCCCTAACTACAAAGAACAATCCGCCGGAATAGGCGGCTTCGCTAGTTTAGACCTGATTTTGTGGATTCAGTTTTTCGATCTGGCCACGTGATCGACCGGAAATATCTTTCCGAGGGAGACCATCTGTTCGCGGTATTCGGTCAGACCGGCAATGAGGCCATCGACAATGTTGCCGTGTTCGTTGTCGTCTTGTTTTCCGTATGCATCGATGCCTTCGGCCACGGAGAATAATGCCCCGGCGAGAAGATCATCTTTCCCTTGCTTGTCGCCATCGATGTTTGCGATGAAGCCGGCGATCAGAGTTATGACTTTGACGAGAGTTTCATAGAGATTGGAACCTTGGAACAGGCCCAAGAGTAGTTGAAGATTCATGATTTGTTTACCGTCCTTTTTTTGTTTGGCTGTTTAGTATGTTCGAACGTGATTTGCCGGCCTTCGTCGGAAGGCCTTCGCCGTTCGTTTTCAAGTTGTAAATTAAAGATCCGCTGCAAAAGATGTTTGCAGGCCATGGCCGCATTTTGTTCTGTCGCGCTCAAAAGTCCGCGAAGCAGAGCCAGTGACAGCAACCCCGAGAAGAAATAGAGCAGAAGGGAATAGCGAAGGCCCTCGATGATCAAATATTCCTGGAGAGCTGCGCCCAGGACCAGGCCGCAGATTGACGAGCAAAGCGTTTTGAACATTTGCTCGACTTTCCGCGAATCACGCCGGAAATATGCAAGAACTATCGAACCGGAAAACGAACCGCCGATCGCTATCAGCAGACTTTCCCAATTCGCATTTACTGCGATCGAACTAAACCCGAGGCTTAGGGTCAATAGTGAGAGTTCGACTGATTTCATGGCCGCGTTTTCACCTGGATAGTTATCGAACGTCGTATTCATCAAAACCAATTCCCCCATCAATCAAGTATCAGCACTCCGAGAAAGACCACGCCTAAAGCTAGAATGGCCGTTGCCGCCGCCGAACCTGGACCGCCGGCAGAAGCCGGCAGATGCGAGGAAGAAACCGCCCCACCGTAAGCAGCCACGGCAGATCGGTAATAGTTCATTGTTTGGCCAAGCGGCCGCCGCGTCTGTCCACATGTTGCGTATGGCAAAGCGGCCCACGCGCACCCGAGGCCGCGCATCATTCCTTCGACGTCACCATTCAAAAGCTTTCCCAACTGGCCGCGTTGGTTTATGAGATCTAACGCGGCAATATCTTGGCTTTGCGGCCCGAAGTCCGAGAGCCCGAGGCGATTCTTTATTTCGATCCACGTTCGATAAAGAAACTGATATCGTCCCGCGGCCGTGCTGCAAGTGTTCCGGTACGGAATACAAAGATTCGGATGTTGGGAACCGGAAAATGTGCGGCCGCCGAAAATGTTGTTGTAGCGGCCGCCTTCGGCCCAGGCGATAGTGTCCAAGCCGGCTCTTACTTGAGGCAGCTGAAGATAGCTTAAATATTGAGCCTTCGTTGCCATTTATCGCGTTTTTGCTTTTGTCCTGGCGCGTTTCTTTCCAACGGCTAGGACAATCGCTTTCGCCGCCGCAACGGTCGGAGCCAGGTATTCGGGAACCTTGCCGCCGGCGTGAGGAATTATCATTTCCGAGTATCCGAGCCAGCGGACAATGGCGTGTTCAATGCCGCCGGTCGATTTCTTATCGGCCGCATCCTTTTTGATTGCTGAAATTTCTTGTGTAGTAATTTCCATTTTCTTTCTCACGAGATCCGATTAAAGGCCCATCTTTTGCCGCGTCATCGGCCCAACAAGGCCGTCAACAGAGATCCTATTTCGCCGCTGGAATTCCACAACAGCGGCCTTCGTTTTTGCACCAAAGATGCCGTCGATTTCAGCCTTGGGTAAAATGCCCAGACCGTGGAATGCACGCTGGACCGCTAGGACATCAGCACCGCGATCCGAAAGACCTAAGACCTTTTGAGCCGGCGGCCGTACTTTGCCGCGAAGCTGTAACATTGCTTCGTCCCAGGTCAGACCGTCGCGCTTTTCGTAGTGCCAAAATTCGCGGCGATTGTAGCTTTTTTGCCAGCCGTTCCAGGCCGGAATTCTCGAGAATCCGAGAGCTTCGGCCGCTTCGGTAAAATCGAACAGATAGGCGTTCGCGGAACCGCCGCGGAAGTCGCGAACCGACACTTTGCGGCCTTGCGTTCCATCCTGTTTTGCACACATCAGATAGGTCCGAAAATATTGCTTTCCCTTCTTTGGTTGCGAAACATAGATCACTGCTTTGTTCGTTTGGTCATAATCGAACGCGCGGCCCGTTTTATGCCAGCTTCGATTTGCTACGCCGTCTTTTGACGAAACGAAGTCAGCGGCCCTTGAAACGTCCGCACACTTGGCCAGGAAATCGACGCCGGAACCTTTATGCACAATTGCGCGAAGTTGATCGAAAAGCGGCGCAATTGATTCGTGCATGTACGGCATACCGGCCGACGTGTTGATTTTCTTTAGAATGCTCATTTTTCCGTTGTATCAATTGGCTTGTCTTTGGCTCTTACTTGAGCAAGTTCGGCCTTTAGAAGCTGAATTTGTTCAAGAACCGCTTGACGCTTCGCGGCGTATTCGTTCGCTATTTCAGCCAGGTCATAGATCGCCGCTTTGATCTCAATTTCGCTTAAGTTAGGTGTCGCCATTTTTCCCTTTTAATTAGGTATCCTAAGAACTTTGAAACCAGCACCGCCCGAGTCAGGCGCGCCTACAGACACACGCTCTAGTTGCGCGTTGTCAACGTCATAAATCTGTAACCGTGTATTACCGCCCGTTACGTCGTCGTCTACACGTATCCTATTAACCGCACCGTTTCCCTTAAAAATAAATGGTCTTGTTCCAGTGAAACTAACATCACCAACAGTAGGGAATTTTATTTCCCAAGATTCACCTGTTGATTGATGGAAAAAGTTTAAAACTCCTGTTGCCGCTGTCGGTGCAATATATAAATTACCGTCACCGTTAACTGTAAATAACGGGCTTTCGTCACCGTCTCTAACAATAAAACCAGCTTCGAAATGGGGTACGGCGAGGTCCACAATTAAACCTATTTGTGAATTACTATCAGTTTTTATATGAGCTTTAGCGGCAATATTGGCCCCAGCAACACCGACGCCTAGCTTCGCCCCTATTTCTACGCCGTTTACCGCGTCAATGCTAATCAGGCCGGAAGTATCATCGACGCCGATCAGCGTGCTTTGCCCTGTACCGGCAACGTCGCCGATACCGACGTATTTCAAGAGGGCGATAGTTCGCACTATGGCTTCACCCGAACCGATCTCAGTCCCAACACCACCGCCGCCGCCGGCCAATTCCTCATAAGAATCCGAACTATAATCCCAGCGGTAAACCGTATCCGTTGCACGAACGTAAACGAACGGCCGAACCGCTTGAGCGCCGGCGAGATCCGCGAGCGCTTCGACTTCCCAAATTCCCCGATGCCGCCTTTGTGTGGCCATACCAATTTTCCCCCTAATTTACTGCCAATAGCTGAACCAAACGACCGGCGTTTGTCCTTCACGCGATCGCAAACACACATCCTGCAAATTCGTACAGGGAATTATTCGCGTCGATTCTGACACGAAAAGCTGATGAGCATACACGTTGCCGAAACCCCAATAAATCTCGTTTAGGTTATCGGCAACGAGCGGATCGCCGGCCGTTGCCTTTAGTGAAAACGTTGGCTCGTTTTCAACGTTCCAATGCGACAACATGAATGCGATCGCCGGAACCTTCTGCAAGCGAACGCCTTCCGGCGTCACAAGGACCGATGACGAAAAGCACGCGTTGACCTTTATTATTTGCTCCATTCGATTTACACCGTTTCGCAGATCCACGTTATCGAGTTGCCCGTTTGAGCATCGACAGAAGTACCATCGATCGAGTTGACGATTCGCGGAACTTCTATCGAATTATTCGAATGCAGATACACCGGCTTTGAGAACCACTGGTAATTGTCGTGAACCAATTCATCTTCGGCCGCCACGCCCCAAATTGGCGTTGGCTCCAACGTCCAATCCGGCTCACCTTGAACTCGAATCGTAATAAGCGACTGGCGAAGCGTTGTCCGAATGCCGCGAATTAAAAGAGGCTCCTCGACTTCCGGCGTGTAGAGATTCCTTGCTTCGCCACCGGCCGACGCCGAATCAAAGGAAACGGCCTGTTTCAAAAAGACCGTTCGCGGAACCGGACGCATCCGGATAATGCTGTCGATAAATTCCCGTTCGGCCGGATCTAACAGCAAGGAACCGTATTCTTTGTTGAGGACCCGAACGCCGACCAAGACAATATTTGCTTCCTCGGGATCGGCCGTCGTGTCAGTTTTGTACATTTCCACCGACAGACGATTGCCGGCCGGCAGAATGATAGGTTGCGGCAAATAGAACACGCCTAGTTGTCCGCCCCCGTTTGTTGCACCCTGGCCGGCGATCTCATCCAGCCGCAAATGCAGATTTAATTCTTCGCCGACGTACACAATCGGCTTTTCATCTTCGGTACGCCGAAGCACAATTTCGCGTGTTTGCGAATCGGCCTTTATGCCGGTAATGACAACCGGATAAGAGAGAGATTGCGTTGTATCGCGATATGGCGACACTTGGCCGGCCGCGTTCATTTCGAACGAAAGCGGAATAAATAGCGGCCGCGTATTAAGTGCCGACTGAATTCGCGAACGCCGCTTGCTGTCAAAATCGGCTTGCAATGCCCGCGTTTTCTGCGGATCTTGCAGAAGTGAAATCAGATGATCGAGTGTTTGTCTTTGTCCGTTCCAGTTCATTGTTTTGCTCCAAGTCGTAATCTAACTTTTGGAAATTTCCGGCGGCCGTGATCCAGCCGCCGGAAACTAATCGCAAACGGCGGCCTTTACGGAACGAATGTTTTGATCGCTTTGCCGATCAAATTCACGCGCAGACCGAACGCGACGGCCGGCGTCCATGTGGAAGTAAGCGGCCGAATCTCGAACGAGAACTTATCTTCGCTTTGCAGCACCGGAACGCGTGAGAGCTTATTCCAGGTGTTCGAATATCCGTTCTGAATGAAACCGCCCAGCGAGGAACCGAACGCACCCGACGCGAGAAACGGCGACGGAAATTCGCGAAGCAGACCGCGAAGTTTTACTTCCTCATTTCGCAAATATTGAAGTTCCATTTGCGTTGAGATCGCCAGATAATGATTGGGCGCCGAAAACGTTGCGGCGGCGACGTGTGCCGGATTTGTGATATCGCCACGTGTGCCGTAGGTGCAAGGCTCCGACGTGAGAAAAACATCCACGGCGATTTGTTCGAGAATGAACGTTGTGCCGCCTTCAAACTCGCCGTCCGAGATCATGTTCGTCATGAACTCGCCCTTTTCGGCAATGACCGCTCCGGTATTGACGACGTTCGAATCCTGACTTTTGCCCTTTGTAAAGAGCTTTGCCACCGTGGAAGGCGTGATCGGCGTACCGGCCGCGAATACGGCCGTGTCGTAGTAACACGCCGACTGCGCGTTAACGAACGAACCGGCCATAGTGAAATACTGTGCAAGAGGCAGCGACGAAATATCCTTCGGATGAATTTCGACAATGCCCTGCGGATTGTTCTTGGATGGAGCTACTTGATTGGCGACCATCAAAGCTTGCTGATTTTTCATAACTGTTTTCCTTTTCGATTTAAGAGTTTTCCAAAAGGGCCGGATGTTCACCGGCCCCGAATTGGCCCCAAATTGATGGCCTTAGTTGTACGCGCTATACGCCGGATTGTAGGCGTTGCCGTAAATATTGCCGGTCGTGCCGTCGCCTTCGCCGATCTGGACCAGGTGCGAATTTCCGAGAAGCCCGATGCTGGCCGCGGTGCTGGACACCAGCGGGAAGACATAGAGCTTCATAAGATCCACGACACCGGCCACGCCCAGGACGAGAGCAATTTCCTGGTTATACTTTCCGAGCACCGGAACCTTGCGGCCCCAATTCTGGAACGCATACGCGCCGCCGAGCTTGACGCCGGCCCGAACGATCGCAGAGCTGGACGGCGCAAACCGCGTTGCAATGAGATCAAAGATCGATACACCGACGCCGGCCATTACTGCCGCGACCAAAAGGCCCGTAGTAGATGCCGGATTGCGACGACGAACCGGATTTCGACGCCTTGCGATCGCCTTGACCGGATTCCGTCGACGACGAGACGATGCCCGACGTTTGCGACGTACCGGATTAGACTTTTTGGCGCCGCCGATGGATAGCCGACGGCTTGGGTTATAGACCATTGCCGTTTTTGCTTTTCTTGTAGTTGCCATAGTGTTTTACCTTTCCTTATTTATCAGTTTGGATTTTCCCACCGGCGGCGTTGTATTAGACCAACTAATAACCGAGAGGAAAATTTTTTTCGTCAATTCACGATGCCGCGAGATTCGATCTTGTATTGACCACCCCGAAGCACCGGAAACCCTTCGCGATCCACCGCCAGCGTAGGCCTATGGCCTGTATCTTCGCCGAGCTTGTGAATGTAGTGCGTGTAATTGTTATCGCCGTGATGAGGCTTGAATGTGCCATAAACGACGTGATCGATCTTTGCTATCGGATTCAGTTCATTTGTTCTGCCGGCCGGATTCGGCTTTGCAAAGCGGCCGCCAGCTATCCAGAGTTTGCCGCCGGCGGCGCATAGCTTGAACCGTTTCGGATTCGGCTTTATAACCTGGCCGTCATCAAGTTTAATTTCGATGAGATCGCCAAGCTGATCGAGACGAGCCGGAGCATGCCGCGAAACTTCCATCGGCTTTGCATCTTTGGCCGGCCGGCCCTGAAACATTTCATAAGTTCGCCGACGCGGAACCTTGATCGGATTCGCTTTCTTTCTGCGCGTTGCGGCCGCTTTAGGCTTTTGCTTCGCACACTTGGCACAGAAACCAGCATTTGAATCCCACACCCCTTCAGACGTCATTTTTCGGCAGCGCAGACACCGATCGGGATTAACCTTCGCTGGATTCGGATGCGGCAGCGATTCGACATAGTTTTTAGCAGCAGCTATCGATTTAAATTTCGATTTATCGCGGAATTTGTGAGTGAAGATGCTCACAAACCAGGTCTTATCAATTGCCCGATCGACAAACGCCACGATCTTACCGGAGCGAGTTTTTGCCGTATAAAGCGGATCGCCGCTTTTTGATCGCTCATAGGACCAAAGCAAATCAGCCGGAATCGACACCCGAGATCTAGCCGGCGTTTTTGCCTTCGCACGATCGGCCGGATTTGCGACCAGACGAATGCCGCTTGACGATGCGAACTTACGAGCGGCGGCCGCAGATCTAAACCGCTTCACTGGCTTGCGCGTTCCTTCGTCCATGACATAGACCGACCGGACCTTGCCGTTTTTGAAAAACAGCGTCATTAGATAGCCTTCGTTCGCCGGATTCTTACGTTGTGCCGTTGTTTTGCCAGCCGTTCGCTTAACGGCCCGACGTGTTAAGCGTTCCTTGATTTGCAGAGCAGACAAGATGCCCGACGCCCCGGCGGCAAAAGCCGTAATAGGATCCAACGGATTTTTCTTTTTCGGATTCAAAGCGATTCGGCGTTTTCGTTCCTTGACGAGATCGCGGCCGTGCAGACGATCTATTTCGTCAAACGACATTTCACCGCGACGATTCGAGGACGGAACGGCAGCAAAGAACCAGGCTTTCTTTTTCGAGGCCCACTTGAACCGATTGCCGTCAGACGACGTAAACGATTTGATCAGGTCGCGGCTCGCATACGTTTTGCCTTCTATCCACAACCAAAGGCCGCGAATAACAACGTCGATATCATCAGGAAGCGTTACCGCGAATTCGATAGCTTCGCGAAGCGGACCGGCCGCGTCACGTTCGGCCTGGGCTCGAAATTCGTTGCCTTCGTTGCCGGCCGCGATCTTGATAGCCTTGTCATAATCCGCGTTGATCTCTTGCATCTTTCGCAGATCGCCGGACGGCTTATCAGGATGATATTGAGTTGCGAGTTTCTTATAGAGCTTTTTGACCGCTTCGGCCGTCACCGGCGAAACGTCTTTGAACCAGCCGACCGGATTGATCTTTCGCAACCGAGCTTTCGGCCTGGACGCCAGGCGGCGAGTTTCGGCCTGTAATGCTTTCATTTCAGCATCGGACACCGTAGGCGTTGCAGCGTTTCGCTTTCGAGATCCAGCGACGGATTGTTTGCCGGCCCGACGTTTGCGAGATTTTGCACCGGCCTTCAATCGCCGAACGTCGTTTAGATCTAAGTCTAAATCGAAATCAGTATCGAAAGCAGAGATCGCAGCCTTCGCCATACGAGCGGCCGCCGGATTCGCTTTCGCTTTTGCTTTGATCGATTTCATATAATTTTGAGCGGCCAGCTTTGTACTAAACGTTTTTAGCAAATACGTTTTCAGATAGACGCCAAACTTTTGCCGGCCAAGAGTCAATATGTAGGGATCCGAACCGGACGAACGAAGCGCCGGATTGTATGCAAGGAATCCATGCGTTTTGTAAGTCGCCGAACCGCCGCCGGCTTCCGTTTCGATCTTGTCTAACATGTCGTCCATGCTTTCTACGTTATAGCCAGCCTCACGAGCGGCCTGAAACATTTTGTCTATGCCTTTGCCGCCGCGATTTGTCGTAAGACCACGTTTGCCCGTTTGCTTGTAAGAGAGACGATCGACTTCGCCGCCGTCGTAAGTTGCCACCTTTCCCCGATATTTTTTGCCGCCAAACTTCACGCCGCGATTAAGGCCGCCGGACCGCCGAACGAATTGCATCAGCGTTATTCCTTTGTCCCGAGTGTCATCTTCGCCGTAGATATCGCCGTCGATCTCACGCAGGATCTTTGCTTCTAGCTTCTTGTCTTTTTCGAGACGTTCGGCCGCTAGTCGAATCTCACGATCGAAAACATCTTCGAGAGCGCGTTCCTGTTTTTGCTTTCCGAGATCGCCGGCCTTCGCTTTCGAGTATTTGGACTTCAAGCGCCGCGTTGCCTTGCGCGTAGGATGCGACACCCATTGAGGCGAACGGATAGGCCGGAACCGACCGGAACCGTCAATAAAGCCAGCTACATTTTTCTTTCGCGGAGTTGTCATCTTCGCATTATCAAGATCAGAGCAAGAGCGCCGACGCCCAGGACTATCGGTGTTGAAATTCCTAAACCCAGCCCGAGATTATCCAGGACGCCCGACGAACCGGCGGCCGGCGGATTGTTCGGATCATAGGCCGGCGGCAATGGCAGATTCGAATTAATCGGAGGCGTCGGCGTCGAAGGCGACGAAGGAACCGGCGATTGCGGCGAGTACGAATCGCTTTCGATGGAAATGCCATTAACGTTGAAATAGCCGTCGAGATCGCGCCTGATCTGTGTCTGGATTGCCGAGTGAGAAAAGCTAGTTCCAATCACCGCGTAGATCCGGTAAGTGAACCCCGACACACCAGGAAACCAGGAATCGGAAATATGCGATACCTGTTCGACAAGCCAACCCTTGCCATTCAGGACCGCTTTGATGCCGGCCGCCGACACCGGCGATAAGGCCGATTGTTGCGTACCCGAAATTCGGATTGTCATATCACGCAGAAGCTGACCGGACGGATCATAGTCCCGAGCGTCGCCGAGCGTGTTATCGTTTTCGAAGATCGAAAATTGCATCATAGGAAATCACCTTCGCCGAGATCTACCTTCGCTTTGGCGGCTCGCGGAACAGCAGATAAGCACCCAGGGCAATGCCACCGACCAGCAGCGGATTGTTCGAGATGTAACTCATAATGCCGCCAGCGGCCGCATCGAATCCGAGGCCGCCTTGCCTTTGGGCCGCGGCGAGTGCCAGCTGCGTTTGCAGATTCGTTTCATCAAACCTTTGGGAGTGAGGCATAGAACCGGACGGATTGATTGCAAAGACACCTTGCGCCGAACTGTAGCCGATTTGCGTTCCCGTATTCTGTCCCGAGTAAGCAGAGATCGCTTGTGATCCAATGCCGAAAGCTTGATTGATAATTCCGTTCCAATCGATCTTTCCGAGCGTTTCGTCGTCTTGCATTATTGTTTTGAGAAAAAACATTTTGTTTAGGTCCCCCGATTACGGAAATTGAGAATGCAGCCGCTATTGCCTTTTGTTGTCACCCATTTGCGAGAAAAAGTAGAGAGCAGCAGCACCGAGGCCAAGAGCGACCAGCGGCGGCATCCCCAAGATTGAAATGTCAGCAGCAGCCGGCTCCGGTGTGCTTTTACCAGGACCGCTCGAAGCAGCCGGCCCGTAATAGTGATGAACTTCTGGCGTTCGTTGCGGTGCGTTCGCAGTCATTTGCGGCAGACCCACCTGACCGCCTTCGTTGATACACCGGCAGTTTCCTTGCATATCCAGAACCGCAGTTCCCGTTAGACAGCTACAATCACCAGCTTTTGACATAATGAACCTCACTTCAAAATCAGAATCGCCAGGATGATGCCGCCGGCGATCATCAGCGTTTGACCATCAATTTCAATCGAATTGCCGCCGTTTTCATTAGTTGCCGGAACCGTCGGAACCGCCGTTTTTGCCGGCGTCGTTTGCACCGGCGGCGTTGTGTTTTGCGGAGTTGACGGAACCGGCAAAGTTGGAACGTAGTTCGTATTCGGAACGGGCCCAGGCAGTTGAGGAAAGTAACCGCCGCTGCCGTTTGACGGATATTCGGGAAACGGAAAGTAACCGCCACCGCCGCCGTTCGTCGGATATTCGGGAAACAAGTGTCCGCCGTCGCGCGTCCACGATTCACTTGTATTCTCGAAAGGCATTTCCAACATAATTTCTATTTCCGCAAAGCTAACAGAGCCACCAGGCCGATACCGCCGAGAAGCATCAGAGACGACGAGCTGACGCCGCCAGAACCGCCGCCGAGAAATCCACCGCCACCGTCGGCCGCCACCGCCGCGATCTGTTGATTCAGTTGGCCGGCGAGTTGCGTAATTTGCTGGACCTTCGCAGCCGCCTGTTGTTTGAACGTAGCTAAGGCGGCAGCATCTTTGCCCTTTTTAGCCTGATAGACCATGTTCGAATCCGAGAGGGAAGCAGCTATTCGCGAAGCTTCACTGGCGGCTTGAGAAGGCGGCAAAAGGCCGGCGTTCATCATTTGAACGATCTGATCTAATGAGGCCAAGACTTGAGCACCAAACGCGTTAATGCCGGACAGCCCACAGGCTTGACCAGGCTTACATGCCGAGAAAAGGCCCGTTATCAACGGAAGGCCGGCCGTTGCCGCGCCAATGACAGCACCGACCCAGCCCATAGTTTCGTCGGAACCCGTTTCGAAAATGCGGTCCCGATGGCCCTTTAGGACCATTTTCGGAACACCGGAATTATCGACAACGGCAAAATATTGCATTTCAAAAAATTGTGTAGAGAAATTTTACTTCGCTAGGAACTTCCCAGCCGGCCGGCACGTCTTCGGGCGTTGCGTCGTAAAATTTGAGCTTTCCATTCACCAGAACCGCGTTATAAACGTGATTAAAGGCCTTTTGGTCTTTGTCTTGTTTGACGACCACAAAGAACGGCTTATGCCCGAGAATCGCACAGCACGAAGCGAGAAACGTTGACTTGATTCCGCAGTCGCCTTCGGGCCCGTTGGCCGACAGAGCGTAGAGCGTTGACCAAATATCCGCTACGCGTTCGACCCCAAAAGGATCTTTGCGGTAGACGATCCGCTTTTGTGCAAATTCAAATATCGAATCAATTTCGCCGGTGTGATCGTGTCCGCGAACCGGCCCGACAATCTCACGCAAAACAAAATTTCTAAGATCAGGATGAACGCGATCTTCGCGAACGATCCTTGCCATTGCCCCGAGAGTTTGCAGATTCCCTTGCTCGCCATCGGCCAGAACTTCGTTCAAGTATTCAAACGATTCTTTGCCATCCCTAAAGATTTGAAGAAATCGTTTCATTTCAAAATGCGGCTTTGTTTCATAGAAGGACTACTTGCAGACATGTTCAACCTTAAGGACGAAAGAGACGAAACGCCGCCGCAGATTCACTTTACCGAAAAAAATCAGTTTGTCAACAGTTATTCTAATATCTATTTGACTATAACTATTAGCCGTGCTAATTCTATACGGCAAATGTGACGCTAGTTTTACGGCGTGTTTACGCCATCGATCACGGGAAAATAACGGAGCTTATGCCAAGAAGAAAAACGACACCGCCGCCGGAAGATGCCATTCAGGGCATACCGGAACTCGACGACGATGAACAATTCGTAAAAGAGACGACCACAAAGCAGACCGTTCGCAAAGAACGTGTACCTACGCAGGCTGCGAAGCCGGAACCGGAGATTATCGACGTCGACGATGATCCAGACGACGATCAAGACGACGAGCCGCATTTTTCGGAAACGAGCCTTGCCGCTTTACAGTTCGGACACGATGAGGACATGGCCGCCGAGTACTGCAACGTCCTGGTAAGGCGAAATCCCGATTCGATGACTGACAAATTCGTAACGCCGAATAGTTCGCTTTTGAACATGCCGCCGCTTCGAAATGTAAGTTTGGGAGAAGATCGATCCGACATCGAAGAACGCGTTCGCGAACATTTCGGCGGCGGCCATTATTTTTTCCAGATCCAATATCGCGGCCAGATCGGTAAAAGCTGGAAAGCTTCTTTGTCCGATTTGCCGGCTTCGCAGCGACAGGCCACAACCGCCGCCGATCCTTACGCGAAACCCGACGCACCCCAGCCGATGCCGGAATCACCGCCGCCAGCGGTGAACCCGTTCGATCAGTTCTTCGAGACGCTTAAAAAGCAAAAGGAAATGAAAGACCTTTTGTTCGGCGATGAAATGAAAGAGCTTGATCGACTTCGCCGAGAGGCCGCCGAACGCGCTAGCCAGCCGCCAGGCTATCGCCAATCAGAAACTTTGCAGATCCTTGAGCAAGCATTGAAGGCCGACAACCCAGCCTTGAGCGAGAAGTTGTTAAAAATGGCTTTCCCCGAGGAATCAGAGAGCGGCGGCGGCCATTGGATAGCCGACATTTTGCGTTTGGGATTCGAGCACAAAGAGGACCTTGCCGGAATTGTACAAATGGTTTTTGGCGGCCTTGCGCCGCAACCGCAAGCCGGCGGGATTGAAGCGATGTTAAGGCAGCAGCCACCGGCCGCCCTTGCATCCGGTACACCGGCAGCCGAGCCGGAACCGCCGAGATCGAACTTCCAACGAAAGTTTATTCAGAAGCCCGAAACGGAACCCGATGAAACCGATACAGACGGCGGCAATACCGATGCCGACACCAACAGCAATGAGTGAAAAAATAACATGGCGTGAAGTTGCGGCCTTGCTTTCGCCGGCCGGCCAGGATCAGCTTATTGCCCTTATTAACAAGGCCCAGGACGAACGCGGAGCCGAATGGCTACCGTACATCCAAGATCAGTTTCCGATGGCCAGCTGGATTATTGAGCTTGTTTGCACCAAGACGGCCGACGAAGCCTACCGCGAAGCTTCGAAGGCGTTCCCGACCTATCCACTTTGGATAGCCGAAACGCCTTTGAAGAATCTACACGGCCGCTTGCTAACCGAGATCGAGCGAAAGCGCTAAAGACAACACACAGGAGATAAGACAATGTTTCTGCAATTTATCGGCGTCAACGAAAAGATCGTTAATGTAAACGCCATATTTTTGATCGAAGATGCTTCCACCGAAAACGAAGGATCGATCGCCAAAGTGATCACTATCGCCGGCGAGGAATTCGAATTCACCGGAACCGATGCCGACGCGATCTTTGAGCGCGCCGACCTGATGATTAAAGCGACGAACCACGCCATAACGCAGCTCACGACGCCACAAACCGCAAATGCTTAGAGGCCAACAAATTGCTACCGTTCACAAGATTGACAAACGGCTCTAGCAAAAAATGGGATATCTTGAACTATATGCTCGCAATCTACTTATAATTTTTGTCGGTCGCACAATATGCTAAATAACGCGACACCTGCGATGGCCGCGAACCTACCAAAAGATGTTCTGGCTCCGCGTTTCTAGGAATGGCACTTTTCATCAAGTGTCGGGACGACCACGTGCCAATAGTACGTCGACTCTGCAAATAACCCGATACTAAGAGCGAGCATGAAAATGAAGATTCTTAAAGGCAATCGGTTCATACAAGAGGAGTATATACTAGCACCACTACTTTAGGACACCACCAAAAAGTGGGTTAATTTAAACAAAAATGATACCGTTCACAATTCCCCAGGACCATGAAGTAATAAATCTAGGTTTGATCGTTCGCATGGAAGAAATGCAGAACGGAAGTATCACTGTGACCTTCGCCGACGGCGGCACACGATGTTATGATGGAAAGGCCGCCGATATCTAAAGGGCGGCGTTATGCGTTGCCTTCACCTGTTTCATAGCGCAATGAAAGCTACCGACGGCGCCGGCATCGTTGTTGAACCGGCCCACCGCATAATGTAAATGTCCGAGATCTAGCCGGCCGAACCGCCGGCCGCCGGTAAGATTGCCGACGCTCGACGACTTCAAGAGACGAAATGAGAGACGACGGCATTATTTGAAAATTAACAAAACGGCCCAAAAAGCCCGTGTTTACTACTTCGGTCCCGTAGCTCAGCTGGATAGAGCGTTCGCCTCCTAAGTGAAAGGCCGGTGGTTCGAATCCACCCGGGATCACCATCTTTGCTGACGCCCACGTCCGATGCCGGATATGGGCGTCAATTCTTTTTGTCGCAGAATGAGATCAGGTTTGGCATTATTGGTTGCGGCGTTTGTTTTGGCCGCGTGTGGCGGGGCGAATGAACCTGCCGGTTACAGCGTCGCAACGCCTACGCCTGCTTCAGTGCCGACCCTCGCAACACCGGCAGCGGAGAAGGCGATCGACATTCCGGAACTCGCCGGTAAGCGTGAATCGGATATCATGGGCGTTCTAGGCCAGCCGGCGGTTTCGTCGAAGCTCGCGGATGATGATACGTCCGGCGAGACGCGTTCGGATTGGGCGCTCGACGCAGGCAAGCTTTACATTCATTTCAAGGACGGGAAGGCCAATTATTTTCACTTCATCTGCGAATGCGACTTTCCGACGGCGGTTGAGCTAGGCGATGTGGTTGGAATGGACCTTCGGCCGCTGAAGTCTGTCGCCTCGACCAAGGCCGAAACGACTTTTGCCGGAACGATCTCCGGGAAGGAATTCAAAGAGGTCAGGGCACTGGTAAACGGCAAGTTTTTTATCATTACCGCGCGGGTCGATTAAGCCATTTCGGCTAATTTCGGGAAATTTTGGAAACGCACCGCGAATAGACCTTTGTATTAAGTGAACGGAATCAAACGGTTAGCAAGCACAGTGGCAAACATTGAGAATGCCATTAACGCCGTCGAGGTCTATTCATAATCTCCGAAAATCAACTAAGCCGCACCTTCAATTGGGTGCGGTGTTTTTGTTTGCGGCGGCGAAATTTGAACTCCGGCCGATATCGTGGCAACTTAACGGTATGCAAAAGGTCCTGACAGCCGCCGAAATGCGCGAGGTCGATCGCCTGACCACCGAACGCTACGGCATCCCGTCCATAATCCTGATGGAAAACGCCGCCCACGCCGTCGCCCGTGTCATCACCGAAAAACTCGGCGGAAGCGTTAAAGGCAAAAGCATCCTGATCCTGTGCGGCAAGGGAAATAATGGCGGCGACGGCGCTGCGTTAGCTAGAATTCTATTCAGATCGGGAGCTCATCTTGAAGTTTATCTATTCGGTCATATGGCTGAAACTAAGGGTGACGCCCGGATCAATTTCGAATCCGTTGATAAGCTTCAAGGTCTCGAGAATTATTCTGACCTATATTTTGAGTCGTCGAAACTGGTGGATGAATGGGTTCATACTACGGGTTTCGAATACGACAAGTTCGATCTGGTGGTCGACGCACTATTCGGAACCGGTCTAAATGCGAACCTCGATTCTACTTGGAGTAGCGTGCCTCTGGCGCTTGATCAAATTTTTCGAAAGAAGAAACGTACAATTGTCTCGGTCGATATACCGTCCGGTTTATATTCAGACGCAACGGTACTCCCGGAAATACATTTGAGCGTGGACTGCACGGTGACATTTACTAGCCCCAAGCGCGCCAACGTACTCGCTCCTACCCACCGCCATAATGGCGAGCTGATTGTCGCGGATATAGGTTCACCTCGGCAATTGATCGATGAACAACCATCGCAGCTTTATTTGGCGGAACAAAGTGACGCGGCGGATTGGCTTAATCGGACGGAGTTCTCGGCGGATTCATATAAGAACAAACGTGGCCACGCGTTGCTGATCGCTGGGTCGGAGAATTATTCGGGTGCGGCGGTTTTGGCGGCGAATGCGGCGATGCGTTCGGGGGTTGGGTTGGGGACGTTGGTTACGCCGGCGTCGTCGAAGTCTTCGGTCGAATCGCGTGTATTACCCGAGGTCATTGTCCGCGGCGCGGCGGAAACTGACGGCGGTGCGATAGCCGATGGAGCGTTTGATGAGATCGCGGATCTCGTCTTGAAGTCAGATGCGATCGCGATCGGCAGCGGAATTTCGCTGAATGAGAGCACGATGGCGTTTGTCCGCCGGGCCGTGAGGGAATGTGCCCAGCCGTTGATATTGGATGCGGATGCTTTGAATGCACTTGCTCCGTTTGCGGAAAACTGGCCGCCTAAAGGCGGAACTCCAAACGTGATCTTGACGCCGCACGAAGGTGAGTTTTTGCGGCTGCTTGGTGAAAAAGAAAACCACCCCGTCGGCGAGACGCCGTCACCCCTCCTTCGTAAGGAGAGGAGTCCGATCAAGGATCGGTTCGCCGCGGTTCGAGAGTTTTCGCAGAAGTATAATGTCATTCTCGTGCTCAAAGGCGAACGTGTGTTGATCGGTCATCCCGACGGTCGTGTTGTTGTGAATCCGACGGGGAATTCGGGGATTGGCAAGGCTGGGAATGGCGATACGCTTACGGGAATTCTCGCCGGTTTCGTCGCGCAAGCGGCGAAGATGGAGATCGATATTTTTGAAACGGTCGTCGCGGCGGTGTACGTCGCCGGTATGGCCGGTGACATCGCTGAACGCAAATTTGGCAAACGCGTAATGACCGCCTCCGACGTCCGCGAATGCCTAACGGATGCATTCGCAGAAATAGAGAACGGTTAGGATCAAGCTGTAAGCCGTAAGCGGTTAGCCTTAAGCCGGAACGAGCTCGGTCGGCGCTGTGTAAGAGCATGAATTCAAGTGAAGGTCTACCCGAAACAGAGATGCCAGCCGATCGAATGATGAGAGTGCACGAGTGCCAATCACCCGAGGCTACCTTTGCACTTGGTGAGGAGCTTGGCGGCCGGTTGCGTGGTCGCGATGCTGTGCTGCTTCACGGCGGGCTCGGAGCGGGGAAGACCTTGTTCACGAAGGGCATTCTCAACGCCTTAGATTTCGATATAGACGAGGTCACCAGCCCGAGTTTCACCCTCGTCAATCTTTACAAAACCGGCGAGCTCGACGTTTACCATATCGACCTTTGGCGTATCGACGAAGGCGGGGATGCGGCGTTCGGAGTTGGGCTTGATGAGATCGTCGAGCAGGAGAATGCTTTCGTTATCATCGAATGGGCCGAGCGGCTGGGGAACTATCGATTTCCTTCGCGTTTTTTTGATGTAACGATCAGCGGCGACGGCGACGAGCCTCGGGAGATCGAGATACAAACGACCGGAGGCGATGCCTAGACGAATCCCGACCATTCTACTACTCAGTGTCTGGTTCATCGCTTTCGGCTGTTCGTCGATCGAGCGGCCGGCTTCTAATGTCGCGGCCGATAAACCTGACCAACGTGTCGAGCAACTAAAACTACAGCGAGAGGCTGTCGTGCGATTTTTTGAGCCGATGCAGATCCGCGAGATGGATTGGCTCCAAACGCAGCAGGAAGCAGGCGAGACTTTTGAGCAATACATCGCCTCTAATCCGACGCTCCCGACAGAAAAGCGACGGACGATCTACATCCAGCCGATCGGTAAATTCACGACCGAGCAGCGAAATGCGATACGCGTAACGGCCGAATACATGCGGGAGTTTTATAACCTACCGGTGAGATTGAACGCGGACCGGCAACTGGCCAAAGTTCCAGCGGATATGCGGCGAATGAGCGGTTATCCGCAGCGGCAACAGATCCGCACGCAGTATTTCCTTGACGACGTTCTGCCGAAGCTGGTGACGGACGATGCCGCCGCCGTTATCGCGTTTACCGATTCTGACCTTTATCCGGGTGATACTTGGGCCTTCGTTTTTGGACAGGCGACGTTTGCCGAACGCGTCGGAGTCTGGTCGCTTCATAGGCTCGGAGACATCGCGATCGAATCGGACAATCAGAAGGACAGGCTGCTCTTTCGCACACTGAAGATAGCGATGCATGAGACCGGGCACATGTTCTCAATGCGGCATTGCACGAAATACGAATGCCTGATGTCCGGCACCAATCATCTCGCCGAAACTGACCGCCGCCCCGTCGACAACTGCCCGGAATGCATGGCCAAGCTCGCCTGGGCAATGGATTACGACCCGGCAGAACGCTACGAACGTCTCGCAAAGTTCTGGGAAAAACATTAGAACCCAGCGTTGGCAAAGGAGTTTCGTGAAAAGAAACGCGCAATTCGAAGCATAAGTGACGAGTGACGAGAGATCAGAGATTTGGTTCCTACGTTTTAATTACTAATTAAAAAATCATTAATTAGATTGAAAAGGGAATTGTGAATTGTAAATTGGTCAATTGTTAATTGGTAGGAAATACGAAATGAATGAAACGCCGGCACTACGAGAGCCGCGGATCGTGATCAGCAAATCGGCAAGGAGGTTGGAGCTGTTTGATGGCAGGCAGCTTGTGATGGAGTTTGCGGTCTCGCTTGGTTCGACGCCGGAAGGCGACAAGACTGTTGAGGGCGACGGCCGGACGCCGGAGGGTGAGTTCTACATCTTTACCAAAAATGAAAAGAGCAAATTCCACCTCTCTCTTGGCCTCAGCTACCCAAACCGCGAAGACGCGGAGCGCGGCCTGGCTAACGGCATAATTTCGGAGGGCGAGCACGCCGCGACCCTCGCCGCTATCGACCGCGGTGCGATGCCTCCACAAGGGACCGCTCTCGGCGGCGAGATATACATCCATGGCGGCGGCCGCGACGGCGACTGGACCGATGGCTGTATCGCTATGGAAGATCCGCAGATCCGCAAACTCTTCGACGCCGTCGAAAAAGGCACTCGCGTAACCGTCAAACCGTGACCTTGCCGTGTCCGTAACACTTCTGTAACATTAAATTAATATTCAACCTGGGATCGTTGGTCTATAATTAAGGATTGCCGGTTATGGACCACGCCGAAACAATCTCTCTGAAGCAAGCAGCAAAAGCAAATGCAGAATCCGCAGCGGCCGATCCGTTTGAGGGCAAGACGCTGTTCAATCGCGAACTTAGCTGGCTGGAGTTCAACCGCCGCGTACTCGACGAAGCGATGGACGACGGCCTGCCGATACTCGAGCGCCTCAAATTCCTGGCGATCTTCACCACGAACCTTGATGAATTCTTCATGATCCGCGTTTCGGGGTTGAAGGAGCAGATCGAAGAAGGCATTGTCGAACTTTCGCCCGACGGCATGTCTGCGACCGAACAGCTTCGCGAGATCGGAAAGCGACTTCGGCCGATGCTGAAAAAGCAGGTCACTTACCTTCGCGAAAAGGTCTTTCCGGAACTCGCGGCCGCCGGCGTGACCATTGAGCCTTACAAATCGCTGCCGGTCAAAGATAAACGCAAGTTAGACAAGTATTTTCGCGAAAATCTTTTTCCGATCCTAACGCCGCAATCGGTCGATTCGAGCCATCCGTTCCCGTATATTTCGAACCTCAGCCTTAACATCGGCCTGTTTATCGAGCCCAACCGGCAATATACCCAGAAGAGCCTGCGGCACCTGTTTCGACAAAAGCGTTTTGCCCGCATCAAGTTGCCTCCGACAGTTCCGCGGCTAATCCCGATCAACGAAAAACGAGGCCGCTTTACGCTGCTGGAAGAGGTCATCTCGGCGAATGCCCAAGAGCTTTTCCCGCAGATGAAGGCAAGCGAAGGCTTTCTCTTTCGGGTAACGCGCGATGCTGACATCGAACTTCGCGAGGACGAGGCCGGTGACCTAATGCGAACGTTGGAACGCGAGCTTCAGCGGCGCCGATTCCGTTTTCCTGTTCGGCTTGAGGTTGCGTCCGAAATGCCGGACAAGATGGTCAAATTGTTAACGGACGGCATTGGTCTGACGGAGCCGGATGTATATCGGATCGAAGGATTTCTCGATGTTTCCGACCTGATGCAGCTTTATTCGCTTGACCGGCCGCTGTTGAAGGAACGTCCGATACACCCGGTCCATCCGGCTCTTTTTCACGATAAAAAGAACATCTTTGACGTTCTGAAGAAGCAAGACATTTTGGTCCATCATCCTTACACGTCGTTTGCCGCCGTAACCGATTTTATCGCCGCGGCCGCTGAGGATCCTGACGTTCAAGCTATCAAGATCTGCCTGTACCGCGCCGGAAAAGATTCGCCGATCGTTCGTTCGCTCATCCGGGCCAGCCAATTGGGCAAACAGGTGACCGCCGTCGTTGAGCTGAAGGCTCGATTCGACGAGGAGAATAATATTGAATGGGCGCGGCGGCTGGAGAATGAAGGCGTTCACGTCGTTTATGGCATCCACACGCTGAAGACGCATTCCAAAGTGCTTCTAGTTGTGCGCCGCGAAAAAGACAAACTTGCGCGGTACGTGCATGTCGCCACCGGCAACTACAATCCTATTACTTCGCGAATCTATACGGACCTCGGGGTCTTGACCTCGGATGAATGCATCGGTTCTGATGCGACGAGCCTTTTCAATTTTCTCACAGGTTATTCGCAGCAGGACGACTATCACCGGATGCTGGTCGCTCCGCTTAACCTTCGCGAGCGGATGGTCGCGCTGATTCGCCGTGAACGGACAAACAAGCTTGCCGGCAATGCAGCCCGCATCATCGTTAAGATCAACAGTTTGACCGACGATGAACTGATCGAAGAAATGTATGAGGCGTCGAAAGTTGGCGTCGAGATCGATCTGATCGTTCGCGGCATCTGTTCGTTGCGGCCTGGAGTCAAAGGCCTTTCGGAAAACATTCGCGTTCGTTCGATCATCGGCCGTTTTCTGGAGCACAGCCGGATCTTCTATTTTGCCAATGCGGGCGAGGACGAGATCTATATCGGTAGCGCCGACTGGATGCAGCGAAATCTAGACCGACGTGTGGAGGTGTTGGTACCGATCGGAAATCAGGAGATCCGCGACTATTTGCGCGACTCGCTGCTGGCGATATATCTAAAGGACAACGTTAATGCGAGGGTGTTAAAGCCGGATGGCACTTACAGGAGGCTGACGCCGGGTAATTCGACTCCGGTCGATTCGCAGATGTCGTTCGAAGGCGAGGATCCGTCGTTCTAGGCTGCGGTCGAGCGTTCGAACCGAGCCTCATAAACACCGTCTCTCAGCTTGCCGAGCTTGGTCGTCAGCCGTGAATAGCCGCGCGTTTCAGATTCCAGAGTTTCGGCGCCGAGGATCTTTTCGACCTGCAGTATCTCTTTGGGTTCGCCTTCGATCTCCATATACTGCCCAAACGGAAGGTCATCGAGTACGACCTCGCAATCGCCCAGGTGGTAGGTCTTGCGATGTTTTTCGTAGATCACCGACAGCTTGTAGCCGAGCTTGGCAATAATGCACTCCATTTCAACCACATCGGAGATCAGCGTTTCGTGCTCGATCTTGGTCTTGAATTCCGAATCATTTTTGATCCGCTCTTTATAGGTCAAAAACGTCGTCTCGCCGATGCTGCGTATGCGAAGAACGGCGTTGCCCGTGTCCTCAGGACCGGTTCGGTGCAGGTAATTGACCTCAAATCTTTCGTTGGAAAATACGGCTCCGGCTTCGATCAATCTTGCCGACATTTCGACAAGAAGCGGTTTGTCGAGGCGGTATTTCTTTTCAGTTTCAATGGCCATTATCGGGAAATCAGAGCCGCGCGTTCGGAAGTAAACTCAATATTAGGCAATATGCTAGGCTTCAGCAAACGTTCGCTCGATCTTTTGAATACTTGACTGTAACACCGTGGTATAAGATACTTTACCAAAAGGTCAGGATTCGACTTTTGAAAGATATTTTATAGAGGAAACATAAATGCCATATCCAGAAATAATGATCCACGGGATGCGGGCCGAACTGGCTCAGCTTGGAATTGAAGAGACAAAGACCTCGGAAGCGGTCGAAGAGGCGATAACGAAAACTGACGGTACCGTTATGGTCGTCGTGAACTCAGTATGCGGTTGCGCGGCCGGCGGCGTTCGCCCGGGCATTGCGATGGCATTGCAAAATTCGCAAGCCAAGCCGGACAAGGCCATCACCGTATTTGCCGGAGCAGATATTGACGCTACTGACACTGCGCGGGCCCACTTTACGGGCTATGCACCGTCGTCGCCGTCGATCGGATTTATCAAGAACGGTCAGCTTGTCGAGATGTTCGAACGTCGCGATCTCGAAGGCCGACCGCCGACAGTTATCGCTGAGGCACTCGCCGCCGCATTCGACAAGCACTGCGCACTAACCGAAGCCGCAGGAAGCTAAAGCCAAAGCAAAATTGGAAGGAAAGGGCGGCCGCGTGCCGCCTTTCCTCGTTTTGACGGGAAAAAATTTTTGTTGCATACGGAAGCTGCTAACCGATACAATAGGAAATGGCCGATCACCTTCTGGCCTCTCCCGCCTGCACCGATGTCAATAAACGAACGAAAACATACCAGATTTTCACTGGATATCCCGGCAATTCTCGTTTCTAAGCACGGCGAACGCCGCCTTACGCTGCTTCAACAGATAAGCATCGGCGGCTGTTTCACGGATTGGGAAGAGAACATCTATCCCGGCGACGAATTTCGCTTAGAGATCGACCTGCCGAACGGAAACCGGCTGCCGTTGAAATCCAAAGCGATCTATCGATTTGAGGACACCGGCATCGGCGTCAGGTTCGTTGATATCACCCAGTTCGAACAGGAATTTATCTCGCAGATAATATCGGACCGCATGAAACGCGAAGGGCTGCCTGATCATGTCGATCCGTTTCGTCAGCCGTCAAAGTTTATTGAGGAGGACGAAACGCCGCAGTTGACTGACCGCAAGCGCGAACGCGAAAAAAAGCTTGAAGAGGTGATGTCCGGCGAGCCTCGGGCTTAAGGTCATGCACGTTTCGAAACGATCTGCTGAAAAGCAGACGACCGTAACTCGTCCGCACTTATTCCGACCGAAGCCGCAATCTCCACTGCATCAAACGCCCCGCAATCGATCCCCCGTCGGAAAAAGTTAAATATCCCTTGCGCAGACGCAGCGTCGTCGAATGTGCTGCCGATCAGGTTGGTTTTCGTCGCCTTGTCGATGAAGCCTTTTAGCCGCGCTTCGTTCTGCGGCCGTGCGCCGATAAAGAACGCATAGACGGCAGCATAGCGGGCGACAAGCTGATTTGGATGCAGGTCCCAGCTTTGGTAAAAACCGTTGGACATCGAGCTTGTCACGTTGCTGAAATGTTCGGCCCAGCCGGCGTGGACCGACCGCCGATTCTCGTTCTCCTGAACCGTCGAGACTTTGCCGCGATGGACCGGCACCGGCAAGTTCGTGGTCACTGAATCCCCAAGGCGAATGCCGAGCGGCGAAAGCGTCGTCAGCATTATTTGCCGCGCAAAATTGCACGCTTCGTGCCGCAAATGCTGATGCCCGGCGGAGATGCCCATTGCCGAAGTGTGATCATACGCACCGAAATGTGCTGATGTGACGCGCCCTTTACCTGCTTCGGCAATGCCGCGGACGGCGAACTGACCTTTTCTATCAATGAGCGCCTCAGGCGTTTCGATCATTATCTCGACGCCGATCGTGCCCTTCGGTAATCCGGCCTTTTTCTCGATCTTGGCGAGACGGTCGCATAGATCTTTTACCTGTTTGCGGTCGGTGATCTTTGGCAAGGTCAAGGCAAAGTCCGGCGGGAAGGCGTCGCCGATGTCTGAGGCGAATTTCTCAAGAAAGATATCAAGTGTCCGCACCGCACGAGAATACGTTTCCGGCGCAAACGATTTTGGCCGAAAACCGCAGAAAGGCGTTACGGTTTGCTCAGCTATCGACCGTGCAAGCTCGGCGGCCGCACGATCTGCGTCTCGGTCTTCTTCGTCATCGGGCCGAAAGCCGTACCCGTCCTCGAAGTCGATCCGGAAATCCTCGACCGGCTCGGACTTCAGCTTTTCGATCGTCTTTTGATGGACCGTCCAAGCAAGCCAGGCGGGGAAGTTCTCGGCTGCTGCTTTTTGTGGTTTACCGGCGATCTGCTTTGCAAGCTTAGCGGCCGCTTCGGGAAAGCGAGGAAGCGATTCGGTGCCCGGGAGCCTCATAGCTGCGGCAAATTCGACAAAATTTGGTGCGTAAGTTTCAAGCGTTTTGAGAGCGATCTCGCCCATCTTACGGGGTGTTTCGGCCGTAAACCGGTCTGCGCCACCGTACATAACGTGCACCGGAAAACGGAGGCTCCGCTCGAGCGGAACACGGCCGCCCTTTTTTCCTTTGGTCTTTACAATAAGCTGAACGCCCTCGTCGCCTTCGGTGTAAATGTTTTTGGTCATAGACTTACGTTTAGAAGATCTCGTCCATCGCCTCTTCCAAATTTTTGACGCCGACAACGCGGATGCCCAACAGTTTCTCCAGGCCTTTCCGATTCGATTCCGGCAGAATAAGCTTCTTGAAGCCAAGTATCTGAGCCTCGCGGGCGCGTGATTGTGCCTGCAGGACGCCGCGGACCTCGCCGGTCAGGCCGACCTCGCCAAAGACGGCGGTCTCGGGCGGGATCTGCAAATTGCGGAAGCTCGACGCTATCGCCGCGATGACACCAAGATCCGCCGCAGGTTCATCGACCTCGAGCCCCCCGGCTATGTTTACGAAGACGTCGTCGCCCGTTAGTTGAAGCCCGAGGCGTTTTTCGATCACGGCGATCAGCAACGCGGTCCGGTTGTAATCAAAGCCCTGGGCCATTCGCCGGCCCGAGGCGGATTTCGTGCTACTCACCAATGCCTGAACCTCGACGAGCATCGGCCGCGTGCCTTCCATGCAAACCGTTACGACCGAGCCGCTTGCTCCTTCCGGGCGTTCCTGGAGAAAAAGCTCCGATGGGTTGCCGACCGGAATCAAACCCGCGTTCGTCATCTCGAAAACGCCAATCTCGTTTGCCGCACCGAAGCGGTTCTTGGTCGCCCTGATTATCCGGTGATTGTGATGGCGGTCGCCCTCGAAATAAAGAACCGTATCAACGATATGTTCCAGCGTTTTAGGCCCGGCGATGGAGCCTTCTTTGGTCACGTGGCCGGTAAGGAAAACCGGAGTTCCGGTCTGCTTGGCAAACATCATGAACTGGGCGGCGACCTCACGAACTTGCGAGACGCTGCCGGGCGCCGATTCGATCTTGTCGCTGAAGACCGTTTGGATCGAATCGACGATGACGAAGTCCGGGCGGAACTTTTCGGTCTCGATAAGGATAGCCTGCAAATTCGTCTCGGGCAGCAGAAATAGACTGTCAGCGTTGATGCCGAGCCGTTCGCCTCGCATCTTTATCTGCCGTTCTGATTCTTCGCCCGAAACGTACAAAACTTTCGCTCCCGGAAGCCCAAGCTTCTCAGCCATTTGCAGGACAATGGTGGACTTGCCAATACCCGGCGCACCGCCGATCAGCACGAGCGAACCGGCGACGATCCCGCCGCCTAGAACACGGTCAAATTCGTCGATCCCTGACGAAACGCGTGCGTCGTCCTGAGATTCGATCGAGCCGAAAGCGATCGGCTCAGCGAAGCCCGGTCGGCCGCTGAAACCCGAACCGATGCCGGCCGCCTTCGCCATCGGGCGAAAGCGTTCTTCGACCAGCGTGTTCCATTCGCCGCAGTCCGGGCATTGTCCGAGCCACTTGCGTTGCTGGCTGCCGCAGCTTTGGCAGACGTATATCGATGCTGGCTGTTTTGCCATAGTGAAATTACCAGTTATGAGACCAAAGTTTATCAGAACCCTAAATCGAAAGGTATCGGCGCCCGGCGATGGATTGCTAAAAAATAATCCGATATTCTGACAATGTGAACGTTACCTCAATTCATGCATTTGCCGAAAAGGTCGCCTTGGTCACTGACGGCACCGGCCCTATCGGAAAGGCGATCGCGCTCCAACTGGCCCTGCAGGGAAGCTATGTGTTGGTCGGCGTGCCGGTGGGAATGGCGGATGACGGTTCGGTGGACGAGCTAAAGGCGCTCGGAACGCTTGCGGCCGCGATCCCTTGTGACCTTTCGACCGCCGATGGCTCCGATCATCTCGTTAGCGAGGTCGAAAAGGCGTTTGGCCGGCTCGATCTTCTTGTCAATTGCGCGAAAACTGACGTCCATTCGACGTTTTTGAATACAAGCGAAGCGGATTTCAAGTCCGCCGTCGCCGGCGGGCTGCTTCCGCTTTATTTCGTGACCCAGGCCGCGGTCCGGCTGATGTCGGACCGCCCGAAACCGAGGATCGTCAGCATATTTTCAGCGTGTGAAGGTGGTGCGGACCCGTTAGCGGCCGGGCTTAATGCAGCCGGAATTACGGCAATGAAAGGGCTTTCGCGGGCGCTACCAGACAAATTTCGAATCAACAGTATTAAAGTAAGCCAAAAAATATCAGTCGGCGGCGGCGACCCCGAATTATTTCGGCCCAAGCCGAAAGTGTCGCCCGATGACGTCGCCCGAATAGCATTATTTCTTCTTTCGGGCGAAGCGAAGGCAATGAATGGCGAGGTCGTTGCACTCAATTGAGTTTGGGTTGCCCGAAAAATTAACTTCGGCTGTAGCTTTGTGTTAAGATTTTGTTGATGAAGTGGGACGTGATCATCATAAGATTGGCTTTTGTCGTTTTGCTGGCGGCTATCGGCTTTTTGCTTAATCCGCTGGCTCAAACGCTGCGGTTGGGTGAGATCGATGACGCCACGCGTCGGCTCCTTTCTGCGTTTCTGGGCGTTGCCATCGCTTTGGTGATAATCGCATTTGAAATGCGGGTTATGCGAGCAAGCCTAAAAACCTTGATCGGAGCCGCGATCGGATCGATCCTCGGCATTGCCGGTGCGTTTCTTATCGGCATTCTCATTTCAATTCAAAAGGTTGAAGCGGTTCCGGCCGAAATGCAGGCATTTCTGACGATCTCGCTTGGCGTTTTTATGGGCTATGTCGGCCTGATGGTGGGTGCGGCAAAAGGCGACTATCTCGACCTCTCCGCACTCGGTGGTATCTTTAGCGACAAGACGGCCAAGCGTGATTACAAGGTTCTCGACACGTCGGTAATCATCGACGGACGCATTGCCGACGTTGCCGAAACAGGCTTTCTTAGCGGAACGCTGATTATTCCGCATTTCATCCTGGCGGAGCTGCAACAGGTCGCCGATTCGGCCGATTCATCCAAACGCCAACGCGGTCGTCGCGGGCTGGATATGCTCCAGCGGCTTCGCAATAACAGTAAGCTGGATATCCAGATCGTCGAAACTGACTTTCCGGCGGTAAAAGAGGTCGACCTCAAGCTGATCGAGCTCGGCAAACAGCTCGACGCCGTTATCGTCACCAATGATTTCAACCTGAACAAGGTCTCACAGCTTCGCGGCGTCGCGGTGCTCAATATCAACGAACTTGCGAATGCATTGAAGCCGGTAGTCCTGCCCGGTGAAGCGATGCGTGTCTTCGTGCTGAAAGAAGGAAAAGAATATAATCAGGGCGTTGCTTATCTGGACGACGGCACGATGGTCGTTATCGATAATGCCCGCCGTCTGATCGGCAAGACAGCCGATATCGCCGTGACGAGCGTCCTACAGACGACCGCCGGCAAGATGATCTTCGGCCGTCTGTGGGAAGAGAAAGACGAGAACGGCGACCACGGCAGTCACAGCACTGCTACTATCCACGACTCGCGGTCAATGGGCTTTCGGAAAGCGACACGCGAGCTTCGCCAGACCACGATAATAGAAGAAGTGGAATAGGCCTAACCTTTCACGGAAATGAATACTGCCATCATCGTAGCCGCAGGCAGCGGTACTCGATTTAATTCCCAACGGCCAAAACAGTTTCTCGATATCCTGGGCAAACCGGTGATCGTCCATACGATCGAACGCTTCGAAGCCTGTCCCGAAGTTACGGCCATCATTCTCGTGCTTGCCGAAGAAGAGATCGCCGCATTCACGGAAAGCGTCAAGAAATTTAAATTTTCGAAACTTCGGCCGATCGTAGCTGGCGGAGGGAGCCGAGCTCAGTCAGTGTTGAACGGATTTCGTGTAGTCGATCCGGCGTCCGAGGTCGTAGCCGTACACGACGGGGCCCGGCCGCTGGTGACGAGCAGCGAGATCGGAGTTACAATTCGGCGGGCCGCCGAAGACGGTGCGGCGTGTCTCGTTGCCGCCGTGACCGACACGATAAAGGAAGTTGACGGCGACCATATCGTCGGAACAGTTGACCGCCGCGTTCTGCGCCGGGCATTGACCCCGCAGGCGTTTCAATACGCTATTTTGAAGGAAGCATTTGAAAACGCCGACAATCTCGCCATAGCGACTGACGAATGCTTTTTGGTCGAAGAGCTCGGCCACCAGATCGCAACAATTCCGGGAAGCGCCCGAAACATAAAGATCACCCACGCGGAAGACCTCGTGCTAGCCGAGGCGATCCTAACTTCACTTAATTGACCATCAATGTTCCGAATCGGATCAGGAAACGACATTCATCGGCTTGTGCCGGGTAGGCCGCTGATGATCGGCGGCGTCCGCGTAGAATCGGACCTTGGTGCCGACGGGCATTCGGATGCCGACGTCCTTCTACATGCGATCACCGATGCCATTCTCGGTGCACTCGCACTTGGCGATATCGGAACGCATTTCCCAAGCAGCGACCCGCAATGGAAAGGAGCTGCAAGCTCGGTTTTTCTAGCAAAAGCGAACGAGATCGTCCGATTGAAAGGATATTCGGTCGTTAACATCGATTCGACCGTCTCGCTTGAAGCCCCAAAGCTTCGACCCTACATCGAGGAAATGCGAGCCAATATCGCACGAATCCTCGAAGTGGACATCGCCGCCGTGAGCATAAAGGCCAAGACCGGCGAGGGCGTCGATGCCGTCGGCAAAAATCTAGCTCTCCGGGCCGAAGCCGTGGTTCTTTTGAATAGAATTGGAGAATGGGACAGTATTTCCACATAGTCAATCCGGCCAAAGCGCAGTACGTATCCGCAGGCACCTTTGAGGAAAACAACAACGCTAGCGGTGTGATGCGAGGATTCCATGCCAATGCATTGGCTTTGTTGGTATGCAAGGTTGATGAAGCAATGAGTCCGCCGCCGGAACTTGCAGGATCTTGGTTCGGAGATAAGGTATACGTGGTCGGCAATGACTACGGCAAGGCAGATGCGTACGGGATAAAGACTTCGACCTTAGGCGATCCCGACAGGAATCTATATTTTCTCGCACTTGAGGAGTTCGAAGATGTTAGCCTCAAGGCGATTGCGATGATGTGCGAGTGGGATGACTACTGGGCTGAGAGGTTCGTCGAGGATTGCGTGGAAGGCAGGCCAGGAATGTTGATCTGTCTCGGCAATACGGTGTTTACGATCGGTTGTGAGCCTTTGCGGTCTGAGCTTGAAAAACGCCTTGGGAAAGACTGGGGAATGCAATATCGATCGGCATGGCTGACCCATGGGATTCGACCGGTGGAAGCGATTGGACAGTGGAAAAATGCACCACCGGTCGTAAAAGAGTGGGTGAAGAATAAGGTTAAGTGAGACACTGAGACATAATCGCAATGAAACGAAACGGCGCCGATGCCCTCGGCAAAAATCTAGCGATTCGTGCAGAAGCTGTGGTACTGTTATCTCGCAGTTCAAAGGAGGAAAATTTGTGACAAAACTGACGATACTCATCGCAACAATGATCCTTCTCTCCTCATCCATTCTCGGGCAGACGGCGGACAACAAAACGGACAAAGACGCGTCCGCTATAAATTCCCTGACAAAGGCGTTAGTGAAATACGGCTGGTGGGCGAGTTCCGAAGGCTCATATACTACCTTCGCCTCTAAGACCGACGCGTGTACGTTTGAATACTCAATGTTTGCACGGACGCGTCCGTCTCGAGGTTCCGGTCTGCCTCCGGGTGCACCGAGTTTTCAGGAACAGACAGGGATCTATACGCCGGGTAACACAAGAGTTCGCGATTCAAAAGATGTCCGAAACATTGCTCTTTCGAATTTGGATCTGGACGGTGTGTCAACTAAAGACAGTAGATTTCGCAATATCGTCGAGATCATTATTCCTTTGAAAGTTCCTGAGGATATAAAGCACTCAACGACCGGCTTGCCGTTGGGCGTACAGCGTACGACGGCTCTTTTTAGTGTCAAGAAAAACGGCCTTGACCCGACCCTCGCGGCATTGCGTCGTTCGATCAAGGCTTGTTTTGCCAGCGGCCAATAACGAATCAATAATTAGACTTAACGGCTGCCCTTGTGCGAAACTTGGGCAGTTTTTCTTTTTGCCTAAATGATGCGTCCACAGGAAATAATTGCCAAAAAACGTGACGGCGGCGAGCTGTCCCGGGCGGAGATCGATGCTTTTATCGATGGCGTCTGTGACGTGTCGTGGGCGGATTATCAAACGTCGGCACTGGTAATGGCGATGTTTGTCCGCGGACTTAACGACGAAGAGCAGAATGCGCTTACCTACGCGATGCTCAATTCGGGTGAGGTGCTCGACCTCGCGAACATCGCCAAACCGAAAGCCGACAAGCATTCCACAGGCGGAGTTGGCGATAAAACCTCGCTGATAATTGCCCCGATCGCCGCCGCATGCGGCATCGCCGTGCCGATGATCTCGGGCCGCGGGCTTGGCCATACCGGGGGAACGCTCGACAAACTGGAATCGATACCCGGCTACAAGGTCGATCTCGAGACCACGGAATTTCGTCGGATCGTTGAGGAATGCGGCTTCGCGATGTCCGGCCAGACGGCAGAAATTGCTCCTGCCGACAAAAAACTTTACGCGCTTCGCGACGCGACCGCGACGGTGCCGTATATTCCGCTGATCGTCGCCTCGATAATGTCCAAAAAGCTCGCCGAGGGCCTGGACGCTTTGATATTGGACGTTAAAACGGGAAGCGGCGCGTTCATGCAACAGTACGACGATTCCGTCCGGCTCGCCGAAGCCCTCGCCAAAACGGGGCGCGATTTTGGTGTAAAGACCCAGGCCGTCGTTTCGGATATGAGCCAGCCGCTCGGAAAATATGTCGGCAATTCTCTGGAAGTTTACGAATGTGTGCAGATCTTGCGAGGCGACGGCGACGCCAATTTCGCAGATACGCGGGAGCTTTCGATCGAACTTTCGGCACGGCTGCTGGTGTTGTGCGGGCAGGCCGATGGCATCGAAAACGCCAGGGCGACGGCGGCCGAGAAGCTCTCCGGCGGCGAAGCATATGAGTTATTCGTGAAAAACTGTGAGATGCAGGGCGCCGATCCAGCCTATTTTGATACGCCCGAACGCATATTGAGCGACGGGCTTTATCTGGCCGAGGTCAAGGCGGACGCTGATGGCTATGTATCCGAAGTTGACGCACTTTCGATAGGGAATGCGATAGTCGAACTCGGAGGCGGGCGGATAAAGGCCGAAGACGATATCGACCACGCCGTCGGCTACGCCTGTCAGGCAAAGATCGGCGACGCGGTAAAGCGGGGCGACGTGCTCGGCGTATTGCATTGCCGCGACAAAGGCCAGGCAGCACAGGTTAGCGAAAACCTCATCAAAGCATATAGAATAGTCGAAACCGAAACGCCGTCGCCCGAGCTGATCAGGGCCGTGATCTAATGATGAAAGTTGCGAACAAACTTAGCTTGCTGCTCATGGCAATTGCCGTCGTGCTTTCGGCCTCGTGCGGCTTGCGCGATGAGACCACCCGCGAAGGCTGCAATATAAAGGTCGGCATCGTCTTCGACATCGGTGGAAAGAATGACCGTTCGTTCAACGCCGCCGCATGGGAAGGCGTTCAGCGGGCGGAAAAAGACCTCAACGTTTGCCTTTACGATGTCGAGCCCGGAAACCCGACCTCCATCGAACCCGCGATGCGTGCCTTTGCCGAGCGCAATTTTGACCTCGTTGTGGGCGTTGGCTTTGCCCAGGGGCCGATCATGCAAAAGGTGGCGACGGATTATCCGAACATTAAATTTGCGATCGTTGACGGCGTCATTTTTGAGGCCGACGGCAAAACGTCCAAACAGAACGTCGCCTCGCTCGTCTTTCGCGAACATGAAGGCTCGTACCTCGTCGGAATGATCGCCGCAGCAAAATCGCGCACCGGCGTTCTCGGCTTTCTGGGCGGAATGGACATCCCGCTCATTCATCGGTTCAATAAGGGCTACGAAGAAGGTGCGAAAGCGGTCAATCCTAACATTAGGCTCGTCACGAACTACGTCGGGGTAACCGATCATGCTTGGAACAATCCCGGCAAGGGCAAGGAACTCGCACTTTCGCAGATCGAAAAGGGAGCGGACGTAATATTCACCGCCGCAGGCAATTCCGGCCTTGGAGCCTTTGACGCCGCCGAACAATTCGGCATAAATCCGGACGGCCAAGCGAATCGTTTCGTCATCGGCGTCGATTCGAACCAGAACAGCGTCAAGCCCGGCTACGTGTTGACTTCGATGGTCAAACGCGTCGATAACGCTGTTTATGATGTGATCCAGGAAGTGATCGAGAGCCGCTTCGTAGGCGGTTTCCACGTCTTCGGCCTCGACAAAGACGGCGTCGCATACGCGATGGACGAATTCAACCGGGCGCTCGTTCCCGAAGACGTGATCCAACGCGTAGAACAGGCCCGCACCAAAATAGTCGCCGGCGAGATAAAGGTAACCGACGCAATGGCGAATTAAGTCGGTGACTCGTTAACGCACCCCCAGATAAAAACGGTTCTTTACGAGCCGAACCTGGTGAACAATAGCCGAAATATGTCAGTCCGTATCGATATACCAGAAAGTGTTTTTCATCTGCCTCCCGGCGACATTTCCAGAGAGGTCCTCGAGACCGTAGCGGTCGAGGGGTTTAGGTCTGGCAGTCTGACGTCCTATCAGGTTCGTAAACTTCTCGGGCTTTCAACGCGAGCTGAGGTTCATCAGTTTCTTGTGGCCCACGATGTTCCGTGGGTTGATTATTCGATCGAGGACCTTGAACGCGAGAGAAAGGAATTGCAGGAGCTGATCGGTAGATGATCGTAGTTTCGGACACAACGCCGATCCATTACCTGATTCTCATTGATGAAATCGAAATCGTTTCGAAGCTCTTGGGCGAGGTCATCATTCCCGACACAGTGTTCCGAGAACTTAACCATGCCGAAACTCCCGAGAAGATCAAGAAGTATCTCGAGCCGCGATCTTGCTTTCTGAAGAATTATCGGCAGATGGCATCATTATTGATGAGCCCGCCGGGAGAAAGGTGGCCTTGGCTCGCCGGCTACGCGTTATCGGGACTTTGGGAATTCTGGAGATCGCGGCTCAACGCGGTCTGCTCGACTTTCACACGACTCTTGATAAGATCAAGGCCGACGGCTTCTATATTTCCAGCCGACTTGAAAATGAACTGAGGTCAAAGAACGGTTAAAGTTCAAAAAATGCTCGAAGTAAAAAACATTCGAAAAACGTTCGGCGATACGGTTGCCAATGAGGACGTTTCGCTGCACGTGAAAGAAGGCACGATCCATGCGATCGTCGGCGAAAACGGTGCCGGCAAGTCGACGATCATGAAGATCGTTTACGGCTTTTACCGGCCGGACAGCGGCGAGATATTGCTTCGCGGCAAGGCGGTGTCGATCAAAAATCCGCACGACGCTATCAAGCTCGGCATCGGCATGGTCCATCAGCATTTTATGCTGGTCGATACGATGACCGTCGCTGAGAACATCATCCTCGGTGCTGAAACCGGTTCGCCGGTCGCCCTCGACATCGAAAAAGCGAACGCCGAGATCCTGAAACTTTCAAACGACCTCAAGCTCGGTGTCGATTCGAAGGCTTATATCGAAGACCTTTCGGTCGGCGCACAGCAGCGGGTCGAATTGCTCAAGGCACTTTACCGCGACGCCGAATTGCTGATCCTGGACGAGCCGACGGCCGTGCTCACGCCGCAAGAGATCAACGAATTTTTCGGCATCCTTCGGCGAATGAAAGAACAGGGCAAGACGATAATCATCATCACCCACAAGCTCGAAGAAGTCCTGGCGATCTCCGATGAGGTCACTGTGATGCGCGATGGGCGAACGGTCGGCAACGTCGTCACCGCCGAAACCTCTGCAGCGGAATTAGCCCGCATGATCGTTGGCCGCGACGTGCTTTTGCGGGTCGAGAAGCCGGACGCCAGCCCGAACGGGGAAGTGCTTGAGGTGGCAAATATCTCAGTCACCGGCAAACACGGAACGTCCGTCGATGACGTCAGTTTCAGCGTCCGCTCCGGCGAGATCGTCGGTATCGCCGGCATCGAAGGCAACGGCCAGACAGAGCTGATCGAAGCGCTCGCGGGCCTGCTAAAGGTCTCGGCCGGCAAGGTAATGTTCGAGGGAACGGACGTCACCACCCACAACGCCCGCCGGATGAAAGAGCTCGGCATCGCCCACATTCCCGAAGATCGCCACCGCCGCGGCCTGCTGCTCAACTCTGACCTTTCGGAGAACGCGATACTCGGCGTTCACTATCGCCCGCCTTTAAGTTCGGGCGGCTTTATCGATGCATCAGCGGTGCGTTTGAGGACCGCCGAGATCATCGAAAATTTCGACGTCCGTCCGCCAAACCCCGACCTGCCGGCACGTTCGCTTTCGGGCGGCAATCAGCAAAAGCTGATCATCGGACGCGAATTCGGCCTGCGGCCAAAGCTCCTGCTCGTCTCGCAACCGACCCGCGGTGTCGATATCGGCGCCATCGAATTCATCCACCGCAAGCTCATCGAAATGCGCGATTCCGGAACAGCCGTTCTGCTCGTCTCTGCTGAACTCGAAGAGGTTACGGCCCTGGCCGACCGTCTGCTGGTCATCCGAAACGGCAAGATAGTCGGCGAGGTCGATCCGAAAATCACGTCAAACGAAGAGATCGGATTGATGATGACGGGTGGTTAATGATCGTGGCTAGCAGTCTCGAGAGGCGCCGATGGAGGTCTTGCTCGTAGCGTACGATGATGAGAGTTAAAATGCGCAGAGAAAGTAGCGTGATCGCGATCATCCATTCTGGGCCTATCGCACTCGGACTGATCGTGGGATTGGTTCTTTGGGTAACCGGAAGCTTCAATTAGACGGCCGTTCGGCGTCGCGAAGCTCTAGGTTGTCGCTAACTTGGTTTTTATGAGATCAACCGCTCGTTCGAGGTTTTCCATTGAGGTGGCGTAGGAGAGTCGGAGAAAGCCTTCGGCTCCGAATCCGGCTCCGTCTGTAACGACGACGAAAGCTTCTTTGAGCAAAAAGTCCGCCACGTCTTCTGAGGTCTTGAACCGATCGCCCAGTAACCCTCTTACATCAGCAAACGCATAGAATGCACCTTCCGGTTCCGCGCATTCTAATCCCTCGATCTTGTTTAGAGCAGGTATCAGGTACGCTCTTCGCCGGGAATATTCGTCAAGCATATCTTCGACGGCGGCGATCGATGCTGCAGGTTCCTTCAGCGCCATCGCGCACGCATATTGGACGAACGACGTCGGGTGCGTCGCCGAATGGCTCTGCAGCTTGACCATCGCTTTCGTCCATTCTTCATTCGCTATTGTGTAGCCGATCCGCCAACCGGTCATGGCATATGTCTTAGAAAAACTGCCCGCAACGCAGACATGCTCGCGAAGCTCGGTCGGCAGCGAAGCCGACGTAAACACCTCGGCCGGCGGGTATGCGAAAAACAGATAGCATTCGTCCGTCAGCACATAAACGCCGCGTTCGGCGCAGAGCTCGACGATCTTCCGCATCTCATCCGGCGGGATCACACGGCCCGTCGGGTTGTTCGGCGAATTTATGATGATCAGCTTCGTCCGGTCGGTTATCTCATCGCGGACCTGATCGGCGGTCAGCACAAAACCCGTTTCCTCGGTGTCTATAAAAACGTTCTTCGCACGGCAAAACGCGCCGATCTCCGGTAAGGTGACCCAATACGGCCGCGGTATCAGAAGCTCGTCACCAGGGTTCAGGATCGTACACGCCGCGTTGAAAAGTGCCTGCTTGCCGCCGCACGAAGCCGCGATCGTTCCCGGCGCAAGGTCGGCGCCAAACTGTTCGGCATAGAACGAGGCGATCGATTCGCGAAAAAGCTTCAGGCCTGAGCTCGGCGTATATTTCGTAAGGCCCTTCGTTAGGCCTTTTATCGCAAAGTCTTTTATAAAATCGGGCGTGTCAAAATCAGGCTCGCCGACCGTCAGATCTATCACGCGGTGGCCCTGCTCGCGAAGCTCTGCGGCCGCCTGCGCCGCCTTAAACGTAAAAGAAGCCGCCATCGCGGCCACATTTTCGGATACGGGGAAACCTTTCATGCCACCTATTCTGCCACAACCCCACGCCACGCCGAAACACACTTCTGTCTAAGTATCTTTCTTTCGCGTCAATTGCCGGTTCTTGCGCTCGAATGCGTCTTCTTGATCGGAGGCATCATTATATGAACGAAAATACGCATTTCATCGAGCTGAAAAACGGCATCACCCTGCCGTATGTCGAACAAGGTGACCCGAGCGGTACGCCGATCATCTTTCTCCACGGCGTGACCGATTCGCACCGGTCATTCGACCTGCTCCGCGAACATATTCCGGACGAATTCCGGGCGATCGCGGTTACGCAACGCGGCCATGGCGACGCGTCGAAACCGGCCAGCGGCTATTCGTCCGCTGATCTTGCCGAAGATCTGAAACTTTTTATGCGAGCTTTGCGGATCGAATCTGCATTCATCGTCGGACATTCAATGGGAAGTTTTGTGGCCCAGCGATTTGCGGCCGAAAATCCTGAAATGGTTCGCGGGCTCGTGGTGATCGGCTCGTTCCCAACCTGTGCCGACAACGAAAGCGTCAAGCAATTCGTAGACGCTGTCGTGAGGCCGCTGACCGACCCGATCCCGAGGGAAGTCGCCGCCGATTTCCAGGCCGGAACTTATTCGAAAAGCCTGCCGTCCTGGTTCGAGGAGCTTGTCGTAAACGAGAGCCTGAAAGCTCCCGCACGCGTTTGGAAAGAGGCGTGCCTGTCAATGATCGAAGCCGATCACAGCACATTGCTGAAAAATATCAAGGCGAAAACTCTACTGCTCTGGGGCAGCGAAGACGCGTTCTTTTCGGTCGACGATCAGGAGCGGCTCCTGTCCCTCATCCCGGACGCATGGCTAAACATCTACGACGGCATCGGCCACACGCCCCAATGGGAAGACCCAAAACGAACCGCCGCCGACATCCTAACCCTTGTCGCCCAGATCACCGCCGCTGCCGCCCAAAGAGCGCCGATCTGACCGGATACCGACGTTCTGCCACAATCGCATCGCTGGAGGTAAAAAACTCACGAACCGTAGGTAAAAAATGTCGCGCTGTTTCGGAAGGTAGAAGAGTAGTTTAGGTCAGTGGTTTTTGGTCAAGTTTTTCGCGCATGCGGGTTTCGACGAGTTCGGGGATGAGGCCTTCGACGCGACCGCCGAGTTCGAGGACCTGCTTCATCAAGGTCGATGAAACGTAAGAATATTCTTCGCCGGCCATAAGAAAAACGGTCTCGATGGTGGGCTCGAGTTTGCGGTTCATCAATGCCATTCTTAGCTCGTATTCGTAGTCGCTGACGGCCCGAATGCCCCGTACAATGGCGGTCGCACCTCTTTCTTTCGCGAAATGCGCGGTCAAGCCGGAGAAGCTGTCGACCACCAGCGAGCACCCGTTTCCGCCGAGCGACGGAAGTATTTCGGCGATCATCGCGCAGCGTTCCTCGACCGAAAACATTGGATTTTTATCCGGATTATTAAGTACGGCGATTATGATCTCATCAAACAGAGGAAGGCTCCGCTTGATGATGTCCAGATGGCCGTTGGTGAGTGGATCGAATGAACCCGGAAAAATTGCTCGACGCATAAGTGTATTTAGATGCAACGAAATAGGCCGCCGTCAAAAGTTCTTATTCAACAGCTGCTTTGCCTTTTCGACAGCTTCGTTGTGCTCGACGACATAGTCCGGATGCGGCTCCATTTTCAGCACGTCATCGATCTGCTTGCGGGCCGCGTCCTTTCGCCGGACAGCGAGATACGCCTCAGCCAGATCCGCCTTCAACTTCGCATTCGCCGGACTTAACGACGATCCCTTTTCCAGGAGTTCCACTGCCTTTTCGGCCTTTCCGCCATAGATGCGGGTCGCCAGTTCGAGCTGCGCGAGCGCATCATAGGCACTCGCCGCCTGATAATCCGGCTGGATCTCGATCACCTTATTCATCGTCTCGCGGATGTCGTCGATCGATTTGATGCCGACGGTGACGGGGCTTAATTTAGAAAGCTCGCCCAGATTCGCACCATACCAAAAGTGCCCGTCCGGCATTTCCGGTTCGATCCGCGAGGCGATCAGGCCCGCTGCCCGGCCTTTCTCAAACACAGCTTCCTTTTGCGATTCGGTCTCGAGCCGACGGCCGAGAAATAGACTATATTTCGAAAATTTCCACTCGACCTCGTAAAATCTTGCCGAAGGATTGCGGAGCGATTCAATTATTGCCACGGCCTCACGAAGTTTATCGAGATCGCTCCGCTGTGCGAATAGGCCATCTGCCTCAGCGATCCGTTCCCGGGACGGTCCGGTAGCAGTCGGGTCGGCAGTAGTTTCGCCTACAGCTTCGGACGAACAAGACGGCTGTAGGCACAATGTAATTACAATCACAAATAAAATACACAGTTCGTGCGCTTTCAGGTAGCAAATTTCGTTTCTCATGCTAAGATTTCACTTACACGAAGGCCAAAATTGGTACTCGAAAAGAAAATACCACAATCGAGTTATGAACAAAAACGGAACGGCAGCTGCATTTTATGATCTTGAGGGCACGCTGGTCAGCACGAACCTGGTGCACACCCTTGCCTTTTATGCGAAGCGGCAGCAAGGCTTGTGGCAGACGGCCAAGAAAAGTGTCGGAACGCTCGCGAAGCTTCCATTCTTTGGGGTAACGGACCTCTACTCGCGGAATGTTTTTAACGAGGTCTTTTTCAGGAGCTATTCGGGATTCTCGCAAGATCGGCTTCGGTATTTTTCCGAGGAGCTTTTCGAAGAAGTGCTGAAGCCGGCGATATTTCCGGGAACGGCGGAGCTGATCGCCCAAGGGAAAAAGATCGGACAGCGGCAGGTGGTCTTGACCGGTGCACTGGATTTTACGATCGACCGGATGATGGAACATTTAGGCATTGAAGACTACGTTGCCAACCGGCTTGAATTCGTTAACGGATATGCGACGGGCCGCGTGTTGCCGCCGGTGATGGCATCGGCGACGAAGGCGAAATGGATACGCGAATATGCCGAGAAGAATGACATAAACCTTAGCGAATCGTACGCGTATTCGGACAGCATTTCGGATCTGCCGATGCTGTCGATAGTTGGGCACCCGGTCGCGGTGTGCCCGGATTTTCGATTGAAGCAGGCTGCCCGGCAGCATGATTGGGCCGTTTTGGATCTGAAATAGGATCGATTGGGCACAGATAAATATATGACACGAAGATTTTCATTTCGAGCATTTGGGTTGCTGATGGTGATGACGGCGGTCGCTCTTCATGGGCAGATCGCTGTCGGAAAGCGAACTGATCCGACATCCAAGCCAACATCCAAATATTTCGACGCGAAGCAGCTTTTGAAAGACGTCGAATATTTGGCGTCTGATGAGCTTGAGGGGCGTTCGGCTGATCGGCCATCTATGGCGAAGGCCCGCGAGTACGTTGAAAAGAGATTCAAGGAATCCGGCTTGAGTCCGATCGGCTCGTCGTTTAAGCAAGAATTCTCGATAACCCGGCGGAATGCCGAGAGTCTAAAGGGAATCAACTACGTCGGGCAGATCAAAGGTAAGAAATCGCCCGAAAAGTATATCGTGATAACGGCGCATTACGACCATGTCGGGATCCAGAATGGCGAGATCTACAACGGTGCGGACGACAACGCGTCAGGCACTGCCGCGTTGTTTGCGATAGCGAAGCATTTCAGCAAGAAGAATCCGGACCATTCCCTGATCTTTGTTGCCTTTGATGCCGAAGAAAAAGGGCTGCAGGGCGCAAGGCATTTCGTTGCGAATCTGCCGGTGGCGAAGGAGAAGATCATCGTGAATGTGAATATGGATATGCTTTCGCGAAATGATAATAGCGAGCTTTATGTTGCCGGATTGCTTTATTATCCAAGCTTTACGAATGTGTTTGAAAATGTAAGAGCAAAAACGAGAATCAAGTTATTGCGGGGTCACGATATGCCAGGAAGCGGAAGTGATGATTGGACATTCCAATCTGACCACGGAGCATTCCATCGCGAAAAAATTCCATTTTTATACTTCGGCGTCGAGGACCATGCGGACTATCACCGGCCGACGGACGAATACTCAAAGATTCAACCAAAGTTTTACGTGAAGGCGGTTGAGACCGTACTGGCGGTAATCAGCGAGATTGATAAGGAAACGTGGGGAAGCGGTATTGGGAGCGGGTACTCGCCCATCAAATAGTTTATGGCACTAGCATTACGACGAAAGACACACGAATCGATCGTGTACATTGATAAGGATTCGGCTCCGCGGATAATGCCGTTTGGCGAAGATTTTATCCTTGAGGACATTCCGGTCGGGACGCGGGTCATTTACCCGAACCCGCCGATCAAGGGTTTGCCGAATCGCGAGGCGGCGATCCGGTATGCGGTGAATCATCCGATCGAGATGGAGCCGCTTTATGCGCTGCTCGAGCCCGGAATGCGGGTGACGATCGCGATGGACGACATCTCGCTGCCACTGCCGCCGATGGCGATTCCAGACATGCGACAGACGATGCTCGAGGTTGTGCTCGACATGTGCGCGGCGAATGGCGTGGACGACATTCATCTGATCATTGCCAATTCGCTTCACCGCAAGATGACGGCGTGGGAAATGAAGCGGATGGTCGGTGCCGATATTTATAACGAATATTATCCGGACCGCTACTACAACCATGACGCCGAAGACGACGACAATCTTCTGACGCTTGGCCACACGCGGCACAACGAACCGCTGCGGGTAAACAAACGTGCGATCGAGAGCGACCTGCTCATTTACCTAAACATTAATCTCGTACCGATGGACGGGGGGCATAAGTCGGTCGCGGTCGGGCTTTGTGATTACGAAAGCCTGCGTGCTCACCATGAACCGCAGACGATCCGAGACTCGCACTCCTATATGGACCCGCCGGCGTCGGAGCTAAATCACAAGGTGATCCGGCTCGGCAAATTGGTCGATGAGCAATGCAAGGTCTTCCACATCGAAACCGCGCTGAACAACAAAATGTTCTCCGATGGCTATGACATTCTGACGCGGAACGAGGACGATTTTTCGTTCATGGACAGGATGAAGTGGGAAGCGATGGCACGGACATTTTCAAAGATGCCGAGAGCCGCGCGGCGAAAGATGCTCCACGCTATTCCGGCCCAATATGAACTTATCGGCTGCTACGCAGGCCTGACAGAGCCGGTGCATGACAAGATCCTCGAGCTGAATTATCGGCAGTATGAAATACCGGTGAAAGGGCAATGCGACATCTTGATCTCCGGCATTCCGGATATCTCGCCGTACAACGTCTATTCTGCCCTGAATCCGCTGCTCGTGCAGGTGATGGCGCTTGGGTATCACTTCAATATGTACCGGAACAAGCCGCTGCTCCGCAAAGGCGGCGTGATGATCATCACGCATCCGTGTTTCGATGAATTTGACCATAATTTTCACCCGTCATACATCGAGTTTTTCCATCGGCTGCTTCCGGAATCGCGCGATGCGTTTTACCTGCGTGAAAAATACGAGCGTGAGTTTGCATCGAATCCGGCGTACGTCGAGATGTACCGCCGCGGCAACGCCTACCACGGCGCGCATCCGTTCTTTATGTGGTACTGGGGCGAGAACGGACGCCAGCATGTCGGCAAGGTCATCGTGGCCGGCGCTGAGAACGCGCACGTCCCCGAAATGCTCGGATGGGAACGCGCGGACAATTTGTCGGAAGCCATAGCAATGGGCCGGTCTTACATGGGTCGAAACGCCGAGATCACAATGCTTCATCAGCCGATAATTGGGTTGTGTAATGTTAGCGATTAGAAAGTAGTGATTGGAGCGGACGAATTTGAAATCATCGGGAATTGGATCGAGGTCAACGGGCGTGTCGTCGGCGACGAGGCTTGCGAACGAGTTCATTCGTTGACTGGAAATTATCTGCAGAAGATCGGTGATAGTCCGGAAAGTGGCGGGTGGGACACATTGTTCCGGGATCCCCAAGATGGTCGTTATTGGGAGCGTATATATCAACATAGCGGTTGGCATGGCGGTGGGCCACCGTCGTTAGTGAATTTGTCTGACGATAAAGCGAAGGACAAATACCCACAATTGCTTGATTGAAATCAGCGGAAATGAAACTTTCACCAACAGAAATATTTAAGGGTAAAAAGATTTTCTTTATCGGCGGGACCGGTTTTGTGGGGAAGGTCACTTTGTCGATGCTTCTCAATAATTTTCCGGACATTGGGAAGGTTTACGCTACGGTGCGGGCGCGCGATGCGGCTGAGTCAAAGATCAGATTTTGGACCAGTATTGTCACCTCGCCGACGTTTGATCCGCTGCGTGAGAAGTATGGCGATGGCTTCGAGGATTTCATAAGGTCCAAGGTCGTGCCGGTCAATGGCGATGTGGGGAATGAATTCCTCGGCCTCGACGAAAAGACGGCGAAAAAGATAATGCGAGACACCGACATCATTATCAATGGTGCCGGCAATGTGACCTTTAACCCACCGCTTGAAACCGCACTGCGGACGAACGTGGTCGGGTCGAACAACATCATCAAGATGGCGCGGATGATGAAGAAGCCGCGCTTAGTGCACGTTTCAACGTGTTTCGTGGCGGGTAAGCGGAGCGGGCCGATCTGGGAGAACGAACCGGTTGTCGGTTATTTCCCGCGGAAGAACGAATTGGTCGGGACGACGTTCGACGTCAATCGAGAGATCGAAGATTGTGCCCGCCTCTCAGAACAGGCTCGGCAAGAGGCAGATGACGCAGTTCAGCACGCGAAGTTTCGCGAACAAGCCCGTAATCGATTCATCGAGGAAGGCCGTGATCCGGATGATGAATCTGAACTCAAATCGGCGATCTTTCGCGAGCGTAAAATGTGGATCCGCGAACGGACGACCGAGCTCGGTGCTGAACGTGCGGAGTATTGGGGCTGGACGAATATTTACACATATTCCAAATCTCTAGCTGAGCAGATAATAGCCCAGCAGGACGATGTAGTAAAAATTCTCGTTCGCCCGTCGGTGGTCGAATCGGCGAATCAATACCCATTTCCAGGCTGGAACGAGGGGTTCACGACGACAGCGCCGCTAATTCTCATCGCACTTCGCGGACAACCGATCATTCCCGTCAACGAGAAGCTGATCATGGACGTCATTCCCGTAGACATGGTCGCGGGGTCGATCCTGGCATCGACGATGAATGCGCTTGTCGATGACAATCCGCCGCTTGTTTTCCAGGCGTCATCGGGCGATTCGAACCCGAACGATATGAAACGGATCGTGGGTCTGGTCGGACTTTATAAACGGCAACATTTCAAAGAGAAAGAGGGCGGAAGCAAGCTAGTGAACCGTATAGCAGGCATGGTCGAGGCAGTTCCGGTCAAGCAGCGGACGTATGAACTGACGTCGGCCCCGATGCTAAACAAGTTGGCAAAGCGGGCGGATGACCTGATGGACCGGGCGACGCCGCGTTGGGGCGGCGGCCGGATCGGTAATATCATCTCCGATCTGAAAAAATCGACCGAAGATTTTAAGGAAACCACGCAGGCCACGATGGATGCGTTTGCGATGTTCAAACCGTTCATGATCGATAACGAATATCTTTATCGGTCGGACAATGTGCGTGCGTTGCAGAGCGTGATAAAGGAAAAGGAAAAGCACCTTCTGCCGTGGTATCCGGAGAGGCTGGATTGGTACGACTACTGGCTGAACGTCCATTTTCCCGGAATGCGGAAATGGGTTTTGCCGGCGCTTGAGGAAGAACTCAAATCTGTCGAAAAGCGAGGTTATACCTATAAGGACCTGCTCGATCTTTTTGATACATCGGTCAAACGGTTCCCGACGCGCGTTGCGATGCGGATCGAACGCAATGGCCGAAAGGAGCAGTACACGTTTGAAGACGTTCGCGAATTGACGCTTCGGGCGGCGGGGTATTTTGCGGCAAACGGTATCGAGCCCGGCAGCCGCCTGATGCTTTTTTCAAATAATATGCCGGAATGGGGAATGACCTATTTCGGTATCTTAAAGGCAGGAGCGACGGCGATCCCTATCGATCCGGCAAGTACGGTCGATGAAATAATTGCATTTGCAAAAGCCGGCGAGGCGTCAGCGATCGTCGTTTCACCGAAGTTGGCGGCCGAGAATCCTGAACTGAGTGAAAAGCTCCGAGATGCGTTTGGAGGTGGAGGCGTAAAAGGCTCGCGAGCTCCGGTCGTCTGGACGTTTGATGAAGTCTTTGAGATGCCGAGCGATATCGACGAGGCAAAGCGGCTGGCGTTGCTGCCCGAGAAGATCCATTCGACATCGGTTGCATCGCTGATCTTTACGTCGGGGACCACGGGGACGCCGAAAGCCGTGATGCTTTCGCACAAGAACTTTACGAACATGATCTCGATGCTGTCGAGCGTGCTCGATATGGACCTGACGGATGGTGTTTTGTCCGTACTCCCGATGCATCATACGTTCGAATTCTCGGCCGGTTTTCTGACACCGTTTTCGAATGGCACGCAGATCACTTATCTAAATGAACTCACCGCTGAGGACCTTTCGCGAACCATCGAAAATGGACATGTGACCGGTATGGTTGGCGTGCCGGCGTTGTGGGAAATGCTTCACCGGCGGATCAAGACCCGGCTTCGCGAACGCGGCGACTGGATCGCCGATATGGCCGACAACGTCATCGAATTCAATGCCTGGATCCGTGACAATACGCCGTTCAACTTGGGGCCGATCGTCTTTTTCCCGATCCATCAGGGCATGGGCGGAAAGATGCGGTATCTGATCTCCGGCGGATCGGCGCTCAGCGAGAAAGTGCAAAAAGACTTACACGGACTTGGCTTTACGGTGCTTGAGGGCTACGGGCTGACGGAGAGTTCCCCGGTTCTCACGGTGGCGCGGCCGGGGAACAAGCTTCTCCGCGGAAGCGTCGGTAAACCGCTTCCGGGCGTGGAGGTCAAGATCGATCGGCCTGATGCGACGGGCGTTGGCGAGGTGCTCGCACGCGGGCAGAACGTGATGCTCGGCTATTACAATAACGAGGAAGCGACCGACGCGGTTATGCAAGACAGATGGCTGCGGACCGGCGACCTTGGCAAACTCGACGACGACGGAAATCTCTATATTGTTGGGCGATCGAAGGACGTCATCATTGATTCGAACGGCAAGAACATTTATCCCGACGAGATCGAGGACCTATACGGAAAGTCGTCGTTCATTAAGGAAATGAGCGTCGTCGGACTCCCGGATGACGATGGCGGCGAGAAGGTCGCGGCCCTTGTGGTTCCGGATTATGAACATGAGATCGCGATGAGCCGCGGCGACGTGAATAGGAAGATCGAAGCGCATTTTCGCGAGATATCGGCATCGCTTGCGTTCGCAAAACGCGTCAAGGTTTTGCACATTACACCTTTCGAACTTCCGCGAACGGCTACGCGAAAGGTGAAACGTCCCGAGGTCGTTGAGATGATCCAGACGCTCGAGGAACGCAACCGTAAGAAGACCAAAGCGGTTGTGGAATCGAAAGGAGACGACAATATTCTTTGGATCAGAAAGGTTGTCGCGGCGGTCACCAGCCGGCCGCTATCCGACGTTGTGATCGAGGACAAGTTGACCGATCTTGGTTTTGATTCGCTGATGTTTGTCGAGCTGCAAGCGGCGGTCGAGGACGCCGGCGGACGGGTGCTTTCTCCCGACAGCTTGAATGAGGTACAGACCGTTCGCGAACTGTTGACCGCGATCCAGCGAGTCGATAAATCGAAAAAACTCTCCGACGAACCGAAGATAGATGAGCTAAAGGACGATGAGGAAATTTTCATTCCGTCGATCGTTCGGCGTGTCGGTAATGCTGCGGTCGATTTTGCACAGGAGCGGCTTTACACGAACGTTCTCGACACGACGATCAAAGGCCAGAACAACGTTCCCGCCCATGTGAACTTTATCGTTGCTCCAAACCATGCGTCGCATATCGACACCGGGTTGGTGAAAAAAGCACTTGGCAAAGAAGTCGCAGAGCAAACGGTTGCAGTGGCGGCTGCCGACTATTGGTTCGACACGAAATACAAGCGGGCGTATATGAACAACTTTACGACGCTCGTGCCGATCGAACGTACGGGCAGTTTGCGGCAATCGCTTCGGCATGTCACCCGCATCTTACAGGAGGGCTACAATGCCCTGATATTTCCGGAAGGAACGCGTTCGCTGACGGGCGAGATCGATGAGTTCAAACCGGTGATCGGCTATCTGGCTCTTAATCAGAAAATAGGTATCTTGCCGATACATTTGTGGGGAACATTTGAAGCTTTTCCGAAAGGAATGACGATTCCGGGCAAGAAAAGCATTGGGGCAAAGATCGGTGCGACAGTTGGCGCGTTTCTTTCTTACGAAGAACTTCGGGATATGACCGAAGGTGTGCCGAATACTGAAGCGTACCGTTTGATTTCCGCACGTGTTCAGTTTGAGGTCGAAAATATGCGGCACGGTAAGCGTGAAAAGTTCGACGTCGCGGCACTAAGAAGACAGTGGAAAGCGGAGCGCCGAAAGACGCGTAAACATGAGCCGTTGATAAATGAGTAAAGGCCCCCGAAGGGGCCCCATGGGTTGAACTACCGTGCGTTCTGTATCGCAGGCAGAAGAAGGCCGATGAGGACCGGAACGGTCACGGTCACGACAAGAAGTTCGATGAGTGTAAAACCCATCATTCCTTTTAATCGATCTGTAGTGTTCTTCATATTATTTCTCCTTAAGTATTGAAATCGGATGCCATTAACTGGCCTCCGAATATGAATGCGAAAGGCCGAACGAAAAGCTATCATTGAAGGATCAATCTTTTTTCGCATCGTGATGATAAACATTCGCATAGGCTCGAGCGTATAGTCTCGGTCGACATTATTTCCCAGGAAAGATAAATCATGAAAATTGTAAAAGCATACCTTCTCTTTGTTGCACTTCTTTGCACATCCATAGTGTCATTCGGTCAGACCCCGACGGCGACGCCCGTCTTCAAGATCGATTACGAGAAATTCACGCTGCCCAATGGCCTCGACGTTGTCTTTCACGTGGATCGTTCAGACCCGGTGGTCGCTGTTTCGCTGACAGCACATGTGGGCTCGGCGAGGGAAAAGCAGGGCCGGACGGGTTTTGCTCATATGTTCGAACATCTGCTGTTTTTGGAATCGGAAAATCTGGGGAAAGGCGGGCTCGATAAGCTGAGTGCGCGGATCGGCGGTTCGGGCGCGAATGGTTCCACCAACCGTGACCGAACCAATTATCTACAAACCGTGCCGAACGATGCACTCGAGAAGATGCTATGGGCCGAGGCGGATAAGCTTGGCTGGTTTATCAACACGGTAACCGAGCAAGTGCTTGAGAAAGAAAAGCAGGTCGTTAAGAACGAGAAGCGCCAGGGCGTAGACAATCAGCCATATGGCCATACCCAGTATGTGATCGATAAGGCTCTTTATCCGGAAGATCATCCGTACAACTGGCAGGTGATCGGTTCACTTGATGATCTGCAGGCTGCGGAGCTTGAGGACGTAAAGGAATTTTTCCGGCAGTGGTATGTTCCGAACAACGTTACGCTCGTCGTCGCAGGTGATTTCGATTCCGCTCAGGCACGCAAATGGGTCGAAAAGTATTTTGGCGAGATCAAACGGGGCCCGGACATCAAACCGCTTCCGAAACAAGCAGGTGTTGTCAAAGACACGGTCAAATTCTATCACGAAGACAATTTTGCCCGTCTGCCGGAACTTACAATGGTTTGGCCGACCGTCGAGCAGTATCATCCTGATTCGTACGCTCTTGATGTGCTGTCGCAGTATTTGACACGCGGAAAGAAAGCTCCGTTTTACAAAATATTGGTCGAGGATAAAAAGGTCGCGCCGAACGCCTCAATGTCTGGCTATGAGTCGGAACTGGCGGGGCAGAGGCAACTATCCGTTAGAGCGTTTGCGGACAAGGATCTGGACGATGTCTCGGCCGCGATCGGAGAGGCATTTGCCAAGTTTGAAAAAGAAGGGATCTCCGTCGCAGACCTGAACCGGATCAAGGCCGGGCAGGAAACGCAATTCTATAATTCGTTGTCGAGTGTGCTTGGGAAAGGCGTCGTTCTCGCGCAGGGGAATATCTTTGCAAACGATCCGGGCTTTGTTTCTAAAGAGATCCAATACATTCAGGCAGTGACGCCTGCAGATGTGACGCGCGTTTACGAAAAGTATATCAAGGGTAAGAATTACGTCGCGACCTCTTTCGTGCCGAAAGGAAAAGTTTCCTTGGCTCTTGAAGGTTCGACCAAGGCAGCGGTTGTTGAGGAACCGATCGTTCAAGGAGCCGAAGATACGGTCGACCCCAATGTCGAAGCCAAATACGAACCGACGCCGTCGTCATTTGATCGCAGCGTCGAGCCGCCATACGGCAAGACACCCGAGGTCAAAACCCCTGCCGTTTGGAACAACAAACTCGGGAATGGAATGCGCGTTTTCGGTATCGAGAATTCCGAAGTTCCGCTTACTCAATTTGAGATCGTCATCGACGGCGGCTTGTTGATGGAAGACATCAAGAAAGTCGGCGTTGCCAACCTAATGGCACGGATGATGACGCAGGGAACTGAGAAAAAGACGCCCCAGGAACTCGAAGAAGCGATACAGCAATTGGGGGCCACCATCAATGTCTTTGCAGATACTGAGGACGTGCGGTTTAGGGTAAATACACTTACTCGAAATTACAACGCTACGCTCGCGTTGGTTGAAGAGATCCTGCTCGAACCGCGATGGGATGCAAAGGAATTTGACCTGATCAAGCAGAGCACCATCGCCCAGATCCGTCAGCTTGATGCGAATCCAAACGCGATAGCACAGGAGCAGTTCAACCAATTGATCTACGGGAAAGATAATATCCGCTCACGCAATGTCCTTGGAAGCGTGGAGTCGGTGAATGCGATCACGATTGATGATCTTAAGGCGTTTTACGCGGCCAACCTTTCGCCCTCCGTTTCACGGATGCACGTGGTCGGGTCGATCGATCAGGCGGCGGCCGAGAAGTCGCTTGCACAGTTAAGCAAACGTTGGACCGCAAAGCCGGTGAAGATCCCGGCATATAAGACGCCATCCGCACCTGCCAAATCGCAGGTATATTTCTACGACGTTCCCGGAGCGGTCCAGTCCGTAGTTCGCATCGGCTATCCGGCACTTGCCCAGACCGACAAAGACTATTATTCGGCTGTCGTCATGAACTACATACTGGGCGGCGGCGGATTTGCATCGCAATTGACCCAGCAGCTTAGAGAAGGGAAAGGATACACCTACGGAATTGGTTCGGGCTTCGGGGGGACGGATGTTGCCGGCCCGTTCGTTATATCGAGCGGCGTTAGGGCAAACGTCACGCTGGAAGCGGCTCAGCTTGTTAAGGATATTGTTGCCGATTATGGCAAGAATTATTCGGCTGACGATCTGGCTACGACAAAGAGCTTTTTGATCAAGAGCAACGCACGTGCATTTGAAACCGCACAGGCGAAGTTGAATATGCTTGAAAACATAAGCAAATACGGCTGGAAACCTGATTATGTAAAGCAGCGGGAACAGATCGTTCGCGATATGACGGTCGACCGCATCCGCGAACTTTCAGGCAAGTACCTGGACACGGACCGAATGTATTGGGTAATCGTCGGCGATGCTAAAACGCAGCTCCCGCGGCTGAAGGAACTTGGATTTGGCGAACCTATACTGATCCAGAAGTGATCTTGAAAAACCGATAAGCCACAGAGAGCACAAAGAATACGGAAATATGTCTTGGTGATCTCTGTGGCGAAATATCATGGCAAAGAAAAAGGCATTAGCAGAGACCAAAAGGAAGATCCTCATCACCGGCGGAACGGGGTTTCTTGGCGGTGAGATCGTGCGTCAACTGCTCGATGCGGGCGAGACCAATCTTAGTGTCTTAGCATCGAGCGTTCCGCGATGGATGCAAGACGCGGGCGTGCAGGCCGCCGAAGGTTCCGTTGCAGACCGCGAGACCGTTGCCGCTGCGGTCAAGAATGTTTCGGTGATTTACCATCTCGCAGGCAAGGTATCGCGTGACAACGGTGACGCAGCAGCGATGAACAGGGTCCACGTCGAAGGCACCCGTGTTCTCTGTAAAGCCGCGACGGAAGCACGCGTCTCGACTTTCGTTCTTGCCTCATCAAGCGGGACGATCGCCGTCAGCGAAGAGCCGCAGGTGATCGACGAATCATATCCACCGCCGGTCGATGTTATTTCGCGGTGGGCCTATTACGCGTCGAAATATTATCAGGAGCGGACGGCGATCGAGAATTTTGATGGCGATGGTAAAAAGCTCGTCATAATGAACCCGACGCTGCTGCTCGGCCCGGGCGATGAACGCCTAAGTTCGACGAAGATCGTCCTTGATTTCCTTGGCAGAAAGATCCCGTATTCGCCCGGCGGCGGTCTCAGTGTTGTTGACGTCCGCGATACTGCATCGGCCTTTATCAACGCCGTCGAGAAAGGGCGGCATCAGGAGAAGTATCTGCTTGGCTCGGCTAATCTGACATTTGAAGAATTCTTCGGACGGCTTGCCCGGCTTTCAGGCGTATCTGCTCCGATGATCCGAATTCCTAAGAAAGTGGCTGTTGCAGGTGCCGGGTTTATCAATTCGGTAATGAGAAATTGGAACCGCACTTCGCCGGTGCAACCAAGCGAGGTAGAGCAGGCTGAATACTTCTGGTATTTAGACGCAACGAAGGCTACCGAGAAACTTGGTTTCGCACCCCGCGACCCGCAACAGACGCTTAACGACACCATTAACGACCTTCGCGAAAATATTCTCGGCGAAGGCGTTTTTAAGTAACGCACGACCGTCAGATATCGCCCGGCACATACAGGAACACCGTTTCAACGCTATCGTGGGTGTCACGGGATGATACGGAGTTTCCCGAGGTATACCAACCGTCGATACTCCGCCATTCGATGCGGCCAACTCCGATCGGAGCCGGATCATACACCAAGAGCATCTGGCCAAGACCGTGGATATAACTTATACCGGCGATAACGACGATGTGCGTTTTACCGTTTACCCATAGTGGACCATAGCTTTTCAGCCAGGATTCGATCCAGGTGGGGGTTGGCGAAAGCGGCGGAACATGCTTGAGCCCGATCCTTTCTGCCGTACTAATGATCTGGGGATTCTGAATTCCGTTGTTGTTGTCCCGCAGCTTCGAGCATTCTTCGTCTAGTTCGGGTGAGATCAGCCGGGCGAAACTCATCTGATCTCTCTCCTCGCGCCACTTTATCAGCATCTGGGCACTTGCATACCAGCAGCTCATTTGAAGCTGCTGCGGTATCAACGTCATGCCTTTTACTATGTAAGCCATATCGAATGTCTCCTCCGTTCAAGGCTCTGACGAGGTTGGGTGATCGGATTTGCGGAAGAAGCGATAGGCGACGAAAAATATTGCCCCAATTATGGCGGCGACCAATATCGGCAATCCTTCCCTCGAGAACGACACCTGGGTCAGCAACCATGCGATCAAAATTAGTGAGAGCACTGCAGCAACGACCCCGGCGGGAGCGATAAATTTCGCCTCGGGAGCGTCGCCGCGACGGCGAAGGACCGGTAACGCGAGACAAGTAGTCGCGTAGACCAGAAGACGCGTGATCGTTGCGATTGCCAACGCCGTTAGAAACGTCGAATAAACCGTAAGCACGAAGATCACAACGGAAGTAAGAAGGATCGAAACCCACGGAGTTTTGAATTGGGAATGGGTTCTGCTGAGCACCTCGGGAAGTTCGCGGTTTTCCGATATGGCGAAAAGCAGCCGCGTACTTCCTAACAAACCGACGTTGAGGTTGCCGAGGATGGAGATCAATGCTCCGAGTGTAATGAACGCGGCACCGTATGTACCGAGAAAGATCGCCCCAGCGTCGGCTAGAGGGCGTTCAGACGACGCGAGCCCGGGCAAAGTACCGATGCTCACGATCTGAATCAAAATATAGAGCGTAGCGACGATGCCAAGGGCGACAAAGAGAGCGAACGGCATGCTTCGCTGCGGATCCTTAGTTTCGCCACCCATGACGACGCCCACCTCAAAACCGACAAATGCATAGATCAACAGCAAGACCGCGCTTGAGAATGCACCGTATTCGGGAACGGCGTCGAAGGTGAAATTTCCCGGATTGATGAAAAATATCCCGACGGCGACGAAGATGAATAACGGGATCAACTTTCCGGCCGTGAAGATATTCGTCATTATCGCCGATTGTTTTACGCCGATCAGATTTACGGCAAATATTGCCAAAACGACGATGCTGATCATTGCGATGCGAAACACCCCCTGATCAGCATTCGGGACGAAAAACCCGAAGTAAGTGATAAGCAGATTGCAGTTGGCGGCAAACGTCGTTACCCGGACGATCCAATAAAGCCATCCGACCTCAAAGCCGACGAAAGGCCCAAAGGCTTCGCGTGCATATAGATAAGGCCCGCCGGTCGCTGAAAAACGGCTCGAGACCTCGGCGTAACAGATAACGATGAAACCGACGATAACGGCACAGGCAATAAACGCAACAAGGCTCCACGTGCCGATAAGCCCGTGGACCTTTGCCGGCAGGCCGAATATACCGGCGCCGATTATGGTGTTGATGATGATCGCCGTTAGGTCCCAGCGGCCGATGCCTCGGACTAATCTTTCTTCCGTCATTTGTTGTTCAGTTGGTTCAGCTTTTTGGGAAGATGTTTTTCGTTTATACTCTGAAAATCGGTTCTCGTAAAGAATTCAAAGTAAAATTATGGTCAAGCACTGTGTTGGGATCGCTACAGCTGTCTTTTTGACGGTGTGTTTCGCGTCTGTTGTTCAGGCTCAGAACACCGCTTCGAGCGAAAAGGAGATCGTCAGGCCGAAAGGCTATGAGTCGCTTCGATTGAACTCATCGACGGGCCTGCAGGCAATGGTCGACAAAGCTGTCGCCGAGGTCATCGAAGCTCATAAGGAATTAAAGAAAGATGATATTGCCGTCACGCTGATCGACCTTCGTGAGCCGGCAAATCTGGCCTACGCTCATTACCGCGGTGAGGCCCCGACATATCCCGCAAGCGTAGTGAAGGCTTTCTATTTGGCGGCCATGCATCAGCAGCTAGAAGACGGCAAACTGAAGATGACACCGGAGCTCGAGCGTGGGCTGCGGGACATGATCGTCACATCGTCGAACGAAGCAACGCAGTATATCGTCGATGTTTTGACCGATACATCGAGCGGTGGCGAACTGCCTGCCAAGGAGTTTGAGCTTTGGTCGTATCGACGTAACCGGATGAACCGCTATTTCGCTTCGATGGGTTACGGAAATATCAACATAAACCAGAAGACGCATTGCGAAGATGCCTACGGTGTCGAGCAGCAATTCCGAAACTACAAGGGTGAGAACCGCAACATGATAACCTCGAATGCTTCCGCGAGATTGATGGCAGACATCGCCCTTGGGCGGGTCGTGAATCGCGAACGAAGCTCAATGATGATGGAGCTACTGAAACGCGACCCGTTTGCCGAAGGGAAAGCCGCGAATAGCCAGGCGACCGATTTTGCAGGTAAAGCCTTGATCGATGGAAAATTGACGGGAGCGAAACTGTGGTCAAAGGCAGGATGGACCAGTCGAAATCGACACGACGCTGCTTACGTTGAAACGCCGGGCGGATTGAAATTTGCAATCGCTGTATTAACGGAAAACCGATCGAACGAGAAAGAGATAATACCGGCAATGGTCGGGAAGTTAATTGATCAAATGATGGACAGGAAGGAATAACTACTATGAAACAACGAGCGACTATATTGTTTGCGATCTTACTTTTGACACTTGGCAGCTATGGCCAAGGGTCCTATAAACAGCCGCCGAAAGAGATAATGGATGTGTTGAATGGCCCTGTAATTCCTTCGACCTCTATCTCACCGACACGCGATCGGATCGCACTGCTCGATCCCCTGCGATATCCACCGGTCGCCGAACTGGCGGAACCAATGGTTAGGCTCGCCGGCCTTCGAATAAATCCGCGAACGAATTCACAACATCGCCAGAACTATTTTACGGCCGTACGTTTGCAGAATATTTCTGATGGATCGGTCCAGCTTGTTTCGATGCCCTCCGGAGCAAAGATCATTTCGCCGCAGTGGTCTCCGGACGGCAAATATATCGCTGCCGGAAATATCACTGATGCGGGTGTCGAGCTTTGGATCATCGATACGGCAACCGCGCGAGCTACAAAAGTGCCGAACGTGTTCATCAATACGGCATTTGGCGGTTTTGGTTGGGAGGCTTCGAATACGATCGCCGCAAACCTGATCCCCAACGGTCGTGGTGCTGCTCCGTCATTTCAAGATCTTGCTCCGACCGAGCCGAATATCCAAGAGACGGCGGGCCGTGCAGGCGCTGTCGCCACGTTTCAGGATCTCTTGAAGAGTCCGAATGACGAGCGCCTATTTGAGTATTTTGCGACTTCACAGCTGGCAATGATCAATGTCAACGGAAGCGTCCGAAATATTGGAAAGCCGGCGATCTACGATACTTTCTCGCCTTCGCCGGATGGGAGATTCTATTTGGTAAGCCGGATAGAACGTCCATTTTCTTATCTTTTCCCGCACTTTCGGTTTCCGAGGAAATTCGAGGTCTGGGATACCAATGCGAATGTAGTTAAGTCGCTCGCGTCGATCCCGCTTCAGGACGCGTTACCTGTTCAGGGTGTTCAGACCGGCCCGCGAAGTTACGGATGGATACCGACGGAATCTGCGACGCTCATCTGGGCCGAAGCACTTGACGGCGGCGACCCGCGCAAGGCCGCACCGCATCGTGACCGCCTTGTTACATCGGCGGCGCCGTTCTCGGGCAATGGCGACGAATTGCTAAAGATCGAGCATCGATATCAGGGAAGAATGTTTGGTGAAAAAGACGGCATGATGTTTTATTACGACTTCGATCGTGATACGCGTAAACGCCGCATCTTCATGACCGACTATCGCAACGCAACGACATCAAAGGTCATTTCCGATCTGAATATTAGCGACCGTTACAATGATATCGGCACGCCCGTAATGCGACAGCTGCCCAACGGAAACAACGTCATACGTCAGAATGGCGATTCGATATTTGTTTCGGGGGCCGGAGCTTCGCCCGAAGGCGACCGCCCATTCTTCAGGGAGCTAAACCTGAAGACGATGGAGACGCGAGAGATCTTTCGATCAGGAACCGATGAGTATGAAGCGTTCGTCGCGATGATGGATGACGATGGAATGAACTTTATCACGCGAAAGGAATCGGTAACCGAGCCGCCAAATCTTTACATCCGCCAGGTATGCCCTCCGGGACGTATTTGCACAGCTTTGGCATATCGGCAATTAACATCCTTTGAGGATCCATCGCCGCAGCTTCGGGGAATAACAAAGGAACGCGTCAGCTATAAACGTGCCGACGGCGTCGATCTCTCCTTTACGCTCTATCTTCCGCCCGGATACAAGAAAGGCGAACGGCTTCCGACGGTGGTCTGGGCATATCCGCTCGAATTTACGGATTCAAGCGTTGCAGGCCAGGTCTCCGGTGCCACCAATAGATTTACGCAGATTGGCGGTTCGTCTCACCTATTCTTTCTTTTACAGGGATATGCGGTTCTCAATGATACGACGATGCCGATCGTCGGAGATCCGGTCACTGTCAATGATACGTTCGTGAAGCAGATCGTGGATTCCGCCCGTGCTGCGATCGAAAAGGGCGCTGAGATGGGAGTCGTTGACCCGGAACGCGTCGGCGTCGGTGGGCATAGCTACGGTGCGTTCATGACGGCGAATCTGTTGGCTCATTCCGACATCTTTCGTGCCGGTATCGCCCGCAGCGGTGCCTATAACCGTACCTTGACGCCTTTCGGTTTCCAGTCTGAACGACGAACTTTCTGGGAGGCAACGGAACTCTACACCCGCGTATCGCCATTCTTTTATGCAGATAAGATCAACGAGCCGATCTTGTTGATCCACGGCGAAGCGGATAACAACCAAGGAACCTATCCGATACAGTCCGAACGCCTTTTTGCAGCGATCCGTGGAAACGGCGGTACCGCGCGGTTGGTGATGTTACCGCTCGAATCGCATGGGTATGCTGCGAAAGAATCGATCGAGCACACTCTGTTCGAGCAAATTAACTGGTTCGACCTCCACGTCAAGAACGCTAAACCGCGAAAAGCGGCTAATTAGCAACAGGTGTATTTGGGACTCAAGGCTCGTCCGGCGATTCGCGGGCGGGCCTTTTTATTGAATTTCGGTTACTTCAAAGACGGGGCCATTGAGCGGGAGACTTCGATCTGCGAGACCGAACATCTTGCCGGGCTTTTTGCGGATAAGCTTTCGGGCTTCGGCTGCTTCGACGGGCCTTGCAAAAAGGTATCCCTGACCGAGTCTGCAGCCAAGCATCCGAAGCCGTTCCAACTGCTCTTCGGTCTCAATACCTTCGGCGACCACGTCGATGCTGAGATTTTCACCAAGCATGAGGATCGTTTTTACGATGGCCGCACTTTTCTCGTCCTTATTCATTTTGTCGATGAATGAGCGGTCGATCTTTAGCCGGTCGAACGGAAATCGTTGGAGATAGCTCAAGCTGGAATACCCCGTTCCAAAGTCATCCGTCGACATGGATATTCCAAGCGAGCTCAGCTCTTCAAGGACCTTCAGCGACCGTTCGCTATGTTCCATTACGGTGCCCTCTGTGACCTCAAGCTTTAGCTGGCCCGGTTCCAGGCCGGTTTCATCGAGTAATTGTCTGATATGTTCCATCAGCGACGGATGCATCAATTGCTTAGCAGAGAGGTTTACACTGACGGATAGCGGGCGGATACTTTGATCTTGCCATTTAGCAACTTGGCGGCAGGCTTCTCCGAGGATCCACGTGCCGATCGGCACAATGAGACCGGTTTCCTCGGCCGCGCTCACAAACTCGTCCGGCAGTATAAGGCCATGCTCCGGATGTCGCCACCTGATGAGTGCTTCGAATTCGCAGATCGTTCCGTCAAAAAGATCGACAATGGGCTGGTACAGCACTTCAAATTCCCGGCGTTCAACAGCATGGCGAAGATCTGTCTCGATCCGAAGCTGATTTATATTTCGAACGTGCATCTCCCGGTCGAAGACCTCGTATCGAGCTTTGCCAGCCTCTTTCGCCCGGTACATTGCAGAATCGGCATCGCGTAGGAAATCTTCTGGCTCACGCACGATATCGTCTGAGACGATTATTCCGATACTGGCTGAGGTAAAGACCTCATAACCATCGATCTGGAAGGGCTTTGCGAGTTCCCGCTGGACTCGTTCGGCTACATTGATCACGTCATGCTGCTCACCGGTCCGGTTGAGCAATATAGTAAATTCGTCGCCGCCAAGCCGGGCAACCACGTCGCCGGGGCGAACTTGAGCGAAAAGCCGCTCGGCGATCGCCTTAAGTAATTTGTCACCTACAAGGTGGCCGAGGCTATCATTAATTAATTTAAATCGGTCAAGATCGAGAAACAGTACTGCGAAGCGTGCAAATTCGTTGGCCTTTCCTCGATCGATCGCGGCCCTAAGGTGCTTCATGAACTCGGCGCGATTCGGCAGGCTCGTAAGCGTGTCGTGCCGGGCATAGAAGTTGAGCTTTTCTTCGGTCTGTTTCTGGCTATCAATATCAGTGTTGGTGCCGAACCACTTTGTTACCTTGCCATCTGAGTCGTAGCCGGCATTTGCACGGGCTTTGTGCCATCGATATTCGCCATCATGCCGGCGGAGACGGAATTCAACTTCATAGTAGTCCCCCGTTAGCAGCGAATGTTGCCAGCTGCGTACGCAAGTCGGCAGATCGTCAGGGTGGACCACGCTTTGCCAGCCTGAACCGAGGACCTCGCCGCTGCTCTTCTGAAAATACTCAAGCGTGCGGTTGTTCACATAATCGAGCTGGCCGAGCGGATCGGCGGTCCAGACCTGGTGGGAGATCCCTTCGCCCAGGTTTCGGTAGAGCTCTTCGCTCATCCTTAGCGCTTCCTCGGCCCTCCGTCGTTCTGTAACGTCGCGTCCGACACCCTGAACACCAATAGGCAAGCCTTTCTTTTGTATCAGTCGCGTGCTTAGTTCAAGAGCTACCCTTCTGCCGTCTTTGGCAATTACGTTGATCTCATATGTTGTTGATGAGTCTTCTGCTAGTTTCTTCGCCGTCATTTCGCGGGCATCTGCGAGCGATTCGGGGGCGACGACCTGAGAGATATTCATCGCTAAAGCTTCGTCGCGCGTGTAGCCCGTGATGCGTTCACCTGCCCTATTCAATGAAGTGAAATTGCCGCGAAGATCATGCGTGTAGATGAGATCGTTTGCATTCTCAAACAGATCACGATATCGGTTTTCGCTTTCCCGGAGGTCTTCTTCAGTGAGTTTTCTTTCGGTTATGTCGCGGGCTATTCCCTGAACTGCTACTGGAGCGCCATCTTTGGTGATCAGAGTGCTGTTGACTTCAAGTGTGATCCGGGAATTATCCTTGCGGATGCAATCGATCTCGTATGCCGTCTGTTTGGAATCGCCTTCAATTTTTTCGAGAAGCTTTTCCTCTGCGATCGCGAGATGCTCAGGTGCAGCTATATGAGAGACGTTCAGCTTCATCGCCTCTTCGCGCGTATAACCAAACACGCGTTCGGCCGCCTGGTTCATCGACAAATAATTTCCTTGAAGATCATGAACGTAAATTATGTCGTTCGCATTTTCGAATAGCTTTCGGTACCTTTCTTCACTCTGCCGAAGGGCTTCTTCGGTCTGTTTTCGGATAGTGATGTCGAGCATCACGCCCTCTCGGCAGACCGCCTTACCGTCGCTATCCAGGATCAGACATCCTCGATCACGGACCCAGTGGAGCTCTCCTTGTGCGTCGATTATCCGATACTCGTAATCCACTTCGCCGCCGGTTCTATTAGATTCGGCAGTTTGTTGAATTACCCATTCCCGGTCCTCCGGATGAATAACTCTAAGCCAAATGTCAGGATCGTTGAGCCAATCCGACATCGGGTATCCGAATCTTAGAAATGCCGGACTTACGTATTGTGGTGAATAAGGCGGATCGGAATCAACAACGTAGAATAGTACCGGGAGGTTCTCTATAAAGCTTTGGTAATTCGTTCTTTTCCTTTTCCCCTTTTTTTCAGCTCTCGCGGCGCTCATCCGTTCCGCAGTAGAATCGGTTCTGTCCGCTTTTGTTGGTGAGGACGAAGCTGTTGGACGTGATTTCATACCAGACGGACAATTCAGTGACAAAAAATGTCACCTTAATGCTGACGCAAATTGTGATCAGTGTGGAAGTAAGGGGTTAATGAGCGCCGAAAACACAGTAAACGGTGTCGCTTAACGAATCTAGGTTGTCAAGCCTCGGTGGGGCACAGTGAGTTGAAGCAAACCGCGTTCCACACAACTGGAATGGCGATCGGGTGAGAATGACGTTATAATTAGCAACAAATATTCAGCCTCTCAAAGGATAATTATGAAGAACATTGCTGCTTTACTCTTTACCGTCCTTTTCCCTGTCGTATCCCTATCTCAGACGATGCCGCCCGATGCCGATCCGAAAGTTTGGGCAAAGGCACTTGAAATTCATAAAAAGGCGACCATCATAGACGGACATAACGACATCACGTCGCCGATGGTCGATATGGACTTCAGTCTCGCCGAAGATTCGACCGGTCGGTATCACTCCGGCGATACGCCCTTCCACACCGACCTCAACCGTATGAAACGGAGCGGCATGACCGGCCAGTTCATGTCGATCTATGTTTCGGGCCGCGGCGGCGGAATGATGCGGCGGGCAATGGACATGATCGACGCCACCTATCGCGAGGCCGAACGACACGACGACCTTGTGATGTGTACGACAGCGGCTCAAATACGTCAGTCGAAAAAGCAGAACAAGATCTGCCTGCTGATGGGAATTGAGGGCGGATATGCGATCGAAAATTCTTTGCATGCCCTGCGCAATTTCTATCGCCTCGGCATTCGATATATGACCCTGACGCACAACGTAACGCATGACTGGGCCGACTCACACGGCGATGAGAAAAAGCACAATGGGCTAACCGACTTTGGGAAAGAAGTGGTCCGGGAGATGAATCGGCTTGGGATACTGGTCGATATCTCGCACGTGTCGGATAAGGTGATGCATGACGTACTCGACATCACCAAGGCTCCGTTGATCGCCTCGCATTCGGGTGCCCGCGGTGTTGCGAACCATACGCGAAATGTCCCGGACGATGTGCTTAAGCGATTGCCGCAAAATGGCGGTGTGATCATGGTCGTTTTTTATCCCTCATTTCTCGACGAACGTACGGCGAAAGAAGCAGCGGATAGAGGGGAAAAGCTCAAGGAACAGGTTGCAGCGTTACGCGAAAAGTTTAAGACGGACGATAACGCCTTTTACGCAGCTCGACGGGAGCTTTACGATGCTAATCCGATTTACATCGCCGACTACAAACGTATCGTCGACCATATCGACCATATCAAGAAGGTCGCTGGGATCGAGCATGCAGGCCTTGGCTCAGATTATGACGGCGTACCGTTTCTCAACGCGCCGATGAAGGGAATGGAAGACCTCGCGCTCGTCACGTATGAAATGCTGCGACGCGGCTATACCGAAAAAGAGATCCGGATGGTCCTTGGCGAAAACATGCTCCGCGCGATGGAAGCCTCGGAAAAGCTCGCTGGCAATCCTCAAGTCAGCGCCAGGGGCAGCCTGATGAAAATAAAGTAGGGAAGGTAAGAGGCTGATAAAATAAGAGGGCGTGGCCAATGAACTGGCACGCCCTCTTCGCTATTCGATTCAATTTAGGCTGATCCCTAAGCCCCGGCACCGTGGCATTTTTTGAATTTTTTGCCTGAGCCGCAGTAGCATTGTTCGTTTGGCTTCATCTTAGGTGTATCGCGAACGTACGGAGTATGCCTCGCTGCCTCAGCACCGGCTGCGTCAGCGGTCGCCATTGCTCCGGTGAATGCCATTCCGGCTGCCTGCTTCCGTGCTCGCTGTTGAGCAAGCCTTTCCAAGCGTTCGCGTTCTTCCTGCTCGTCACGTGTGACGATCTCCAGGTGGAAAAGTGCTTTCGTCGTGTTCGTGTCAATGCGGTCGAGCATGTCCTGAAACATTTCGAACGACTGCTTCTTATATTCGACAAGCGGATCCTTCTGCCCGTAACCGACGAGCCCGATACCTTGTTTGACCTGATCGATCGAGAAGAGATGGTCTTTCCATTGCGAATCGATGATGTTGAGCATTATATAACGCTCATAGGCCCGCAGACTTTCTTCGCCTGCGATCTTCTCTTTCTCTACATAGTCTGCCTTTGCCTTTTCCCAGATCAGTTCCTGGATCTCGTCGGGACTCATCGTGTTGAAGTCGACACCCGCGTCGCGAGCCGGATCGACCTTGTAAATACTCTCGATCTCGGCGGCATAGGTATTCACGTCCCATTGATCAGGCGTGAGCGTTAAGCTCAAAAGGCTATCGGTAAGGTCGTGGAGAAGGTCACGGGCAACGCCATTTTCGCCGAGCAGGTATTCGCGATGTTCGGGTTCGAACATCAGCTGACGACGGAGGCCGTAGATCGTCTCACGCTGTTTGTTCATCACGTCATCGTACTTGAGAACGTGTTTACGCGTTTCGAAGTTTCGGGCCTCGACGGCTTTCTGGGCGCGCTCGATCTGTTTTGAAACGGTTCGCGATTCGATAGCGACGCCCTTTTCCATGCCGAGCCATTCCATCATTGAACGGACCTTATCGCCGGCAAATATACGCATCAGATCGTCTTCGAGCGAAAGCACGAAACGCGACGAACCGGGATCGCCCTGGCGACCGGCGCGTCCGCGAAGCTGATTATCGATGCGACGCGATTCGTGCCGCTCGGTACCCAGAATATGAAGACCGCCGACGGCGACGACCTCTTTATGTTCCGCCTCGACAACGGCCTTTGCCCTTCGCAACGCTTCTTCGTGCTGCTCGGGGGTTGCTTCGTCAGGATTGATCTCCTGGCGTTTCAAATAATCTTCTGCGAGCGTCTCCGGATTACCGCCAAGCAGGATGTCAGTTCCGCGGCCGGCCATGTTGGTGGCAATGGTCACGCCACCTTTTCGACCGGCCAGAGCAATGATCTCCGCCTCGCGTTCGTGGTACTTTGCATTCAGAACATTGTGCTTGATCCCTGCGGCTTTAAGCCTTTCCGCAATAAGTTCGGAATTTTCGACGGACACCGTTCCGACCAATACCGGACGGCCTTCGGCGTGCAGATCCTTTATTTCATCTACTACCGCGTCCCATTTTTCGCCAAGCGTTCGGTAGATCATATCCGAATGATCGTTTCGGATCATCGAACGATTGGTCGGGATCATTACAACGTCGATGTTGTATGTGGTTCCGAATTCTTCCGCTTCCGTCTCGGCCGTACCGGTCATACCGGACAGCTTTTCGTACATGCGGAAGTAATTCTGCAGCGTGATGGTCGCGAGAGTTTGGTTCTCGCGTTCGATCTTGACGCCTTCTTTTGCTTCGACCGCTTGATGAAGACCGTCGGACCAGCGGCGGCCTTGCATGAGGCGGCCGGTGAAGTCATCGACGATGATCACCTCGCCTTCCTGGACGACGTAGTGATGATCATTGCGGTAGAGAGTGTGAGCTTTAAGAGCCTGTTCGACGCAATGAAGCAGGTCCATGTTCGACGGGTCATAGAGATTGCTGACACCGAGAAGTTTTTCTGCCTTGGTCACTCCTTGCTCGGTCAGAACTGCCGAATGATTCTTTTCGTCAACGAGATAATCACCTGTGGTTACCTTGGTCTCCTCGTTCTTTTCGCCGCGTTCGAGCCGTGGGATGACGTCGTTGGCCGTGTAATATTTGTCGGTCGCCTCGTCGGTCGCACCTGAGATGATCAGCGGCGTTCGGGCTTCGTCGATGAGGATCGAGTCGACTTCGTCAACGATACAGAAATAATGATCGTGCTGAACAAGCGATTCGACATCGAACTTCATATTATCGCGAAGATAATCGAAGCCGAATTCGTTGTTGGTCCCGTACGTGATCGCGCAGGCATATGCCGCCTTCCGCTCAACGTCGTCCATATCGTTTTGGATACAGCCGACATCCATGCCGAGAAATTGATGGATCTTGCCCATCCATTCCGCGTCGCGGGACGCAAGGTAATCGTTGACCGTCACGACATGAACGCCGCGGCCTGATAGGCCGTTCAGATATGAGGGAAGTGTCGCGACAAGGGTTTTACCTTCACCAGTTCGCATCTCGGCGATTCGGCCTTGGTGCAGGGCGACGCCGCCGATCATCTGTACGTCGAAGTGGCGCATTCCGGTAACGCGTTTCGACGCTTCGCGAACGGTGGCGAAAGCCTCGGGAAGAATTTCGTGCAGGATCTCCTGCTCGGCTTTTCGCCGGGCGTCTTTGTCCTCGATGCCATCGAGATGGCTCGCGATCATTTCCTTGAACTTTGGCGTTTGTGCCTTAAGTTCATCGTCCGAAAGCTTTTCGATCTTTGATTCCCAATCGTTGATCTCGGCAACGACGGATTTAACCTTTTTAAGAAAGACATCGCTCGATGAGCCGAATACCTTTTTTATCCATTTATCTGCAAAACTATTGACTGCCATTTGTTTCCTCGTATTCGAAGTTGCCGGAGAGGGCAAACTCTAAAGATTGCCCGTTCGCCCTATCGATCGCAACTCCTGAACTAAAATTGATATTGGAAATGGCGAGAAATGAAGGAATGTAGATTCCGCCCGCCGCTACTTTGCGTCAGCGTGTAACGTCAGTAGTGCAGAACGGGGAAGCGAGGAAACTTGATGTGAAGGAGACTTGCGAACGTCGTTCGGCCAAAAGCGAACCTGTTTTAATTCATCCGCAACGATGGTCGGACCGACCGTAGCCGTCGAAGCAAAATACGCGGTGCCCGTGCCAGTCTGATCGACGGCGAACTGCGAGAGATAAACCTGTACGATCGTCCTGACCGAGCTGCTGCTAATCAGTTCTTTTAGCTCGCGATCTTCGCTGCCGGCCAGCTCGTCTCTTGGATCAAGATCGAGATCGTCCTTGACCTCGACCTCTTCGCTGATCTCAAAATTCCGCGTCATCGCGCCCTGCTGCGCGACGATGCCCGGCGTCGCACCGACCATTAACAGGCCGATATACACGCCGAGCGTGGTAAGAAAGATGAATGAGTTGTTAGGTTTCGCTTTACTCAACTAATCTTCCTTCAAAAAGTGGTCAGCCATCTCGTGAAACTCAGCCTTCGGCATCTTCAATGAGATCGAAACTTCATTATCGTTGGTCGTGATTGATATTGCGGACAAAAGCTTCACTTCCATTTGCTCGTTAAGAGACAGTACTTCTTTGCCCATCTTTTGCTGTCTCGCGAGAGATATTCCCACACTGAGTACACTATTAAAAATTCTGGCTCTCTTTGGATTCGCTAATTTGATGATCAGCCCCGCCTTAAAATGCGAACCGTCCTGATGGAACAGTATCCGAAGGTTCTCTCCTTCCAAATTGCTGAGATACTGAAAAAATCCTGAATCGTTTACAGCTTCGACAGATCTTTTAACCAGATCAACCATCGCCGGGGAACCTTCTTGCCGGGTAAAAGCGGCGGTCGTTGGGTCAATTTTGCCTTCAGGCGTTAATCGTCCCGAAAGCTCGACGACGAAATCGGCTTTCAGATCGACATCACCAGACCGAATCGCCTCACGGACCTTTGCCGCAAAATCTGTAAGCGGCCGCCTGTTGATCTCAGTCGCTTTGGGACCGTGATCACTTTGACCTACAGCCACCGAAACGGTTGCCGTAGCAAATAAAAGGATCAGAATTATTCTTGACTTATGCATGCACGGGACAAAGGTAACTACTGAGTTAGCGTCCGGCCGTATTGCTTATCGAATTTATACCCGCATTGCCGTTCGGCTTCTTTGCTTCGGCGGCCTGCTCAGCAAGCTTTCGCTCGATCATCGGGTGAGCAACAGACTTCGGTACGGCGAATCTAATGATGACTTTCTTGCCTTCTGTGATTACCGTCGCGTTTTTTAGAAGTTCTAGCTCATCCTTATCGTTCTGCGAGGCATTCGCACCTTGCTTGCTGCTGATCGCAAATGATATTGCCAGGTCAAGGGCGGTCTTGATCGACCGAGCTCGCATTTCGGATTCGGTTTCTGACTGGATAATTCCTGAAATGTTCTCGAGGTCCTGGCGAAGCGTAAGTTCCATTTCTGTGCCGCTGAGTTTTTCCAAGTATTTGAAAATTCCGGCGTTGTTGATCGCTTCTATGGACTCCTTAACCACGTCCACCATTTTTTCGTCCGAACTAGAGGCACTTACAAAACGAAAAGTTCGCTTATCAAGATATCCTTCTTTAGTCAGACTTCCGCGGGCGTTGATCGTAAACTCACTTTCAAGATCCACTTCATCATTCCCACGAAGTTCGTTGACGTAGTTTCCGAGATCTTCCAAAGGTCGCCTATTTAGCTCGACACCCGCAACAGGATTTGTAGGGTTAACCGGCGACACAGGCTGAGTATTAGTATTCGTGTTTGCTTGCGCCACCTCGTCAGTGTCGGGTTTATTTGAATCTGATGACGCAGTCTCATCCGCCGCGTCATCCTCGAATTCGAAAGGCGATTTAGGAGCATCGCCCCTGACCGCATTAGGATTCGCCCGCGGTACGCGAGGCGCACGGGAGATCAGCCCACCGCCCGGAGGCGTATTGATGGTCGGATTTGACGCGATCGGACCGGCCGGAATGCCCGGTGCGAGGAAACCTGACGGAAGGCTGCCGTCTTCGGACGTCATAAACTGTTCCGGATTTGCGAGTTGAAAATAGCCTTCAGGATACGAAAGCGGCGGAGCAACATTGCTAACGTCGATCATCGTGATTTCTGAAGATCCCAGATCGATCCGTTCATACTCCAGATCGACATAGTCACGCTCGGTCCCGAGAAGAACCGTCCCCACGTAAACCGTATCCAGAACCTGACAAACACGGCCGACGAATGGGCTTTCGCAGCCCTTCATCGTCAGGATATCCGCCTGGCTGAAAAGTGCAATAGCCAGGACGTTAAACAACGCCGAAACACCAAGGATCTTGTATAGCCGCGGCGAAAGATCCCACGACTTGACCTCGTAATTATTGAAAAGCTCGCCGCCCTGCGTCACGGCGGCGGGCTTTTCCTGTTCAGATGATTGCTGCTCAAACATAAAACCTTGTAAAAAATAAAATAGAAATCAGCCCTAAACTTCAGCCATTGATATTAGACGCAAAACACCGAACTTAAGTTGCGGTGTAATCCGCGATTTTATCACCTTCGTCAGCGTTTTGGAAGCAATAGACTTTGTCATATCAAACATTTAAGATGCTCGGTATGGCCCGCCGACGATCGAACGATAACAATAGAAAACGACCCAGGAAGCGTTCCAGTTCCCATAAAGATGAACGGCGAAACAGGCCGGGTCTTGCAAACCGAAATGATCGGCAATTCTCTGAGTCGCCGCAATCGCTCGATCAGATGAGGTCGGTCAAAAAGCTGTTGGAGGGAATCGGCGTACCGGAGCCGACTCCATTCGTGGCCGATGACTTTCAGATCGAAGCCCTGGAGGCGATCGAGACCGAAGATGTGCTTGTGACCGCTCCTACCGGCAGCGGCAAGACCTGGATCGCCCGAGAGGAGATCCGCCGATTGCTCAATGATGGCAAGAGGGCGTGGTACACGACTCCGTTAAAAGCACTCACAAACTCCAAATACGTTGAGTTTTCGGCCGAATTCGGGGCTGAGAATGTCGGGATCCTTACCGGTGACCGAAAAGAGAATAGGGGAGCTCCGCTGATCGTCGGTACTACAGAGATCTATCGTAACCAGCTTTTTGATGCACTGCGGACTGGCGAGCAGGTCACCACAGATTTTGTGATCCTGGATGAAGCACACTATCTTTCCGACGACGAACGCGGCCACGTCTGGGAAGAGGCGATCATATTGACGCCGCCGCGGATCAGGCTTTTACTGCTTTCCGCAACGGTCGGCCGCGCGGAGGACCTTGCAGGCTGGATCGAGAACGTGCGCGGTGTGAAGGTCAGGGTCATCAATCGCGCCGGAACACGGCCGGTCGAGCTGCGGGCAGCATATCTTTCGAGCAGTTTGCGGTTGTACCCACTATTTGACGAGGCGGGAGTCTTTAATCGTGAACTAAACCAATTTGCTCCTAAACGCGATACCGGGTTTCGCCGCCGCCGCTATTGAAATAAAAACGGCGACCGAAGCCGCCGTGCTGTTTGTTATTTGGACTTTGTCAGGATCGCCATCAGTTGGTCAATGTCGCTCTGCGGCATCACTACATTCATCGTTATCTCGGTGCCGCTCCGCGTAAATTGCACCTTGTCGATAAGTCGTGCATATAGCTGCTGATCGGGGCGTTTCGAACCGCCGAGTGCCATCTTGCCAAATGTTTGTAGTACATCGAGCGTGTCATGAAGCTCTTGTGCCTGCGTGATCTTTTCGGTTCGGGCAGTAATATTCATCGAGGTCTGGCCGGCCGATGAATCCATGCTTCCAAACGCATATTTGATCGAATCCACACTCTTACCGAGCTCGTCGTTGTCGAGTGGAATAAACGCCCCGAGCCCGGTCGGAACCTTGGTCGCGAAATTGACAGTCGCAAACTCTTTACGGTTCAACAGGTTGGCGACGTCTGAGCCGATCTTCGTTTTACCGGCAAGCAGTTCGCGAACGCGAGTCGCATAGCCAAATGCCAACGTGTTGGCGTCGACAGCCGAAACGGCGATGTCCTTATCGAGGAAATTGGAATATTTGGCCATCGCTTCGGCTTTCTTTTCGTCGCTGATCTGGACCCCGGCCTTGTCGGCAACCTCCTTTATCGAAAGGACATACATCGTCCGTCCGTTGACCGATTCTTCTTTATAACGATTGGCTGCCGCGGCCTTGGCCGACGCAATTATGGCCGCTGTATCTACATTACCGCGGGCAACCATCACCGGCTCGACTTCAAACTTCTTATTGGCAGCGGACTTTATCGTCATTCCAGCCACGAGATGGTCGAACTGTTTGATGTCAATCCCTGTTTTGTCCTGAATCATCGCGACCTTCGCCATCCAATCGGCAAGCATCGGCTGATTTGATGAAAGCACGGTCGGCAACGCCTCATTGAAAAACCGTTTAACGTCAACAGCTACAACTCCGTCCGATGCGGGAAGCATAGCCACGAGCTGATTCGATTTCGCTCTTTTGAAACTGTTTTCCCTCGGATTTGCAATCGACGCGGTAAAGGTTACGGAGAGTAAGACAAAAGCGGTAAATAGGGCAGAAAATCGTTTTAGCATTTCAAATACAACCTCTCAAGAGAATAAACGAAGACATCCAACAATAACAGATGTTCAGATGGGTGGAAATAGTTTGCCAAAACTTTTTATTTATACGGCAGCGGGGCCTGACGTCCGCCTAGCACTCTTCTCAGAAAGATACCAATGCCAGAGCAGCCGCGCGGCTGTAGAGCGATGCGGGCGCCAGCGTTCAGCGATCATCAGAAATTCGTCCGATGATGGCCTCGGTTCGCCCGAGACCGAATGCCATGCGGAATGAAGTGCAATGTCGCCTTTCGGCATCACGTCAGGCCGCAGCAGTGCCATCAACAGATAGATATCGCTCGTCCATTCGCCGATGCCTTTTAGTTTTATCAACTCCGCTTTTACCTCGGAATCGGGAAGAATTTGAAGCCCGTCGAGGTCGATGAGTCCATCGATGATCGCTTCGGCCAGATGCCGTGCATATGCCGTCTTCTGGCGGCTGAAACCGATGGTTCTCAGTTCTATATCGTTCAAGGATAGAACCTTTTCCGGTGTGATATTGCCAACATGAGCGGTCAGTTTATCGAAACACGCCTTTGCGGAAGTAATGGAGACCTGCTGTTCGAGGATGATGTGAACAAGCGTTGCGAATCCCGGCGGCCTATTCCATAGCGGTGGAACGCCATAAGTATCGAAAACACTTCCAATACGTTTGTCCTGCGACGCGAGCAGCATGCAGGCTCGTTTGAGTTGTGATTCGTTTAAAGTCAATCTTGTCTTGATTATCCCGGACGGAAAGCGTCGAAACTGCTTTATCAAGGTATACCGAAGTGTCGAGAACTCCGATCTACCATCGAGCTCATCGAAGAAGATGAGTGTCGGCACCGCTTCCCAAAAAATTGGCATTGCGCATTGTTTCGTGGACGTGGTTTCCGATAAAGGTTTCCAGTGCTTGAGGTTTCCCAAAATAGTATCCCTGGAACAGGTCTACTCCCAACGACTTCATTAAATCCGCTTCGGCTTTGGTCTCCACGCCTTCAGCGAGGACCATCTGCCCGTTGTCATGACCCATTTGGATCAGCGATGAACAGACGTTGAGATGCGAGGTCGAATCGACCGATTTCGACACGATCCCGCGATCGATCTTGATCAGATCTGGTTTTAGATCCGCCAGCATCGTGAGGCCGGAATATCCGCTCCCTAGATCGTCCAGAGCTATACCGAAACCGGATTTGCGATAGAAATCCAAGATTCCAAGTAAGTGTTCAGTATTCTCAACCGACTCTGTTTCAACAACTTCGAATATGATCTGGCCTGGCCGAAGGCCGCTTTTGCGCATGGCCGCCAAAGATGTGCTCAGGCAGAATTCAGGTTTGTATATCGCAGTCGGAATAAAATTTATCAGAAATCGACAGTCCGCACCGAAATTTAGAGATCCGGCGTTGAGCAGGTGTGTCTCGCGACATACTCGGTCGAGCATGAATGTAAGGTTTTCGCGTTTTGCCCAATCCAGAAGTTCGGGAGCAGATATCAAGGATCCGTCATCCGCCCTGCCGCGCATTAGGCATTCGTAACCCCATATCGCAAGGCTGTCGGCCTTGACTACTGGTTGTAACCACGACTCAATTCGCCGTTCCTGCAATATCGCGAGAAGCTGGGAAGAGCCGTCGTGTACGCCGAAGGCTGAGAAGGGTTCCGCCTCAGAACCCAACTGGGCGAGTTGTTGCGGAAGCGATTTTCGAGAGTTGAGCCAGCCGGCGCGGATCCTGTCAATCCTCGGCCGGTCAACGATTACTGCGCGCAGGAAATTGCACACTTCGAGCGCGTTCGACCACCGCTCACCTGGCCCGATGTCAATTTCGATAACATCGAAACCAGGGTGGACACGCCAGCCATAATCGAAATTGAGAAACTCAGGAAACGAAGTGGCCAGATCGTCCGCAAGCAAGATTAATGTCCGCCTGCCGGATTTACAGTCACACAAGGCAACGTTGTGAGAATTGGATGTCATATGGAAGAAAGGAACTCTCTATGTAATCGAGTGGAAAAATCTAACTTTCGAGCAGTAGTTAGTGGATGGTTCAGCGCTCGGCAGGCTAGGACTAAAGTTAGCATAAATGCTCGACGATGGCAATGGTTTTTGGGAAGCCGACAGTGTCCTGATTCGGGTCGCCGGTTGATACCGCAAATTCCGACCTTAACGCGCTATTACGGTCTGGCGGGCGAATTTTCCCGCCAAGCCGCCAAGATTTTGCTCTGAGCAACTCACATTAGGACATTACCGAGAAAGTCCGGGGTCGATGGTTTGCTCCGAGGCGGCATTCCGGGTCAGCCGCCGACAGCCGAGATGACCGGCTGAAAAAGACTATTGACTACCAAATTGACGGCACGACGTTCTCGTCGATCTCCATTGACTGGCCGTTCGGGAGGATATGAACGATTCGCGCTCCCTTCGCCTTTAACATCGGGGCGAGCATGCCGACGCGGTGGCAATTGGCTCGCGGGACCTTATGCTGCGAAAGCGGAAGCGATTCGGAACACATCAGCACCGTCGGCGTATCGGACGCGATCTCTATTATCCGGCCGATGCCCCAATCAAGGTCTTCCGGCGACGGCCGCGTCTTGCCGCCGGTCTCCGGCAAATGCTCGTAGCCGATGCCGTTTTCATTCAATAGTTCGCGGAGCACCATCCCATTGAACTGCGGCCATCGCGACCGGGCAACGCTGCGGACATCACAAACGAAGGCGACCTCATACTGCCGAAGCAACTCCAAAAAATAAGCAAAAGGATGCCGCCCGTGGCCGATGGTGTAGATCTTAGTTAGCACAAGGAAGTAATTTGACGGTCGCGGACTTCACGCTGTGGATGCCGTTGCCGTCGTCGGTCCCTACCAGTAAACGATGAACGCCCGGTTCCGCATCCGAACGGTTCCAAATAACTTTCGCACCGTTGCCGATAATGCGGCCGGTACTTACCGCATAGCTATAAACCAGTCGGTCGTTCTCCGGATCGGTTGCCATGGTCACTACTCGCACAGACCTGACATCAGCCTCGCTACACGAAGCTGCGATCTGAGAATCGCTGAGCGAAACGCTTTCAACCTCAGAAAAGAAGTTGCTTTCGCGCATCTTCCCAACCATCATTGAAAACTCGGACCGGACCGTACAGGGCATCGAGGCATCCACGGGTTCAACGGTCAACTCAATGCGCACAAAGCCGGATGCATTGACGTAGCCGGGTGTTCGCTTCGAACCTGCTTTGATCTGGGCGCTAAGTATGCCTTGCCCTGAGACAATCTTGCCGTTCTGCGCCGCCCACCTAAAGCGGAGTCTGTTTGTTTCCTGGAATGGGAGAAATGCTCGAACTTCGAACGCGTCACCTTTCCTGACTCGCCACCTTTGCGAAGAGATGCCTACTTTGATCTCAGAGCACGCGCCAACTCCACTTGAAAGCACCGACATTCCAGGAAGCACCAAGTTCTGGCTATAGGAAGACATAGCCAAAAACAAAATCACAAGAAAAACGCTTGCGCGGACGGTCATTTTCGTACCTAAGATTTTTTTCTGCCTAAAGATTACCCTCTATTGCTTCCTTACACCGAGCAGGCGACTAGGGCGTTTCAGTTTCTGACGACGGGTCGGCCGATCTAGAATGAACAGAATCGAGAAAGCCTGACCGCTCCCATTCTGTCCAAAGCGACAAAGCTGAACGATAGGCAACGGTCCTTTTGCGGACAAATTTGGAAAGAAGCCAGGCTCCCGCAAGCCTCTCGGAATCCGCGGCACTGCCCTCCGACCGCTTTTTTAGAATTGCCCCGAGCTGGTCGATCCAAACGTCACCATCGTGGAGGTCTCCAAGATGATCCTGCATTTTGGCGATCTCGGCAGCACGGCCGGACCACGATTCATCTGTCTGATCGGTAAAGATCTCAACCGCGTACCGCAAGTGTTTTCCGGCAATACGCAGTTTGTGCAGACGGTGAACCCGGAAAGGACGGTAAAGTGCAGGAGCCAGTTTGCGGAATTCATCGATACGCAGAGCAATTGCCTTATCGGCGGCTTCATCCATCCGTTCGGTACCGACTTTATTCGAAGCGGTTATCTTGCGGACGTATGCATCTGAACTAAGTCGAAGTTCGTCCATTCGGTCGCCGGACAGATGCGGTTGTGCCTTGAGGAAGGCATCCTGACGCTCGCAACGCAAACGATCGATAAACCCATCGATGCCGCTAACTACTTCGGGAACTTCCGCCTTTTCTCGGAACTTAAGCAAGGAATTGATACCTACATCTGCATCACGGACCGCGCCTAGGGCGTCGGCAACTTGCTTAAGCTCCCGGGTCAGCGAGCCATAACCAAGGCCCGGACCGATCTTTTTCAGGTCGCCATTTAGGCTGCGGAGTCGCCTGATCGCTACCCGCATCCCGTGGATGCCTTCGGTGCGGCCGGGGTCAAGTGCCGCCTCCCGAAACGAAAGCATCTCACCAAACCGGACGCCGAAAAGCTCGAGAACCCACGCTCGCAATCCTCCCGTCGCATCCGGCAATTCTACATGTCGAGCTTTAGCCATTTAACACTAGGGTAACACAGCGTAGCTACGGCTTTGACGACCGCCCGGTCGCCATGTCACTAGGATAAATGAAAGAGGCACCAATCCGGTCTAAGCTCGTGAATTTCTGGCGAAGGTCATCGAGCTATCGTATCTCGCTTTCCTTGCCCCAGAGACCGAAGACGGCGACTTCGAGGCTTTAGAAAGTATTTCCCCCATTAGCTTCATGCACTCTTGGGTCTCCTTCAGTTCTCCCGCCGGGATTTCGACTCCGAACATACTTTTGGTCGCGAGCAAATGCACCTTTTGGGCTACTTCAGATTGTCCCAGTTTTGAGAGTTCGGGCAGCATTACGACCAACAGAATAGCCGCAGCCATAGCCCCACCGGCTTCGCCCGGGTGTTTAGCAGCGTAACCAGGATCGATGGATGTCATCGCCGAAAATTGAAAGATCCTCACGGCGAGCGTCGCGGCAGATTCATCGGCCATTTCGTTTCCTCCTTAAGATAGTCGGAATAAGTCTAGGGGGAATATACTAGCATATGCACACAAAACCGGACATGTTTTAACTTTTATTCTTAATAGTCAGCCTTTCCCCATTGCAGCTTCGGCGATGGCTTCCAACACTGTCGGGTCTTCGAGGGCGGAGAGATCCCCGGGGTCTTCGCCTAAGTAGGCGGAGCGGATGACGCGGCGCATTACTTTGGCGTTTCGGGTCTTGGGCAAGGCAGAGACGAAGTGGATCTTAGACGGCGCGAGTGGTTTGCCCATGTCTTTGGCGACGAGTTTCTTCAGTTCATCGGAGAGAACCACCCCGTCCGCCGAAGCGGCGTCCACCCCTCCTTCGTAAGGAGGGGAACTTAATACGCAAAATGCCACCATTGCGGTGCCTTTCACTTCGTCGGGGACGCCGATGACCGCGGCTTCGGTGACGAGCGGATGGGCGACGAGCAGGCTTTCGACCTCGGCGGGGCCGACGCGTTTGCCGGCTACCTTTAGGGTGTCGTCGCTGCGGCCGAGGATGAACCAATGGCCGTCTTTGTCACGCATCGCGAAATCGCCGTGGACCCAGATGTCTTTGAACCGCCGCCAGTAGGTGTTGAGGTAGCGTTCCTTCTCCTGCCAAAAGCCGCGTGCCATGCCGATCCACGGCTGTTTAATCACGAGTTCGCCAACCTTTCCGTTCTCGACCGGATTGCCTTCGTCGTCCAAAATGTCAACGTCCATTCCCGGGCAAGGTGCGGGGAACGAACACGGCTTGATGGGCAGAAGCGGATTGCCCATCAGGATGCCGCCGGCGATCTCGGTCCCGCCGCTGTAGTTGATGATCGGCAGCTTCAAATTACCCACCTGCTCGAAAAGCCACCACCACGGCGCCGGATTCCACGGCTCGCCGGTCGATGCGAAGATCCGCAGGGAACTGAGATCGTGGCGTTCGTGCGGAGGTTCTATCGCGTCTTCACTCGCCGCCAACGAACGGATGAGCGTGGGTGAGATGCCGAGGACCTCGACCTTGTGGTTTGCGCAGAATTCCCACATTCGGTCGGGGGTTGGGTAATCGGGGGCGCCGTCGTAGATGCAGATCGTCGCGCCGTTGATGAGCGCACCATAGATAAGCCACGGCCCCATCATCCAGCCGATGTCCGTGTACCACGAGATCCGGGTGCCTTTCCCCACATCCGTCCCAAACGCCATGTCCTGCGCCGCCTTGATCGGAAAACTCGCATGGGTATGAGCGATGCCCTTCGGCTTCCCGGTCGTGCCGGAGGTGTAGAGGATAATGAGGGGATCTTCGGCCGAGGTTTGCTCAAGCGTTGTTCTATACTCTCGCTCCCACCCTGCTTCATATCGCAGCACATCGAAATTGACGAATCGGTCGTTCAAATCATTCGAGACAGCGGTGGCGTCCAAAATCCCTAGGTGCCGAACTACATAAACCTTCTCTACTGATAAGCAATGTGATACCGCTTCGGCAGCTACTTCGAATGCCTTAACTGTCTTGCCACGACGCGAGAATCCATCGCTCGTTACAAGCGCTCTTGCGTTTACGGCGTTCAGTCGGGCTTCGATTGCCGAAACACCATATCCCGAGAAAACAGGGACGGCGATCGCCCCGACACGACTGATAGCAAGGAGGATCACGACCGTCTCCGGGAGCATTGGAAGATGGATGCCGATGGCATCTCCTTGACGAAAGCCTTGACTGAGCAGACCCACCGCACAAAGATCGACTTCGACGAAAAGCGCTTCATAACTCAAAACTTTTGTTGCCCCGTCTTCACCCTCCCATATCAGCGCAGGCTGGTCTTTCATCTCATCCGTCTGCCACCGGTCGAGGCACATTTCGGTGATATTGAGTCCTGCGGACGGAGCGCGGACACTCTTGTCCGCATCGCCGGTTCCTCCGGCGAGAGATTCTGCCGCAGTCGAAGACTCGGGAGCGTTCGTTCGCGTCGAAGCGACGCTCATGCGGACAGGAGTGTCCGCGCTTCCACGATCCCCTGCGCCCTGTTTAAGCCACTCGGGAAATTCAATGCCGTTTGATGTGTCGAGGAGTTTTTCGTATGGCGGGTCGAATTTGATGTCGAGGAATTTCAGGACCTCTTCGGTGAACTTTTCGACGTCGCGGATGGAGAATTCGTAAAGCTCGTCCCAGGTCGAGACGCCGACCTGCTTCATAAATTTCGTTAGCTGAGCGCGTTCTATGACCTCGGGCGTCGGGGCCCAGGCGATTTGCTGATCTTCGAGGAGGTTTTGATCGTTCATAAGACTCGGATTTCATTCAAAAATATCACGAAAGCGACAGGTTAAAAAAAACTGGTTGATTCGCGAACGCGGTAAAACGTATAATTAGGGGGAAGTTCCACGGTCACAACCACCCCACATGAGCAAAATAAAACTTGACGATAGGATCGAAAACGCAGTGAATGCGTTCTTCGAAACGCAGCCCGAACCCGGTTCTTTGGCGGTGCACTATGGCTCTCACGATGAGCTGATGGCGTCGGATGAACCTGCTTATTTCGAAAAAGTTGGGAAATGGTCGACGATATTAAGAGAACTACTTTTGTTCGGCCCGGGAACGCTTTTTCTGTATTGGGTTACTCTAGTGCTGATATTCTTCTATCCCACACTCGGCCTTCCGCTTCCGGGCCTATTGATGCTTGCAATGACCGCGTTTATCACTTACGCGGGTGCTGGAGATATCAGAAATATTAAGAATCTGGCCGTGCCGGCGACGGTTATCGCATGCGCCGCCGCGGTTTCGGCTGTGAGATCGATCTTTCCAGTGCCAGAAATCCTCAGCCCCTATTTTTCCTGGGCGATATATATGTTTCCCTTTGCGCTGATCGCTGCAAAGCTCGTTCAAATGTGGCTTAAAGACAAATAGTAGAAGTCGGTAAAACTTTTGAGCGGCGGCGTCTATCGATGCCGCCGTTTTGATTTTTAAATGCCTTTGCGGCTATCTTATTTTCACTAACTATTTTTAGGGAGCAACATCCAAGCTTCGCGGCTGCGTGAACGTACGAAAGTTCCTGACAGCAAAGGCCTACGAGGACTATGACGGACAACACACCTTCGATCTCGTTTCCAAATAACCTTTTTGCCGGGAAGACGGCGATCGTTACCGGGGCTTCGCGGGGCGTGGGACGTGCCACAGCTTTGCGGCTGGCTGAGGGCGGAGCGAATGTTGTCGTCAATTTTCTGACGAACGACGAGGAAGGCGCTGCCACTGTAAGGATGTGTGAGGAGCGAGGCGTTCGTGCGATCGCAGCAAAGGGAGACACTTCCGAATTTCTGCAGGCTAAGCGTGTTGCAGACCGGGCTGTGGAGGAATTCGGCGGAATAGATCTGCTGGTACTTAATGCCGGGATCTGGGAAGGAGCCCCCATCGAGGAAATGTCGGAGGAGGTCTGGAACAAGGTCCTGAACACCAATCTAAAATCAGCCTGGGCGATGTCAAAGGCCTGCGTGCCGGCGATTAAAAAATGCGAAGCGGGTGCGATCGTCCTTGTGTCATCGACCGCCGGGCAACGCGGCGAGGCGAACTTCTCTAATTACGCGGCGTCGAAGGGCGGCCAGATCTCATTCACAAAGGCTTTGGCCGGCGAGCTTTGCCCGAAGATCCGCGTAAACTGCGTCGCCCCCGGCTGGATTGAGACCGCAATGGTCCGTCCGGTCTTTGATGATCCTGATTATTACAAAAGCGTGGTCAAATCTATCCCGCTGGAGCGGATTGCCACGACTGACGACATCGCTCTCGCCATATGCTTCCTGCTTTCGCCCTGGTCGCGTCACATCACCGGCGAGGTGATGAACATTAATGGCGGCGCCGTTTTGTGCGGCTGACATCGTGGCATCAGGGAAACTTGACAATGCCATAACAAACGGTTGAATCTCTTAGGAGATTTGAGCGAACGAAATATTCCAATCGTAATGAAATTCGGCGGTACGTCGGTCGGCGACGTTGCTGCCTTCGAGCGCCTTCTTACGGTTGTCTCGGGTCAATTAGAGCGTCGGCCGGTGATCGTCGTTTCGGCAATGACGAAGGTGACCGATGCTCTGCTCGCGGCGTTTGAAACGGCGAAGAAAGGCGACTTCGCGGCGGCGTTTGCATCGCTCGAACTGCATTTTGATCGCCACATCGAAGCGTCAAACCATTTCATCGAGAAAAACAGCCCGAACCTTTTCGACGCGGAACTCGACCTTGTCAGGGGCGAGCTTTCGGATCTGCTTTTGCGTACGTCGCGACGTTCCCTGCCGCTGTCGATGCTGAAGGACGCGATAGTTTCGTATGGCGAACAGCTTTCGTCGAGGCTTCTGGCCGAGGTCCTGAAGGCGAAGGGAATCAACGCACGGCAGTTCGATTCGCGGCGGCTGATAATGACGGACGACGAGTTCGGGGCCGCCCAGCCGCTCATCGATGAGACCAATGAGATCGTCCGCCTCGAGCTTGGGCCTTCGTTGGCGGCGGGTGAGGTGCCGGTAATGGGTGGCTTCATTGCCGGAAACCGCTCCGGCGAAACCACGACGCTCGGGCGCGGCGGTTCTGATTATTCGGCAGCGATCGTTGCGGCTGCGTTGAAGGCAGGCGAATTGCAGATCTGGACCGACGTGACGGGTGTCATGACATGCGATCCGCGGATAAGCGGCGATGCTCGAACGATTCCTGTGCTCTCGTACGAAGAGGCGGCTGAGCTTGCCTATTTCGGTGCAAAAGTTCTCCATCCTAAAACGATAAAGCCGGCGGTCGATAGTGGCATTCCGGTCCGCGTCTGCAATACGTTCGAACCCGATGAGGTTGGAACGATGATCCTAGCGGAATCGGGCGAGGCTCCAAATAAGATCAAATCGATCGCCAGTAAGAAGAACATCACGATATTGCGGATCAGTTCGGCACGGATGCTCGGTGCATACGGGTTCATGAGCGCGGTCTTTCAGGTATTTGACCGCTATCGCACGGTGATCGACGTTATCTCGACGTCCGAGGTTTCGATCGCACTGACGCTGGATGATACGGCGTCGATCGACAAGATCGTTGAAGAGCTGTCACGGCTAGGCGACGTCGAAGCGGAGCGTGGATTTGCCGTGATATGCGTCGTAGGCGAAGGCCTGCGGGCCTCGACCGGGCTTGCGTCAAAGATATTTTCGACTATTGCGGATGTGAACATCGCCCTCGTTTCACACGGTGCTTCGGCTGTAAATTTGACATTTGTAGTGAAGGAGTCCGATGTAGAAAAAGTGATAATTAGACTTCATAACGAAATATTTTGATCCAGGTCCAACCCCAAACGCACAGAGCCCAAACCTACGCTATGCGATAATCTCCGATAGTCACGAAAAGATCAGGAGGTTATCGGATGGAACCAATTGAGAAGGAAGTTGTAAAAGAGGAAATCAAGGCGGAGCGTTGGGCTATAGTCGACCAATTGGACGAATGGCTTGAGATACCGATGCTGGTGCTGAGCATCATCTGGCTGGTCTTGCTCGTTGTAGAGATGACGCGGGGGATCAGCCCGTTCCTCGATACGCTCAGCAATGTCATATGGATCATCTTTGGTGTCGATTACGGGATAAAGCTGTTGCTGGCACCGGAGAAGTTTGAATATATAAAGCGAAACTGGCTGACGCTGCTCGCCCTTGCACTTCCGGCCCTGAGGATCTTTCGTGCGTTTCAGGCGTTCAGGCTGCTGCGTGCGGCGCGGGCGGCACGCGGGCTGCGGTTGATTCGATTGCTTACATCGCTGAACCGCGGGATGCGGTCGCTTGGTTCTGCTTTTAGCCGCCGGGGTTTGGGATATGTGCTGATGTTAACGCTGATCGTGATTCTAGCGGGCGGGGCCGGAATGTATAATTTCGAACAGGATGTCGAAGGCGGATTCGTGAATTATGCAGATGCCTTGTGGTGGACGGCGATGATGTTAACGTCGATTGGGTCGGACTATTTTCCGCAGACCGCTGAGGGGCGGATGCTGTGTTTGATGCTGGCGGTCTACGGCTTTGCGGTATTCGGATACATGACGGCCACACTGGCGACGTTCTTTATACAAAGAGACAGCGAAACTGCCCCCGAGCGGGGCGAACCATGCATTGCCGACCTGCAGACTGAACTCAAGGAACTGAAGGCTATGCTGGCCGAACGTTTACCTCAGAACTAAAATGGACCTCTATAACCTAACTAAAACATTGATGAGCATCCCTTCGACTTCGGGCGAAGAGGAGGCTGTGGGATTCTTTCTGCGGGATCACCTAACGAAGCTTGGGTGGAAGGTGGGGCTGCAGCCGGTCTCCGAGAATCAGAATAACGTGATCGCGACGCTGAACGACACGCCGCGGGTCTGGATGTCGACGCACATGGACACAGTTCCGCCGTTCATTCCGCCGACGGAGGACGACGGGAAGATATATGGGCGCGGGGCGTGCGATGCGAAGGGCATCATCGCCTCCCAGATAACGGCTGCCGAGCAATTGCGAAAAGAGGGAATCATCGACATCGGCTTGCTCTACACCGTTGAGGAAGAACGTGCGAGCACGGGAGCGAAAGCCGTCAATGATCACCCGCTGGCCGCGAAGTGCGAATACATGATCAATGGCGAGCCGACCGATAATGATCTGGCCATCGGTTCGAAGGGATCGTTCCGCCTGATGATCAAAACTTCCGGAAAGGCGGCACATTCTGCATATCCGGAAGAAGGAGATTCGGCGATCGAGACGCTGCTGGACATTCTTGACGACATTCGCCAGACACGGTTTCCACACGATGCGTTTTTCGGCGAGACGACGGTGAACGTTGGAACCATAGATGGCGGGTTGGCCCTGAACATCATTCCGCCGCATGCCGAGGCCGGCTTGTTGATCCGCCTTACGACCGAAAGCGGACCGATCAAAGAAGCTCTCGAAGCGGTTGTCCGCGGTCGCGGCGAGATCGAGATCCTCTCGTGCAGCGAACCCGTAAAACTTGAAACGGTTGAAGGTTTTAGGCAAAAGGTCGTTCGCTTCACCACCGACATCCCGCACATGCCCAATTGGGGCAAACCGCTACTCCTCGGTCCCGGCTCCATTCTCGCTGCACATACGAAAGACGAGTTTGTATCGAAAAAAGATCTGGAAACCGTCGTCGGACTCTATGTGGATCTCGTGAAAAGATTGCTGGAAAGCTAAAACGATATGAGACTAGCACTGATCGGTTACGGACAGATGGGGAAGGCGATCGGGCTTCAGCTGAGGAAGCTGTTGACCTGATATTCAGATACAGTACGAAAACTGATAGCTGGGGAGACTAACATGAAAGTATGGACCGGAATGATCTTAGTGGCCTTACTTCTAGGCACGGCATGTTCGCGAATAGAATCAAAAGCTTCCGATGAGAGCCAGATTCCGACGGGGACTCCACCTCCAGAATTCGATGTAGATCGGATGCGACCCGCAAACCTCTCAAGACTCGGTCTAGTTGAGCCGAAGTTGCAACTCTCGCCCCAGCAAAGAAAGTACCTTGATGAATCGATTCCGCCTGAAGCTAGAAAAATACTCGAGAATGCTGAACGGTTCGATTTGCTCGGAGAAATAGACAAGGACGAATCATCGGAAGCAGATAGTCGCTCTTTCGTTCCTAACCGCCTCATCCCCATCAGGACTGAGAAGGACAAGCTTGACGTTCTGGAGGCCTTTTACGCTGACGCCGCGAAGGAAGATTCCCCGGCAATCTGCTATGAGCCACATCATGGGATTCGGGCGGAGTTTGGTGACGAGACGGTCGAAATCGAGATCTGTTTCTCGTGTGCTCGGTTCGTACTGAAACATGGAGCACAGGAATATTTTGGAACAATAGTGCGTGAAGGAAGAAAGTCCGAAGAACTCTTTGAACTAATGCTCAAAAGTTCGGGCGAGAATCAGCAATGAGACTAGCACTTATCGGATACGGACGGATGGGGAAGTTGATCGGGGGGTTAGCGCCGGGGTCGGGGCATTCGGTTGTGGTGACCGTCAACGAATCTCATAGCGGATTGGGGGCGGCAGATCTGGCGGAAACGCTGCAAATTGCGGACGTTGCGATCGATTTCACCGCCGCGTACGCGGTTCGAAGGAATGTTGAGGCATGCGTCATTGCAAAAGTTCCGATAGTTGTGGGGACGACGGGCTGGAATAATGAAAAAGCCGAGATCGAGAAGATCGTAGCGGATGGCGACGGTTCGCTGGTGTATGGATCTAATTTTTCGATCGGCGTTAACCTATTTTATCGCGTTGCAGAATACGCCGCCGAGCTGCTCGCCAAATTTCCCGAATATGAAGCCTTTATCGAAGAGCAGCATCATTCCCGCAAGAAAGACTCGCCGAGCGGGACGGCGTTGAAGCTGAAAGAAGTTGTCGCGAAACACCTGGAGATCGGCGAAATTGCCGCGACGCGAGCGGGGAACATTCCCGGAACGCATCGGCTCGGATTCGACGGCATGGCTGACCAGATCCTTTTGGAACATACTGCCCGGACTCGCGAAGGCTTTGCTTTAGGTGCGATCATGGCCGCCGAATGGATCGAGACCCGCAAAGGCTTTCACGAATTCACTGCTGTTATCCAAGAAAAGTTATCGCCCACAGATAAATACTGATCAACTCAGATAAGAATTGATCTATTTGTGTCTACCTGTGTTCCAAATGCCCGTCTTTGCCCATTTTTGTTCAGTTGCGTGAGTGCCCGAACACACCTGAACAAAAGTCGATGTTGTGTCAGTTTGTCTTTATCGCACCATGACGGGAAATATATTTCTTAGCTTTTGTTCTACCCGAGTCGATCTGAGCGTCAGTCATTCTACTTCTTAAGTCATCAAGCTGTTTTTCTGCATCCTCAAGGATAGGTATTTTAGTAACGTTGTTGTCGTCCATTTGTCTGGCTGAATAGATGCCAGTTTCCGTCCAAGCGAATGCCTCTATAAGATCAACGCGCAGAACTTTGCCATCCGAGTATGCTTTGCCGAGAAAGCGCTGGGACTCGGCAAATCCTTTTTCCGCAGCGAGTCGCCACAATCTGATGCCTTCCGTCGGGTTCGCTTCGAAACCATTTCCGCCGGTATAGTTTAGGTAGCCGAGATTATTGTAGGCCCTTATGTCGCGGCCATACGCAGCTTGTTGCCAGAGAAACGCCGCTTTCGACCAGTCTTTTGCAACGAGCTTGCCGGTGTAAAAATGAACACCCAAATCGTATTGGGCGATCGTTTTTCCTAAAGCAGCATCAATGGCCAATTGTTCGAGTTCACAATCCGGTCCTTCGCTTGTCTGCGAGTACGCTGCTGAGGAATAAAATACGGAGATCAGAAGTAGTATTGCTAATCGTTTCTTCATGTCGTTGTGTAGATGTGCAGACGGGTCCCCAAAAGAGCCGATCGTTTAAGCCTTGAACTTTGGAGCAGAATATAACATTGAAACAGATCTGCCGCAAATGGTTTTTTCAACCACAGAGGACGTAAGGGACCGCGGAAGTTGGAGGGGAGGAGCGCGAAATGTGATGGTTAGGAAACTGGCCACGGCTTACACTGGCACCACTGACCCGGGGAAACTGGCCGCCCGATCACGCAGGCGGTTCTGACCGTTTGATAGTTAGTATAAGATATCTGTATGACAATGCGAGTTGATTGGATGGTTGGGGTTGGTACTGCTTTAGTTACGCCTTTTCGGAAGGACGGGTCGATCGATGAGGACGGCTTTCGGCGTTTGGCCGAGCGGCAGATCAAAGGCGGCGTGAAGCTGCTCGTTCCGTGCGGGACGACCGGTGAAAGCGTGACGATGTCGGAGGCTGAAAGGCTCGAAGTGATCAGGCTCGCGGTCGAGGTAGCTCATGGCAAAAGTAAAGATGGCGAAATGAAGCTCGGCAGCCTTCGGCCACGCCGTGCGAAAGTGATAGCTGGAACCGGCAGCAATTCGACCGCGGCGACCATCGAATTCACGCGAAAGGCCCGCGAGCTTGGGGCGGACGCGGCCTTGATAGTCGCTCCGTATTACAACAAACCGACCCAGGAAGGCCTCTTCGCTCATTATTCCGAGATCGCGAAAAGCGTCAAGGGCTTTCCGATAATGCTATACAATGTGCCCGGACGGACTGCCTCAAACATCTCGGCGGCAACGACGCTGCGGCTCGCGGAAAAGCACGAGAACATTGTTGCGACAAAAGAGGCTTCAGGAAATTTTTCGCAGGTGATGGCGATCATTGCCGGCAGGCCGACGAATTTCAAAGTGTTTTCGGGCGACGACGCGACCGCTTTGCCGTTCATATCACTCGGTGGTGACGGGCTGGTATCCGTGATCGCAAACGAAATGCCGAAGGAAGTTACGAAAATGGTCGAGCACGCCCTGAACGGCTCGTTTCACTTTGCGAGGCGGATACATTACAAGATACTTCCGCTTATGGAGGCAAACTTTATCGAATCGTCGCCCGCACCGTGCAAATTTGTGATGTCGCAAATGGGCCTGCTGGAGGAAAACCTGCGATTGCCCCTCGTGCCGGTAATGAAAGAAACGCGCACGAAATTAAAGGAAGCCATGACGGCCTCGGGAATTAAATAACGACGGATCAACGCGGATTTTCGGATGGAGGTATTCAAGCATGAGGGCCGTTTGGCATCAACGATCAGTGGGAATAGTAAGAAGGGTTTTGGTGTTTCTGGTTTCTTGCATTGTGTTGGTTGTTGCGACGTGTGAAGGACGTAAAATCGAGGATGTGATGGTTATTAACTTAGTCAATCGCGAAATCTTAGTGGAATATTCTTATACAAACGGTGTCTTCCGCGATCCGCAAGTTTTGCATATAGGAATTGATTCGCTGGACAATAAAACGAGAAACTAGAGGGCTCCGGATAAAGGCAAATTTGAATTCAACGCTGACCAGGCCAGATATAGAGTATATTTACCGACGCGAGTTGCCCTTAAACTTGGAACAAATGAGAAGAACGATCCAGACATTGCATTCCTACGGATTGTGGATGGTAATAATGTTGAAAGTTACGAGTCAGAAGCAGTTTTGCTGGCGAGGTTAGAAGAAGAAGATTGGTCGTTGAGGTATAGGTAGCCGCTTAAAATCCTTATTCCTCAATTGCCAATTTACAATTTAGTATCGGCTCCTGTGATCAATCGGCGCGCAATGTTCAACGCGGATTTTCGCAGATTATTTTGGGGTAAGTAGTTATGAAGCGTTCGATATTGGTTGTTGTGTGGGTTGTGCTGGGGTTTGTGGTTTCGGCGGAGGCTCAGGCGGTGACGGCGGAGCAGCGGAAGTCGGCGGGCGACGTGATGGTGACGCTGGCCATCTGGGCGGATGCGATTCGCGACAAAGACATGAAAAGCTCGACGAGCTTTTTGCCGATGACATGGTCGTGACTGCGTCTGACGGTTCTATTCGAAACAAAGAGGAAGAATTGGCAATTCTACAACCGAATGCGAACGTGCGGATAACGCGTGTAATAAATGAAGACATCGCGTTAAAGTTCATTTCGGACGCCGTTGTAGTGACCGCCCTGACGCGAATCGATTTCGAGGCGAGAACTCAGAAACAATCTACTTCGATGATGAGGTACACGGCGGTCCTCCCGAAGAGTAGTGGCAGCTGGCGAATAGCCGTACTGCAAACGACACGGCTTCCGCCGCCTGTGATCGACGCAACTAAATAACTTGTTATTAGAAACCACCATGAAACAGATCTTTTCATTTGTCATTCTCGCTTCATTATTGATCATGACCATCACTGCACAACAGAAGCCGCGTGCTCGCGATCTTGGGATTCCGTTTGACGGGACACCGGGGATGTTTAACGCGATCACCGATGTGAGTGGTGTCGAGGTAGGGTTCGCGACACTGATCTCGGGCAGTGGTAAGGGTGCCGTCCGCACAGGCGTAACGGCGATATTGCCTCGCGGTAAGCAGGACGAGACAGGGGTTTTCGCCGCATGGCACACACTCAACGGTAACGGTGAAATGACCGGCACGACTTGGATCGAAGAATCGGGCGGCTTTGGCGGTCCGGTGATGATAACCAACACGCATAGTGTCGGGATCGTTCGTGACGCCGTGGTCGAATGGGGAACACGCCGCAGCAAGCGAGAAGGGTATTCGGGCGACTATAGCCTACCGGTGGTAGCAGAAACGTGGGACGGATTTCTGAATGACATAAATGGCTTTCACGTGAAGAAAGAGCACGTTTTTCAAGCTCTTGACTCAGCAAAAGGCGGAACCGTGAGCGAAGGAAACGTTGGCGGCGGAACTGGTATGGTCGCCCACCAGTTCAAGGCCGGCACAGGGACTGCGTCCCGTCAATTGCCAAAAGAAGCCAGCGGCTACACGGTCGGTGTGATCGTTCAGGCGAATTACGGGGGCCGCCGTTGGCTGAAGATCGCCGGTGCTCCTGTCGGGCGTGAGATCACTGACCTGATGCCGACGGAAGGAAAAGTGGACGAAGACAGCGGGTCGATAATAGTGATCGTCGCGACCGACGCACCGCTCTTGCCGCATCAGCTTGCTCGGATGGTTAAGCGGGTTTCGTTGGCAATTGGCATTATGGGCGGCCTGGGCGGAAATTCGTCGGGAGACATTTTCCTTGCATTTTCGACAGCTAACTCAAACGGAGTTACCGGTGGGCGTGAGCTAGCCGATCTGAAAATGCTTTCGAACGAGCGGATCAACCCCCTTTTCGAGGCGACGGTACAGGCGACTGAGGAAGCGATCGTAAACTCGCTTGTCGCCGCCGAAACGATGGTCGGCGAGAACGGAAACACTGTCTATGCGATCCCGCACGACAGGCTGAAGCAGGCCTTACGAAAATATGGTCGTCTAAACGAGGCGAAAAAGTAGATGGAATTACAAGATGACATAGAGCGATTGATAGGCAAGACCGAGTTTACCGCCGATGACCGGAAGGTCTTTGAGGAATTTAAGGTTGCTCTGCGTCTGGGTGAGATTCGTTCGGCGCAGAAGGATTCGGACGGGAACTGGCATGCGAATGCTTGGGTAAAGCAAGGAATCTTGCTGGGCTTTCGGATGGGTCAGATGGTCGAGATGTCGCAGCCGGGCGAGACTCTGCAGTTTTTTGATAAAGATACCTTTCCGCTTCGGCCGATGACGCTGGAGGACAAGATCCGTGTAGTGATCGGCGGTTCGGCGATCCGCGATGGTTCGTATGTCGCACCGGGAGTCGTTGTTGTCCCGCCGGCCTATATCAATGTCGGTGCGTATGTTGATGAGGGTACAATTGTCGACAGCCACGCGCTTGTGGGAAGCTGTGCGCAGATAGGGAAGCGGGTGCATCTGTCGGCGGCCGCTCAGATCGGCGGCGTGCTCGAACCCGTTGGCGCCGTCCCGATCGTGATAGAAGATGACGTGCTGGTCGGCGGGAATACGGGAGTATATGAGGGAACAATCGTTCGCGAACGTGCGGTGCTTGCATCGGGCGTGATCCTGACGCGTTCGACGCCCGTGTTTGATCTGGTAAACGAGACCGTTATCAAATCAGATGGCGACAAGCCGCTAGAGATCCCCGCGGGAGCCGTGGTCGTCCAAGGCTCTCGGGCGATATCAAAAGGATATGGCAAAGACAACAATCTCTCGATCTATTGCCCGATAATCGTAAAATACCGCGACGAAAAGACGGACACTTCGACAAAACTCGAAGACTACTTGCGCTAATGGTCGGTCGAGGTGAAATTCACAGCCGGCGCGTTCTCAATAAATTCCACTATTCTTTCCGGCTGGGCGAAGGTAAATCGTTTTGCCTGAAGCCTTACCGTATAGGTCTTCCAAGTCTCGACATTATTGATGCGATAATATCCGTTCGGATTCGAGACCCCGTACCTGACATTTCCTTCTCCATCAGTGAGGCTGACAAGCACATATGCCGCGCCACGGCCGCTTGCACTCCGAACCCGGCCATTCAAAGTTTCAAACGTTGCCGGTCCCTCGGCCAAAGTTATCGCAGAGAAAGATGTCGCACCGGTTATCGTCGCTGTATTCGCATTTCGGTCAAGAACTGTCGGGACGAGTTGAGCTGTACCCGCATCGATAGTGTACCCACGATAGCGGCCTTCGATGCCGATGACGTCCTGATCCGCGTAACGAATAAAGAAATTTGCCTGTGCCATTCCGCTGTTAGCAAGGTCCCAGTACCGAGCGAGCCGGTTTGCGGGAAGGCCGACCGCCGCCCCCGAATATTGGCCGGAGCGAGCCGTTACGGTCAAGGTTCCGCTGCCTGTTATGCCAGAGACGTCAATCGGTGCGTAGACGCCGCCAACACCGACCGGGAAGCGAAACGTTCCTGCACCATCAACGCACCGCGTAAACGAACCCGAGATGTAAGAGGTTGTGCTGCCGCCTGAGACCGCGTTGGCTCGGCATGAAGTCACCGATACAGGAACTCCCTCAGACGTCGTGCCGCCGCCGAGATAAAGGTCGCCATTCACGACAACTCCCGCGAGGCCGGAGATATTGCCGTTCAGTTGCAGTCCGCCATTGACGATCAAGGTGCCGGCTCCGGTAATTGTTCCATTGCCGAGATCTAGAGTCCCCGAAACCGTCAAGGTGCGTCCGGCACCGATAGTCAGTGTGCGTCCGTTGGCGACTATAAGGTCGCTCAACGTAACATCGGCCGACACGATCGATGAATCGCTTGAGACTATAGAAATACTCGAATTAGAGGCCGGAACAGCTCCGCTACCCCAGTTGGCCGCCGTATGCCAGTCCGTATTTGTGGAACCCGTCCAAACGGTCTCCCTCCATCGGGCGAAGAACGGCGAAAGATTGCAGCCTGCGGTCGTGAATTCGCCTCCAACGTAAATGTTTCCCCCTGCGGCAATCACGTTTGACGGAGTACCGTTCAAACCGTTGCCTAGCGGAATCCATTCCGAGCCATTCCATCGGGCAGCCCGATTTGCCGGGTTGCCGCCGGCCGTAGTGAAGTCGCCGACCGCGATCAGGTCGTTGCCCGACATAGCGAGGCGAACAATACTCGAGTTTCCGGGAAGGCCGCTGCCGAGAGCCGACCAGGCGGTTCCGTTCCACTTCGCGACACGCTGAGCGGAGACCCCGCCAATAGACTGAAATCCGCCGGAAGCATAAATGTCATTTCCAGAGATCGCAATAGATGTAACCCCGTGTCCACCGGCTCCGTGAAAAATGCCGGTCCAGGACGTTCCGTCGTATTTCAACAAATAATTAGGGTTGTCCGCGGTCGTGGAACCTGCTCCGACATACATGTCATCGCCCATGAACGTGATGCCGCTAACGGTGTTCGGAATGGGCGCGGCGGGAAAACTCTCCCACGAAGTTCCGTTCCATTTAGCAAGGCGAGTGGCAGGAGCTCCGCCGGCCGTCTGAAACGAGCCACCTACATAAACATCGTCACCGCGCGCCACGATCACGGTAACCCGGTCGTCAACGCCTGTACCGAGCGGAGCCCAATTCGTTCCATTCCAGACTGCGATACGGCTTGCGGCAACCCCGCCGATCGACGTAAAATCTCCGCCCGCATAGACTTTACCTCCGGCGACCGCTATCGCAGAGATTGAACGGTTCGCATTGCTCGCTCCTGAAAGGCCCGCTCCGAGGGGAGACCATGTGTTAGACACACTGTTCCATTTTGCGATTTTATTAGCGACGGTTTCGCCCGTCGAGTTGAACCCACCGCCAACGAAAACGTCAGTACCTGAAACCGCAATTGCCGCAGCCGCACTGTCAATTCCGGTCCCGTTAAATGCCGACCAGGTTCCGGCAGCAGTAACCTTCGCAATGTTTCGCGCTCCTAGGCCACCAGCTGTTGCGAAATTGCCGCCGACGAAAAGCGTGTCTCCAATACCTCCTAGCGCAGTCACACGTTCACTCAGGCTCGTACCGCCCGTCACTCCCCCACCCACGCCAGTAAAAGCGGTGCCATTCCATTTAGCGATGTTATTAAATACATTATTTGGAAATGGAAGGTAGCCGCCAACAAAAACATCGCCGTCGTGCACAGCCACTGCGTTTAGGATCCCGTCGGTAAAGGATGCCATCCGCGTCCACGTCGTACCGTCAAATTTTGCGACCTGAGAATCGTTTTGGCCCGGCAGAACGATCCGACTCCCGACGACATACAGATCTGTCCCTGAAAATGCGATGGCATTGATCGAGGTATTGTTTGAGGTGCCCAACGTCGACCACGCCGTTCCGTCCCACTTCATAATACCGAAGTTTGAACCCGCAGACGGGGCGACAATTCCGCCAGCATAAAGCGCTCCTCCAGAAACCGCGAGAGCTTTGACCTGGCCCAAAAACGCTCCCACGCTCGAGTATGCAGAGCCGTCCCAGCGGACGATCCCATTAGCGGGTGATCCGCCGTTGATCGAAAAATTGCCGCCGAAGTAAACATCGCCTTTATATATTGCCACGGCCTGAACAAAATGAGTCCCGCCGCCGAGCCCGTTGCCCAATGCCGACCATGAACTGCCGTTCCATTTTGCGACATTTCGTGCCTGTACATCTCCTGCACTTGCGAAGCTTCCTCCGACATATATATCCGTGCCTGAAATCGCGATCGAGTAAATCGCCCCGCCGAACGCGTCGCCAACTCCATCGCCCAGGGCAGACCAATTTGCACCATCCCACTTTGCGATACCCTTGGCGAAAATGTTGTTTACAACTGTAAACCTTCCCCCTATATAGATATTTCCAAGCCCGTCGGTAGCGATAGCTCGAACTGGTCCATTCGTTCCATTGATCGAAAAGGAGGTGTCCCAGCCGTCTGCGCAGCCGGTGCTCGTATCCGGCCCAACGAATCGCGGCGCGCCATTCGCGCCGGTAACCATTTGATATCCGGCCGGGTCAAAGCTTCCAGAGCCTGACGCCCTCAACGAACCGTCGTCCGTAAGGATCGACGCGATCGGCGTCAATTGTGACGAATTGTCATTGCTCTGTGCATGGATATGGGCACTTAGGATGGACGTTAGAACAAAGAGACGGCCAAGGTTCCGGATGAGTGCGGAGTAGAAAGAAGTCATGGGCTTATTTTCTGAGAACAGAAAGGTAAACGTAAGAATGATGAAAAGTCGTACTTAGGTAATTACATTACCAACCGCTTGCTCGAAAAGTCAATATTTTATCGCATTTGCACCGATCAAATTGAGATGCCGAGCAGGGCAGAAGCCGTCCATATTTCTAGGGCAGTACTGTAGCAGGTTCAAAATCGATAGTTGAGTTCGCTCTAAGACGCTCAATTGTAAAGACATTGCAAATACACTAGAATCGGAACGGAAATGACACCTGAAAACGAAAGCATTGAGAATGGCGACATCGGCGAACCGGAGCATGGCCTAAAGGATAGGATCTCCGGCCTTGGGCAGAAGATCATCGGCGAGGTCGAGATGATCGGCGGCATACTTACAGGCGATCCAAACACGGCTGCCGAAGGTGAATTTAACGTTGAGGTCGGCGAATTGCGTGAAGATACAGAGGAAGATCTGGAATCAAGCAAACCGCCGCATCGGGCGACCGCGGAAGACGAAGTGTAACGACCTAAACATGACAGCCGCATTTGAACAGAAGGAATTTCAGCTGCCGAAGCGTTTGCAGGGGCTTCAGCCTACGCTGATCAGGCAGTTTTTTGAGCGGGCCTTGCCGGATTCGATCAACTTTGGATTGGGCGAACCTGATCTGCCGACGCCGGATTTTCTTCGGGAAGAGGCTTCGCGTGTCACGTTGACGGAGCAGAACGGCTACACATCGCATCCCGGCTTGCCCGCGTTGCGAGCGAAGATCGCAGAGCAGTATCCGCACCTCGGCATTGGCATAAACGACGTCGTCGTTACATGCGGTTCGCAGGAGGCGATGACGGCGGCTTTCCTTTCGATCGTCGATGTCGGTGATGACGTCCTCTTGCCGAACCCGAGCTTTCCGGCATACGATGCGTGCGTCCGGATATCCCAAGGGAATCCGGTCTATTATCGGCTTCCGGCGGAAAAAGAGTTTGCATTTGATATCGAAGAATTCAAGCGGGCGATCACTCCAAAAACTAAAGCAGCAGTCGTCATTTCGCCATCGAACCCGACCGGCAAGATCTTTACGGAAACCGATCTAAAGCAGATCGCGGAAGCGCTTGAGGGCACTGGCATTTATCTAATTTCGGACGAGATCTACAGCGACCTTTATTTTACGGAGCGGCCGCATTCGACGTCCGAGTTTTACGACCGAACCGTGATCGTCAGCGGGCTTTCGAAGAGCCTGAGCATGACAGGTTGGCGGCTGGGTTGGGCGGCAAGTTCGCGGACTGAGATAATGAAGGGCATTCAGGTGCTTCACGGCTTTCTGACGGTTTGCACATCGGCGATAACGCAGAAAGCATCACTGCTCGGATGGACCGCTGAGGCTGAGAAATGGAAAGCACATTCCCGCGAGGTTTATAAGAAACGCGGTGAATTCCTGGTCGATCTTTTCGATAGTGAACTTGGACTCAAGGCGACTTCGCCGGAAGGCGCCTTTTATACGATGCTGGATGTGCGATCGGTCGGTGATGACATCGAGATCGCGGAGAAATGTTTGCAGAATCGCGTGATCACCGTTCCGGGAGTCGCTTTTGGCTCCGAAGCGAAAGGCTTTCTGCGTATTTCATTTTGCAACACTGAAGAGAAAATGGCTGAAGGTGTTAAACGGATGAAATCCACACTGACGTAGTTGAAGATGGCAAATCTGGCCGGTTATTTTCGTCCCATGCAAAACGGAGGAAATGTTTTATATGGCACGCTTTCCCTTGGAATGGAACCAGATCTTAAATCACAGCAAGTACAATACGTACGGTTGGGTCAGAAAATACGACGACGGCACCCCAAAGTTTCATAAAGGATGGGATCTGGTTGCCCCGACGGGTACCCAGGTCTTTCCTGTCGCAACGGGCAAAGTTGTGAACGTGCAAACCAAGGATGTGGGTAGTTACGGGAAGACTATAAATCTTAGATTTGAAGAAAACGGAAAGACCTACTACGCCTTCTATGCTCACCTCTCGTCTGTTAACGTATCGATCGGCCAAGTCATAAGTGCTACGAACATGTGCATTGGGGCGGTAGGCGATACCGGAAACGCAAAGGGCATTGCCGCCAACAAGGTTCATCTACATTTTGAATTCCGCAATCGGCAATATGGCGGGAACGGAACCAGCGACCGGATCGACCCGGTTACGTTTCTAGGCGCACCGCCGTATGACGGACTCTACTATATCGATGATGACTAAAGGAACGCATTGATCTGTCTCGCGATTTTGGACGTGTTTTGCCTTGCCTCGATCAAAGTGAGAATATAGCCTTCTTTGCTTTTCTATGGCCAAACAGTACAGAGTCGGAATATTAGGTGCGACCGGGACGGTCGGGCAGCGGTTTATTCAGTTGCTGCAGGATCATCCGCAGTTTGAGATCACCGCATTGGCTGCCTCGGACCGCTCTGCGGGAAAGTCCTACGAAGAAGCATGCGCGTGGAAGTTGTCGGGTGACATCCCCGAGAACGTTCGCGACATCGTGGTTCAGCCGATCGCCCCACCGCTTGATTGCGACGTTATTTTTTCAAGCCTTCCATCTTCAGTTGCCCGCGAAACCGAGGAGGCATTTGCTCGTGCCGGGTTTCCGGTCATCAGCAATTCCTCGTGTTACCGAATGGACGAGGACGTCCCGCTCTTGATCCCGGAGATAAATGCCGAGCACCTTGGCTTGATCGAACGACAGCAGAGTAAACGCGGTTTTGGCAAAGGGTTTATCGTTACAAACCCAAACTGTGCCGTCGCGAGTTTTGCTCCGCCGCTTGCGGCACTGCATGAGAAGTTCGGTGTTGAAGAGGTCATTGTGACCACCTTGCAGGCGATATCGGGCGCGGGCTATCCAGGCGTTTCAGCAATGGATATCGCGGACAATGTGCTGCCATATATTGCCGGCGAAGAGCCGAAGGTCGAGATCGAAGCACAAAAGATCTTAGGAAAATATTTTGATGGTTCGATCGAGAAGGCGGATTTTGTGGTCTCGGCACAGTGCTTTCGCGTGAACGTTATTGACGGCCATACCGCGTCGGTTCGCGTTCGGCTTAAGAAAACGTCGACGCTTGAAGAAGTCGTCGAGGCAATGAAGAGCTACAAGACGCTTGATCTATATTCGTCCCCTGAGCAGTTCATAGTTGTGACGGACGAACCATCGCGACCGCAGCCGAGGCTCGACCGCGGACGCGGCGGCGGGATGACGATTATGGTAGGGCGAGTTTTTCCAGATAATATCTTTGACTATCGCTTCGTCGCACTAAGCCACAACACCGTGCGCGGTGCAGCGGGTTCGACCATCCTGAATGCAGAACTTCTGATCAGCAGAGGAATCATCTAAATGAATAAGACCGAAGTCGAGAGTTCGTTCGTAAAGAAGGTTCTGGTCGTCACGGGCGTTGTCGTTTTAACTGTATTAACGGCTACACTACTTTATTTTACCCTGGACGTATTGCTCTTGCTGTTTTCTGCGATCCTCATCGCCGTCTTTCTTCGTAGTCTTGCGATGCCGATCTCGCGCAGATTAAAGCTCGATGAAACGTGGTCCGTTTTGCTCGTATCGGTCGTGATGATCCTGGTACTGGCAGGAGCCGTTTCCGTTCTGGCTCCAAGTGTTGCGGAGCAGGGGCGAAAACTAAGGACCGAGCTGCCCCGGTCAGGCACTCAGATCGCAGAGTTTGCATCACAATACTCGTGGGGTCGAGAAGTCATCGCGCAACTTCCTACGATCGAAGAAGTGATGCAAAAGATCGACACTACAAGCCTGATGACAAGTGTTGGCGGCGTTTTTTCGACAACGGTCGGTGTGGTCGGTAACTTCTTTATTGTTCTGCTGCTCGCGATCTATCTGGCGATCGAACCACAGCTTTACATCAACGGATTCTCAAAGCTATTCCCGAAAGAGCGGCGGGCAAGGGTATTGCAGGTATTTGCCAGGATGGGCGAGACGCTTAGATGGTGGATCGTGGGCAAGATCGGATTGATGATATTCATCGGCGTACTGACCTGGATCGGGCTGTCGATCATAGGCGTTCCGCTCGCACTAACGCTGGGGCTGATCGCCGGGCTTTTGTCATTCATCCCAAACTTTGGTCCGATCTTGTCGGCAATTCCCGCGATCTTACTGGCATTTATCAACAGCCCGATCACTGCATTGTACGTGATCATTCTCTATGTCGGTGTGCAGATAATCGAATCAAATTTGGTGACGCCGCTGATCGAAAGAAGAACGGTTGAACTTCCGCCGGCGCTGACTGTTGTATCCCAGATCGCCCTTGGCGTTACGCTCGGCGGTTTAGGATTAGTGCTCGCAACGCCGCTATTGGCCGTAGTGATGGTGGTCGTAACGATGGTATATGTCGAGGACATCTTGGACGACGAGACCGAATTCAGAAATGTCGAAGGCGAGCCGGTGGTCGTTGAGAGTTAACAAAGATCTATGATAGAACGCTACACGCTCCCAGAAATGGGCGAGCTCTGGTCGCTGGAGAACAAGTTTCAGAAATGGCTTGATGTGGAGATCGCTGTTTGTGAAGTACACGCCGAGGACGGAACAATTCCGACGGACGCCGTCGAAGAGATCAAAGCGAAAGCTGCCTTTACCGTCGAACGCATCAACGAGATCGAGAAGACGACCGATCATGACGTGATCGCTTTCACGACGAACCTAGCAGAGAATATCGGCCCGTCGGCGCGCTTTGTTCACTACGGACTTACATCGAGCGACGTGGTGGACACAGCGAATGCACTGTTGCTGCGCGATTCGTGCGACCTGCTGCTTGCTAAGGTTGATGCAATACTGCCGGTTCTGAAACGTCGGGCATTTGAGTTCAAGGACACGCCGCAGATCGGACGGACGCATGGCATACACGCTGAACCGACTTCGTTCGGGCTTGTTTGGGCTCTTTGGTATTCCGAGATGCAGCGTAACCGCGAGAGGCTCGTCAGAGCGAAAGAAGCTGTGGCCGTCGGCAAGATCAGCGGAGCGGTAGGAGCATTCGCCCATCTCGCACCAGATGTCGAGGAACGCGTTTGCTCGAGGCTTGGAATAGCGGCGGCGGATGTTTCGACACAGGTCATCCAGCGCGACCGATACGCGGAATACCTTTGCACGCTCGGCATCATCGCCTCAACGCTTGAAAAGATCGCGTTGCAAGTCCGCCACTGGCAGCGGACCGAGGTTCGCGAGGCTCAGGAGAAATTCAAGGAAGGACAAAAAGGTTCCTCGGCAATGCCGCACAAGCGCAATCCGATCCTATCGGAACGGATCTGCGGTATGGCAAGGACAGTGCGTGCGAATTCGATCGTCGGGCTGGAGAATGTTGCACTTTGGCACGAACGTGATATCTCGCATTCCTCGGCCGAGCGGATCGTGCTTCCGGATTCGTCGGCGACACTGGATTATATTCTTGCGAAGACGACGTCAATGTTGGATACGCTGGTAGTTTATCCCGAGAATATGATGAAGAACCTTGAGATCACCCGCGGGTTGGTCTTCAGCGGACAGCTAATGCTCGCACTAACTCAGAAAGGCGTTTCGCGTGAGGACGCGTATCTTTATACGCAGCGAAATGCGATGAAGGTTTGGGACGAGGGCGGAAATTACAGCGATCTGGTAAAGAGCGACGCGGACATTTCTTCTCTTTTATCACAGGAAGAAATTGCCCGCGTCTTTGACCTTAAACACTACCTACGCAATGTAGACGAGGTGTTTGCGAGAGTATTCGATTAGTTTGACCACTTGTCAGCGAGGTCGCCGATGATCGGAAGTTTTGTCATCTCCAAACCGTATGCCTTGATGCACATAAATATGGCAAGGCCAATGAACGCCAACACAACGATCCAAACTATCAAACTAAACAAGAAACTTAAAGTTGACGAAACAAACGCCAGAACAACACTGATGATCACGATCCCGATCCACAAAATGATCAGTGACCCCATCAACAGAAGTGATTGGAAAGCATGAAAGCGAACGATCTTATTTTGCTTATCGGTCACGAGGACGATAATGCTGTAAATAAGGTTGATAAAACATATTGGCAAATACGTGAGCAATGCACCTACATTTAAGTCTAGTCCAAGAGCGGTTTTGCCGCCTGATGGGTTCTGCATGATTTATTAAAAGTCTCCTTTCTTCGCTTATTTCAGAATGTATGGGTGTGTTTGAACTTCTTTAACACGGGAAACTTAACACAAGCCGTTGATAAAAACAAGAAATTGCGTAAGAATCTACAATTTGATTTGGAGTCGAAAATGAAAGCAAACGTATATGTAACACTCAAACCGAGCGTGCTTGACCCGCAGGGAAAGGCGATCCATCACTCGGCGGAGCTTCTCGGATTCAGCAAGATCGCAGACGTGCGGCAAGGTAAGTTCTTTGAGATCGACATCGACGGAGTTGCCGATGAGAGCGAGGCCCGTGATGCGGCCGAGCAGATAGCAAAGGACGTTTTGGCTAACCCGGTGATCGAGGATTACAGAGTGGAGATCGTTGACTAATGAAATTCGGTGTTGTAGTTTTTCCTGGCTCTAATTGCGATCATGATGCGTATCATGTCATCTCGAAACACGTGGGGCAGCCGGTCGATTTTATCTGGCATAAAGAGACCGATCTGAGCGGTTTTGACGCGTTGATCATTCCCGGCGGATTTTCGTATGGCGACTATCTGCGCGCGGGAGCGTTGGCACGTTTTTCGCCGGTAATGAATTCGGTCAAGACATTTGCGGCCGAGGGCAAATATGTTTTCGGGATCTGCAACGGCTTTCAGATCCTATGCGAGGCCGGGTTGCTGCCAGGCGCTTTGATCAGGAATGCCGGGCTTAATTTCGTATGCCGCCATGTGAACATCCGGATCGACAACCAAAATACGCCGTACACGACCGAGTTGGAAAATGGCCAAGTGCTTTCGATCCCGGTCGCTCACGCCGAGGGTAATTATGTTTGCGATGACGGGACGTTCAACGACCTTGAAGAGAACGGCCAGATTGTCTTTCGCTACTGCGATTCAGACGGTGAGACGACGCCGGAATCAAATCCAAACGGTGCTAGGTCAAACATTGCTGGCATCTGCAATGCCGATAGAAACGTATTGGGTATGATGCCGCACCCGGAGAGGGCGTGCGAGGAGCTACTCGGTTCAAACGACGGCCGCAGTATCTTTAGTTCGTTGACGAAAGCGATCAACGGCAATCAATAAAGTGCTTGCATGGAAACGACGAAAGCCGCTTAGTGCGGCTTTTCGTGTTTTTGGGAATGTCAGATCTGCGCCACTAGAATATGGTTCCAGTCGACGAACTAATCTTTACTCCGCCGTTCGTTGTCACAACCTTGATCGGGGCACCGCCTGCGTTCAATGGTGGGTTTATTTGCTTCGTTAGACGTCGGTCTGACGAATCTAGGTTAAGGGACGCAAAGTCGCTCTTTAGGCCGCCGTTCACCGTAGCGGCCTCGATATTCGCATTGTAGCCTTCCGGCATCGACAAGTTGACACCACCGTTCGTTGTAGCAACATCAAGTCCCGAACCGATCCAACCCGTACCATTAAGTTTGATGTTCACGCCGCCGTTCGTCGTGCGGCCGCGAACGTTGCCCGCGACATCAGCGAGGCTGACTCCGCCGTTGACCGTTTCGAAATCAAGGTCGCCTTCGACGCCGGCGATCGCAATGCCGCCGTTCTTGGCGGAAAGGTTGAGGCTTGTGATTCGCGGAACCGTGATCTGATATGAGACGCTCCAGTTCGATCGGTCGTCTCCCTCAGCTTTGATCGTGCTGCCGCGGCTGATCTGGATCCCGCTGACGGCGTTTCTGGCATCCTGTTCGGAATTGCCCCACGCGTTAACACAAGCTTTTACCTGTATCTCGTTGACCGATCCGCCTTTAACAGAAATGCCGCCGTTCTTGCCGCCATCGACGGTCAACGAGCCCGTCGCGGGAACAGTGAATTCGCGAACCTCGGAAAAACCGGCACGGTCGCCGGCCGAATAATTGTAGTTGTTACAAAATCCACCAGAACTCTTTGCGGACCGCTCCTGCCCGTGTATAGCTTCGACCGGAAGCCCGACGAACATTGTCAAAAGGAGTGCGAGATAGAATATAGGAGTGCGTTTAAGAAAAGTCATTTTAGATCCTCCGTTGTTTTGTTCAGAAACTTTGTGCTCTAGAACGTAAAACACCACGAGGATCAAAATTGTGACGAAAATCTGATCATCGCCACGAAATGTCGATGAAGTGTTCGGCAGCGCCGCCGCGAGGATCAGAGATCTCAACAATCGCCGTGAAACCGTTTTCGGCCGTCGGCTGCTGGATGACGCTGACACTGCCGCGGCCTTCGATCTTGATGGCCGTAACTGTAACAGCTGTTTGCGGCAGCGGTGCGGTAAAACTATGGTTTCCGTCCGGCATAGGGCGCCCGCCGACCGTCTTCTGCTCAAGCGTTATGCCGCGGATCGTCAGCTGCACCTTATCGTCGACGGAGCCGAACCAGTAGACGCGGCCTTCAGGGGACGCCGACTGTGCGTAACCCGAAACGGCGAAAAAAAGAACGAGTAGAATTATCGGTGCAAGTCGTCGCATTGTTGACCTCACAGCAGTTCGGCCCGATGGCCGCTAAATTTTATTTTTACGTTAGAAAGGGCTGATGCAAATACTAGCGCCAAAACATCAAGGAATGCAACATTCGTCAATCAACCGTGACGGTCAGTCCCTCGGTATACAAGCGCCAGGCGAGTACCTCAACGCCATTCAATTGTGAAATGGCCGCTTCGACCTCGGGACGTTTCCCATCCTCGCAGAAGAAGGCAATACATCCGCCGCCGCCGGCACCACAGACCTTTGCGGCGATGGCTCCACTGGCGATGGCGCGGTCGATCAACTCGTCCATATGTGGAGTCGTGATGTGTGGCGACAACCGTTTCCTGGTCGCATAACCTTTTTTCAACACCTCGCCGACCTCGTCCCAGTCTCCGGCCAAAAGCGCTTTCCGCAGATCAACGGCGCCGTCGCGAATGCCTTCAAAAATATCAAATAGCTCGGGGTCGCCATCGATATGGCGTTTGGTGATCTCCCAGTTGTTCGTACCTGAATTTCGCGGCTCGCCCGTGTAGCAGACGGCGATGCGTGCTTCGAGAGTCTCGGTGTCTATCGTAAGCGGCTCGCGACGCATGCCATCAACACCGAAATGAATGCTGGATGCGCCACCGTGTTGGGCCGAGAAATAGTCTTGAAACCCTGTCGGAACGCGAATGACCTGACACTCGACATTTGCGGCGATCGGGATAAATCTTTCCGGCGGGTAACGGTTGCCTACCAGTTTATTGAGAGCACCGATACAGGCAATGTTCAAAGTCGACGAACCTGCAAGGCCGGCTCCAGCGGGGGCCTGCGACTCGGTCGTCATGTGAAATCCGCCCTCGGGCCGAAAGAAATGAACAAGCTTGGCGAGCAGCTCAAGCCGCGGCTCATGACGAAGTTCGTCGAAACATTCGAACGAGGTTTCAAACGTGACGCCGCGGTCGATCGATTCAAGAATTATGCGGTCATCGTCGCGGGTTTCGATCCGGCATTTCGCAAGCAGAGAAATGGCGAAATTTACCGTTGAGGCGCCATCGTGGAATAGAAAAAGCGGCGGTATGTCAATTGTGCCTCCCGCCAGATCAACTCGCGTAGGGGCAGAAGAATTAATTATCACAGATGTCAGACCTCGGAAAATGTGAACTAGGAACTACGGACGAACGAACATTCTAGCCTAAGCTTATCGAGAAGTTACAACCGCCCGGTTATTTTTTTGCAGCCTTGCTTTCTTCTTTTTTGGCCTTAGTGTCCGCACGGACGCGTTCGTCGCGGTTTGGGTCGCGGGTCAGATGCAGTCGTTCGGAGAGGTCATGAAGCTTTTCGTGTGCTACCTCTTCGACGGCGTGAAGTTTTTCTTCCAGCTTCTGGATGGTCTCCGGGTCAGCCTCTTCCACTTTTTCTGAAAGCCAGAACCGTTCGACCGCGTACAAGGCGATCACCGCAAAAAGGATGACAAAGAACAACGCAATGCCGATCTGCTGAAAATCCCCGATGATCGAAGTGATCGCCCCGCTGAAGAAATATCCGGTACCGGAAAGGACCAAAACCCATGTGAAACAGCTAATGAAATCAAGGAAAAGGAATCGGCCAAATGGCATCTTGCCGATGCCGTAAAAGACACACATCGCGGCGCGGATACCATAGATATATTTGGAGATAATGATCGCGAAGCCGCCGAATTTATCGATCAGCTTATCGATCCGGGGCTGAGCAATCTGATAAAAACGGTAGTGCTTCGCCTTTTGATGAAAGATACGACCGAGGCCGTACGCGATGTGATCACCAACCATCCCGCCCAGGGTGCCGAAGAGTAACACCTTCGCAAAACTGTATGGGCCAAAGAATGATGAATGGGCCAAAGCGCCCGAAATGAGCAACGTTATGTCGCCTTCCACCATGCAAAGAGCAAAGACAGCATATATGCCGTATTGCGCAATTATTTGTGAAAGTTCGTCCATAAACGGAGGCAAAATGCAGCGTTGTTGAAGGCTCCAAACAGGTTAACCCTCTGAAACCCATCAGTCAAACAATTAGGACTCGGTCAAAGGTTCGCTGCGATGGGTATCAATGGCACAAGGTCAAACGTTGACTGACCGCGAACCGGTCTTTGATATGGAATACGAAATTGCGGTTTGAGGCAAACTATTGGGAAGTTACGTTGAAGGACGTTTTCCGGCTCTATTCATTTGCCATGACCTCGACAGGATCGATCGTCGAGGCTCGCCACGCTGGGTAGAGAGCACCGATGAGACTGCCGCCGATAGCGATCATGACAGCGGTGACGGCCCAGCCCCAGCTAAATTCGAACGCAAGGTCGAAACTGCGTGAAAGAACTGCAGAAGCGATCACCGAGACGAGGAGCCCGAGCACAATTCCTAAAACGCCGATCACAAATGCCTCGCCCTGGATGGCTTTGATAATAAAGCCGCGCGACGCTCCCAGTGATTTAAGTATGCCGATCTCCTTGCGGCGTTCGGTGACGGTCGTGTACATCGAAAGCAGAACAAAAATGGTGCTGACGAATGCCCCGAGGCCAACCAGGACCCGCAGGAAAGTTTTCAAGCCCGGAATTCGGTCCTGTGCCTCGATAACAAAATCCTGCGTCAGGTTAAGTTTGTTACCGGGAAGCTCTAGGTCAATGCGGGCTGCGACCTCGGCCGGATCGGCCCCCTCATCGATCTTGACGAGAATGTACGTGCACTTATCGTCGGATTCAAGAGCGTCCTGCATCGCTGCCAGCGACATTTTGATCCGGGCTCCCGACGGCGGTGAGAACACTCCGACGATCTTATATTGCTTATTTCCGAACAAGGTCAACGTATCGCCGACCTTGACCTGATCTTCGATGACGCGGCGTTCGTCCAGTATTATCTCGTCGTTGGCGACCGGTCCGCGCCCCTCGACTATCGACATCTCGTTCATCTCGGCGAAAGGACCCCATTCGACCCCATCGAGCTGCTCGATACCCCAACGGCCTTTTGTGCTGGCTGAAATATATCGAATGACCGGAACGGTCGAGTTAACACCTTCGATCTGCAAGAGCCGTTCGGCATACGCGGTCGGAACGGTGGCGTTAGAGCTGTCGTAGGTCATCGCACCGGCGCGCGAGAATATGATCTCCGCTTTCCAATTGGAGGCACGCTTTGCCATCTCGTTCGTCATTCCCTGAGCGAGACTTGTGAACAAGATCACCAGAACGACGCCGAGAGCGACGCCGACGATACTTATCAGCGTGCGAAAGGGACGCACCTTAAGATTTGCGAGAACTAGATCGATCATTTATTCATTTCGGCGTGGTCGAAAATGCGGGACGCGTCGATATCGGTAAACAATTCCCGCTTGCTGTGGAAGTCTTTGTATATCATATCGTAGGTTTCGAAGAGCCGGTCTGTCGAAGCCTGACGTGTGTTTTTTCGGGCGGTCGCGATAGCCGCGGCGACCTTTTTCTCACGCAGAGCAGCGTCGCCAACGACCTCTCGCACCGCAGCAGCAAATGCTTCGCCGGTCGGTTCTACGAGCCATGCATTGTCGTTGGTCGCATACGACAAGATCCCGCCGGCATTCGGTGCAACGGTCGCAACACCGGATGCCATGGCCTCAAGCGGCGCTATGCCGAAAGGCTCTTTCGGATTTGGATGGACAAACACATCAGCGTTCGCATAGAAACCGGCCAAGGTCTCTTTGTCCACGTGCCCGACCTGAATGATCTTGCCCGGAAAATATTTGTCAGTTTCAGAAGTGAGCCATTCGTCGAGCGGGCCGGCACCGGCGATTATGAGGCGAAAATCTTTGTCATTATCCGCAACTAGCTGCCTCATCATCTCAACCAGAAGCCCAATGTTCTTTTCGGGTGAAATGCGTCCCGCGTAGAGCAAAAGCGTGGCGTTTTCGGGTACGCCGGCAAGCTCCACCAACTCCTGCCGTGTCACATCAGCCCGTTTTTCGGGTGTAAACATTTCCGCGTCAACACCTCTTGGGCAAACGATCACGCGATCTTCGAGAGGCACCCGCGGCGCCCGTAAAGCGCGCCAGGTCTTATTGAAAAGCCATTTGGAACGTTTTGCGTCGTTTGAAGCGAGGCCGGATTTGTAGATCTCATCGGCCGTGTACGTTGAATTTGCGATGTGGTAATCAAAACTTGGAAGTGTGTAATTGCCAATAATGCGCCGGGCAAACCATTTCGCGATCCTGCCGCCCGATAGGAAGGACGCGACGTTGTCATCCATCCGCTCGCACGAAAAATGGACCAAGATCGGCCGGTTGAGCTGTTTGAATTTTCCGATGCGGATCATCGCTCCGAGCATCGACAGAGTGTATTTATCCGTTACCTCGATCAGGTCGGGCATTTCATCCATCAGAATACGGCGGATGATCGAATCGCTCGGCATGTATTGCCAAGGAAGGATTATTCGATAGCGTTTGTCGAAGACGGGAGAATATTTCGCCGGAACGTAATAGATCTTCGCGAAATCATTGACGATCTCGATAGATTCGGTCTCTCCGGGGACGATCAACCGTACCTCGCGTTTCCAGCGTTCGGCTGCCGCGAGGAGGTTATTGTAAGAAGTGCTTATCCCGCCCGAATTCTTGTGATAATAGTTGGTTATGTGGACGGTTCGCGGATGTTTTTCCTGCAACGTATTACCTCTAAACTTTTCGTTTTCCCCAGAAATGCAGCGAGGACAAAACAACCGCAAGGAACATTAGGATCATTCCGTCGATTCCCCAATATTTAAGAAATGCTATTTCCTTCCCTCCGCCAAAAGTCCAATAGATCCGGTTCGTAAAAGCCCAGCAAAGCAGTTGTGCAAAAATGCCGAAGCCTGCGAATGCAAGAAGTGCACCTATATACACTCCGCGGCGTAGCAATGAGGCGATCTCATTTGGAATGAAGGCGATGAATTCAAAAATGATCCGCGGCAGACGCGACATGTCGTTCAGAAGCGTTTTACTTTCGGAATCACCAACTATCATTATCCCGCGACGCATAGCGAATATAGTGAACATAGCCGAAATGATCGAGAAGCAAATGGAACGAAGTATGGCCCCGCCCGTCAGATTCTGGGTTTCCGTCACATGGGCAAAGGCGTATTGAACAACAAATTCGAAAAAGTGGCTCACCGCCGGTACGATCAAAAGTACGGCAAGAACGGCCTTCCATGCCGGCTCGACACGGCGAAATGACTGGATCAACGCCCCGCCGACGCCCGCGAAAAAGAAGCGAAACAGAAATTGAGCCGTCGCAGCACCTATCGCGAGCCGAAGCGATTCACGGCCGATAAGATATGTAGCGAGAAAGATCGGGGCCCGGACGACGCCGCTCATGATCGCGCCCTTGTAATTCCAAAAACGAACGAACTGTGACGGCCGCCGGACGAGCGAACGCAGGGCATCGCCGATCGAATCAGACGGTGCTTTAGGAGTCGTTTCCTCGAATGTCAGTTCTTTCATTTTCGACATCTTTGACCGAGAATAAGTTTGCATCATTGGGAGCCATTATCAAATTCGACATCCCAGTTCATACTTCTTATTACGTTTTCGGCTTTTGCGCTTCAACTATCCGCAGCGTCTCGTCATATCCGCGATAAACTTCGTCGAAGACTGAATCCCACGAGTTCGCCAGAGCACTCTCACGTGCCTTAGTTCGCATCTCATTGAGCTTTTCGGTATTAGGTATCAGATCAACGACATAGTTGATAAATTCATCGGTATTCTTGGCGACGTACCCGGTCTCGCCGTGTTTGACTATGAATTTAGGCCCACCCTTGTCGGTAACTATGGAAGGCACCCCGGATGCAGCTGCCTCTTGGGCGACATTGCCAAAAGCATCCGTTTCAGATGGAAACAGAAAGATGTCCATATTTGCATAGGCTTCCGAAAGCTTTTCACCTGAAAGAAAGCCAGTGAATTCAGCCCGCTTCAGCTTCTTCTGCAGATATTCGCGTTCATTGCCTTCGCCAACGATGAGAAACTTGTAATTCTCAATTCCTTTGGCGATCAAGGCCGCCTCAAGCTTAACGAACATTCTCACATTCTTCTCGGCGCGCAGCCGACCGACTGAACCCAGGCGGCGGATTCCGTCCGAGACAGTTCGCTTTTGCGGGGAGAACTTCTCTGAATTCACGCCGCGTTTCATTAAAAATGCGGTTCGATGTGTGCCCTCTCCTAGTAGATCAACAAGTTCTTGGTTAGGAGCAAGTACCACCTTGGGCATTTTATAATAGAGGACGGCGCCGTCGAGTATTTTTCGCTCAGCCAGTCCGGCAACGCCGTCCGTAAATCGAACGGGAAGAAAGCGGAGCATTCGCCGAAGGCGTTCCGCTGCAAACTCATGCAGATTTGTGTGCCAAGAGGCAATCATTGGCACGCCCAGCTTCCACGAAAGGTATGAACCAAGGATGCTTACATCATTTAACCCAGTGATATGGATGATATCGGGCTTAAATTCCACGATCGCTTTTAGAACCTTGTTTGTGTGCCTTTGAAACAGGGGATCGTAGGCAAGATCCTCGTCAAGCTTAAGGGATGCGAAAGAGCGGTTCAATTCCAGAAACCGGACACTGCCGTCCTGATGGCTCGCAGTCTTATGGCCGCCATAGATCGCAAGCAAAGGGAAGTCGTTACGTTGTGCATAATCGACCAGCCGCTGGCAGGTCATTGCAGCTCCGTTGACTTCTAGGTATGAATCGGCAAAAAAGGCTACTCGTAAGGGCTTGTCCACAAAAATTGTCTCAATAAAATATATCGGCGGCCGAGGACCGCCGCAGATAACAAATAATTTATTATATCGGGGCTACGAGAGCCGCAAGATCAGCGGGCTTCGATAGCTGTCTCCGTTGAAAGGGGCTGAAATATGTCGTCTATCTTAGGAACCTCAAAGTCGTTGACAGTAAGGTTTTTGGGGATACGGTCTTTCTTTTCACGAGCCAACCGAAAAAGCGGCCGGGCTGCCGGACTTCCAAGAATGCCAAGTGTCCAAACTGCTACACGCAGCCAAGCCGGCCCGCCTTTATCCCAGTGGATCGAAAGCGGTCGGACCCCGTGGCCGTCACGAACGTCGTAATGGACACGGTCAAACCATTTCTTCCTTCCTTCAGGAAACTCGTCATAGTATTTAAGGATCTCCGAAAACGAATTCAATTGACGAGAGTGAAGCGGGTGTTCATACTCCGGTAAAAGTACGATCTCACTTCGCTTGTCGACCCTGATCTCACTGACAAATTCCTCAAAAGTTTTGGCGCTTGTTAGGTTAATTACGGTATTCGGCTTGCACCCGTGCCGGTCGCCGCCGGTCGCCAGCGGCATGTCAATAGCTTCGGCAAGCTCTATAACAGCTTTATTCTCCGACCAACATCGAAAGCCGTTTACTTCTAACGCGTGGATCCATCGGCCATGAATCCGTAGAAAATCCTTCAGCAGGGCTTTGTGACGCTCTTTACCGACCAGCTCAATGTCCCAAATTGGGTGATTCAGGATGATGAGAACTCCGGGCAGTTCGTTCAGCATTGCCAATGTTTCCGACAGCTTTTCGTCAGTGTGATTTTCTTCGACGAACGTATAATCGAGAAGCGTCTGAGTGATCTCGGCGGCCGATTCTTTCGGCAGGTTGTGGACACCGACGTGAAAAAAGCCATAGTCGAACGGGACGGTCCATTCCATCGAGATCGGCGCTTGAGCATCTTCCGTCTGCTCATTGACGATCAGTGTCGCGTCTATGCTGTCATGGTCCGTGAGAGATACGATCGACTCGAGGCCTACATCATTGATCTGCTGTTTCTCGATCTCGTAGACCTGACTTGGGGAAAGCGGCGGCGACCAAAACGCCTCCGAAAAATCGGGATATATCCCTTCGCGCTCAAAATATATTCTTTTTTCGCGACGCCAGAATCTGGAAATTATCGGAAGCTTGTCCGCATAGTGCGGCACAAAATCGAGCATCTCCTTGGACAGCTCAGTATGGCAGTGCATCGAAACCCCTGTTTTGGCGTTTTTGCTCAGACCAATTGCACTCTTAACTATGTTCAGCTTCGTTCTTTTCAGATTCATATCGAACTCCGTTACCGGCGTCAATTAAACGTATGAAACTATCAAATTTGGACGGAGAAGTAAATGAGTAGATGCTCCGCTTGGCCGCATTGTTGCTAACTTCTATCGTCTTAGCGACTATAGCTGAGTTATGTAAACAGAATGCAACACTTTTTGCAAAAAAGCTGTCATAAACCGAAAGACAGCGGTGTTTTCAATTCAGTAATCGGAATCTCGCGGGTCGCGAACAATTGAGGATACATAATATGAGTTGGCTTTATTCCATAATTTTTGCAGGTTTGATGTTTTCGTCGCCGGATCTCGCTCCGGCCCCAATTCGGGAAATGCCGCAGCCAGAAGCTCGGATCGCTAGCAAGACATCCGACGTCACGGAAAAATTTGCGCAGACCTATTCGTTGTCGCCGGACGGGTCGGTAAGCGTTTCGAATATCAATGGACCAATAGTCATTGAGGCTTCGGATCGAAATGAAGTTCGCTTAGAAGCGATCAAGATCGCCGATTCTGTGGAGACGTTGGCGGAGATAGAGATCGAGGTCGATTCGCAGCCAAATTCGCTCAAGGCGGAAGCCAAATACAAGAGCTGGCGATATAACGACCGGAGTGATCATCGGCGGTTGCGAAAGATAGAAGTGCACTTCAAACTGATCGTGCCGCGGACTGCTGAGCTTCGCGAGATTGAATCCGTTAATGGAACCGTTACGGTTTCTAACTTCACTAGGTCGACGACGGTCTCGGTCGTCAATGGCGACGTTGTTGCAACGAATCTTCGCGGTTCGGCAAAGCTTTCGACCGTTAATGGCCAGGTAAATGCAGATTTTGAAAGTGTTCAACAAGGTATGGCCGTATCCTTAAATACGGTGAACGGCAGGGTCAACCTGACGCTGCCTTCGGATGTAAATGCGACGCTTAGAGCAGAATCGCTAAATGGCGAGATCACGAATGAATTTGGCCTGCCGGTCAAAAAAGGTAAATACATTGGTCGAAGCCTTCACGGGCGTATCGGCAGCGGCGAGACCAGGATCACGCTTGATAGCGTTAACGGCGGTCTTTCGATCGTCCGGAAGAAAGATGGAAAGGCCCCAAACCAAGTCGAAAATCTTCTTTCGGCAACAACGGATGAAGTATCGGCGGTTGCGAGCCGCGGCAGAGAACGGGCAACGTCGACACGCGCCGTAAATGCGGCGATCGCCGATGCACAGCGTGAAAAAAAAGCTGCCCTGCGACAAGCACAAGCGGAACTTTCGCGAATGAAGGTCTCGGAGGATATTGCGGCCGATGTGAACGCCGCGATGCTTGTAAAAGCGATCGAATATGGCCTTGAAGCAAGCTCCGCCGCGCTGGCGAATCTCACCCGCGTTAATTGGACCGGCGGCCTGCCGACAATGAAGAAAACGTCCAAGACATTTCAGGTTAGCAACGTTCCGACGCTTTCAGTTGAAGCGGCGGATTGCATTATTTCTGTCCGCAGCTGGGACAAAGCGGAAGTTAGTTACACAATGACCGAAATGGTAGATAGTGCAAGTAATGCTAGCGCCGTCACGGAAGAAATAAGTGGGAATAACATAAAGCTCCGCGTTCGAGGAGAAACGTCGGTTCTAAACGGCGGTGTTTTCTCGGATAACGGTTCGACACGCATCGAGATCTATGTGCCTCGAAAAACTGATCTGAATATTCGTTCGGATTCGGCCGTTAACATAACCGGTGTTAGTGGACTAATTACCGTTATTTCCTCGGACGACTCAGTTACGATCCGCGATACGAACGGCAGCTTGAACCTGAACGTTTCTGACGGTGCCGCCCGACTGCTCGGCATCACCGGTAACCTTCAGTTGACCGCCAGAGATAGCGAGAGTTTTATCGAAGGCAACTTCGAATCTCTAAAAGCCGACGTCAATAACGGCAATCTTACGCTCACGCTTCCTGCAAGCCTTAATGCCAGGCTCGTTTCAAATGCTCCGTTGTCCGTTCAGCGAACTGATGCAAGGCCGGATGGTGGCCGCACCGTACTGTTTGGAACCGGCGGGCCCGAGTATAGTTTTACGCTCAGCGACGCCAACGTTGTCATTCGTGACATCGATTCCCTGGACAACCAGTAGGTCTAAATTCGCCGGAGGCTCTAGAGGTCTCTAACGAATAAATTCGTTTGAAACATTCTGACCGCATCTACGTTCTAGTCATATCAAGTCTTACGCTCGGTCGGAGGCGACAGCATTCATATGTTCCGCACAATAATACTGATGATAATTCTCATCGGTTCCATAGCATTCGTTCATGGTCAACCGAGATCAGGGGAACCTAACGGCACTGCAGCCGATACGACGGCCACGGTACCCGGTTCGAAAGGAAAAGTATCGATTCCGCCTGAAAAAGCCCGGCCGATCGCGATTCCACTGACAGATATGGCCATAACGATTGACGGGCGACTTGACGAAGAAGCCTGGAAGTCAGCAGCGGCCTTCAAAGATTTCTACCAAACAAGCCCGGGCGACAACATCGCTCCGTCGAGGCCCACCGAAGCGTACATGTTCTATGACGAAAAACACCTTTACATCGGGTTCAAATGCTGGGACGAAAAGGACAAGATACGGGCGACTGTCGCGCGACGCGACAACGTTTTCGGAGAAGATAATGTTCGCGTTTGGCTAGACACGTTTGACGACCAGCGACGGGCGTATGTACTCGGGTTCAACCCGCGCGGCATTCAGCAAGACGGCATTTATACGGAAGGCCGCGGCGCCGATTTTTCTGTTGATATCGTCATGGAATCGAAGGGGATCATTGAAGACTGGGGTTGGTCGGTGGAGATAAAGATACCGTTCAAATCCCTTCGATATTCTGCCGGGAAAGGCAAAAACTGGGGCTTCAATGCGGCCAGGAACATCGACCGCTTCAATGACGAATTTACGCAGTGGCTGCCGGATGACCGCGATATATCAGGCTTTTTGATCAAACATGGAAAGATCACGGGCCTTGACTCGATAAAATACGAGCGGACGTTAGAGATAGTCCCGAGCGTTACGATCTCGGAAACCGGCCGGCGGGTCCGAACGATCCCGCGTTACCAACTGCAGAACGGTATGGCCGATCCAGGCCGTTTTGTGAATGAGCCGATCAAGGCCGACATCGGTGTCACGCTAAAGTACTCGCTATCACCGAACATCACTCTAGATGCAGCCATAAATCCCGACTTTGCTGAGATCGAGGCCGATGCCCCGGTTGTCTCAGCGAATCAGCGTTTTCCGATCTTTTTCGAGGAAAAACGGCCTTTCTTTCTTGAGGGACAGGACATTTTCAATACTCCGCTCAGCATCTTTTATTCACGAAACATCGTCGACCCTGACTTTGCGGCTAAGCTTACGGGAAAGATCGGCAAAACATCGTTCGGATTCCTTGCTGCTAGTGATAGGGCGCCGGGAAACTATGGTGAGGATGACCGAAATGATCCATCGATCAGACCGCGGATCGACGAATTCTTGGATAAAAACGCCCTCTTCGCGGTGTTTCGCGTCAAACGCGATTTCGGAAAGGAAAATAACATCGGGTTCATGACGACATACCGGAGCTTTCCGGAACAGAAAAACCTTCTGGCAAGCGTCGATGGCCGGCTCAAGCTTTCGCCGAAGACAACGTCGCAGTTCCAGATCTCTGCAGCGACTTCAAGGCGATGTTTCTTCAACCCGGAGTTCGACCCCAACGCCGATCCGCTCCAGGCTGCACGAAACAGCGAGGTTTGTGGTGGGGGCACCTTCGGCGGGGTCACCCTGGGCGGCAATCCGCAGAACGAATATCGAACTGGCAACGGAATCGGATACTACGCAAACATTGATTCCACTTCAGATCGTCGAGGTTGGTTTGTCGAGGTAGGCGGGCGGAGCGGCGACTTTCGCTCGGACGTCGGTTTTACGCGGCGGACGGACACGAACTTTGCGTTTGCGTACAATCGGTTTAGCACAAAGTCGGAACCAACCGGGACCATCATTCGGGCGTCCTGGGCCCAGTTCTCGGGCGTCGATTACGACTGGAGTGGGCGTCTGCAGCGATTTCGCGTAGGCACCAATCTAAATGTCAACCTGCAACGGAGTACGTACTTATTCATCGAATCTGCGGTCGCCCACGAAAAGCTGTATGAGGAAGAATTCGGCATTAAACGATTGCCGACTCGGCCGTTGGGGACATTTCAGGGTTATCCGACACGGGCGGCCTGGCAGCAGATCGTGTCCGGGAACTTGAATCAGACCTTGAACAAAAAATTCAATTACGGCCTCTTTCTTGGATTCATCAACAATGCATTCGATTTCGATTTCGGGTCGAGCGGACTTCTTAATCCAGGAACCGGGCAGCAGTTTGATGCTGAATTTTATGGCGAAGTGAAGCCGGCCGATCCTTTGCGAGTCTCGCTTTCGTACCGAAAGAGTAGGCTCGTTCGCGATGACACCCGAAAGCGTGCATTTGACGCCGATCTGCTGAGCCTTCGGTCAACATATCAATTTTCAAGATTCATCTTTGCAAGAATGCGGCTTGATTACGATTCGACCCGGAATAATTATGCCGGCCAGATGCTTTTTGGCTGGAACCCGAACCCCGGAACGGCATTCTACGTCGGTTACAACGATAACTTCAACTATGCCGGCCTCAGCCCGTTTACGGGGCAACCGGAGACAGGGTTTGAACGAAATACGCGAACTTTCTTCATACGGGCGTCTTACCTTTTTCGAAAGAGTTTTTGACCCTTGGTTCCTCCTGAACCAGCTTTGAGCGGCGTGGGCTTTTGCCCGGCCGCTTTTTTTGTTTAAGCTAATGCTTAAAAACTTCTTGTAATTATTTAACTAGTGTTGTATAAACATAAGCGGACAAACCGTTTCTTGCATTTACCATCACTAAAAAGGAGTCACTATGAAGTTAGTTCGGAGCATTTTAACGATCACGCTATGTCTTTCTCTCACATCAATTACAACGCTTTCGACAATGGCCCAGAGCTCGTCCGTACAGGACTCAAAGGTAGCTCTTCAGCGCGGCTATCGAACCGGTTATTCTGACGGGTACATGTCGGGATACCGAGATTCGATCGATAACGCCGCAAAAAATATTCGTGAACACCGCGAATATACCGAGGCCCAGCGAGCTTATAGCAAAGAATACGGCTCGCTCGAAGATTATCGTGACGGATATCGTCAGGGGTTTGAGATCGGTTACGAAACAGGTTTCGAGAAGCGTTCGTTCGAATCGGCGGTTCCTTTAACCCTGGCACGACGCAGCCTTGAAAAAATGGACGCTCCACTTCCGACAGCTCCTGCACCGGTAGAGACTCAGGTTGCGACGACCATTGTTTCGGAACCGGTAGTTACCGATGAACCTGCGATCACTGAGCCACAAACGCCGGCTAACGATGTTCGAGATACGGAGATCGCATCGCAAACACCGCCGGTTACGGCAACGCCCGCACAGACGAACGATCCGATCCGAAAGGCCAGCTATATAGCCGACAATGAGGCGATCATCGTCATCCCAAAAGATACAGAGCTCATCATTGAGATCCAGGAGCCGCTTAGCACTGAGAGAAATGTGGTTGGTGATAAGTTTACAGCGAAGATCGTTTCACCATATGAACTCGAGGGAGCAGTCATCGAAGGCCGCGTCGAGCGAATCACCCAGCCGGGCCGCATCAAACGGCGGTCGGAGTTGCTACTCGCATTTGACCGTGTCGTTCTGAACGAAGATCGTTGGAGCAATTTTAGTGCGATATTGACGGAAGTGATGCCGGTCAAGGGTGACAACGTGCGCACGGTCGATAACGAAGGGTCGGCCGTTGGCAAACGTTCGGTGAAGGAAGACAGTATCAAGATCGGGGCGACAACTGGGGCGGGACTCGGCATTGGTGCATTGACCGCCGGCCCGGTAGGCGCGGCTGTTGGGGCGGGTGTTGGCGCCGCCTTTGGGGTAGGTGCGGTAGTCATCGAACGTGGTAAGCATATTAAGCTTAACGGTAATCAACAACTCCGGATAAAAACGAACTTCGAGACTCGGATCCGATAACGGAACCTGAAATTTGCTGGGCCGCGGAATGCCGAAGTGTTCATTTCTCCTTTTTGAACGCTTCGCTCCCGCGGCCATTTCCGTTTATGCGCCGATGGTTACCGAATCTGTCGGTGCACACTTTGCGAAACCAAAAATAGATAGTGTGAGCGTAACGCACGCAATGCTTGTATAAAGGCGGTTTATCGTCTAAAATCAAAGGTTCGAACAAAGTAATTATTAAACAACTAGATCAAATAAAACGATGAGTACAGCAACAGAATCAACCGCAGCGACCGCCGGACTTCGCGGTGTGGTCGCGGCCCAAAGCTCGATCGGCGATGTCGACGGCGAAAAAGGCATTTTAATTTATCAGGGATATGACATTCACGATCTGGCCGAGCATTCGACATTTGAAGAAGTAGTATTCCTTCTCTGGAACGGCCGCCTGCCAAAAGAAGACGAGCTGGCAGATCTAACCGCTCAGTTTCGTGCGAACTATAGGGCGCCGGCTGAAGTTATCGCGTTGATGAAGCAGTTTCCGAAAGACGCGGAACCAATGGATGTCCTGCGTACTGCGGTCTCTTCGCTCGATTTCTTTGACAAGGCGGGCCACGGCACAGACCGTGAAAATGCGACTAAGGCGGCGATAAAGCTCACCGGACAGATCGGCACGCTCGCGGCGGCATGGGACCGCATACGGAATGGAAAGGACGTTGTTGAGCCGGACACCAGCCTTTCGATCGCTGAAAACTTTTTGTACATGCTTCGCGGCGAAAAGGCTGATGCTGAAGAGGCGCGGATGTTCGACATCGCGTTGATTCTTCACGCCGACCACGAACTGAACGCTTCTACCTTCACGACCCGTGTCGTTGCCGGTACGCTTGCCGACATGTACGGAGCGGTAACTGCTGGTATCGCCGCACTTGCAGGCCCGCTGCACGGTGGTGCAAACACCAACGTGATGAAAATGCTTACCGAGATCGGTGAGTTGGACAAGGTCGATTCATTTGTCGAGAATGCACTCGTTGAAAAGAAAAAAATAATGGGCATCGGCCACGCGGTATACAAGACCGAAGATCCGCGGGCGACGTGGCTCCGCAAATTCTCCAAGACCATGGCCGACCGCAAAGGCGAGCAGAAATGGTATGAGATGTCGCAAAGGATCGAGCAGATAATGCACGAACAAAAGGGAATGTTTCCAAACGTCGATTTCTATTCTGCTTCGACCTATTACTTGATGGGCATTCCCCTAGACCTTTTCACACCGATCTTTGCGGTAAGCCGGATTTCGGGGTGGACGGGCCACATTTTAGAGCAATACGCGCATAACAAACTTATTAGGCCGCGTGCTGAATATATCGGGGCCCGCGACCAGAAATATGTTCCCATCGGCGAAAGATAAGTCAGAGGTCAAACTATAAAAAAAGAAGCTCCGGTTCGCCGGGGCTTTTTCAATTGTCATTAGTCGATCGGACGCAAAAAAAAGCGGACCCGAGGCCCGCTTTTCGTTGAAAAATCGAATACGATCTATGCCATAAAGCCAAGATCGGACGATGCGAAATTCCCGATATTCGGAAAAACATCTGCCATCTGATTCTCGGGCAGCCCATACCATCGAGCAACCGTCGCCGCATACTGTTCAACCGATGTCGTGGGTATCCAGCGTCCGCGTGCGCCTGAGCCATTGCTGGTATCGTCCGGCCCGGTGGTGCCAATGGTCAGCGTCGGGAACGGCGTTCCGTTGGTCGTGTTCATTCCGTAGAAATCACCGCCCAATACGCTGCCCCCGATAACGAACATATGATTGCCCCACGCGTGGTCCGAACCAACGTTGGCACCGGAGCTGGCAGGGTTCATTGTTCGGTTGAAGTCGGAAAGGGTGAACGTGGTCACATCGTTTTGGACACCTTGTACGCCCATTTCATCGTAGAACGCTCGAACAGCCTGACCGTATTGGCTAAGCAGAGAAATGTGCTGCGTTATCTGGCCGTTGTGGGTATCAAAGCCCCCGATCGAGCAGAAGAATATCTGGCGAGTTACGTTGAGGTCCGTTCGCTTCTTGATCAGCCTGGCTATCTGGCGAAGCTGACGTCCGATGCCGGTGTTAGGGAACATTACGGTAACGTCTTGCGATGTCTGCAGTGCCGTATTCGCCTGGATCGCGAGGTCCGTTACGTGGCTTGCCGCCTGAACAAAGTTGGACTCCAGGTCGATCGTACGAAGTTGATTGAACGCCGCCTTGCGTGCATTCCCCGCTGTGTTGTTCGGAAACCCCGACGGATTTAGAACGTTTGCGAGGGAAGTGTTCGAATCGTTGATCGCAAGCGGAAGCGTAAGCTGGCCTGCTGTAAACAGCTGGGCACCGGAGATCGATGTGATCATCGGCAGCAAGCCTGCCGGGTTGCTTGACGCCGTCATACGGTCGGAGATGCGGCCGCCCCATCCGGTGAACGCTTGAGCATTAGCGATGCTCGTTTGGGACTGGTTGACCTGATCCGAATGCGAGAAAAGCTGATAGGGCTTAGGGACCGAATTATTCTGATATTGAGCTTTGGTCATCGGCGCTACCAGCGTTCCGCAGTTGGTCACTGCCGCCATCTTGCCTTGGGCCCAAAGTTCATGAACACCATTGTTGATACCACCCGTGACCGGGCCGAGGGCGGGATGCAGGCCATATGTGAGGCCTCCCATTCGCGGCACAGTTATCGGCAGCAGCGTTCCCTGCGGGAGAGCTAACCCTTGCGTGCTACGGGTCGCGGCGTAACCTGCGTAATTGCTTAAGGTCGCGTCATTGTGGTTCGGAATGATCATATTGTTACCGTCATTTCCGCCGGACCAATAGATCAGTACGAGAGCCTTATAGTTACCGCCGGCGTCAGAGAACGTCGGCTGTTCTTCCATCTTTTGAGCAAGGGCGCTCATCAGGCCCATGTGCTCCATCTGCGTCGCGATCGCCGCCATACTCAAGGCGCACGTTGATTTTTTCAGAAAGTCTCGTCTTGATTCATTCATTGTTATCACCTCTGTACCTGATATTGCGACGAGGTCGCGACTAGATAGATGGCCGCCTGTGCACGGGCACGGGCACTGGTTGTCGATGCTGCAACGAACGCAGGCAAGATCGCCTGACGCATTTGCGGCGACATGCGACCGTGCAGCAATCGGTAATTGAGTTCGTCAAGCAGCAGATTGCCGGTCGGATCGGCGGCCGCGAGTGCCTCCATTTCCGCAAAATCGAGCTTTGTGCCGCCGGGACGAGTCTCAGCAACGCTCAACTGGCTGTAGACCATAGTGTTCACCACATTCGCCCGGGCGATGGAGGTCCCGGTCGTCATGATCCCAAACTCCGGCCCGAGTATCGATGTACCTGGAATGACATAGTCCGGCGAATAGTAATTGAAGACCGTCGGCGAGTTGAACGGATTCTGGCCTAGTGGATTCGTCAATGCCGTGATTGCCCCATCGCTTTGCTGCGAGAGGTCGAACGATTTCACATCGAAAGCCTTGAAGAAGTTCGTGATCAGCTGAACCGGTTCGCGTAGTTTACCAAAGTTCGGGTCAGTCTTTATGTCTCCCCGGGCTTCGGGATCGAGCAGGATCGCTCGAATGACCGACTTCATATCGCCGCGGACGCCCAAACCGTTGTTGTTGAAAACAGCAGCGACGCGCCCGACATACGCCGGGGTCGGGTCGCTGGTAACGAGATGCTGGATCATCAATTTGCTAACGAAGGGGCCAACATTGGGGTGATAGAAGATATTGTCTAGTGCGAGTTCAAGCTCATCATTTCCGTTTAGGTTAGCGGCGATATTCTGGTTGACCGCGTTCGGATATGAAAGAAGTGTCTTCGCCGTTACATTGTGATTGTTTTGGTTAAGGATTATCGGATCCTTATAGTTCACGAGGCCCGGGCCCGAGTTCGGACATGTTGTGTTACAGAACGACCATCCCGTGAATACCTTTGTGAAATTGTCGACGTCTTCCTGGTCATACGTGGGGATCGGGTTGCCCTGGCCGTCCAGCATCAAAGTGCCGTCTTGGTTGAGCATGAACAGGCCAACTGTGAATAGCTGAAGGATCTCACGCGGATAATTCTCGTTGGCATTGTTCTTCGTGCTGCGCGCCATGTCCAGATAGTTGCCCATACCCGGATTCAGCGTCATGTCCTTCATCAGGGCGCGGTAGTTGCCGAACGCATGCTGCGATAGGATCTTGTGATACGCGAGCATCCAGCTGGACTGCTGGGTTGTGCCGCCCGCACCCGATATGACCCAGATCTGCGAAAGAGCCCACGAAACACGGTGCCGGAGCTGCGGCTCGCCGTAGAAAGCCTCTTTCACGAACCAGTTCTGGACCGGAAACATCGAATAATGGTCACGGGTGCATTGACGGTATTCGAGCGTCGAGGTCGGCAAGAACATACCGCAGCCAATGGTCACGTTTCCTTGATCAGTCGATTTTAACGGGATATTCGGATACGGATTGGCTAACGACGGATACGGAGCCTCAAACTGCTCGGCGAGGTATGTCCGTATGCCAATACGGCGGATCCGCTGATCGAGTGCAGGCGTCGAGCCGAAGGTTGCTTGTTGCAGGAACCGCATCCGATCGCCCGACCAGCGATAGCCGACAAGATCGGTCGAATCGGAAAAATTGTTCTCGGATGTCTTATCATACTGACTAATTTTTGACCGCGGGGTAGGCTCGAGTGCTGCGGTGACCTTAAGGTCGCCTCCTGTTTGCCCGTAGCCGAGCAAAACCTGATTGCTTGAGAGGCCACGCCACGTCAATCGGATCAGCAGATCGCCGTTCGCTTCAGGCGGCGTCCAGTATCCGATCTCGTCCCGCAGAATGATCGTAACGGCATAGACGTTCTTCGCCCATTCAGCCGGTGCAAGATCGATGACAGGAAAGCGATAGGTCCGCTTTTGCGAATCCTCCGCATACACTCGGAACGCATTCGCGCCTTCACCGGGCATAAGGTCAATATTTGTTACAAATATTTTTACCTTTGAACCAGGGTTAAAGGCCTGCTCGCGAAACGAAACGCTACGGCCTTTTCCAAGAACATTATCCTCTACCGCGAGACCGCGGACAGAATCGTCATGGCTCAGCAGTACAGGCACCGGTGAATTCGGGTTTGGGTCAGTTTGACCGAAAACCGTACCGGCGCCAAAAAACGTGATTAACATTAGACTGAAAAGTGCGGATGCAGCTTTCCAATTGGATCTACGCATAACCAAACCTCCCTGAAGGGCGACAAGCTAAAGACCTTATTGTTTCAAAAATAACGTGAAGGAAACATTTGTGGGGGGGGTAAACGGTGTTATACAATTGCCAATAAATATAAACATACAATCGTAAACTATTCCTAAAAATTCGAACCGATTTCTTCACTGTAGGGCGATCATCTGGGAAATAAGACGTTCGCTTTTGGGGAAAAGCCGAAATATCGTAAAGTTTTGTGAAACTTTTTGATGTCTTTTAAGATACGGAAAATGCCCAGACAATTCAAGCTAAAAATTCCGCCTGCCTTTGCTTTCCGTCAGACGATCGAAAGTCACGGCTGGTACGACCTTGCCCCATTCGAATACGACGCTGCGGCAGGACGTTTGCAATATGCAATGAACGGCGCCAACGGGAAAACCGCCGCGCTCGAATTTGTTGAGATAAAGGGGCAGATCATAATTTCGGCCGACGGCGACATCGACCGAAAAGCGGCATTGACCGCGTTCGAACGGATCTTTCGGTTGGACGAAAAGTTTGACGAGTTCTACAAGACCATAAATGAAGTAAGGTCCATTGCTTGGGCATCGGCAGCCGGGGCCGGCAGGTTACTTCGTTCGGGTACGGTCTGGGAAGATCTCGTAAAGACAATGTGTACGACGAATTGCTCGTGGGGGCTGACGAAAAAGATGGTCGGGAATCTGGTCGAAAATCTCGGGTCGCCAAATTACGCGGGCATAAAGGCGTTCCCTACGCCCGGGTCGATGGCCGCCGTGAATGAGACATTTTATCGCGAGGTTGTGCGGGCGGGCTATCGTTCGCCATATTTCATGGAGCTTGCGGAAGCGGTGGCCGCTGGCTCGATCGACCCGGAAATATGGCACAATAGCGACCTGCCAACGGTGGAGTTGAAGAACGAACTAAAACGTGTAAAGGGAATTGGCGATTATGCAGCCGAGAATATGCTTAAGCTGCTGGGTCGTTACGATGGCCTGGCTCTCGATTCATGGCTTCGAAGCGGATTCTACAAAAAACATAACCGGGGCAAGGTGTGCGCCGACAAAAAGATCGAACGGTATTATGCTCGCTACGGTAGCTGGCGCGGATTGGCGATCTGGTGCGACATGACCGAAGACTGGTTCGAGACAAAATAAGACCTCGCGCCGGCGCTCGGCCTTCGCGAGGTCTCGATGATGGTAAAGGTAATTATTCTTTCGGTTCTACGAGCTTCATGTTTTCGACCGGGAACCGGCTGTCAACAAATTGAAGATGCAGCCGCGTTCGGCCATCTTTGCCTTCGTGGCGGTTACAGACGACCGCCAGGCCCGAAAAGTCATATTGTTCACTGATGAATTTGACGCGGTCGCCGACTGCAACGTCGAGGCTAGAAAAGACAGCTGCGCCGTTCTTCGATAGGTTCTCAGTTAGGCCTTTCGCACCTTTAATTGATTTCTTTGCCTTATCGACCAATGAAAGATAAACATCGATCGATTGCCAATATCTAACATCGCGGCGGGCCTTGAATTCGCTTTTTGCGGGTTCGACCTTCCATAGACCGTCGCCATTCATTCCGCAGATGCGGTAGTTGCGGGCCGGATCGTCATGATACGTAGATGGGGCGTTCTTGCCGATAAATGCGACACCGACATGATATCCATCCATTTCGTCCGTCTGCGTTTTGTGGCAATGCTGAACGAGGCCCCAGACGCGGTAAAACTCTTTGTCATGGTCGTAGCAGCGCATCTCAGCGGGGAGTGGAAGCATAAGCGATATTAATCGCCCTGCCTTACATTCACGCGGAAGAAAGAATCCGGCTCCGGTCGGTGAAAAGCTGATCACGTCCGCAACTTCTTTCCAACTTTCGCCTTCATCATCCTTTCCTTTGACGACGGCATTTATCGCAACGCTGGTGGCATCGTCGGTTGCGTTGGGAATTTCAATTAGAACTGACATTTAGTCCTCCAAGAACAGATGTTCATTATTACGGTGTTATAGGTCGGGGGGAAACTGGCCGGGAGAAGTTATGCGATGCCCGCCAGGGGAAAAAGATGATCGATGAACTCGAGATGCAGCCGGACGATACCGTCGTGACCAACACGCTTGCCGCGGACGATCGCAATTATCGTCATGCCATGTCGTTCGCTGGTTACTCGAAGGAAGGTTCCGATCTCGGCGCTAAATGATGTGAAGACTGCCGCGCCTCCGAGGCTCACATTTTCGGTAACGGTAACCTCGCTTGCTGCGACATCGCCGTTTTCGTCAAGTATCTCGATAAGAAACGATTCGGGGATAGCAAAACGCGTATGCCGACGAAGATATGCAGGAAGGTCGCATTCGTCATTCGACGGATCCGCATCTTTTATTTCCCACAGTCCGCCGTCATCACGGCTTGCCAGATCGTAAAGCTTCGCCGGATTCTCATTAAAGCTGCCCGGAGGATTTTTGCCGACAAATGCAACACCAATGGCGTAGCTCTGTGCTCCGGCATTCTCGTTGAGCGGAAGGCAGCGGCGAACAAGGCCCCAGATCTTGTATTGGGGCTCCAGATAATCAAAGCACCGCAACTGTCGCGGCATAGGAAGACTCACGAGGAGAAGGCGGCCGCGTTTGACAGGCCTTGAAAGACTAAATCCCGCACCAAACGCAGATATGTCTTCGAGCCGAGTGACCTCGTTCCAAGTGAATTTGCTGTCTACACGAACTTCGACCCTGGTCGGCAGCGCCAGCGCAAATCGCTGGATGCGGCGTTGGTCTTTATCACTCAGGACTGTTGACATAATTGATAGCTCGAAAAGCCAGAAATGACAGGCTGAAAACCGAGGAAACCTTAATTATAACGGGATTTCTTAGCGGGAAATTGTCTCAGGCAGACAAGTTGCTAATCAGGCGAGGCGCCTGTAAAATTAAGCATAGCACTAAGGTAGAACATTTTCCAGCTTTTTTTTTCAGGACTCTCCCGGCAGGCAAAGCTATCTTAACACTTTCTATAGCGACACGAATATAAATGGATTCACTTTTAGAACGCGATCAGATAAATATCGAAGACGAGATGCGGCGGTCGTATCTCGATTATGCAATGTCGGTCATAATCGGCCGAGCTTTACCAGACGTCCGTGACGGACTCAAGCCGGTCCATCGGCGTGTACTTTGGGCGATGCATGAGCTGGGAAACACGCACAGCAAGCCGTACAAAAAATCGGCGCGTGTGGTCGGCGACACCATTGGTAAATATCACCCGCACGGCGACACGGCGGTCTACGACACGGTCGTTCGTATGGCGCAGGAATTTTCGATGCGCTACCAGCTGGTTGACGGACAAGGCAATTTTGGTTCGATCGACGGCGATAATGCGGCCGCGATGCGTTATACCGAGGTCCGGCTTCAAAAGCTTACACAAGAAGTACTGGCCGACATCGAAAAAGAGACCGTAGATCATCAGCCAAACTACGACGAATCGCTTTCTGAACCGAAAGTCCTGCCGACCCGGATACCGCTTTTGCTTGTAAACGGGTCCGAAGGGATCGCTGTCGGTATGGCGACGAAGATCCCGCCGCACAATCTGACGGAGATCCTCGACGCGTGCATGGCATTGATAAAGAATCCGGCGATCACCGTCGATGAACTTATCAAGATCGTTCCCGGACCCGACTTTCCGACCGCCGGGTTCATTTACGGACGCGAAGAGATCCATCGGGCATATCGCGAAGGCCGCGGCGTCATCCAGATGCGTGCGAAAGCGGGAATTGACCGCATCGGTCGCGGCGAACGCGAACGCGACGCCGTAGTGGTAACAGAGCTTCCGTATCAGGTAAACAAGGCCCGCTTGATCGAGAAGATCGCCGAACTCGTTCACGAAAAGAAGCTTGATGGAATATCCGAGATCCGCGACGAATCGAACCGCGAGGGCATTCGTGTAGTAATTGAGCTCAAGCGGGACGCAATTCCGCAGGTCATACTCAACAAGCTCTACAAACTGACGCAGCTGCAATCTTCGTTCGGCATCATCAGCATCGCGATCGTTGACGGTCAGCCGAAGCTATTGACGCTGAAGGGAATGCTTGAGGCATTCGTCGATTTCCGAAGGGAAGTCGTCCGCAAGCGAACTGAGTTCGATCTGCGAAAGGCTCAAGCCAGAGCGCATATTTTGGAAGGCTTGAACAAGGCGATCGACGCTCTCGATTACATAATTCCGCTAATCCGCAGTTCGCGATCGGTCGACGAAGCCAAGCAATGGCTGACGGCTCGCCTGGGCACGATCGATGAGGTTCAGAACTGGCGAGGTATTTCGGGCACGAAGACGCAGTCGGCGTTTTTGAAAGACCTTGAGAAGGTAATGAAATCGATGGAGTTCAGCGACATTCAGGCACAGGCGATTCTGGATCTGCAGTTGCGTAGGCTGTCGGCACTCGAGCGTCAAAAGATCCTCGACGAATACGAATCGGTCATCAAACACATCGCTGAGCTTGAGAATATTCTCCAGAATGAGCCTGTTCTTCGGCAGGTGATCGTTGACGAACTGACTGAGATCAGACGGCTTTACGGTGACGAACGGCGAACGACGATAATTGATGCAGGTGTTGAACTTACGATCGAAGATCTGATACCGGACGAAGACGTTGCGATAACAGTTACGAACGCGGGTTACATCAAGCGAACGCCGGTTTCGACCTATTCGCGGCAAGGACGCGGGGGCAAGGGACGGCTTGGTGCGACGGCGAAGAACGAGGATTTTGTCGAAAATCTGTTCATAGCATCGACTCATGCGTACCTGATGATCTTCACTGACGACGGACAGGTATATAAAATAAAGGTCCACGAGATCCCGGAGGCTGCTCCGTCGGCACGCGGCAAGGCCGTTGTAAACCTGGTTCAGATATCGACCGAGAGGAAGCTGGTTGCCGTGATGGCGGTCCGCGACTTCGAAGAAGAGATCTATCTGACGATGGTCACGCGGCGGGGTGTGATCAAGAAGACGCAGCTTTCGGACTATCAGAACATCCGCGTCACCGGTATAAATGCGATAAACATTGACGAAGGCGACGAATTGCTCAACGTCATCCGAACCGATGGCAAACAGCAAATATTCATCGCGACACATGACGGAATGGCCGTTCGGTTCAACGAAACTGACGTCAGGCCGATGGGCAGGGTCGCTCGCGGCGTTCGAGGTGTGAATTTGCGGGACGGCGACTTTGTTGTTTCGGTCTGTGCGGTGTCGCAGGAGGGAACTGAAAAGATCCTCTCGATATCGGAGCAGGGATTTGGTAAACAGACGCAGGTCAACAGTTACCGGCTCACGAAACGCGGCGGTAAGGGCGTGATAAATATGAAAACGACCGCTAAAACGGGCAAGGTCGTGGCCGCGTTCCCGGTCGAGGACGACAGCGAAATAATGATCATCACGCAGCAGGCAAAGCTCATCCGCCTCGGGGTCGATAAGATCCGCGAAACCGGACGCTCGGCCCAGGGCGTAATGCTCATCCGCTGCGACGACCAAGACTGCGTAACCAGCGCATCGCTCCTGACCGCCGAAGAAGAAGACGACTAACTTCAGTGTTAGCTATAACTTAATAGGCGGCCGGCGTTCGATTGCCGGCCGCTTTTTCTTGATTTTTCGACGATGTTATCTCAGCCCTGCGGAATTATCTGCCAGCCCCGCGATTTTTGGCCCAGCCCCGAGCCAGATAACACCAACCCCGCGTCAGATAACATCAGCCCCGGGTCTTGATAACAGCCAGCCCCGTGCAAAACGATCGTACCCATCAGCACCCACGCGGACCAAAGGGAACGCCGCACTAATGCCAGGACCATCGCGTCAATCAACCCCCGCTCGACTGCACCCAACAACCCCGCCTGTCGCCCCGGCATCAACCTCAATCTGACACGCACGATCAAGTGCCTCACTAGCGTCTCCATAACATTGCCGACCAACGTGGTTTTCGTGACCGATGTTTTTCACCTTCCCAACCGCCGTATTACATGCCGATCGTTCCAATCGTTCCAAACTCCGCATTCATGGTTCAGACGCCCCTCGCCACATGCGATATTTGAACTCGTACGAACGACGAATGCATCGTTCAAGATCTTTGACAATTTACTGCTAGCTTTAGCGAAAGTAGGGTTTTAGCGATGTGCTTCTGCAGCGGGCTCTTTGCGGCTTGCCGCTCTGTTTGCGGAATGGCTATGCCTTTCCGAAAGCTCCACCCCAGATCTCGCGGCTATGCCGCCGCTTCGGCAGATCGACGGCGGACTAAAACGGGCGGCGTAGCCGCAAACCTCTGTTACATGGCCCGGAAAAGTAAACTTTTCCGCAAATAGAGCGGCAAGCCGCATTTTACATCGGGCGATCTAAGCGAGAACCGCGGGCGTGAGCCCGTGGCGAGGACTTGCGACACATTCCCCCGCCGCAGTCGAAACCCGCATCAATTACCCAACGGTCGAAGACGGCCACTTCTTTCTAGCCCGCATCGCGAGATGTGGGGACGATAAACAACCAACCCGAACCGTCAACGACAGTGACATCGGATCAGAGGCAGCTCCATTGGCCGGCTACTACCATTGCGGGGGCGCCGGAGCCTCCGCCCTGGCATGGTGTTGTGGAGCGGCGGCAGTTTTGGCAATAGACCATTGAGCCGTCGGGTCTGCCGGCCGGTAACGCATTGTGCAGCAGCGACGGCATTTGGACCGGGTTGTTGAATTGCACGTCGGTGCCAAAGATGGTTGGGTGCCCCGGGACCGGGCCTTCGGTTGGCTGGCCGGTCATGAACATAACGCTCGCCTTGTCGAAGTTATTTTTAACGACGCCCTGGCAGCCAAGAATGAGGCCGTCGTAGCAGAACCTGTCACCGGTTGAATAAACGCGAAGGCGTGCGTCCGCGCGAAAAGTATTGCCGGCGTAAAGGCTTCCGGTCGAAACCAGCGTGCGGCGGGCGTTGAAAATGATCGGGTTACCGAAGATGGAATTTACGATGGTGATCGGATACGAATAATCACCCGCATAGGGATTATTCACTTCGTTGTAGACCAGAGAATTGGTCATGTTCTCGGTCTGTGTGCCGATGAGCGTCAAGTTTCCGCTATCAAGAATATTGATAAAAGTTCCGCCGAGAGCATTGGCGAATCCGCCGCCGTAAGTATCCTGGATAACAACCGTTCCGGCCCGTTCAAAATGCATCGAGTTAGCATTCTGCCCGGCTTGCCGCCGCGGATTGATGAAGAGGCTTCCGGCTATCTTCCAGTCGGTATTACGCATGTTGACGAACAAGCCCGCGTCCCGGTTATAGATGAAACGACTGTCGTTGATCTTTATATAATCAAACTGCCAGTTCAGGTTAGTTTGCGGCAGGCCATAAGCATTGATGCCGCGATTGAAACCATGGAAGGTCATTCGGTCAAAGTGGAAGCTTTGTGACGACGTATAGGCTCCCGTCGCCTCGATGCCGCTGGTACCGACGTTGCTTTCGGCAAATAATTCGATATCCCGGATGGTGATGCCCTCGGTGCATTCGCCTATCTGGAACAGAGAACGATTCGTTCCGCGTAGTGTGATTCGGCTAGGGTTCTTCCGCGGCACATCGCTTGTCGAAGCCATCGAATTCAACCCGTTCGTTCCGTGCATCACCAGTCCTGAGGGCAACGCGACGGGCGAGGTAACGATGTATTCGCCATCAGGGACCGTCAGTGTGCCGCCGTTGTTCGACGCGATCTGGGCCATTGCACTTTTAAATGCGGCAGTGTCATCGGTCTGGCCGTCGCCGCGGGCGCCGAAGTCGCGGATATTAAAGAAACCAGCTGTCCGCTCGTCGGTCTGATCGACCCACACGTAGTCGACGCTTCCGGAAAACTGATCGCCGGAGAACGAGATGCGATAGCTTTTATCCTCGCCGCGAAAACACCATTTGTTTGTCGCTGCATCGGATCGGAAAGTCGCGCTGTTCGCTGTGCTTGAGACAAGCCGCGACCCCGAACCGTCGCACGCTTTTATGGCCAGCGGCGTCGAGCCGTCAAGGTCAGTAATGGTTATCGTGGTCGTTGGCGGAACGTAGCGAACCGCGCAAGTTGCGGACTTATGCGTCGTCGGCACATCGACAATGATGTTATAACCCTCAAACTGACTTTGTGAAAAAACCGTAACAGCGGAGAGAAGAACGACCAGCGGGAACACCCGAATTGCTTTGAACATAATCGCTATTATCGCGAATGCGAGCGATTTGAGCAAAACTACTCGAACAGCGTCGGAGCAACGGCCTTGGCAGGAAGGTCGAGGCCGAAGTGTTGGTAGGCGAGGCGTGTCGCCATTCGGCCGCGCGGCGTTCGGTTTAGGAAGCCGATCTGGAGAAGGTAAGGTTCGATTATTTCCTCGACGGAATCTTTCTCTTCGTGCAGCGAAGCGCAGATCGTGCCGAGGCCGACAGGGCCGCCGTCGAACTTCTCAATGATCGTCATGAGCAGTTTGCGGTCGAGTTCGTCGAGGCCGTAGGTGTCGACCTCCATGCGATTAAGCGCGTCGTTGGCGACAAAATCGGTGATCTTGCCGTCGTGATCGACCTCGGCGTAATCGCGGACGCGGCGGAGCAAACGATTGGCGATACGCGGAGTTCCGCGTGAGCGTCGTGCGATCTCATTCGAGCCGGTCGGATCGATTTCGACCTCGAGGATCTTTGCGGAGCGTTCGACGATCTGCTGAAGTTCGTCAATGCCGTAAAAATCTAGGTGAAAGATAATGCCGAAGCGGCCTCGCAGCGGAGCGGTGATCATTCCCGGCCGCGTTGTCGCGCCGACGAGCGTGAATTTCGGCAATTCGAGCTTGATCGAACGGGCAGCGGTGCCCTGGCCGATCATGATATCGAGCGAATAATCCTCCATCGCCGGATAAAGGATCTCTTCGATCGCCGGATTTAGCCTGTGAATTTCGTCGATGAACAGCACGTCGCCTTCTTCGAGATTCGTTAAGATCGCAGCGAGGTCGCCGGCTTTCTCGATTATCGGCCCGGCAGTCGATTTGAGCGACGCACCCATTTCGTTGGCGACGATGTTTGAAAGCGTTGTCTTGCCGACGCCTGGCGGGCCGGTGAGCAAGATGTGATCGAGCGCCTCGCGGCGTTTCAGGGCCGCCTTCATAAAGACGCGAAGGTTATCTTTAACCTTTTTCTGGCCAATGTACTCCGCCAAATGAGCAGGCCTAAGCGTCGCCTCGAGTTTAATTTCCTCGGGCGAGAGGTCTTCGTCACGGATGTTAATGGCGGCTGTGGTCACTTAAATTCGTTCACTTTGTGGCGATTTCGAATCGGCGTGGAACATAATGAATTTTCACGCAAAGCCGCTAAGAACGCAAAGTGGATGGGGAGATTCAAGTCGGAACAGTTTGCGTGGGCCGGTGGCTTGGCGATTCGGCTAGCTCATGCCACCAGCTTACGCGGGCGGTTCTGACTAGAGAAGTCCTTTGGCGTGTAGGGCGAAGATGTCCATTGAGAACGCGACCATGCAGTGCAAAATTAATCCCAGCCAGATGCTGCCGTTTTTGTAGCTTAGCCAGCCGAGAAAGATGCCTGCGGCGATAGCGGCGAGGGTTTCGGGCATTGGTTTGCTGAAATGGATCATGCAATACGGCACGGTCATCACAAAGATCGAATAGAGCCCGAGGCTCGGTTTCAGGCTGTGCACTAGAAAGCCGCGAAAGAAAAATTCGAGCCCGAAAAACTGAATAAAGTATATCAGTTCCCAGGCGATCAGCGTTCCGCCGATGTACGGCTCGCCGTTATAGATCTGCAAAAACGGATATTTCGCCGCGAAACCTTCGGTCAGCGACATCAGGTAAGTTATCGGCAGCATGATCGCGGTGCTCACGGCCAAAAGCCTCCAAAAACCTTCCTCGATACTTAACTTCAGCCCGAAATCTTTCAGATCTGCACGCCAGACGAGCTTAATTATCAAAACCGGCAGCACGAAATAGAAAACGGTGACGATAAATACCCACCAACCGAGCCCGGGCAGGTTGTTATCGGGCGAATTCGCGATGAAATTGCCGAAATCGGCGAGAAAAGTGCCTTCAAAGAATGCCGCGGCCGCGTTTTGATCCTTAAAATAGAAAATGCACGTCAGACCAAACGCTGTGTACAACAACGCACCTGCCGCACGTCGGTCAATTGTTGATAGATCTGAGCGAAATTGCTCTAAAACGGGACGCATCAATAAGTTATCACAAATCGAAAGTCGATTTTGAGTATAAAAAATTCATTCTTGAGTCTGAAAAAGCGATATTTTCGACCGAAAAAGTCATTCTCGCGTATGAAAAAAACATTCTCGCGACCCCAAAAGTCATTCTCGCGTCCGAAAAAGTCATTCTCCCGTAATCAAAGATCTTTTTCGCGTACTCAAAACTCGGTTTTAGAGGCGAAAAATTCTATTTTGCCAGCCGCTGCAGTGCGGCACGGAGCAATTTCTGAACGTTTAGCTCCGTGCCGTCCTTTATCGCACTTTGCAGAGCCTTTTCGGCGGCGTCTTTCTTGTAGCCCAGGTTTATCAGGGCGGAAAGGGCGTCGTCCATGACGCCTTCGCCGCCGATCGCGGAACCGGCGGACATCGACGTGTCGGCGGAAACGCCGGATGCGAGTTCGGCGACCTTATCCCGAAGCTCGATGACGAGACGCTCGGCGGTTTTCTTGCCGACGCCCGGAATTGCCGTCAGTTTTGCGAGGTTATCCGTGCGGATCGCGGCGATGATCTCGTCCGCGCTCATGCCGGAGAGCATCGTTATGCCGCTCTTAGCACCGACGCCCTGAACAGAGATCAGCTTGAGGTAAAGATCGCGTTCACGGATAGTCTTGAAGCCAAAAAGCTGCAGCGTGTCCTCGCGGACATAGGTGAAAATACGGAGCGAAACGTCGTCGCCGACCTCGCCCAGCTCGTAAAACGTCGAAAGCGGGATCGAAACCTCATACCCCACGCCGCCAACATCGACGATCACGGCGTTCGCGTGCTTTTCAAGAATCTTTCCGGTAAGAAATGCGATCATAGGACTGTGATTAAAAAACGAGTTTCACGCAAACAAGGTCGGAATTGCAAATTGGGCTTGCAGTTCACTCGGACGGACTTTCCGATACACGTCTTGCACATCGGGCATCATTCTGATTAAGTTAGAATTTAATGAAGCCAGAAAAGATCTCGGAACTCACCACCAATCGTCTGAGCGTATATCTTCGCTGCCTCAACGAACTTGCCGACCAGGGCCAAAAGACGGTTTCCTCCGACGCACTCGCGAAAACCTTTCATCTTAACTCGGCGCAGATCCGCAAAGACCTTGCGAATTTTGGTGAATTCGGTGTTCGAGGCGTTGGTTATTATGTCGACGCACTTCGTGACAATCTGACCAAGATCCTCGGGCTAGATAGGACGATTCGGGCCTGCATTCTCGGTACGGGAAGGCTCGGCACGGCGCTCGCGGATTACCACGGCTTTCGGAGGTCAAACTTCGTCGTCGCGGCTCTTTTTGATTCTGATCCGAAGAAGATCGGCAAAAAGATCGCCGGAATCACGATTTCCGACATGAAAAGCTTTTCGTCGGTGATAAAAAAGGATAGTATAGAAGTAGCGGTAATTGCCGTTCCGGCTGAGCGGGCACAGAAAGTTCTGGATAAAGTCACCCATGCCGGAATAAAAGCGGTACTTAATTTTGCACCGATCCCGCTCAAAGTTTCCGGCGATGTGAAGCTGAAAACCGTTGACCTCACTTCCTCGCTCGAGAGCCTTTCCTTTTTCCTGACCGGTGCCGCAGATATAAACGAAGGCGACTTGAAACCGATTTCAAAAAGCCGACGTAAGCAGAAGTAGTAAATATCAAGAGGTGTTAAATGCAGTTAATAGCAATTCTGAAACGAGCGATCCCATTCGTACTTACCTTTGGAGCAGGGCTTTTCATAGCAAGCTTTTTTGTTTCGATATCGGCTCCGTCATTTGAATTCGAGAAAAATCGAAGTTGGGGCAAGCGGCACGATTGCCGTCAGACAAAGCGTGCTAACCGCGAGATGCGGAACGAACTTCTGAACCTTAAGATGGACCTTGAGGCCGCACGGATCGAGAACGAAGCGTTAAAGCAAGAAAAGTCGCCGCGTCGGGTAATGCCGATGAAGACCGTTAGGGTCGCACCAGACCCGGTTCACCCGAGTAAAATCGAACGCCGAGTCACACGCGATTCCGACATTCGATAGCTGTCTAGGGAATTATTAGGCCACAGATTAACGCACGCCGAGGTGTTGTGTTAATCTGTGGTTTCTTCGTTTTAGAATTCGTTTCATGGATATCCGAGCTAAATATTTTGGTCACATCGCATTTTTCCTAGCTCTTTCAATAGGTGGAGTCGCAAGTTTTCTTTTTGATGCAGCGAGTCCTAATCCTCGGTACCGGATTCAAGATTATCCACACGGGTTGATTGGTGTTAACCTGACGAAAAATGGTTGCGATGAGACAATTGCTTACGGTCAAGGCAGTGGTATGTCTGGAGCGAGTAACCGGAACGATGAACTAGTGGAGCCGGTTGAATCTCGACCTCTTTTACTTACAAAACTTCCTCAACCGAAATATACGGAGGAAGCGAGAAAAGACGGTGTCGAAGGGCAGGTTGAACTGAAAATCGTCTTCTTGGCAAGCGGGCAAATTGGCTCGGTCCGTTCAGTTAGAGAGCTTTCTGGTGGTCTAACGGATAATGCAATTAAGGCTGCCCGCTGTATTCAATTTAAACCACGAATCGAGAACTGGCGACGGAAAAGTGTTGTTAGGTCAGTAGAGTTTAAATTTACGTTGGAGTAATGGAAGAAACTGCCGCCCGAAAACTGATCATCGAGGTTGGGAAGTTGCTTTACGAGCGAAGCTACGTTGTTTCGTCGGACGGCAATGTGAGCATCCGTTTGGACGAGAACACTGTGCTTGCGACGCCGACGATGACCTGTAAAGGCAGGATGACGGAAGATTCACTGGCCTTGACCGATATGGAAGGCAAGCCGCTGTCGGACAAGCGAGCATCATCCGAGCTCGCGATGCATCTGCTGATCTATAAAATGCGGCCGGACGTAAGAGCGGTCTGCCACGCACATCCGCCGCACGGGACCGCATTCGCGGTGGCGGGCTTGGCGATCGACAAGCCGATCCTGTCGGAAGTTATTCTGACGCTCGGCTGCGTGCCGCTGACTGACTACGGAACGCCTTCGACCGACGAGTTGACCGAAGCGATGAAGCCTTTTGTCGCGCATCACAACGCTCTCTTGATGGCAAACCACGGTGCGGTCGCCTATGGCGATGATCTCTGGCAGGCATTTGACCGTCTGGAAACGCTTGAACACACGGCGAAGATCGCGATCCTCGCAAAGGCTTTAGGCGGTGCGAACGACCTGCCGCAGGACGCCATCGAAAAGCTGATAAACATCCGCGAAAAGGCCGGTTATCTAAAAGCGAACGCCCGGTGCCAGGCATGTGGGTATCTTCACGATGCCGGAATAACCTGCGATCTGGACGTAAGTTATCCGAACGCACCTCAGTCAAACGGAGCGAAAGTATCGTTCACTCGCGAAGAATTGATCGAGCTTTTGAGCCAAGCGGCAAATTTAAGTTAGCCATTTCAAAAACTACATTGTATATTTTATCCAACCGCCACCTGTAAGATTCGGGGTTTGCATTTGTTTGCAGGGTATTGCGGAGCAAACTCCAAGAGGTTCGACTCCTCATTATGCTTGGTAGCATGTACGACTGATAATCGTTCAACTCGCTGTCGAGGAGAGAAGGATGGCGTTCGACGCAAGACCATACTTCGGTTTGCAGGATCAGGGATGCCGATCGTGTTCACGAACACTTTCTAAACTGATTCTCCCCGTTTTTGGTTTCTTTCTTTCTTCGATGGCATCAATTCTATGTACCACACTTCTCAAAACGAGATAAGGCGAAGTTTCTGGCGCGTGCGTTTTTCCGTCGCGCCAAACCAGACCGGATTTCTGTATTGCCGGAATATACTGGAAAAGAAACTCGTGCCCGGTATTTACGATTTCTTCGATTATCAGAAAGTCCTTAACTTGTTGGTCTTGCCGAAAACGAATCGGATCCAAATGATCTCGAATCAGGAAGTGCTGACGAAAGATAATGTCGCGCTCAGATTCTCCTATGTCGTTGAATATAGAATAGCCGACGAAGAAAAATTCATCGGGGCGTTCGACGTATTTACTTTTTCATATAATCCGTTTAACGAAGCCGATCAGTTGATCCACAATCTGTCGCAAGTCTATCTGCGAAAGGTGATCTCGGAAATTGAAAGCGAAGAATTGAATGAAAAAAGAAACGAAATTCTGCCTGAAATTCCCGCTGAATTGGCAAAAGAAGTTTCGGCGAACGGGATAGAAATCATGCGGCTGCTCGTCCGTGATCTTACATTTCCAAAGTCGATCCAAGATCTGTTTGCAAAACAGCTCGAATCCCGGATCAGAGCAAAAAGTGACCTCGAAAATGCTCGAACTGCCGTAGCTTCTGCGCGAGCACTTAAGAATGCATCTGAACTAATGAAAGGTGACGAGAACATTAAGTTTGTTCAACTCCTCGAAACAGTCAACAAGATCGCTGAAAAAGGCAAGCATACCTTTGTAATTGGCGATTTGATGCAAAACACGATAGATTTGAAAAAAGGCTAGGTTTGCAGATTTTCTTCAGGAGCAAAACTAAATGCAGGAAGCATTGGGAATGGTTGAGACCAAAGGTCTTGTGGCAATGATCGAAGCGGCGGACGCGATGGTCAAGGCAGCGAACGTCCAGTTGGTCGGTTACGAAAAGATCGGCGCCGGATTTGTGACGGCGATCGTTCGCGGAGATGTAGCTGCGGTCAAAGCGGCAACGGACGCCGGGGCCGCCGCCGCCCGGCGCGTCGGCGAACTCGTCAGCGTCCACGTTATACCGCGGCCACACGCTAGCGTAGACGAAGCCTTACCGGTAGTTGCCAAATAGTGGTCAGTGGGTTGCGGCAGGTGGTTAGAACTTCTGACGCTGACGGCCGACCATCGATTACTGACCACTGAACATGATTATTGGACGCATACTCGGCACTGTCGTTTCCTCCCAAAAGGACGAACGGCTGCTCGGCAAAAAGCTGCTCATCGTAAAGCCGATCAACCTTGACGGCACTGATCAAAGCGGATATGTCGTCGCAGTCGATACGGTCGGCGCCGGCTATCACGAAAAGGTCATCGTCGTCGGCGGTTCCTCCGCCCGTCTTGCCGAAGGTAACAAAGACTGCCCGGTCGATTCGGCCATCATCGGCGTGATCGACACGATAGATTTCACTCAGGAGCAGTAAACACATGAAACATCTTTTCAGCTTCATATTTGGATTGTTTTTCGTCGGCTTTTTGTCCTTATCGGCCTTTTCGCAGTCGGCTATCAGCGAGGAAAAGACAAAACTCATCGGCGAGATGATTATCGTAATGAAAATGGACCAGCAGTTCCCCGAGATAGTCGATGGAATGCTCAAGGAAATGGAAAAATCGTTTCCGATTGGTTTTAACGCCGCCGTCGAGGGAAATAACTCCCTGACGCCTGAACAGAAAGCTGAACTAAAGACGACGTCCGGTGAGCGGTTTGTAGCTTTCAGCCAAAAATTTAGAAAACGTTTGTCGGAAAAGATCGATTACAGCAAATACATCCGCGAGGCGGCGTTTCCCCTTTACGATAAATTTTACACCGAACAGGAACTGAAAGACCTGATCGCGTTCTATAAGACCACGACCGGTCAGAAACTGATAACAACCCTTCCTGCTCTGCTTGCCGAATCAAACAAGACGGCGACGGAAAAATTTGTTCCGATGCTGATTCCTATAGTTCAAGACTTGATTAAAGAGGAATTCGAGCAGATCGGCGAACCGGCGAATAATTAGTTTGCAAATGGCTCTCGGAGATAACAAAGCCACTGCGTTGGTTGTAATTCGAATCATGCTCGCTGCCGTGATGTTTATTCATGGTGCGACACGTATTTCAAATGGTACGATCGGCAGCTTTGGCGAATTTCTCAGTTCGCAGGGTTTTCCGCTAGGGTTTTATCTGGCTTGGGCAATAACGATATTTGAATTGGTCGGCAGTGTCCTACTTGCCGTCGGGTTTTACTCCTGGATTATCGCGTTGATATTTGCCGCGCAACTCGCGGTTGGGATCTACATGATCCACTGGAACGAAGGTTGGTTCGTCGTCGGTGCCGGGCGAAACGGGATGGAGCTTAGCGTCGTCTTGATAGTTTCATTGCTCGCGATTGCTTACGCGGCCTACAAAAGGCCGGAGCGTTCTTTCAGATCGCGAAGATAGAATGCAAATAGCACGCGTCATCGGTACAGTAGTTTCGACCGTGAAGAATGAAACGCTTCACGGTCGAAAGTTTGTAATTGTGCAAACGCTGGACGCAGATCTAAAGGAAAAGGGAAGTCCGATGATCGCGCTCGACGCAGTCGGGGCCGGAGTCGGCGAGCTCGTCTTTTGGTGTCGCGGAAAGGAAGCGTCGTTTCCATTCAAGCGAGACGAGACGCCGACCGATTGCACGATCGTCGGGATCATTGATTCGGCCGATCATGTGCTCAACCCTACCGGAAATCGAAACTAATGCTTATCGCCAGAGTGATCGGAAATGTAGTCGCAACGCAGAAAAATCAGCGTTATGAAGGTGCGCGGGTGATGCTTTGCCGGCAGATTACGCCCGAAGGCGAAGATATGGAATATACTTGTCTTGCGCTTGATTCGGTTTCGGCGGGCGAAGGAGATATTGTTTTAATCGTGCAGGAAGGCTGGAGCGCGTCAACCGCTTCAACCGGTAAACAAGGTGCGGCGATTGATTCGGCGATTGTCGGCGTGGTTGATTATATTGATTTATTGCCGGACGAAGAATAATTCCAGATTTCAGATTCAAAATTCCAGATGGAAGATCAAAATACAAACAATTTAGCCGAAAAAATCGCACTTCTTTTGCAAAACGAAATGCAGAGCGCGAATAATTCCGTTGAATTAAGCCTCGAAAAAATCAATCAGAGATTAGACAAAATCGAATCGACAATTATTTTTAGAGACCAAAAAACAAAAAACAAAAACCAGAAACCAAACCATTTTAGCCAAGAAAAATTTACCAATCTCGAAGAACTCGCCGACGAAATCATTGCGGGAATGGAAACGGAAAAGGCTTGCCCGTATGAACCGACGGGCAAGCCTTGCGATCATTGCGCGATGTGCAATTCGCGCGGATTTTAATACAGATTATTTGTTGCTGTTTTTCCGTAAAGCGTCCGGGCTGCCGATGTCAGGGGCTTGTCTCGCGCCTTCGTCAGCTTTGAAGAACGGCTCTTCTTTGAATCCCAACATACTGGCAGTTAGAACGGCTGGGAAAGAATTACGCGCCGTGTTGTAACCCGTCGTCGCGTCGTTGTAATCGAGCCGCGCGACGTTGATACGATTTTCCGTTCCCGCTAACTCGGTTTGCACATTCAAGAACGCTTCATTGGAACGCAAAGCAGGATAATTTTCCTGCAAGCTCAACAGCCGTCCGACTGTTCCGCCGAAGCTGTTATTCGCATCAATCACCGCTTGTTTTTGTTCAGGTGTTTTGTCACCGTCAGCGCCTTGCGGCGCAGCCTGCGTCGCGTTCAAAAGGCGCGAACGCGCGTCGGCGATTTGTCCGAAAACTTCCTGTTCCTGAATCGCCGACATCTGTGCGGCTTTGACCAAATTCGGAATCAAATCCGCACGTCTCTGCATAGCGCTTTCGACGTTCGCCCATTTTCCTTTTACGCCTTGTTGTTTCGCGGTCAAATCATTATAACTGCAGCCGCTTAAACCGAAGGCGACAAATAATACAAAGGTTAATAAAATTACTTTTTTCATCTTGTTTTTACTCCTCATAAAAAGTTAATTGTTAATTGTTGCTTGTTAATGGTAATCGTTCCTTTTCAATTAACCATCAACCATTTACGATTTCTCTAAATTATCAACCGCTTCGATGACCGCTTCGATCTCGCGCATATAATCGGTAAAAAGCGCGTTGGCGGAAAGTTCATCGAACATCTTAGATGATTTATTTTCTCGAATCTCAAAGATTTTTTCAAACGGTTTGCCGTCGAGTTTCAACCGTTCGACGGTCGCCGCGACGATTTCCTGTTTTCTAATTGGCGGCTCTAGTCCGTGAATCAATAAAACGGCGCGGAACAGCGCGACGAAACTCGAAAGGCTCTCCGCCATCAAAGCCGCTAAACCGTCAACCGACACGGATGCCGGAATGTAACGCCGCCGCAACTGAATCAGTTTGCTTCTCAGTTCATATTCGGTTTGATGCCGCAAGTATTCGTCGGAAATACTCACGTTTGCCAGCACGTCAGCACCGTATAAAACTTTGCGGGCGCGTTCCATCTGGTGAAACTCAATCGGGAAAACGTCAGCCGCGTCCTGTATTTCTTCGACGGTAAAATAGACGGGAACCGGATGTCCGAGCTTGCCCCATTCACGCATCGGAGCCTGCGCCGCCCGCAAGTCTTTCGGCGTGATTTTATGCAAAGCAATCAGCAGATTATAATCCGACTGCTTATTCAGAAAATCGCCCGCCGCCGCCGAGCCATATAAAACAACCGAAGCGAGATTTCTCCCGTGCGTCGTCTTCAAATCGTCAATAAATGCGTCAAACTGATGTCTCATCTTTCAAGTCTCAAGTCCTAAGTCTTATGTCCCAAGTCGGCAAATCCCTAATCGGAAATCGAATCACCAATCGCCGCCCGCGCCACCGCCGCCGAAGTCGCCGCCGCCGCCAAATCCGCCCCAACTGTCTCCGCCGCCGGATGATGATCCGCCACCGCCCCAACCGCTTGACGAAGAGCCGCCGCCACCGCCGCTTGCCAGAATCGAACCGATAATCCACGGCAGAGCCGATGCTGCGCCGCCGCCGCCGAAACCGCCGCCGCGCCAACGGTCGTTGTCGTCCTTATTTTTTGACGAACCGAAACGGCTGAGAATCGGCAAAACAAACACGAGCAAAATAATCAAGCAAATGCCGATGCCGCAAATTGAAACCCCACCTTTCTTTTCCGCCGGTTGTTTGGTTTTTCCAGCCGCCGGTTGCTGCTCGCCCGTTCCTTTCGATTGAATCGTGCTGATATATGCGTCAATCGTATCGCTGACGCCCTTGCCGTAATTTTGCTGGCGCAAAGCGGGAACGAGATGCTGACGCTGCAATTGTCCAACTAATCCGTCCGGCAATTCGTCTTCCAAATCTTTGCTGACTTGCGTGAAATACTTACGGTCGCCGACGGCGATAAACAGCAGCGCGCTCGGATTGTCCTGGTCCGGCGAGCCGATTTTCCAGCCGCGCGAAACCGCTAATGAATAATCGAAAATCGGACGCTCGCCCGTCGTCTGAACAATCGCCACGGCGAGTTCGACTCGCGGATTGGTCGAATCGCGGAAAGCGATAATCTTTTGTTCGAGCGCTTGTTTAGTGCTGGCGTCGAGAACGCCGACGTAATCCATTACCGGCGAAGTCGGCGCGGGCAGAGGCGATTCGTTTAATGAAAACGGCGCGGTGCTTTCCTGAGAAAAAACGGAAAAACTCGTTAAGCCGAAAAGCGCAACGAGAAATAAGAATTGTAATGCCGCCGATGAGAATCTCTTTTTCATTTTCGTAAAAATCACTTATCTAAATCCTATCACACTTACGAAAATTTAAAGGCTTTGTTCAAGTTTCCAAAATCGCGCGTAAAGCGTAATGCACCAGAAAAAACAGCGCCACGCCCGCAAAGACCGATAAGGAGACGAGCGGACGTTTGCCGCCGTGATGGTTGACTTCGGGAATCAAATCGCTCGCCGCCACGTAAATCGTCACGCCGCAGGCGATGGGCAGCGCGTATGCAACCGTAAAGCCGACGTTCGCGCCGATGAAATAGAAAACCAAAACTCCGATGATAGTCGTTAGACCGACCAAAGATGTCGCCAGTAGAACCTCCCGGCGCCCTTTTCCGGCGGCTAAAATCATCGAGGCAATCGTAAAACCTTCGGGAAACTTATGCAGAAAAACGGCGATAAAAACTAAAATGCCGACTTTATAATCAACCTGCGCCGCGGCAGAAATCGAAACGCCGTCGAAAAACGTATGAATCAGAAGCCCGCCGATGGCTGTGTATGCCGAAGACGTCGAAATCAGATGGTCGGCGTGAACTTCTTCGCCGAGGTGAAAATGCGGCGCAATGGTGTGTTCAAAAAACTGCGTCAAAAGATAACCGGTGAGCAGCAGAATCATCGGGTAAATCAGAAATTCGCCTGTCTGAGCGTTCTCCTTTTTCAGCCAAAGTTCGATGACCTCCGGCAAAACGTCAACGAAACTGACGGCGAGCATAAAACCCGCGCCTAGAGCGAGAATATATTTGAGAAATTTTTTATAAGTTTTATGAACGCCGACCGGAAATAAAATCAAGCCGCCAAGCACATTAGCGAGCGCCGCCATGACGCCGAAAATGAGTAGCTGAAAGAGATCGATATTCATAGAATGAATGAAAACGGAATATAAAACTGTAACGCAAACTTTTCATAAATGAAAACAAAAGAAGTGGAAATTTTGGCAAAAAAGGCGTGAAATAATTTAAACACCTGATTAAGTAAAAATTTGGAAATAATGCTTGACAGCCCGTAAATAATAATCGTAAGATGCTTATTAATTAGTTGAAAACAGTCCGAGAAGGACATTTGGGCTAAAAACTTTCCCCCGAAAATGAGTGTTTAAGTTTAAGCACTTTCCCAAACAAAGTTTTCAACGACACTACGCGGACATTCTGAGGGCGATTTTACATAAACAGGACGGTCAAGAATTCAGTTTCCCCTCGTAAAATCGGCAGAATAATTTAATTTTTACTTATAGATCAGCGATTTGATTGATAAAATCCGGCAGTATTTGTGTGTCATCACGCCGACTGCCTAAATTTGGGTTTGTTCTTTGAAGATGCCGATACACATTGACGAAAACATCCATAAATCGGTTTTGTTGACGGAAACGGTCAAAGTGCTTAAACCGCAGCCCGCTGAAATCTTCGTTGACGCGACGCTCGGCTTGGGCGGACACGCAGCGGCGCTGTTATCCGGTGCCGCTGAAACGTGCGTTTTCGGCATTGACCAGGACCTAGAAGCTATTGAGCGCGCCAAACAGCGGCTGGAAAAATTCGGCGGGCGAATCGAGATTTTTCACGCGAACTTTTCGGATATAAAACGAGTTTTGGCGCAGACGGATGTGGAAAAGGTTGATGGCGTTTTAGCCGATTTGGGAGTTTCGTCCCTGCAGTTTGACAGTGCCGAACGCGGTTTCAGCTTTCGATACGACGCACCGCTCGATATGCGAATGGACGCCAATTCAGATACGGAAACCGCCGCCGAATTGCTCGCCGCGCTTTCGGAGTTTGAAATCGCGCGAATCATTTACGAATACGGCGAGGAAAGAAAATCGCGCCGAATCGCCAGCCGGATTGTCTGGAAAAGAGAACACGGCGAGCCGATTGAAACGACGAGACAGCTTGCCAATTTAGTTGAAAAAGCTATCGGAGACGGCAAAAAAGACAAGATTCATCCGGCGACGCGCACGTTTCAGGCGTTGCGAATCGCGGTCAACAGGGAACTTGAGATTTTAGAGCAGTTTATCCGCGACAGCGTGGAGATTTTGAAAAAGGACGGGCGTTTGGCAGTGATAACTTTTCATTCATTGGAAGACCGCATCGTAAAACAGACGTTTCAAAAACTTTCCGGGAAATGTTTCTGTCCGCCGCGCCTACCGCAGTGCGCTTGCGGCGCAACGCGCGAAGTTGAAATTTTAACTAAAAAGCCAATCGTGCCGACTGACGCGGAAATCGAGGAAAATCCTCGCGCCCGAAGCGCTAAACTCCGCGCCTGTTTGAAATTGAATTAGAAATTTACAGAAAGAGCGAAGAAATCAGAGGAAGCAATATGAGCAGAAAAAATCAATCCGGCAAAAGTAAAACACAATCCAATCGCCTGAACCGCGAGCCGATTCCCTGGCGCTATTGTCTTTTGACGCTCGGCTGCGGACTGATTCTGGTCGTCGGATTTTTCTTTGCGGCGCGCCAGCATTTCGCTTCGATTGATTTCGGCATTAAAAATTCCAAGCTGCGTAAACAAATCGAAGAACTCGAATCGGATAAGCGCCGTCTTATTCTGTCGAAAGAAATCGCCCTTTCGCCCTCCGAAATAAAAAAAGCCGCGAAAAAGCTCGGTCTGACGGAGATGACCGCCAGCAATATTGAAGTCTATCGCCCGGCTCCCGAAACCAAAAACAAAGCAAAAACGGAAAAAATAATCGGTGAAAAACCGAAATTGGCGTTTCTGGAAAAGTCCGTCGCTGATAAAGCCGATAAAAAAGAAGAGAAAAAACCGGAAATAAAAGCTGAAAGGAAATCGTCGGAAGTAAAAGAAAAGCCGGAAAAAACCAGAGTTCAGATTGCGAAGAAATAATTTGCCGGAAAAGCGCAGGGAAGAAACTTTAACGCAAAGACGCAAAGACGCAGAGGCGCAAAGATTTTTAATGCGAAAAAGAAGAGATAGAAAATAATTGTTTTTCTTTGCGTCTTCGCGCCTTTGCGTTAAAAATCATTTTATTAAAGTTTGTAAAGATGGCTAGACGCACTACGAAAAATACAAAAAATAAAAATCCGATGCAAACGGCTTTCACGCGCTTTATGCTGATCGTCGCGCTTTTTATTTTGTGGATCGGCGCCATCGGCGTGCGGCTCGTGCATCTGCAAGTTAATCAAAGCGAATGGCTGCGCGACAAGGCGCAGGATCAGCGGCGCGACGAATTGAAAAGCAAATCGCTGCGCGGAACGATTTACGACCGCACCGAACGCGCTTTAGCGATGAGCGTCAAGGTCAAATCACTCTACGCCGACCCGCGAGAAATTGACGACATCGAATACACCGCGCATAAAGTCGCCGAAGCCTTGAAAGTTAAACCGGACGAAATCCTAAAAGATTTGCGCGCCGCGAAAGAAGACAACAAGCGATTCGTCTGGCTGGCGCAAAAGCTTGACGAAGAAACGGCGCAGAAATTAAATAAAACGCTCGAAACGGATGACGTTAAGAAATTCGATTTGCCGAAGTTCAAAGGTCTCCACTGGCGCGAAGAGCAAAAACGCAGCTATCCGTATAAGAATCTGGCGGCGCAAATCGTCGGTTTCAGCAACGCCGACGACATCGGGCAAGCCGGAATTGAGCAGACGCAGGAAGAAATCTTGCGCGGCATGACAACCAAAAAATGGCAGGACCGCGACCGTCTCGGCAGATTTTACGAAGAATCCGAAGGCGTGCGCGAACCACCGAAAGACGTTGTTTTGACGATTTCGCATTCGATTCAATACAAGGTTGAAGAAGCGCTGGAAAAAGCGGCGAAGGCGAGCAATTCCAAATCGGGAATGGCGGTTGTTCTCAACCCGCGCACCGGCGAAATTCTGGCGATGGCGAACTATCCGTCGTTTGACCCGAACCGCTACACGGAATTTCCGGC
>JBGTKY010000046.1:0-70289 GCA_041744395.1 Pyrinomonadaceae bacterium | reverse complement strand
AACCGTTTCGGCTCCTGCGGCCCCTGCTCAGTTCTGGTTCTCGGCTGTCCCGCAGACCGTTTCTGGCGTAACGCAGACAGGAACACGTAGGTTCGGTATCCACACCGACGGTGTCATCAAGTACAGCTCGACTGTTTTGACGCACTATGCTGACATCACAGCAATCACCGCAGAAACGACAGTCCTAGGCAATTAATAACACCTAGTTCTTTGGATAAAGAGGAATCGGATTCGTTCGGTTCCTCTTTTTACTTATCAGCTTCGCCGAACGGCGCACCCCACTCGACACTCCCTTCATCCCGCCGCAATCTTAGTCTTCAACGCCGCGGCGGGTTTGCCGGAAATAAACGGTCCAATGCAACGACTTGTTCAATGCCTCATCCGTATTAACATCGCCGCCTTTGCCAGATCAGTGAATAATGAACGCTTCAATTTAAGCCTCATCTTCGTGGTGGGATCGGCAATGATCTTGCCCATCTTATTTTATGGAGTTCCGAGCGGTTACGACATGCCGCATCATTATCAGCTAGCCCTCACGTTCCGCGATTCCATCCTCGCAGGCGATCTCTATCCTTCCTGGACTAACCTGAGGAATCTCGGGTACGGTAGCCTTGAACTGAGACTCTATCCACCGGTTTCGCACTACGTTCTAGCCCTTTCCTCGATAGCGGTGGGTGACTGGCACCTGGCGACCTGGCTCACGTATACGTTTTGGTGGGTCCTCGGCAGTCTTGGCGTGTACCTATGGGCCCGCGAAATTGTGGCTCCTCGGTACGCAGTGATCGCGGCTTTAATCTATGCGGTTATGCCTTACCGATTGAATCAGGCGTACTTGGTTTTCTTCTACGGCGAACTTGCCGGCAGTTCCATTTTGCCATTTTGCTTTGCGTTTTTTACCCGGTGTATGCGTGAACAAGTGGATCTAGACCGTAACCAGCGAAGTTTTTTGGGTACGATCTTTACCATAAATACGGTCGGTTTTGCCTGCTCCTACGCTTTCCTGATATTGACTCATCTACCTCTTACCTTGATCGTGTCGTTCGCTTTAGGAATTTATGGGATCGCAAATCTCAAGTTGGATTGGGGATATAGTCTTCGGCTCTGCTTGAGAATTGGGCTATCCGGGTTAATAGCCTTGCTAGCAACGTCTTTTTTTTGGCTGAAGGTGGTTCAGGAGCGTTTCTTAGTTGCCAAAACTTCTGTCTATGAGGATATCTATCTACACTACAGCTTAAACTTTCTCATAACGCCACTCCAGGTTTATGATCACGACAGCGTTCTTGCATTCGAAGCTTTCACTTTGATTTACGACATAACTCTGGCAGTCACAATGTTTTCAATCATTCCAATAGCTCTGATGGCATTTCGCTTCGATAATTGGCGGAGCCGTCAGACTCTCAGTGCTGGCTCGATCACTTTTACGGTATCTGCTTTTCTGACAACAATACTGAGCAAAGTTGTTTGGGATAACTTCTCCTTAATGCAGGAGGTCCAGTTTCCGTGGCGTTGGTTAGCCATCGTTTCTGCTTTCGCTCCTGTATTGGCAGCCGCTGGGCTTCCGGCGGTCCACCGATGGCTCATATCTGATCGACGACCTTACGCCTTTATTCTGATCGGATTCTTGATGATTGGAAGCGCTTTCGCTATTTCGAATTCGATTCGGGGTGCCATTTACAAAGCACCAGCTCAGATTGACGATTATGTTTCGCAGATCAACGCGACCGAAGGTTTTCAGTTTTGGTGGCCGATCTGGGCAAGAAAAGAGGTGTTCGAGATCAAGGAAAGAGTGCTGTTTGCAAATCGCGAGTCATCAGTTCACGCCTGGGGCTCGACTGAGAAACTTTTCAACGTTGGGGCCGGACGAGCAGGGGACGCGCGGATTGCGGTTTTTTATCACCCCAATTGGCAGGCAAAGGTAAATGGTACGCCTGTCGTAGCTCGGCCGGATCCGAATGGGGCTCTCTTGATTCCCCTCGCAGAAGCGGAATCGAGAGTAGAAGTCGCATTCGTTGAAAATCAATGGGTCCAGATCGCCGGGTATATATCGGCTTTCTGTTGGATCCTGGTTTTCGGGTGGGTGATCGTATGGCTGATCCGCAAATCGAAAGTTCCGAGCAAATCCGGGAAAGCTGACGATTGTTATGATCAACCGGCGGTCGAAGTCGGCTAGTATCGGCTCTCGGTTCAGTTGAACAGGTCTTACCAACGTTTATCTACAAGAAGATCATGCTAGTCATAGAGAAAAAAGTTCTTTACCTTTTATTAGTCTTCCCGATCAACGTATTCCTGTAAAGAACTTTTCATACACCCCGTAATGAATATCAATCTAGTTTCAAAACGTCGTATACATCTTCCATTCGTTGGCAGATATTTACATGCGTACGTCGTGATCCTAATGGCAGGCATCCTAGGGTTTTTGATACCATTTCTCGCTGGAGTAATCAATGGTTTTCCCGATGGTCATGTCCAGGATGAGTTGAGTAATGTTTTGGCCGCTGATACCTATACCAATTTTCGTATTACGAATCCCACGCCAGCTCATCACGAGAGTTTTGAAGCTCCACATGTGATTGTCGAACCAAGCTATATCTCTAAATATGCTCCGGCGCAAGCTGCGTTTATGGCGGTCGGAAAACTATTGTTAGGACACTATATCTTCGGAGTGTGGATTGCATGCGGTCTAACAGCAGCTTCGCTGTTATGGATGCTATTGGCCTGGACTCGTCCAACTTGGGCAATAGCAGGCACTATATTGATGATCTTTACGATCGGGATCAATTCGTATTGGGCACAGAGTTACTGGGGCGGGATGCTGGCAGCGGCCGGAGGTTCGCTATTCTTTGGTGGTTTTCGAAGGCTTTTCAACAGGCTATCTGTCGGCTCCACGATCTGGATGACGATCGGCGGAATAATGCTTGTGAATTCACGTCCTTTCGAGGGAACCGTGACTATGCTGATTCCACTAGCAGTTCTGGCAATTTGGCTAATCCGGAATCAGAAGGATGAAGCGTATCAAAAACTTCTCCAGGTAATCTTACCGGCTTTAGTAGTATCGTGTTTCGGCTTCTCTCTGATGGGTTATCAATATTATCGCGTAACTGGTAGTCCCATCAAACTGCCATACTCGACACATCATGCCCAGTACTCTCCAACTCCTTTATTTTCCTTTCAGCAAATCACCCCCTCTGCTGATCGCGGTAATGACCGCCTTCGAAGGATCTACGAGACGTATACCTCACCGCCAATTCTCGAATTTGTACCGCTGCCAGGTCGAGAGGAATACCCAAGTATCGACCAACTCTATGGCTTTGTGTACCTTTTGATAGCGCTGCCACTATTCCTTCTTTCACCGTTTTTCCTCGCTTTGGTCTATTTGTGTCTTCCGGGCATGATAATGCGTAACAAGTGGCTAGTGTTAATGCTTGGAACGGTCTTGTTCACATTCCTGATGATGTCAATGGGTAAATGGTGGGATCAGTATCATTATAGTGCCCCATTAACTGCCGTCGTATTTCTCTTCGCCGCGGAGGGAATAAGGTATTTCTATATCAGTGCTCATAAAGGACGAGAGAAACGGTTTATAGCTTTCACTCTGGTCGCATTGGCTCTGAGTTCAATCATCTTTCAACAAATCTTGTCGTATCCTCAGTACTATATGCAGGAGGACTTCACTTCAAACCGGGAGCAAATAATTTCCAGCTTAACCACGGGTGAGAACGTCCAGATCAAAGTACCGACGCGTGCGACGTTCTTTAAAGCTGAATTTGAACGGATCGTGGACAAGTTACCCGGGAATTATGTTGCAATCGTCTCTTATGACACGGAATACGACATACATGACGAGATCGTTTTCAACCGGTCCAATATTGAAGCATCTAAAATGCTATGGGCACACGATCTCGGCAAGGAAAAAAATAGCCGAATGCTCGAATATTATAGTAACAGGAAGGTCGTCTTAATACGGCTGGAAGGATCGTCTATCACAATCAAACCGCTAGGCACTAACGAAAGCCCCACATGGAAAACAAAGGATCTTGTAGCGGCCGCGTGTCCCCTTCTATAAAAACTTGGTCGAATAGCTTGAACGAAAGTGAACCGATTTCGAAATCTGGATTAGCTTTGATCAGTCGAATTGAGGCGACGCCGCTTCGCGGAATGAAACCGATCACTAGTTGTAACACTTCGGCGTTAGGTGTTGTAGAATAGGGTCGGTTTCGTGCTTTTGTCAGCGCGAAACTCGCTTCTAGCATCAATCGTGATCAACAGTACTTTTAACCGCATATTTGTCATTGCAAAGAATACGTTTCGCGAGGCTATTCGGGATCGGATCCTTTATAATCTTGTGCTTTTTGTGTTGTTGTTGACCGCGGCGGCTATTTTGCTGGGCGATCTGACGGATGGGCAGGAGGCTCGGACGATAGTGAATATCGGGCTGAATGCGATGTTGCTGTTCGGCATTTTTATTGCTATTTTTGTCGGGGTCGGGCTGGTTTCTAAAGAAATAGAGAAGCGAACCGTCTACGCGATATTTGCAAAGCCGGTTCGCCGGAGTGAGTTCATCGTCGGCAAATATCTCGGCCTTTGCGTCACGCTGCTGGTCAACGTAGCGGTGATGGGCATTGGCGTGTCCCTGGCGTTGCTGTATGTCGGCAACAGCGGACTGGCCGCTTCGATCTGGCCGGCTGTCTATCTGATATTTCTCGAACTGACAATATTGACGGCAGTCGCCATTTTATTCTCGTCGTTCTCGTCGCCGTCGCTTTCGGCGTTGTTGACGTTTCTGGTATTTGTTATTGGGCACCTAAGCTCGTCGCTTCGCGATCTGGGTGAAACGCTCGGCTCAGCCGCGGCAAGTGTATTTCTGACCGGCGTCTATTACATTTTGCCCAACCTTTCGCTCTTCTCATTCCGTACCGAGGCGGCAAACGCCATGGTACCGAACGCCGCAATGCTCGCAGGCGGGACGGCATACGCGCTGGTCTACACTGCCGTTCTGCTCGTGATCACGGTCATGATCTTTAGCCGACGCAACTTCAAGTAAGTGGAAACGCAGACTCAAAATTCATCTGATCGACCGTCCCCGCTTCCCGGCTTCATTCTGCGGCTTGCGGCTGTGGCTATTGGATTTGCGATGATCGCGGGCATCAGCACTTATACTGAGGCCAAGCGGGTTTCGCTACCAGAGAGCTATGGCGATGCCGATCTTTCGCTGCAGGGCGGACGGCTGAAAGGTTGGGCATTGGGAGCCGAAGGCCTGATCGCGGATTGGTATTGGATGTGGTCGCTGCAGTACATAGGCGGGAAGATCGTTGCTAGCACCGATGACGAGATCAATCTCGAAGACCTCCGTTCGTTGAATCCGAGACTTCTTTATCCGATGCTCGACGCCGCGACCGACCTCGACCCGAAGTTCATGGCGGCGTATTCATACGGTGCCAGCGTCCTGCCCGCGATCGATCAAACGCTTGCGGTAGAACTGACGGAAAAAGGAATTGCAAATAACCCGGAGGCTTGGCGACTTTATCAATACCTTGGCTATATCTATTGGCGGACGAAGCAATTCGATAAGGCCGCCGAGACCTATGATAAAGGTTCCCGGATAGAAGGTGCCGCTCCCTTTATGCGCCAGATGGTCGCGGCGATGAATACCCAGGGCGGCAGCCGCGAAACAGCCCGCGAAATGTATCAGCAGATGCTCGCCGAGGCTGAAGACCAGCAGTCGCGCACAAATGCCGAACTCAGGCTGATGGAGATAGATTCGCTCGACGAGCAAGATGTGCTAAACGAGGTGCTTACGAAGATGAAAGAGGAGTCCGGACGGTGTCCATCAAACCTTTCTGCCGCCATACCGGCGCTGCGAAGTGTCGAATTGCCCCGCGGCCGCGACTTTAGCGTTGATGCCTCCGGCAGGCTGGTCGATCCGCTCGGGTTTCCGTATGTTCTCAATGAACCGGCTTGCCGCGTCGGCCTTAACACTGAATCGAAGATCCCGCGGAGCCTATAAGTTGATAGCGAAATGAGCAATATCATCGAGATAGAAAACCTTTCTAAAGATTATGAGACCGGCTTTTGGCGAAAGAAGCGAACGCGCGCATTAGACGGCTTGACGCTGAACGTCTCACCGGGACAGATCTTCGGCTTTCTTGGCGGCAACGGTGCAGGCAAAACGACGACCATCAAGATATTGATGAGCCTGCTCTTCCCGACCGAAGGCTCGGCACGGATCCTCGGCAGCGATATTTCCGATGTCGCAATGCGTTCGCGTATCGGGTATTGCCCCGAAAATCCTTACTTCTACGATTATCTGACGGCACGCGAACTGCTCGATTATTTCGGCCAATTATTTGGTCTTGATGCAGCAATGCGTAGGGCTCGGACCGAGGAATTATTAACCAAGGTCGGCTTAGCGGAAAAAGATTGGAACCGACAGCTCCGCAAATTTTCTAAAGGAATGCAGCAGCGTGTCGGGCTCGCGCAGTCGCTGATAAATGAACCGGAGATCGTATTCCTCGATGAACCGATGAGCGGACTCGACCCGGTCGGACGGCGGGAGATTCGCGAGCTTATCGCTTCGCTTCGCGATGCCGGCACGACCGTCTTTATGTCAACGCACATTCTTTCGGACGTGGAAACGCTTTGCGACAATGTAGCAATACTGCGGGGCGGACGGCTTGCCGCGACCGGCAAACTCAGCGATCTGCTTGCGTCGAGCGGCGACCAACGGTCGCTCGAGGTTATCGCGGGAAAGGTTTCGGCAGAGGAAATTCGCGAGGCGATAAACGCCATCAGCGGAGCAACAGTTACGGCCAAACCGAGCGGGACGGCGATCGAGGTTTTGAGCGAAGCGGACGTGGAATCCGCGATCAAGGCGATCCGTGACGCGGGCGGAACGCTTGTTTCCGTCTTGCCGGTCAAGCAGTCGCTCGAAGACCTTTTTGTCGTATCATCTGAAACGCCAGATTAGCTACTGTGGCTTTGCGGTTCGTATCGCCGTCACCTTCCAGCGAATGTTCGCCCGGTCATCTGTCCGCTTAAGGCCGTCGATGGTCAGCGTCACCGGGATGGTTGAATCCGGCCCGAGCTGCGGCTGCTGTGTCGGAATTACCAGCACACGCTTGTCCTTTACCACCTCGTTGAATTGATCGACCACCGCTACGTTTATCTCAAGGCCATTTATGGTCTCGGTCCCTCTGTTTCGGATAGTGCCTGAAATGAACATCGAGATCCCACCGAATGCATTCGGTGAAACTATCGTGTTGTCCACGTCGCGTGAGATGATGATATCTTTCGTGATCCGGTCAAATTCCGGGCTGCCTTCGGTAGACGAACCTTCTAAGACCGCCGTACGCTGATCTTCCATCGACGGTTGCAGCGTCAGAAAATAGATGCCCGCCGCCAATAGAACCGCTCCGATCGCCCCGCCGGCAATGAGCGCCTTCAAGTTCAACGGCTTCTTCTCGTCATGTTTGAGCAAACTGTCCATACGTGTTCTGATGCAGGATTAGACAACAATTTCGGTAAAAAGTTTCAATAGGTTATCATTTTGCATACTCAAGCCGAAATGCCCGAAACCGACCCAAATCCGGAGCCGAAATACTTTTATATCGAAGCCGCACTTCCGCTTCCGCTGCGTCGGACGTTCACTTATCGAATCGCCGACGTACCGGAGATCGGTGTTCGTATTCTCGTCCCGTTTGGTAAACGCAGCGTCACTGGATACGTCGTCGAAGTTCACCCGAGCCGGCCCGCCGACATCGACGAAACGATCATCAAAGACGTGATCGAAGTGCTCGACAGTGAGCCTCTTTTGACCGGCGAGATAATGCGGCTCGCCAAGTGGACGGCCGAGTATTACGCCGCGTCGTGGGGCGAGGTTCTGAAGGCTGCCCTTCCCGCCGGAATAAATGCCGTCGCCGCGAATATCTATTCGATCACCGAAAACGGCCGTAGTGCGTTGGCGTCAGCACGCTCGACCAAGGCTTTGAAGTGGCAGGTCCTGCAGCATCTTGCCGAAAATGAAAAGGCATCGGAACGCGACCTCGAGAAACAATTCGGTTCGGCTGGCGCCAAGCGTGCTGCTCGCGAGCTGCTCGGCCTTGGGCATATAGCTGCAGTCCGTCAACGCGTCAAAGCCAAGATCAAGGCAAAGCGACAGAAAGCCGTTCGGCTTTTATCGGTGGAGGCGGACAATAAAACCCTGACGGACGTTCAACAAAATATCATCGATAAACTCAAGCAGGCGGGCGGCGAGATGCTTTTCACCGAGCTGCTCGAGCGGGCTGACACCGGAGCATCGCCGATAAATACGCTGGCCAGACGCGGATTTCTGGAGGTATCGATCCGCGATGTACGCCGCGATCCGCTGGCCGATGCCTCGCTCCCGGAGCTCGATGACCTCGTATTGAACGCCGAACAGCAGTTCGTTTTTGGCGAGATAGAGAAGGCTCTAGCCAAGGGAAAATACAAGGCGTTTCTGCTGCACGGCATCACGGGTAGCGGCAAGACCGAGGTCTACATCCGTGCAATGCGAATAGCTCTCGAAATGGGTCGATCGTCGATGATGCTGGTGCCTGAGATCGCGTTGACGCCGATATTTTCGCGACGGCTTCGGGCAGTTTTTAGTGACGCAGTCGCGATCCTGCATTCCAACCTGTCGCCCGGTGAACGCTTTGACGAATGGCATCGGATCCGCCGCGGCGAGGCCCGCATCGTTATCGGTACGAGGTCGGCAGTTTTTGCTCCGCTTGCGAATATTGGGCTCGTCATAATCGATGAAGAGCACGATACATCATATCGTCAGAGCGAATCGCCATTTTACAATGGCCGCGATGTCGCTGTTATGCGGGCTCATACTGCGGATGCGGTAATTGTTCTGGGTTCGGCGACGCCTGCACTTGAGTCGTACCACAACGCGCAGACGGGCAAATATCAATACCTGCAAATGCAGAACCGCATCGGCGGACGACCACTGGCAAAAGCGGAGCTGATCGATATGCGCGAGGTTTTCAAGCGGGCGGGAAAAGATGTCACATTCTCGCCTGAGCTGATCGAGGCCATCGAAGAAACAAAGGCAAAGGGCGAGCAGACGATAATTTTGCTCAACCGACGCGGCTTTTCGTCGTTCGTCCTGTGCCGTTCGTGCGGCGAATCGCTGCGGTGCAAGAATTGCGACATCACAATGACGTATCACAAACGCGATGGCAGGCTCGTTTGTCATTACTGCAATCACTTTGCGGATACGCCCGACGTTTGTCCGTTCTGTAAGAGTGAGTTTCTTTATTTCATCGGCCAGGGCACCGAACAGCTTGAGGACGTTCTAAACAAACGCTTTGGCAAAATGACGATCGCCCGCATTGACCGCGACACGATGACGCGAAAAGGTGCCATGGCGAAGACCCTACTGGCGTTCGATAAAGGCGAGATCGATATTCTGGTCGGCACACAGATGCTGGCAAAAGGGCACGATTTTCACAATGTGACGCTGGTCGGCGTTGTTTCGGTCGATACGGGATTGGGCCTGCCGGATTTCCGCGCCGCCGAGAGGACGTTTCAGCTGCTAACGCAAGTGGCAGGGCGAGCCGGCCGCGGGGCTTTGGCCGGACGTGTATTGATCCAAACTTACTATCCCGAACATTACGCGCTCAAGCACGCGGCCAATCAGGATTTCGAGGGGTTTTATAGCGAAGAGATCCGCTATCGCGAGCGGATGAGCTATCCGCCATTCGTCGTGCTGGCGTCAATAATGATGAAGCACCGCGACGAGGCCTATGCCCGCCGCAGTGCTTCGATACTTGGGGCCGCTCTCGTTCGTGCAAACCCTGAGAAAGCTTCACGTATCCTCGGCCCGGCGACGGCGTCGATCTCGCGCATCAAGAACGAATACCGCTTTCAGATCATCATCAAATCGCCTGACCGGCGTACGCTTCGGACCATGATCGACAACGCTTTGACCGAGGCTGAAACGCTGGGATGCGACCGCCGGATCGTCCACATCGAGATCGATCCGGTGAATCTCCTTTAGTTGATCGCTTTCGAAGCAAGGCCCGCACTGCTGAATTTTACCTGTGCGTAGATCTCCTGCAACGCGATCTTGGTGTTTATCGAATCGAGCGAAACCACATCGTCGCGTTCATTGTAAATGCGGTAGATCCACTGCTTCTGATTCTGACGGGCGTAGTGTTCGACCCGCATTTCGTCCTGTTTGATCAACAAACATTCCTTAATGCTTTCCATTTCGAGAAAGCTTTCGAGCTTGGTCGTCTTTTCGATAGAATCCGATGAGCTCGAAAAAATGTCTACGATCAGCGTCGGATTGAGAAGGATGTCTGATCTCTGATCGGCAAATTTCGGTTCGCCATTGACGATCGCAAGGTCGGTGTAGCAGATCAAGCCGCTCTTCATCTGCACCCGCATATTGCTGATGTACATCTCGCTTTTGTGGCCGTGCATGCGACTGCCGAGGCCGATCGCCGTGTTTGAGACCAGAAGATTGTGGAACCGGTCAAAGCCGGAATGTCCGATCACCTTTCCCCGAGCCGAGCCATTGCGGTCACCGGCGACGAAATCCGACGAGGAACTGCTGCGCGCAGGCTGATTAATTGCCTTTTCGTTCATAAAACTTAAAACTCCAAATGATTGATACAACGATCGGAACCGTGGGCAACAGATTATCGGGGGTTTTGATTGGGGAAAGTTTCTGTTAAAACTAGTGTTGCATAGCGACGGACACTTTTTCAAGACTATTTTTATGAAACTTGCAGAACTTGCCGAAAAGACAGGCTCGACGCTGGAAACCGGTTCGCCGGATGGCGAGATCACATCGGCGGCGGGCATGGATATCGCCGGGCCGGGCGATGTCACCTTCCTCGCAAACCTGAAATATACGCCGAAGGTCAAGGAAACAAAGGCCGCCGCGATATTCGTCGGTGAAGGCGTAAATGTCGGACGCGACGACATCGCCGTTCTGCGTGCGGAGGACCCGTATCTGGCATATACAAGGGCTTTGCGACTGTTCAATCCCTCGCCGGGCATTCGTCCGTCGATCCATCCGACGGCGGTGATCGATGAAACGGCGACGGTCGCGGACGATGTCGAGATCGGGGCGAATGTCGTTATCGGTGCTGGCTGCCGCGTCGAGAGCGGCGTGAAGATCTTTCCGAACGTCACCATTTACGACGGCGTTTCGATCGGCGAAGGCTCGGTGCTGCATTCGGGCGTCTCGGTTCGTGAGAATTGCGAGATCGGGCGGAACTGCATCATTCACAACAACTCGACCATCGGCTGCGACGGCTTTGGCTATGCGAAAGACGAGGAGAAGCGTTGGCTGAAGATACCGCAGGTGGGCCGCGTTGTGCTTGAAGACGACGTCGAGATCGGGGCGAATACGGCGATCGACTGCGCTTCTGTCGGCGAGACGCGCATCAAACGCGGTGCGAAGATCGACAACCTCGTTCAGATCGGCCATTCGTGCACTGTAGATGAAGACGCTCTGATCTGTTCGCAGACAGGGCTCGCGGGTTCGAGCGTTATCGGCAAACGCGTAATACTCGCCGGTCAGGTCGGCATCGCGGGACATTTGAAGGTCGGCGACGACGCAGTCATCACCGCCAAATCGGCGACCTCGCACGACGTCGAACCGGGCAAGATCATCTCCGGCATTCCCGGCTTCGACAACCGCGAATGGCTCCGCTCAACCGCCGCCTACCGCCGCCTCGGCGAATTCGCCCAGCGGGTCAAAAAGCTCGAACGGAAGGTCTTCGAAACAAAGGAGTAGCAACAACGGATGAACGCGGATTCTCGCAGATTCAATCAGATTTATCCGTGAGAATCCGTGTTAATCTATTGTTGGTGACTTCGTGTGATTTCTTAAATTCTATGATTGCATTAGAAGTACTTTAATCCATCTAGTTACACTGAAAATGATGTATTTCATCGGAACAGCCTTCGGGATTATTGTTTTGGGATTGGCTTACCTTTATCTGCGATTCCCCTTGGAGCGGCGGAGTGGATTTGAATATTATACGAACGGCATATTCGTTTACGAAAGAGATTGCGTTGGCGGGGGGTGGATCAATCTTGACCTCCCAGATATCTTTCCGTTTACCCGAGACACGATAGTTTGGGGAGCAAGTCCATTTTCTTTCAGATTCGTTGGTGATTTCAGCTACAGCCTTAACCCGACTGGTGGTTCAACAGCGGATCACATTTACCGAGACAATTACCACGTTATTTATCAAGGCGAAGTTATTTGGGATGGCGATGTAGAAAGTCTTAAACTTTTCGACGGATATGCCACAGACAAAACTCGCGTTTATCTTCACGGTTTTTTTTCAAAACGTCTAGACCCAGATACTTTTGAATTGTGTGGCTGCGGCTTCTGGCGCGATAAAAACGGGGTATATAACGAGTTCGTTGGATACGATAGACCGATTGCTGAAATTGACAAAGACTCTTTTGAAGTTCGTGATCCTAGAGAATGCCATCCAAAAGTTCCCTATACAGCAAAAGACAAGAATCGTTTCTACAAGTCCAATGGAGTATATGGATTTAGGGTAATTGACAAGCTCTAAATGGGGACGATTCAATCAAACATATGTTAAAGAGGGACGGGCACTCTTTATCTAGACTCGGCGGTGGAAAAATTATGAGCGAACACAAATCAGAATTGGGATACGACATCATGCCGCTGGATGCGGATGCAATTGAGAATTTGGCGAGCGACTTGAACGACGAGGAGCGTCGTGTTTTGCTTGATCACGGCACGGAGGCTCCGTTTTGCGGGACGTTGCTGGACAACAAGCTCGAAGGGACGTACGCCTGCCGGTTGTGCGGGCTGCCGCTGTTCACTTCGAAATACAAGTTCGAATCGGGCACGGGCTGGCCGTCGTTCTACGCCCCGATCGACAAAGAGCACCTCGCCCACATCGACGACAACAGCTACGGAATGCGCCGCACCGAGATCCGCTGTGCACGCTGCGGCGGCCACCAGGGCCACGTCTTCCCCGACGGCCCGCCCCCAACCGGCCAACGCTACTGCCTAAACTCCGCCTCCCTAGAATTCTTCGAAGAAGGCCAAACCATCCCGCAAAAACAATAGGACAAATAATGTTAGCCGAGCCAAATAACTCGCATTACGAAAGAGCCCGAACACTGCTGCGTCAGTCAATTGATCTGTTGGGAGAGGCAGCTATCGAGATAAACTCTTTTGAGATCACGGACAAGCGAGAAGCAATAAGGGGGGAGATCGGGATGGCTGTTGCCCACATCTCCGGTGCTGGAACAAAGCTACCGGGCGGTTTGAGTTTGGGAGTCAAAAGCGAAACGCCCGTGCCTGATGGACCACTTTCAGAGGAGGAGCAAAACCGGGTTGACCGGCTAAACGATGACGATCTCCGCTCGATTGACGAAGCGTTGCTGTCCCACTGCAGCAGCGTTCATTTTAGAAAGGTCGCCCGAGTCGTTGGATCTGCGATGATGGATCGAGAAGACCGCTTCGAAGGAATTCCAGATATTTTCTACTCTCAACGCGTCACAAAACTAGTGGAATCGGGACGTTTGGAACACCAAGGTCGCTTGGGATATATGCGATTCTGCGAAGTTCGTCTACCCCAACGAACGCCTCCCTAGAATTCTTCGAAGAAGGCCAAAACATCCCGCCGAAACCATGATTACGCCCGAGTCGAATTATGAAAGGACGGTCAAGATAGTTCCCTCGGGCCGTCCTTTTTACTGAGATAGACCGCGGAAAAGGGCAAACTCAACAATTCTTTTGGAGCAACAGGGAAAATCCGTACGCTTTAATGGCGACTGACAAGGTGCAGTCGGCTTTTGCAGTCCGGGAAAGCCTGAATACGGAGTCAAGCACGTAGACCAATTCTCTGCTAAAGTCCTATTTTCTTTCGCGCCGCTTCTATCGCAGTTTTGATTGCCACATTCGCAACTTTATTCCAAAATTCCGGACTCGTCGTCCAGCCAACATCGGCCATTCCCGGGGGACGATCAAAGAAAATGCAAAAGTCTGCAGATGGCTCTACCTTCATGTTCACAAGGGCTAAGGGATCGCCGAATGAGATCGGCTTGCCCACTTCACCGTTGCCAGAGTATATTTTCCACTCAAAGATGGGGCTTGCACTCCACTTCAGATTTATTCCTAAATCTCGACGGGCATACCTAAGGAACGCCTCCCCCCCGCCGATGCCCAACGCTAGCAACTCACCCGACACGATCTCTCGTTCTTTTCCATCTGGCAATCTAAAATGTACTTTTTTCTCACCTGCGTTTGAGATGAAATCTAGATTGATGCCGATTGGGACTTTTTTCCAAGTGAGGTATTTATTGTTTGTTGTGCAGAATAGGTTGTAGCCTGCGTTGTTCTGGTACTTGTTGTTTGACCGAACGTTTCCCGTATCTCCACCGAGTTTCCACACCTTCACGATCTCAGGTATATCTATTTGCGTCATTTTTTCTTTCCTCCCGTTTTACTGTATGTTTTCACAGATTTTTGTCTATGCGTTTTAACTTGCATAGAACGCTTTAAGAAATTGGACGGCGTTCATTTTTTTTCGCCCGGCGTCCGATTTTTGATGCCGAAGCTTAATTGTCAGCACCTTTCGTTTCGAACCTCGCAAAACAGTTCTTTCTAGAAAGTACCAGAAACAAAATCGAGATCGGTGATCGTATCCATCGCGGTAACGACGATGGTCGGGTGGTTGAACGTGAACCGCTGGCTCAAGATGTTCAAGATGTACGTCTCGCCGACAAGGACTTCGTCAAAGCGGTAATAGCCAAAGCTGCTTGATATGGTGGTGCGAGTCGAACCGTCAAGCCCTATCAAGGTAAGCATTACCCTTTGGATACCCTGACCATTCGGGGTTCTGATCCTTCCTCCAATACTGACATGTGAGGCAGTCGGGGCCATCGGAGTGAAATTCCAAAATCCGGACGTGACGGAAAAGGATGGGCCGATGATCGCGCCTCCCGCAACGGGTTGCCCACTTGTAGAATCAAGGGTGAAGGCTCCGCCGTCGCTGGAATTACCTCCTCCCGCTATGGCGGATTGCTTGATCTCAAATGTGCCGCCGGACTGGCCGAAGCCTGTCGCGCCCCCCATACAAAGCAGCAATGAAAGAATGGTGGTTAAATTTCGCGGGTGCATTTTGTATTTCATCTGGATCTTTTATTAGTCCGAACTCACTGAGAAGAATTTGCAGCCGAGCCGCGGCCAAGATCACTGGAAAAGCGGCAATCTTACGAGGCTGTCAGCGCTATTGTTAACGATCCACATGTTGGCGCCGTCGAACGCCACTCCACGGTGACTGGTCCCTATTACAAACGTTTCCAGAAGGGTCCCGTCGCTGGCCCGCAGTTTTCTGACGTTGCTGCTGCTAAAATGCGTCACCCAGATATTGGCTCCGTCAAACGCAACGCCTACGGGGTTCGATGCTAGCGCAAATGTACCCTGAACCGCTCCATCGCTAGCTCGCAGCTTTGTCATGCTATTGCTGCTGAGATTTGCTATCCAGATATTGACGCCATCGAAAGCAACGCCACGGGGACCCGAGCCGACCGCAAATGTACCCTGAACCGCTCCATCACTGGCCTGCATTTTTGTCACATTGTTCGTCATCTGATTCGTCACCCAAATATTGGCACCGTCAAACGCGACGGCTCGAGGGCCGGAGCCCGCCGCAAATGTGCTCTGAACTGCCCCATCACTGGCCCGCAGTTTGGTCACGTTATTGCTGTTGTGGTTTGCCGCCCAGATATGGGCACCGTCAAAAGCAACAGCAACCGGACCATTACCCACCGCAAATGTTCCCTGAAGGGCGCCGTCGCTGGCCCGCAGTTTTGTTACATTGTTGCTCGTAGTATTCGCTACCCAGATATTGGTCCCGTCAAAAGCCATCCCGATCGGGCCGGTCCCCACCCCGAATGTTCCCTGAACCGCACCATCGATGATCCGCACCTTTGTTACGCTGTTGCTGTTGAAATTTGCTACCCAGATATTAGCCCCGTCAAAAGCGGTAAATTGGGGAGAACTGCCCACGCTGACGCTCTGTCCGAGCAAGTCCCAGCGCAGCGAACCGAGCAGGGTGAGATTGCGATTCTGGGGGAAGGTATCCAACCTCAAAGCCGTGGCATTGATGGTGTTTTCTGCTATGTTCGATCCGTCCAGATTGGTCAGCCCTGATCCATTGCCGGAGAAAACCCCGTTTTGTCCGGTTACGGCGATCGAACCGGTAAATGTCTTGTTCCCACCGATATTCGCTTGGGTGGTCGTAAGATCGACAAAGTTTTGTGTCGCGCTTCCGGTTCCGCCATTCGCGATCTGAACAGTTCCGGTGACATTGCCGGCGATGGATGAGCTTGTCGCAAAGTTAACCGCACCCGTTACCTTCCCGCCGGAAACAGAGTCGATATTCGCGTCCTGTACGCACCCAACGCAGCTGCCCGAAAGTGAATCCGCAGAAGCGGCACTCGCCGTTTTAAGTGCATAAGGAATACTGGTCATCCGCTGACGCGGGCTGAGTGTGGTGAATTCGCCACTGCCTGCCGGCCTGACAGCCATCTCCAGAAACCTGTCTGCACCTGTGAAATGCGTAGCACCAAAATCCAAACTTACCGTAAAAACGCCGTTGGAGACGGAAACGCCCAGACGCTGAAGCGTCGCTAGCGGGGTGCCGCCGCCATCCGTTTCAAACAGTCGGAATTCGAGATCATAGCTGCCACTTGCCGCAACTCCGCCATCGTTGAGCTTACCCTGATATGTAAACTCAGTCGTCTGGGCCCTTACTGCGACGGAGGTCAACAATAATGAAAATATTGCCAAAGCTACGAGCTGTTTTATGTGTGTTATGTTTTTCATGATGAGCATATTTCTGCGTTTGTCAGCTGACTGGCGGATTCGTTCGTCCTTTTACAATTTATATACTTTCTATGGACGACCTTAACTGCGATTACGTTCACACAACATGATCCCGGATCGTCACTTTATGCTACTCAGTCGTTGACTATTTCCCCGCCGGACACCATCGACGGCTCGATCGGCCTGCCGCGGCCTTTGGAGAACGGGATGAGCATTGGTACAGAACGACGGTAGTTTTCGTAGTTTTCGCCGTGCTCGCGCACGAGGTCGCGTTCTTCGAACTGAATGGCGATCAGGATGTAGGCGGTTGTCGCGACGGCGAAAAGCAGATGAGCTAAAGTCATCGTCGGGGTCATCCAAAACGCAAAGAACCAGCCTACGTAAAGCGGATGGCGGACGAGTTTGTAGAGTGCGGGCGTGTTGAACCTGGGCGGAGTATACGGCCGGCTTATCAAATGGAGCCAAACTTGCCGTAATCCGAAAAGATCGAAGTGATTGATCAAGAAGGTCGAGACAAGCACCAGTGCCCAGCCGAACGCGAATAGACCGGTTATGACCCACACCGCCCACGGGGTTTCGACCGACCAAACGACGCCTCCCATTGGCTTCCAGAGCCAGAACAGCAGGATCAGAGCAAGGCTCGAAAAAAGTACGTAGGTCGACCGCTCGATCGGCTTTGGCACGACCTGCGTCCACCGTTGTTTGAACCACGGCCTCGCCATTACGCTATGCTGCACCGCGAAAAGCCCAAGCAGCCCGGCATTCACGAGAAAGCTTGTCCAAAACGGCCCGACCGCCGGCCCATCCAGCGTCGTCGGAACACCAAAATTGCCAATGAATCCGATCGCGTAAAGAAATGTCGCAAAGAAGATCAAATAGGATATGACTCCGAATGCAAAGAAAGTTATTTTTTTTAACATCAGCTTACCTCGTTTTGTCGGCTTACTGCCTGATTCGTCACACGGGTGAAATTGAGATCCCAGAGCTTCCCGTTTTCCAAAGTGCTGCTTCAGAGGAGTCTGCAAAGTAATTTCGTTCTAGTCCGCCCTGCAGCAACCTGGACCCGTCCCAAAGCGTAAAGTGGCCGGTCGCGTTCTTGAAGTGCCTGCGGAACCCGATGATGCCGACGTTTCTAGAAAATGCACCTTCATTTATAGGCTCTTTCATGTATACATCTGGAGGACCATATGTCTTTTCCATATATTCCCAAAAGTCCTTAACCCTCAGGCCGTACCATCGTTTATCATTGCCGATCCGAGTACGGAATGGTTTCGTCCAGACGGGGATTAGGTGGCCGGAATTGTTCAGTGAACGGCTGATCCGTAAAATGCACGTATTCTTTAATTTTGGATCATTCACGGAACCGCCAATAAGTGTTTTCACTTCCTCAGCAGTAAACTTGTCATCCAAATATGATTGCCGAAGAATTTCAAAATCAGGCAGTTTGCGTTTCATAATTCCGAAAATGGTAGCGTGGTCTGTTCGCGGCTGAATCATCGGCTTTGCCGGGTCATGTATGGCAACTTAGTTTCCTGTCAGACATCCCCACTTTGAGGGGCGGGGATGCTTCGGATCAGCAAATGGATGTTTTCTGAATCCAAGATAAGAGGTGGAACGATCGCTTTTCCACCTGCAAAACTTAATTCTGCACAAATACGTTCTGAGCCGGCAAAGATCATCGCATCCGCACCACGTAAAGCTGCCTTTTGTACCGACCCGGAACCGCCGGCCTTGCCTATTCTCTTGAAATGAATCGACTTCAAACTGTCCCATGTGTGCTTTTGCCCATTCCTTGTTTCCAGACCTTTTTCGTCCATACGCCGGATCGACTTGCGATTAACGAATAGGCCTATCAGCAAGGCCAGAGCTCCGAAGACAGACACTATGAAAAAACCAATGCCGGATATCTGCATAAAACCGATTCCGATATCGTTGTCCCCAGTGACCAATTTATATAAACCAAATAGAAGGCCGATCATCGGCAAAACGAAAAGCAGGATCATCGCTTTTAAGATCCCGCTTGCCGTAAAGGCCTTCAGCTTTACCTCGATAGGCGTAAATAGATTCTGAACGGCCCAGGCCTGCACCATTTTGCGCTCGTGGTCGTTCGAGCCGACCGATGCGTTCACGCTTTGCCTTTGATTATTGCTATCGATATTCATGGGGCTCCTATCCTCTCGCTAATTCAGGCCGATCGGATTGCCGTAGAATGCCTCTGACTTAGCATTAGCAGGTGACCATTTTTCAGCATTCGGGGTCACGGTGATCGGAAGGATGACGCGGTGATAATCAAGATAGCCGGACCCGACGAGTTTCGGGTTGATCAGCCGGCCATCGGCTCCCACCTCGAACTTTGCTTCGCGTACCAGTGTGCCGTTCTTTAACACCTTGACCGTATATTCGCCAGGATTTTCGTCGATGTAAATGGACCCCGGGTAATTATCCGGATTGTAGCCTCCTGCATTGTCGACCCTAACCGTATCCCACCGGAAGACCCATTGCCGCCAATGATGCAGTTCAGGTACGAAGTTGGAAGAATCGACCGCATGCTCCGAACCGGTCATAACCGCCCCACCTTTGGCAGTTGTTCCGACCTGCTTTCCTTGGTAGAAGATCTGAGCTTCGAGCCCATGTCCACTTGAGCTGAGATTCTGTTTGAACCACATATCAACGTATAACTCGAAGCCGCCTGAATTGTCGTCCCTAAGAAAATTGCTGTAATGAAAATAGGCCGAGCCAAACTGAAGTCGCCAGTCGTGATCGACAAAGAACATTACGTCATTTCCCTTCTTGCTCGGCGGAAGAAATTTCCCGACCTTGTATTTCCCTTCGAATACGGTCGCTCCGGTGGTACCATCTTTTATCTTGAATCCGTAGGTTCCGACCCCGTTCGTCGAAATCTCGTCGCGCAGTTTATTCGTGTTCGTGCTATCGCTTTTGAAATCGGCCATTGATGCACCATCAAGCCAGCCTTGCGTTAATTTCTCGCTGAACCAAAGGCTCCCATCCGGGTTGAAATACTCAACGGTGTGGGGAAAATCGACGTCCTTGGCATAGAAAGTGTTAAAACTGATGAAAGGGACCCAACTGCTGGTTTTCGCTGTGGGAGTTTTCCAGTACGAGCTGTGCGTCGAGGCCTGCACGCGCACCGAATCCCAGATCAACTGGGGAGAATTACCGGGTTTGACCGGCCCGTATACTTGCCCAGGTTTCGATCTGGACCGGGCACTCCCTTGATTCGATTTTGCCGTGTCGCTCTGGCGTTCGGAGCCGTTCGAGATTCCCGTGGCTGCAGGCGGAGAATCTGTTGTTTTTGTTGTTTCGGGCTTGGTGATCTTCGGGATCTTCGGAATCTTTGGGAATTGGGCGTGACTGGCTTCGGCAAAACAGAATAAAGCGAACACTACGAATACGAACTCGAGTTTTAGTGATTGAACTGTATGAACTGGCTTCATTTTCGATATTTCCTTCTGAGGTTAGAGTGGATAGCCTAGGAGGCGAATCACACGGACGTAATCTTCAACATTCTGATAAACTGTAGTCCGCCGCCCAAGACCGCGTCTTGAATTTTCATCGAGATTTGTGTGAGAAAGTTATGAGAGCCTTGCTTCCGCCATCGATTTGTGACAGATAACAAGATTTTTAAATTCGACGCGTTCGAGCTGGACGTCGGCGAGAAATCGCTGACCCGTTCTGGTGAGGCGGTCAAACTTACGCCAAAGGTATTCGACACTCTCGTTTATCTGGTGCAGAACGCAGGAAGGCTAACGTTAAAAGATGAGATGATGCAAGCGATCTGGGAAGGTAGAGCCGTAGAGGAAAGCAATCTTTCGTTCAACATCAAAATGATCCGAAAGGCTCTCGGCGACGATGCTACTGCACCACGTTTTATCGAGACGGTGCCGCGCCGAGGCTTTAGGTTTATTGCTGACGTCAACGAGATCGAATCACTAGCTACGGGCGATGTCATCAACATCAACGACATTGATACAAAAGCCACTTCATCCGTATTAGATACCACCCCTTCGAGAAGCCGGCAACCGGTTTTCGTACTGGGGAGCTTCGTCCTTATCTTATTCGCGGCGGTCGTATTGGTAGGTTGGAAATACGTTCCCCTATTCGAGACGAGCCCTCCGCTGCTGCGACAAAGCTTTGGCATTCGCAGCCTGTCCAACGCCGGGACCATCCAAAATTCTGCGGTTTCGCCTGATGGCAAGTATGTTGTTTACGTCGATGGCGAACGCCGACTCAGCACGATCTGGCTTCGAGAAATGGCGACAGGCGCTAACCGGCAGATCATTCAACCCAGTGATGATAACTTTTACGGCTTAGCTGTTTCGCACGATTCTAAAGAACTGTTCTTTGTGAGACGGGCACGAGATGCCAGTTCCGCTGGTGACATCTACCGGATCCCACTTTTCGGCGGTTCGCCGACAAAGGTACTCGCGGTCGCCCAAGGCTGGATCAGCCTATCACCGGACAGCATGACTATCGCATTTGTGCGATGTGATAACCGCCCGGACCAAAACTGCGCGATCTATATTGCAAACTCAGAAGACGGAAGCGGCGAGCGGCTCCTGACCTCGCTTCCGCCGCCCTTGCGAATCGGCATTCTCGCTTTTTCGCCCGACGGGCGGTCGGTGGCATTTGCCCACGGGCAATCGGAAAATCAGTCAAACAGTTTCACGATTTCGGCAGCGGATGTTGAGACAGGTGTCACACGCGAGCTCTCATCCACCAGATTCTTCAATGTTAAAGGGCTTGTTTGGCTTCCCGGCGGGAACGAATTATTAACGACCGCGGCCATAGTGCCGAGCAGGCAGTTCTACCTATGGAAGATCGACGTCGGCAAAGATGCCCAAAAGATCGGCGAATCGATATCAGACTTAGGTGCTCTAAGCATTGATCGTACGGCCGAGACACTTGTCGCGACGACCATATCACAAGAATTTCGAATTCGTTCAATAGATGTCGATGACGGAACTGAGGGGACGATCAATGTTCCGGGCACCTCTGTTTCCGTTTCCGCGGCAAGCATCGTGTTTGCCTCGACAAAGACAGGCAGCGACGCAATATGGACAATGACGTCTGACGGCTCTGATCAAAGGCAGTTGACATCAGATCACGCATGGAATACTCGGCCCGTTCAGTCCGATGGCGGGCGGACCATATATTTTGCGTCGAACATATCAGGGGCGACCCATGTCTGGCGGATGCGCGCCGATGGAAGCGACAAGGCGCAGGTCACACGCGAGCATGGCGGGTTTCCATTAGCGGTTTCGCCGGGTGGTGAATGGGTTTACTACCACCACGGGTTGGACCGTACGTTATGGCGGATCTCGTCAAATTCCGTCACCGAAGAAGTGGTGATCGATAAGCCTTCCTACCTGTTTTCTTTTTCACCGGATGGGTCAGAAGTTGCGTTTATTGCTCGCGGAAATGCTCGGAATATGGTCTCGATCGCAAGCATCATAGACGGGCAGATAAAAGGGAACTTTCACCTTACAGAACTTGACACGATAATCACCCATTTGAACTGGATGTCTTTAACCAACGACTTGCTCTTTGTCGGATCCAGTATCGACTATGAGACCAGTTCAATGTTTCGGTATTCGATCGAAAGCAACAGGACTGTAAAGATCGTCGACCTAGGAAATGATGCGATCTCGGAAGGTTCAGCGATCTCGATTTCGCCCGACGAAAAACTCGCATTCTTCGCTCGTGGTAAGTGGAAGCACGATCTGATCCAGTTTACCGGCTTGAATTGACTTGGGGCGACGATCCGCCGCCCCGCCCGATTATCTACTTCCTACTTCCTGTCCTTGAAGCTATCGAATAGTTCGGTGTGGCGGCTGGTCAGTGGGATCAGGCGGCCGGCGATGAAGATGTGCTTGATGTTCGTTCGCGGATCGAGGATGTCGCCGTCGGTGACGACGATGTTGGCGTCCTTGCCGGTCTCGATCGAACCGAGGCGGTCGGCGATGCCGAGTATCTGCGCCGGATAGATCGTGACGGCTTTGAGAGCCTCCTCGCGCGGCAGGCCGTATGCACCGGCGAGTCCGGCATGGTACGGCAGGTCGCGAACCTCGGCTCCCTGATCGCCTGTCGAAACGGCGAACCTGACGCCATTTTTGTGAAGCATCGCGGGGCCGGCGAAAAGCGAATCATACGGGTCGTCTTCGCGGACCGGCAGGCTGTAGATGTTTGTGTAGATGACGGCTATGTCGTTCTTTTTCAGGTCGTCGGCTGCCTTCCACGCTTCTTGCCCGCCGACGATCACGCCTTTCACTTTGTTGTCGGCGACGAATTTGGCGATCGCACGGATGTCGCGCTCGCGTTCGGCGGTGAAAATGATCGGCCGTTCGCCCCGAACATATGGGACCAAAGCTTCGAGCCGAAGGTCGGTCGCGGGCTTGGGCAATGCGTTGTTCGCCCGGTGGGCGTCCATCGCCCGGCCGTAGTTTTCGGCATCGACGAAGATCTTTTTCAGGTCGTCGATCTGCGTGTCGCGACGCTTGATCGCCTCGTTAAAATCGATGATCCGCGGCCCGACACCCGGCGTAAAACCGGCAAAGGTCGAAACACGCGGGAAGTTGATCACGAGCCCGAACTGCGGAACGACGGACATATCGCCTTGTGTCGAACCGTTCAGATTGATGACGGTGCTCTGGCCCGGCATGAGGCCGCCGCCGGGGGCTGCATGCACGGTCGTGATGCCGTTTACGCGCGTCACATTGATATGGGACGAATGGGGATTCACGGCCGTAATCGCTTTTGCATTGGCATTCATCGTGCCGGGCTCGACCAGGTCCATGGTCGCATTCGCACCCTGCGGGATCTCGGCCAGGCCAATGTTGGTCGCGGCGTCGATCATTCCCGGATATACCGAAAGGCCTTTGCCGTCGATGCGTTCGGCACCCGACGGAACTGATACGCCAGCCCCGACCTCGGCGATCTTTCCGTCGCGAATGACGACCGTGCCGTTCTCGATGACCGCACCTGAGACCGTGACGATGCGAGCGTTTACGATGGCGAATGTGCCGGCACGTCCGGTTAGGTTTTGCTGCGAGCCGTCGCTCTGGGCCTGAACGGCTGCGAAAATGCCGAAAGCGGCAATTGCGAGACAGATATTTCTAAAGGAAGTCATAGCGTTGTTAAAACTTTTGGTGAGGCTCATTATCGGTGACCTCCGTCTACGTCGCCGTGGTCAAGGTCGCCGCGAAGGCGTTCGGTCGGTATCCGCGGTGGCGTTCCGCCGCTGCCGGGAGCACGATTTACTTCCAGCTTTTCTAGAGCTTCGCGTTCTTTTGCCATTGCATCGCGACGAGCGATGTCGGCCGCACGGTCGAAATAGACGACGCCTTCGATCATGGTGACCTCAGCGTGCGAATATGGGCTGAACGGATGCTCGGACCAGATGACGATGTCAGCGTCCTTGTTCTGATCGATCGAACCGGTTCGGTTGCCGATGCCGAGTTGGATCGCAGGATTCAGCGTGATCATTTTCAGAGCGTCCTGCTCAGGCACGCCGCCGTATTTCATTACCTTCGCCGCGTCCAGATTCAGCCGACGCATGCGTTCGTTCGAATCGGAATTGATGGAGACGTTGACGCCGTTCTTCCACAGAATGTAGGCGTTGTACGGGATCGAATCGTACGCCTCAAGCTTATAGCTCCAGCTGTCGACAAAGATCGAAACTCCCGCACCATGCTTGGCGATCTCGGGTGCAAATTTGTATGCCTCCAGGCCATGCTGCAGCGTCCCGATCTTGAAGCCAAACTCTTCGGCAAGCTGCAAAAGGTTGAGCTGTTCGTCCGAGCGATAGCCGTGTGCGTGGACGAGCCGTTTGCCCTCGAGGATCTCGACGATCGGCTCAAGCTCCATATCACGCCGCGGCATCACGCGAGTTTTCTTTGCCCGGTAGTCATCCCACGAACGCTTATAATCTTGTGCCCGAACGAAAGCATCACGCATCACCTCGAGCACGCCCATACGCGTTCGCGGATATCGCGGCGTTTGACCGCCGGTAAACGTTTGGCTCGACCGCTTCGGATTCTCGCCCATCGCAAACTTGATGCCTTCGGGGGCACCGGCGATCAGATATTCTTCGACCGGGCGTCCGTATTTTAGCTTCACCGACGAGCTCTGTCCGCCGATCGCGTTTGCCGAACCATGAAGCAGCAACGCGGCAGTTACGCCGCCCGCAAGGCCGCGATAGATCGCGATGTCGCTCGGGTTCAAAACGTCGCGGATCCGCGTCATCGATGTGACCGAAAGCGAGCCTTCGTTCACGGCGTTCATCATCGTGTGCGAATGAGCGTCGATGATGCCCGGCGTTATGTATTTGCCCGTCGCGTCTATCACGCGGGCATTCGCACCAGCGGAAAGATTTCGGCCGATGCGGTTGATCTTGCCGTCGCGGATAAGAATGTCAGTATTCTCCAGCGTGCCCCGCGTCGCCGTCATTACGGTCGCATTCTTGATGAGCACATCGCCGTTTTGGGCTAGCAGGCTGGCCGGCAGAAGCCCGACCATTATCGTCGCAAAGATGGTTAACAAAACCTTTTTCATATTTCCTCGTGAGTTATCTTACGGGTTACGGGTGCCCGAAAAAGGCACGGTTCCCTGCGGCGAATCGATCGTTCCGCTGATGTTGTTTCCGGTGACGTTGCCGCGAACGAAAATGTCGATCGTTGCACCGCCAAACTCTACTGTTGCAGCGTATTCGAAACCATTTGCCGTGACCTTTCCGTCCTTGATCGTCGATGTGCCAAGCTGTGTCTGCAGCGATCCGGTGACCGTCGGCCCCTGTTGGACCATTGCCATCGTACCCGTCAAAGCCTGGCCCGGAATGTCGATAGTGATGCTGAAATTACCTGCAACAGCCGGAAGTCCGGTTACCGTGCCGGGTCCCGTGCCCTGGCCCGGGCCTGTTGGGCGGACAGGCGGAGCTTTGGGCTCGAACAGTTTTCCGTCGACGAAGACGTGCGTTATCGTGCGTGCTTTGTCGAACAGGTCACCGCGAACGACGGTCAGGTTAGCGATCTTGCCCGTCTCGATCGAGCCGGTCCGGTTATTGATGCCGAAGATCTCCGCTCCGCTCAAGGTCATCGCCCGGATCGCCGCGTCGCGGTTCAGCCCGACTTCGACCGTCTTTCCCGCGTTTGCCGAAAACTCGGTCAGGTTGGTCATCCCGCCGGATTGAAACGCGAATTTGACGCCCGCCGCCGCAAGCTTCCCTGCTGCCTTTGGTGCCTCAGCTCTAAAGCGAAGCAGATCGAGGCTTTCCTGATCAGCGTCCGGCGAAGCAGCGGTCGTTCGCTTCGGCAGATTCAGCGAAAAGAGCACAGCGGCGTCTGCGGCTTTGATCCTGTCGATAACCTTGCCTGCCTCTTGCCCGCCGGCAATGATAAGCCGAAGGTTGAATTCTTTTGCAAAATCGATCGCACGGATGATCTCGATCTCCGTGTTGGCGTTGAAAACGATAGGCACGGTCCGGTCGAGAGCCGGTATCAACGCCTCAAGCGAGCGGTCGGCCGGCGGCCGCCGGATTCCACGCGGATCAGCGTCGTACATCTTAATAAGTTCCTGGTGCCGTTTCGCGTCGTGGAACATTTGCCGCGTTGCCGAAAACATCCCGAGCAACGAGCCCGGATACGTTCCCGGAATCGTCGCAAATGAAATGTGGATGGCGGCCGGGGACTTTACGACCATCGCCGATGCCGAATCGCCAGCAAGATTGATGATCGCCGATCGGCCATTGAAGATGCCGGTCCGGCCAACGGTCAGGATCGAGGTGAACCCGGCGTTGCGTGCCGCTTCGAACTGGTCCTCGCCAACCCGAAGGCTGTCGGCGGACATGTCCTCGGGCCGAAATCCGACGGGATAATTTGACGTCGACGGTGCCGGTTGGCCTTGAGCTCCCGGGCCTCCGGTCGCAAGCGTAGCGGGCTGCAAGCCGAGGCTAGAGACAGTGTCGAAGAACCCCGGATAGACCGTCAAGCCATTGCCGTCAAACACCTTGGCGTCGGCCGGAGCCGTGATATTCGCACCAACCGCTTCGATCAGTCCATTCCGGACCACGACGGTTCCGCGATCGATGGTTGCTCCGGAAACTGTCACGATGCGGGCATTGGTTACGGCGTAAGATTGCCCAAACGCAGTGGTGACCGAACACAACCCGATCGCCGCAATCGCGAACAAGAAGAATTTTACTTTCATAACAAATTGAAAAGGCGTGAAAAACTGAATCGATTTTTAGTAACTCGTTTACGGAGAGGATAATCCAAAAGTTTCAGAATGCAAAGAGCGGCCGTTCTCTTTAGCGGGACGAATTGGTAGCGGGACGAATTGGCTTTTGGGAACCGAAATGCCATTAACCGCTCTTTTCCGATTCGAGCAAAGTCAATTTCCGCTCCAGGCCCCAGCGATAGCCGGTCAGCTTTCCGCTTTTGCCGATCACGCGGTGGCAAGGAATGACGACGGCGATGCGGTTCGTGGCACAGGCTCGGGCAACGGCTCGGACCTTGTTCTTGTCGCCCAGCATTTCGGCGATCTGCGTGTATGTGATGGTCTCGCCATATGGGATCTTTCGCAAGAGTTCCCAAACCTGCATCTGAAACGCCGTCGCCTGAATATCAAGCGGCAGGTCGAGCCGCTTCTTTTTGCCGGCAAGATGCTTCAATATCTCGTCGCCGAAATCCTTCAGGACCGCAACATCTTTTTCGATCTCGGCATTCGGAAACTCCTGCCGCAGGTTGTCGATCAGCTCTTCGTCACGGTCAGCAAACGCGACATTGCAGAGCCCTTTGATCGTGCGTGCGACGAGAATGCGGCCTAGTTCGCAGTCGGTTATCGCAAAGTTTATCTTTACGCCGCTGCCGCCTTTCTTATAGTCGGCGGGTGTCATGCCGATCTCTTCGTTCGCCTTCTCATATAGCCTGCTCGGCGACCCGAAGCCTGCATCGTACATCGCGGTCGTCACGTCGTTTCCGTTCCTGAGTTCTCGTTTGAATCGTTCCGTTGTCTTTGCCTCTGCATATTTCTTTGGCGTCTCACCGATCACCGATTTGAAGCTTCGCTGCAGATGAAACGTGCTCAAACCGACCGCCGCTGCGAGGTCCTTCAGCGTGACCGGCTCGTCGCAGTCCAACTGTTCGCAAGCCTTTATCACCGCAGCTACCGTCGCGTCTGTTGTGGTCTTCTCCTTCGGCTTGCAACGCAGGCACGCCCGCAGTCCGGACGCCTCCGCCTCGCCACAAGTCGGGTAAAACGCCGTATTCTCGCGTTTCGGCATCCGAGCCCGGCATGACGGCTTGCAATAGATACCTGTCGTTCTGAAGCCTAGATAGAACACGCCGTCGAACCGTGCATCGTTCGTCGTAACCGCTTGCCAGAACACTTCCGTTTCCATAGTTAAATGAGTTTATCCGCCGAGCTAACTGAAATCTATCCGAAAATTGCGGTAGAATTTATTTATGGGAGCTATTGTGCTGTTCGACGGCGTGTGCAATTTCTGCAACAGTTCGGTCAACTTTGTGATCGAACGCGACAGGGCGGGTTACTTTAAGTTTGCCCCGCTGCAATCGGACATCGGAGGCGAACTGATCGAGAAGCACGGCATCGATCCGGCTGACACGGATTCGGTTATCGTGGTCGAAGACGATAAGGCATACACCCATTCGACCGGAGCGTTGCGGATCGCTAGACGGCTCGATGGCATCTGGAAATGGAATTACGCATTCATCGTAGTGCCCCGTCCGATCCGCGATCTCTTTTACAAGTTGTTCGCGAAGTATCGCTATAAAATGTTCGGCAAACAGGATGCCTGCATGATGCCGACGCCGGAAATTAGAGCAAGGTTCCTTTAAGTCAGAACTGGGTAAACAAAATATATGAAAGCAACATGGAATGGCGAAACTATCGCCGAAAGCAATAACACGGTAGTCGTCGAGGGGAACCACTATTTCCCTGCCGACTCGATAAACAAAGACAAATTTAAGCCCAGCGATCATCAGACCGTCTGCGGTTGGAAAGGGACGGCAAGTTATTACGACGTGGTCGTTAATGGTGAAACAAACAAAGACGCCGCTTGGTACTACCCTTCGGCAAAGGATGATGCCAAGAACATAGAAGGCCACATCGCCTTCTGGAAAGGCGTGACGGTGGAAGAATAGGCTTTTCAACCACAGATAAAGAAGGATAAACACAGATGAAATCGCAAGAATTTTCAACCTATGATCTGTGTTCATTCCGATCTATCTGTGGATAATTCTTAAATGAGTTTTTCGCTCGAAACACTTGAATACGCAAAGCTCCTCGAGCTTGTCAGCCGGAACGCTCAGACTCCGATGGGTGCTGACCGGTTCGCTGACCTGCATCCGCATACGAGCCGTATCGAGCTTGACCGTGACCTTGCTGCCATCGCCGAGACCATCGTCCTCAACGAAGAAAAGCAGGTCACCTGGTCGTTCAGTGGGCATGAGGATCCGACTGACGCCGTCGCTATCTTAAAGATCCGCAACGCAACGCTTGAGCCAAATCTCATGCTGGAGGTCGCTCGTGTCTGTAATCAGGCGATGTTTGCCCGCTCGTCGATGCATCCCGAAAGGGACGTTGTTCCGACGCTGTGGACGATAGTCGAAGGCATTCCACCGACGCTGCTTGCGGCCCTGAACCTCATCTCCAAAAAGCTTCTGCCCGGAGGCGAGATCGACGATTCCGCTTCGCCCGAGCTTGCCCGCATCCGCCGTGAGATCAACGCACAACGTGCACGCCTGACCAAATCGCTCGAGTCCGTCATGCGAAGCAGCGGCGATGCTATTCAGGATCAGATCGTGACGATGCGAAACGATCGTTTCGTCATTCCGGTCAAATCGGACTTTCGCGGAAAGGTGAGCGGCGTCGCCCACGGCTTCTCGTCCAGCGGCCAGACCGTCTTCGTCGAACCGCTCGAAGCCATCGAAGCTAACAACGAACTCCAGAACTTAAAGGGCAAAGAAGAACGAGAGATCGCCCGCATCCTCTTCGAACTCACCGAGCAGCTTCGCGAACAGCTTCCCGCCGTCGAAGCCTCCGTCGAAGCCGTTGCCGAGCTGGATTTTATCAAGGCAAAGGTCGAATTCGCCCGCAAATTCAAAGCCGTCGTGCCCGACATCTCCGACAGCGGCAAGCTCGAACTCGTCGACGCCCGACATCCGCTTCTTCAACACAATCTGGAACAGCTTACGGCTGATAGCTTACAGCTTAAGGCTAATTCCAAAACGGAAGCTCAAACGATCGTTCCAGCCAGTTTCAAGCTGGCCGAAAACGCTTCCGTGATGATCATCTCCGGTGCCAACGCAGGCGGAAAGACCGTTGTGCTGAAGACCGCCGGCCTGCTTTCGCTGATGGCGATATCGGGGCTTCCGGTTCCGGCGAGTGAGGCCCGGATTCCCTTTTATCGCTCGATACTGGCAGACATCGGCGATCACCAATCGCTGTCCGCAAACCTCTCGACCTTCTCGTCGCACATGTCGAACATCGCTTCGATGATGAAGGAATGCGTGCCGCCGTCGCTCGTGTTGCTGGACGAAGCAGGCACAGGTACCGACCCCGAGGAAGGCTCTGCTCTCGGCGTTGCGATCGTCGACCATTTCCGTCAGAAAGGTGCACAGGTCATCGCTTCGACCCATTACCGTGGGCTGAAGATCTACGCCGCCAACGACCCCGGAGTGATAAACGCCTCGGTCGAATTCGACGAGAAAACGCTCAAGCCCACCTATAAATTCTTGCTCGGCCTTGCCGGTGCTTCGTCCGGAATTCAGATCGCCAGCCGCTTCGGCATCTTGCCGGAGGTGATCGATCACGCACGGCAGAACCTCGATATTTCGGCACAGGACGCCGAGGCTTATCTTCGCAAACTGCAGGACGAGACCAAGCGTGCCGAAGACCTCCGCATCGCTCTGGAAGAAGAACGCGAAGCTACGGCGATGAAATACGTCAGCCTTGACATCGAAGCCATCAAGAAAGAAAAGGCTCGCCAGAAGGAGTTCGAACAGGAACTGGCCGAGACCGTCGAAGCCTTCGAACGCCAGTCAAAGGCCTTCATCAGCTCGCTTGAGGACAAAGCCCTAAAGAACAAGCTCGACAAAGAACGCTCAGCCCGCAAAGCCGAACTCAACCGTGCCGTCGTCTCCAAGATCGGTGCCGTCAAGTCAGAACCGGGAGCGATAGCGACTGGGTTCCGAGGCTCCGCTCCTTTCACGAAAAGCGATGCAACTCCCGCTTCGGGTGACGGGGTGGTTGTCTCCGTCGGCTCCAGCGTCCTCACCTCTTTCGGAAACGTCGGAATCGTGGAAAAGCTCGACAAGGACACCGCCGAAGTCCTCATCGGCAACATCCGTCTTCGCCAAAAGATCGCCGACCTCCAGGTAGTTCAGGCAGAAACACGGCCCTCAAGCAGCGTGTCCTCGCCCGACCGCTCTCTTTCCAAACCCATCGATTCCCCCGACGTCGCCGCCGAGCTCAACCTCATCGGCCACACCACCGCCGAGGCCGAATACGAACTCGACCGCTTCATCGACGAAGCCTACATTGGCTCGCTTCCCCGCGTTCGCATCATCCACGGCTTCGGCACCGGTGCCCTCAAAAACTACGTCCACCACTTCCTAAAAAATCACGAACTCGTCGAAAACTTCACCTTCGCCCCCCCAGACCAAGGCGGAAACGGAGCCACCATCGCCGAGATCAAGCTCTAACTTCCTAAACAAACATCTCCAGGTGTTTAGAGCTGTTTAGATGTTTAGGATGTTTATGTTTAAAAGCATCCTTTCCACACTCATTCCACCGGGAAGCTTTTTAACCGCCGAGAAGGCACTTAATCCCGGGAAATACAGAGATCCGCATTCCGCAGTCTGCATCCTGCGGTAAACACTTCAAACATCTAAACAGGTTCAAACACCTCTCCCTGTTTGTTTAGAGTCGGGTGGTATAATTCCCGCATGCCCTGCGACAAGTATTTAATTGATGACCTGAAGGACCGTGCTGATATGATGCGGCGTATTTGTCTGGCGTTGATATTTGCTGTCTCACTGTTCGCGACGACCGTTGGACAGGAAACGCCCAAGGCGGTTCTGGTTGATGAGTTTGGCGATCTGCCGTGCGGCGATCTTCTGGCTCGTCTCGACCATTTCTATGTAGAGCTTTTTAATAACCCGGGATCAACTGGTTTTGTGACCATCGCGAACTCACCGGAGGGGCGTCGGGATAGCGTCTTTCGACAACGATGGATAGAGCTTTACACTCGTTTCCGTCGCTTCGATTCGACTCGACTAAAGATCGTCCGTTCGAGTAATGAGAGCGAAATCCAAATTCGTTTCTGGGTGCTGCCATCGGGAGCCGTAGAACCAAATGTGGATATCGACCGATCTTATGAGATCCCGCATACAATTGAAAGGCCTTTTATCTTTGGGTTCGAGGAATTATATGGGCAAGTAGAATGCAGCAAGAATAGTGTCGACGTCTTCGGCAATTTTCTTGCCGCTAATCCAATATCGCGAGCCAACCTGGTCTTCCGAGACCCATTAACAAGTGCTGCCCGACGCCGTTCAGAGACCGTCGTCTCCGAACTCGTTGTTAACCACGGCATCGCCAGAGATCGAATCCGAATATTCATCGTAAAGCCCACCAAACCTGTCGGCCAAGAACCGATCACCGAGTTTTGGTATCTTCCTTAATTATGCACTTTATTCAATACTTGAATCAGCCGCGAACTTTGCCGAACTCGTGCGGCTTTTCGAGATCTCACTACGTCAGACAAGGAGGACGGGCGTGAAACTCGTTGGTTTGTTAATGGTCGCGTTCTGCTTTGTGATCTCGGCTAATGATTCTTTTGCCCAAGACCAGAAGCAATTGTTTCAGCCCGACCTGACGGAGAATTCTTTGTGTACTGAAGATTCTAGGTTCCGAATGGACAGCTTTATGGTCGAGTTACAGCAAACGCCGGGCTCCATTGGCTATGTCATCGCAAATGCCGATCGGTCGATGCTGGGCAGATTTCTAAAGTACTTCAGCACCTTCCAAAAGCATGTTGTCTTTCGAAGATTCGATCCCAATCGTATCAAGATTTTTAGGGCTCCTGACGCAGGAACGATGCGGTTCGATTACTGGATCTCGGTTGACGGCGTATCGAAGCCCGAACTGCCGCCGCCCTACCGCACAACGGCTATAGCCGAACCGACTCTCTTCGATTCTAGTTCGATCATTTCAATCACGAAGGAAGGTGTTGAATTTGGTTATGGGTTTGACACAACGGAGCCCTGCGACTGGGGCTTGAACCTCTACGACTTCGCCATAGCCCTTAACTCGGATCCGAATTTGCAGGCATACCTCATTGCCTCCGTTGCAAACCGAAACAGAGCGAGTATTGTCCGCCGTGCTCTGCAACTCACGTCAACAAAGCTTTCGCGTGAACATGGAATACCCGCAAGAAAGATCAAAACAAGATTTGCCGGCCTCCGCGAAGCCGACGAGATGCAGCTATGGCTGGTTCCCATTGGAAGCCCCGCGCCAACTTTCCGAGCCGGCACCCTACCGTAAGCTCAACGCGCGGGTCCGCATTCCGCAATCTCTTCTAACACCTTCTCACACCGAAACTGTAAGTTAGAAGGTTCTGCGGGGAGTTGGGTGGTATAATTCTGGCTTGCTTTACGACCAATATTTTATTGATGACCTGAAGGACCGTGCTGATCTGGTGCGGTTGATCGAGCCGTATGCTCCGCTGAAGAAGAAGGGGGCGAACTGGATGGCTTGCTGTCCGTTTCATCAGGAGAAGACGCCCTCGTTCTCGGTCAATCCGGCGAAGGGTTTCTACAAATGCTTCGGCTGCGGAAAGGGCGGGAATGCGTTCACTTTCCTGATGGAAATGGAGGGTTTGAACTTCCCCGAGGCTATCCAACGCGTTGCGGAAATGGCCGGAGTGCCGCTGCCGGAACCGATCGATGACGGGCAATATCAGCAAAACAAAAAGCGAAAAGAAGAGAAGAAACAGCTCTCGGAACAGGTCATTGAGCTGAACAAGGTCGCTCTGGAGTTTTGGGAAGGCGAGCTGCAGTCAAAGGACAAAAAGGCGAAGGCGGCCCGCGAATATCTGGAGAGCCGGGGCATTTCGGAGGAAGTTCAGCGACAGTTCCGCATCGGCTTTTCGCCTGATTCGTGGGACGCATTGCTCGGCCTGCTTCGCGAAAAAGGTGCGGACGACAAGCTGATAGAGCAGAGCGGCCTGGTCTCCGTCAACGAGGAAAAGGAGCGTGTGTTTGACCGCTTCCGAGGGCGAATAATGTTCCCCGTGCTGGACGTAAACGGCGATCCGATAGCGTTTGGAGCCCGTGCGATGGGCGACGACCAGCCCAAATACCTCAACTCGCCAGAGACGCCTGCATACGTCAAAGGCCAGCATTTGTACGGACTTTTTCAGTCGAAAGAGGCCATCCGGCAGAAGAAGTTCGCGATATTGGTGGAAGGCTATCTGGACCTGATCGCTCTGTATCAGTTTGGGATCACGAACGTTGCGGCGAGCCTCGGGACGGCGTTCACGCCCGAGCAATCAAAGCTGCTTTCGCGTTTCACCAAACGCATTGTGATCAATTACGACGGCGATCAGGCCGGCATCAAGGCCGCAAAACGTGCCATAGAACATCTATTGCCGCAGGACTTTGAGGTGAAGGTGCTCGTGCTGCCTGACGGTCAGGACCCGGATGATTTCGTCCGTGCGAACGGGACCGAAGGCTACAACGGAGCCCGCGGAAAGGCGGCCTCGTTCCTCAATTTCGTTCTCGAAGCGTCGATAGCCGGCAAGAGCCTGTTTAACCCGAAGCAGAAGTCCGAGGCCGTCGAAGAGGTCTTGCCGATACTTGCCGCGATCAAGAATCCGATCCAGAAGCGTGAATCGTTCGACCAGGCGATGACCTTTTTTCGCTTTGATGATGAACCGCTGAAACGCGACCTTTGGCGAGCCGTAAAAGGCGATGGGCGACAGGAACCGCGTGACCTCAAACGACAGGTGCGGACCGTGACCCAGGCCAAGATCACCGTCGCCGAACAGCACCTTTTGGAGCTGCTGGTCTATGACCGCGAGCTACAGGCCAAGGTTTTGCCGATACTTGAGGAGACCGATTACGAGCATCTGGCGTCGGCTCCGCTCTTTCGTGCACTTTTCCATCATCTGGAGCACGGGCTCGACTTTTCGCTGGAGAACGTGATCGAACACGTCGGTGACGATGAATTCCTGCACGATCTGGTCGGAATGCTGCTCATAACTGAAGCCAAACGCCAGCCGGGCGAGGTCATCGACGAGGTCTATCATCATGCCGAAAACTGCATTTTTACGCTGCGTTCGATGGCGATAACCAACCGCATCTTTGAGGTCTCGCAACAGCTGATCGCTGCCGAGCAGACCGGCGACGTTGCTGCCCTTCCGCACCTTGTCGGCGAAAAGCTCGATCTTGACCGAATGCAGCGTGATCTCCTTACGAAAATACGGGAGCTGTGATATACTTCTCGGTTTAAAAGTTCGCCAGACTAATGCGAAACTTTTTGGACCTGCGGAGCGTTTTAAACTGTGATTGTGAACAACGAAAACGGGTTTGAAACAATCCAACTTCGTTAACTGAATATGCCGGATTACGACGAAAAAGAAGACTTGATGGACCGGCTGCTGGCCATCGGGAAACGAAAGAAATTTTTAAGCCTCGACGAACTTCACCGCGAAATTCCCGAAAACATGATGTCTCCCGACGACCTTGAGGACGTCCTTGAACGTCTGGAGGGAGCTAATATATCGGTGGCTGAGACCGATGCTCGCCTGCTTGAGCGTGCGTCGAATCTGGCCGTGGATGATGAAGAAGCGGCCGAGGAAGAAGAGGAAGACCTCGACCTCGACCTTTCGGCAGGTGCGTTGGACAAGTCGAACGACCCTGTACGCCTTTATCTGCGTGAGATGGGCATCGTCCCGCTGCTGACCCGCGAGGGCGAGGTCGTCATTGCCAAACGCATCGAACGCGGCCAAATGAAGACCCATAAGGCCATTTCGCGTTCGCCCATTGCCGTCGAACGGCTGCTGAAGATAGGCGACGACCTATTGGCAGGAAAGGCGAGCATTCGCGAGACGGTCGTTTTCTCGGAGCAGGCAGAGATCTCGCTCGAAGAAGACAAGGCCGAGGAATATCTGCGTTGGACGCTGGAAGGCATCGGCAATATCAAGCAGAATTTCGCCGCTGCGATCAAGATCTGGAACCAGCTTCGAAAGGAGCAGGAAACCAACAAGGCCAAGAAATCCAGAAAGCTGATGCGGCTTCGCCGCCAGACAGCACGTGCCCGGCTGGAGATCGCTCAGGAGGTCAAGAACCTTAACCTGACCGAACATTCGATGCAGGTGCTGATCTCGTCTATCCGCAAAACGGTCGAAGAGATCCGCAAAAACGAACGTGCGATAAAGAAGGCTCAGGAGAAAGCGGCCAAGAAACCGCCCGCAGCCGAAAAGCGGCAGCTCAATGCCAAGATCGCTGAAAGCAAGGAGAACCTCGCCGCGATCGAGCTGAAGTATTTGCTGCCGACCGTCGAGATCAAACGTTCGTTCCAGACGATCAGCGTCGGCGAATATGAGACCAATCAGGCAAAACGCGAGCTGGTCGAAGCCAACCTTCGCCTCGTCGTTTCGATCGCCAAGAAATACACCAACCGCGGGCTGCAGTTCCTTGACCTCATTCAGGAAGGCAACATCGGCCTGATGAAAGCGGTCGATAAGTTTGAGTGGCGTCGCGGATATAAATTCTCGACCTATGCCACGTGGTGGATCCGACAAGCGATCACGCGTGCAATCGCCGATCAGGCCCGTACGATCCGCATTCCGGTGCACATGATCGAAACCATCAACAAGCTGATCCGCACATCACGTCTGCTTGTTCAGGAACTCGGCCGTGAACCGTCAAGCGAAGAGATCGCCAAGCGGATGGACATTCCGGTATCGAAGGTCCGCAAGGTGCTGAAGATCGCACAGGAACCGATATCGCTGGAAACGCCGATCGGCGAAGAGGAAGATTCGCATCTCGGCGACTTTATCGAAGATCGCTCGATACTGAACCCGGCTGAATCCGTCACCTTCTCCAATCTGCGTGAGATAACCGACGAGGTCCTTGCGACGCTCACCCCGCGTGAGGAAAAGGTCATCAAAATGCGGTTTGGGCTCGGCAACACAGGCTCCGAGCACACACTCGAAGAGGTCGGCCAGCACTTCGCCGTTACCCGCGAGCGTATCCGGCAGATCGAAGCCAAGGCCTTGCGAAAGCTCCGGCATCCGTCGCGTTCACGCAGGTTGAAGGCGTTCCTTGAAGGCAAGCAGTAGGTTACACACATATCCAGCCAGGTACGGCTGACACGCAGTCATGGTTTGCGGTTTTTGATTGATTTAATCAGTCAAAAACCGCAAACTAGCTTTAAATCAATGCCGATCTCGCTACAAATCTTTGGGCTGCTGATCTTGTCGCTCGTCGTTGCGTCGGTCGCATGGACCGTTACGCAGGAGGAAGTATTTTCCGAGTGGCGGGAGATCTGCAAGAAGAGGAGCGAGAGCGGTCGGACGATATTTGAACGCAAGTTTTTTTACGTCTTCACGTGCGAATACTGTTTTAGCCATTGGGTCACACTCGCTGTTCTATTCTTGACGGGATTCCAACTCCTGCTAAATGACTGGCGAGGATATATACTTTCGTTTTTCGCGATCCCGTGGGTAGCCAACCAGTTCATGAGCTTCTACCGACGTCTGCGTGTCGACATAAAACACGAAAGCGTAAAAGCAGAGATAGCCGAAGAGGAGAAGAAGGAATTAGAGACCCGAGACAAAGGACAAACTCCCTAAACAAACAATAAAAGGCGTAAGAAAAGGTTTAGGTGATTTGCCAGAAGATGCTCTTTAAACATAAACATCCGAAACATTAACAGCTCTAAACACCTAAAGCTGTTTGTTTAAGAGTTAGAACGTGGGATGAGAAGCCGGGCTTTGCGGAGGGCTTCGTCTAGGTTGGTGATGTTGCCATCGAGCTGCATTTCGTAGACGGCATCGAGGACTCGTTTGAAATCGGGTCCGGGCTTCAGGCCTAGTTCGATCAGGTGACGGCCCATCAATATCGGTTCGGGAGCTTTCTTCTCGATCTGAAGCTCGCGAACCTTTTCGATGAACCATTCCTGAGCTTCCGATCCGAAGATCATCATGCTGCGGTCGCCGTCGGGATAACGGCCGAGGCTGTCGGCCTTGGCGACACGGTAGAGCAGGTCGGGTTCGACCTTGCGGGCAAGACGGCGAAACGCTCCGTCGCCGACCGGGTTCTTGTCTTCGGCTTTGTAGAATTCGCCCGGCTTCAGGTGATAGCGGACGAGTTGGACGACCTGTTCGCGAACGTCAAAACCATTCAAAGTAAACACGCCAAGCGTGTCGAGCAGCGATATCGTCGGCTCAACGCCTGCCTCATCGTGGCCACGCGAACGCCATCGGCCCTCAACGAATTCGGTCGTAGGAGGTTTACCGAGATCATGGCAAAGTGCTCCGAGCATCACCGCCACCTTGCGTTCATACGGCAGTTCGTCGATCAACTTTCGAGCCTCGTCGACTACCATCAGGGTGTGGACATCGACGTCGCCTTCGGGGTGCCATTCGGGCTCCTGCGGCACGCCAACGAGAGATTTAAGTTCAGGAAAGATCTGATCGACCACACCGAATTCGTAGAGCAAGTTGAGGCCGACGGACGGCTCTTCGGCCTGAAGGAGAAGCTTTTCCACTTCACCCCAGGTGCGTTCGCGGGGCAGATCAGTGACGTCGATGGTCTTGCATATCGCTGCGGTTTCGGGTGCGACAGCGAAGCCGAGCCGAGCCGCGAATTGAGCCGCCCGAAGCACACGAAGGCTGTCCTCAGCAAATGTTTCGTCCGAAACTTGGCGTAGGACTTTCTGCTCAATATCCAGGCGTCCATCAAACGGATCAACGATCTCGCCGGTCAGCGGGTCTTTCAAGATCGCATTGACGGTGAAATCACGCCTCGAACACGCCTCTTCGAACGACATGTCCGGGTCGCCTTCGACCACGAACCCGCGATGCCCACGCCCGACCTTGCGGTCACGCCGGGGCAGCGAGATATCCAGGTCATGTCCAAGTTTATAGACCGCAAACGCCTCGCCGACCACCTTTAGGCGATCTGGGATCGGAGACGTCGGATCTGGGATCTCTTCGTGGTTAGCTCGGAGATCATCGCCGATAGGATCAAATGTATCGACGAAGGTTTTGAGAATCTCTTTTAGGCGTTCAGGTTTTATGCCATAAACCTCCAGGTCCCAGTCCTTCGGCCGGGTGCCCATCAGCTCGTCACGCACGCATCCGCCCACAAGCATCGCCCGCCCGCCTTCGTCGCGGATGTACTCCGCCAGTTTCTTCACTTTTTTCGGCAACATCGGCATTGGCTCATTGGTGGCACGATAAAGGCCGTCTCATTCGAACGCCCAAAAGGATCTTCCGCATACTTGAAAATAGCCCAACCGATTGCAACCTGCAAATAAGTCTCATAATTGCAAAGTTGCTTGACACCGGATGTTTCGGCGAATACTATCACCTAAAAAATTGCCGCACCTTCATTATGACCACAGAACCTAAAGAGACCTCAATTGCTCAGCGATTTAGATCCCCAGATACGGCACTCATAATCTTTGCGATAATTCTATTCGCAGCAGTGTTGACGTGGATAATCCCGCCCGGTAAATACGAACGGTCCGAGATGGCAGTACCCGGCGTAGGTACTCGCGAGGTCGTTCTGCCCGGCACTTTTCAGACGATAGTTCCCGAAGACCGGGGATTTGTCGGATCGGTCGTGCACTCAGTAGGAATGGTGCTAAAGGCCCCGATCCTTGGGTTCACGGATCCGGATGTCGTGCAGGTCATCGCATTTGTATTTCTGGTGGGCGGAGCTTTTTCGATACTGCAGCAAACGGGTGCGGTTGATTCTGCATTGCGAAGACTCGTAGCCGCCTCGCGGAAATCTCGAAAGCTGGGGATCATGATCATCCCCCTTTTCATGACGCTTTTCTCGCTTGGCGGAGCGATCTTCGGCATGGCGGAAGAGATAGTGCCATTTGTGCTTATTTTCGTACCGCTCGCTTTGGCCCTAGGCTACGATTCTATCACCGGTGCGGCCATCCCGATCGTTGGGTCAATGACGGGTTTTGCCGCCGCGTTCTTTAATCCATTCACAGTGGGCATCGCTCAAGGGATCGCGGGCGTCGCGCTATTTTCGGGTTCCGGCTTTCGAATGGGGTTGTGGTGCGTAACGACGGCGATCGGGATCGCATTCGTAATGTGGCATGCCCGTCGTGTGAACCGCGATCCGGAGTCCAGTCCGACCTATGAAGATGACCAGAAGAAAAGATCTGAAGGCCTTCACCTGGATGATGTCGATACCCCCTTCACGGGGCCGCAGAAGGCCGTCCTTGCTATCTTCTGTCTCGGACTTGGAATGCTTGTATTCGGCGTATTGCCACCGGAACAGGGCGGATTTGGTTGGTATATCATCGAGATCGCGGCTCTCTTCATCGGCATGGGAATTCTCATGGGAATTGTCGGCGGGCTCGGCGGCAACGGGACCGCCACCGCCTTTACAGACGGCGTTCGGCAGCTCGCCGTCACGGGTGTGATAATCGGCCTCGCCCGCGGCATCCTGATCGTTCTGCAAGACGGCCAGGTGATCGATACCATCCTCCATGCGATGGCGACAACGCTTGAAGGCACAAGCTCAGCTACAGCAGCAATGGTGATGTTTGCGAGCCAGACCGCGATCAATTTCTTTGTCCCGTCCGGCAGCGGACAGGCGGCACTGACCATTCCGCTTATGGCTCCGCTCTCGGACCTGGTCGGCGTAACCCGGCAAACGGCGGTATTGGCCTTTCAGATGGGAGATGGCTTCACCAATATGATCATCCCGACGAGCCCTGTGCTGATGGGAGCACTCGCCTTGGGCGGCATCTCTTGGACAAAATGGGCCCGTTGGATCATTCCGCTGCAAGTTGTTCTTTTCATTTTAGGACTCATCGCCCTTTATATTGCAGTATCGGTCGGGTTCGGAAGCTGATGCTCGAAAAATGGCCTTAAGTTCACTTTCTCCTCTGACGGTCGCCCGTAGAGTCAAGATCAATTCATTCGATCACTTCTCGATCTTCTCGTTGACAATAGCCATGATCTCAGTCTCGGCTACGATCGCCCGGCTTTCGAGTTGGGCCCCGCGGGAAAGTATGTCTTCGGCAAAAGTTTGATCCTTAAGGCCCGTTGCGTTGATCTTGACGTTGAGGTAGGCTCCCATCACCGCGGAACGGGCACACAGGGCTCCGACGCCGGCGTCAGAAACGGAGTTGGGATTGCCATGTTCTGCCATTGCTTTGATCATCTCAAATGCATCAAAGGAACGCTGCATTGTCCTGAATGGAATTTCGGTTGCGTATTTCGTCGCTTCCTGTATCGCGGCGGTTCTTGCAGCCTTTTGTTCATCGGTTCCCTTCGGCAGGCCGAAGGCATCCATCATCTTGTTGAACGAATTTGTGTCTTCGTCAACAAGATGGAGCAGGTCTTCTTTGATCGCCTGTGCATTGACCGCGTGATCCGAAAACTCTTCCCAGCGATCATCCCATCCTGCTTTGTGAGAGGAAAGATTCGCGACCATTGCCCCAAGAGCCGCCCCAAGAGCACCGAGGTACGCCGAGATCGACCCACCGCCAGGAGCGGGCGATTCGGAGGCGGTCTCGTCGGCAAAACCGCGACAGGTGAGATCAACGAGACTCGCCTTCTTCTCGTCCGCAGCGAGGACGTATTCGATGATCTTCTCGTTCGGGTTCCAAGGCTTCAGATCGCTCAGGCCCAACGATCGGATCGCTATTTTGACCTTTTCCGCTTCGGTAATGCCCCGCGAACGTTGCTGTTTCCGCAGGTAATGCTCGCCTGCTTCGATGATCGCACGTTTCGGGACAAGGCCGACGATCTCCATTCCCGTCACGCGGACACCGCGTGCGTCTGCCTTCGCACAAACCTCGTCAAAGGCGACGTGAAGCGGCGTTTCGGAAAGGTTCGTAATATTCATCGAAACCTGGGCGATGCCGTATTCGTCAATAAACCAGCCGATCGCCTTCGTGCCTTTAAGTGTGCCCGGAAGCATAACGGGTTCGCCATTTTCGTCGGCAATGGGCTTGCCGGTGATCGGATCCCCCTCGCGTTTCGGCCTTCCCTTTTCGCGAACATCAAAAGCGATGGCATTCGCCCGGCGGGTGGAGGTGGTGTTTAGGTTAAAGTTTACCGCGATCAGAAAGTCACGTGCCCCAACCGCCGTCGCACCTGAACGAGCGACGCTTTCATTGAATTCCACAGGCCCGTGGTCGGGCTTCCATTCGGGCGTCCCTATTCGGTCCTTCAATCCTTCATATTCGCCTTCACGGTTGTTGGCCAAATTGCGTCGCTTTGGTTCGGATGCCGCGTTTTCATAAAGGAAGACAGGAATATCCAGCTCATTGCCGATGCGTTCACCAAGCTGGCGAGCGTAGGCGGCGACCTCTTCCATCGTTATGCCTGAAACCGGAACGAGCGGGCAAACGTCGGTCGCACCAAACCGAGGATGATCGCCCTTGTGGCTTCGCATGTCGATGAGTTCCTGAGCTTTCTTGATAGCCTGAAACGCGGCCTCAAGGACCTCTTCCGGCGTACCGACGAACGTCACCACAGTCCGGTTAGTCGTCACTCCGGGGTCTACGTCGAGCAGCTTAACGCCGTCGATCCGCTCGATCTCTTTCGTGATCTGCCGGATAATATTTAAGTCGCGTCCCTCGCTGAAATTGGGAACGCATTCAATGATCTTCTTCATACTACTTCAAGCGGCTGCTCAGAATGTCCTTCAACTTATCGACGCTGACCCGTTCCTGTTCCCAGGTGTCGCGGTCGCGGACGGTGACGGCGTTGTCTTCGAGCGATTCGTGGTCGACGGTGACGCAGAATGGCGTGCCGATCTCATCTTGACGGGCGTAGAGTTTGCCGATGCCGCCGGTGTCGTCATAGACGGCACGCATCGAAGGCTGAAGGTCTTTCTTGAGCTTTCGTGCCATTGCGACGATCTCCGGTTTGTTTTTCGCAAGCGGCAGAACGGCGACCTTGATCGGAGAGAGTTCGGGTTTGAGCTTCAAAATGACACGAACTTCGCCTTTGTCGTTCGTCCGCTCCTCGTAGGCGTCCATCATGACGGCAAGAAGCGTTCGATTCACGCCGACCGACGGCTCGATAATGTACGGGTAATAGCGTTCGTTGGTCGCGGTGTCGAAAAACGAGAGATCCTCGGTCGAATCGGGATTGATCCGCTTCCCTTCGGCATCTTCCGGCTTTTTGGAATGTACGCGAAGATCATAATCCGTCCGGTTGGCAATGCCCATCAGCTCGTCCCACTGTTTTTCTTCGTCGTCGCGTTCGGGAAAAAATCGATAAAGAATATCGACGGTTCGGTCGGAATAATGTGCGAGTTCGTGCTTGTCCTGTTCGTAATGTTTGAGATTCGCGTCAGAAATTCCAAGCGAACGCAGCCAGACGTCAAAACCGTCCAGCCATTCCTGATGTGCCTCAGGGGCTGCCTCCGGCTTGACGAAATATTCGAGCTCCATCTGCTCAAACTCGCGCGTGCGGAAGATGAAGTTGCCCGGCGTTACTTCATTCCGAAAAGCCTTGCCGATCTGCGCGATGCCGAAAGGTAACTTTCGCCTTGAGGTGTTTAGCACATTTGCGAAATTCGTAAATATGCCCTGTGCCGTTTCCGGCCGCAGGTATGCAAGCGCCATTGGATCATCATCGGCCGACGCCGCCCCGACAGTCGTCCGAAACATCAGATTAAAATCTTTCGGGTCGGTCAGGTTGGTCAGTCCGCAATTTGAACAAACGAATTTCCCGTCTGCGTCTTTGTCGAGCTTGTCCTGCCGAAGACGAGCTTTGCATTCGCGGCAATCGACTAGCGGATCGCTGAATGTGTCCTCATGGCCTGAATATTTCCACACCAAGCGATTTTGAATTATTGATGAATCAAGGCCTTCAATATCGTCGCGTTCGTATACAAGCCAGTTCCACCAGCTTTTCTTGATATTGTTGGCAAGCTCGACGCCGAGCGGACCGTAGTCCCAGGACGAACCGAGTCCGCCATAGACGTCGGAGGCCGGATAAACAAACCCACGGCGCTTAGAAAGTGATACGATTGTCTCGATATTCGGTGCAGACATATTTGAAAAATGTTCAAAAGGGTGATTCTACACCGAACGACGGGAAAAGAGAAAAATGCGAGGTTAGGCGGCAGTCAATTTGCGAAGATAGTCGGTTGAGGATATCGTATCTGCGTCAGAGTTAGGTATTGGAACGTCTCGATCGGAGGTAGCCTGTGAGCTTATTTAAGAACGAAAACAAATCAGATCTTCGGCTAGCTATCATTTTGCTGTCGGCGATGGTGATATCGTGCTCAACGCTTCAGGAGTTGGCAAGCGGCGGCGTGTCAGACAAAGCAGAAAGGCTCAACGAAAGCGTACCAGCCGGAATGGAATATGCCGAGGAAGATTTCGGTGCAACTGATCCATCGGCGTTCAAGATCATAATGCCACGGCCGGGCGAGATCATGCTCCAAGACCCAAAATCGCAGCCGATCGACATTACCACTCTGGGCATAAAAATACGGGAAGTCTTAGGTACAAGGCCGCCCGAAAGCCGAGGAGCTTACATCGCCGCGGCGGTCGATGTCCCGACCAGCGAAGTGGCTGCGGTCATTGGTGAACTGCGGCGGCAAAAGATCGAAACGGTCAAGCTGCTAACAAGCTCTCGCGATCCCGAGGCAGATGAGGGCGGTTTGTTGTCAAAGTCGCCCGTCACCCCGGATCGCGTTCTCGAGCTGAAAATTGAGCCCGAGCCTGCGCCCGAGCCCGAACTACGTCCCAATCCGCTCACGCTTTCTATAACTACAGGGCCAGACGGTAGACCGAAGATAAACAATGAGCTTAAAGCCGATTTAAGAGAGCTTACGGCCCTCCTTGACGAAATTTTCAAGGAACGCGAACGAAACGGAGTATACATGTCGGGTAGCAATGAGGTCGAAAAGACCGTGTTAATAAAGCTTTCTGCTGACGAGACCGATCAAAAATACGGCGACTTTGTGAACCTAGTAAATGCCGTAAAAGGAGGCGGGGCAAGTCCTATCGTTCTGAGCGAGGGGCTGAGGATACCGGAAGCTCCAGAAATCTCGAGCATTTTTGAAGATATGCCGCCCCCGAAGCCGGCTCTCAAGAACACGCCTGACGTCATTTCGGGCGGTGTTATGAACGGTAAGGCCCGAAGTCTGCCGAAGCCGCCATATCCCGCCGCCGCACGAGCAGTTAAGGCGGTCGGATCGGTTACCGTGCAGATTTTGATCGATGCTGAGGGCAACGTGATCGAGGCAAAAGCTGTGAGCGGCCATCCGCTTCTTCGGCAGGCGGCCGAAGAAGCGGCCCGGGCCGCGAGGTTCGCCCCAACGATCCTCTCGGGCAAACCGGTCAAGGTCAGGGGCGTTTTGGTTTACAACTTCGCCGGTTAATGACCGCTCGGGAGAAGATTCGATGACAACGCGCGACATCTTCCAGATCAACCTCATGCTTTCCGTCATCCGGCGCGATCTGGACTGGCGGCACCGTTTACTAAATGCTTGTTATTGACCCCATGTGGAGCCATGACCTTTCCGCTTCGGTACGGGTATTATTCGATGGAGCGCGTTACAACGAACCGCAGACAATAAAAATCAGAGAAGGATGATATTGCAATGAGTCGGGTCCAGCGTTTTCTCAAGGCTATTTTTCCTAAGTCATGGGGTGAAAGCATGGAAGCTTATTCCCGAGAGTGGATGCTGAGGTGCGAGGGCTGTGGCTTTGAACGCAGCTTCTGGGATATGGGCGGCATCCGGTGGAAAGCTAGCGGCAACCCGAAGAAGTATTTGAAATGCACCAACTGCAGAGTTCGCTCCTGGCACGAGGTCTACAAAAAAGAATAGAGGCGAAACCGCGGTTCCGCCTCTCTGTCTCACATACTGAAACCGTTTCTAGTCTTCTGAATGGCTTCCCTGATCACCGTTGCCGCCGTCGCCGTTTCCGGCAGCTTTTTCCTGGGCAAGAATGGCCTTCCGGGAAAGCTTGACCTTATTGCCTTCTTTACCGATGCACTTGACCATGATCTGCTGGCCTTCCTTTAGCTCGTCGCGAACGTCTTTGACGCGTCGATCCGAGATCTCGGAAATATGCAGCAGTCCGTCGAGGCCCGGCAGGATCTCTACAAATGCGCCGAAATCAACGATACGTGAAACAGTACCGAGATAGGTTTCGCCGATCTCTGCTTCGGCCGTTAGTGCCTTGATGCGGGCGATCGCCTGCTGAGCGGCATCGCCATCGGCGGTCGCGATCAAAATCGTCCCGTCGTCTGAGATGTCGATCTTTGCACCGGTTTCTTCTGTGATCGAACGGATCATCTTGCCGCCCGGCCCGATGACGTCGCGGATCTTATCCGGCGATATTTTCAACGTAATTATTCGCGGTGCAAATGGCGAGATCTCTTCGCGGGGTTTGTCGATCGCCTGATTCATTATCTCCAGGATATGCATGCGGCCCTTGCGTGCCTGTTCGAGGGCTTCCTGAAGGATCATGGCGTTGATGCCCGCGACCTTGATATCCATTTGAAGGGCCGTTATGCCCTCGGACGACCCCGTGACCTTGAAGTCCATATCGCCGTAATGATCTTCGGCACCGGCAATGTCCGAAAGGATCGCATAGCGGTTCCCTTCCATCACAAGCCCCATCGCAACGCCGGCGACCGGACGCTTGATAGGAACTCCGGCTTCCATCAAACTTAGGATGCCGCCGCAGACCGAAGCCATCGACGAGGACCCATTCGATTCCGTGATATCCGAAACGATCCGGAGAGTGTAGGGAAAATCTTCTTCGTTCGGAAGTACAGGTTCGATCGCCCGGCGGGCTAGATTTCCGTGGCCTGTCTCGCGACGCGAGGTTCCGCCAAATCGACCGGCCTCGCCCACCGAATATGGCGGGAAGTTATAGTGGAGCATGAACCGACGATCGATGGTGCCTTTTTCAAGGTCATCCATGAACTGTCCGTCCATTTTGGTTCCGAGAGTCGTTGTAACGATCGCCTGGGTTTCGCCCCGGGTGAAAAGAGCCGAGCCGTGCACTCGCGGAAGCCAACCTACTTCGCAGGAAATTGGGCGGATCTCAGAAAACTTGCGGCCATCCGGGCGTCGGCGATTGCCGAGCATATCGTCGCGAAAGATCTTTTCTTTAAGTTTCGAGAAAGCCTTACCGGCCATCTGGCGTGCTTCCGGTTGGTCATCGGGATAGCTTTCGATCACCTCTTTTTTCAGAGCATCCACCTCGGCATAGCTCGAAAGCTTATCTTTCCCGGTCGTATCGAGAGCTGAACGTAGCTTATCGGTGAAATTCTTTTCGACTTCCCCGGCGACCTTCTCATCGATCACGGGCGGGACAAATTCGCGTTTCTTGATGTCGAGTGCTTTACCTAGCTCTCGCTGCCAGAGGCATAACCGCTTGATCTCCTTATGGGCGAGCATCAATGCTTCGAGCATGATAGTTTCCGAAACTTCGTTAGCCTCGGCTTCGACCATAACAATAGCTTCTTCAGTTCCGGCAACAATGAGGTTGAGGTCGGATTCGCGACGGTCGTCAAAGGTCGGGTTTATGAGGTATTTGCCGTCTATTAATCCGATCCTGATGCCCGCGATCGGAGTATCGAACGGAATGTCCGAAAGGTAAAGAGCGCACGATGCACCGGTCAATGCGATCACGTCAGGATCGTTTTCAGCATCGGAGGAGATCACAGTTCCAACGACCTGCGTTTCAAAACGATATCCGTCAGGGAACAGAGGCCGTATCGGACGGTCGATAAGCCGGCAGGTCAAGATCTCTTTTTCGCCCGGGCGGCCTTCGCGTCGGAAGTAATTTCCGGGAATGCGGCCGGCAGCGTACCCCGATTCGCGGTACTCGATGGTCATGGGGAAAAAGTCCAGGCCTTCTCTCGCCGTACGACTACTGACGGCAGTGACGAGCACCATGGTGTCGCCGTACCGAATTACGACCGATCCATCGGCCTGTTTGGCAACTTTGCCGGTTTCAACAATCAGTTCCTCGCCGCCGAGTTTGATCGATTCTCTTAAATATTTCTTTGTCATTTCATTTCCTCAAAACAAAAGCGGCCGGTGCTATGTCGTGAAGCCCCGCCGCCATTGGAGATTTTATTTTTGTAACGTTCTATTTTGTTTTTGGACATATACGCTGTCACGTTCAGCAACCTACGACAAACCCTTCGAAAGAACGCCAATGTGTCACGGCACGAAGTTGCCGGGCAAGGGTAAAGCAAAATGACCGAGGCCCGAACCATTACTGGCAGGTCCCCGGTCATATTCTGCAATCTACCTTCTCAATCCGAGTTTCTTGATGATCTCATGATATTCGTTGATATCCGTTCTCTTGAGATAATCAAGCAATTTACGCCTACGCGAGACCATCTTAAGCAAGCCACGACGCGAATGGTTGTCCTTCTTGTGTTCCTTGAAATGGTCCATCAGTTCATTTATCCGCTGGGTCAGCAGTGCCACCTGAACCTGTGACGAACCCGTGTCCGAATCGTGCGTTTTGTAATCGCCTACTACTTTTTCTTTTACTTCTTTTGCAGTTGCCATAATTTGCTTGGCTTAAAATAGCCTCTCCTTGCTCGCAGTAACTCCGCTCTTATTTCAAACGGTAACCGCGAAGATTCTGTCCTAACGATCAAATAAGATCGATAACCGATAATTCTCTGTAATTATCTGTTATCCGTTGTGAATTATCAACTTATAACTCAAACTCCTCCATGAATTTGGTTGAGAAATTGCCGCTCCGGAAACGCTCGTCGGCCATTATCTTTTTATGAAGCGGAATCGTCGTTTTTATGCCCTCCACCACCATCATATCTAGTGCTCTCTGCATTCGATTGATGGCAAGCTCGCGAGTCCGTGCATGGACGATAAGCTTGGCGATCATCGAATCATAGTAAGGCGGGACGATATAACCGGGATAGACCGCAGTATCGATGCGGACGCCGGGCCCGCCGGGAATGTTGAACGTTGTGATCTTGCCGGGCGATGGGGTGAATTTCACCGGATCTTCGGCATTTATGCGGCATTCGATGGAGTGGCCGGTTATTCGAACGTCGTCCTGCTGATATTGTAGATTTTCGCCCGAGGCGACGCGGATCTGATTTCGCACGATATCGGCGAGGGTGACCATCTCCGTCACGGGGTGCTCGACCTGAATGCGGGTATTCATCTCCATGAAGTAAAAGCTTCCGTCTTCATCGAGAAGAAATTCGAAGGTCCCGGCATTTGAATATCCGATCTCCTTACAAGCTTTTACCGCGACGGCGCCCATTTCCTCACGTTGTGCCGGAGTGATAACCGGCGATGGAGCTTCTTCGAGAAGCTTCTGGTGCCGACGCTGGATCGAACATTCGCGTTCGCCGAGGTGAATGCAGTTTCCGTGTTCGTCGGCAAGCACCTGGATCTCGATGTGCCGCGGGCGTTCGATGTAGCGTTCGATATACACCGAACCGTTCTTGAACGCGGCAAGTGCTTCATTTTGCGCCGTCTCCAGATTTACACGAAGGTCTTCTTCCTTTCTGACGATACGCATTCCGCGTCCGCCGCCGCCGGCCGCCGCCTTGATAATGACCGGGAATCCGATCTCATTGGCAATGCGGATGGCTTCTTCGGTCGATTCGATCGGATCGGGGCTGCCCGGTAAGATCGGAACACCGGCGGCCGCCATAGTCCGGCGGGCCTCGACCTTGTCGCCCATCATGGCGATAACGTCGGCTCTAGGTCCGATAAACTTGATGTTGCAGTCTTCGCAGATCTTGGCGAAGGTCGCTGATTCGGCAAGAAAGCCGTAGCCGGGATGGATCGCGTCAACGTTGGTGATCTCGGCTGCACTTATTATCGCGGGGATGTTCAGATAGCTTTCTGCCGAAGGATTGCCGCCGACACAGATCGCCTCGTTGGCAAAACGTACATGCAAAGCATCACGGTCGGCTTCTGAATGTACGGCGACGGTCTTAATGCCCATCTCCATGCACGTCCAGATTATCCGGCATGCGATCTCGCCGCGATTGGCGATCAGAATTTTGCGAATATCCCGCGTCATAAAAACTTAGCCACAGAGGTTAGAGTAGATAAATAAGGCCACGCATTTCATGGATCGACACAGATAAGACCGAAATTACTCGTTACCGAATCCGTGTTTATCCGCGTCCATTCGTGGCCAATTCTTCCTCAGTGTGCTCTGTGGCTGATACTACTTCCTGATACCGAAAAGCGGTTGGCCGTATTCGACCGGTTGACCGTTCTCGACATATATCTTGACTATCTCGCCAGTGGCTTCGGCCTGGATCTCATTCATCAACTTCATCGCTTCGACGATGCAGACAACAGAATCGGGCGTGACCTTTGAGCCTTCCGAGACATACGGGTCCTTGTCCGGGCCGGGCGAGCGATAAAAGGTACCAACTATGGGCGAAGTGATCTTATGCAAACCTTCGTCAGGATCGGCCGGAGCTAATTCCGCGGATGCCGCCGAAGTTGTATCATTCACCGTCGAAGGAAGCGACGGAGCCGGCTGATATGCCTGAAAAATGGGGGATGCGGCCTGCTTGCTTAGGCGAACCTTGATGTTCTCGTTCTCGAACTTGAAATCAGTGAATCCGTACTCGTCGACGAGCTCGGCAAGTTCACGGATCTCAGCCAAATTCAGCGACGCTTCGCTTGCCGATGACTCGGTTTCGATTTGTTCGCTTTCTTTCCCTTTTGCAGAAGCCGTATCTTCACTCATTGTGCATTACTCCTTTGCAAAAACTAACCCTTTGCGGCAAGTTCGCGCGGATTATCGACCAACTCGATCACGGCCATTTCGGCGTTGTCACCCGAGCGGCGTCCGAGTCGGATGATACGCGTATAGCCGCCGTTGCGGTCCTTGTATCGGTCGCCGATCTCGCCAAATAGACGCTGAACGGCTAAAACTCCCGCAGTGCGCTCGATCGGATCTTTGGCTTCACCTTTTTTTCCACGAAAGCGGCTCTGTTCCAGCTTGAAAGTCGAGTTTCCGGCATGAAAGAAGCGAGCTGCCTGGCGGCGAAGATGCACTTCCTGAACATTCGCGTCGTCGCCGGATAGGGCTTTAGCCTTTCGTGCAAGCGTGATCGCCTTTTCGACGAACGGACGGAGCTCTTTCGCCTTAGGCACAGTGGTGACGATGTGTCCTTTTTCCGCGTTGATCAACGAAGTTGCGAGGTTCCTGAGCATCGACACGCGGTGTTCTGTGGTGCGTCCGAGTTTGCGATGTGCCTTTAAGTGTCTCATTTCTCTTTCCTAAATTCTCTACATTTGGGCAGCGACATGCTGAAGGCACATTCGCCGCCCGCTCTATCTTTTAATCGAGGTCGCGTCCGCCGGTTCCCGGTATCGGATTGCCCTGTTCGTCAAAATCCATACCGAAGTCGAGGCCCATTCCGTGAAGGAGGTCCTTGATCTCGGTGAGCGATTTCTTTCCGAAATTCTTGGTGTGCAGCATATCTTTCTCGCTGCGTTTGATCAGGTCGCGGATAGACCGGATATCTGCATTCTTAAGGCAATTGTACGACCGGACCGAAAGCTCCAGTTCATCAACCGGCTTGTCCAAGAGGTCGTTCCGCATTAGCGGCGGCCGCGCGATGTCCTCGTACTTATATTCTTCTTCCTCTTCCTCAAAGTTGATGAAGATCGACATGTGATCTTTTACCAGCTTTGCCGCAAGGCCGATCGAATCGTCAGGCTTGACCGAACCATCGGTCCAGACCTCGATGATCAATTTGTCAAACTCCGTGTTGGAGCCCTGACGGGTCTTGTCGACCGTATAATTTACTTTCTTGATCGGGGTATGGACAGAATCGATCGGGATGTACCCGACAGACAGGTCTTCGTCATTATTGAACTCAGCCGACACATAGCCGCGGCCGCGCTTGAGGCGCATTTCGATGTTCAGCGACCCCGCGCCGCTGATGGTCGCAATATGTACGTCCTGATCAAGCACCTCTACATCGCCGTCGCCTTCGATGTCAGCACTGGTAACCTCGCCGGCTCCTTTTTTGCTGATGGTTAACGTCTTCGGCCCGCTTCCATTCAGAATGAATGGCACTTGCTTTAGGTTTAGGATAACGTCCGTCGCGTCTTCGACAACACCTTTGATCGATGAAAATTCATGCTCGACGCCTTCGATCTTGACCGCAGTTATCGCCGCTCCTTCGATCGATGATAAGAGAGCACGCCGGATCGAGTTACCGATCGTGGTGCCGAATCCGCGTTCGAACGGTTGAGCATAAAACTTTCCGTATCGGCCTGTCAGCGTCTCGCTTTCAACGTTCAGCCTGCTTGGCATTTGGAAGTCTGTCCAATTGTTGCTCTGTGTCATATTCTTATTTAAAAGTTCTGCGAGTTCGTCGGGTTACCGGGTTCCCAGAGTTAAGTAAAACTCCGAGAACCCAAATAACTCTACGAACTCAATCACCTATTTACTGTAAAGCTCGACGATTAACTGCTCGTTGATATTCGAATCAATATCTTGGCGCGTCGGCAGCGACGAAATAGCTACGGTCAAATCTTTGCCTTCCGGAGCGATCCACGACGGACGGCCGCGGCCGGCAGCCGTCTGCCAGGCACCGTCAACGTGTGCGTTCGTGTGGCTCTTTTCCTTCACGGCGACGACGTCACCGACCTTCACCTGAAATGACGGGATGTCCACCTTTCGACCGTTCACCTCGATATGGCCATGATTGACCAACTGGCGCGCCTGACGCCGCGAGGTTGAAAAACCGGAACGGTACACAACATTATCTAGCCGACGCTCAAGCATGAACAAAAGGTTCTCGCCGGTAACGCCTTTTTGACGAAGTGCCTTATCGAAATAATTCCTGAACTGCTTCTCGAGAACGAAGTAGATACGCTTGACCTTCTGCTTTTCGCGAAGCTGCTGGCCGTAGCCGCCCATCATCTTTCGACGAGCCGCTCCGTGCTGTCCCGGCGGATTCGTTCCGCGGCGCTCGATCGCACACGACGGTTTGAAGCACCGGTCACCCTTAAGAAATAACTTTCCACCTTCGCGACGGCAAAGCCTGCACACCGCATCTCTATATCTAGCCATATTTTGCCTCCGAGAGGCGATCTTGAATCTCGGTATTCAGACTTCGCATCGTCAGGATGAGAAGCACTTGCCCCCATCTCCATTCAATTCAAAATCTGAGATCCGAGATCTCAAATCGACTCATGTTATCGGAAAAGTTTACGAACGGTCTCCCCGTCCTTCATCCTTTCGATCAATAAAAACTCAGTTCCTTGAAAAAAGATCACCACTCGCGATCAGACTCGTCTGCGCTTAGGCGGTCTGCAACCGTTGTGCGGGATCGGCGTTGTATCGGTGATGGATGTCACGCGAATGCCTGCCTGATTGATCGCACGGATCGCAGATTCGCGGCCGCCACCGGGGCCCTTCACACGAACTTCGATCTCACGCATGCCAGCTTCGACCGCCTTTCGAGCAACCTCACCGGCCGCCTGTTGTGCGGCGAAAGGCGTTCCTTTACGCGATCCGCGGAAGCCGCGAGCGCCTGACGACGACTGAGCAACCAAATTGCCCTGCGTATCAGTGATCGAGATCAGCGTATTATTGAACGAAGCCGAGATGTGAGCGATACCGTATGGAATATTTTTCCGCTCTTTTTTCTTGAACGTTTTCTTTTTTGCTGCTGCTTTAGCCATAAAATCAGTCTTAAGTCTGGAGTGTTAGGTCTTGGGTCTAGGATCTGGCGGATCTCGTTGGGACACTACTGCCACAGCTTTCCGCTAAGACCCCAAAAACCCGCGACTACTTCTTGCCTGGGGCCTTCTTCTTGGCAACGGCAGCTTTACGCGGGCCCTTGCGTGTTCGGGCATTCGTCGATGTACGCTGTCCCCGAACCGGGAGACTGCGGCGATGGCGAAGGCCACGATAGCAGCCGATATCCATCAGACGTTTGATGTCCATCTGGACACGCTTACGAAGGTCGCCTTCGATGTCGCTTCCTTCGTCAAGCAATGCTCTGATCTTGTTCAGTTCGTCCTCGCTAAGATCGCGGACTTTCGCATCGACACTAATGTCGGCCTTGCCGAGGATCTCGGACGCACGTGAACGGCCGACGCCATAAATGTACGTCAATCCGATCTGTGCCCTTTTATTCGGCGGTAAATCAACTCCTGCTACGCGAGCCATATTCTCTCCTGCTTACGAGATAACAATTTCTAAAAGGCATCAGCCACGCTCAAGGCGGAACGATGCTGACAATATTTTACCCTTGGCGTTGTTTATGCTTCGGATTTTCGCAAATCACGCGCACGACGCCTTTTCGGTGAATGACCTTGCATTTTTCGCAAATCTTTTTAACTGATGGACGTACTTTCATGGTGTTTCCAACCTCTATCGCCTCTTACTATGACGCATTGCCCGTAACCAAACTCATGAATAGTTGGACAAACCGTAAATGTTAACCTTTTCTAAATCCTTTTTCAAGTTGCAGCAGCGACGCCCGTCGATTTTCTTGACTGAGCCTCGGTCTTTTGCTCTTTAGTCAGAGTCAATATTTCCGGCCCATCGGCCGTAACGGCAATCGTATGTTCGGCATGAGCCGAAGCCTTGCCATCCAATGTGACGACGGTCCATTTGTCGGCAAGCGTCTTGGTCTCGTGCGTACCGAGGTTCAACATCGGCTCTAGCGCGAAACAGTAGCCGGCTCGGATCTTTTCTTTAGTGCCCGGACGGCCATAATTCGGGATCTGCGGAGCCTCATGCATTCTCCGCCCAATGCCGTGTCCGGTATAATCACGCACGATACCATATCCAAAAGGTTCCGCATGGCTCTGAACCGCCCAACCGATATCGCCGACGCGTTTGTTCGGTTCGCATTGTTCGATGGCCTTTTCAAGGCATTCTTCGGTTACGCGAATAAGCTGCTTTAACTCGTCGGAGATCTCACCCACCGGGATAGTCGTTGCTGTATCGCCTACGAAACCGTAAAGCGTACAAGCCATATCGATCGAGATGATATCGCCGTCCTTCAGCGGAATATCAGTTGAAAAACCGTGAACGATCTGTTCATTGACCGAAGCGCAAATAGCGAACGGAAACGGAACCATGCCATGCGGCTTGTAACCGATAAATGTCGGGATCGCACCAGCATCACGCATCATTTTTTCGGCAGTTGCATTCAGGTCCATCGATGTAATGCCGGGTTTGACCATCCCGCGCAAAGTCTCGCGTACCGTGGCGATCAACTCGCCGACAGCCCTCATCTTTTCGAGGTCCTTTTGTGACTTTGCGATTATCATCCGTTTACCAAGAAAAACCCGTGATGCCGAACTAACAAGTCCCATGGTCTTTGCGAAATCCATCAAATAAAGAACTTACAAAAGTTCCTCAAGCTCCGCGAAAATATCCTCCAACTCACCGATGCCATTGACCTTCTTCAGGCGACCGCTTTTGTCGTAATACAACAAAAGCGGTTTTGTCAGTTCGTCGTAAGTCGCCAAACGATTCCCGACGCTTTCTTCGTTATCGTCGGCACGATGCGTCAACTTCACTTCCGGATGGTCGTCGCATACGCCTTCGGCCTTTGGCGGTTTCGAGTAGATATTGTATATCTCGCCGCAGACGGGACATGAGCGGCGGCCGGTCAAACGCTTCATCAGCTCGTCACGCGGCACATCGATCTCGATCGCCAGAATCTCTTTCCTCTGCTCCTTCGCCAGCGATTCGAGCTTTTCGGCCTGGACGGCAGTCCGGGGATACCCATCAAGAATAAATCCCTCGCGGCAATCGTCCCTTGACGTCCTCTCCTGAACCATTCGGAAGGTTACGTCGTCCGGTACCAGCGTTCCGGCCTTCATTATTTCCTGAACCTCACGTGCCAGCGGCGTCTCGAGCGTCTTCATTTCCCGGAACATATCCCCGGTCGATATCTGCGGCAGTCCCTTTCGTTCCTGCAACAATCTCGCTTGAGTTCCCTTGCCGGCTCCCGGAGCCCCGATCAAAACAATAATTTTGTCCATCAAAACGTTTAACCACAGAGGGTGCAAGTTCACCGAGCTAAGCTCCGTGTCACTAGCAGCCTCTGTGGTGAAATATTACTAATTCCGGCGACCGCGCAACCGCGACCCGGCACCTAAAAATCCTTCGTAATTACGCATAACGAGTTGCGCCTCGATCTGCGAAACAGTATCCATCGCAACGCCGACCAAGATCAGCAGCGACGTGCCGCCAAAGAAGAATTGATAACCCAAGCCGGTCGGTATCCACGACAGGCCCGGCGTTGATGTCAAAAATGCGTCAAGGCTCTCACCAATGTACGGCAACCTTGCGACACGAAAACCGCTGAGCAGAACCTGGGGAGCGAACGCGACGAACGCAAGATAGATCGCTCCGACGGTCGTCAATCGGGTCAAAATCGTGTTCAGGTAATCCGCTGTTTGAGCACCCGGGCGAATACCGGCGATGAATCCGCCGTGCTTTCGAAGGTTGTCTGCTACATCGTCAACGTTAAATACGATGGTGATGTAAAAGAACGTAAATATCACGATAAGCGAGATAAAGACCAGCTCATAATACGGATCGCCGCCGTGAAACTGTTGGAAAAAAGCCTGGATCTTTGACCATGTTGCCGTCGGGTCGTTAGGATCGGCCGGAAACGCAGAAAGTATCGTCTGCGGCATCGCAAGGACCGACGAAGCAAATATGACAGGTATAACACCGCCCATATTTATCTTCAGCGGAAGACTGGTTTCCTGGCCCTGGAATGTCTGGCTGCCTACCCGTCGGCTGGCGTAACTTATGGCTATCTTTCGACGAGCTGATTCGACATAGACGATCAACGCTATCAACGCGATCATTACAGCGACGAGGAAGAGGACACCGAGGGTCTGGATGGCATCACCGGCACCAACACGTTCCGATACCTGGATTACCGCACTTGGAAGCCCGATGACAATACCGGCAAAGATGAGCAGAGAGATACCGTTTCCGACACCACGTTCCGTTATCTGTTCGCCGAGCCACATAACGAAGATCGTGCCGGTCGTTAGCGTAACGACGATCATCGCCGTCGCCATCCACGTGTCGGGAATGATACCGTTCCGGCTAAGCCACGTTGCGACAAAGAAGGTCTGGACCGAGCAAAGAACGACGGTCAAATAGCGTGTATATTGATTTAGCTTCTGCCGACCGACCTCGCCTTCTTCCTGGATCTTCTTGACCGCCGGTGAAAGAACCGGCATCAACTGCATGATGATCGACGCAGTAATGTAAGGCATTACGCCGAGAGCGAATACCGAGATCGTACGAAAGTTGCCGCCTGAGAAAAGATCGAGAACGCCGAGCAAAGTTCCGGAAACTTCATTCCACATCTGCTCAAGACGGACCTTATCGATCCCCGGTGCAGCCACATGGGCGCCCAGCCGGTAAATTGCCAGCATGCTGAGCGTAAACAAAATGCGTTTGCGCAGCTCAGGAATGCTGAACATGTTTTGGATGGCGCTTAAGAACTTCTCCATAATCTTCCTTTAATGTCTCTGAAACTGCTGAATAAAGAGACAAAAAATCTTTTGAACTGCCGTGTCCGTTTTACGCTTTGGCTCCTGCTGCGGCTTTAACCTTAACTATTGCCGTTGCCGAGCCGCCTGCCTTTTCGATCTTGTCCTTAGCGGTCTTGGTGAAACGGTGTGCTGAAATATCAAATGTCTTCGAGAGATTCCCGGTGCCAAGAATGACCAAGTCATGCTTCGCTTTTTTGATCAGGCCGCGTTCATGAAGAATCTCCGGCGTGATGGTGTCACCCGTATTGAAATTCTCTTCGATCTTGGCAAGGCTGATCTCGATCCACTGCTTCTTGAAAATATTAGTAAATCCGCGCTTCGGCAGGCGACGCTGCAGCGGCATCTGTCCGCCCTCAAAACCCGGACGGCTGCTGTATCCTGAGCGCGACTTTTGACCCTTATGGCCGCGACCGGCTGTTTTGCCGAGTCCGGAACCCGGACCGCGTCCCACACGCTTCTTTTTGTGGGTCGAACCCTTTGAGGGCTTTATGTTATTAAGTGATAATGCCATTTTCGTTTCCTCTTTGAAACTCTCAGCCGCTATATTGCAAAAGCGAACGGGCATTTCGCTCCCGCCCGCATATGCTGCATGCCGGTCTTACGCTATCAATCAACGATACGCAGAATGTGCGGGATCTTCGCAACGATGCCGCGCATCGAAGGAGTATCCTGCCGTTCGACAGTCTGGTTCAGCTTGGTTATGCCAAGCGCCTTGACGATGGTTTTCTGCTTTTTCGAATAGCCGATCGAGCTGCGGTAATACTGTATTTTTATCGTACCGCCCATTTCTGTTTCAGTTTTCTTTGCCATTTCTTTGTCTAGAGTGCGAGCTTCAGCTCGCTTCTTTAGTCAAATACGCGATAGTTCGCGCACTCTGAACCTTAAATCAATTCCTCGACCTGTTTGCCGCGAAGGCGTGCGACCTCGAGCGGATCTTTCATACGCGTCAGGCCGTTGAAAGTTGCACGGACCACATTATGAGCATTGCTCGAACCAAGGATCTTTGTGCGAACGTTGTGGACGCCTAGTGCCTGAAGTACGAGACGGACAGCGCCGCCGGCAATCACGCCTGTACCCTCGGCCGCCGGCTTCAGCAGCACACGGCCCGCTCCGTATTTGCCAATAAGCTCATGCGGAAGCGTTCCGTCGATCAACGGAACACGGATAAGGCTGTTCTTCGCTGCTTCGACCGCTTTCTTGATCGCGTTCGGCACTTCCTTTGCCTTTCCCGTACCGAAACCAACATGCCCAGCTTCGTCACCGACGACAACGAGTGCCGCGAACGACATGTTCTTACCGCCTTTTACGACCTTGGTCACGCGGTTTATATGGATCAACTGATCCTTGAGGATCAAGCCGTTCGGAGAAATTTTCTGCTTGCTATTCATTGATGTTCTCTTCTTTTACTTCTTCGGCCGCTGCTTCGTTCTTGTTCAGCCCACCGTCGCGCGTCGCATCGATCAACGCTTTCACGCGACCGTGATAGACATAACCGCCGCGGTCGAAAACTACGCTCGAAACCCCCGCCGCCGATGCTCGCTCTGCGATCGCCTTGCCTACCCGCTGAGCCGCTTCAATATTTCCGCCCGATGCTCCGGCCAACGTTTTTTCCGTCGTCGAGGCAGTCGCCAACGTCGTGCCGCTGTCGTCATCAATGACCTGCGCGTAAATATGATTGATGCTGCGATAGACCGCTAATCTCGGACGATCCGCAGACCCGCGTACTTTCTTGCGGATGCGGGTATGAACCCCGCGTCTGATATCTGCTCTGCTCTTCTGTGCCATAATCTTAATTTATTGAGTTAGTCGAGTTAACCAAGTTCATCGAGCTCCAAGATCCGGTAGATCGCACAACTCTAAGAACTCTTAGAACTCTCAACTCTAAAACCCCTTACTTCCCTGTTTTACCAGGCTTCAATTTATAGACCCTGTCCGCATACCGAACGCCTTTGCCTTTATATGCATCCGGTTTTCGCAGGCGGTTCAATTCTGCCGCTACCTGGCCAAGTTTTTGTTTGTCGATGCCGCTAAGCGTGATCGTCAACTGATATTGGTTGATAGAGGTCTTAGTACCGACACGTTCAGTCTTGGCATCAATGCCGTCCGGAAGCGGATATTCGACGGGATGCGAATAACCGAGTGCGAAAACGATCTTTTTACCCTGAACTTCGGCCTTGTATCCAACACCGACAAGGTCCATTTCGCGAGAAAAGCCTTCGGTTACGCCAACAACAGCGTTGTTAGCAAGGGCACGTGCCAGGCCGTGAAATGCAGCTAGATCATCGTCTGCCCGTTCGGCGGTCAACGTTCCGTCTTCCTGTGTGAATTTAACGCCTTTCGGCACCGGGGTCTTGAGCGTTCCCTTTGGCCCTTTTACTTCAAGTTCCGCGTCGCTGATCGCAACGGTGACACCCGCCGGAAGCGTGATCGGTTTTTTTCCTACTCGTGACATATTCTTATTCGGATTGGCTGGCGAACCCGCCGTTCATACCGGCCGTTCACCCTTCATCCTGTTTTCCTTAATAAACTTGTGCAAGAATCTCGCCGCCCACTTTCTCGTTGCGGGCACGCTTGCCGCTCATCAATCCTTTTGAGGTAGAAACGATATTTACACCGTAACCTCCGAGAACACGCGGGATCTCACCTGCGCCGACATAAACGCGGCGACCGGGACGCGAAACGCGCGACAGGTGCGTTATCGACGATGTTCCTTTGGTGTCGTACCGCAGAAATACGCGAATAACGTATTTAATACCTTCACCTTTATTGGTGAAGTTGTTGATGTAGCCTTCTTCTTTCAGGATTCGTGCAACTTCCAGCTTTAACTTCGACCCCGGAATGTCAACGCGCGTGTGTTTCGCGGCGATGGCGTTCCGGATTCGGGTAAGCATGTCGGCTATTGGATCTGTCATTACTATTCTACTCCGTCAAAAAAAAACGATCTTTATGCTGCCGGTCGCGAGGCCGCGTTACCAGCTTGATTTAACGACTCCCGGTATCTGGCCTTGAAGGGCAAGTTCACGAAGAGCGACACGCGACACGCCGAATTTACGCAGAAATCCGCGAGGGCGTCCGGTTTGTGAACAGCGATTGCGAACCCTGACCGGGCTCGCGTCACGGGGCATCTTCTGAAGCTTCACCACTGCAGCATCTACCTCTTCGGGCGTTGATTTCGGATTATTGATGATCTTCTTAGCGCCGGCACGGCGTTCGGCCCAGAGGGCGACGCGGCGCTTTCGCTTGTTATTCATTACAACTTTGCTGATCTTTGCCATAAAATTCTGTCTAAAGTCTCGTGGCGACTATTGCCTAAAGGGCATTCCTAAACCTTTCAGAAGCGAACGGGCCTGTTCGTCATTCGAAGCGGTCGTTACGATCGAGATATTCATCCCGCGCGTCTTATCGACCTTGTTAAAATCGATCTCCGGGAAGATCAACTGTTCGCGAACGCCGAGCGTATAGTTACCACGGCCGTCAAAAGCCTTGCCCGAGATGCCGCGAAAGTCGCGAACGCGGGGCAATGCGACCGATATCAACCGATCGAGAAACTCGTACATCCGGTCACCGCGAAGCGTTACCATGGTGCCGATGCTCATGCCCTGTCGGAGTTTGAACGCCGCGATCGATTTCTTTGCTTTCGTGATCACCGGCTTTTGGCCCGAAATCGTCTTGAGCTCCTCGGTCGCGACATCAAGGATCTTGGCGTTCGCGCTTGCTTCGCCGAGGCCCATATTTATGATGATCTTCTCGATCTTCGGTATCGCCATCGGGTTCTTGATCTCAAACTCTTTAGCGAGTGCCGGAGCGATCTCTTTCTTATACTTTTCTTTCAGTCTTGCCATTGTTTGAAATTTCCTCGTTTGGGTCTCGCTGGTAGGAAGTCTTGTGTCTGTTGAGACAGATTAGATCTCCACTTGGTCCTTTGCGTTTCCAAACATCAAACGTGCCTATTCGGCTTCTTCCTCGTCGTCTTTCTTGACCTCTTTCTTGCCAAATACATCCGCGATCGGGATCACTTTGCCGCTTTTGGCGACTCGAACCTTTTCACCATCGCGCTCTTCGTACTTCACGCGGGTCGGCTTCCCGGTATCTGGATCAATCAATGCAATGTTCGAAGCATTTACCCAAGCTTCCTGCTCGATAATGCCCCCGGGCTGATTCATCTGGGGAACGGCTTTGCGGTGACGTTTGACGATCATCGCTCCCTCGACCTTTACCTTCCCGCTTCGTGCATCGACGGCCATTACGCGTCCGCGAAACGGCTGACGTTTTCCGTCGGCGTCATAGCGGTTATATTCCTTGCCGGCGATGAAGACCACCTGGTCACCGCGTTTTATCTTGCTCTTGACTGTGCCTGTTTTTACACCTTTCATTTCTCTATATAACCTCCGGCGCGAGACTTACGATCTTCATAAAATTCTTTTCGCGAAGCTCACGGGCGACCGGTCCGAAGACACGAGTCCCGACGGGCGTTCCGTCGTCCTTGATAAGGACCGCTGCATTCTCGTCGAAACGAATATAGGTCCCGTCCTTGCGGCGGACTTCCTTTCGCGTCCTGACGATGACCGCGTTATAGACCTTTCCCTTTTTTGCCGTTCCGTCGGGCGAAGCTTCTTTGACCGTCACCTTGATCTTGTCGCCAAGACGGGCAATCTTTGCGGTCGAACCGCCGATCGGTGCTATCATCTCGACCCGCTTTGCCCCTGAATTGTCAGCGACCGCTAACGAGGTCTGCATCTGAATCATAATCTTGTCACTCCGTGTGAGTTCGTGGAGTTCGTCGAGTTTTTAGAGTTCACGGAGTTTCCAATTACACGAAATCAGACTGCATTCCGAAAACTACTAAACCCGACATCTCGATCAACTCTATGAACTCTCCAAACTCTAAAACTCTACAAACTCGATAACTCTTAAAGTTCTGCTTTCTGGATTATCTCAACTACGCGCCATCGCTTGCGTGCCGATAACGGCCGTGTTTCGATAATGCGAACTTTATCGCCGATCTTCGCGCCCATTTCGTCATGGGCCATAAATTTCTTTCGCTTGCGAACATACTTGCGATAGATCGGATGCTTGACGAGGCGGTCAACGCGAACCACTACGGTCAAGGTCATCTTATCCGACGAAACTACGCCGATCTTTTCTGCACGCTTGCCTTTCGGTGCGTTCTTGTCCACTTCTTCATCTGAATCTGACGCAGCTTTAGCTGCCGGTTCGGCGGCCTTTTTCGACGCAGCCTTCTTCGGCTTTTCTTCAGCTTCGGCAGGTGCAGCCTCGGCTTCTACTTCGGCCGGCGTACTGGCTTCGACCTCTGCCGGAGCATCAGATTCTACTTCCGCCGGCGCATCCGCTGCAACCTCGGCATCGGCATTTGCCGCATCTTTCGCTTGAACTTCGGCAACGGTCTCTTCGGTTGCTTCGGTTTCCGGTGCGTTTTCTACTTCGTCTGTTTTCTTCTTTGCCATTTTCGTTTCTTGGGCCGCCGGCGTTACGCCTTGCTGACCTCTTTAGCCTTTTGGCCGATCAATGTATAAACGCGGGCCAGGGTTTTCTTCTCGCGGCGAATGTCATTCACCGTTTCGCCGACACCGAGCGTTTTTCGGAACTTCAACCGAAACAACGATTCCTTTAATGCGTCTGCCTGTTCACCAAGCTCTTCGACGCTCATTTCATTTAACTGGTCGAGCTGTTCTTTGCGTTTCATACTTAAACAATGCCTCCCTCAAGGTCCGCACGGGTTACGAACTTGGTCTTGACCGGAAGTTTTTGTGCCGCGAGCAGCATGGCTTCGCGTGCCAATTCTTCACTAACGCCCTCGATCTCATACAAAACACGTCCCGGCTTTACAACCGCGACCCAATGATCGGGAGCTCCCTTGCCCTTACCCATACGTGTTTCAGCCGGTTTTTTGGTGATCGGCTTATCCGGGAACATTCTGATCCAGATCTTACCGCCACGCTTAACGTGACGAGTCATCGCGATACGTGCCGCTTCGATCTGCCGATCGGTTATCCACCCTGCTTCCAATGTTTTCAAGCCAAAATCACCGAAGTCCAGATTTTCGCCGCGCGTTGCCTTGCCGCGCATTCTGCCCTTCATTACCTTTCGGTGCTTGACCTTTTTTGGCATCAACATAACTTAATAGTCTCCAGTAGTCGGTGTTCAGCGGCTATCGGTCCGTCTGAACCCTTCTATAAATCTTTAGATAAGCCAATTCTTCGCTTTACACGAATCTTCGGCCAATGGTCCTTACCGCCGGTCGTCTCTTCTTGGCGGCCGCCTGTCTCCGCGTCCGCGGCCGCCGGAGCGGTCGGCCTTCGGTTCGATCACCGGATCGGTCGTCGTTCCGCGTGCCATTGACGCATTCGCATCGAGAATCTCACCGCGATAGATCCAAACCTTTACACCGATTATTCCAAAGGTCGTAAGTGCTTCGGCAAAGCCGTAATCGATGTCAGCACGAAGCGTGTGTAGCGGAAGGCGTCCATCCAGCGACCATTCGGTACGAGCGATCTCAGCGCCGTTCAGACGGCCGGCGATCATTACCTTTACGCCCTGGGCTCCGAAGCGGATGGTCTCTTCCATCGTCTTTTTCATCGCACGCCGAAACGCTATACGCTTTTCGAGCTGCTGCGTGATCTTCTCTGCCTGAAGCTGAGCATTGAGTTCCGGATGTCGGATCTCCTGGATCGAGATAAGCACTTCGCGGCCCGTCTTGCGCGAGAGGTCTTCGCGAAGTTTTTCGATCTCGGCACCCTTGCGGCCGATGATAATTCCCGGACGCGAGGTGTAGATGATGATCTTAAGACGCGTTGCCGCACGTTCGATATCGATATGCGAAACTCCGCCGCCGGTAAATTTCTTTTTCAGATCACGCTTGAGTTCGAGGTCTTCTGCAAGAAACTTCGCAAAATCCTGCTTGGCGAACCAATGCGAGTGCCAGTCTTTGTTGTAACCGACCCGAAAGCCGTATGGATGAACTTTTTGTCCCATATTAAAAACCTATTACTTCTTCTCCGACTCTTCTGTCGCTTCGTTGGATTCGCCGGCGTCGGATGCTTCAACTTCGGCGGCAGCCTCTTCGACCGGGGCCGCTTCTGCATCTGTGTTCCCTACGGCCTCGCCCGCTTGCGGAGATTCAACAGCTTCCGGACCTGCGGTCTCAACGGTCTCGACCGTTTCAACAGCCTCTACCGTTTCAGCGGTGACCGGCGTTTCGGCTTCCTCTATTTTTTTCGACTTGGCCGGCTTGGTCTCTTTCTTAGCTTCCTTGGCTGCTGCCTTGGCGGCCAGTTTCTTGCCCATCGGCCTCTTGGCCATCGAGGCCTCAACCTGCAATTCCTTCTCGGTCTTGGCTTTTTCTTCGCTTGTCACCTCAATGGTGATGTGACAATAATGACGTTGCTCGCGATATGCTCGCCCCTGCGGTGCCGGACGAACACGTCGGCGATTTTTGTGCGGGCCCATATCGACATAGCACGACTTGATCCACAGATCATCCGGATCGATCGCGATGTTCTGCTTTTCGGCAGTGTTGGTCGCGTTGGCGATCGCCGAATTCAGACACTTGGCGATCGGCTGTGCCGCACGTTTTTCCGTGAACTTCAGTATCGACAATGCACGCGAGACGTTAACTCCGCGGATCAGATCGATGACCAACCGGGCCTTTCGCGGCGAGCCCTTAAGATATTTTGTTTTTGCTATCGCTTCCATAACTTTAATGGTGAACGGTGATCGGTGATCGGTGAAAGTTCTTTAACTCATCACTCATCACTCATCACTCATCACTTTCTTTTCGCCATCTTCTCCGCTTTCGTTCCAGGGTGGCCTTTATAGGTCCTAGTCGGCGAAAATTCGCCGAGCTTGTGGCCGACCATGTTCTCGGTCACGAATACGGGAATGTGCCGTTTGCCGTTGTGGACACCGAACGTCAATCCGACCATATCGGGCGAGATCGTCGAGCGACGCGACCAGGTCTTGATCGCAGGCGGCTTCTTTCCGCCGTCAAGTATTCGCTGCAGCGTCCGCTGAACGCTGAGATCGATAAAAGGTCCTTTCTTTAATGAACGTGGCATAATTCCAATGTCGAATTCAGAATTCAGAATTCAGAATGAGTAAGTCATTCATCATTCATCATTCATCACTTTCTTCTCCTGTCCTTCACGATCATATTCGTCGTGCGTTTGTTCCGTCGCGTTTTATATCCGCGGGTCGGCTGGCCCCATGGGGTCACCGGATGTCGGCCGCCTGAGGTCTTACCTTCACCGCCGCCGTGCGGGTGATCGACCGGGTTCATGGCTACGCCGCGAACCTTGGGACGCCTACCTTTCCACCGGCTTCGACCGGCTTTACCGAGAGAAACATTTTCGTGCTCTGTGTTCCCGACCTGTCCGACCGTTGCCATACATACGACGGGAACGCGACGGGTTTCGCCCGAGGGCATTCTGAGCTGTGCAAAATCGCCCTCTTTAGCGACGATCTGTGCAAATCCGCCAGCGGACCGCACCATCTGGCCGCCTTTTCCGGGCCGAAGCTCAATATTATGAACTTCAGTACCGAGCGGTATATTCTTGATCGGCAAAGCATTTCCCGGCAAAATATCTGCATCTTCGCCACTGAGGATCATCGTATCGACCTTCAATCCGACCGGAGCGATGATGTATCGCTTCTCGCCGTCAAGATACGAGATCAAGGCTATGTGAGCCGAGCGGTTCGGATCGTATTCGATCTGGGCGACCCGTCCAGGAATGCCGGCCTTGTCACGTTTGAAATCGATTATCCGATAATGACGTTTGTGGCCGCCGCCGCGTCGTCGGATCGTGATACGTCCGTCGTTGTTGCGGCCCGATATTCTCTTTTTCGGTTCGAGCAACGATTTCTCGGGTGTTGCTCCCGGCGTGAGTTCATCGCGGGTCAGATACGTCTGATACCGCCTCGCCGGTGATGTCGGTTTTAATCTCTTGATTCCCATATTTCTAAAATGATGAACTCAGAATCTCGAATGATGATTTTCAGTGTCGTGTTCGACATTCATCATTCAACATTCATCATTCGATTAAATTGCCTCTGCGTAGTCCACCATCGGCTCGCCTTTTCGAAGCGTGACGTAAGCCTTCTTCCAGCTTGGACGACGGCCTTCCTGGCGGCCCCGGCGTTTCATCTTTCCTTCGTAGTTGACCGTACGAACGGCAGCAACTTTAACGTTGAAGATCTCTTCGACAGCTTTTTTGATATCGAGCTTGCCGGCGGTCTTTTCGACGCGAAACGTCAATACCTGTCCTACCTTGCGGCCGCTGTCCTCATCCGTCGAATCCTCTTTCAGAATGACGCTCTTTTCAGTAACAACCGGCGACTTCAATATGTCCCAAACTGTAAATTTACTCATTTTCCGTCACCTCCTCGGTCGCTTCGGCCGGGGCCTCAGCTTCCTCTGCTACCGGTTCCTTTTCAGCCTTTGCCTTCTTAGGGGCCTTGGCCGGCTTTTCGCCCTCTTCTTTCTCGGCTTTCGGCTTGGCTGCCTTCTTTGCCTTCGGCGCGTCTTCGCCGCTTTCGTCGGCTTTTTTCGCGGCCTTTTTCGCCTTGGGGGCTTCAGGTGCCTCGGTCGCCTCATCGGCTTCCTTGGCTCCCTCGCGGGCCGGATCGAGCAGTTCGTTCAGCTCTTCGATCGCTGCTTTCGAGATCAAAAGCTTTTCATGATAGAGCAGATCGTAAATGTTCAGTCCAAAGCTGTTGGTGACCTTGGTCTTCGGTACGTTACGTGTCGAAAGCACGAGGTTCGAATTATCCAGCGAATCGACGATCAACGTCTTGGTCGGTTTCGCATTTTCCGAAAGACCAAGCGTCGACACCACTGCTAAAAACGCTTTAGTCCTCGGCTCGGCAATACCGAATTCATCAATGATGATGAGATTGCCTTCGCGGAGCCTTTCCGAAAGTGCCGAACGCAACGCACCGCGTCGCATTTTCTTCGGCATCTTGTATGACCAGTCGCGTGGCTGCGGGCCGTGAACGTTACCGCCGCCTTTCCACAACGGCGAACGAAGCGAGGCAACACGAGCACGGCCCGTTCCCTTCTGCTTCCAGAGCTTGCGGCCCGACCCCGACACGTTACCGCGCGTTTTCGTCGCCGAAGTTCCCTGTCGGCCGTTGGCCTGAAAATTCACGAGAGCGGCGTGGATGAGCGATTCATTAAGCTCGGCACCGAAAACGGCATCCGACAGGCTCACCTCGCCAACTTCCTTATTCTTCAAATTGCGAACCTTTACGGTAGGCATAATTTTCTCCATTGTTCAGAGTGCGAGCTTTAGCTCGTTTTACGCGATGCAACGCGCACTCTTAGCTTTTCTTTACTATGACCAAACCGCCATTCGGCCCGGGGACCGCACCGCGAACCATCAACAAATTGTTGTCCGCATCGACCCTTGCGACCGTCAGGCCTCTTACCGTCACACGGGCATCACCCATGTGGCCCGACGACCTAGTTCCTTTGATAACACGCGAAGGATACGCCGATTGACCGATCGAACCTGGTGCACGAACGTTCATCGAACCGTGCGATTCCGGCCCGCGCCTAAAATTATGGCGTTTGATGGTACCGGCAAACCCGCGGCCCTTCGATTTTCCGACGACCTCTATCTTGTCACCGTCTGTAAAGACATCGACCTTGATCTGATCGCCAACCGCCGCATCAGGCTCGTCCGTCAGCCGGATCTCCTTTAGAACGCGTGTCGGAGGCAGGCCGCCGCCGGTTTTTTCAAAGTGTCCGCGGAGAGGCTTCTTCACGTTCTTCATACGGATCGGCTGATCTTCGACAAGTCCGAGCTGAACAGCATTGTAGCCGTCACTGCCTGCCGCGCTTTTGGTCTGAACGACGACACACGGCCCTGCCTTGATGACGGTGACCGGTGTTACCGTTCCGTCCTCACCAAAGAGCTGCGTCATTCCGACTTTTCTACCAATGATTCCGCTTATCATATTTACTCCAGTCTGGAGTCTACAGTCTTAAGTTCTGAGTCGAGCGATCTACATGCTCAAGACTCACGACTAAAGACTCATGACTTTTGACTAATTCTTGCCAAACGCCTTAATTTCTACATCAACACCAGCCGGCAGATCCAATTTCATCAATGCATCCACCGTTTCTGCGGTCGGGTCGAGAATGTCCATCAAACGCTTGTGCGTTCTGATCTCGAACTGCTCACGCGATTTCTTATCGACGTGGGGCGAACGAAGAACCGTCCATTTGTTTTTAATGGTTGGAAGCGGGATCGGCCCGGCGATCCTTGCCCCTGTTCTCTTCGCGGTGTCGACGATCTCCTGTGTTGACTGGTCCAACACGCGGTGATCGTAGGCCTTAAGCTTAATGCGAATTTTTTCGTTTAACATATTCCTCTTGTTTTGAGTCAGGCCGGATAAAGCCGGAACTCCAAACTTTACTCAACAATATCCGAAACGGTACCTGCTCCTACTGTTCGGCCGCCTTCGCGGATAGCAAAGCGGAGGCCTTTTTCCATCGCGATCGGGGCGATGAGGGTGATCTCCATCTGGATGTTGTCACCCGGCATCACCATCTCGACACCTTCCGGAAGGTTTGCGACACCGGTCACATCCGTTGTGCGAAAGTAGAACTGCGGCCGATAGCCCGTAAAGAACGGGGTGTGGCGTCCGCCTTCTTCCTTGGTCAAGACGTAAGCCTCGGCCTTGAACTTAGTGTGCGGCGTGATAGAGCCCGGTTTGGCGATGACCTGTCCGCGTTCGATCTCTTTTCGCTCGACACCGCGGAGCAGCAGACCGACATTGTCGCCTGCCATTCCTGAATCAAGCAGCTTCTTGAACATCTCGACGCCGGTTACCACAGAGTTCTTGGTGTCCTTGATGCCGATGATCTCGACCGGTTCGTTGATGTTGATCTTTCCGCGTTCGATCCTTCCGGTTGCGACCGTGCCGCGGCCCTGGATGGTGAAGATGTCTTCGACCGGCATCAGGAACGGCTTGTCCATCTCGCGGGCAGGTGTCGGGATGAAGTCATCCACTGCCTGCATAAGTTCGTCGATCTTCGGTTCCCAAGCGGCATCGCCTTCGAGTGCCTTTAGTGCCGAGCCCTGGATAACAGGGATGTCGTCGCCCGGAAATTCATATGAACTTAGCAGTTCGCGGATCTCCATCTCGACCAGTTCGATCAGTTCGGCATCATCGACCATATCGACCTTGTTCATAAAGACGACCATCGACGGTACGCCGACCTGACGTGCAAGCAGGATGTGCTCGCGGGTCTGCGGCATCGGGCCGTCGGTCGCTGCAACCACAAGGATCGCTCCGTCCATCTGCGCCGCTCCGGTGATCATGTTCTTGACATAGTCAGCGTGGCCCGGGCAGTCAACGTGTGCATAGTGGCGGTTCGCCGTCTCATATTCGACGTGTGCCGTCGCAATCGTGATACCGCGCGCCTTTTCTTCAGGTGCGTTGTCGATCGAATCAAATGCACGCACGATCATCTTCGGGTTGTGCTTTGACATCACTTTCGTGATCGCCGCCGTCAACGTCGTCTTACCGTGGTCAACGTGCCCGATAGTACCAATGTTCACATGCGGCTTACTGCGGTCGAATTTCTCTTTGCTCAT
>JBGTKY010000045.1:0-487850 GCA_041744395.1 Pyrinomonadaceae bacterium | reverse complement strand
CTACCCGAAAAGCCGTCCGCTGGTGTCGGATAGGAGATCGGAAATGTCGGTCATTGTCCAGTTAACCCTCCTACTATCTGTATTTTACACGGCTAAGTTGTTGATAGTCAATGGGTGAAATTTCGGACTCAGAAGCCTGTTGCCGCAAGGCAGTGGAAGTTCGATTCTTCTCGTCCGCACCAATATTTGCAAGGCCTCTGCATCATTGCAGAGGCCTTCCTGCTTTAACGCGTTGCTTCGGCGTTGAACCGGGATTAGGTACCATAGATCGTATGAGCTTTTTGGCATGGATGGCATTGACCGGCGTACTACTGCTTTTGATAGCGCTTTCGTCGGCCTATTTGCGCAGCATGCCAATAACGACTTCGGCTATCTATCTCGCGGTAGGCGTTCTAATCGGTCCGCTAGGGCTTGGACTCGTAGAGATAAATTTTGTTGAATGGCGCGTTTGGTTCGAGCATCTGACCGAGATCGCCGTCATCGTCTCGCTCTTTGTTGGAGGGCTGAAGCTGCGACTACCGCTTCGAGATGCCGCTTGGTCGGCCGCGTACCGACTTGCGGGGCCCGTGATGATCGCGTCAATATGCGGTGTCGCCGTTTTCTCTCATTTCTTGCTCGGGTTTGCCTGGCCGGTATCGTTCCTCCTCGGAGCCTTGCTTGCCCCGACAGACCCAGTTCTCGCCAGCACGGTCTCGGTGAATGATGCGGCAGACAAAGACCGGATGCGTTACGGCCTCTCGGGCGAAGCGGGATTCAATGACGGAGCGGCATTCCCATTTGTCGTTTTTGCATTGACCTGGCTGGAGTTCGATCGGATCGGCGGTTGGGTTGGCGGATGGGCTCTACACCGGCTGATCTGGGCTGTTCCCGTTGGGCTTTTGATCGGTTATTTACTGGGCAGAGGCGTTGGCCGGCTCGCGATCTGGTTGCGAAGCCGGCATAAAGACTCGGCAGCTCCGAATGATTTCCTGTGTTTGGCACTCATCGCGTTGGCTTATGTTGGAGCGGAGACGGCGTGGGCGTGGGGATTCCTTGCTGCATTTGCGGCAGGCATAGGGTTTAGGCACGCCGAAGTTATGACCTCCCGCGAAGATCCCGTCGGTAAACGTCCACAAAACGCGGTCAAAAAGAGTGTTGAAACCGGGTCGGCGGAAGAGGTACCTGCCGAAAAGTTCGTCGAGGCCGACATTGATGAAGAGAATCTGCAGCACCCGACAACCGCTGGCGGTTTGGTAGTTTCGGAAATCATTTCGTTTGGCGATACGGCCGAACGGCTCCTAGAAGTATTGATGGTGATCCTCGTCGGTGTTTGTCTAGCAATATATTGGGATTGGCGGGCCGTTCCGTTGGGGCTTGCACTATTCTTTTTAATACGTCCGCTCGCAGTGCTTGTATTTCTGCAAAGGACACCCACCGGACCGTACCAACGCGCCATGATGGCGTGGTTCGGGATTCGTGGTATCGGCAGCCTCTATTATGTGAGTTATTCACTCAACCATGGCCTTAACGACGATATTGCTGAGGTGGTTGGAATCGTTCTTTCGGTCGTTGCCATAAGTATTCTTTTACATGGCATCAGCAGCCAGCCGCTTCTCGATCTATATGAAAAGGCCGTTCTGGACCGCAAAAAGTGAACCTGGCCCGAGAGACCCCTGTAATGAAACAAACCGAATTCACTTCCGCCCTTGTCGCCGAACAAGCATCCTTCGCGCTGGATCTCGATGATCAACAGATCGCCCGGCTAGCGGCATTACACGCATTGATATTTGAGAACAATCCGCTTCTCCATCTGTTAGGGCCGTGTTCGGATGAAGCGTTTGCAGTCCGGCACATCCTCGAATCGCTGGCCCTGCTTAAGCATCTTCCGATGGAAGCGACGCTTGCGGATGTCGGTGCCGGTGCCGGACTTCCTTCGCTGCCATGCCTTGTGGTGCGGGAAGGTCTGAACGCCATTTTGATCGAATCAAAACAGAAAAAGGTAACGTTTCTTGAGGAAGCGATCGACCGACTTGGGCTCGCGGGACGCGCTCGTGTCATTCACAAACAGTTCGAAGAGACCGGGGCGTGTGAAGCCCGTTTCGTCACCTGCCGCGCCTTGGATAAATTTACGAAGAAGCTTCCCAGGCTTCTAAAATGGTCCGGCAATCGAGGGCTTTTGTTCTTCGGCGGAGAAAACCTCTCGACAGCGTTGCAGGCGCAGGGTGTCCAATTCGTTCAAGAACTAATGCCGCTATCGGAAAGACGATATTTATTCATTCGAAGTTAAAGAAATCTGATGATTCGCTAAATTGATGCAAAATCGAAGCATCGCTACGCAGGCAATGCCGGTCGATGATAGCCTTAACGCGTTTATCGCAACCGCGATTGCCGGATTCGACGCGACGGCGCTCTCCGGTTCTTTTTTTGGCCAGCTGATATGCGATCCGAGATTACAATTCGTATTCGCGAAGGCGTCGGTAGAGTGTCGAGGGCGAGATTCCGAGAAGTTCGGCCGTCTTGCCGCGGTGCCAACCGGTTCGCTCAAGTGCATTGATGATCTGCTGCCGCTCCGATTCGCGCAAGTTGATCGTTGTCGGGTTGCGGAAACTGCCGTGGCCATTCTGCTCGGCCGAGGTGTAGTTGACCGAAACTGTTGAACCTTCTTGGCGATGAAGTATTTCCGGCGGAAGTTCACGCATTGTTATCTTGCCATTGTCAGACAGCAGTACCGCCCGCTCGAGGCAATTGCGCATCTGACGAACGTTGCCGCTCCAAGCAAATTCCCGCATCGCGTCGATCACCGGCGGGGTCAGCGTCGGAGCATTAGCCCCCGCTACAGACTGGAGAAGGTGATGAGCGAGTGGTTCAATGTCTTCGCGGCGCTCGCGAAGCGGAGCGATATTGATCTCAAAGCTATTTATCCGATACATCAAATCCGAGCGGAAAGCGCCCGCGGCAATCGCCTGCTGTGGTTCGCGATTCGTTGCTGCGACAAGCCGAACGTCGACCTCAACCTTCTTAAGACCGCCAACGCGAAAGAACGTGCGCGTCTCAAGCGCTCGAAGCAATTTGGATTGCAGCTGAGCGGGCATTTCCATTATCTCGTCCAAAAACAGTGTTCCGCAATCGGCGAGTTCGAAGAGCCCCAGTTTACGAGCACGAGCGCCGGAGAACGCTCCGGCTTCGTATCCAAACAATTCGGATTCGAGCAATGTATCCTGCAAGGCAGCACAGTTCAGGTCGATAAACGGCTTATCGGCTCGGTCACTTAGGCGATGTATCGCCTGTGCAATAAGTTCTTTCCCGGTTCCAGATTCGCCGGTGATCAGAACAGAGGTGTCGGACGGAGCCACGCGGCGGACGAGGCGAAGTACCTCTTTCATCTGCGGCGATTCAGCGATGATCTCTGGCATTGTGCCGTTCGTTCGCTCGATCTGGGCTCGTAGCCGGAGATTGTCATTGCGAAGCTGCTTCTTTTCGTTTGCCTGTTTAACGAGGGCAGTCAGTTCGGCGATCCGATATGGTTTGGTGAGGTAGTCATACGCACCGAGTTTCATGGCGGTGATCGCCGTCTCGACAGTTCCCTGACCCGTTAACATGATGATCTCAGGCGGATTCGGGCTTTTTTCCTTGATTCGCTTGAGCAGACCCATACCGTCAAGCCGCGGCATATTGATGTCGCAGAGTAGGACGTCAAAATCACGTGCTTCAATAAGTTCCCATGCTGATTCGCCGTCGCCGGCGGTCTCAACATCATGCCCATGACGACTCATCTCTTTTTGAATCACAAGCCGAAGATTCTTTTCGTCGTCAACTACTAGTAACTTTGCCATAGCGTTTCCAGGTGGGAAGTTTTGGAGGGCGATCCTCGGGTTACCGCTCGATCAGATGCGGGGATTACTGTTTTGTCACGGGGAGAGTGATCGTAAAGGTAGTTCCGCGGCCAATGTTTGATCTGACGCTGACACGGCCCCCATGATCGGTGATGATACCGTAGCATACCGCGAGACCGAGGCCAGTGCCTTTTCCTACTTCCTTGGTCGTAAAAAAAGGTTCGAAGATCTTCGACATATCTTCTGTACGAATGCCAACGCCAGTGTCCTCAACCTCAATTGCAACACGGTTGCCTGAGCCGTCGGCCCGCAGTGTGAGTTCGCCGCCGTCAGGCATCGCGTCGATCGCATTTGTCGCGAGGGCAATGATCGCTTGCTGGATCTGGCCACCGTCGGCCGGTACAAGCGGAAGGTCTTGCCCGATCTCAACGTTGATAGAAATGTTTTCACCCCGGTTCTGATGTGATACGAGATTCGCAGACGAACGAAGAATTTCGCCGAGGTCAATAGGATTTCGGTCGCCGGTACGGATCCGGCTAAAATCTAATAAGCCGGTCGTAATCGATTTACAGCGAAATGCTTCGCTCTTGATCAGGCCCAAATATTCATCCAGGTCCTCAATGGCTTCGGAGTCTGCGAAAGCTCCTTCTTCGACGCGGTGTTCGAGAGCTTCGGCACACGCGGCTATCGTCGCCAGTGGATTGTTTATTTCATGAACGACGCCCGCTGCCAGTCGACCTACGGCGGCAAGCTTTTCAGCCCGGCCGACGGCGTGGATCGCGTCGACTCGCATCGTTACGTCTTCTCCAACTGTTATTACGTGAGTCACTTCGCCGGATTCAGGATCGCGCATCGGGACTTTGCTGACCATCCAATGACGGGTCGAGCCGTCCTCGTCAGCGGTTTGCTGTTCGATTCGCTCGATCTCCCCCGTCCGAAATGCCCGTTCGAATTCCTGTCGGACGCGGCCCTCGGGATAACGAGCGAGCACGTTGAAGACATTTCGACCAAGGGCAGAATCGCGTGGAATACCCTGCATCCCGATCTCGCGGTGGCGGTTCCATGTTACGATGCGGTAGTCACGGTCAACGACGTAGATTGACACAGGCAGTGCGTCGAGTACCGATTCGGTGAAGCGACGGTGTTCTTCTTTGGCCCGACTGATCGACGAGTGGATCGCGGCTTCGTAATGAGCCGAGAGGTTTACGCTCATTGCGGCCATTTGGGTGGCGGCTTCGATAAGGCGGGCTTTCGCATCGGTCAGTTCGTTTCGGTCGGAAAATCCTACCGCGATAGCGCCCCGGATGTCGCCGTTAATATGCAGCGGCGAGACGTATTCGACCACATGGTCGGTGCTTGTAAGGATAAAGTCGTCCGGGTTATCGACGAGATGTCCTATCTGCGGAGGCATGAATTGGATCCATTTTTCGAACCGTTGTCGATTAAAAAAGTTCGCGAGAACCTCGCCTTTTGCATCAAACGCGCAGCTAACGACACCAATGTTTTCAAGTTCCGCCGCAAAGAGACAGCCTTGTGCCGTGAGCCCCGACTGAAGTGCCTCAGCAACGCGTGCAGCTACTTTCTTTGGATGTACCGTAAAAAGAAGGCTACGGCCGAGTTCCGAAATGAAACGCAGTTCCGCTGGCGATTCGTTAATTAACCCGGTCCGTGGCGGTGCCGCGGAGGTACGGTTTGCTTGTGAGGGAATGAGCATTCTATTATAAGGTGGAGCCTGAGTACGGATTTCCAGCGGGTTGCTTCGGAGTGGAGGGTATTTGCTGACGTAGAAACAGATGTTTCGCGACCCATAGATATTAGAAAGGTTTTTAAACATTTTGTCAACGGTTTGAACATTATATTCGATTAGCTGGATCCTAGTGTAAAAGATGGTATTTGCTACGTTAAAAAGGAATTACAATTCGATACGGCGGGTCGCAACCGTTACCGCGGCTTCGTTCATAATTTTAGCCGTTTCGGCGGTCGCGGGGCAGATCTTGGTCGACAAGACTGTCGCAACCGTCAGCGACGGCGTTCGAACCGAATTGATCACTCTATCGGACCTAAAATGGCAACTAGCGCTCCAGCCGACGTCGAATATCGAGGCTCTAACTTCCGAAGAGTTGAACCAGGCCTTGATACTGCAGATCGATCAACGCTTGTTTGCGCTTGAATCGCTTCGATTGCCGAGTAATCCTCCGACAGAAACAGAGATAGCGGCCAAGATCGCGGAGATCCTGAGCTATTTCCCCTCAACGGCGGATTTTGAACGCCGGCTTCGAGCTGTCGGTTTTTCGTCGGTCCGCGATGATAATTTCGAGGAGATCATCTCGCAGCGAGTTTCCATCGATAAATATCTTGATTTCCGCTTTCGCTCCTTCATCGTTGTGACTCCTGAGGACGTCACAAATTACTACCGCGATTTTTTTGTTCCAGATTTCCGACGGCGATACCCTGGCCTATTGATGCCGACTCTTGATCAAAAAAGGGATGAGATCCGTGTAACGCTTACTGAGGAGCGCGTTTCGGCGGCCATAGAGGCATTTCTCGACGATGCAAGGCGGAGGGCCGAGATAGTCATTTTACTAGAAGTATAGGTAGCTTCGAATGCGATCTGTGATCATTTTCATGATCTTGCTGCTTGCGGCGACGTCGCCCGTGATTTGTGATCTGGGCGCGATAAAGGCTTCGCATGCGGTCGCATTTGCCGAGGGAAAACCTTTTCGGTCAAAATCGTCATCCAGGCTTCACGCGAGGCGTCTATTTCCCGGATTCGATAACCTCTTTAGTAGCTCAGCGAGTTTTGAACCGTTCTCCGCTTTTTCCCAAACAGAGTCGCCGGCCACTTCGCTATCGAACCTTTCGGAGATGCCACCGCCCGAGCGTTCGTTTGACGGACTCTCAAACCGCGATAATGCCGAGATCTATTCCCTTCTTATAATCCCGCCCGATATGGTCGGAGCGGTAGGTTCGGAACATTACGTTCAGGTGGTCAATTCACTGTTCCTGGTCTTTGGGAAGGACGGAAATGCGCTCTCTCCACCGTTAACTCTGCGGAGCCTTTTCGAACCGCTCGGCACCATTTGCTCAACCCGTATTGATGGTCTGCCGAATGTCATCTATGACCAGTTTGCGGACCGCTGGCTGATCAGTCAGGTCTGCTCGGCGTTCCCCCCGTTTCGCCAGATGGTGGCAATCTCAAAAACCGGGAATCCAGCGGGAGAATATTATATTTACGAATTCGCGATGCCGAACGTAAAGATAAATGACTTTCCGAAATTTGGATTATGGGCGGACGCGTACTACATGACGACCGACGAATTCCTTGGGTCGGATTATGTCGGTTCCGGGGTGTTCGCCTTTGAGCGGGAAAAGCTTCTGGCAGGCGATCCGACCGCAAAATATGTTTATGTGAACGTGCCCGTGCAGGCGCAGCCCAGAAAGAAGGGAATGCTGCCGGCCGATATCGATGGCCTTCGTCTGCCGGCGGCAGGCACGCCGGCGATATTGGCAAGTTATACGGCAACGGAATATGGTGACCCGGCTGACGCAATTCGATTGTTCGCGTTCAGTCCGGATTTTGACGAAGCCGACAATTCGACTTTTGCCGAGCTGCCGGAAAGTCCGATCGCGGTCGATGCATTTGACCCGACGAGCCCTGATGGGAGGGCTGACATAGGACAGCCGCCGCCGGGCGAATTTCTCGATTCGCAAAGCGACCGTCTGAGCCATCGTGTGTCTTATAGAAATTTTGGGTCGCACGAATCATTGGTCGTGACGAAAACGGTGCGAACTTCGCCGGGTGGTTCGACATATCGAGCCGGTGTACGCGTTTATGAACTTCGCCGGGCCGGCGGTGCATTCGGCCCTCAGCTTCAGGCGACGGTCGGCGATACGGCCTCGTCGCGTTGGATCAGCTCGGCCGCACTCGATCATCAGGGAAATCTAGCTGTTCATTACAACTTTGTTAGCGACGAGAAAGAATCGTCCATCTATTACACCGGCCGGACGGTTAGCGATCTGCCAAACACGCTACGCACAGAAACGGCGTTGACAGACGGAACCGGTGTTCAAAAAGCCTTCGGGTTTCGTTGGGGTGAATACAGCTCGATGGTCCCCGACCCTGTGGACGACTGCAGCTTTTGGATGACCAATCCGTATTACACGCTGGAAAGCGAAGAGTTCAGCGACCTGGGATGGTTGACGAGGATCGGCAGATTTAAATTCCAAGAATGCTTGCCGGCACCGCGTTCGTTCGTTACCGGAACTGTTTCCGACCCAACAACGGGTCAAGCAATCTCGAACGCCCTAATAACAGCAGCCACCTTTCGGCGCTCGACAGACGCGGCGGGAAGCTATGGAAACATGATGGTGCTTCCGGGCACTTATGAACTTTCGGCGGCAGCAGACGGATACCGAACGCAAACCGTGACGGCCGATGTTTCGAATGGCCAGACACTGATCCGCAATTTTGCTCTCGTGCCGATACCGGTCTTCGCGGTCGAATCGGCAGCGATCGTGAAAGAGAGTTGTCCGCTTAACCCGTCTCCGCAGCCCGGCGAATCGCTGACGCTAAGTGTGACCATTCGTAACACCGGTGCTCGCGACGCGGCCGCATTGACCGGAATTCTGGTGGCCGACGATGTCGTGGTTGATCCCGGTCCGTTACAGGTCTTTGGTGCGGTCGCCGTCGGCGAAACGGCAACGCAGACGTTCACTTTTTCCTTGATCACAGGTGCCAAATGCGGATCGGAATTCAGCCCGACCATCGTTTTATCAGATGGCACCGAAGAGCTTGGCGAGATAGCCGTCCCGCTTAGGATCGGGCAGGAGCGTATTGCGTTCAGCGAGGATTTCGATGGTGTTGCCGCTCCTGCGTTACCGTCGCGTTGGACCACTAACGCTAGCGAAAATCATCAACTTTGGCGAACGTCGACGGCACGCAAGCAATCTGAGCCCAATGCTCTTTTTTCGCCCTCTCCGATCCAGCGAGGAGTAAATGAAGTTACCTCGCCTGCATTCGAAGTCGAATCAACGACGGCGGAGGTTCGATTTCGTCTGTGGTATGAGATCGAGACGACGTTTTTGCGCAACCGGCTTTACGATGGGGCTGTGATGGAGATACAGATCGGCGACGGCGAATGGCAGGACATCATTGCGGCCGGCGGGCGATTTGTGTCCGGTGGTTACGACGGAACGATCGACGGCTGCTGCCAGAATCCGCTGGCGGGCCGGTCAGGGTGGTCGGGCCGGAGTGGTATCAACCAAACACCGGAGTGGATTGATTCGGCGGCAACGCTTCCGGCGGCGGCCGCGGGCGAGAGTGTTCGTCTGAGGTGGCGTGTCGGTACGGATATAGGTGGTTTCCGCGAGGGCATTTATATTGATGATCTTGTGGTGGCTGACGGTTACTCGTGCGAATGCGGGCCGGCGGCTGCCGGATCGGCACCGTTCGATTTTGATGGCGACGGTCGTACTGATCTTTCGCTCTATCTGTTCAGCGATGCGGCCGGAACACCGGACTTCCAGATCTTGACGAGCAGCGACGGCATACTTCGTCAGGTTAATTTTGGATCGACGGGTGATGTATCGGCCGTAGCCGATTTTGATGGTGACGGCAAGGCCGACATCGGAGTCTTTCGCCCGTCGACCGGAACGTGGTACATTCTTCGCAGCATCGACGACGGCGTGACAGTAGTTCAATTCGGCGTGGCGGGTGACGTTCCTGCGGCAGCGGATTTTGACGGCGACGGTAAAGCGGATATTGCGGTGTTTCGCCCTGCGACAGGCATTTGGTATGTGCTGCGAAGCGGCGACGGACAGGTCGATATAATGTCTTTCGGCGTAGCAGGCGATCTTCCGGTTTCTGGTGACTATGACGGCGACGGAAGGGCCGATATCGCTGTTTTTCGCCCGTCGGACGGCGTTTGGTATATCATGCGAAGCGGAGACAGCGGCGTGACATTTCTTCAGTTCGGTTTGGAGGGCGACCGGCCTGTCGTGGGGGATCTTGACGGTGATGGCCGGATAGACACGACGGTTTACCGACCAAGCAACGGTGTCTGGTACGTGCTCGGAACGACTGATGGATTCTCGGCGACGGCTTTCGGCCTTGCCGGAGACATCCCGCTGAATGCGGATATTGACGGTGACGGGCGGGCAGACATCGGTGTTTACAGGCCGCTCACCGCGACGTGGTATTTTATCAGAAGTTCGGACGGACAGGGCCTGGTCTCGCAGTTCGGTTCAGCGGGAGAGTTGCCGGTTCCGGAAGCGGGTCAATGAGTTAGCCACCGTGGCGCTTTGCGAGTGTCGACGAGATATCGGCAAGCGTAAGGCCTTTTTCGTTTAGCAGGATCAGATAGTGAAATAGCAGATCGGCAGCCTCATTTTTGAATGCATCAGCATCGTTATCTTTGGATGCGATGACAACCTCGACGGCTTCTTCGCCGACCTTCTGAGCGATCTTGTTTATCCCATCGGCAAACAATCCGGATATATACGAATCATCCTTCGGATATGATCGGCGTTCAGCAATGACTCCCTCCAGCGTCTGAAGGAATGCGGTGTCCTGCTTAGGGACGTTGTTCGCCTCGCCGAAGCAAGTGTCTGCCCCGGTGTGGCAAACAGGTCCGGTCGGTTTTGCGGTGATCAAAAGCGTATCGGTGTCGCAATCGGCCGTGATGGAAACCAGATCGAGAAAATTCCCGCTCGTTTCGCCTTTTGTCCAGAGCATCTTTCGCGATCGCGAATAGAATGAAACGCGTTGCGTCTCTTGCGTTTTGGCGAGGGCATCGGCATTCATAAAGCCTAGCATCAGCACACGGCCGTTTGCGGCATCCTGCACAATGGCGGGAATCAGGCCGTCCGAGTATTTATCGAATTCAAGTTTCATATTCGCACCGCGATACCACGCATTCGCAAAAAAGCTTTCAACGCCGGAACGCCGATCTCGCTAAAATGAAATACACTGGCGGCCAATGCCGCATCGGCCCTGCCATTTACGAAAACATCTGCAAAGTCTTCCATGCTGCCCGCACCGCCCGAGGCGATGACCGGAATACAGACCGACGACGAGATCTCGCGAGTAAGTCCATTCTCAAAACCGGCTTTAGTTCCGTCGGCATTCATCGATGTCAGCAGCAGTTCACCGGCCCCAAGCTGTTCGCCGCAACGAGCCCATTCGGCCGCATCGAGTTCCGTTTCGATCCGTCCGCCATTGAGAAAGACCCGCCAGCCACGGTCAGTGCTTTTCGCATCAATAGCAAGGACTATGCTTTGCGAACCGAAATTATGAGCGGCCTTTGAGATCAGATCCGGATCGCGGACTGCGGCGGTATTTATCGAGACCTTATCCGCACCTGCGTCGAGCAACGCACCGATGTCGTCAACCTCTGAAATGCCGCCGCCGACCGTGACCGGAATATTGATCTCGCGGCCGACGCGGCTTACAAGATCGGTAAGGGTTTTGCGGCGTTCGTTGGTCGCGGTAATGTCGAGAAAGACGAGCTCATCAGCGCCTTCTGCACTATAGCGTGCGGCAAGTTCGACGGGGTCGCCGGCGTCTCGGAGGCCGACGAAATTTGTGCCTTTGACGGTTCGGCCGTCCTTGACGTCAAGGCATGGAATGATGCGTTTAGCGAGCATATCGCGACAGTTCCTCCAGCGAAATTCGGCCCTCATAAATTGCCTTTCCGATGATCACGCCGCGGCATCCCGTGGCCTGGAGCATTTCGATATCATCGAGTGTTGCGACGCCGCCGCTGGAAATGAGATCCAACTGGGGAAGACTGGCCAGAATGTCTTTATAAAGCTCGATGCCGGGGCCGGCGAGAGCTCCGTCCTTTGAGATATCGGTTACGAATGCTTGCGTCACGCCCGCATCCGTCCATCCACGCAGAAAATCGACAACGTTATGTTCGGTTTCGGTCTGCCAACCGTCGATCGAGACTTTACCGCCGCGTGCGTCGGCCCCGAGGAGGATCTTTGCGCCGCCAAACTTCGCGATCCATTCCTTGAGTTTTTCGGGTGATCGGGCCGCAACGCTTCCGATGCTTGCCATCGCCGCACCTGCATCAAATACGGCGTTGATATCATCGTCGGTCTTGATGCCGCCACCGAAATCGATCACCAGATCGGTCTCAGACGCGATCAGCTCAAGGATGGTAAGGTTCGCCGGAACGCCAATTTTGGCACCGTCGAGATCGACAACATGAAGCCGCCGAAGTCCCGCGTCAGCGAACCGCCGGGCAGTATCGATAGGGCTTTCGTCGTAGATCTTAATGGATCTGAAATCGCCTTCGGTAAGGCGGACGCATTTTCCGCCGATGATGTCGATTGCCGGGATTATCTCGATCATATATTTAGGAAATTCTTTAATATCATTTCGCCGATCTCGCCGGACTTTTCCGGATGAAACTGAACAGCATAAAAATTTTCAAACTTGAGGGCCGTGCTGAACTCAACGCCATAGTTGCTAGTGGCGGCTGTTGCGTCACCGGTCTCAACATAATAGCCGTGGACGAAGTAGAAAAACGAATCGTCGGCCACATCGTTAAACAGCCGCGACTTTAGATCACGGGCAGTGTTCCAGCCCATGTGCGGGACCTTTAGCCCGTTTTGTGGAAACCGCAGTACGCGAAGGGGAATCATGCCGAGGCATTCCGTATCGTTCTCGTCCGAGCTTTCGCAAAGAAGCTGCATACCGAGACAGATACCCAGCACCGGTTGGCGAAGCGAGCAGAGAACATCATCAAGCCCTCGGTCTTCAAGATAACGCATGGCCGTCGAGGCCTCGCCAACGCCCGGGAAGATCACCTTGTCCGCACTGCGAAGTTCTTTGGCATCATCGGTAATTGTCGGCTCGACACCGAGGCGGCGTAGGGCATTTGCGACCGATGCCGTGTTGCCGGAGTTGTATTTTACGATCGCAACGTTCACAAAACTCCTTTCGTTGTCGGAAGGTCCGACCCATCTCGCCTGACTGCCATTTTGATCGACTTTGCAAATGCCTTGAATATCGCCTCGATCTTATGGTGCTCTATCGTTCCCTCGGCTTTGATATTCAGGTTGCAGCGGGCCCCGTCGGAAAATGATTTGAAGAAATGGAAGAACATCTCTGTCGGCATCTCACCTATCTTTTCGCGTTTGAATTCGGCATTCCATTCGGTCCAGCTTCGGCCGCCGAAATCGATGGCGACCTGAGCGAGACAATCGTCCATCGGAAGGCAATATCCGTATCGCTCGATTCCGCGTTTGTCGCCCAGAGCCTCGGCGAACGCTTCGCCGAGTGTGATCGCAACGTCTTCGATGGTGTGATGTTCGTCAATATGAAGATCGCCATTTGCCGAAATTGAGAGGTCATGCCGGCCGTGTTTGGCGATCTGCTCGAGCATATGATCGAAAAACGCGATTCCCGTATTTATTTCGGCAAGACCGCTTCCGTCGAGGTCGAGGGTGACGGTGATATTAGTCTCTTTAGTTTTTCGTGTTCGAGTGATGCTTCGCGGACGGATCCGGACGATCTCGTAGATCTCGCTCCATTCGCCAACCGAAAATGCGGCATCGCTGAGATCATCGGATAGAGGGAAGTTCTCGTTTTTGATGTAGATCGCTTTTGCACCCAGGTTTTTTGCAAGTTCAACGTCGGTCGGCCGGTCGCCGACAACGAACGAGTTCGCGAGGTCATAGTCGCCTTCGATGTATTTGGTCAACATTCCCGTTCCGGGCTTACGGGTCGGCGCGTTTTCGTGTGGAAATGTCCGGTCGACGTGAACATCCGAAAACTCAATGCCCTCGCCGGCCAGAGTTTCGAGCATGAAATTTTGGGCCGGCCAGAATGCAGTTTCAGGAAACGCTTCGGTGCCCATCCCGTCCTGGTTCGTGACCAATACCAGAACGAGATCGGTCTCGCGGGCGATGCGGGCAAGGTACGTGATCGCACCCGGAATGAACCGCAGCTTTTCGATCACGTCGACCTGAAAGTCATCGGGTTCGCGAATGATCGTGCCGTCACGGTCGATAAATAAAACTCGTTTCATAGTCCTCCAAGTATCAGCGGCAACATCTCGTCAGCCGATCTTGTTCGGTCGATATTGTTTAGTGCCGCGACAAGGCGGTCGTTCTCCTCCGGCGTTCCGACAGTGATCCGTAGACAGTCGTCACAGAGCACAACGCTGCTCCGGTCGCGGACGACTATCTTTTCGCCGATCAGATCGCGATAGACATCGCCCGTCCGGGCTACCTTTACCAGAAGGAAGTTTGCGTCCGACGGATATATGGTCTCGACCATCGGCAGCCGCCCGATGGCCTCTCGGAGCTGGTCGCGTTCCGACAGAATCGTTATGACCCAACTCCTGATCTGAGCTCCGTCGCGAAGTGCATCGATCACTGCCTGCTGGGCGATGCCGCTGACGTTATACGGCGGCTTTACCCGATTCAGCAGTTCGATGATACGTGCACCGGCGAACGCCATTCCGACACGAAGCCCGGCCATGCCCCACGCTTTCGAAAAAGTTTGGAGAATGACCAGGTTTGGATGCGTTAAAAGCTCATTTGTCATCGACGGCTCGCCCGCAAAATCAATATATGCTTCATCAACTACAACGATCCCGGCAAAACTCTTGGTGATCCGCAAAATGTCTTGGCGTTTCATCACGTTGCCGGTCGGATTGTTTGGCGAGCAAATGAAGATCAATTTTGTTGCGGGCGAGATCGAAGCAAAAACTGCCTCGACATCAAGTTGAAACTCCGCGTTGAGCCGAACTTCGCGAACTATCGCGTCGTTTATTTCGGCGGAAACCTGATACATTCCGTAGGTCGGCGGGCAAATTATGCATTCATCTCGTCCGGGTTCGCAGAAGATTCGAAACAGCAGATCGATCGCCTCGTCGCTTCCGTTCCCGACGAAAATATTCTCGGTCGCAACAATCTGCATCTCTGCGATCCGAGACTTGAGTTCGTTCTGCATCGGGTCGGGATAGCGGTTGTAACCGCTTCCCGCCGGTGAGCCGAAAGCGTTTTCGTTCGCATCCAGAAAGACCTCTGCTTCGCCCTCGAACTCTGAACGCGCAGACGAATACGGCCGCAAGCGGGCGATATTCGGCCTTATAAGTTTGTCGAGATCGAAGCTCATTTCGCCTCCACGTTTTCGCGCCTCACGGCTGCCGCGAAACGATGTGCCTCTAATCCTTCGGCCGCTGCCATTGTTTCGACGATCGGCGAAAGCCCGCGAACGCCGGTCTCATTCAGCCGCTGATATGTGATCGTTTTTGTAAAACTCGCGGTTGAAACGCCGCTGAAAGCACGGGCCGCACCGCCGGTCGGCAAAGTGTGGTTAGTGCCGGATGCATAGTCGCCGGCGCTTTCGAACGAATAGTTTCCGATAAATATCGAACCGGCATTTACGATCCTCGCCGCTATCTCATCGGCATTTCGAACGGCAACGATCAAGTGTTCGGCAGCGTAGGCATTCAACAGTTCGACGCCTGTCGCGATGCTGTCCACCAGGAACGCCGTCGAGTTTTCTATTGCCGCTCGGACAATTTCGCGCCGCGGGAGACGGTCGATCTGCTTCTCGACCTCAGCGATGGCGGCCTCGATCACGATACGCGAATCCGATACTAAGACCACCTGGCTGTCTGGGCCGTGTTCCGCTTGCGAAAGCAGATCAGCGGCAACAAATTCAGCGATGCTTGAATCATCGGCAAGCACCGCGATCTCCGATGGCCCCGCCGGTATGTCGATAGCTACGCTCGAACGCATGACCTGCAGCTTTGCCTCGGTGACGAACTGGTTGCCCGGGCCGAAGATCTTATAGACCGCCGGTACGGTTTCCGTTCCGAATGCCATTGCACCGATCGCCTGTGCTCCGCCGATCTTAAAGACACGGTTGACGCCGCAAAGCTTTGCTGCAAGGAGAGTTGCGGGTTCGATCGAGCCATTCGCACTTGGCGGCGAGCACATTATTACCTCACGACAGCCCGCTATTCGTGCGGGAATAGCGAGCATTAGTACCGTCGAGAAGAGCGGAGCACTTCCGGCAGGAACGTAGAGCCCGACCTTTTCGATCGGAAGCGTTCGTTTCCAACACGTCACGCCGGCCATGGTCTCGACCGGATCGGCGTCTGCGTGGGTATATGTGTGAAACTTTTCGATGTTCGATGCCGCGGCGGTGATCGCCTGCTTCAGCTCATGCGGAACCAAAGCCTCGGCCGCCACAAGTTCATCGGCCGTGACCTCAAAATTCGCAATCGTCGAAGCGTCGAAACGGCGCGAATATCGACGAAGGGCCTCGTCGCCATCGCGGCGGACATCGTCGAGGATCCCGGCAACGGTGAGTTGCAGTTCGCGGGTGTCGATTCCGGGCCGCTGCAGAAGTTCGGGCCATTGCTGGCGTTCGGGATATTCGATGATCTTCATAAAGGTTACCTGATCATTTGATCGATCGACAGAACAAGAATGCCCTCGGCACCGGCCGCTTTTAGGTTTTCGACGACCTTCCAGAAATCGTGTTCGCTGATGACGGAATGCAGTGAGACCCAACCGGGGTCGGCGAGCGGCATCACCGTTGGGCTTTTAATTCCGGGCAACAGTGCGGTTATCGCATCGACCCGGTCGGACGGGGCGTTGAGCAAAATATATTTGTTCTGTTTGGCAGCAAGGACGCTACGGATGCGGAACCGCAGCTGGGCGAGCAGTTCGGCGGCTTCCGGGCTTAGGTTTGGGCGGGCGATCAGGACCGCCTCGGAACGCATCACCGTTTCGATCTCAAGCAAGCCGTTTGAGAACAATGTGCTCCCAGAGCTTACAAGATCACATACGGCATCCGCCAGGCCGATCGATGGTGCGATCTCGACCGAACCGCTTATCTCGTGGATCTCGGCGTCTATAGAGTTTGTGGCGAGAAAATTCCGCAAGACATTCGGGTAGCTCGTGGCAATACGCTTGCCGCGAAGGTCCGCGACCGATGAAATGCCGGACGCCTTTGGCACCGCGACGGACAATCTGCATTGACCGAATCCGAGCCTTTCCACTACATCTACCGACTTCGGTTCCTCGGCCAGAATATTCTCGCCAATGATGCCGATATCGGCCACACCGTCTGCGACGTAATCAGGAATATCGTCATCACGCAGAAAAAATAATTCGAGCGGAAAATCGGCGGCCTCGGTGCGAAGCTTTCCTTGACCGTTCGAGAATCTGATGCCGGCCTTGCGAAGAAGGTCGACCGACCCATCGGCCAGTTTTCCTTTCTTTTGTATAGCGATCTTTAATTTCATAGCAAAAAAATACAAAACGACGCCCTTGAAACTTTGTTCAAGTTCGCGCTTATAAAATGAAAGTTGGTTTTCGTTAGAGTCGGAAAACGAGATTCACATCATGCGCGGCTGGTGCCGTGATGATGATGGTGGAGCTGATGAATGTGAAGTAAACTAGCGTTCATCGATACTTAGATTAGAAACATAATTGAGACGATATGGCAAGCGGCGGAGCGAGGCCAGTATGATAAAATAGCGACCAAATTGTATGGAGCAAGAACAGACAGAAGAGGTATTGCAGGAGTTTGGCAAGCGGATACAGCGTTGCTATGGCTGTTTTATTGCCTATCACCTGAAAGATATGTTTCTCGGCGAAGACGTTACATTTTTCTGCGATCATTGTAAGGACGAGACGATGTTCCATTTTGACGAATTCAGCAAACTGCTCGATATGTCAAAACTAAAAGAGGTCGCCGACGCCGAACACCACCATTGACCCATTGAAAGCGCAACTTCACATCGAAAGCACGTACGATAGCCGTACCGAAATCGTCACCGACGAGTTGTCGATCGGCCGTACAGAACTTGCGAATGTCGTGATCGATGACGCGGGCCTGTCGCGTGTCAATACAACGTTTTTTATCGACGACGGCGAACTTTGGGTCGCGGATGAAAATTCCACCAACGGAACATTTGTAAACGGCGAAAAGGTCACGGGCCGACCGCGGGTTTTGCGCAATGGCGATAACCTCAAACTCGGAACATACACAACGATCCGGGTTCAGGTTGGCGACGCGACTACCGTGTCGGCATCAGCTGAAGCGGATGCGCCACCTGTCATACCTGCTGACAAGCCATCCTCTGATGCTTCGTCCTGGATAGTGCCGAACACCCCTAACGAGCCTAAAGCTGAACCCGTGGCCTCGAATAGGCCGCCAATCGTTGTGATCGCTGCGGGGATCATGACCGTCGTTATCCTTCTCTTCGGCGGAGTTGCTTATTTTGTCGTTTCGCAAATGGATGGCCCTGCGGGCGTCAAGCCCGGAAGTTCCCCGCGGACAACGGCTTCGGAGCTCATACCCGCACGGGTGATCGACCCGCTCGGCGGCGAGGACTTCGAGGATATCAACGATATTCTGTCTGCGTGGGAAGTGGCCGAGGATGAACTTGTTGCCTCGGATGTAGCAGATATAAAGACCGATACGCCAGAGGCTACGGAAGCGGACCTTAACGTGTCGGCAGTATTTCTCGCGGACCGACAGAGGCTTGCGATGGAGAACCGTCCCGGTGAGAAAGGCATTCGCCCCGCGGGACTCAATGTCCCGAAGGAACTTTACGGCGATGGGGTTATCAAGCAGACCCGGAAGCTGCGCGAAATGCGACAGGGCGGCTATCAGCAGCCGATGGATTTTGCCGATCTCTCGCTTAAGAGACTGAATCGCGAACTGATCGAAATGCCAATGGCTACGGAGAGTTTTTACCTTGACGTTGGGGGCTCAGCCCAAGATGTTCCCTTCACCTCGTTCGAGTTCGGCGACCCTAACGACCGACGAGACCCTATCGTTCCAGGACATCCCAAGTTTGAGACAATGAAACGGCTAGCCGACAATTTCGCGGGCCAAAAATATGATCTAAATGATGCGGCTCACCGCAAGCAGATTCGGCGGCGTTTGCTGCGAATGTTCCATCCGAATGCTGGGCCAATATTACAGGAACTCGCTGACGCTTACTTCCAAGAATTCCGGCGTCCGCTACGCGTCACATCGCTGACACGGTCGATGGATTATCAGATCCTTCTCACGCAGGGTAACGCCAACGCTTATAAGGTTCGCGGCGCGGGTGCCCTACCTCCCCATACTTCAGGGTGTGCTTTTGATCTGGCCCGCAAACACATGCCTGTGAATGAGCAGAATTTCCTAATGAACAAACTGGCCGAAATGGAACGAGAGAACAAGCTCGACGCGTTAATAGAATACGGACTGAACGCCTGTTTCCATGTCTTTATCTATAGCGACCGAAAACCGCCTCAAGCTCTCAATTTCTTCCAAAGCGACTACGACGCATTTCCTTTCCTTGCCGGTGTAATGAACCCAAGTTCTGACAGCAGCCACGGTCATAATCACTGATATGGGTATATCCACCTGTTAGCGCGAGTTGCTAACTTCTGCACCTCTTTTTACACTTGACGTGAGGTAGTTATGCCGATAGTTAAATGCCCATTTTGTGGAAAGCTGGTTGAATTTAGTGGAAATGAGTTCCGGCCTTTTTGTTCCGAGCGCTGTAAGCTACTTGACCTCGGAGTATGGATCGAAGAAGGATACGCGCTACCGACGGAAACCTCTGAGCTAAACGAGGAAGATCTTGAAAAACTGGAAGAGGCCTTAAACACAATGCACTCGAATTCGCGATGATCCCATTTGTATTTTCGAGGAACAAAACGTTTTTATAGGCGTGGAATGATTGCAATGGAATTACCTGTCTCTGGATTTGCGGCATTGGTGGTTGGCGGCGCTTTATTTCTAAGCACTGCCTTCATCGCATTTTTCGCCTTCCGCATGCTGCAGAAGAGCGTGAAAATGGCGTTTCGTTTGGCGATGGTGGCGGGATTTCTGATAATCGCAACCGTCGGAACGTTTTCGCTCTGGTGGTTCGCGACGGCTGAAACGCCAAAGCCAAAACCGAAAGCTGCCCGCACGCGTTAAACCTTCGCGGAATGAAAATTTGACCAAATGGTATTTGAACAGGCTTTGTAGCCTGTTTTGCGTTTATGGAACCGAAACCCAAACGACGGCTATCTCGCTTAATCGCGCGTTATCGGGGATTGCCGCCGACCGTTTGGGCCTTGAGCGTGGTCAGCTTTTTGAACGACACATCAAGTGAGATCGTTTACCCTCTTCTTCCCGCATTTCTATTCCTAACGCTTGGGGCGACCCCGCTCGTCATCGGGGTCATCGAAGGCCTAGCCGAGTCGGTCGCCAGTATTCTAAAGCTTTTCTCGGGCTACCTAAGCGATCGTTTCGGCAAACGAAAATTTCCGGTCTTTCTTGGCTACTCGCTCGCTGCGATCGCCCGTCCCCTGCTTGCGTTTGCGACGACATGGCAGCATGTCTTGGCTGTACGAATGTCAGATAGGATCGGCAAAGGTATTCGCGGCGCGCCGCGTGATGCTATGCTGGCTGCCGAAGTAGAGGAAAGTAAACGCGGCCTTGCCTTTGGCTTCAATCGAGCTGCCGATCACCTCGGTGCCGTCGTGGGGCCAGTGATCGGTTTTTTGCTTTTGACATACATGGCGGTCGATCCGAAAAATCCGACCGCAATGGAATACCAGCGGGTGTTTTTGTATGCGTCGATCCCTGTGGTGATCGGGCTGATCGTGATCGTCTTTTTTGTCAAGGAGCAGCCGCGGGATCGGAAAGGGGCGGAGCAACATCCGATCAAATTCTCCCTCAATGAATTTGACGGAAACTTCAAGCGATTCCTCTTGGTCATTGCCCTCTTCACGCTTTCTAATTCGACTGACGCGTTTCTGTTACTTCGTGCCGAGCAAGCAGGTATCGCGCCGGCAATGCTGCCGTTGCTGTGGATGATGCTCCATTTCAGCAAAGTTTTTAGCTCGCTCGTCGGCGGAGATCTTTCGGATCGCGTTGGACGAAAAACTCTGATGGTGTCAGGGTGGGTCGTGTACGCTCTGGTCTATGCGGGATTTGCGTTCGTGTCGTCACCATGGCAGGTTTGGGCACTGTTTGTCGCATATGGTGTATATTTCGGTCTCACACAAGGTGCTGAGAAGGCACTGGTTGCCGACCTCACCGATGAAGAAAAACGTGGAACGGCGTTCGGATTTTACAACCTTGCGATCGGCATCACTGTCTTGCCGGCGTCCGTTATATTTGGTTTCCTGTGGTATCAATTCGGCGCGCCGACCGCTTTTTTGGTGTCGGCGGGCGTTTCAGTGGTTGCCGCTTCAATGCTGCTTTCGGTTCGGTACGAATCTTCTAAGACGTAAAAAGAGGAACGAAAATCTCCCGTTCCCCTTCGATAGTCTTGGCCGTCCTGTTAGAGATTCGAATCGCTTAACCGAATCGAATTCAACATTGTTTGAAACGCATTATTGTATCGAGCGGACTCGTTTTGCGGCGAGACCGCTGCGAAATAAAACATCTCGCCATTGCGAAGCTGCGTTGTATAGATCGTAACGACCTCCGACTGCCGATTGATAGGCGATGGTCCCGATAAGGTTACTGACTGTGCCTGACGACCTGCCATCCTGGCCGTCTGGAAATTAGTCTGAGGGCGAAGATGCGGGTTGCCCTGCATCAAACCATTGACGAATTCCTGAGAGTTCTGCGAAAGGTTGTCGCTCCGACCTCGATATACACCGATCAGAACTCCATGTGTTATGCCGTCGCTCCCGTAAGCACCTTCCGGCGAAAAAGTAACGTCGCTTTGATTCGGAAATTCACGCCAGTTGTTCGGAACGTTGATCCGTATCCAGTTGCCGCCCTGATAGGCTCGATATCGCGATGATGGAAGTGGAACATTTGACGAATATCTTCCATTACCCAGCGGATTTGTGGCACCGCCCTGGCTACCTTGAGTTCCTTGCTGAATCTGGGCCATTGTGCGTGCCGGCGGCATGGCTCTCAATCGAGCCTGCGCGTCCTGAAATTCACGCGTAAAGCGGATTGGAGTCGGCGAAACGTTGAGCACCCGTGCTTCTGCATTGATCTTCTGAAAACGATTACCCGGATCGGGATGGCTGCTGAGGAATTCCGGACCACGTCCGCCGCCTTCGCCAGCGATCGTTTGGAACATGTTTGCCAGGTCTCGTGGGTCATATCCAGCATTAGCCATAATGCGTGCTCCCAAGATGTCAGCCTCAGTTTCGTACTGACGACTGTAGCGGGTTTGGAGTATCTGCGCACCGATCATTCCGGCCTGTGCTCCCGTCTGACCGCCGAGAACTGCTCCGCCGAGTATCAAACCGATCGTTCCCAACTGGTTTTTCCAACTCGACTGTTTGGTCGCCTGGGCAGTCGCGTGACGAAGGGCAACGTGGCTGATCTCATGTGCCATTACGCCGGCCATCTCGCCCTCGTTCTTCGCCGCCTCAATCATCCCGCGGTTTACGTACATCGGGCCGCCCGGAAGAGCGAACGCATTGACATCACTTGCATTCACGATCTCAAAGTCATAGTCAAATGCCGACTGCCGGAATTCTTGCGGGATTGCAGCAACGAGCCTCGCACCGACACGCTTAACGTAAGGCGTCGCAGTTCGATCATTCAGGATCGGGAACTGCTGTTCAATCTCACGTGAAGCGTCCTGTCCCAGCTTTACGTCATCCTGAACGTTGTAGCGGTTCTTCGGCATGCTGACTCTTGTCTGCGCCGATATCGCTACGGGAACGATCATCATCGTCCACAACATCGCAGCGGCAAATAAACTTTTTACGAAATTAGGCTTTCTCATTCTCCCCTCCACTCTCTCACATTCGACTCGTTTCATTGTATAGATGTTCGGTGCGCTGACACGCCACCATTGCTACAGTAGGTGCAATTGGTATGCCAAGAGGAAGAGTCTCGCGGATTCGGAGAGTTAAAAGGAAGATGGTGGCGAGCGAAGGAGGATGCTAAAGATACGTCATTAATCGCCCAAACTAGGCATTCCCAGACGCGGTCGAATGAGAAAGCGAATCGAACGATCTCTGTAAACCTCGAGTCCTAAGGGTTTGCGAGGTTCGCTTAAGTTCTGTAACGACCTTGCCGATCAGATCGCGGGCCTGTACTGGATCAATACGTTCTCCGTATCTTCTATCAACCAGAAAAGCAATCGCGATATCATTTTGCAAGTCATCGATGAGGTCCATGAATAAACTCCCGAAGTCAGAAACGCGTCCCCGATTTGGTATACAGTCAAGATCGAAGGATCGTCCGAAAAAAGTAGTCTATGAAACCCGTGTTAAATGGGTGTTAACGAAATGTTAATTTATTTTCGCCACGACTTAACCGCCGCCGGAATTTAAGTATAATTTAACCGCTCAGAGCAATTTCTTTGGCATATACTCAAAGGCTTAACTACTGAAAATGAAGCTTGCGGCCTACGTTAAAGAGAAGTCCGCCGCCAGATACTTTAATCATACTTATGTTCAAAACCAACATCTCAAAAATATTTACAGCGACATTTCTCGCTACCTCTGTGGTCCTCGGCATTTCCTGCTCAGGCCAGGAGATGGGGCAAGGCGACGGGACTAGCCCACAAGGCGGGTCTTCAATCATCACCGGTTCCGGCTCGACGTTTGTCAAGCCGATGATGGACAAATGGACTAGCGAGTTTGGCAAGATCAATCCGGCAGTTCGTATCGACTACACGGGGACGGGTTCCGGAGCCGGCATCAAGGCCATCCAGAGTCAGACCGTGGACTTCGGAGGTACAGACGCTGCGATGACTGATGAAGAACTCGCACAGGCAAGTGCCGGTGAGATCATCCACATTCCTGTCGTCCTGGGTGCGGTCGTCCTGACGTACAATCTCGCAGAGCTTAGGGAACCCTTGAACCTCACACCCGAGATGATCTCTGACATTTATCTTGGCAACATTAAAATGTGGAACGATGCAAAGATAAAGGCGGAAAATCCTTCCGTCAATCTACCCGCGAGCCCGATCACGCCGGTATTCCGAGCTGACGGAAGCGGAACATCGGACGTTTTTACGGACTATCTGACGAAGACAGTTCCGGTTTGGAAGGAAAAGATCGGCCGCACTAAAAATCCTCAGCTTCCGCCAGGTGTAGGCATCGGCGGCAAAGGAAATGAGGGAGTCATGGGTCAGGTTAAGAATACACCGAACACCATCGGATATGTTGAGCTGACCTTTGCCAAAGCCAACAACTTGCCAACCGCTTTGATCAAGAATGCATCGGGCCGATTCATTGCGCCAGACACCGACACCGTCTCTGCGGCAGCCGAGGGAATGGCCGGAAAAATGCCTGCCGACCTTCGGTTCGAGATAACAAATTCTGAAGGCGAAAATGCTTACCCCATTTCGGGAATCGTCTATATGCTTGTTTACAAGGATCAACGCGAGGCTGGCAAAGGAAAAGCACTCGCAGATTTCCTCTGGTGGGCGATAAATGACGGCGAGCAGTACGTTCGCGATCTGCATTACGCTCCCCTCCCGCCGAAACTAGTAGAAATGTCCGGGCAGAAGATAAATTCGCTCTCGAACAGCGGCACTCCGCTGCGGCAGTAGCCTCGAAAACGCTTGTGTCGATACCCGCAGCCTTAGGCGACAAAATTTACCGCACGGTCCTCTTGATCGCCGCAACGAGCATTCTTGTACTCGTTGCAGCGATCTTCTATATGATGATCCAGAGCTCGATGCCCACAATCGAGAGGTTTGGCGTCGGTTTTCTCTGGGCCAGCGAATGGAATCCCTCGCAGCAGCAATACGGCGCGCTACCGTTTATATTCGGCACCGTCGTCTCCTCAATAATTGCCCTTATCATCGCGGTGCCGATCTCGCTCGGCATCGCGATCTTCCTAGTCGAGCAGGCTCCGGCCCGAATCGCAAAACCTATCGGCTTTATGGTCGAACTTTTGGCCGCCATTCCTTCGGTCGTTTACGGCCTGTGGGGCATTTTCTTCCTGGCTCCTTTCATCCGCAATTACCTCGGACCGGTTCTCCAGGATTCGCTCGGCTTCATACCGCTTTTTGGTGGTCGACTGACTGGATTCGGAATGATGACCGGCGGAATCATCCTTGCGATAATGATAACTCCGATCATTACGGCCGTCGTTCGTGACGTTCTCGCCGCGGTTCCGACCAATCAGCGTGAAGCGGCGCTCGCTCTCGGCGCGACCAAATGGGAAACGACGACCATCGTGCTGGGCAACGCAGCCTCGGGCATAGCCGGTGCTGTCGTGCTCGGGCTTGGCCGCGCGATCGGCGAGACGATGGCGGTCACGATGGTCATCGGAAATTCGCCGCAGATCACAGCTTCACTCTTCGAACCCGCGTACACGATCGCGTCGGTCCTGGCCGCGAATTTTGCCGATGCCACGGAAGAACTATATCTAAGTGCGTTGATCGAGATGGGCCTGGTGCTATTTTTAGTAACACTGGTCATCAACGGACTTGCGAAACTTTTGATCATGAGCGTAGCCGGAAAGGCGAACGCGGCTAAACACGTTTAGTTGACGAAAATGGACGCAGCAATAGAGACAGGACACAGCAACCGAAGGTTCATCAATTTATTGATGACCTCGCTAACGGCTGCTTGTGCGCTATTTGCGACGACCATTTTACTGATCATCATCGGCTATATCGCTTATCAGGGCATTACTTCGATCAGCTTCGAGTTCATAACCTCGACGCCGAAACCTGTCGGCGAAGGCGGCGGCATCGGCAATGCGATCGTCGGCTCAGCGATGATGACGCTCCTCGCTTCGTTTCTCGGCCTGCCGATCGGCATTGCCGCCGGCGTATATCTCGCTGAGTTTGGAAAAGGCTGGTACGGAAATACGATCCGCTTTGTCGCTGACACGCTCATCGGCGTTCCGTCGATCATCATCGGCATATTTATTTACACGCTGATCGTTATGCCGATGGGACGCCAATCTGGTTTTGCGGGCGGCCTCGCATTGGCGATCATAATGATTCCGATCGTTGCGAGGACGACCGAGGAAATGATCAGCCTCGTTCCAAATTCGATGCGCGAGGGCGCTTTGGCACTCGGCGCACCGCAGTGGCGCGTTTCGTGGAACATCGTCCTTCCGGCGGCAGCTTCCGGAATTGCGACCGGTGCGATGCTCGCCATCGCTCGTATTACCGGCGAGACCGCTCCGCTTCTTTTCACGGCGCTGAACAGCCGCTTTTACAACGTCTATTACGATCAGCCGATGTCGTCGCTGACGGTTCAGATATATAATTACGCGACCGGGCCGTTTGAGGTCGAACACGCGATGGCATGGGCGGCCACGCTTTTACTCGTCGGCCTGATCTTGATGATCAACATAGCCGTCAGGTTTTTGACGCGAAAGAAATATTAATCAAGGCTCTTATTCGTTAGGATGAACACTAAGATCAGCATTTCCAATCTCGATTTTTTCTACGGCAAGGAACAGGCGTTGTTCGATATTTCGCTCGATCTGCCCGAACGCGAGGTGATCGCCTTCATCGGACCGTCCGGCTGCGGCAAATCTACCTTTCTGCGGACGTTGAACCGCATGAATGACACGATCCCGATCGCCGCGCTCAAAGGAAGCGTAAAGATCGACGGGAAGGACATATACGCACCAGGCACGGACGTCGTCGCCCTGCGGCGAAAGGTCGGGATGGTTTTTCAGAAATCAAACCCCTTCCCAAAATCGATCTTTGAGAATGTCGCATATGGCATTCGGATAAATGGGATTCATTCAAGCAAAGCGGATCTGGCCATCCGCGTTGAAAAAGCCCTGCGCGATGCCGCTCTGTGGGATGAGGTCAAAGACAGGCTCAACATGTCGGCTTTCGGGTTATCAGGGGGGCAGCAGCAGAGGCTCTGTATCGCACGTGCATTGGCCGTGCAGCCCGAGGTTATTCTGATGGACGAACCGGCGTCAGCACTTGACCCGTTGGCGACACAAAAGATAGAACAACTGGTCGTTGAGTTGAAAAAGGATTACACGATCGTCATCGTTACCCATAACATGCAGCAAGCCGGGCGTGTTTCCGATCGGACAGCCTTCTTTATGCTTGGCAAGTTGATCGAATATAATCCGACCCAACGAATGTTCACGAATCCCGATGAAAAATTAACCGAGGATTACATAACCGGCCGGTTCGGTTGATAGATGCGCAAATATCATTTTTGACGAGTGTGGTAAATTAGTTTGAGATGGAAAATCGGATAATCGATCAACAGTTAGACGTTCTACGTGACAAGATCCTATTACTTGGCGGTGCCACTGAGGCAGCCGTGCAGAAGGCGATGCAGGCGCTTACAGAACGCGACAGTGAACTTGCCCAGCGAGTTCTAGATGAAGACCAGGCTATCAATCAGATGGAGCTTGAGATCGATCGCCTGAGTGTCGAAATACTCGCGCTCCAGCAACCGGCAGCACACGATCTGAGGTTCGTGATATCAGTTGCGAAGATCACGCCGATCCTCGAGCGGATCGCGGACCATGCCTCCAACATAGCCGAAGCCGCGTTGATCTTGAATACCGAACCGCAGATCCGTGAATACGTCGAGTTTCCGTTTATGGCAAAGACCGCCGCGGAGATGCTTCGTTCGGCCCTCGATGCATTTACTCTGGAAGATTCACGCCTCTCGCGTGAGATCATCAAGCGAGATGCTGAGATAGACGCGAGCTACAAACGGGTTTTCAATGAACTTTTAGAAATGATGGTCAACGATCCGACAGCGACCACAAGCGCGGCTCACCTATTGTTCGTTGCAAAACATCTCGAACGCATCGGCGACTACGTGAAGGATATTTGTGAACTAAACGTGTACCTCCGCGAAGCGGCGTTCATCAAACACAAAAGACTAGTTTGATGGGTTAAGTGGAATGTGCGAGACGAGTCGTCCATAGGGCGGCTCGTTTTTGATTATGGCCGATTCCCGAACGTTCACCGTCAATTCGCGGATCGCCTACAATTGTTTATCGGGTGAGCCCGTTCATCGCCGAAGGCTTCACTTGCCAAATCATTTCGCCGGTGACATCCTTTTTACCTAGAGAGGTCAATATGTCCGCAGTTCTTGAACAGGTTCGATCGATCGAGGAATATCTGGTAATGACCGACGCTGAGGTTGCCGAACGCATAGACGCGGCCCGTCAGGAACTTGGCGACCGTGTCGTCATCCTAGGCCACCATTATCAGCGCGATGATGTCGTCCGCCATGCCGATCTTACGGGAGATTCCTACCAACTTTCGGTGATGGCATCGCAGACCGAGGCTGCATATATAGTGTTCTGCGGGGTTCATTTTATGGCCGAATCGGCAGACATCCTCGGCAAAGAACACCAGCGCGTTATTCTTCCCGATCTAGGTGCCGGCTGTTCAATGGCGGACATGGCCACGATCTATCAGGTCGAAGATGCTTGGGAACAACTTCGTGATATAGGTGTGCTTGATTCGAAAGTCGCACCGATCACATACATGAACTCATCAGCCGCGATCAAGGCGTTCTGCGGCCGATACGGAGGCGTCGTCTGCACATCGTCGAATGCGATCCCGCTGTTCGATGTTTATCTGAAAGAGTACGACAAAATGTTCTTCTTTCCGGACCAGCATCTCGGACGCAACACTGGTGCTAAATTCGGAATTCCGCTCGACGAGATGGTGCTCTGGAACCCACACGAAGGACTCGGCGGAAACACGGAAGCAGATCTGCATAACGCAAAGCTCATTTTGTGGCGGGGCCATTGCTCGGTGCATGGACGATTTAAGCCCTGGCATGTCGATACGATCCGGAGTGAGGTACCTGGCGTCAAAGTCCTCGTACACCCCGAATGTATGCGTGAGGTCGTCGAGGTCAGCGATCTGGACGGTTCGACATCGTTCATAATCAAGACGGTGGAAGATGCTTCGAGCGGATCTAAGTGGGCCATCGGAACGGAGGTCAATCTTGTAAGCCGACTGGCCCAGCGTTTTCCAGACAAAGAAATACATCTTCTTGCTCCCGACCTTTGCATGTGTGCGACGATGTACAGGATCGCACCCCAGAATCTAGCTTGGGCGCTAGAGAATCTTGCCGAAGGCAACGTCGTAAATGAGATCGTTGTTGATGACGAGACTCGTCATTTTGCGAGGATTGCTCTTGACCGGATGATCACGATGACAGATCAAGCTAAAGGCTGATCGCCCTCACAAATGTCTTATGGCGGAAGTAGATAACAAGCTCTCGGACAATATACAGGGAGCGTTTTACGTTGACGAAACATGCATTGACTGCGATGTCTGTCGCGACACTGCTCCCTCCAATTTCACACGGAACGATGAGAATGGCTATTCATATGTTTACAAGCAGCCGGATTCTCCAGATCAAGTTGTACTCTGCACCGAAGCAATGGACGCCTGTCCCGTCGAAGCAATCGGGATCGATGGTTCCGAGTTTGAGGGTCGGCCGAACAGTCAGATTTAGGAGGTCACAGATGCAAGACGATCATTCCATCTTCTACTGTTACTTCAAACCTTTCGATCGAACACTGGGGTTTCGTGAAACATGCCCCGTTAGTCACGTCGAACCGCCAGCCGTGAAACTCACATTCGACAATGTTTCCATGCAGCTTTGAATCGGCTAGCGGATAACCTTTGTGAGGACAGAAGTTTTCAATGGCGTGAAACTTGCCGGCGACGTTGAACAACGCGACCTGCGTCCCATCTTTCATTTTGACCGTCGCCCCGCGGCCCGGCGGTACAGATTCTCCCCGGCCAACGGTGACCGTCTTTCCTTCGCGGATCGGCTTTCTTCTGTTCTCTTTATACTTCTCCATGTTAACGTCATGAGGCCTTTCGGCCCGTTGTTGCTAAGATCAGTTTTGCTGAATGCGGCGTCTTAGTGCAAATGCGATTTTCAAAAGGCTTGCTTTCTACGCCTATCTACAACAAAATAAAGAAAAGGAGCTTTTCGATGAACGAGGCCACGACTAAAGCGCGTCTGCGTTGCCGGGACATTATGACTTCGAGCGTTAAGACGGCAACACGTGATATGCCGCTGCGTGAGGTCGCGGCTATGCTGCGTGACGGCGATATGGGCTCGATGCCCGTTGTTGAGGGCGGAAAGCTCGTCGGGATCGTGACCGACCGCGACATCGTCGTTCGTTCAATAGCCGACGGGAAAGGCCCCGAAACGCCGATTGCCGAGGCAATGACCACTGAGATCTTCTCGGTTGGTCCGGACGATTTTGCGTTTGAGGCCGTGAGGCTGATGGGCGATCGGCAGGTCCGCCGCATACCGGTCGTCAACGCTGACGGTTCCCTTGCAGGCATTATTTCGATCGCAGACATCGCCCTAGAAATGGAAGACGAACGCGAGATTGCCGAAACACTCGAGGAAATATCGAGCGGTACTGCATTTTGGAGCAAGAAATAGACAGAGTTCCTCGACAACTCTCGTATTTGACACTAATGGCAAAAACTATAAACCGGCATTTTCAGTTTCTGGGATCTTCGAAGGGTTCGCGGCCCTCGGGCCGGCTATGGTTCCCGGCGGCCGACGTTTACCAAACTCAGGAAGGGTGGGTTGTGAAGGTCGAGCTTGCAGGTGTTGCCGCCGAGGATGTCGAGATCGAGGTCAACGGCAACACGCTTTATCTGGCGGGCTGTAGAAAGGACCGTTCCTGTGCGACCGGTGCTTCCTATCATCAGATGGAGATCACGTACAGCCGATTTGAGAAGACCCTCAAATTCCCGGCATCCATCGAAGGCGTCCAGCTTGATCATATGTTCGAGAACGGCCTGCTTATAATCCGCCTTCGCAAAGGAACGAGTTGAAGAAATCAGCGCCACTTTTTCGCCAAATTACATCAAACTAACGGAAGATCATATGGCTGACGAGACCGACAAAACTCCGACGATACTGACAGAGGTGAATATCCCCGACAACCTTGAGATCGCCATCTTGCCGCTTCAGAATACGACGCTTTTTCCGGACACGGTTGTTCCGCTTGCGGTTGGCCGCGAGAGGTCGATGCGTGCAGTCGAATCTGCTCTGGCTACCGAAGAGAAATTGCTCGGTTGCATAACGACCAAGACCGAAGGTGTTACAGGAGACGAGGCGAAATATGAGGACCTGTATCAGGTCGGAACGATAGTTAGCATCAAGCGGATGATGCGAAACGACGGCGTGATGCAGCTCATCGTTCAGGGCCTGGAGCGTTTCCGGGTTTTAGATTGGCAGCAGGCCGAACCTTTTTTGAAAGCGAAGATCGAGAAACTTCCGGAGCTTACTCGCGTCGACGAGGGCGAGATCGAGGCCCTAAAACGCAATATTCATGGAATGATTCAGGAAGCTCTCGCACTGCTTCCGCAAGTGCCGCCGGAGATACGGATGGCGGTGATGACCCAGCAGGATCCGGTTCAGCTGTCATATTTCATGGCCTCGGTGCTCGATCTTGGGACTGATACCGAGCAGAAAATGCTCGAAGCTGACACGGCAGATGAGCTTCTAACGTTGACTCACGCCGCACTTGCCCGCGAACTTGAGATCATGCAGATCCGCACCAAGATCGCCAGCGAGGCGCAGGGCGAGATGGACAAGGCCCAGCGTGACTACGTGCTCCGCCAACAACTGAAGGCGATCCAAAAGGAACTCGGTGAGGGCGACGAAGGAGGCGAAAAGGCGGAGGCTGAACAGCTTCGCGAGCGCCTCGAAACCGCGGACATTCCCGACGATGTCCGCAAAGAAGCGTCGCGGGAACTGAAGCGGATGGAGGCCTTGCCGCAGTCTGCTCCGGATTATCATGTGATCCGAACGTATCTCGAATATGTGCTCGAACTACCGTGGCGTAAATCTAGCGAAGAAAAGCTCGACCTGAACGAGGCACGTAAAATATTGGACGAGGACCATTACGGGCTTGAGGACGTAAAGGAACGCATTCTCGAATCACTTGCGGTCGTCAAGCTTCGGCCTGATTCAAAGAGTCCGATCCTGCTTTTTGTCGGGCCTCCGGGCGTTGGGAAAACCTCACTTGGCCGTTCGATCGCGCGTTCGCTCGGACGCGAATTTGAGCGAATGTCGCTCGGCGGAATGCGCGACGAAGCCGAGCTTCGCGGCCATCGGCGAACGTATATCGGCGCAATGCCTGGTCGCATTATTCAGGCATTGAGGCGCGTTGGGGTAAATAATCCCCTGATGATGCTCGACGAGATCGACAAGCTTGGGAACGATTATCGCGGTGACCCATCGGCGGCATTGCTTGAGATCTTGGATCCGGCTCAGAACAATTCGTTTCGTGATAATTATCTCGACCTTCCGTTCGACCTGTCGAAAGTCTTTTTTATCGCGACGGCGAATCAGCTCGGGCCTATTCCGATGCCTCTTCGCGACCGAATGGAGATCATTCAGATCGCCGGTTACAGCGACCAGGAAAAACTGAACATCGCAAAGCAGTATCTGGTTCCGCGACAGATCGTCGAAAATGGCCTGAAGCCGGAGCAGTTTGGGATAACCGACGCGGCGATAAACCTTCTAACCTCGCGATATACGCGCGAGGCCGGGGTTCGCCAGCTTGAGCGCACGATCGGAAATCTTGTCCGCAAGGTCGCGCTCAAGGTTGCGATGGGAACGGCAGAAAAAGCGAAGGTCGATTTTGCCGACGTGAAAGTATATCTCGGTTCGCCGCGGTTTCATCCGGAAGAGGCGCGAAAGGATATGCCGGCTGGTGTCGCCACCGGAATGGCGTGGACCGAGATGGGCGGCGAGGTCTTGTTCATCGAGGCGACCGAGTTGCCCGGCGGAAGCGGCTTGACCCTGACCGGCCAGCTTGGCGACGTGATGAAAGAATCGGCGCAGGCCGCACGCAGCTACCTTTGGTCGCATGCCGCTGAATTCGGTATCGATCCCGAACATATCAAATCGAATGGCGTTCATCTACACGTTCCGGCGGGTGCTATTCCGAAGGACGGCCCGAGTGCAGGTGTGACGATGGCTTCGGCTTTGGCGTCGTTGTACACAGGGCGAAAGGTCCGTCACGACACAGCAATGACAGGCGAGATTACGTTGTCTGGCCTGGTGTTTCCGGTCGGCGGCGTCAAGGAAAAGGTGCTTGCCGCACATCGAGCCGGGATTCGGAGGATCATCTTGCCTGCTCAGAATGAGGCGGATATTGATGAGATCCCCGAAGACGTTCGGAAGGAGCTAGAGGTGATCCCGGCTACTCGCGTCAGCGACGTCCTGAAGGCCGCGCTCGAACCTGATCCGACGGAATCCGAGACGAAGGATTATTCCTTTCAACCGCCCGACATAAAACCGACGGAAGCGCCAACCGAACGCTTGATCGCAAAAAACCCGGATGATCGATCTTGAGAACCGTCGCAAATTGACCACATTTTTGCTCAATTTTCGCGGTTGGCAGATAGAGTGTGGCTATTTGAAGGATCCTTTGTGACCGAGGTGGCTGACCGAAGCGGATAGACGTTTAAGCATGGCGGTCCCCCGAGTAAATCAGACGGCGCGAAGCCGACCGGGGGTGGACGTTCGCATGCCGACCCACATCCCGGGCGGAACGTTCTATCTGCAAACGATCTTTCGACCAGGCACTTCCGCGATCCGCTGACCTGACATTCCGACGAACTGCTCATCCAGCATTAGGCACGCGGCCGAATATTTCACCTTGGCGAGATCAAATTAAATTCCCCTTCACCGCTTTTCCAACCTCAACGTTTCATCCATTTCATTCCGATCGTTCCAAACCGGATCTTACGCGCCAAGCGGCGTATCGATTTCGCTTGTCTCGTGGCAAACTTCAGTTCGTAGGTGAGGCGGAAAAAGCTCACTATCCATCGGCAAAAAAGTCGACAAGTTTCGTTCAAAATTTGACATAATGTTCAAATCTTTTCACTCGTAGAACGATGCTAGGCTACATAAGTACGGTCAACCCCTCGTTCACAACAATTTCTAGATAGACATTCGGAGGATGCATGCGGAGATATTTTTGGTTGTTCACGATCTTAATAACGGTAGCGATCCTGGGCATTTCGATGTTCGATCACGCCCCGACCGTCGAATCGCGGAATGCTTTGACGCCGGTTTGGCAAGAGCCGACAGTGGCGGGCGGCGGCGAATTCAAGATGCAGCCGATGGATCAGATCAGCGAAGAGGAACGCGCAAAGATAAAGACGGAAATACAAGAAAATATCCAGCGGCTGGAAAGAGAAGGCCGGCTGGCACCGGCGGCACCACAGGCGGTTCCCCTCGGGTTTCCGGTGATCAAGATGCCCGGCGTCGTGGATTTTGACGTCGTCGGCATATCGAATTTCGTGGATCATAATGCTGCGTTCCCCAATCAGGTTCAGGACTACAACTGCGGCGTCCGAACGTACGACCTGGCGAGCGGATACAATCATAAAGGCGTTGATATCTTCACCTGGCCGTTCGGATGGAACAAGATGGACAACAGCGAAGTACAGATAGTCGCCGCCGCTCCGGGAACGATCGTCCAGAAATCTGACGGCAACTTTGATCGAAACTGTGCGATGGGCTCCGGTGCTTGGAACGCCGTTTACATTCGTCATGCTGACAATTCGATCGCCTGGTACGGCCATATGAAGAATGGGTCGACCACTTCCAAGGCCGTTGGCGAAACCGTTTCGGCGGGCGAATATTTGGGCATCGTCGGAAGTTCCGGAAGCTCGACCGGGCCGCATCTCCATTTCGAGCTCTACGGTTCCGACGGACTGTTAAAGGATCCGTATCAGGGCACTTGCAACACGATGAACGCCAATTCGTGGTGGGCGGTGCAAGAACCATATCGAGTTCCCAAGATCAACAAACTTTTGACGGGCTCGGCCGCTCCGTCATTCCAGACCTGCCCTCAACCCGCGGTTGTTAATGAAAAGCTCGTTTACAAACGTGGTGACGATATAGTTTTGACCGCATTCTTTCGGGATCAGGGTATTGGCCATGAGACGCAGTTTGCTATTGTCAGACCGAACGGAACGCCACAGGTCACGTGGTCACATAACAGCCCTAACACATACAACGCCTCCTACTGGACCTGGAATTGGTTCATATCGCCGACGCTTGGACTAGGGCAATACAAATTCAGGGCGACCTATCAGAATCAGGTCTATGAAACAGAGTTTGAGGTGGTGAGCAGTACGCCGTTCGATTTTGATGGCGACGGCAAGACTGATGTTTCGATCTTTCGTCCGAATGGCGTCACGATCAGCGAATGGTGGTTTATGCGTTCATCGGATGGATCAGCGGGCGCACGGGCATTCGGCGCGAATTCGGATGTGATGGCCCCGGGTGATTTCACCGGTGACGGGAAGACCGACATTGCCTTTTGGCGGCCTTCAACGGGCGAGTGGTACATATTGAGGAGCGAAAACGACACATTTTATGCCTTCCCGTTTGGGTCGGCGGGTGACATTCCGATGCTGGGCGATTTTGATGGTGATGGCGAAGCGGATGCGACGGTGTTCCGGCCATCGGCAAACCTTTGGTTTACGCGGCGCTCGTCGGATGGCCAGGTTACGACGACGCCGTTTGGTGCGGCGGGCGATAAGCCGGTCGCGGCGGATTACGACGGCGACGGCAAAACCGACATCGCGGTCTTTCGTCCGAATGGCGCATTCGGTGCAGAATGGTGGTACCAGCGAAGCACTGACGGAGCAAACCGTGCTTATGCATTTGGCTCAGCTACGGACAAAGCGGTCCCAGCAGACTACACCGGTAACGGCAGAGCAGACATCGCATTCTGGCGTCCGTCGACGGGCGAATGGTTCATTCTTGTCAGTGGAGGCACCACGTACTACGCGTTCCCGTTCGGCATTGCGACGGACATCCCGGTTCCGGGCGATTACGACGGCGACGGCAAAGCGGACGCAGCGGTCTTCCGTCCATCGAACAGCACATGGTACCTGCAACGCTCGACCGCCGGCTTCCAGGCCGTCGGCTTTGGCTCAACCGGCGACATGCCAGTACCGAACTCCTACGTTCGATAGCGTCGATCAAACAGGGCTTGACCACGCGGTCTTTCTGCCTAAACCTACACGGTCTCTGCGGTCACAACGTTGGAACGCAGAGACCGCGGAGCTTTTCGCAGAGAATGCAGAGGTTCGCCTGGTGGTCAGGCGACCAATACATTTCCATTACTCAATTTAAGCTTCGAAAGGGATCTCGGCGTTCTGGAGGACCGAGAGTTCGTTGCGGGCGACGCGTTCAAGGAGCTGAGGGTCGTCGAACATTTTGATGAGGCCGTTGACGGTCGCATACCGGGGTTCGTCGGCGACGGCCACCGGCAGATTAATGAATGACCGCAGATACTGATCGAGCCCGTCGAGCAGGGCTCCGCCGCCGGTAAGGATCACGCCGCGATCAAAGATGTCGGCGGCTACCTCGGGGCGAAGTTCGGTCAGTGTGTCTTTGACCAACTGGGCGACGCGGCGCATCGTTCCTTCGACTATCGGGTAAAGCTCGCCGGTAGTGATCTCGACCGCGGCGGGGCTGCCGGTCTGCACGTCGCGTCCGCGAACTTCGATCGACTTGGAGATATCGTCGGGTAGAAATGCCGAGACAAACGACGTCTTGAGATATTCCGCAGTTTCGTCACCGATCTGAAGCCCGCGGTGGCGGCGCAGATGCGTCGCGATGCCCTCGTTGATCTCGTTTCCGCCATGGCGTTCGCTCGTCGAATGGACGGTCGTGCCCTTGGCGATGATGGCGATATTGGTCGTTCCGGCGCCGATATCGACGATCGCGGTCGCGCGTTTATCGGTCTGAAGAACGCCGGCGCCGTAGGCGGCCGCCAAGCCTTCTTCCATCATAAAAACCTTGCCAATGCCGGCATCTTCGGCTGCATTGAGCAGGGCGCGTTGCTCGACGTGAGTTACGTCCGAGACGATGCTCATCACCGCCTGGAGCGAAAGATTAGAACCGCCTGATCGCGACTTTTTGACAAAATGCGCGAGCATCTTTTTCGTCCGCTCAAAATCGGCGACCACACCGCCGATCATCGGCGCACGAACGACGATGTCGCGGCCCTCACGGCCGGACATATCAGCGGCCTCTTGGCCAAACGCGACTATCTCTTCGGTCAGTTCGTTAATGGCAACGAGCGAGGGCTCATCGAGCACAATGCCGCGATCTTTGACAGCGATCAAGGTGCTTGTGGTTCCGAGGTCGATCGCGATCGATTCCGTGACCAGCTTTTTGAGCGAGGAGATCTTTAGCATAAAGAATGGGGCAAGTAGATTATATTCTTTTTGTGGTGCCGCTGCCAAGAAAAATCGGCAACGCATCAGGGCATATTTATGCCCAACGGATCTCTAGAACTTTGACAGGCTGGACACGATTTCGCACGGTCAAAGGCTCAAGTACGTTGACCGGAATGCGGTTGCCGCTGGCTTCGGCGGTCGCTTCGCTCATTAGGATCTGGCCGCCAACGGCATTTGATTCGAGCCGGGCGGCGAGGTTTACTGTGTCACCTATCGCCGTGTACTCCGAACGAATTTCCGAACCGATATAACCGACGGTCGCCTCGCCGGTGTGGAGACCGATGCCGACCGAGATGGCCCCGTAACCATCGGCACGCAATTCATCGTTTAGCGAGACCAGGCGTTTCTGCATCGTGACGGCAGCCTTAACGGCGTTGAGCGCGTCTTCTTCGGACGCGGTCGGCGCTCCGAAAAGCGCCATCATTCCGTCGCCGATATATTTATCAAGCGTTCCGCCATGTTCGAAAATTATCTCGGTCATGGCGGTGAAATATTTGTTCAGCAGGCCGACTATCTTTTCAGGATTCGCGTTCTCGGAAAGGGCAGTGAACGCACGAATGTCAGCAAAAAGCACGGTTATCGTCTGATTGACTCCGCCGAGCCGGAACGAACCGGGACTTTCGAGGAGCTGTTTAACGACATACTCGGGCATGAATCGGCTGTAGTTCGCCCGGGCGACCTCTTCGCGGGCGAGGCGTTTGTGTGCCTTTACGGTTTCGACCGTGACCGCGGTCTGGGCCGCGACCGCGCTGATAAGCTCCAGGTGATCGGGTGTAAACGCCGCAAACGGATCGAGCCGATCGGCGTAGATGACGCCATGAACATTCGATTCCGTAATAAGCGGCGCGCAGATCGTCGAACGAACGCCTTGCGAAACGATGGATTCCGCCCCGGAGAATTGAACGTCGCTCTTGGCGTCCTGCGAGAGCAATGCAACTTTTTCGCGCATCACCTTTTGCGTGATCGTACGGCTGACGGTCATCTGCTCAGTGAGTTTTTCTATGTTCTCGTCGCGGGTCTTTACGGCAACAGGGTTAAGGCTGAATTCCAAAATGCGGCCGTCAAGCGTCTCATCAGCGATAAGAGCGACGACGCGGTCGGCCGGACTGCCGCGGAAAATAAGGTCAGTTGCCTTCTCGAAAATTTCCTTGAGATCAAAAATGGTGCCGAGCGAGCGGCTCATTTCATACAGCAGCTCAAGCATCTTCGCCTTACGCCGCAGGTCCTTTATCTCATCAGGCGTGGCGATATTGTTCTCGATCGAAAGATGCGACTGTCGGCCGATTATCTCGTTGGCAGAGATCAGCAATTGCGTCTGGCCAAGCGGTTTGTCGTCAAACGCAACGCCGCCGGCCATATCAACCACTGTCGGTTCGTTTCGCACCTCAGAAAAATTCGAACCGGCGGCGGTGGGGACATTCTCTGATGCCGAAATGAATGGTTCGCGGACGACGTGGCCGGCCTCAAACACAAGTTTGCTTTCGCCGATGAGGATCGTGTCGCCGGTCTCGAGGATCTTTTCGAGCACGGGTGCGCCATTTACGAAGACGTGATTTACGCTCCGGACAACTTTGCCATTCTCAACATAGCCGTCGATCATCTTTATGCGGCCGCCGTCGGCGACGAGAAAGGCGTGTTTACGCGAGGCTCGGCGGTCGTTGAGCACGATCGTGTTGTCCTTGGCGCGGCCGATGGACGAGGTCGATCCGGGCAGAAGCTCGAATTCACGGAGTTGGCCGTTGGGTTCGGTGATCTTTAGTAATGCGTTCACTGTTAGAGAAGATTGTAAATGGTATTGGGCAAATGGTAAATTGGGGACGCTCGGTGAGCAGATCCGGGTCCGGCCCGACGAACGATGATCTACCTGGATAACAACGCAACGACGCGGCCGAATGACGCGATTATTGCGACAATGCTGCCGTTTATCGGCGACAATTTCGGCAATCCATCGTCCGCCCATGCGGTTGGCGAGGCTGCGCGAAACGCTATTGTCGAAGCTCGCGAATCGGTCGCCGCACTAATCGGTGCCGAAAGCGCCAGCGAGATCGTCTTCACCTCGGGCGGAACCGAAAGTGACAATTGGGCAATAACGGGCGCCCTGCGTGCCGCTAAAGATAAGTTTCACATCGTAACGACGCGGGTCGAACACGAGGCCGTTCGGAACCAATACGAGCGGCTTGAAGCCGAAGGGTGCCTTGTTTCGTGGATAGACGTCGACGGCGAAGGCAGGCTCGACCTCGACCAGCTTCGGCATTGCTTGACGCCAAAGACCGCCGTCGTATCGGTGATGATGGCGAACAACGAGACGGGCGTCATCTTTCCGATCGATGAGATAGCGGAGATGGTCAAGACGAAATCAGACGCGTTGTTTCACGTGGATGGCGTCAACGCGGCGGGTAAAATACCGGTCAATTTAAGAGACACGAAGATCGACCTTTTCTCGATCTCTGCTCACAAGTTTCACGGCCCGAAAGGCGTCGGCGCGCTTTACGTTCGCGATGGTGTCAGGCTGCCGTCAATGTCGATCGGCGGCGGACAGGAATCGGGACGCCGGGCGGGCACCGAGGCTGTCCATCAGATCGTTGGGATGGGAGCGGCGGCACGATATGCGAGCGACCTCGGGCCGATGCAGGAGGTGCGGCGGCTGCGTGACCATCTGGAAAATGAGCTGCTACGTTTGGTGCCCAATTCTTATGTTAACGGCACGCGCGATGCGGACAGACGTTTGCCGAATACGAGCAATATCTCTTTCGAGAACACGAATGGCGAGGTCATTCTCGCGATGCTCGACGACGTCGGAATCTGTGTCTCGACCGGCTCGGCCTGCAATTCAGCGACGCACACCGCTTCGCCGGTGCTGGAAGCTATGGACATTACTTACTCGCGAACAATGGGGTCGATCAGATTCTCGCTTGGCAGAGGAAACACGGCGGACGAGATCGCCCGCGTGATAGAAGTTCTGCCGGAGATCGTTGAAAAGATCCGATCGATCCGGTGACGATCAGTGATTAGATGGACGAAACAAGTTATGAAGTAAGTATGAAAGTAAAATTATTCTCAGTGTATTTCTTAGTTTCCGTTCTATTTTATGTAGAGCAGATTGCTGGACAGGAGATTCTCCAACGAGACTGTGTTGAGCCTGACGGCGCCCCAAATGTGCAAGAATATGCTCAAGAGGGTTGGCTGAAAGTCGACCACCGCCTTTATTCAATGTATATCCCGAAAGGTTTTGTGCAGAAGCAAACAAAACCAATCGATGGGGCCGGCGCTTCCTATGAATCCGATGGAGAGTTCATAGGGGTGGATATAAGCGACGGGGTGCGGCCACTAACGTTTGAGAAACGCAAACGAAATTATGTCGAGAAGTTTGTATGTGTAGGCAATCGACTTGCGACGATATCGCATTTTGAGCACGACGGAACTTATAGATCTGTTTCCATTCTATTGTTCCAATTTGATTCGGATAGAAACATGGCAGTTTCTTTCTTGTCTAACACCGCGGGTAATAAAGAGACTGCTGACAAAATATTCAGATCTCTTCGGTTGAAACAGTAAAGCAATGGATTGACTCTTGAAGCCACGCGAAACCGTCCTTCGTACGAGTTGCCAAGATTGGTTGAACGGATTCGCGCGATCGGCGGATTATCAAGCAGCTTTTTCGATGCCGTAGCGGGTGAGCTTTAGATAAAGCCCGCGGCGGGTCACACCGAGTTCTTCGGCAACGCGCGAGATGTTCCAATTGTGGCGTGTGAGGGCAGATTTGATCATCTGCATTTCGAGGTCGGTGACGGCGTCCTCGAGCGTTCCGCCATTCGAGATGCCGGCAAATGGCGTCAGCGGGCTGTCGAACGAGGTGATCGTCTTCGATCCGCCGGCCTGAGAGAATGGCGTCAGCGGCCGGGCGGCGCGTTTGAGTTCCGGCGAGAGGTGGTCGGGCGTTATCACTTCGCCATCCACTGCCCGGGCGATCATTCGTTGTATCTCATTGCAAAGCTGGCGGACGTTGCCTTCCCAATTGCAGACCATCAGCAAGTCGATCGTCTGCGGCGTAAACGTTATGTCCCTTTTCCCGAACCTTGCCGAATAATGATTGATGTAATAGTTGATGATCGGCGGTATCTCCGACCGGCGTTCGCGAAGCGGCGGAACGCGTAGGCGGATGACATTTAACCGGTAGAAAAGATCCTCGCGAAACGTTCCCTCGGCCACCTTATCTTCGAGCGGCATGTTGGTCGCGGCGATGACGCGAACGTCCACCTTTATAGGCCTCTTTTCGCCGATCGGCTGGACCTCGCCTTCCTGCAAAAATCTCAGAAGCTTTGGCTGAACGTCTATCGGAAGGTCGCCGACCTCATCAAGGAAAAGCGTTCCGCCGTCGGCCGCTCGGATCATTCCGGGCGAGTCGGTGACCGCTCCGGTAAACGAGCCTTTCTTATAACCAAACAGATGCCCCTCGGCCAATTCCTTCGGCACGGCGGTGCAGTTGAACGGGACGAAGACCTTGTCCTTGCGGTTCGATATCTTGTGGATCGCGCGCGAAACCAGCTCTTTACCGGTGCCGGATTCGCCGGTCACTAGAACCGTCACGTCGGACGATCTGATCTTATAAACTTCTTCGACAAGCGAGGTCATCGCCGGCGACGAATGAATAAAGCCGGGCATCAGGCTGCTCGATGTATAGGGGCTCGAATCCTGCTCGACCGGGACGGACTTGTCTTTTTCGCGGAGCGAGACGACGTCCATGCCAAGTTCGACAACGCGAAGCAGCGGCTGGAGCGAGCTTTCGTCATTCAGCACCGCACCCGCCAATGGATGTATCAGCAGATAGGCCGGCGTCGCGCTCGAAGGCTTGAGCGCAAAAATACCGAGGTTTTTTGATTTGGCGAATGCCTTGGTCTCGCCTTTTGCGTCGGCGGCCTCGAATTTGCGAACCAGTTCCGCACTTTCATTGGTCGTGTAACCATGCGTAATGAATGGCAACAGCTGCTTCTTCTCGTTCGGCTCGGCGATGATCATCTTTTTCGCCTGGCTCTCCTGCTGGAGAACGGAGACGAGCTCGCGGAACATAAGTTCGCGCGACGCGGTCGCCTCGGCAAGCCGGACCATCAGGAGCTGTGATACGACCGAGTTTGTACGTTCGTGGCCGTCGGGCCTGGCGTTCTTTTCTGCTTCATCGCCCGGATGCGCAATTGCCGCCAGCGCCTCTTCGTGCAGGTCAGCAAGCTCTAGTTTATCGAAGACCTCGAGGGCAGTTTTGAGATGTTTGGCCGCAAGCGCCTTACGCGAGCCGGGAAGATACTGGCCCAAAAGCAGATGGATGCGAGCGGCGTGATATACGTCTTGAGAAGCCTCAAAGATCGTCAGCGCGCGATTGAAATGGTGGACGGCCATTTCAGTGTCACGGCTCTCGAGGGCGGCCTGGCCGCGAATGCGTTGAATGTGTCCCAGAACAAAGAAATCAGCGTTTGGTTCATTGCCCTCGACGATCTCGATCGCATTTTCACATTCGCCGACGCTTCCCTGCAGCAGACAGCTTTCGGCCAGAACAAGCCCGGCCATATTTGCGTAATGACGATCACCGATCCGCGTGCTTAGGTCAATGGTCTCACGTGCTTTTTGTGCGGCTTCATCGTAGCGGCCTTCGGCAAGCAGGCAGCGTGCGAGATTTCGCATCGCCTGAACCTCGTACCATTCACGCTTTCGCTCGCGGGCCATGTTCACAGCCTGTTCGAGGAAGTTTCGTGCTTCGACGAGGTCACCGCGGAGGATCTTCATCTCGCCGAGGCTGTCCAGAATCCCCGCGATATGAACGTGATTGGTTGAGATGGCAAGGTCGAGCGCGCGTTTGATTATCGATTCGGCCTTTGCCCATTCGCCGATCAGCATCAGGTTGATGCCGAGGTTGTTATACGCGATGACGGAATTTAGGACGTGTTCGGTACGGTCAAAGAATTCGATCGACTTTTCAAGACATTCGATGCCGTCCTGAGGCCGGCGGAGGAACCAGTAGGCTCCCGACATGTCGGTAAATAGCTTGCCGAGCATGAACGGTGCCGATCGTTCGCCGATGATCTGGATACCGAGTTCAAAATATTCGAGCGATTTTTCGCTGCTGCCTTCCATGTGATAGCTGATCGCTATCTCGCGGTAAGCCTCGGCCATACCCAGCCAATCACCGTGTTCGCGAAGCGGGTGCAGTGCGCGTTCCGCATAATCGCGGGAGATCGGACATTCGTTCAGCTTGCGGTAAACGCGGGCGAGGCCGATGTCTATGCTGCCGAGAAGATGGGCAAAATCGTTCGCCTTTGCTTTCTTGAGATTTTCCTTTAAAAGTGTAACGGCCTTCGGTTGATCGCCAAGATTGTTGTAGGCGATGGCGAGCTGCGTCGTAACGCGAACCTGTATCTCAGTGTCGATCCGCGCGAGGACCTCTTCATCCTCGTACGGCCTGATCGCATCAAGCGATTCCTTGTATTTGCCAACGGTCTCGAGCGTAAAGGAGAGGAGTCGCTTCAGGTTTGCCAGGTCGTCGTCGCTTTGCGAAAAGTTCTCGATCGTGTGCTTAACGACCTTTTCGGCTTCACTTGAGAGGCCTTCGCGGAGCTTTTGCCCGATGCTGAGAAACACAGAGTCCAGAGCGTCGGCCGATATCGGACGCTGCGGGCCTCTATCCGCATTTCCACCGTCACCGATAGTGGCAGCCGCACCCTGTCGCGACAGGCTTCGTGTTAAAAGCGAACGTTTCTTCATTGAAATTAGCCGGTAACGCCGATAAACGTCTAAACGGCCTGAATTTTCAGGAAATGAAGTGGGCAAATTGCGAAATTGAATACTTAGTAAACAGTGCAAATGAAAGTTATCAGAAAAAATGCCATTAGTCTACAACTTTTTTTGGCCGGTTAACGGCGTTTCATGCCAATTCTGTGTGTGTTAATCTAGTTTTTCATCGCCCGTGACCCATATGCCCGATATTCACGACATTGACAGCGACGTCCTTACAGAGACGAAAACGAAGCTCGAAAAGCCCAAATTGTTCAAGGTTTTGCTGCATAATGACGACTTTACTACGATGGAATTCGTCGTTTTTGTGCTCGCGTATGTCTTTAATAAGACCGAGGCCGAGTCGATCGCGATCATGCTGAAGGTCCACAACGAAGGCGTCGGGATCGCCGGCATCTATCCCTACGACATCGCCTATATGAAGTCGCAAAAAGCAATGAACCTAGCCAAAGCCCGCGAATATCCGCTGCTCGCGACGATCGAGGAAGAGTAATGATTGAAAACCGCGGAGTTCTGTGAGACGATGAGTGTGGCAACTTGCCACTTGTGGGATAAATAATGGCTTTGACCATAGAAAAGAAAGACGCACGCGACAGCCGACTTAACGTTCGGCTCGACCCTGATCTTAAGGCACGGATCCGACGTGCTGCCACCGTTCTCGGTCAAGATCTGACGGAGTTCGCCGTTTCGACACTTAATGAACGTGCGATCGAAGTATTGGAAGAGCATGAAACTTTGATATTGTCGGAGGCCGAACGCCGCTCGTTTCTGGAGATTCTTGCCGGCGACGTACCTGCGCCAACGAAAACGGCTCTTGCGGCTGCTAAGCGATATAAAAGCGGAACAAAGAAAGGCGCGATCTATGAATTTTCGGATTGAACCGTTAACGCGAATTCATAGCCGTAAAGAGTTCAGTTGTTCGGATGAGTCGGTCGATCAGTTCCTTCGGGAAAAGGCAATGCAGGATCAGGAACTTGATCTTGGCAGAACTTCGGTTCTGACAAATCTTGATCACGATCCAACAAGGATCATCGGTTATCACACCCTTTCGATCACGCAAATCCCGCAGGATCAGATCCCGAATGCCAGACCGAAGATCAAACGAGGTATCCCTGTCATCTTACTCGGTCAACTCGGAATCGATTCTGCATACCAAGGCAAAGGTTACGGCGAACGGATGTTGAGCGATGCACAATCGCGTGTATGCGATATTGCCTCAAAGGTCGGAGTACGGGCAATGATCTTGGACGCGCGAACCGAACGGCTCGCGTCCTGGTACGAGAGCTTTGGATTTATCAGGCTGGCCGGATCAATGAGAATGGTGAAACTCGTTGAGACGATTCGGAAAGAATATATGTAATGGTTGGATGACAAGATCATTGTCGGACAAGTGTAGGGAAGTAGCCGGCATTAATTTACTACATCACCCATCAAGCAGCAGATGGCGATGAATTCCGACAAATCCCGCGAATATCCGGTGGTCGCGTCGATCGAAAGAGATCAATCAAAATTGGACTAAGAATTCAGATATTCAATATGCAGATGAGCAACCAAATTGCAGGCATACTTTGTCTTCTGGCGGGTTTAGTTAGCGGTGGTTTCTTGATCTGGTCGCTGATCCGGCAGAACGCGATCCGAAAATGGCCGGTCGTTGAGGGAAAGATCATTGACAGTCGCGTCAACGTTCTCTCCGGCGATAGCTTCGAACCCTATGTCCGTTATTCTTATGTTGTAAACGGTCAGAGTTATACTGGTGACAAACTCGCTCCGGTCGATTACATTACCGAAGATGAAAGGTCTGCGAATAAAAGGATCGAGCCGTATATGGTTGGGAATTCGGTAACGATCTTTTATCACCCGGAGAAGATGTCGCAAAGCGTGATCGAACCGCGAAACAGTAGTTGGTACCATCTTTTCTGGGCGTTTTTTACGGCCTTCATGCTTTTTGTAGGCGTCGGCCTTTTCTTTCAACAAAGCTAGCCGAAAATAGACAGTTTTCATGGTTTCGTGAGATTCGCTCGGCATCCTTTCCGAGCAGACCGCTCGTCGCGGTAATTTTGGGGGCGTGGTAGAATTGAAGTTTTTACGGAAATGACAGAACCACTCGACTTAAAGAAAACGGTAAACCTGCCGAAAACTGATTTTTCGCAGAAGGCGAACCTTGGGCAGAGCGAGCCTGCGCGGTTGAAGAAATGGAAAGAGATCGGGCTATATGAAAACATCGCCGAGGCGCGAAGCGGTCGTGAGAAGTTCATTCTTCACGACGGCCCGCCGTATGCGAATGCAGACATTCATATAGGCACCGCGCTAAATAAGATACTGAAAGACTTCGTCGTCAAGAGCCGTTCGATGATGGGCTTTGACGCGCCGTACGTTCCGGGTTACGACTGTCACGGGTTGCCGATCGAGACGTTGGTCGAAAAGAAGCTTGCCGAGAAAGGCAAGAACAAGGCCGACCTGCCCGTCGCAACCTTTCGCAGGATCTGCCGCGAACACGCGTCGACGGCCATGAACAACCAGACACGCGACTTTCAGCGGCTCGGCATTCTGGGCGAATGGGAGACGCCATACCTGACGATGTCGCCGGATTACGAATCGGCAACGGCACGCCTTTTCGGCACGTTTCTCGAACGCGGTTATGTTTACAAAGGCCTGCGTCCGGTCTATTGGTGCATCCACGACCAGACGGCGCTTGCCGAGGCTGAGGTTGAATACAAGGAACACACTTCGCCTTCGGTTTACGTTAAGTTTCCGCTGAAGTCCGACTCGGCACAGATCGATGCGGCACTTGCCGGCAAAAACGTTTTCCTCGTCATCTGGACGACAACGCCGTGGACGATCCCGGCCAATCTCGGCATCGCGGTGCATCCGGATTTCGATTATTCCGCCGTCGAAAGCCAAACCGAGGTTTACATAGTCGCAAGCGAGCTCAGCAAGGCATTTGCGGAGACCGCTGGGCTCGCCGATCACAAAGAGATCGCTCGGTTCAAAGGCTCGAAGCTCGACCGCCTCGAGGCGAAGCACCCATGGATCGACCGCACTTCGCTGATAATGAACGGCGACCACGTGACGCTCGGTGAGGCAGATGCCGAGACCGAACTCGATGTGCGATTTGAGAGTAAAAGCTCGGCTAAATCCGGCACAGGCGTTGTGCACACGGCACCTGGCCACGGTGCCGACGACTTTCATATCGGCAAACGCTACGGCCTGGAGGTCTATAATCCGGTCGATAACGCCGGCCGCTACATCGCCGAGGTCGAGCATTTCGGCGGGATGAACATCTTTGACGCGAACCCGAAGATCGTCGAATTCATGCGCGAGCAGGGCGTGCTGCTGCATTCCGAAAAATATCAGCACCGCTATCCGCATTGCTGGCGATGCAAGAATCCTGTCGTGTTTCGCGCAACTCCGCAGTGGTTCATCTCAATGGATGACAAGTTTGGAGCTCCGGCGGCCGAGGGCGATGGGCTTCGAGCTAAGGCTTTCCGCGAGATCGAAAACGTCAAATGGCATCCCGCCTGGGGTCAGGGCCGCATGGCGAATATGTTCAAGGGACGCCCCGATTGGTGCGTGTCGCGACAGCGATCGTGGGGCGTGCCGATACCGGTCTTTTATTGTCAGGGCTGTGATGAACCGGTCGCCGACAAGGCAATCGTTGATCACGTCGCTGACATCTTTGCCGAGGAAACATCGGATGCATGGTACGCCCGGCCGGAAAGCGAACTGCTGCCCGACGGCTACAAATGCGCCGGATGCGGCGGCGCCGATTTTCGCAAAGAGACCGACATTCTCGACGTATGGTTCGATTCGGGTTCGAGTTGCGTTGCCGTTTTGGAAACACGGGGCGAAACTCTGCGTTTCCCGGCGGATGTTTATTTTGAGGGCGGCGACCAATATCGCGGCTGGTTCAATTCCAGCCTGATGTGCGGCATCGCGGCCCATGACACTGCTCCGTATCGACAGGTCATTACACACGGCTGGGTCGTCGACGGCGAAGGCAAAAAGCAATCGAAATCGCTGGGCAACGTGACCGCTCCCCACGAGATCATCGACAAATCGGGTGCCGAGGTTCTCAGGCTTTGGGCGGCCGCCGTCGATTATACCGAAGACGTCCGGTGCTCCGACGAGATCCTGTCGCGGGTGGTCGATGCGTATCGCAAGTTTCGTAACACGCTTCGGTACGCGCTTGGCAATCTCGACGGATTCGACCCAGCGAACGATTCGGTAGCGGACCGCGAATTGCTCGAGATCGACCGCTGGGCACTGGCAAACCTTGACGACGTAACCGCAAAGGTCGTCAAGGGTTATGAAGATTACGACTTTCAAGCCGCCTATGGCGCGATCTATAACTTCTGTACGGTCACGCTCTCGGCACGCTATTTTGACATCATAAAGGATCGCCTTTACATCCTTGGCCGACGTTCGCCCGAGCGGCGTTCGGCACAGACGGCGCTTTATCGAATTGCGGATACGCTATGCCGATTGCTTGCGCCGATAACGGCTTTTACGGCGGACGAGGCTTGGGAAAGCCTACCTGGCCAAAAGGTAGCATCGGTCCACATGGCAGAATTTCCACTGGCCGCCGGCGAAGCTGATAAAGCGATGGCCGAGCGATGGGAGAAGATCTTCGCGATCCGCGATGAGGTCCTGCGTTCGCTCGAACTGGCACGAAATGACAAGCAGATCGGCTCGTCGCTGGACGCAAAGGTCGTGCTTACGACCGACAAGGAAACGACGCGATTCTTGCTCGATTATTTTGCGGACCTTCGTTATATCTTCATCGTTTCGCAGGTCGAAGTTCATGAGGGTGATGCGTTCGCGGTGAAGATCGAAAAAGCCGATGGCGAAAAATGCGAACGCTGCTGGAATTATTCGACCCGCGTCGGGGAATTTGATAAATATCCGACCGTTTGCGAGCGATGCATCGAGGCACTAAACGAACTTGAGAATGCGGCTGCGGCTTAATGGAGGAAATTTTGAGATGCGAACATTGACCGCGTTACTTTTTATCTTGGCATTTTCGTTGGCGGCGTTCGGGCAGCAGGTCCGCGAACCAGCAAAAGGTTCTGCCGAGCGGACGGCAATTCTTAACGCTCTGCGTGTTCCGGTCGAGCGGGAATTAAAGCAGAAAATAGTATTCAGCATCGACGACCTTAGGGTCGCAGGCGGCTGGGCGTTTATCGGCGGCATTCCGCAGAGTCCCGCGGGCGGCCAGCCGGACTACCGCGGCACAGAATACCAGGAGGCAAAGGACGCAGGCATGTTCGATAACAATATCTTTGCACTCCTCAAAAAGAACGGTGCGAAATGGCGGGTCGTCACTTACGCCATCGGCTGCACCGACGTATGTTATGCCACCTGGTGGAGCGAGCACAAAGCACCGAAGGCCGTATTTCCGTATACTGAATAGAAAGTGAGCAAGAAAGACACATATTGGAAATTCGGGTACCTGCTCATAACCGTTGGGATATTCCTGATGGACCAGGTGACAAAGGCTTGGGCGGTAAGGCGGCTCAGGTTTCAGGACGACATTCCGGTCATTTCCGGCCTTCTGAATTTTGCATACGCACAGAACACAGGCGTTGCGTTCTCAATGCTTGACGATTACGGCGACGTCGGCCGCTGGGCACTTTCGGCAGTGGCAGCCGTCGCGGGCATGTTGGTCCTGTACTTCTTCTGGAAAACGCCAAGGTCCGATGACCGCATCTTAGGTGCATTGGCATTATTGCTCGCGGGAATCGCCGGCAATGTGACCGATCGCGTCAGGCTCGGCTTCGTCGTTGATTTTATCGACGTCCAATTCGGCTCATGGCATTACCCGACCTTCAACATCGCCGACATGGCGATCGTTGCCGGTGCGGGGCTTTTGATCCTGGACATGTTCTTTGCAAAAAGTAGCCAGAAGCCAGAAAGCAAAAAATCACTTCCGCAATCCGAGATCCGCGATTCGCAATCGAAAGATGTATCCTGAATTATTCCGCATCGGTGATTTTCCTGTAACTAGCTACGGCCTTTGGCTGGCGGTTGGGATGTTGGCTGCGCTGTTTGCGGCTTCGCGGTTGGCGGCACGCGACGGGTTGCCGCTCGAAAGGATCTACGATCTCGGGCTGTGGACGCTGGTCGGCGGCCTGCTCGGATCAAAGATCTTGATGCTGCTTGTCGACCCGACGGCACAACTTTTTACCATCGATTTTCTGCGATCCGGCGGCATTTATTATGGCGGATTGATCGGCGGATTTTTGACGGTCGCCTTCCTTATTCGTTTTTATAAGCTTCCGTTCTGGAAGGTTTCGGACGCGCTTGCTGCCGGATTGGCTCTCGGTCAGGCATTCGGGCGCCAAGGCTGCTTCGCCGCGGGTTGCTGCTGGGGCAAACCCACGACGAATTGGTGGGGCGTTCATTTTAGCGATAAGGGCCACGAATACACCGGCGTCCCCATAGCCGACGGCGTCCACCTGCATCCGACCCAGCTGATCGAAAGCTTTACTATGCTCGCGGTATTCGGCCTTCTCGTCTGGATCCACCGCACCAAGAAATTCGACGGCCAGGTACTTATCGCCTACGGCATCATCTATTCGATCTTCCGTTTCCTGATCGAATTTATCCGCGACGATCCGCGCGGCGACCTTTGGGGATTGACGACGGCAACCGGCCTCTCGACTTCGCAGCTCGTCAGCCTCGTCGTCGCTGGCGCGTCCATTGCATTCTTCGTTGTCCGATACCGGAAACGTTCGGAACAAGAATTGTAGAAACTCCCAATGACTCAAACTGCAATAGATAATAAGGAAGAAAACGCTCTCGTGTTTTCGCCGCAGGCCGACGACATCGGCATGCGGCTGGATGCGTATCTCGCTGATCAGATCGAGGGTTGGTCGCGCTCGCGGCTCCAGCGGCTGATCACCGATGGTGATGTGCTGGTCAATGAGAAAACGGCGAAGGCATCATACAAAATACATGCTGGCGACGAGATCGATGTCGATCTGGTCGAAGCCCCGGCGGCGGTATTCGAGCCCGAAAACATACCGCTAGATATCGTATTCGAAGACGAATATCTCGCCGTGATCAACAAGCCGGCCGGCATGGTGGTCCATCCCGGAGCAGGCAATGTGGATGGAACTTTAGCAAACGCTTTGGCGCACCATTTCGGTTTCGGAGTTTCGGATCTTGGATTCTCCGGCGACAGCGAGCAGTCCGCAGATGAAAAGCTGAAGTCGAAGATCGGCATCGTTCATCGCCTGGATAAAGAGACTTCGGGCCTGATAGTCGTCGCCAAGGACGAGGAGACGCACGAAGCTCTCTCCAATCAATTTCGCGACCGCGTCGTCGCCAAGCAGTATGTAACGCTCGTTCACGGCAACCCGCGTGAGAACAAAGGCACGATTGACCGCCCGATGGCACGCGACCGCTGGCACCGCACCAAAATGACCGTCGCCGCCAACGGCCGCAACGCTTTGACGATGTGGAAAGTGCGGCAGCGGTATGAGAAATTCACGCTGATTGAGGTCGAGATAAAAACCGGCCGCACACACCAGATCCGCGTCCACCTTGCCTCGATCAATCACCCCGTCGTCGGCGACGGAACCTACAACGAAGGCCGCGACAACACCGTCAACGACGTCGATATCAAAAACGCCATCCGCATCCTCGACCGCTTTTTCCTCCACGCCGAAAAGCTCTCCTTCGACCACCCAAACACCGGCGAACGTCTGACCTTCGAACTTCCCCTCCCGCAGGAACTAGAAGATCTACTGAAGGTGCTTTGATCTCCAGCTCTCAATGCGCCAGGAAAAAGTTGACCGGCGGAAAGCATTCTTTTTATTGGGAAGGCACTCTTGGCCGGGAACGCGGGCGTCCCGCCTGCAAAGCGTCCGATAGGACGCTGGTTCGTGTGAATGTGAGGAAGCTCTCCTTGGCGAGGGAACAGGCCGCTACCGCGTCCATGCACGCGGCACGCGTGCGTTCCCGGCAATGCAGCCTTTCCCAATAACTCATTCGCTCTCTGTCAAATATCCACATTCCACTTTTGCCGGAATCATTTTTCGAATAATATTTCCCAATGGATAAGGATCCACGTTATTGGCACAGCCGCGGTTATCTTCCTCATTTTGACCAAGAAGGTTTCATTCAGTTCATTACATTCCGGCTTGCCGATTCGGTTCCGCAGGCCGTTCAGGCGAAATGGCGTGACGACCTTAGCCGTGGAGAGATCACCGACGCTGACCTTCGACGGCGAGTCGAGTATTACCTGGACCAGAACTACGGAAAGGGATACTTGCGAGTTGCCGCCGTGGCGGAAATGGTCGAAGCAGCATTGCTCAGATTTGACGGCGAACGGTATCAGCTGATCGCATGGGTATTGATGCCGAATCATGCACACATACTCTTGTCACCCGTCGCTGGTTTTCGCGTGTCGGATATCATGCAGTCGCTAAAATCGTTCACCGCGCACGAGGCTAATAAACTTATAGGCCGCAACGGCCAGTTTTGGGCAAAGGAATACTACGATCGGTTCATTCGTGACCAACGGCATTATGCGAGTACAATCTCGTATATTGAGAACAATCCGGTAAAAGCAAAACTCTGCAAAACACCGGAAGAATGGCCGCGGGGAAGCGCACGGCTTAAGAAAGAGGATAGTGATTAAGGCCTTTTTGCCGGGAACGCGGGCGTCCCGCCTGCAGAGCGTCCGATAGGACGCTTGTGCTTGTACATGGCGAGGGAACAGGCCGCTGTCGCGACCATTCACGCGGGACGCGTGCGTTCCCGGCGATGAATTGAATATTAAATTATGAGAAGTCTATTTGTTGCAGTTGCATTGATGTTACTCGTGGCGTCATCTGGGTTTGCTCAGTCGGATGAGATTAATATCATTCCGAAACCATCTTCGATAGAGCGTCTAAACGGTACCTTTACATTAAATTCGAACACAAAGATATTTGTTAATGGAAAGAGGAATCGAAAGTCTGGAACTTTGTTGAATAAGATTTTGCAAGCTCGTTTTGGACTTAAGCTTGAACTCACATCGAAGCAACCGAAAAACAATTACATCGAAATCACGAGCATCGCGGGCGGAGTTATCAATTGGAAGCCAAGCGTTTTTGAGGGTAGCTATAGCATAGATATCGATCCAGCGAGAATCCTTCTAACCGGCGTGCGTATTCCAGAAGCTGGAAAGTTCAACGCGATTCAGACATTTATGCAGTTACTTCCAGCAAGGATTGACGGCTCGACGAAAATTCCGTCAATGCGTATTCAAGATCGTCCACGCTTTAAATACCGCGGGATGCATCTTGATGTGGCGAGGCATTTTCAGCCGGTGGAGTTTGTAAAGAAGTTCATCGACCAGATGGCGCAGTATAAGTTCAATTATTTCCACTGGCATTTGACGGAGGATCAGGGCTGGCGGATCGAGATCAAGAAATATCCGCGGCTGACCGAAGTCGGCTCGAAGCGGCCGGAGACGATGGTCGACCGCAACTTTTCGCCGTACATCGGCGACGGCATTCCGCACGGCGGCTTTTACACACAGGAGCAGATAAAGGAGGTCGTCGCGTACGCCAAGGAGCGGCACATCACGGTCATCCCCGAGATCGAACTGCCCGGCCATGCGTCGGCCGCGCTCGCGGCGTATCCGCAGTTTGGCTGCAAGACCGATTATCAGTACAAGGTGCAGACGACGTGGGGCATTTTTAAGGAAGTGTTTTGCCCGACCGAAGAGACGTTCAAGTTCCTAGAGGACGTGCTCGACGAGACCATCGCACTTTTCCCTGATTCGCCCTATATCCACATCGGCGGCGACGAGGTACTGAAAGATCACTGGAGGGAATCGGCGTTCGTTCAGGAACTAAAGAAGCGCGAAAACCTGAAGGACGAGAACGAGGTGCAGAGCTATTTCATCCGGCGCATCGAGCGTCACCTTTCGAAACGCGGTAAGAAGATGATCGGCTGGGACGAGATACTCGAGGGCGGCCTGGCGCCCAACGCGACCGTTATGTCGTGGCGCGGAATGCGCGGCGGCATCGAGGCCGCCAAGTCTAAGCACGACGTGATAATGACGCCGACCGATTTCGTTTATTTCGATTACGGCCAGGGCGACCCCGCCCACGAGCCGCTGAACATCGGCAGTTACGTTCCGCTCGAAAAGGTTTACAGCTTCGAGCCCGTGCCGCCCGAGCTCACCTTCGAAGAGGCGAAGTACGTCATCGGCGGCCAGGCGAACATCTGGACCGAATACATGAAAACGGCGTCCCACGTCGAATACATGGCGTTTCCGCGAATGCTCGCTTTGTCAGAGGTGCTTTGGTCAAAGAAAGAAGACCGCGACTTCGCGGATTTTCAGCGGCGGCTGAACGCGATCTTGCCGCGGCTTGATAAACAAGGCGTAAATTATCGAATACCCGAACCGGTAGGACTAACCAACGCCGTAATTCCAAAGGGCCAAGCTATTAGCATTGGCGGAATCCGTTCAGAGATCCCGGGAGCCAAAGTCCATTTTACCGTCGACGGTTCAACGCCAACGGAGCAATCACCTCTTATCCCGTCGAGGTTCGTCGCGAACCCTGACGACGGTGAGGTTCTTACATTGAAGACGATCGTTGTTCTTCCGAATGGCCGGAAGAGTGCGGTTTATGCTGCAACCTTTGTACGCGGCATGATGCGGGAACCTGACGCAACAGACGCGAGCAAACCCGGCCTTGCTTACGAATTTCGTATCGATCGCGGCGATCCATCCGGCAAAGGCGAGCGGTTCACAGGTTCGACCCGTTCCACGTCACTCAATCAATTCGCCACACGGTCGAACCTGACGAAGCCGTTTGCGGTGATGTTTGACGGCTATTTCCGCGTGCCGGAGGATGGTGTTTATGAGCTGCAGGTCGATTCGACGTGGGACGCGACCGTCGTGCTCGGCAGCGAGACGATCATCGACGACGCCGGCACCAAAGACCGCAAGATCCGCTCGGCCATCGTACCGTTAAAAGCCGGCCTGCATAAGATGTCGATTCGATACAATCATCGCGGCGGTGATTCGTCGTTCCGCTTTCGCTGGGGCATAAAAGGCCGAGGCCTGAACCAGGCATGGGGCGGAGAATTTGTACATTAGCCGGGAACACGGTTTGCCGAAAGAAGGCACCTCACCGCCGGGAACGTAGGCGTCTCGCCTGCAAGGCGGCCGATAGGACGCTCGTGCGTGTAATTGTAAGGGGACAGGCCGCTGTCGCGTCCATGCACGCGGGACGCGTAGGGTCCCGGCGGCGCAGCTTTTTCCTGAGGGAACGCATCTTCCTTGTAATTTGTCAGCACAGACCAAAGATGAACACAGAAAATCACAGATCGTTACTGCGCTTCGGCGGCCTTTCATTCTTGCTTTTCGCGGTGTGCTGCTCGATGCTCGCCGCCCAGACGCGTGATTACGCCCGGTGGGTCAATCCGTTCATCGGCACGGGCGGGCACGGGCATACTTTTCCCGGGGCAACGATGCCGTTTGGGATGGTGCAGCTCTCGCCCGACACACGCATCGACAACTGGGACGGCTCATCCGGCTATCACTACTCCGACGACATCATCTACGGTTTCTCGCACACGCACCTGAGCGGAACGGGAATTCCTGATGGGGCTGATATCTTGTTCATGCCGACCGTCGGCGAACCGCAGTTCTTTGCAAAGGGAGGTGACAAGTCAATCAACGGATACGCCTCGAAATTCTCGCACGCTAATGAGAAAGCCGAACCAGGATATTATTCGGTGAAGCTCGATGACGATGGAATTGTCGCAGAGCTGACGGCGACAAAACGTGTCGGGCTTCACAGGTACACGTTTCCAAAAACGAAAGCCACATACTTGACTCTCGATTTGAAATGGCGAGACAAGTTGCTTTCTTCTGAGGTTGCGATGGTCGGCGATCAAAGGATCGAAGGCTATAAACGATCATCTTCGTGGAATAAGGATCAGAAGGTTTATTTTGTTGCCGAGTTCTCAAGGAAGATCGACAGCTCGACTTTTCAGGTCGCACCATCAGCCATAACGGTCACAAATAGACCTGACCGAATTCCCGAGCAGTATCGGACGGCTTCAAACAGTTCTTATCCGAAAGAGCTAAGTGGAACGATAAACTCGTTGGCATTCACGCTCGGAGATGAATCACAGCTACTCGTCAAAGTCGCCCTCTCCTACGTTTCCATCGAAGGTGCCCGCAGGAATCTCGAAGCTGAGCTTCCGCATTGGGATTTTGGTAGGGTGCGGGCGGACGCGAAGGCGGCGTGGAATAAGGAGCTTTCTAAGATAGAGGTCTCTGGCGGGACGGACGAGCAGACGACGAATTTTTACACCGCTCTCTACCACACCATGATCCACCCGAACGTTTTCAATGACGTGGATGAGCAGTACAAAGGACATGACGGCAAGATCCATCAGTTGCGGAGCGCGGACACTCCTGTCCGCATAAGCGGCGCTTCGACGCGAACAAAGGTGAATGAGTCGAAGCCTTCGCACGGTAACAGATCTCTCGCCGGAGGAACCGGCGATGCGGACAAGAGTGTCCGCGCTCCTTCCGACCATTACACAGTCTTTTCGCTTTGGGACACGTTTCGGGCGGCGCATCCGCTTTATACGATCATTGACGAGCGGCGGACGGTGGATTACATCAATTCGTTTATCCGCATTTATGAACAGGGCGGGCGGCTGCCGGTCTGGGAGCTTTGGGGCGAAGAGACGGACACAATGATCGGCTATCACTCGGTAAGCGTGATCGCCGACGCGATGGCGAAAGGCATTAAAGGTTTCGACTACGAAAAGGCATACGCCGCCGCCAAGCATTCGGCCAACCTCGACCACCACGGCCTCGCCGCTTACAAACGACGCGGCTACATCTCCGCCGAGGACGATAACGAAAGCGTCTCAAAAACGCTCGAATACGCTTATAACGATTGGTGCATAGCACAGATGGCGACGTTGTTTATGGATGACATTACGCGAGGTATGACCACACGAGAATATTTTGCAGCGCACGGCATGTTCGGAGACCCTGATCCTGCGAAAAAAGAGACCTACGAAAACTTCTTCTCAAAAAAAGAGGACTACATCCGTTATAGCGAACGAGCGCTCTCCTTCCAAAATCACTTCGATTCAAAAACCGGCTTCATGCGTCCAAAACGCAACGGCGGATTCATCGAGCCGTTTGCACCGAACGAAGTTACGTTTCATTTTACCGAGGGCAATTCGTGGCAGTATTCGTTCTTTGTTCCGCATGATGTTCCACGTTTGATGGAGCTAATGGGCGGACGCGACAAGTTTGCGGCCAAGCTCGATGAGCTTTTCACCACCGATCAAAAACTAGCCGGCCGATTCCAACCTGACATCACCGGCCTGATCGGTCAGTACGCCCACGGTAACGAACCGTCGCATCACATTCCGTACCTCTACAACTACGCCGGCCAGCCGTGGAAGACGCAAGCTTACGTCCGCCGAATAATGGACGAGTTTTACAAAAATGCGCCGGACGGCCTGATCGGTAACGAAGATTGCGGGCAGATGTCGGCGTGGTACATTCTCTCGGCCGCCGGATTTTACCCCGTCGCTCCGGGCTCTCCACAATATGACATCGGCTCGCCGCTGTTTCGGCAGATGAAGTTCAACCTCGAAAACGGAAAGAGCTTCACCATCACCGCGAAGAACAATTCGCCCGCGAGTATCTACGTCCAGTCCGTAAGGCTCAACGGAAGGCCTCTGCGGAAAGCGCAATTGGCCCATTCGAGCATTCTCGCGGGCGGCACGCTGGAATTCGAAATGGGCCCGAAGCCGAAACCCGCGCTGTTTCCCGAATCGCTTCAGCATCGTTCCCCGGAGATCGTAGCCGTACCGAACATCACCGCGGACCGCGTCTTTCGTGAGCAAACGACCGTCGCGATGAAGACGATCACCGCCGGAGCCAAGATCTACTACACGCTTGACGACACCGAACCGTCCGCCCGATCGACGCTGTACACCACGCCCTTTACGCTGAGCGAAACTTCGTCCATTAGGGCGATCGCGATCAGTAAAGGAATTCAAAGCTTACCGGTCGAGGCCTCGGTTCTGAAACGCACGAATGATTGGACGGTCACGCTCGCTTCGCCGTACAGCACGCAGTACACGGGCGGCGGCGATGATGCGATTATTGACGGGCTTCGCGGGACGGTCAATTTCGCGAGCGGCGAATGGCAAGGTTATCAGGGCAAAACGTTTGAAGCGGTGATCGATATGCAGCGGGAAACGAACTTCACCGAGGTCGGCGGCAGCTTTCTGCAGTCGGCCCGGTCGTGGATATGGATGCCCGACCGCATCGAATTCGAAGCCCTGCTCGATGGCGAAAATTGGTACAAGATCGCCGAGATCAAACCCGGATTTCCGCAGCAGGAAATGGAACCCGCAATGCGCGAATTTCGCCAGAAAGTTGAACCTGCCCGCGCACGCTACGTCCGCGTAAAGGCATACAACTTTGGCAAGATCCCCGCATGGCACCTAGGCGCAGGCGGTGATCCGTGGATCTTCGTGGATGAGATCTTTATCAAGTAAGCTTATTTCTTGACGCCGCTTTCGTAAACGTCCTTCTTGGCAAAGCCGTCTTTCTTAAAGCGTCTCGCAAGCGTACGGATGTCGCTGTCGAGTCGGGTCAGGAGGCGGCGAAGCTTTTGCTCGGGGCGAGCCATGAAGTAGGTAACGTGGAAAGTTTCGTAACCGTTGGGCGAGTGCGGTGAGAAGTAATAGTTCGAGATGCATCGGCGAGGTGTGCCGACTCGAACTTCGTTAACTGAATGGAATGACTTGTCGTTTGTCGCCATCAGCACAAGCCTATTGAAAAGGCTCGGTATCTCGACGCGGTCGCGCACCTTCTCGTCCCAAAGTTCTAGATTGCCGCCATTCTCAGGCTTCCAGTCAGGCGTGATGTAGTAGAGCAGATTTAGAACTCGATAGCTTTGACGTTCCCCGTCGTGGGAATTGTCGATGTGCGGATTCAGGAAATGCGCGCGTTCCATGGCACTGATGCCGCCAGCGTAGAGATGCGGGTCGCCGACCGCATCCCGGATTCCGGTCAGCTCGGCGACCTTTTCGATCACCCTTTCATCTTGAAACGCGAAGGTGATGTCGGCAATCGTCTGATCAAATTCGTCCAGCGCCTTGGACGTGTATTTCTTCTCGCGGAAGCTGTCGAGAAGCCTCATCTTTTCAGATGCAGGAAACGCAGCGGCGATCCTTTCAGCCTCTGCCTGAGGCAGGAGGCCGTCGATCGCGGCAAACTTCGTCGCGACGCCTTTCAGAGTGTCGAAGTCAGCCTCGATCGCCTCCGAGTCACGCTCAAGGCGTTCGAGGATCAACTGAACGTATTGTTCTCTCATCCGCTCTAATTTTCCGACTAACGCGGGCAGAAATCAAACGGAGAAAAGAATTCTGACCTTTTCCATCTTCGAGTCGTCTAAGATATGGCAGGGCTTTTGCGGGGGCCGAGCCCCGGAACGAGATTTCAAGGTTTATGGATAGGCGATATTTTCTGAAAACAAGCGGGATCGGGCTGGCGAGCTTTGGGTTGATGGCCGCGGCACCTGACTTTTTGCACCAGTTCGCGACGGCGCAGACAACGAATCGATTCGCCAAAAAGAAGGTGTTGGTCACCATTTTTCAACGCGGTGCTGTTGATGGCCTGAGCATGATCGTCCCGCACGGCGACGGGGAATATTACAACCTGCGGCGTGCGACCGCGATTCAGCGGCCCGGACAGACGGATGGCGCGATCGACCTCGATGGAAATTTCGGCCTTCATCCGGCGATGAGTTCGCTGCAGAAGTTTTGGCAGTCAAAGCGGCTTGCGGTTATCAACTCTACCGGCTCGCCGGACAATACGCGGTCGCATTTTGACGCACAGGATTATATGGAATCGGGCACGCCGGGCGTGAAATCGACACGCGACGGCTGGCTGAACCGTGCGATGCAGACGACCGCCGGCAAGGCAGATTCGCCGTTTCGTGCGGTCGCGATGACGCAGCAACTTCCGCGTTCGCTGTATGGCAAGGCGCCGTCGATAGCGATGACGAACCTTGCAGATTTTAGGATCAAGGCCGGGCTCTATACTGCGGATCTGAAAGGCGGCTTTGAGGGCGTTTATCAGCAGAATGCGAAAGATTCACTCGGCGACACGGGCAAGGAAACGTTCGAGGCGGTCAACTTTCTGAAGCAAGCTAACCCCGCAAAGTATCGGCCGGAAAATGGTGCCGCGTATCCGCCATCGCAACTCGGGCGTTCGCTGATGCAGATCGCTCAGCTGATCAAGGCGGGCGTTGGTTTGGAGGTCGCGTTTGCCGAATCCGGCGGCTGGGACACACACATCAACCAGGGCGGAGCACGCGGGCAGATAGCCAATTTGCTTCGTGACTTTTCGAATTCGATCGCCGCGTTTGCGACCGACCTCGGCGGGCGAATGGACGATGTTGTCGTGCTTACGATCTCTGAATTTGGGCGGACCGCAAGCGAGAACGGCAGCCGCGGGACCGATCACGGCCACGGCAACGCGATGCTTGTGTTGGGAAATTCGGTAAAAGGCGGAAAGGTCTTCGGCCAGTGGAAGGGCCTGCGGCCCGACCAGCTAAACGAAGGCCGCGACCTGGCGATCACCACGGATTTTCGCGATGTCTTTGCTGAAACCGCGGCGAAACATCTGGGAAACAAAAAGCTGGATCAGCTTTTCCCGAACTTTGCCGCAAAGCCCGCGGGCTTCCTAGGATTCTTGAGCTAACTCTCGGTGAATCAAGATGAAAGGCCACGCAGGTCATAGCGTGGCCTTTCGCTGTATTTAGATCTTCAAGGATCACTCGCTTTTCGGCTCAACAGGTGCAGCTCCGCCTTGCTGAACTACGTGCGTCAGTTCATGGCCTAGCATCTGCTTGCCGGCGTCCGTATGCGGTTGATACTCACCCGGGGCAAAGAATACATCGTTGCCATTCGAGTAGGCCTTGGCGCCGAGCATGACCGGAGCATGGCTCTCATGAACGCGTATCTTTGACAGATCAGAGCCGAGGGACGCTTCGAATTGGTGCTTGAGCGATGCGGGCAGCGGGGCCCCCTGCTTTTTGCCGACATTCGCAGCTGACGATGATAGATGCTTTTTTCCTTGTTCTTCCATCCGTAAGATCTCCTTAAGTTTCGTTTCGGGTGACCTATTTACTACCATAAGAACGGAGCGAACACAATTATCCCGTCACCGATGCCTAATTTTCATGTCCGATCGACAGAGCTTGAACGGATCGACACAGGCGACTACACGCCCGCGGAGTACGATCGTTTTCTGCGGGAGATCGCATTTATAAACAAGTTTCTGGGTGACCGGAGTGCACTGCGACGCTCGCTCTATCGCGCGATCGAGCGCGACGGGGCAAAGGAGTTTTCGGTACTGGACGTTGGTTCGGGTTCGGGCGAGATGTTGCGATTTACTGCGGAGTTTGCGAGGCAAAAGGGACTCAAAGCGAAACTCGTCGGCCTTGACCTGAATGAGATGTCAGCTTCGATGACCGCATCAGCCTCTCGCGAATTTTCAGAGATCGCGGCGGTTCGTGGCGATGCGTTCAAGCTTCCATTTGCTGACGACTCGTTCGACTATGCTTTCTCTTCGCTCTTCTTTCACCATCTGACCGACGAGCAGATACCGCTCGCGTTTGCCGAAATGTCGCGTGTGGCCCGCCGCGGTGTTTTTGTCATCGACCTTCACAGGCATCCGTCGGCATATGCGCTTTATAAAGCGTTTTGCTTCGCTTTCCGCATCTCGCCGTTGGTCTCGCAGGACGGTTCGCTGTCGATACTAAAAGGCTTCAAGCCGACCGATGAGATGTCGTTGCCGGAAGGCACTGTGGTAAAACGGGTATTCCCTTTCCGGTTAGTGTTCTCGTCGATCCGATAGTTCTACGCTTCGAAGACGCCTATCTTTGCAAGATTTAGCAAGCTCTCGTCGAGCCACTCGGGAAGGGTTTCTAAGATCTGTGCTCTTCCCTCGACGTCATCGGCAGACCTTACGAATCGGTCGATCTCATCAAACGTTTCGTCCCGCGTTCGGCTTCCATCAAGAAGTTCGAGCAAGCGTCGCGACACATCGTCCTGTATTTGCATATCAAGGCCGAACGTCGTAGAAATGTTTGAAGCGTTCTGCATTTGCCATCGCGCCAGACGGTTGACCTTGGGTTTTGCGGTCACTTCCGTAAAGCCGTCCGGTTGGTGAACGTGGAGAGCGATCATGGTCGAGCCCATTGCCACCTGCAGCACGATGGCCCGCAGGATCTTCTCTTGGTGCTCGGGGTCATCGACCGTGACGTCCTTGTCCGCAAGCCGATCGTAGGCCGCTCGCAGAAGCTCCGGAAATGGGATCGCCTTTGCCCAGATGCTTCCAAGGTGCGCGATCGCCGCCTTCGTAAGCGGTTGGTCTATCTGCATTCCAAGATTGTTGTTCGACACGAAACCTTCGATCGTGCCGGGGCCGAGGTCTGGGTCTTCACTCGTCGGAGTAAGTGACGACGCGAGCAGAAGCTTATCAAATATCGCCGGGTCGGGCGCACTCGCGATGGATAGCTCCTTTCGGCAAAAAAGCGTCTGACGAAATACGCGGCCTCTGAGCAGATCCAGATATTGTTCGCGGTCGATCGGATCTTCGATGTCGGCGAGGAACGCCTGTGCCTCCGGCGAAAGGCCGTTCGTGCCCATCGCGTGAAGCTCGGCTTCGCTGACAAACTGCAGGCCGGCTTGATTAAGCAATTCAGCAAACTCCTGGAAATAATAAGCCTGGTTAACGTCCGAAAGGTCGTCGTGAAAAATGTCGCCGGCCTCGTGAGTCTCATGCCGGGCGACTTCTTGCATTAAAATTGCACGATAGATGCCGCCGTCCGACGTGTTTTCTGCAAGGAACTCTAAAAACGATAAAGCGCTCTCTACCTTTTCATCCGGATCGGTGATGCCATCCGTGTGCAGCCTCAGGATCTGCTGCGCCATCTGGCGTTGATAGGCACCCGGAAACGCACTGTAGCTGATATATCCGACGCCGTTCTCGTTCAGCAATTCGCGAAAGAGTGCGAGCACTTTGTCGCGAACGAACTGCGGCACCCACGAAAATAGCCCGTGGGCCGTAACGTAATCGAACGTGCCGGAGTCTGCGGCCGACATTTCGGTCACGTCCTTCTGATAAAACTCAACATTGCTTAGGCCAAGCTCGGCCGCCGCGGCATTTGCGTCCTCGATATGCACCGCCGACAGATCGACACCGACGAATGACGCCTCAGGCATCAAATACGCTTGCGCGATAAGATTGCTGCCGTTCCCACAGCCAAGCTCCATCACCCGGCACGTCGATGGCGACGCAGGCTCCATCCCGAACAGCGTCGCATTCGTCGCAAACCGATCCGGGAAAGTCTGGATAAAGAACTTGCTTGGGTAAGGAAGCCGGTCGTATGAAAATTCTGTTGTCATCTTTTGAGCTGTCGGTCGTCAACGACTCCGATCTAGATTTTTCTTGTCCGCCAGAGGTTATCTTAGGGCCGATATTCTTTCAACATCGCCGCCATCTTTTCGTGGATGAGGTTGATCGCCTTCAGCGGGCGGACCATTACCTTGAACTCAGTGATGCGGCCATCGACGTTCCACTTGATCATATCGACGCCGTTGACCGTGACCCCATCGATCTCGGTCTCAAACTCCAGCACCGCATCGCTCTCGCCGACGACCTCACGCACGTACCGAAAACTTTCGTTCCCAAAAACATGCAAGGCGGCCGCCAGACACATCGCCGTCACCGCCTTCCCCACCTGCGGCGTATGCACCACCGGCGAATAGAAGACCACATCATCCGCCAACAACGCATCAAGCAAACCCACATCCCGAGTCCGAACGATCTCATGCCATTTTTCAACGGGTTTCATATCTGCTTGATCGTTCAAAGCGGGGCCTCTTGCCAATCCTTTGAGGTTTTCCATTGTTCCTCGGTATACCACCGGAAATTGCAAAAGCGGTCTTCTGCGGCAAGCCATTCATGAATCGTGAGTGAAACACTAGATACAATCAGCCATCGACGTTTGGTCTCGCCGATAAAAGAAAATTCCACACGGTGAAAGTTGTCCTCATACCACGTAAATGAGAAGAATGTCTTTTCGCCATCGGAAAGGTTCGGCGTGAACCTGTATTTTACATAGTCATTTTCTTGGGCTCGAAGGTACCGTCGAAACTCATTCGCAAGATCTATGTCCAGTAACAGTTTGTCGTCCGGATCAACCGCATCGAAGGTAACATGATCGCGAGAAACGGGTTTTATGCTAGGCACGGCAGTGTCCGAAAGATCACCCATGTCACCTTCGGCCATTCGGCGTAGAACATCCTTATCCACTCCCCTGTAGCGGATACACTTCACTTCCGATCGATGGACCGCTCGCAGCATTCGATTCAGATCATCCGGCGACTGGGGTTGCCGTTTTACGTAGCAATGGTTCTGGTCATCGTACGCAAACATTTCCGGCGCCTCCATAAAAGGAATATCACACGACGTGCAACACCCGTCGGCAACATAAAATGGCCCGGGTACATTATCTTAGTGCGGCTCCTCGCTCAAGTTGTTCTCCTATACCGCCGTCAAATCTATCTTTTTCACCCGGCCCAGTTTTACGGAACGCCGTACCTGCCAAAGGTCGTAGACGGTTTGCATCGCGAGCCAGCTTTCCGCTGAGCGGCTTTCGATTAACGCAATGCCATCGATGGGCTAACCCCGCTCGTTCCATTTAGCACACGGCTAAGCGTCGAAGGCGAAACGCCCAGCGAATGTGCAAGCTCCCGTCCGGAGATGTCATTCGGCTCCAAATAAATCGACATTATAACTTCGCCAGGATGCGGCGGATTGTACATAGCCATTAGTGGTAATCCTCGTAGTCTAAAATATTCACGTCGCCATCCGTGAACTCGAACGTCAACCGCCAGTTGCCGTTGACTATATTAAATATGTAGCATGTTCACATCACGCATCCATCTTTTCGGCACTCGCTAAGACCCTCCATCCGTCGAGATCGCCGGGCAAATTCAGATCCCATTTCAAGTAATACTCTGTGGCTTCGGTTGCCGACGAGAATACCAATACGCTGTTCTCGGCAAGCGATCGAGGATCGGTCGGTAAATGCCGCTGAGATCGGTAAACGTATCTCACCTCGCTTTGGCGTTCAATGACGCCGCCTTCCCAGATCGGCCTATTCTCCTTATGCGGCTTCCATTGTCGCGGAAACCATTTTTCGCTCTCCAGAATTCCCGCCAGATGACGAACCACTTCTGAGAAATCTATCGGCTCAGACGGCCACAAACCGCGCTCGATCCTATCAGTCATATTCACATGCCCACCGCGCAGTAAAAATGTCAGCGTTTCAGAATCCATCGTAGCCCCGCTTACTTTTCCTCAATCCATCTTGCTCAACCGCAATCTGAGCGCCTGGAGCTTGATGAAGCCTTCGGCGTCGTGTTGGTCGTAGGCTCCGGCGTCGTCTTCGAATGTTACGACGCGTTCGCGGTAGAGTGAGTTTGGCGAGCGGCGGCCGGTCACGATCACATTGCCTTTGTAGAGCTTGAGCCTGACTTCACCGGAGACGGTTTCTTGCGTCTGGTCGATCATGGACCGAAGGATCTCGAATTCCGGTGCGAACCAGAAGCCGTAATAGACCGACTCGGCAAACTTTGTCCCCAGGCTGTCCCGCAGCCGCATCACCTCGCGGTCCATAGTGATCGATTCGAGAGCTCGATGCGCGGCCATCAGGATCGTGACGCCGGGCGTTTCATATATGCCCCGAGACTTCATTCCGACAATGCGATTTTCGACCAGATCGACGCGGCCGATGCCGTGTTCGCCGCCTAAATGATTGAGTTTCGTAAGCAGATCGACCGCGCCGTATTTCTCGCCGTCGATCGCGACCGGCTCGCCTTTTTCAAAGGTAATAACGATCTCCTGAGCCTTGTCCAAGGCGTTCTCAGGTGACTTCGACAACAGGAAGATATCCTCCGGCGGAGCGGTCCATGGATCTTCCAGAATGCCGCCCTCGTAGGAAATGTGCATCAGGTTGCGGTCCATCGAATAGGGCTTTTCGGCGGTCGCGGTGACCGGAATTCCATGCTTTTCGCAATAGGTGATCAGGTCCGCTCGGCCCTTGAATTCCCAGTGCCGCCACGGTGCGATCACCTTGATATCAGGCTGCAGCGCGTAATACGTCAGCTCTAAACGGACCTGGTCGTTGCCCTTGCCTGTCGCTCCGTGGGCAACGGCATCGGCGCCTTCCTTTTGCGCGATCTCGATCTGGCGTTTGGCGATGACGGGCCGTGCAAGCGAGGTGCCGAGTAGATAAACCCCTTCGTACAAAGCATTTGCCTTGACGGCCGTCCAGACGAAATCCTTTACGAACTCTTCGCGAAGGTCCTCGACATAAAGCTTCGACGCGCCTGTCGCGATCGCCTTTTCCTCGAGGCCCTCAAGCTCCTCGCCCTGACCGACATCGGCGCAATAGCAGATGACCTCGCAATCGTAGGTCTCCTTTATCCAGAGCAGCATCGCCGAAGTATCTAGGCCGCCGGAATATGCGAGGACCACTTTGTTGATCTTTTTTTCCATCGTTCGGTGTACGCACGTGCCGAATTGAACATTCCTATCTTTGCGAACTTAGCGGCTTTGCGTGAGAATGATTTTCACGCAAAGGCGCAGAGAACGCAAAGAGAAGGGGCAGACTCAATGACGGACGCAACGAAGAACAACACTCCGGGCCAGCTTTGGGGCGGGCGATTTACTGAGAAGCCGCACGAGACATTTGCTGAATTTAACGATTCGTTTCGCTTCGACAAACGGCTGTTTGCCGCTGACGTACGGGGCAGCATTGCGCACGCCGGCGGACTTAAGCGAGCCGGGCTGCTAACCGATGTCGAAGCGGACGCGATCATCGGCGGGCTTACGCAGTTGCTTACCGATTCCGCGATCGACCCCGCATTTTTCGAGGGATCGAGTGCAGAGGATGTTCATTCCTTCATTGAGGGAAAGCTCGTTGAGGCCATCGGTGATGCGGGCCGCAAGCTTCATACCGGGCGGAGCCGAAACGATCAGGTTGCGACGGCGTTCCGCATCTGGCTTCGAGATGAGATCGGTGCGATCGATAGTCTGCTCCGTGACCTACAGGCGGCGATGCTCGACATTGCCGAAGGCTTTCACGAGGCTGTGATGCCCGGCTACACGCATCTGCAGCGGGCTCAGCCCGTGCTGTTCGCCCATTGGTGCCTTGCTTATTTTGAGATGCTAGATCGCGATCGCGATCGGCTGGCCGACGCCTTCAAACGGGTGAATATCATGCCGCTCGGTGCCGGTGCCTTGGCCGGAACGGGCTTCCTGATCGACCGTGATGCTGTAGCCGCGGAATTGGGTTTCAGCGGTGTCTCGGCGAATAGTCTTGATGCAGTCTCCGACCGCGACTTCGCGATCGAGTTTACGTCTGCATGCTCGCTGATCATGGTCCACCTCTCGCGGCTGGCCGAAGACCTGATCATTTATTGCTCGACCGAGTTCGGCTTTATCAAGCTCAGCGATGCCGTCTCGAGCGGATCGAGCCTGATGCCGCAGAAGAAGAACCCGGACGCACTTGAGTTGCTCCGTGGCAAGGCCGGCCGTGTGTTCGGCAACAATGCGGCGCTTTTGGCGATGATGAAGGGCCTTCCGTTGGCATACAATAAAGATATGCAGGAAGACAAAGAGGCGATCTTTGACACGGTCGATACCGTAAAAATATCCCTGCGCGCAGCTGCGATCGTTGTCGAAAATGCGGTGGTGGACGAGGAACGTGCCCGCATCGCCGCGACCACCGGCTATCTGAACGCGACCGAGCTTGCCGATCATCTAGTCAAACGCGGCGTTCCATTCCGAACGGCGCATGACGCTGTGGGCCAGATCGTTTTGCTTGGAATTGCTGAGGGCAAGGAGCTTGATGAGCTCTCGCTGGAAGAAATGCGATCGGTGTCGGAGGAGATCGACGACGATGCATTCGAAGCCTTAGGGTTAGAGGCGACTCTGGCGAGCAAATCGGCCATCGGCGGAACCTCGCGTGTGCGGGTTGCGGAGGCGTTAGGCGCCGCAAGAAAGTTGCTCGATCGATAGCGTAAAGTAAAGGCGATGGAGAAATCCGAGCTTATCAAACGAACGGCCGAGAACGAGCTGATGCAGTTTCTGGGCGTCAAGATAGTTGAGACGACGGCGGAGCGTGTCGTCTTGACGATGGAAGTCACGCCGAAGGTGCATCAATACGTCGGCATAATGAACGGCGGCGTTTCGCTCTACTTGACGGAAACTGCCGCATCCATCGGCGCGGTAGCGAGTGCCGACCTGACAAAGGTAACGCCGGTCGGCGTGGAGATAAATGCAAACCACATCCGTGCGGTAAGCAAAGGGATGCTGACGGTAACGGCCACACCAATTTTTCCGGGCCGTACGATGAGCATCTGGCAGATCGATATTACGAACGACCGGGGGAAGCTTGTCTGTACCGGCCGATGTTCGATCCTGCTGCAAAAACGTCCGGCGTTTCAACCGGGATCCTAGTGATACGTGCATAAATTTGTTCGCAACCTGATAACTGAATGGAGGCGGCTCGGATTGCCGTTCGGCGGCGAAACGCTGGTCGTCGCCGTCTCGGGTGGAGCAGATTCGGTCAGCCTCTTGTTGGCCGTTGACGATCTGACAAAACGACAAAAGTTGAACCACCGCTTGGTTGTCACTCATTTCGACCACGGCCTTCGCGGCGTCGAGAGCACCGCCGATTCCGAATTCGTTCGCGACTTGGCCGAAGGTCTGGGGCTAGAGTACGTCGCCGGAAAAGGCAGACTTCACCGATCCGGCAACCTCGAACAGACCGCCAGAGAAGCACGTTACGCATTCCTGAAAAGGACGGCCGATAGCCATTCTGCTATGGCGATCTTGATCGCGCATACGATGAACGATCAGGCCGAAACGTTCCTGATGAATCTGATCCGCGGCAGCGGTCCGGATGGGCTTGGAGCGATGGCCCCCGTTCGCGATTTCGAGCAAACAGGTGTAAAGCTCGTCAGGCCGTTGTTAAGTTGGTGCAAACGTGGGGAAACCGAATCTTTTTGCCGCGAAGCCAGCATTGAATTCCGGCACGATGAGATGAACGATGACCCGCGATTCACTCGCGTCCGCGTTCGTAAGGAGGTCCTGCCGCTGCTTGCCTCATTGAATCCGAAGATCATCGAAACGCTCGCCCGTACGGCAGAACTTTTTCAGATGGAAACATTGGCTGACGGATCCGAGCGAAACCCGGCCATCGAAACGGAGAGGCTGGCATCGGGCGAGGCGTTGGCGATCAAAGAGCTATTACCGCTTAGCGAAAGCAGCCGGCTTACGGTGATCCGCAATTGGCTGGGGCGTCATCGTGGAAATACGAGAGCATTGGCACTGAAACATATATCGGCTGTCGGCGAGCTTTTAGTAAGCAGAAAAAGCGGCCGAATGGTCGAATTACCGGGTCGGGCGGTAGTTGTGAAACGCGGAGGGAGCCTGTATTACAGCAATATTAAGGTTGAAAAATAGCCCTCTGACAACTACAATCGAAGGTTGGCGTTTGATGTGGGCCGAAATACCTTTGAGAACAACGGTGAGGCATTTTTTTTCATCAAATGACGTTAATAAGAATTCGTGGACTTAGCTCACGAATTTGGAGGCGATAAAATTGAATTCGAAGGCAAGACAAGTTTTTCTGTGGCTGATCATTATTTCGAGCGCTTTGCTCTTCGTTTGGTACCTGCAAGGGCAGCAGACGAAAGCGGCCGAACCGCTGAGCGCCGATATGGCGATCACAAAGATCAGGAATAAAGAGTTTAAGGAAGCGACATTCAAGCAGTCGGAGGTAGCGTTTCTTGACCAGAACGATGCCAAATTCGTGACGACACTCGGCAGTGATCCGGTTCGAGAATCGATCTTGAAAGAGGTTAGCGCCATCAATGATGGTGCGGCGAATTCGATAAAGGTGACGGATGAACCGACGTCCAGCGGTTTTGGCTGGCTGCTTGTCATCCAACTCCTGCCGTTCCTGTTGTTGATTGGTTTTCTCGTCTTCACACTGCGTCAAATGCAAGCCGGCGGCAACAAGGCCCTCAGCTTTGGTAAATCGAAGGCAAAACTTCTAAATAATCAGCAGAAACGCGTTACGTTCAAGGACGTTGCCGGTGTCGAAGAAGCGAAAGAAGAACTCCAAGAGATCATCGAGTTCTTAAGAGACCCGCAGAAGTTTCAGAAGTTGGGCGGCAAGATACCGAAGGGCGTACTTATGGTTGGCCCTCCGGGAACCGGTAAGACCTTGCTTGCGAAAGCGATCGCGGGCGAAGCCAACGTTCCGTTCTTCTCGATCTCCGGTTCGGATTTCGTGGAGATGTTCGTCGGCGTCGGTGCAAGCCGCGTTCGCGACCTCTTTGAGCAGGGCAAGAAGAATGCACCGTGTATTATTTTTATTGATGAGATCGACGCCGTCGGACGTCATCGCGGAGCCGGGCTCGGCGGTGGGCACGATGAACGCGAACAGACGCTGAATCAGCTTCTCGTCGAAATGGACGGTTTCGAATCGAACGACGGTGTAATTCTTGTCGCTTCGACCAACCGCCCCGACGTTCTCGATCCGGCATTGCTTCGTCCCGGCCGTTTTGACCGCCGCGTTGTTGTCGGCCGGCCTGACGTTCGTGGCCGCGAAGGAATTCTGAAGGTACATACCCGCAAGATCCCGCTCGACGAGACTGTTGACATCAACGTAATTGCCCGCGGCACGCCCGGTTTCACCGGTGCTGACCTGGCAAATATCGTGAACGAAGCGGCGTTGAACGCAGCCCGTTACAACCAGAAGGTCGTGATGATGACCGACTTCGAGATCGCGAAGGACAAGGTGATGATGGGCGCCGAGCGAAAGAGCATGGTGCTTACTGATGCAGAGAAGAAACTCACGGCCTATCACGAAGCCGGCCATACGCTGGTTGGGCTGAAGGTCCCGTCGGCCGATCCGGTCCATAAGGTCTCGATCATCCCGCGCGGTATGGCACTCGGAGTGACCATGCAGCTGCCGGAAGCAGACCGCCATAGCTACACGCGTGAATACTTGCTGAGCCAGATCGCGATACTGATGGGTGGCCGCATCGCCGAAGAGCTGTATTTCGGTGACAATAACGTAACGACCGGTGCCTCAAACGACATCGAAAGGGCGACGGTACTTGCACGAGCGATGGTTTGCGAATACGGAATGTCCGACCTTGGACCGCTCACTTTCGGTAAGAAAGAAGAGCAGATATTCCTTGGCCGCGAGATAGCACAGCATCGGGATTACTCAGAAGATACGGCGATCAAGATCGACCAAGAGGTCAAGAAGATAATTGCGCAGCAGTATGATGTTGCACATTCGGTGATCACGGAAGACGGGGACGCAATGATCCGTCTCGCTGAGGCGCTGCTCGAACTTGAAACGCTTGACAGCGTTCAGATCCGCCGCGTTGTGGCCGGACTTCCGCTCGAAGGCACAGCGCCAACGCCGGCGGCCAAAGGCGACGACGGTTCGGCCGAAAAGGTTGAGGAAAAGGCCGAGCGTTTCAAAAAACCGATACTTCCGCCGATAACGCCAAACAATCCGGCAACGGCGTAAGACGGAAAAGTGGAAAAGTTGAAAAGGGGAAAGGTGATAGTGCTTTTCCCTTTTCTTATTTTGTGATCTGCTCCGATCCTTATGCACTGGAAAACCACCCGCAGAACCTTTTCGTTTGAGCGGCCCATGGTAATGGGGATACTCAACGTCACGCCCGATAGCTTTTCGGATGGCGGTGTTTTCTTATCGCTCGATGACGCGTTTCGGCGGGCTGAGACGATGATCGATGAAGGTGCGAACATCATTGATATCGGCGGCGAATCTACCCGGCCGGGCAGCGAACGCGTGACCGCTGAGGCCGAGATCGAACGTGTCGTGTCGGTCATCCGCGCGCTCGGGACCCGATTCGACATTGCACTCTCGATAGACACGAGCAAGGCAGATGTCGCCCGTGCGGCGGTCGATAGCGGTGCGGAGATCATCAATGACATATCCGGGCTGCGGTGGGACGACGGTGTCGCCGACGTTGCGGCCGCGAGCGGGGCGGGATTGATATTGATGCATTCGCGTGGTGAATTTGAAACGATGCATTCGTTGCCGACGGTCGAAGATATTCTTGCGGAAGTTTTATCGGGCTTTAAAGAATCCATGGAGATAGCGCGTCACCGCGGTGTCCGCGACGAACAGATGGTATTAGATATCGGCATCGGATTTGGAAAGACAGTGGTACAAAATTTAGAATTGCTGGCGAAACTTGATAGACTTGTAGTCGAATTTACCAAATTCCCGATACTTGTCGGTACGTCAAGGAAATCGTTTATCGGAAAGATCCTCGGCGGTGCGCTGCCAACCGAAAGGCTCAGCGGTTCCCTGGCGACCGTAGCAATCGCGGCGTGGAGCGGGGCAAAGATCTTTCGGGTTCACGATGTTCGCGAGACCGTCGAGACAATAGCGATGGTCGAGGCGATAAGGGGTCAGATATGAGAATTTTGCAGGCGGTCGGACTATTTTGTCTCTTGGCGCTGGTGTCGGGCTTTACCGAATGCTACAAGCCGGTGACCAATTCGGGCCTTCCGAAAAACATCAAGGTCGTTGCCGTTCCGGCATTTCAGGCCGAGGCCACAGGTCTGCGATATCGCGTCGAGTCGCGGTTCACTGAAGCCGTCTCGCGTGAGATAATCCGCCGCGGTAGCGGGCTGAAAGTGCAGGGTACGACTCGCGGTGCGGACGCTGTGATCAATGGAACGATACGCGACTTTAGCTTCACGGGAGTTTTACTAGACCGCGAGGGCCGGGCCCGGGTTTACGAGGTAACGATCGTTGCCGCGGTGACGATCCGCGACCTTCGCGAGGATAAGATCCTCTTCGACAATCAAAATTTTGTTTTTCGAGATTCCTTTGAGTTCTCATCGGACCCGCGTTCTTTCTTCAACGAAGAAGACCCGGCGGTCGAACGCATCGCACGCTCTTTTGCCGAGTCGGCCGTCTCGGCATTCGTCAACGGCATCGGCGTCCGCGACGAAAAGAAGTAGAGAGCTGTCGTCGAAATAATGCCTGAGATTACCAAAGATGCCCTGCGGGCAAAGCTGCAGCAGCGTGAGATCGCTCCGGTCTACGTGCTGCACGGACAGGAGACATTTCTGCGCGACATCGCTGCACGGACGATCGTCGACCTTACCTTCGGCAAAGACTCGCCGCGTGACTTCAATCAGGACGAATACAGCCTCTCGACGCCGGAATCACTTAGTTCAGCACTTTCTGCGGCCGAACAGCTCCCGATGATGTCGGAACGCCGCGTCATAACTATTCGTGACGTTCGCGTCGCTGCCACTTCGCAAAAGGACACCTTAAAAGAAGATCTCGAAGCCGCTCTCGCCGGATACCTGGCTAACCCTTCGCCGACTTCGGTCGTTATCTTCGTTGCAGACGAACTAAATGGCAATCGTAAGATCAGCAAGATGTTGAAAAAGTATGCGAGTGTGACCGAGTTCAGTCCGCTTTCTGACGACGGACTTATCAGATGGACGCGCGACAAGATCAAAGAAGCCGGCTGCATGATCGATGAATCTTCGCTCCGGCATCTCGCATCATTAGTGGGCTCCGACCTGCGGGTGATGACAAATGAGATCGCAAAACTTGCGACGGCCGCAATCCCGGAAAACGTCATCGACGTTGATATGATCGACCGGCTTGTCACACAGACGCGGGAGCTCTCAAATTTTGACGTTACGGATCACCTGATCGCCGGAAGGTCGAAACAGGCCTTGACTGCTTTAAAAAAGATCTTGGATGACGGCGCCGAACCTCTGGCGTTGCTCGGGCTGATCTCGTATAATTTTCGCCGGCTGCTGGCAGCCAAAGAGATGATGGCAGGCGGAGCCGACAGGTCGGAAGTTGCGCGTGCCATTAAGCTTCGCTACAGCGATCAAGAGGCATTCCTAGCGGCTGCAAGAAGGGCTGACCGCGAGACGCTCATTCAGGTACTTTGCCGTCTGGCGGACGTTGATATTGCCATCAAATCATCGATCGGCGGTGGCGGGCCGGCCGGTTCACGAATGCAGATCGAGATGCTTGTCTTGGAAACGGCAATGTCCGGCCAACGCTAGTCAGCCGGACATCTAATGTTCAGTTTGAATTATATTGTAGGGGCAGCAATTACGGCTGCCCGAAACGCGTCGCCTGGGAAAGGAAGACGGGCCGGGACTAGCCCTGCCCCTACAATTCTTCCGGCAGGCCCGTCCGCTTATTTACGAACGGGTGCATTGCCGCGAAGCTTAAATGGGTTGTGCGCCGAGGCCTTGGTTCAGGTAATGATAGAGGCCGTTAAAATCGTGGATCGCCCGGTTTAGAATGAGCGGAAGCTGGTTCAGATCTTCTGTGTTGACGATCAGGTTAAGGTTTCTGAGGAATGCATCATGGGCGTTCATCGTGGTTCCGGCTTCCTCGAGCGAGACCAGGAATAGCCGTCGGCGTTCCTGCGAGTACATCGCGTTCGCCCGTTGCTGCAGAACTGCCGCACCACCGTATTCAGCGGCAAAATCGGGCGAGAAAATGACCACCTCGGTCTTGCCCTCGCGTAACCGTTCGTTTGCCTGAGCGGGCGTTTCGGCAATATATACCTTGTACCCCGATTCTGCCATCATCTTTGCCACGACATCGCGCTTGGCGCCGAGGCAGAGCAGGACACGCCGCGGTTTCTTAATGTCTTCGTCATCGCTGTCAAGCGATGCCTTTCCGGTCTGTAGAGCTGAAAGCAGCGATTTTAGGGCGCTGTTTATCTGAAATTCTGATTGCTTTTCGGCAAACTCCGCGGCGCCTTCGGAAACGGCCGGCGCCGGCTTGTTGGCTTCGAGTTGATGAACGGTCGACGAGCCGTTCGTCTTCGTATCGCGGTTTCCGCGAAGCATATTCTGACACCGCGGGCAGCGTACCGTAAAGTGTCCGCTCGGGACCTTCGATTCGTCTAGTTGCAGTGAAACTGAGCAATTGTCGCAGCGTATGATCATATGATTTGGTGGCCGGAGCCGGATGGGTATGTCTGGCCCGAAGTTATTCGATCATGTCGAGAACGGAATTCTGAACCGGAGCGGCAGTTGGCGGCGGCGCAAGGGGCTCGACGGCAGGACGTTTCAGGTCGTTGCCGTTTAGGTAATCTTCGGTAGATGAAAGTCCTTTAAGCTGAAGCAGAAGGTTATTCTGGTTCGTTGCATACGACAACCCGTCCTCAAGCGTGATCTCTTTTCGCTCGACCAATTGACGGATCACCGAATCGAAATCCTGCATTCCGTCTATCTCGCCGTCGCGGATCGCGTCGAGTAAGGTCTTGCCCTCGCTTTCACCTTTTTCTATGTATTCGCGCGTTCGCGGATTCGAGCGGAGTATTTCCACGGCGGCTACGCGGCCTTTGCCGTCAGATCTCGGGATCAGCCGCTGCGAAACGATATAGCGGAACGTCTGTGCAAGGCGTGTACGGATAATGCGCTCTTCGTTCTTCGGATAAAGGCCGATGATCCGGTCGATCGTTTTCGATGCGTCGATCGTGTGAAGTGTCGAGAGAACAAGGTGGCCTGTTTCGGCGGCTTCGAGAGCGATCTCGGCCGTCTCCAGATCACGCATCTCGCCGACGAGGATCACTTTTGGTGCCTGTCGCAAAGCGGCTCGCAATGCTGAGGCAAAATCTTTGGTATCGGCACCGACCTCGCGCTGATTGATCGTGCTCTTCTTGTGATTGTGAAGAAATTCGATCGGGTCTTCGATCGTGACAATATGGTAGCTCTTTAGCTCGTTGATGCGGTCAATGATCGCCGCCAGGGTCGAGCTTTTTCCGGAACCGGTCGGACCCGTCAAAAGAACGACACCGTTGCGGATATGGCAGATCTCTTCAAGCTGTGGCGGAATGTTTAACGATTCAAAGCTCGGGATGTCGTGCGGAATGACACGCATGACGATCGAATAAGAGTTTCGCTGCTGAAAGATATTGACACGAAATCGGCATTTACCGGGAAGCGCATAACTGAGGTCGGCAGTCCGTGTCCTCGCAAGCTGCGCCGCAGCTTCCGCATTATCGCGAAGGATCGCCATGGCGATCATCTCCGTCTGAAATGCCGAAAGCCTCCCGAGTCCATTAGGACTGGAAGAATAGAGTGTTCCGTTTATCTCCACCTGCGGTTTTTGGCCGCACGAGAAATTTAAGTCACTCACGTTGTCAGACATGAGCAACATCTGCTCAATAATGGGTGCTACATCAAGCAAACTCATTTGAAGGAAGACTCCTAGAGAAATCTGAAAAAGGCAGGGTGTAAGAACCGAGGAGAAGTACAGGCCGGTGTTGGTTCACGCGGCTTCCGCCATAAGCATAATAGCTGTAATAAATTCGTAATGCAAGTAAAATTTTAACTAGTTGCAACATTGTTGAATTTACTTTCCGAGGTTGGTGCATTCTTAATTGCAGGAGGAGTTAGCGATTTGAACTAATTCACGAAATGAGTCGCCGATCGACGTAGGCCCGCCAAGGACGGCGCTTACTACGGCTGAAGAATCGGCACCGGAATTCAGCACCGACAGGAGATTCGCTCTATCGATGCCGCCTATCGCCACAACTGGAAGATCTCCGACAAGATCGCGAACCCGCATCAGTCCCTCGAGCCCTGCAACGGCCTCGGCATCACTTTTGGTAGATGTCGGAAAAATGGGACCAAAGGCGAGGTAGTCGATCGGTAAGTCTAAAGCCCGTTCAACTTGTTCGAGCGTATGCGTCGAATAGCCGATGATCGCCGCATCGCCGAGCAGCCGCCGGGCGGATTCCGGTGGAAGGTCGTCTTGGCCAAGATGCACGCCGTCAGCCTCCACCAACAGGGCGATGTCCGCCCTATCGTTGATGATGATCTTTGTGCCAAATTCGCGGGCCGTCTCGATCGCCCTAACGGCGGCAGCCGTGAATGCGCGAGACAGCTTCCTTTTTTCTCGCAGCTGAATGAACCGTGCACCCGCGGCTGAAAGCTGACGCACCTGATCGGCGTGTGAAACTCCGGCGAGTGTCTCGTTGGTCAACGGATATATCTTGGGTAGGGGGAACTGCACAGTTGGTCAGATCATCGACTTCATCATTAGATACCCGTCCTCGCCGTTGCTGTAATAACGACCCATCCGCTGGACACAGGCGTAACCTCTCCTTCGATATAAACTTTGGGCGGCTTTATTCCCCACGCGGACCTCGAGGACGATAGTTGTTATGCCCTTTGCCGCAAGCGACCGCTCGAGGTGGTCGAGCATCATTCCGGCAATATTGCGGCGGCGGTGTTCCGGAGCAACGCCGATGGTGGTAATGTGTGCAGAACCATCGGCATTCATCATCGTCACGATAAAGCCGACCATTTCATTCGTCTCTGTAACTACCTGATAACTCACGGTTTGCGGGTCACCGAGCAGGTACGCGAAGGTGTGTTTCGTATAGTTTTCGCCTTTAGCAAAACAGCGAAGGTTGAGCCGCAACACCTCGTGCAGGTTTTTTGAAGTGAGAAGCTTAACCGAATATGTGCATTCAGGCGCGGGGATGACCACTTCCGGTTCAGTCACCGGCACGTGGGAAAATAGATTCCTGATCGATTGAAATACCGCCATTTCCTACACAATAAGCATACAGTCGCCATAGCTATAAAACCGGTAGTGTGATGCGACTGCGTGTCGATAAGCTTCCATTATAAGTTCGTGTCCGCCAAAAGTTGAAACAAGAACGAGCAGCGAACTTTTCGGCAGATGAAAATTGGTCAACATACCATCGATCGCTGAGTACTTGTAGCCGGGCAGAATAGTGAGATCGGCAAACCCGCTTCCGGCGACGAATTCGCCGTGAGAGGTAAAATTGTATTCAAGTGTTCGCGTTGTCGTAGTTCCGACGGCAATTATACGGCGGCCGTTGCTTTTGGCTACGTTAAGCGTTTGGGCGGCCTTCAGGCTGATCTCGTATTGCTCGGGCAGGACAGAGTGCTTTGATAGGTCATCGGTCCGGACGGGCTCGAAAGTACCATAACCGACGTGGAGCGTTATCTCGGCGATCTCGATGCCCCGTTCGCGAAGGCGCTCAAGAATGCCGGGCGTAAAATGTAGTCCTGCCGTCGGCGCCGCGATCGCTCCCCGTTTTTTTGCATACACTGTCTGATACCGTTCGCGGTCGGTGTCGACATCGTCGCGGCCACGTTTAATATAAGGCGGAAGCGGCGTGCGGCCGACGCGCTCGAAATGCTCGTAAATATCGCCGGCATAGTTGAAACGCATTACCACTTTTCCGTCAGAACGACGATCCACTACCTCACCCGAAAACGCGGCGTCAAATATAATGCGACGTCCATCCTTAAGTCGTTTCGCCGGCTTTGCCAAAGTCTCCCAGGTTCCATCGCCACGGTCGCGGACGAGAAACACCTCCACGGTTGCTCCGGTACTGGTGCTACAATACATTCGTGCAGGAAAAACCTTGGTGTTATTAAGTACCAGAAGATCATCAGGACGCAGGATTTCCGGCAACCTTTGAAAGTGGTCGTCATCAAAGGAACTGGCCGAGCGGTCAATCAACAACATCCGCGAAGCCTCGCGTTGTTCGAGCGGTTTATCGGCGACGAGATCGTCCGGCAGGGCAAAGTTGAAATTTGAGAGGCTGATCATTTAAATTGGTGTTCTTAATAGCTGGAGATGTCCTAATTTGTGTATGACTTTGGTTTCATTGTTTATCCTATCCAAATAGGAGGAGCTTTGGGAATGTGGCAAAGTCGCGGTATTTGCTAACGCAGCTCCGTCAGGATGTAGTAGGAAGCGGCAGAGGCAGTTTGTAGGCATGGAGATAAAAACACTCTTGATTAAACTTATCGTAGCGCAAAGTAAGAAATTGATGTAGATGTCACTGCGACGGTCTATCGTCGCCGTCCGCGGTGTCGGGTAATTGTTTTCAGAACGACGAAATCTACGTAGGAGCAGATTTGCCATATTGAGATTTTGTTTCTACGAGTTAATTAGGGAAGATCATTGAAGATTCATAGGAGATTATCATGCGAGTATTTAAATTTGGATTACTAAGTTCGATAGCGATTGTCGCTTTCGTGGCTACTCTCTCGACAGAGAGCAACGGTCAGGACGGGCGGCTAATTGGTGGCGGACCGGGCATTACGGTTTTTCTGGATCGTAACTTTCGAGGAGACGTTGTTACTTATCAAAACAATGTTTCGAACTTGCCTTCAAGATTCAACAACAAAATTTCGAGTGTTCGCGTAGGCGCTGGCGAACAATGGCAGGTATGCGATCAATCTAACTATCGCGGACAGTGTGTAACCGTTTCGGGCGAAGAGAGCGACCTTGGCCGTAACAGGTGGGATAACCGCATTTCATCAATGCGCCGCATAAGCGGCGGCGGCAATCAGGGGGGAGGACCGGGCTGGGGTAATCCGCAGGGCGGTGCGGTACGTCCTCCGAATTGGGCACAGGGAACGTTTTATGGCGTTGCACCCAATGGATCGCAGATCTCGCTTACGATCGCACCGAACGGCAGCGTGACCGCAAACGTCAATGGCGGAATGTCATACGGAGTCTATACCCGAGGAAACGTTCTGAATATAGCCGGAGCAACTTCTCGAGTAACGCGTCAAGGCAACGGCATCTTGACGACCCGCCCAGACAATGGCGAACGCATCGCATATAGCCGCACTTCCGGTGGTAATCCCGGTGGACCCGGTTGGGGCGGTGGTGGTGGAAACCAGGTCGCACCGCCGGCGTGGGCTCGCGGACGTTTCGTCGGACGCGCACCGGACGGGACGCAGATCGTTCTCACGATCGCGAACAATGGTTCGGTCACGGCAAATATCGGCGGCGGACTGTCGTATGGCTCGTACACCAGTGGTAACTACCTCAATATCAATGGAGCAACCTCGATTGTAACGTCCGTCAATCGCGGCATCCGCACCACGCGAACCGATAACGGCGAAGTCATTACATATCGCCGCCAATAATCTGACGGGATAATAGAACGAAAAAGCGGCTGTCCGATTTATACCCGGACAGCCGCTTTTATTTATTATGGTGGTCGCGAACAGTTAGTTCGCGATCACCGTGGTTGTTATTGTTATCATAATATCACCCCCAGTAAGAGCGATATTAGCGATTCCCTTCGTCGCGTGTCAACCCGCAACGCAAAGATCCAACCGAGTAAGTCGTGGTGCCGGAGGTCGGACTCGAACCGACATGAGGTTGCCCCCGCCAGATTTTGAGTCTGGTGCGTATACCAATTTCGCCACTCCGGCGCGAACTTCAAATCTTAAGACGCTCCACGGTTTACGTCAAGACTGGATGACGTGCCTCGGACAGTTATTGGGAAACGGGTTGGGCCGGAAGGAGCTTGCGACGCGCCTCGACGACGAGCCCCGGTCGTCGCGACGTCACTTCGATCCGCCGTATCCCGGAATTTTCGATCAATGGAACTTTGGGCGTATAGGTCAGTACATAACTCGAATCTATCATCCGTGCGATCGTGGCCGGCTTTGTTTCTAATTCTTCGAGCATTTCGGGCACTATTACCGTTCCATTCGTGTTTTCGGCAAGTGCGATAAGGTCGACTTCGCTCGCCTCCAGATCAGCTTTTCGCTGACGCATCGTTTTAAGATGCTTGCGGTCAACAATGACCGTTGGCCCGATCTTGGGCGCTTGCGCGATGTCCCGCACGCCGTTCGGTAGTTGGGCCGCAACCTCCGGCGGCATTGCGCGCGGGGGCGGAGAATTCGAGATCGCCTTTGTTCGCGGATCGATGTCGATCGATTCAAGCCGCGTAAAACTCAACACGTGGACGTTGATATCGGTCGCGAGTATGTCACGAAACGCCGCGGCTATCCCATTGCGGTCAGCAAAACTGTCGGTCCCGTCCGTGATGAGCACCATATGGCGGTTATCGACCGGATTCTCCATCAGAAACTCGGTAGCAAGCTTGATCGCGCTCGTGAAGGCGGATCGGCGCCCGAATTTAGTCTTACGGACCGCCTCAGCTATCTGGTCCCGGTCGGTCGTCCATTCGGATACGATGTCGGCATCGTCGGCATATTGCATCACGGCGATCGAATCTTCGGGCCGCAGCGCCTGCACAAGACTGCGGGCAATATCGCGAGTTCGCTCAAGGGTCTTGACCGAGCGGAGTTCGCCGCCTGTGTCCATGACAATTAGAACATTTGCCGGAAGCCGGCGGAGGCTGGTGGCCTGATGGAGAATATCGTTATCCGTAACCACAAGATCTGTTAGCTGAACGTCGGAAACGAACTGTCCGCTTTCGTCGAAAGCGAGAACATTGACCTTCACTTCTTCCGTAACCACGCGAACGGTCTCATCTTCCGGAACCGGGGTTGGCGTCGGCTGAACACGGCCGCTCTGCGCTGTCATGGATCCGACGAACGCCAGGAAAGCAAAGATGGTGGCGATTAGTCGCAGCTCATTCATATGTGACCTCAAAGAACTATGATGAGCAGATCATAGCCCCGGATGCTCGACAACGAATTTCAATAGATTCGGCGCGTATTCGCGGAAGTTTGGGCATTCCACGCCGTGAGGTTCAAGGAGCGAGTTCGCCACGCGGGTATCGTACGTTTGTGACACAAAGAAATACGGCACGCCGGCATGCGGCAGACCGGTGATTGGCGGCGATATCTTGGAATTAAGGAAGCCTTGGACAAGGCCGGGCGGCGGTTTGACGACCGAACGCTTTCGCGTAAAGCCCTCGGCGAGGGTGTCAAATATTTCAGCGGTCGTTAGCGGTGCGGGGTCGGCCAAGGCTACCGTTTGGCCGATCGCCGCGGCGTCCTTTGCCAGTGCCGCGATGCCGTTCACGACAAAATCGACAGGTACCAGGTTTAGCCGAACCGCGTCGTTGCCGACGTTGACGAAACGAAGCAATTTAGGTGCCATCTTCAGATAATTGATGAGCGAATAGATCCCGTCGTACTTCGCTGTCTCGCCGGTTCGTGAATCACCAACGACTACCGATGGACGAAAGATAGTGACCGCAAGCTCTTCCTTTAACCTCTCGACCTCCATCTCAGCGAGATATTTCGTTTCTTCGTAGTAGTTGCGAAATCCGGCATTGTGTTCGAGATCTTCTTCAAGGATCACGCCTTCGCGAAGCCCGGAAACATAACACGTCGAAACATAGTTGAATCTATGTAGGCCCGAGATAGAGCGGCACAGGTCATTGACGTTTTTCGTGCCCTGCACGTTGACCTTATAAGCAAGCTCCTTGGAAACCGCTAGGTCGTAGATGGCTGCCAGATGATAGATATCGGTCGCCTCCGCCGTGACGCTGGCGAGGTCCTCGGAAGACATGCCGAGATCTGGCGATGTGATATCGCCCTCGATAATGGCAAAATTTTCGAGCGGGGTTTCGGTCGCTTCAGCGATCTCGTTGATGGCGGCGACGGCGACATCAATGAAATTTGGCTGAACGAGCAGATAGAATTGGACGCCCGGACCCGCAAGCCGCTCGACTAAGCGGCCGGCAATGAAACCAGGGAAGCCGGTCATGAAAATTGTCTCGCTGAACTTCATTCGTCGTCCGATAGCCGTCAAATGATTAGTTTTCCACAGGTGGAAAAGTTATCCTATGAATTGAATTATGGCACCTGAGCCGTCAGATCAAAAGCACGCCGCCGATCAGCAAGTTTCAGAACTCGACCGCCCGATGTGGTCCGTCATTTCGTTCGAACGGCGCGAAGCCGGCGGCCTCGTCTACGCGGAAGCCGTGCGCCGAATGGCTGAACTCGACTCGGCGGGCGTCAGCGGCCTCTGCCTCCTTAGGGATAAAGCTGCAGAACGTGTCGGTGCATCAAAAGCGTAAGATAACCTTCCCGAAACTCTCATCCGACGCAAGATATTCGTGAGCCGCGGCAATGTCAGCGACGTCAAAAACACGGTCGACAACGGGAACATATTTCGAGCCGATGCCCGGTAGAATGTCCCGAGCAAAGGCTTCCATTGCTTGCGCCTTCTCGTCGCCCGACCGCGAACGCAGAACAGTTCCTTTGATGGAAAGCCGTTTTGTTAGGGCGATTCCCATGTCGAATTCTGCTGTCCTGCCGGCCGTGAGTCCGACGAGCATTATGCGGCCTTTCAGAGCCATGCTTTTTAGATTTTCGGGAAGATAGGCTCCGCCGACGAGATCTAGGACGACACTGACACCGCGGCCGTCAGTCAATTCGATCACCCTTTCCGCGAAGATCGGGCCGCCAGATGTTTCGATGGTATGATCGACGCTTCCGGCTTCGTTCATCAGTCTTTCTAATTTGTCAGGGCTTCGTGAAGTGCCGATCACGGTCGCTTCGGCCGCCTTTACGATCTGCGCGGCGGCTAGGCCAACGCCCGACGCGACGGCGTGAATAAGAACGGTCTCGCCTGCCTGCAGTCCTGCCTGTGAGATCAAGGCGTCATGAGCGGTAACGTAAGCCTCGGGCACCGCCGCGGCGGATTCCATCTCGATCTGCTGTATCTTTGCGACAAGGCGGCTAGCGACTCGGACAAACTCTGCCTGAGCTTCGCCCGCCGTGATCCCAAATACTTTGTCGCCCACCGCTAGGTCGCTCAGGCCGTCGCCAATTTGCTCGACGACACCGGCAAACTCCAGGCCCGGGATCCGCGGATCGTAACCCTCGGGCGGCGGATAAAGCCCGCGTCGTTGCAGCAGATCGGCCCGGTTCAATCCGGCGTACTTGACGCCGACGATCACCTCGCCGCCGGCAGGAGCGGACGGCAAAGGAACATCGCGGATCTCGAGATGCTCGGTCCCGCCGAATTCGGTGATATAGACGGCCTTCATTTATTTGAGCGGGCTGCGCAGCCTGGTTTCAATGTCGTTGGCCTTAAGTGCATTGCCGGTCGCACGGTCAAGATCGGCGATCGCCTTGTTCAGTTCGGTCTGGGCACGCAGCTCGGTGCTGCGGGCGGTGGTCAGGGCGGTCTGGCGTTCCAGAACGGCATAGATGTCGGACTGGCCGGCATCGAGCTTCCGCTGTTCGGATTCGTATTGACGAGCCGAATTCTCACGCGAGATCGCCGCCGACCGAAGCCGTGCCTCAGCCGTTCGGACAGCCTGGATCGAATTGCGGACCTCAACCTGGATCATTTGTTCGATCTGCTCACGCTGGGTGGTGATGCGTTCGCCCTCGACACGCGCGCGGCCAAGCAGAGCCTTTGCCGTCTTATCACCGAAAAGCGGAATGTTTATCGTAACGCCGACGCGGTAGGTCGGATATCGGTTGCCAAAAACGCCGCTGTACGGATTTCCGGTAAGGGCCTGCAGGTTAGCTTGCTGTTGTTGGCAAGCGGGCGAATTCGGATCGGTAGTACAAGGCAACGGGAACGGGGCCTGGAAATCCGGATTCAGGTTTCCGCCAATGCCCGACGAAGTGTAGCTCGCCACCAGGTCCACCTGCGGCAGGCTCTGGTCGCGGAATAATTTCTCCTGCACGTCATTGATGCTTTTCAGTACGCCCAGACGTTCCAGCTCCGGCCTGTTTTCCATCGCCGCCGTGATCGCGTCGTTTAGGCTGATGGACGGAGCTTTGAGATCGACTGCATCGACCGGAACCAATGCTTCTTTCCAAAGCACGTCGAAGCGGTTTGGCGAGATAAGATTCTTCAATCCATTCTCGGCCTGCGTGACAGTGTTCAGTGCATCAAAAACAGATTGCTCGAAGAGAGCGACTTGCGTCTCGGCAGCGACGATGTCGATCGGGGCTAGCTGGCCTTCCTCGACCAAACGCCGGTTATGCTCGAGCTGTTGTTTGGCATCACGAACGCCATCACGCTGCACCTGCAGATTTCGTAGGGCGTACGTCAGATCCCAATACGCAAGCTGAACATTTTTGACGATCTCGATCGAACGTTCGCGAAATTCCGCGTCGGTTAGCGAGAGCGTCCGCTTTGCGATCTCTATACCACGCCGCGGTTCATCGATCCTTCGGCCCCGCAAAAGCGGCTGCGTGATCGAGAAGCCCAGGTTTGCATTGCTCTGCGGACTCAGGATCGAGATCGGGTTGTTGGTCGTGACCCGCTGGTTGTTCGCCGTAGCCGAAAGGACAGTACCGAAACTAGGGACGTATGCGCGGATCGTTCCGGTGCCTACAAATGCACCGTCGGTCGTATCACGATTGGTGCTGAAAATGCTGACGTTCGGTACCGTCGAACGTTCGTAGTACGTCTGTCCGACGAGCCGAGGTTGAAAGAAACCGCGTAAAGCTCGCAATTCGAACTCCGCGATCTGAACATTCTTGCGGGTAACATCGATGTCCTTATTGTTTTCGAGCGCAAGCGCGACCGCCTCGCGCACTGTCATCGGACGTTGTGCGGCCATGTCGACGCCGACGCGGCCGAGGTCCGGCAGAACGCGTTCGTCCGAGCTAAAAGTAGGAGCGATCGCGGGAACGCCGTCGATCTGCTCCGGTTTGACACCTTGCTTATCGGCATCGAATGGCGTCGGCGAAGGCGTCGGATCCTGGGCGGACGCCGAGACGACCGCCACCGACAATAAAAGTATTAAGCCAAATATTAAACGCGAATACATAAATCACCTGATCTCGCTCAACGCGGACTACTGCTTAACGAAAAGCGAACTCGTCGCCGCCATAAATCTTCGGCGAACGCCGCCAAACAGCCACTCGGAGAACCGGCTGACATATTGAAACAAACGCATCTCCGCCAGGTCATCAAATATCGAATAAAAGACCGGCACGGCGAGCAGCGTCAGCAGCAAACACAACGATTGGCCGCCGACCACAAGTACGCCAATAGAGCGGTTCGTTCCCGAACCTGCACCGCTCGACAACACCAAAGGCATCATGCCCGCAACTAACGCGAGCGTCGTCATCAAGATCGGCCGCAGCCTGTCCCGATTGGCCTGAATGATCGCGTCGTAACGGCTCATTCCGCTTGCCCGCAAATTGTTCGTGTGATCGATCTGCAAGATGGCATTCTTCTTGACGATACCGAAGAGCAACAGCAGCCCCAGGCCGGAAAATATATTAACGGTCTGGCCGGCGATCAAAAGGCTCACGATTCCGAACGGCACGGCCAGCGGAAGCGTCAGCAAGATCGTCACCGGATGGATGAACGACTCGAACTGAGCGGCCAGCACGATGTACATGAAGATGAACGAGAGCACGAACGCGAGAAGGAAATAGAACAGTGCACGGCCCATTTCCTTTGACTGACCAACGTATCCGGACGAATAGCTGGCAGGCAGATTCAATTGAGCCACAAACCTATCGATCTCCGCCGTGATGCTTGCCGCCGAGCCGCCGGGCCGCGTGTTGGCGAGCAATGTGACTTGCCGTTGGCGATTTATACGCTCGATCGAACTCGGGCCCGTTCCCTCGACAATATTCACCAAACGATCAAGCGTGACCCAGCCGACAGTTGAAGACGGCACGACCATCCGCCCTAGGCCTTCAACGTCGGTTCGATAGGTGTTGATAGCGCGGACGACCACGTCGTACTGTCGCGTCCCTTGATTAAACGTAGTGACATCCTGACCCGCGACCAGAGTGTTTAGAGCTTGCGAAACGTCACCGACCCTGACACCGAGGTCGGCTGCACGCTGCCGGTCGATCTCTAGCTGAACTTCGGGTTTACCGCTGATAAGCGTCGAGTCAACGTCGACCGCATCGGGTATGGAACGCATTCGCTCCAGGATCTGTTCGGAATATACTTCGAGCTGCCGCAGATCGGGGCCTGATACGAGAAACTGCACATTGGCATTTCTAAATCCGCCGCCGGAAAATGCCGCGACCTCTTGAACCGCCGTTCGAAATTCGCCCGAGTATTGTGAAAGCATTTCGCGGGCATCGGTCATCAGATCTTGCTGCGACTTCGCTCGTTCAGAACTGTCGGTCAGTTTCACGTAGATCGATCCGCTGTTCACAACCTGATCCTGGCCGCCGCCGACCGTTACGAGGGTGTCCGTCACGCCCGGAAATTGCCGCAACTGTTGCGCCATTCGCTCCAGCGATAGCGAGGTCGCACCGAGGCTATTGCCCTCGGGCGCACGGACCGATACTTCGAACTGCGACTGGTCGTCGACCGGGAGAAAATTCTTGCCGACAACCATGAATAGCGGAACTATCGAGAGAAAGACGAGAACACATACCGTCACGATGACCCATCGATGTCCCATCGCGAAACGAAGCATTGCCGTATAGGTACTCAAGACATAGCTAAACCAACCGGAATCTTTCGAGTGAGCCGAAGTCTTGCGTTCGTTGGCAGTTTCGACCATTCCGTCACCGGTAGGCTCTGTTTTCTCGTCTGCCTGTTTTTCCTTCTTTCGCTTAAGCAATCGGGCGGCAAGCATCGGCGTCAACGTGAACGACACGATAAGCGACACACCAACAGCGAACGACGCCGTAAGACCGAAGCTGGACATAAACCGTCCGATGATGCCCTGCATGAAGCCGATAGGCACAAACACAGCCATCAGCGAAAGAGTCGTCGCAAGAACGGCGAGGCCGATGTCGCGGGTTCCCTCTATCGCCGCCTGAAAGGGGTCCATTCCTTTTTCTTCGATAAATCGGTAGATGTTCTCAAGCACAATGATCGCATCGTCGATCACAATGCCGACCATCAATGTCAACGCCAACATCGTGATCGAATTGAGCGTATAGCCCATCGCATACATAAGGGCGAAGGTTGAGATGATGGACGTCGGAATCGCGAGTGCAGCGATGAATGTCGTACGGAAGCTCCAAAGGAACAGCAACACGACGATGGATGCAAAGAGCGAACCGAGAATCAGATGTTCTTCGAGTGCGGCAACCGAGTTTTCGATAAAGATCGAGTTGTCGCCGATGATCCGCAGCTGATAGCCCGGGGGCAGATTGGGTTCGATCTCAGCGAGCCTGTCTTTTATCTCGCGCGCGACGGCGACGGTGTTCTGGCCAGACTGTTTTGAGACGATCAAGGTTACAGCGGGCTGGCCATTAAGGCGAGCTTCGGAGCGGATCTCTTCGGCACCGTCCTCGACGTAGCCGATGTCTTTGACCTTTACTTCGTAGGTGCCGCGAGTCGCTACCGCCACGTTAGCGAAGTCCTTCGGCCGGTCAACTTTGCCTAGCGTTCTGACACTTGTCTCTTTTGCACCGCCATCCAGCCGGCCGCTCGGAAACTCGACATTCTGGATCTGAAGAGCGGTCGTAACTTCGATGGGCGTAATGCTGAAGGACCTTAATTTATCTGGATCGATCCATACATTGATCTGCCTTTCCTGACCGCCGATCAGGGTTATCTGGCCGACGCCGTTGACCGACTCTATCCGTTCCTTGATCTGGGTCTCAGCGACCTCTGTCACGTCGCGGAGAGCCGCCGGAGCCGAGACCGTTATTCGCAGGACGGGCGCGGCATCAGTATCAAGCTTGATGACCGTTGGCTGCTCGGCCGTGGAGGGAAGCCGCGGGATGACCGCCTGCACCTTTTGCTGAACTTCATTGAAAGCGACCTCGACATCTTTTTCGAGCAGGAACTGAACGAAAACACGCGAGACACCCTCGATCGATGATGACCGAAGCTCATCGATCCCGCTGATCGTGTTCACGGATTCTTCGATGAGTTCGGTAATCTCGGTCTCGATCTCTTCGGGTGACGCACCTGGATTGACAACGGTAACCGTCAGCGTCGGAAAATCGATCTTCGGAAAGAGGTCGACCCCCAAACTGAAGAAAGAGAAGGTCCCGACCACGACCAGCGACAAGATCAACATCGTCGCGAATACCGGCCGCTTTACACAAACTTCTGCTAACCACTGCATATTACTTTCGCCTCTCGGTCAACTGCCCGTTCGATCGGGCCCTACTGCCTTACAAATACTCCGTCCGTCAGCTGGTTCAGGTTGCTGATCGCCACAATATCGCCTTCGATAACTCCGTTCTTGACCTGGATCTTGTCATTCTCGAGCAACCCAAGTTGTACGATCTGTTCGCGTGCCGCGCCGTCTTTGACGACATAGACCCGGTTTATCGTTCCGTCCGTGCGAACCGCCGACGCCGGTATCATTACGGCATTTGTTGGGTTATTTTGAGTGATGCGGACGGTTACGAACTGCCCGGGTTTCAATAGACCGTCGACGTTCTGGATCTCGGCTTCGACCGAAAGAGTTCTTGCCTGCTGATTTACGCTTGGAGCAATGCGAACGATCCGTCCCGCAAAGCTCCTGTCGGGATACGCGCTTACCTGCACCGAAACGCCCTGACCCGTCGCGACCTTGCCGACCTCTTGTTCCGGCAGGTCGATCTTTGCCCTAAGTGTCGAAGTTCGAACGATCGTCGCGATCTTGGCGTTTGGCGTGTTTGGCGAGATGAATTCACCAACGTCCGCATTCCGCTCGGCTACATAGCCGCTGATCGGAGAATAGACGATCGTGTCGGTGACCGATTTCTGAGCCTGGCTGATCGCAGCTTCGCTCGTACGGATGCCTGCTTTGACGCTGTTCGCGGCGGCGCGGGCAGAGTCGACCGCGGCCTGGGCCGTGCTTATCGCCCGGATTGCGACCGCAGCATTCGAGCGGGCCTCGTCCAATTGTCCAAGCAAGGCGTCACGCTGAGACTTTCGCTGATCGTAGATCGCCCGCGAAACATCGCCGCTTTCCAAAAGGCTTTCCGCGCGTCTGAGCTCGGTTTCTGCAAGCTGCAATTGGGCGGTGACCGACTTGACCTGCGAAAAATCCTTGATCTGAAATGTTTCCCCGTCGCTTATGCCGAGCCGGGCCTGCGTCTGCCGCAAGGTAGCTATCGCCTGATCGACGCCTGCTTCGGCCTGTTGGACCGCCTGGCGCTGCTGTTCAAGAAGGGCACGCGCCTGCTCCAGCCGGATATTGGCGTCCCGCGGATCTAATCGGACCAGGACATCGCCTTGATTGACATAGCTGCCGATGTCGAAATTTACTTCGACGATCTTGCCGCCAACGGCCGGTGCAACGTCCGTCTGGGCATCGCTAGCCAAATTTCCGGTGGCCTCGATGTACGACGGGATCGGTTGTATCACGGCCTGAGCGGTTGTGATCTCGACGCTCGCCGGTTCGGCGTTCGCATTCGTCGTTGCCGAATCGGCCCGCGATCCGCAACCTGTCGCGGCGAGGCCCGCTGATACCGCCAGCAGCACGCCGGCGACCAATGACTTTCGGTTATTCATACTCATTTATGCCGCACTGCATATTCATCGTGCGGCCCGTTTATCATGATTCCTTAGATATCCCTTTGAGAAGTATCTCTGCAAAATCTGAGGCCGCTTCTTCGTTCGATATGTCGAGCAGATGATGCTCTTTGTCCCACAAAATCGTGTTCAGCGAGTGATGGATCAGCATGCCGAGAAACGCCCGAACGACGATTCGCGGATCGATCTCGCGCATGGCTCCGTCCTTCTGCCGCCCGGCGATATACTGGCCGATGAACTCATAGACCTTTGATACGAATTCGCTGAAAAATCGTTCCGCCAGGTCATGTTCTTCGAGTGCCGAAAAGAAAAGCAGCCGCATGAACGGCACGTCAGCCTGGTGTTTTTTCAGTGCGTTTAGCCCCAGATGGTAGAACACGGCACGATCGTCTTTGGCTTCCAGAGCCGCTATCAGATCGGTGTTGCTCTCCCACGGAAATTGATGAAGGCCGTCTTCGCATGATTTGCTGTGGAGTATCGCTCCGTAGAGTTCTTCTTTCGAAGCAAAATGGCGAAAGACCATCGCTTCGGAAACACCGGCAGCAGTCGCGATCTTTTTGGTGGTCGTCCCGCTAAAGCCGTGTTGAGCGAACAAACCGATCGCGGCCGCGAGGATTGTCTCGCGGCGCTCGTCGCCGGACATTCTGCCGGACTGGTCACAATTAAAGAATCCTTTTATCAAAATTTCTCCCGTTTCGCGGGTAAAGTAAGTGCTTACTAACCTGCGAATTGCTAGATTCGCAAATCCCTGTGATACCTGTCAAGGGGTTTGTGAAAGAATTAACATAAAATTTGTATCTGCCGGGCAATGGATTTCAAAAGCCTCAAGTAGTGAACGTGTTAATGAGCCGCGGCGGATATCATTCGACGTCAACCCGGAACATATTTGAGGTAGAATTCGTTACAACCAAGTGAGAAAGTGTTTCATCAGAAAGGCACTTATACAGCGATGTAGCATGGAGGAAAGAGAAAATATGTCAGAATTTGAGAATGAAGTTAGGAAAGCGGAGAAGGAATTGGAGCAGAGTTTGGTGCCTGTTGGCGGAGGCAGCATTCCGGATGACGAGTTTTTAGGAGATATCAGGATGCAGGCACAGGAATACGGCCACAAGGTGCAGGAAGCGGCAGTAAAGGCACGCGACTTCGCGAATGAGAAGTTCGTTCAAGCGAGCGACAAATTCAAGGAATTGCAAGATAAAGATCCGAAAGAATTGATCGAGGACGCAAAGGAATTTGCCCGGCAAAAGCCTGGGCAGACGATACTGATCTCGGCCGCAATAGGCTTGGCGATCGGCTTTTTGCTTCGACGAAAGTAAAGCCGGACACGCAATTTAAAACACGAAAAGGCGGCTTCTAATAGAGTCGCCTTTTCGCATTAAAATAATGGTGCCGATCAGTCTTGGGCGTGGATCAAACGTCTGGTCTTGTCACCAAACAAAACATCGATCTTCTGCGATTCGACTACGGCGGTTACTTCACCATGGCCAAAGCTCGTATGGGTCATTGCCTGGCCCTTACGATACTTTCGCGTCCGGTCGTAGGGCGACGCGGCCTTCGCTTTTCCAACAGCTACCGAGGTTTTCACACCGCGATTAAAGGTACTAACACCTTCGCACGAGGAACAGATCGCTTTCGAGATCTTGCCAAGTTTTGTAACAGTTTCGATGGTGTGCGGCTTTTCGTCGTCACACCCCGAACACATCATCGATATCGAATCGCCAACGGCGTACTTTTCTGCTTTCATAGTCCTTTCCTGTTTTATCGACGTCTGCGGCCGCCGAACGAACGAAAAGTCCGTTTCGGCGCTGATTTCGCCGCCGGTTGGGGCGACGAATGCAACACTCCGCCAAAATCCGGAAGCAAAACACGCTCGACCAATTGTCCGGTCAGGCGTTCAATAGCCTTTATCGAATGCTCTTCGGCAGTCGTGAACAACGTGATTGCGCGGCCTGCTTTGCCGGCTCGGCCTGTACGCCCGATACGATGTACGTAATCCTCGGGCGCGGTCGGTATATCATAGTTTATCACATGTGAAACGGAATCTATATCGATCCCGCGGGCCGCAACGTCGGTCGCGACCAGGATCCGGGTGCGTCCGTTCTTGAACTCACGAAGTGCGGATTCACGCTGCGACTGCGAACGATCGCCGTGGATACGGTTCGAGCGGTGCGAACGCTTTTCTAATACGTGAGCGATGCGGTCAGCACCACGTTTGGTACGCGTAAATACGAGTACACGCTCAAAGTTCTCGCTCTCGAGCAGATCGAGAAGGAGCGGCATTTTGAACTGCTGAGCAACCGGATATGCCGACTGTTCGACCATAACGGCAGCCTTGCCTCGCTGGCTGACCTCGACAAAGGTCGGATCCTTAACGATCTGGCGGGCAATATGCTCAATGTCCGGCGCCATTGTTGCCGAAAAGAAGAGCGTCTGGCGATCGGCCGGAACTGTCTTGACGATCCGTTTGATCGCCGGAAGAAAGCCCATATCGAGCATCCGGTCTGCTTCGTCGAGCACGAGAGTGGTCAGATTATTGAAATTGACCATTCCTTGCTCCATAAAGTCGATCAGACGTCCGGGCGTTGCGATGAGTATGTTTACACCGCCCTCGAGCGCCTTGATCTGCTTGCCGTACGCAGAGCCGCCGATAACAGCAGCACATGTAATGCCTTTCGGGGCAAATTTGCGGCATTCGGCGTCGATCTGGTTAGCGAGTTCGCGGGTTGGTGCAAGCACCAAAACGGAAGTTCCGCGGCGTTTGTTTTCCTTCAATCTTTGGAGGATCGGCAGCAAGAATGCGGCCGTTTTTCCTGTTCCGGTCTCTGCGGTCCCGATCACGTCGCCGCCTTTTAAAATAACCGGAATAGCCTGCTTTTGGATGGGAGTAGGCTCGGTATATCCCATTTGCTCACACTTATCCGTCAAAAACGGCTGTAAGCCAAGTTCACTAAAATTCATTTGTGTTTATCTAAATCTCTTTCAACCGAGGAACCTTATCGCGCACGCCGCCGTTTGAGAGGCTTGGGTGCGATTCTACAAATACACGTCACGCAAACCTATATTTGCGTTCTGCATTTGCAGTTCTTCAGTGATCATTTAAGAAGTTCTCTTACGGTGGGTTGAAACTTTCGATGTAACGGTTGCAGCGAAGGACCAACGTTCGAAGGCAGATGAAAGATCAAATGCCCCTTCTGACAGGTATTAACGTACCATCTCTCGAACTATCTAATGCCATTCACGATGAAGGCAATTACCGTCGACAAAAGAGGGATGGAATTATCAAACTATGAGACTACAATAAAGTACGAAAAGTTGCAAGCTAATTAGCAAAGATACTTTCTATTGAAATATACTGTAAAGTGCTCTCGATTTGTGATACACATATTCGGCGTGCCTCCATTACTCACTCGGAATTGACCTCATCTGATTCCTAGTATCGCCGCATCTTCTCGCGACGTGTTCCCTAGCCGAGAATGCGCCAAGCTCAATCAAGACTGCATGGATCCCAAAATACATCAACAATCCGATGACGAACTGACCCCGCGGGAGGCGGTTTCGGCCGACGCCATGGTCGGCGAAGCTCACGTAAAGCGCGAGACTGGACCCGATCAGGATGCAAGTCAAGCATTGCGTGAAAGCGAAGAAAGACTGAGACTCGCGCTCGAGGCAGGTCGAATGGGCTCATGGGAATGGAGGATAGATTCGAACGAGGTGATCTGGTCGCCCGGCCTGGAAGCCATCCATGGAATACCGAAAGGTTCGTTCCCCGGAACGTTTGAGGCATATCAGGACGATATGCATCCGGAAGACCGCGATCGCGTGCTTGCATGCATTTCACACACTCTGAATGCCGGCGTCGACCACGAGATCGAATATCGGCTCGTGTTGCCCGATGGACGGATAAGATGGGTCGAAGGCCGAGGCCGGCTATTTCGCGACGCGGAAGGCAATCCGGAACGGATGATCGGCGTGTGTGTCGATACGACCGACCGAAAAGAAGCCGAAGGAGCACTGCGAAAGTATACGGCGGAACTATCGGAGACACTTCGCCGAGAAAGCGAATTTGCACAGGTTATTACAGAACACGCCGAAGGCTTACGAACAATACTTTCAAGTATCGGTGATGGGGTGATCACGACAGATAATGAAGGCCTCGTGATCAATCTGAACCCCGTTGCAGAGAAGTTGTGTGGTTGGACGCTCGAAGAAGCCCGAGGAAGGCCACTTGGAGATGTATTAAAGATCGTCAACGAGGCCACGCGTGAGCCAGTTGTTAGTCGCACTGTGCGCGCCTTGAATGAAAGTGAGGTCGTAGGGCTAGCCAATCATACCGTTCTCATAGCTCGAAACGGAACAGAGCGGCCGATCGACTATACTGCCGCACCGATCCGCAACCGAAAAGGTGAGCCCGAAGGATTTGTGTTGGTATTTCGCGATGTGAGTGAAAGGCGCATGGCTGAAAGTGCCATCGTAAAGAGCGAGCATGATCTCCGCGATCTATTTGACAAAGCAACTATAGGCATCCATTGGCTTGAGCCGGATGGAACCATAATCCTTGCGAATCAATATGAGTTAGATATGCTCGGCTATACAAATGAAGAGTTCGTCGGCCGCAATATCGGCAAATTTCATGCAGATGAGATAGTAGTTGCGAATATCTTACAGGTGCTGTCAGCTGGCGAATCCTTATCCGAATATTCTGCTCGCATGATCTGCAAAGATGGTTCCATAAAAAAAGTAGTGATCAACTCGAACGCATTTCGCGAGAACGGGAAGTTCGTACATTCACGCTGCTTTACGCGCGACGTCACGGACCTTGAAGCCGGGCAGGCTGCTGAGAAGCATCTAGCCGCGATCGTTGCGGCCTCGGATGACGCAGTTATCAGCAAGGATCTCGACGGGACGATCACGACTTGGAATCAGGGCGCCGAACGTTTGTTCGGCCATACTGCCGAACAAGCCATTGGGCAGCATATATCTCTGCTCATCCCACCTGACCGCTTGCAGGAGGAGATCGAGATAATCGAACGCTTAAAGATCGGAGAGCGGGTCGATCATTTTGACACGATACGTGTTCGCCGCGACGGAAAACCGGTCGAGGTTTCTCTGACAATTTCTCCCATCCCGGATAATACGGGGCGGATAATTGGGGCCTCTAAAGTAGCTCGGGATATTTCTGAACGCAAGATCGCCGAACGAGCGTTGCTCGAAAGCGCGAGTCGGCTCTCACAATTGGCGGATGCGATGCCCCAGATCGTTTGGGCTGCGAGGCCGGACGGAAACGTCGACTATTACAATCGACAATGGTTCGAGTATATAGATATTCCACCTGGGGAACTTGAAGCGGCCCGTTGGGATCGCTTTATACATCCGGATGACCTCGCCGGCGCGTACGAAGATTGGGCCCACTCCGTCAAGAGCGGTTCTCCGTATCAAATCGAATTTCGTATTCGTCGGACCGACGGAAATTATCGCTGGTTTCTCTGCCGGGCACTCCCTGTCCATGCGGAAACCGGCGAGATAACCAGGTGGTTCGGGACGTGTACAGATATCAACGAAGAGAAAGAAAGGGCAGACGAACTTAGAAATGCTGCGGCACGCCTATCGGAAGCTGATCGCCGCAAAAACGAATTTCTGGCGATGCTGGCGCATGAGCTCCGTAACCCATTGGCCCCGGTCAGCAATGCGTTGCAGATAATGAAGATCTCAGGCGAAAGCGGCCCCAACCTCAAGGCGGCGGCGGATATGATGGAGCGTCAGATCGGGCAGCTTGTCAGGCTGGTCGATGATCTCCTCGATGTGAGCCGGATCAGCCGTGGAAAGATCGAATTGCGTCGCGAACGGGTCGAACTCGACTCTATAGTTTACCAGGCCGTTGAAGTTGCCCGGCCATCATGTGATTCCGGCAAAGTACAACTCCACGTAAATCAGCCCGAATCACCGATATATGTTTACGGTGATTCTGCACGACTTAATCAGGTAGTCGGAAATCTGCTCAATAATGCCTGCAAGTTTACAAATGAGGGCGGCAGGATCGACCTCACGGTCAATGAAGATGGTGATGGCTTTGCAGTGATCCGTGTAAAAGACACAGGTATCGGCATCGACCCCTCACAACTTCCGTTTATCTTCGACCTCTTTGTACAGGCCGACACATCGCTGGAAAGATCGGTCAGCGGACTCGGAATCGGGCTTACGCTCGTAAAGAATCTGGTCGAAATGCACGGCGGGACGGTTGCGGCCCACAGCGAAGGGCTCGCCCGCGGAAGCGAATTCGTTATTCGGGTCCCGGCCATTAAACCGTACACCAATTCGCCTGATCCGGCCGGCCGACTCGAAGATAAGGGCTCAGCCGCCGGCAATCTGAATATCTTGGTCGTCGATGACAACGTAGATTCTGCCGAGTCGCTTGCCTTGCTTCTTCAGTTCAGCGGCCATCACACGGCGATGGCGCATGATGGGCAACAAGCGGTGGAAATGGCAACGTCGTTCCAGCCCGACGTGATCTTGTTGGATATCGGCCTGCCCAAGCTCAATGGATACGAGGCCGCGAAGGCGATCCGTAAGCTTCCCAATGGTCCAGCCATCAAACTCATCGCCTTGACCGGCTGGGGCCAACAGGAAGATCGTGATCGGTCAAAAGAAGCCGGATTTGACGGACATATGGTAAAGCCCGTCGATCACGTAGCACTCATGAAACAGCTCGATGAGATATGGGAAGCAAAGAACGGCTCAGGCCAATGATCCGTTAACCACTTCCGCGGCGGCGTAAACCTTCGATCGCTTTAAGGAAGCCTTCACGGTCAGCAGGCGAGATCATAATAGAACGTCCGTTGCTATAGCTTATCTTCAGCCGATCGAGCGAAAGTGCTGGACTAGATAAAGGGTTCCGGGTCGGCAAGATATCATCGATCTCACTGATCGTGACCCGCCAGCGAAACGGGCCGCTTCGAACCAACAGCTCGCTTCCCTCAATAACATAATAGGTCGTTCTGAAGATCCAAATGACGAAGCCGTAAATTAGTATTACGGGAATTCCTACCCACCACATGCCGTTCAAAAACGAAGGTGCTGTCGCGAGGACCGAGACCCCGAACGAAGCGACTATCACTACGACCAACCAAGTATCAACTTTTGATGCGAATCTTTGATTCATTAATAACCTCCTATTCTATCGTCCTTATAAATTCAGCCGCTACATCGCGGCTGCTTCGTTTGTTGCCATCGATCTCGTAGTTCATTCCACGCATCTCATCGGTCGATATTGCGTTCGCAAGTTTGGCAAATGCCAGTTGGAGTAGGTCAGCACTGCTCCGGCGGGCAATGAAGACGGCTTGATACGGCGGGAAATATCGGCGGTCGTCTTCGAGCTGGAAAAGATCGAGAGCTGCGATCAGGCCATCGGTCGAGTTTCCGGCGATGATATCCAGCTCACCGGACCGAAGCGCGCGATAGGTCAACGACAGGTCCATCTCGCGGGGTTGGTTTGCAAAGTTAAAGCCGTACGCTTTTGCGAATCCCGTGTAACCATCCGCCCGCGACATAAAATCCTGCCCGAAACCCGCCTGCCAGTCACGCGAAACCTTGACAGCATCTGATATCGTTTTCAGACCTTGCTCGCGTGCAACTTCGCCGCGAACGAGTATCGCGAAATCATTTGCAAATCCTAGTGGTTCGCTTAATGTCAGTTCAAATCTACTTTCGTATTCGGCTTTTGTCTGGTCGTAAACCGCCTGCGGATCCGTTATCGGATCATGCTTCAAAATGGCCGTAAACGCGGTGCCGGTGTATTCCGGATACACGTCGATCTGGCCGGAAAGGAGGCCGTCATGGGTCAAGTTGCCGCCGAGTTCGAATTGGCGAACTACCCCGACGCCATCGCGTTCGAGCAATTGCGAAAGTATCTCGGCAAGGATGATCGACTCGGTGAAATCCTTTGAACCGACCACGAGCCGCTGACCGGTGCCGGGCAATTCTACGCCCGCGTTGGTAGTGCGGCCATCGGACCTCAAATTCGAAATGTAACCAGATCCGACAACAGCAGCCAACAAACCGACAACACCGAAACCGATAACCCTTCGCCGTATTCTAGAAGCACGTTCGCCGATGTTATACGACCGCTCGATCTGACCCAAACCAAAATCGCAGAGCAAAGCCAGCAGAGCAGCTGCTAACGCTCCGGCAATGAGCAAGTTGTTGTCGTTCTGTCGCAGGCCGCGGAAAATATACGTCCCGAGGCCGCCCGCACCAACGGCCGCTGCGACCGTCGCGACGCCCACTGATATGACGACCGAAACTCGAATTCCCGTCAATATAACCGGTGCGGCAAGCGGCACCTCGACCATCCGAAGACGCTCCCAACCGCTCATTCCCATTGCCGTCGCAGCCTCGCGGATCTTTGGGTCAATACCGAGAATACCGGTAACCGTGTTTCGGATAACGGGCAGCAAGGCGTAAAGCGCAAGGGCAATGATAGCCGTTCGTGCGCCGATGCCGCCGATGAAGGGGATCGGTATCAGCAGGCCAAACAACGCAAGGCTCGGCACGGTCTGCATAACATTCGCAAAGCCGAGGATCGGTGTTTGCAAGGCTTTGATGCGCGTCAGAACAACACCAAGCGGCAGCCCGATCGCCCCCGCCAATCCCGTTGCAAGCAGCACGATAAAGATATGCTCCTGCGTTAGCGCCAGCAGCTCTTGCCAATTCGACCGTAGAAATTCAAGGAAGTTCACATCGTTATCGTTTCAAGAAACGCTTGCGCCAATGGCTGCTCGGAATTTGTAAATTCAGCCGGAGATCCGAGGAAGACTATTTCGCCTTTTTCCATAAGTGCGATTCGCGAACCGAGAAGCATTGCCTCATGGAGATCGTGTGTTACAAACACGGCAGTTTTGTTCAGGTCGCGAACAAGGCGTGCAAATTCTTTCTGAAGGCCCGTCCGTGTAAGTACATCGAGCGCACCGAAGGGTTCATCAAGCAAAATTATATCCGGGTCAGCGGCAAGGGCCCGGGCGACGCCGACGCGCTGACGCTGGCCGCCGGAGAGTTCATGCGGATATCGGGCACCAAACTCCGACGCACGAAGGCCTACGAGATCGAGGAGCTCAGTAACACGTTCCCGTTTTCTGGCGCCCTCCCATCTTTCAAGCGTTGGAAGCAATGCGACATTCTCAGCTACGGTGTAGTGCGGAAACAGGCCGCCTTCCTGCAAGACGTAACCGATGCTTCGCCGCAGTTTGATCGGGTCCCATTCAATTGTGCTCCGCCCATTTACGAACACTTCGCCGGAAGTTGGTTCGATCAGGCGATTGATCAGCTTTAGCGTAGTCGTTTTGCCGCAGCCCGATTCGCCAAGCAGAACCAAGGCCTCGCCTGCATCGATACTCATATCGATGTTCCTGAGTATCTCGTTCGCACCGATCGTGAAATTCACGCCGCGGAATTCGATGATTGGCTGGTTTGATAAGGGCATTGTCGGTGTAGATTCTAGCACCACTCGGGCCGCATTCGGTATTATCAAATAATGCAGCGATCAAAGCCGACCAAAGAAGACCTTCGCGAAGCTCGTTCGCGGACGAACGATGACCTGATCGATCATGGTCTGAAAATTTTGTTTTGCGGCATCAATTCGGGACTATATTCGGCGGCGACGGGGTTCCATTTCGCCCGCCCGGGCAACCGATTCTGGAAGGCTATCCATCAAGCCGGCTTTACCGAACGGCAACTCCACCCGTCAGAAGAGCACGAATTGCTCGAGCGCGGATACGGCATCACAGGCTTCTGCCGCCGGGCGACTGCCACGGCTTCGGAGCTGACCAAACACGAGATCATTGATGGCGGTGTACAACTCGTTCGCCGAGTCGAGAAGTATCAGCCGAAAGTGCTGGCGGTTCTTGCGATGACGGCTTACCGCACCGCCTTCAGTCGACCGAAAGCCAGCCTCGGCCTGCAGCCGGAGACGATCGGGAAGACGCAGATATGGCTGCTGCCAAACCCAAGCGGACTTAACGCAAATTACCAACTTCCTGATTTCGTACACCTGTTCACTGAGCTACGTCAGGCGTCAGAATTGTTATCGAATGCGGATTAAAATATCATTGGAACTATGAGACACCGTAAATGGCACCATTTGGTAGTGATCGCCGCTGTCGCATTCTCCGCGGCCTGTACCGCGGCGCCCGTGAGTTCGACGAACGAGATCGCGACAAATGCTCCGCCGGCAGAAGTGGCCGAAGGACTGCCCGAAGGCGGCGGCGGCGAAATTCAAGGTGCTGAGCCGCACACGCTGATCACCGAGCTCTACAAGTTGCATGATGCTCAAAAAGGCCCATTCTTTGAACGCAAGCGTGCGACTATCGACCGCTTTTTTGCAAAGCCGCTGGCCGATATGATTTGGAAGGACGAGCAGCGGCCGAACGATCAGGTCAGTGCGATGGGAGCTGATCCGCTATACGACGGGCAGGATTTCGAGATCAAGAACTTCAAGGTTGGGGATGGCAAGGTAGTAGCCGACAAGGCAACCGTAAATGTCAGCTTCGAGAACTTCGGCAAGAAACAAACTGTCACTTTTATGATGATCCGACAGGGAGCGGACTGGAAGATCACGGACATTAAGTACCCCAACGGATACACATTGGCCGGAGTTTATCGCGAAAATGCCAAGGAGCCCGAAAAACCGGCCGACCCTTCACCGAGCGGAGAATTCGAAGGTTCATATCGCGTGGGTCCGACTTCCTGTACGGTAAAGCCGATCCGGATGGGCTTTGAGGTTCGATGGGTAAAAGGTTCGGGCAGCGAGATCTATAATTTTGAGGGTCGCGATGGAAAAGGCTACAACTTCGTAGCCGAACCGGAGCCTGGTAAGTACAATGTATTTACATTTAAGGATGAGAATTATAATTCCGGTTCGTTTACCCGTGCGGACGGCAAAGTATTTCCGGTCAGCCGTGGAAAATAGCGTTTGTCACAGTTGAAGCTTGCGCAGTTATGGGATCTTTCACACAAAATAACTCTAACCTTTGGAAATTTGAGCAGGGCCACGGCCCGCTTATAGCTACCGCGATCCACGATGGGCATGATCTGCGGCCCGAGGTTGCCGATCTGATGGAACTGCCCGCGGCCGAACGGCTTCGTGAAGAAGATCCGTATACCGGCAGTTGGGTGGATATTGCTCCAACGAGCATCGTCGCCCGCCGTTCGCGATTCGAAGTTGACCTCAACCGTCCGCGTGAAAAAGCAGTTTACGTTCACCCGGACGATTGTTGGGGCCTCAACGTTTGGCGCGAACCGCTTACCGACGAGATGATTGATGCCTCGCTGCAGGAATATGATGAATATTATTCATTCTTGCACGAACTGTTGACGCAGGCCGAGGCCGACCACGGAAAGTTCATACTCCTGGACATTCACAGCTATAACCATCGTCGGCACGGTCCTGAAGAAGCAGCGGAACCTATGACCGAGAATCCTGAGATAAACATCGGCACAGGCACGATGGACCGCACGCGTTGGGCTCCGGTCGTAGACCGCTTTATTGCAGATCTTAGATCTTTCGACTTTATGGGAAGGAAGCTTGATGTTCGGGAGAACGTTAAGTTCAAAGGCGGCAATCAGGTGAAATGGGTGCACGAAAACTTTCCTGAGACGGGGTGCGGCCTCGCCATCGAATTCAAGAAATTCTGGATGGATGAGTGGACCGGCAAGAAGGGCGAGGACCACGTCCGCGAGATCGGCCGTGCCCTGCGTTCAACGATCCCGGGGCTTTTAGAAGAACTTGAGAAGGTATGACCAGTAAGCCTGCTGCCTCGATGCCTCCCGAGGAACTCTTCGATGAGATCATCCTGGCACTAGAAGAAGGAAATGGCATTCGCAAGCGAATGGGTGAGCTCGGCCGTATAAATATCGACCGGCCGCTACCGTTCATTTGTCTTTATCGCCAGCCCGCCGGTTCCGATGACAACGGAACAAGCGCGCTCATTCTTGGCGAAGCCTCGTTCCTGATCCTTTCCGACAAAGCTTCATCTGAAGAGACAGGGCCAGCATTCGTCAAAAAATTAGTTAAGGCCTTGGCTGACAAATTTGGTGCATTTTTGATTGTAGAAGTTTGGGCCGGGAAAGAAGATGACAACGCGTTTACTGTATCGACCGCCTCGCCGACCAGCTTTCGTATTTTTTCTAACGACGAAAAAGATCATCCATCAACCGTAGATGCATTGGCGGATGCCCTACGCGAGACGCCACTCCGACCAAAGGTTGAGATTCTTGGCCGTCCCGGATTTGCTCCGCCGGGTTTGGCTCCGCTTCTCGATCCCGTTTCGCTGAAGAAACTTAGCTGTCTAGTCGTTGGACTCGAAGTTTCACCTATCTATCGTGATCCCGACACCGGCGAAGTTCATCATTCGACTTTGTTCGAATTGCGTCGGCACATCTCCAGAGCATTCCAGGAGACATTCTTCGAATTCGTTCAGGTGCAGACCTCTGAGCGGCCGACCAAGCCGCAGATGCTCGGCAGCCGATCGGTTATCGATGCTGTCTGGACAGCAGATTCGGAGCTTGCGGCGTTGAGCGACCGTTTCAATTATCTGATGGCGGTCACGCCGGTAAATTCGGCCGAAGCTTTCGACGAGTTTGAGGCGACTGATTTCGAAAAGGATCCGGTATTTCACTATCGCCTGCTTACGATCGATCCCGAGGCATGGAAGCGGAAACTTTACAGTATTTCGCTCGACGCGATCGAGGATCCGACAATGTTGTACCTACTCCGGGCTAAGAGGATCGAGTTGGACCGGCAGATCACATTGGTCGAAGACAGAGGAACCCGCAATTTTCTATTCGAAAGCCTACAACTTTTTCCGCCCGTCGAAGACTCTCTTTTGGATCTCGCGGGCCAGATCCTTAAGGTGCCGCCAAGTACGGCAGATGGAACGAAACGCCTTGGGCCCGCTGAGATCGCTGCATTAGCAGAAATTGAGATAGAGCATTATCGAGAGCAATTCCCGGGTATGTCGGCCAAAGCGGAAATACGGGCCGACACGCCGCCGGGATTGATGGTCTCCCAGGGTGATCTTCTTATTGGCGAGAGGTCGTCAGTTTCTGATACGCGGATCCACGCTCTGCTGCAGCACGAGATCGGCATTCATTCCGTCACCTATCACAACGGCCGGGCTCAGCCGCTGAAGATGCTGTATTCGGGCATGCCCGGATACGAACAACTTCAGGAAGGCCTGGCAGTTTTTGCCGAGTTTTTGGTCGGCGGCCTCACATTGGGCCGGCTGCGAACATTGGCGGCGCGGGTCGTTGCAGTTTCGCAGATGACGGCGCGCCGGTCGTTCACCGAAGTTTTTCACGCCCTGCATGGCGATTACGGCTTCGGCAAGCATTCTGCATTTAATATTGCGATGCGGGTGTTCCGCGGCGGCGGCCTGACAAAGGACGCGGTCTATCTTCGCGGCCTTGCTGAGGTCGTGGAATATGTGCAGAATGGCGGCGACATCGAAACCCTATTTGTCGGAAAGATGGGCCCGGAACACGTGTCCATCATTCAGGAGCTGCAGTGGCGCGAAGTGTTGAAGCCTGTGCCGCTGATACCTCGGTTCATGACCTTCCCCGAAACCGAAGGCCGGCTTGAACAGATAAGAAATGGCTCATCGATTTTAGAAATGGTAGCTTAGTAATTAAATATTTTGGCATAGATCAAGGAGCTCCTATATATGAAGATCGGATTTGTCGTCAACGACGTTGAAACAGAGCATCCGCGTTACACGACGACCCGGATCGCTCGTTCGGCGCGCGAAATGGGCCATGAGGCGTGGGCGATCGGCGTTGGCGATTTTGCTGCCGATCCGAACGACGAGGTGCTGGCATACGCGCGGATGTCGAAAGCCAAAAAGCACAAAGACGGCGAAGCTTATCTGAAAGACCTGCTAGGCGACAAGGCGCATAAAGAACGGATCCGGGTCGGAGATCTTGACATCTTGATGCTGCGAAACGACCCGGCCGATGACGCTGACCGCCCGTGGGCGCAGAATGCGGGGATCAATTTCGGCGAACTCGCCCTTCGCCACGGTGTGATCGTGCTTAACGATCCACGAACGCTTTCTAATGCCCTTAACAAGATGTACTTCCAGCACTTTCCGCCCGAGGTCCGGCCACGAACCGTCATTTCGCGGGACGTGAAAGAGATACAGAAGTTCATCAAGGACGAGGGCGGTCGGGCTATTCTCAAGCCGCTCCAGGGTTCGGGCGGCTCAGGCGTTTTTCTCGTCAAACCCGAAGAGAAGGCGAACATCAATCAGATGATCGAAGCGATTTCACGCGATGGATATGTGATCGCTCAGGAATATCTCGAAGCTGCGAAAGACGGCGACACGCGGCTTTTCGTCGTCAATGGCGAACCTCTCGTAGTTGACGGGCACTACGCGGCATTTCGGCGTGTGAGCAAAAGCGGTGACGCCCGCAGCAATCTGACCTCGGGTGGAACGATCGCGAAAGCAAAGATCGATGACGACATGCTTCGGCTCGCGGAGATCGTTCGGCCAAAGCTCGTCGCGGACGGGATGTTCATGGTCGGTTTGGACATCGTCGGCGATAAACTTATGGAGATCAATGTGCTCAGCCCGGGCGGCCTTGGCAGTGCCGAAGCACTCGAGGACGGCACGAAGTTCAGCCATGCGATCGTTGAAAAGCTGGAAAAGAAAGTTCGTTATCGCGACTACAGCCAGAACGACAACTACCTCGGCGTAGCGATCGATAACAAAACTCTGGCGACACTTTGATCGGCAGCTATTCCCATTCTAGAGCGCATGGCGATTCTGAACAGGTAAGATATACGTTTAATTTTTCCAATACGACCTAAGATATAGCGGAAACACTTCGAATTTGCCAAAATGTTCTCGATTCCATCGGTCGAAAATATCGAATTTATCTGCGAGCGCGCTACCACAGGTGATCTCGAAATAGACCTCACCTTCAGTTGAACCGCCGCTCGTCTTAAGTTCGAATGGTTCATTTGGGTAGGCATCTCTGATCTTTTTACTCACTTCCGCCAAGACTTCAGAATCTTTTCCGAAATAGTAGCAATCTCTATTGTTTGGGGGACATTTGGTTCTAAATCGAAAGTGGCCATCGTATTTTACCCACTTTGGCTCAGTAGCAAAGACAAAATTAGGATCTTCGCTAAGTGAGTTCCAGTAGCGACGTGCGTCCTCGATCGATCCGAACTCCTTTTCCATAACCTTGAGCGGTTCCACTCTAGATTTGAGATCGATCAAATGGGAGGAGTCAAAATAGCGAGAACCTTGAGCGGTTACTATCTCGTCACATTCTAAGTTTATCGATAGCCCTTCCAGTCGGACTCCATCTTTCAGAAGAAGGATATTGTAGTGATATCCGCAGGCATACATCCTTTGCTCTCGAGGAAAACGCCAAGTCCGCTGGATATCCTTCAAGACTTTAATATCTCTAACGAAAAATTGCCCTATCTTCTTTTGTACGGGGTGATCGCTGTGGTGTGCGAAAATGCCGACCAAGGTATAGTCACCGTCGTCGAAGTTAAAACCGGCGAACGGTCTATTTTGGGCTTCAATACATGTCGCAGACAGGACGAAAAAGAGTGTGAATAACACAAGGCGTATTGGTTTCATGATCCTACTCCCACTCGATGGTGCTCGGCGGTTTGGATGAGATGTCGTAGACCACGCGGTTGACGCCGCGGACCTCGCTGGTTATCCGGGAGGAAACGGCAGCCAGAAAGTCGTGCGGCAGACGTGCCCAGTCGGCGGTCATTCCGTCGGTTGAGGTCGCGGCGCGCAATGCGACCGTTTTTTCATAAGTTCGAAAATCCCCCATCACACCCACCGACTGAATCGGCAACAATACGGCAAACGCCTGCCAAACATCTTGATAGATCTCGAAGTTATGTAATTCCTCGATAAAGATCTTATCGGCCTTTTGCAGAAGTTCTACCTTTTCAGACGTAATGTCTCCGAGAATGCGGACACCGAGTCCCGGCCCCGGGAACGGATGACGCTCAAGGATCATTTGCGGAATGCCGAGATCTTTGCCGATCAGCCGCACTTCGTCTTTGAAGAGTTCGCGGAGAGGTTCGATGAGCTTGAGGTTCATCTTCTCCGGCAGGCCGCCGACGTTGTGATGCGACTTGATCGTCACCGACGCTCCGCGGAGCGAGACCGATTCGATCACGTCGGGATAAAGCGTGCCCTGCACCAACCATTTCACATCGCCGATCCGTTTCGCTTCGGCATCAAAAACGTCGATAAACTTCGCCCCGATCGCTTTTCGTTTCAGCTCCGGATCGATCACGCCCGCCAGTACCGAATAAAAATCGGCCGAGGCGTCAACGCCGACGACGTTAAGGTGGAGATTGTCCTTGTAAACCTGCAGCGTGTCTTCAAATTCGCGATAGCGGAGTAAGCCGTTATTTACGAAGATGCAGGTCTGCCGATCGCCGATCGCTTCGTGCACCAGCGCCGCCGCCACGGTCGAATCGACGCCGCCCGACAGGCCGCAGACCACCCGGTCATTCGGCCCGACTATCTCACGGATCTTCTCTATCTCTTCCTTAACAAATTGGGAAGGTGTCCAGTCGCCACGGCAGCCGCAAACGCCGAATAGAAAGTTCCTGAGGACCTCTTTACCGAGTGGCGTGTGCGAGACTTCCGGATGAAATTGAACGCAATAGATGCCGCGTTCCTCATTCTCTATCGCCGTAACAACCTCGCCGGTCGTGGCTGTTTTGCGAAAGCCGGCCGGCAATTCGGTTACGTGATCGCCATGGCTCATCCAGACATCAAGTTCGAAGGGAAGCTCGTTGAACAGCTTCGTTTTGCCGCTCAGGACCTTAAGCTGGGCGTGTCCGTATTCGCGTCTTGCGGCAGGTTCGCTCTTGCCGCCGAGGTCGACCGCGACGAGGCCCATTCCATAGCAGATGCCGAGGATCGGCGCATTGACCTTATCGTAAAAGCCGTCTTCGACCCGCGGTGCGTCTTCATCCGTTACCGACGACGGCCCGCCGGAAAGAATAACGCCTTTCGGCTGCTTTTTGGCGATCGTATCCGCCGACAAATGAAACGGATGGATCTCGCAATAAACGCCCTGCTCGCGTACGCGGCGTGCGATAAGCTGCGTGTACTGCGACCCAAAATCGAGAATGATTACTGTTTCGTGCTGCAAAAGAAAAGCTCCTTACGTGACGTAAAGAGCGATTATACTTTGAAAGGATAGGATTGTCAGGAACCGTGCCGCTATGCCATCGGTCACTTTTCCATAAGCTCGATGAATCGGCGGAAAAGATACTCTGAATCGTGCGGGCCGGGCGCTGATTCCGGATGGTACTGGACCGAAAACACCGGAAGCGTTTTGTGCCGAAGTCCGGCGATGGTGTTGTCGTTCAGATTAATGTGCGTGACCTCGATATCGGCGGGAAGCGATTCGGCATCAACGGCAAAACCATGATTGTGCGCCGTAATTTCGACCTTTCCGGTCGTTAAGTCCTTGATCGGCTGATTCCCGCCTCGGTGGCCAAACTTCATCTTAAAAGTCCCCGCTCCAAACGCAGAACCTAAAAGCTGATGGCCGAGACAGATACCAAACATCGGCACATTGGTCTCGGTAAGCTTTCGTATCTCGCTGATAACGGCCTTCATCGCAGACGGATCGCCCGGGCCATTCGACAGAAAAATGCCGTCAGGTTTGAGCTCCATAACTTCATCCGCCGACGTGTCTGCGGGAACCACCGTGATATGACAGCCGAATTTTGCGAATTCGCGAAGACTGTTGCTCTTCACACCAAAATCATAGGCCACTACATGAAAGCGCGTTTCGTCCATTGACGGATACTCAAACTTTTCGTCGACGGTGACGGCCGTTGCAAGTTCGCGGTCTTTCATGTCGGGCGAAGCCAGAACGCGTTCGAGCAGCTTTGCAGGATCGAGGTCAATGGTAGAAATCGCCGCTCGCATCGCACCTTTATCCCGAATGTGACGTACAAGTGCTCGGGTATCAATGCGTTCGATGCCGACGATGTTGTTTCTTTGGAGGTACGATTGGAGCGATTCCGTCGAGCGCCAATTTGAGGCTATCCGCGAAGCTTCCTTGACCACAAATCCTTCAGCCCACGGACGGCGCGATTCGATGTCTTCCTCGTTAACACCATAATTACCGATCAGCGGATACGTCATGCAGACGATCTGGCCGGCATAGCTCGGGTCGGTAAGGATCTCTTGATAGCCGGACATCGAGGTGTTGAACACCATCTCGCCAAAAGTCTCGCCGTCGGCGCCAAAAGACGCACCATGAAAGGTGCGTCCGTCTTCGAGGACCAAGATCGCTTTATGATTCGTGCTCATTAAGACCAGATTCTACCGTATCCGTGCGGTGGTAAGGAAACGTGGTCGCCGAATGAGCGATCAGAACCTAGGAATTATTGAATTGCGCGGACATCGTCTATCTTCTGATCGTCGATATTTTCGTATTCGCCGTGCTCAAGAAAGCCCATTTTGTTTGGCTTCCAGTAGCGGAAGAACGCTTTGCCGTAAATATACTTTTCGGGAACCAGCCCCCAATATCGCGAGTCGGACGAGTTGTCGCGGTTGTCGCCCATTACAAAATAATGATGCGCGTCTACTTTCTTCGACGGCCAACTCGGTAAACTCTGATTATGTTCGATGTCGAGATAATCCTCCACGAGTTCGACGCCGTCGACAAAAACTTTGCCGGCGCGTACTTCAACGACCTCGCCCGGCAATCCGATTATCCGTTTGACGTAACTTTTATCGGGTTCTTTCGGATACCAGAAAACGACAATGTCACCGCGTTCGAGGTGGCCCCATCGAACGTTTTGAAATTTGTAATAGACCAGCTTGTTTACCAGAAGCCGCTCGCCATCATGCAATTGCGGCAGCATCGACGTGCCTTCCACTGCCACCGGTTGAACCGCAAAAACACCAAGCAGAATGAAAATGACGAGTATTAGAAAAACATCGCGTGCAAGCCGAACGCCGTCGCTAAAAAAGCCTTGGCGAGACTCGCGCTTCATGTGGACGACCTCGATATCGCGATCGTCATCGGGCGAGATGTGCCCGAACTCGAGCGGCTTTGTTTTCCGGAAAGTATTCATTGTCGCAGGTTAGGATGCGGGGCGACGAGACGGCAGTTCGCCGCATTTCACCAAGTTAGAAATTATCTTTCGATCGAGTTTTTGTCAACGTATTTGTTCCTCCAATTAAAGTTAACAGTCGAGTCAGCTCGGTTCATCATCGTTGTATTATCATTAATCATCCACCATGAAGTAGAATCCTTCGCATGACACCCGAGATCCGATCGCTTTTTGCAGCAACAGAAAGGTACGCGTTTCTGAATAGCGCCGCCGTGTCTCCTATACCCAGCACGGCGATAGCGGCTGTAACCTCGCAACTGAACGACGTGGCCACTCATGGTTCGGAACACTATCTGGACTGGGTCGCGACGAAGAACCGTGCCCGATCGCTTATCGCCGAAATGTTGCACGTTTCGGCGGAGAACATCGCTTTCATGCGAAATACGTCTGACGGCTTCGCTTCGGTCGCCGAAGGCATCGATTGGGTAGAGGGCGACAACATCGTAAGTTTTGCAAACGAGTTTCCGGCCAACTTCTATCCTTGGCGAAGGGTTCGTGACCGATACAGCGTCGAACTGAGGCTCTGCCCAGAACGCGACGGGCGGATCGATCTGGATGAACTGATCGCAATGATCGACTCGAACACGAAGCTCGTCACGATCAGCGCGGTGCAGTACGCATCCGGCTTTCGTGCCGACCTTGAACGATTGGGCCGTGCCGCCCGCTCGGTCGATGCGCTGTTCGCCGTCGATATCATTCAGGGGTTAGGAGCTATGGGCTTCGACTTGCCGGCGCTGTTTGTCGATATCGCATCAGGAGCCAGCCATAAATGGCTCTGCGCGCCCGAAGGCTGCGGGATACTCTATGTCTCAGACCGCGCACGCGAGATGGTCGATCCTGCATTGGTCGGCTGGATAAGCGTGGAAACACCGTGGGACTTCGAAGACACCGAACAGCCGTTTAAGTCCAACGCGCTTGCATGGGAGAGCGGCACTGGTGCGTCGGCCCTTTTTTACGGCCTAGAAGAAAGTCTTAAATTGCTAAAGAGCTGCGGTCTGCAAAAGATATATCAATACACGGTCGGCCTTTCTGATCACTTGTGTGAACTTTTGGCCGGGAAAGATTATGACCTTATCAGCTCACGCGAGCCGGGCGAGAGATCCGCGATCGTCTGCGTAAAACATCGCGGCGGGCTGGACTGTGCTGAGATCGCTTCGCGTCTGCAGGCGGAGAATATAATCGTATCGCCGCGCGGCGACCGGCTTCGCATTGCGACGCATTTCTACAATAACGAAGTCGATGTGGAAAGGCTGGTCGAGAATCTTCCTTAGTTTTCCGGTGTGCCAGCTTCTGAAAGGTCGTCAAGATTAAGCCGTGTCAGCCCGCCTGCGTCCGAATACGCCGTTCTGGCAAGCCGCGTTTTTTCGCGGAAGCGAAAGAACAAGAAGCCTATAACGATCCCGATCAGAATCGCCGAACCGCCGATCGCACCTGCCCAAACCAACGTCGAAAGGGCGACGTCGCGTGACATCACCGCAACGTACCGCTCGAGCCTCTGCTGATAGAATGGATCTTCGCCAAGCCACTGAACAGACTTTTCATATTTGACCTGGTCGATCAACGCCGCGGCGGCCGCGGAATCATTAGCATCAAATACAAATACACTATAGTTACCGACCCGGCGATAGACGACGGGCGGTTGCTGAGGGAATTCGGTGACATGCCGGCGATATATGTCGTTGGCGTAGGTCGCCGCCTGAGGCGTCATGAATTCGATTATGACGAAGGTCCCGACCTCGTAATTCGCGATCGCGGCCTCGGTCCCGCCGGAAATATCGATCACGGTTAACGCCGGACGGTCCCCGATAACGGCCTTAAGTTCATCATTCGTCGTAGCCAGCCTTGCGCTTTCACGAACCTGCTCCCAATTCGGCAGATGCTTGATCAGCACCGGGATGCCGTCCACCTCAGACACTTCCTGGCTCTTTCCGGGCCCGAAAATACTTTGAGCGGGCACATCTGCAACCGCACCCAGCCAGAAAGTTATCGACAGAATGAGGCAGAACCTAAATATGTTTCGCGAGTTCATTTAACGGCGATGACGAAATAAAACCGAACAAATAACGAATTAGGATGTTAGCACTGCGAAATTCAAAACCAAAGTGAATTATAATGATACACACACGAAATCGTATATAGATTATCGAAAGCCTACAATGGTTGAACCTGAATCTCTATTAGGATGTTGGCCGAAAACAAAGGTATGCCTAAGAAAATGCAACAAAAATCAGCCGTAAACGTGAACTTATACTCACAGACTGCGTTTGGCACGCTAATTGATTCCATTAATCACGGGGGAACAAGCAAATGACTACAGAAACATTGAATTATCCAGTTTGGCAGAGTGAAGCGGCAAACGCATCGACAGCTGATGCGAAAGCGAAAGTAAATGTCTCGGCTGCGACGGACTTCGAACTAACTCAGATGGCAGCCGGAGGCGATATGGTTGCGTTTGAAGAAGTTTATCAGCGTCATCATCGCCGGGTATATTCGATATGTTTGCGGATGCTCCAGAATGCCTATGAGGCGGAAGACCTTACGCAGGACGTCTTCATTCAGCTTTATCGAAAGATCGGCAGCTTCCGCGGCGACTCGGCCTTTACGACATGGCTTCACCGCATGACGGTCAACCAAGTACTTATGCACTTCCGTAAAAGGAACGTGAAGTACGAAAAGGTTACCGAAGAGGGCGAAACGCCTGATCAGGTGGTCTCTGGAACGGCCAATCCGGAAAAAATGCGTGTCGTTGACAAGATCGCTCTCGAAAGCGCGATCGATCAATTACCTGACGGCTACAAGAATGTCTTTGTACTGCACGATGTCGAAGGCTTTGAGCACGAAGAGGTCGCGAGGATCCTTGGCTGTTCGGTAGGAACATCGAAATCGCAGCTTCATAAGGCTCGGCTAAAGCTTCGCAAGCTTTTGAAGAAGAAAGCTAATCCGCGTCTGATCAGCGTCAACGTATAAAGCTGATCTACAATTTCTCAGGTAGAGGCTGTCCGGTAACGGGCAGCTTTTTTTGTGTGCGTACCGGGGCCTCGAAATAGACTCCCCGTTTCGCGGATGTTATATTTCAAGTGATTCCATAACTCTCTTTTTCCTCCGAAAGTAAGAATGAAACTAGCACTTTTGCTCATTGTAGCTCTGCTTTTCCCTGTCGGTGACAATTTCGGGACCGGCGAAGGGAATGTTCGTATGGCCGCTTCCGACGTCTTCGCAGAAGAGATCTGGAAAGAGGTCGAGGTCATTCGGACCGCGAACGGCGTTCCGCATATTCAGGCCAAGAATCTGAGAGCCGCGGGTTATGCGCTCGCGTGGCTGCAGTCGGTTGATTATGGCGATCGTTCGGCGATGAGCGTGCTCGCGGCGAGCGGCCGATGGGCGTCAGTCGCTGGTTATGAGCGCATCGATTCCGATTTCAACGTCCGCCGACAGCGTGAAAAGGCGAGCGGGAAATATGCGACGCTCTCAAAAGAAGTTCGCGACGTTTACGAAGGCTTTGCGCTCGGCATCAATCGCTTCGTCGAGCTTCACCCGAACGAATTTCCCGCCGGAATGCCTCGCGATTTCACCGGTTTCGACGTGCTGGCAACCGAACTCGTTCAGCCCTCGCAGGCGAAGATCCGCAATTTCATCAACCGCAGCAGCGGAACCGATAACGACGATGACCCGACCACGATGGAAGAAGGCGAAGGCCCGGATGACGGCTCCAACGCGTGGGCGTTTGCACCGAGCCGGACCAAGTCGGGCAAGGCTATCCTGGTTCGCAATCCGCATCTGCGTTGGTCCGCGGGCTACTATGAAGCTCACATGACCGTGCCGGGCGTGATCGATTTTTACGGTGATTTTCGCATCGGCGGGCCGTTTGGCGTGATCGGCGGATTTAACCGCGACCTCGGATTTTCGACCACCAACAACTCGGCAGACCTCGATGAGATCTACGAGCTGGACGCCGACCCGAAAACGCAGGATCATTATCTGCTGGATGGCCGTTCGGTCCCGTTGACCCGCGAGATGCTGACGGTGCCATTTCGTAATGGCGACAGCGTTTCAACGGAAACCCGCGAGTTTTGGTCAACGGCATTCGGCCCAGTGATCCAACGTGCGAACGGCAAGATCTACATTTTCAAATACGCCGGTGACGGCGAGGTGCGGGCCGGCGAGCAGTTCCTGCGGATGATGCGAACCAAAACGCTCACCGAATACCAAGACGCGATGAAAATGCGTGCCCGCATGAACTCACATTTCACCTACGCCGATCGTGCCGGCAACATATATTACCTCTGGAACGCCGCGCTTCCGCTGCTGCCGCATCCGCCCGTCGATGAGGTGACCGCAGTTCCGGCTAGGCGTGCGGCCGATATCTGGTCGCAGTACGTGCCGTTCGAAGACCTGCCGCAGGTGCTCAACCCGCCCGGCGGCTACGTCCGCAACGAGAACAACTCACATCATTTCACCAACCTCCGAACGCCGGTGAATATCAAAAATGCTCACCCCAACCTCGAGCAGCCGCGGCTTTCGCTTCGCAGCCAGCTTGGGATTCAGCTGATCGGCGGCGACGAGAAATTCAGCCTCGAGGATACGGTCAAGCTCAAGCACAACTACCGTGCGTTGCTCGCCGACCGCGTCAAAGACGATCTGCTCGCCGCCGTGAAGGCGACAAATCCCGAAGGCGATGTCGCTGCCGCTGTGAAACTACTTGAAAGTTGGGATAACACGACGTCCGCCGAGAGCCGCGGGTCGGTCATATTTCAGGAATGGTGGCGGCACTACTCCGGGCTCCGCGACGGCAACCGCCAGACGCTTCCCGACGATCAGCGATACGCCAAGGTCTGGTCGACCGACGACCCGTTCAACACGCCAAGCGGCCTTGCCGACACCAAACGCGCCGCCGAATCATTCACCTGGGCGGTCGCCGAAGTTGCGAAACGCTACGGCAGCTTCGACGTCAGCTGGGGCGAGGTCCACCGCGTTCGCCGCGGCAAAGTCGACGCTCCGGTCGGCGGCTGCGGCAACGATCTCGGCTGCTTCCGCATTATGACATTCGAGCGCGACAAGGACGGCAAGATGTCGGCCATCGGCGGCGACGGCTGGACCTTTGCAGTTGAATTCGGCGACGTCCCGCGCGCATATTCGATCCTAGCCTACGGCCAAAGCCGCCTGCCCGCGTCGCCTTTCTTCGACGACCAGGCCGAGCTATTCGCCCGCGGAGAAATGAAGCCCGTAGCCTTCACCGCCGCCGACATCAAAGCCCAAACCATCACCCAATTCCGCCCCGGCGAAAAACCTGCGAGATAGCCGTCGAGGAGATTTAAGTCCGGCACGAACGCGGGGCTGGCAGATAATTCCGCCGGCGACTCACCTATTGAGAGTGGCGGGTTCGCCACCAGCTTACGTGGGCGGTTCTGACTGGATTAGCCGTTTTGGCGTATCGGCTTAGCTTTTGTAGGCTTTTGCTCCGGCTTCGGCTACGGTGTGGTCTTGTTCGCCGCTGCCGCCTGAGACGCCGATGGCTCCGACGACCTTTTTGCCTTTTTTGATCGGGATGCCGCCGGCGAAGATCATCACTTTGCCGTCATTTGAGGCGTTTATGCCGAAAAACTGTCCTCCGGATTGGCTGTGTTCCGCCAGATCTTTGGTTGTAATATCGAAGGCCCGCGAGGTCCACGCCTTTTTGATCGAAATGTCGACGCTCCCCAGCCAGGCGTTGTCCATTCGGACATGTGCGACCAAATTTCCGCCCGCGTCTGCAACCGCAATGTTCATCGGCTGACCGATCTCTTCGGCTTTTTTCTCAGCCGCTTCGATAATTCTTCGTGCATCTGCAAGTGTGATCATATTGTGTATATCCCTTTGTTCGTTCAAGTTATCTGAATCTATATATTACGGCGTCTTAGCTCAGATACAAACTTGACCGGGTCGATGGCCGTTTTGGCGACTTTTTAGCTACCTCTTCGGCTTCGACATCACTGCATTCATCGATACCGCTTGGCAGCATATTGATCTTCAACCCAACTTTCTCAGCCTGTTTCTTCACAGTCACGATTGCGTTGGCGGGACATAAAAAGTCGTAGTCGATTCGAGCTACCAAGCGATATTCGCCGTCTGGGACATTGCGGAAGCGAAATTTGCCGTCGTCATCTGTTTTCGTAAGAGCAATTCGGGTCTTGCCGTCTTTGGAAAAAAGGGCGACGCACATTCCCGGAACCGTTTTTGTCGAATCATTCACCAAACCCTCGACCGACGATGTCTGGATCGGCTCAGGGTCTACCATGTTCTTGTTCCTGTAATCAAACCGTTTTGAACAATTATCACTAGTCAGCTGTCCTGCAGCCGGTAGGTGCAGAACGAACAAGATGATGATTCCCACTAGAAAGTACATATATCAGCTACGATGTTCGGGTCTCACGTTCGGTTCGCTTATCGCAATGGTAATTCCACGGCGTTCGAGCTCGGAAACAAACTTTGCAGGGTCGATGGCTTTTTCCTGCGGGGTTGCACCGCGGGCGAGGACTTCGCCGGTGGCCATCATTTGCGAAATGATCGAGGCAGGAAATGCGGTGGTTCGCATCATCGCAGAAAGTCCGGTCGCCGGATCTTGTTTATCAACAATATCGTACCGAAGGCGCACGGTTTCGCCGCCGTGCGGCGGTGCGGGCGGGGACGCCTGCGTACGCGGCGTGCCGACGAATTCGAGGCGAACGAGGACGTAGTCCGGGCCGTCTGCCAGAAGATGTTTTGTCAGCAGTTCGCCGAAAATCTTGCGAGGCGTAACCTTTTGAAAATCTACGACCATCTCTTCCCTTGAGCAGAGGCCGAGGTCGATCATCGTTTTGAATTTTTCGCAGTGGCCCGCGTAGCGGATAGTTTTGTAATCGAGCTCTTTTACCTTGCCCAGGAATGTATCGGGCAGCGTCGATGTGCCGCCCGACGTCTGAAAGGCTTCGAGCGGCGGAAAGCCTTCGAATTCGAGCGATTCGAGCTCGGTCATTGACGGCACCTCGGCCACGCGGCCATCGCGGATGACGCGGGCTACCTCGATATATTCGTTTATCAGTCCTTCGACCGAGAAAACGAGCTGGTAATCGAGCGGAGGCTGCGGATCCTGCGGCAAGCCGCCGACGCGGATGTGGATCTCGTCGAGGCGTTCGAACCGTGCTGCCCCGTGCATCGCAAGTATCGAAACCATTCCCGGTGCAAGGCCGCAATCGGGAATGATATTGATCCCCGCGTCTCTGGCCGCCGCATCCATCGCGAGCTGGGCGTCGACCACATAATTGTTGCCGCCGAGGTCGCAAAAATTCGTCCTAGTCTCGATCGCCGCTTGCGAAAGCGATTCGTTATACCAATAATTTACACACGAAATTGCTGAATCGTGGCCCTGCATTAGCTCGACGACGGCGGCATGATCCGCTGCGTCGATCTGGCGAGCCTCGATCCGCGTGGTGCCGACCTGCGTGGCGGCGGCCTTAGCTTTTGCAAGATCAAAATCAGCTATCGTCACCGCCTCGACGGCGGGCGAGTTGTGGACAAGATCAAAGGCCGCGCCATATCCCATACGGCCGGCCCCTAAAACTAAAATTCGCATAAATTATTCTTACTAGACGGATATGAGGATTACCAGTCGTCTGCTTCATCCGGCTGTTGTTTAGCGATCGTCTCGCCGGCAAATTCCCAGACCTTTTTCTTCCAGTTACGAATGCCGTCGACGAGGTCGAGCGCAGCCTGCGGATGTGCGGCATTTCGCTCAAGCCGGATGACCTGGGCGGTGACGGAGACTGGATCGTCGTCATGTTCGGTGACGGTGAGGTTGACTTTCGCACCGACGGTCGGCAGCTTTCGCGGCAGATAGACCAACGTGCCATTTGGGCCGACGTTGTCGGTCAGGCCTTCTTCTATCACCTCGTTACCGCTCTCGTCTTTCCAGACGACCCGGATGGGAAATGATATCGCGTGTCTCGATCCATGGCGTCGTTCCTGCATTGTGTTTTTGTCCTCGGGAAAAAATATATGGTGAATTGGACAAGCCGGCCGGCGGGCCGCTTGAAATTGCCTCGTTAGTCTAGCAGAAACATCTCAAAAACTCATCCAGTAAATTTAGGCGAGACCGAAAGGCTATATTGGCAAACGAGTTTGGGCAGTTTTGAGGGTGGACATTTCGGCGTTAAATTGATAGTCTTTCAAATTGTTTCGCGCAATTGGGCTCGAAACGGGCTGGTTTAGGCCGGCAAGACGTGCTCGAAATTATGTGACTTTCACCGATAGTGGATGACGAATAATATTCGGAACCGCTATTTTGCATTTTTGGGGACACGAAAGTTAGGAGTTAGGAATAATGAAAAATCTCGTAAGAGGCGGCGTTATTCTGTCAGTATTGAGTTTGTTCGTTGTATTTATTTACGCACAGACGCAGACAGAAAAGCCGGCAGAAAGCGCGAATGATTCGCAAATAAAATTAAATATAAAAGAAGCAAATATTGAAGTAGCAGATAACAAAAAAGCAGTAGTTAAAGTTAGCAAGAAAGACGAAACGACCGAAGTTCAGACAGCAGAACAACAGAAAGAAGGCGATAAGAAATTAGTCACCAAAACAGGATCATCGAAAGCAATCGGCGTAAGCAAGGGTAAATTTGTCGCAACGGCATACTGCCTTCGCGGACGTACGGCTAGCGGTTCGATGGTCCGAAAGGGCATTATCGCAGCTGATCCGCGGGTGCTGCGTCTCGGTTCAAAGGTCAACATTGGCGGCGGAGCCTATAGCGGCAATTACACCGTTACGGACACCGGCGGCAAGATCAAAGGAAACCGCATTGACATCTGGATGGCAAGCTGCTCGGAAGCAATTCGCTTCGGCCGCCGGACCGTTTCGATAAATCTTCTGAAATAGAAGCAATTCGATAAAGCAAAATGGGCCGTTTCGAGTGATCGAAACGGCCCATTTTTATTGGGACCGGCTCGCCTATTGCCTTTTTTCGCTAACGCGTGTGCGGCATGACAAGCTTTACCTCGGTAAGGTCGGCGAGGTTGCCGATCTTTGTGGGGTCGATGTGGCCGGTTACGGTTGTACCTTTTGATTCGTCGGTGATGGTAAGGCCGGCCACTTTCACCAGCTCAATAACTGCGTTCGTCCGCTTTTCGAGGACGATCGTTAAGTTTGCCCGACCATCTTTGACGAAGTTTGTCTCTGTGGGATCAGGCTCCGCGACTCCTTTCCGAACTCGGTCGTACAGGGCAAAGACCCAAGTGTGCAGTTTATTCTTAATGATCTGTTCGCGGACAGTCTCGGGTGTCGTCGGTGTCGCGTCTAACGGTTCCGGACGTATCTGGCCGGTCGTTACTTTAACATTGCCGGCATCATTCGGGTTCACAAAATTATAGGTAATGACGCCAACGACCCGCACGGGTTGGCCGGACATCATAGTCGGCGAGAACGCCGATCCCGCAGCCGCCTGTTGCGCCGCTGCCCGGAGTAATGGGTGTCCGGAGACAGCGTTTGCCGATTCGATCTTGCCGGTTTCGTCGATGACGACCTGAACCGTGACTTTGCCTCTAGCCTTGACCGCGCGTGCGGCGGCGGGATACGCGGGCTTCGGCAGTACGGTTGCCTTGCCGTTAAGCACTCCACCGGATATCGCCTTCGCGGACGGCGATGGCCTCGGCCGCGGCGTCATCGACGAAAGATCGAGAGGTGCTCTGCCGTTGGCCGGGAGATTTTGGATCGAGCGGGTGGATACCGTGCTTGCGTTTACCGAAACCACTTCGCTTACTGAGGGAACACCGCCACCGCCACTTCCAGATCCCGTTCCGCTGCCGGAACCAGGTCCCGAGGAAAATCGGACTGATGGGGGGCCCTGTAATGAGCTGATTATCTCAAGGCGTCGGAATGGGCTATCGGCTTCACGATTTATGCCTTCTGGTATCTCGACCGGAACCTCGACGCGGGTCGGTGTTCCGTTGTGATTGACGATCTGTTCTTCGACCGCCACGAACGAAGTAAACTTGGTCAGCAGGCCAAACTCGAGCCCGAGATTTGTTATCTGAGCATTGACCTCATCGATATTCTTTGCATCAAGTGATGAAAGCTGGTCGATACGCTTCCGAGCCCAGAGACTCGCAAGGACGCCATTTGCCGGTTCGCTGTCGGGCAGTTCCACCGCGATCTCGCGGACATACGGCTGGCCGGCGAGTGTTCCTTTGAGCTTGATCGTTCCGCGTGCTCCGCTGGCGAATCGGCCGTTCACTATGACGGGTTTCGCCGAGAAAAGGTCGCCGAACTTCGCCGGATAAACGTCAGACACGGGCATGCCGTTCCAGTCGATCGACAGATCGGTCAACAGAGGCGAGCGAACGCGTTCGTAAAATCTCCGGGCTGCTTTCGATCCGTCGTCGTTAAGCGAAACATATTCTGCCTCGCCTTTACCGGCCTCTGCCATCTTGTCGAGCAAGAACCGATTGACGGAAGAGCCGATGCCGAACGAGAAAACTCGGGCGTTTGGGTGACGCTGTATCTCGGCGATGATCTGGTCCTCATTGCCGATGTAGCCGTCGGTCATAAAGCAAACGATGCGAAGATGCGACGGCGACGAGCTCGGCGCGAGAGCCGCCTTGATAGCCGTCATCATCTCGGTACCGCCGCCGCCATACTGCGAGGCAAGGAATGCCTTGGCTCGCTCCAGATTGCCCCGCGTGGCCTGCACAGGCCCGTCAAACAGCACCTGTGTACTGCCGGCAAAGGTGATCAGATTGAATGTGTCCTCCGGATAAAGGCCGTCGAGCGAAAGAAGCATGGCCTCCTTTGCCTTCTCGATAGGAAAGCCGTACATCGAACCGCTGGTGTCGAGCACGAAAACGATCTCTTTCGGAGTCCGGTCTTCGGCGGCGGGAATATCGGGCGGCTGAAGAATAAGTGAGAAGAACCCACCGCTTTCGCTGCGATGCGCGAGCACGGCGTCTTCTATCCGCTTACCCGTTACGTCGTAGCGGAGAATGAAATCCTTGTTCGGTATCGTCTTTTCGTTCTGGAGCGAGACATTGGCGATGGCGGGCGAGACGTTGATCTGCTGAATATTATGTGATGTCGAGCGGATCGATTCGACCGGTACGCCGGAATTGATGTTGACTTCGACCGAAATGTCGTGTCCGGCCCGCGACGGAGCGACGGGCGGTGTTATATTTGCCGCATCTCGCACCGAGCCGGGAACGTATCGCGGCCCGACAACCATTGGGAATACGAACTCATACTGCCCATCCTCGTAATTCAGCATTTCGACATAGCTGATCTCGATGATGATCGATTCGCCGGGCATTATATTGGCGACCGCTTGCGTGAAGATGTTCGGTCGTTCCTGGTCAAGCAGGCTCGCGGTCTTCCCGGCGGACTTGGCGGCCTCGTAGACTTCGCGGGCTTCTTCGCGTTTCATTATCTTCCCGCGAATCGTTCGTGTGCCGATCGTCATCGTCATGCTGTCGACCGCGCCATTCTGCGAAAGCGGAAACGTATATACGGCTTCGATAGCTTCGGCAAAGGAATTGGTGAACTCCTGGCGAACGTTTACCTGAGCGACAAACCCGGTGATAGAGGCCGTAACCTTTGTGTCTTTAAGCGGCACCGAACCGAGTTCCGAACCGGTTCGGCTTACCGCGTAGAGCGACCCTTCGGTTGAATTTTGGGTGTAAACATTAAAAGAAAGCAAAGCTACGCCGAGCAAAATCAATACGTTTCGCATACAAGTCTCCATAGATTGTCTGAGTTTAAGAAATCAAACCGCGGGGTTTTGCAGCTTAGATACCGAAACCGGCAAAAAGGTTCCTTGAGCGCAAAAAGATTTTCTTTCTATCTTATTTCAATACTTTCCGCGAACTTGCGTCGATCAGTTGTTGGCGGCGGGGGAAGTGGAGGAATATGCCGAAGATGCCAAGGGCGATCCAGAGATAGAAATATTGGTAAGAGAATGCGACGGCAAGGACAACGCCTATTATCGAGATCGATTCGCAAAGAGCGCAGGCAATGACGAGGCCGGTCTGAATGAGTGTGGGCTTCTGTTCGACCACTGCTTGATCCAACAAGCGGCGTTTCAGAAAGAACGAGAGCACGAGGTTAGTGACCGCTAGGAACGCGAATGCAATGACGATCGGCGGATTGCTGCCAAGCATCGGCTGCGATTCGTCGATGACAAAGACCTCGCCCTTGATGGCGATCACAACGCCGAAGAACATGAATTGCGACAGGAGCAGGATGAACCAGATGGTGACCATCGTCCGGTATTTGTGATCGATCTCTGATGTGTGTCCGCTCATATTTTTATTCGGTCGCAGCTATTTCTTCTTCGAGAAGCTGGCGTTGATAAAGCTCGGCATAGTCGCCGCCTTTTTCGAGCAACTGGTCATGCGTTCCGCGTTCGATGATGCGGCCATCATCCAGAACACAAATGAGATCAGCGTCGCGAATGGTGGAGACGCGGTGCGAAACGATAAGCGTTGTGCGGCCCTCGCGAACGCCGCGAAGGTTGCCGAGGATCCTCTCTTCAGTAAAAGTATCTACCGCCGAAAGCGAATCGTCCAGTATCAGTATCCGCGGGTTTCGCATGACGGCCCGGGCGATCGCGGTCCGCTGCTTCTGTCCGCCCGAAAGCGTGATGCCGCGTTCGCCAACGAGCTGATCGTACTTGCCGGGAAAATCTTTTATATCGTCAGCGAGGCCCGCGATCTCGGCGGCTTTTTCGACGGAGATCATAGGCTTGGCATTCTCCGTCTGATCGACCCCAAACGAGATATTCGCCGCGAGCGAATCGCTAAACAGAAACGTCTCTTGCGGCACGAAGCCGATAGACCGCCGAAGCTGTTCGATCGGGTAGGTTCGAACAGGGCGGCCGTCGATCAAGACGCTTCCGTCGGGTGCATCCAAGAGCCGCGGGATCAGGTGCATCAGCGTCGATTTTCCGCTGCCGGTGCGGCCGACAAAAGCTATTGTTTGACCGGGCTCGATCTTCAGATCGATATCCTCGAGAACCGGATGGCCGTTGTAGGCGAAGGTCAGATCGCGGAACTCGATGCCGCCGCGGATGGTCGGCTGCGGCGCGGTGCCGAGTTCGTCATTGATCGTCGGTTCGACATCGAGTATCGCATTAAAACGCTTGAGCGAAGCCATTCCGCGTTGATACAGGTTTACGACGTACCCGAGGGCGATGAGGTACCAGATCATCCGCTGCAGGTAGAGGATGAACGCCGTAAACTCGCCGGCGGTTATCTCGCCGTTGACCGCCTTTGGAATGCCGACGGCGACAATGATAACGAACCCGAGCCCGATAAAGAAGAACATCAGCGGGCGCATTGCGGCTGAGAATTTAACGAGCTGGAGGTTGCGGAGGGCGTATTCGTGATTGAGCTCCTCAAATTTCTCGATCTGCGCGTCCTCTTGGGCGTAGGCGCGAACGACGCGGACTCCCGTTAGATTTTCTTGGGCACGAGCAGTGATATCAGAGAAGAATTCCTGGATCTTTTCGAACCGAACGTGGATCTGCTGTCCGAGGTATTTGACCGTCAGCGAAACGAATGGAAGAGGTATAAGCACGAAAAGCGTCAGCGATACTGAGATATTGAAAAGGATCGGCAGCGTTATCGCCAATGCAAAAACCGCCTGAAAGCTGTAAAGGATCATCGGCCCGACAATCTGGCGTATGGCCGCGAGGTCATTTGTCGCACGCGCCATCAGGTCGCCGACACGCGTGTTCTGAAAATAATCCAGCGGCTGATCGATGAGTGAGGCGTAAAAATCTCGACGCATGTCAAATTCGACATGGCGCGAGGTGTTTATCAAAAGCCGCCGCTGAAGGAACAGGAATATACCGCTCATCAGGTTTACGCCCAGGACGATAAGCGGATAATAGATCGCCTTTTCCCACGTGATCTCCGCTCCAAGGTCATCGACCGCCATGCCGATAATTGACGGAACAAGCAGGCCGAAGCTCATCGACATCAGGATAAAGAATATCCCGGCGATGATCGGCCATTTGTACGGCTTGAAATACGGTGCAAATTTGCGGAGCTGTTCCATCTGCTATCGGGCCGTACGGTGCCTTCAAACTGTTGTGTAACTTGATAATCCGGTGGCGACGAGCTTGCCCTCGGCATTGACCACATCGGCCGTGACCGTAAAGATCCGCTTGCCCGCTTTAACGACGCGGGCAGTGCATGTGATCTTGCCGTCAATGTGCGGGCGAAGATAATGAACGGTCAGGTCGATGGTCGCCGTCATCACGTGGTCGTCGAGATGCGAGCGGATAGCAAACGCCATCGCCGTGTCGATCAGCGTTGCCGTAACGCCGCCATGCAGTATGCCGCCCGGATGCCGCAGGTCGTCACGCATATTTATCTCAATTACGGCTTCTCCATGCGACATTTCGACCATCTGCATGCCGATCAGCTTTGAAAATGGAAGTTCATTGACCATCTTCATTGCCCGAAGCTTTCTTTCCTCGAAAGTTTGTTCTGACATATTTGTCGAGTGCCTACTTTGCCGCAAGTTTGTCGAATTCGGCTGCCGTCACGCGTCTGAATTCTTCGGGAACGCGAAAGATGCCGTCATCGACCGATGTGACCAGATCGCGGAGTTCGACAACGGCGAATAGCGTTCGCTGTTCGCCGTTGACCGTATAGAACTCCTGTTTGATCGGCATTCCGAGTTCCTTACTTACATAGATGCGAGCCTCGGAACCCGGCGAATCTTCGAATGTAACGCGAAAGACGGTTAGGCTGTCTTGTGTGCCGGTTTCTTCGAACGAAGCTCCGAGCCTTCCGTTCAGCAGCTGATCGGTGAAACCGGCGAACGGCCGATCGGGCGGCAGGCCTTGGCCGAATTCCTGCTGTGTGTAAACACGATTGCCGGGCAGAATGCGATACGTCCTATCCGTCTCGATGACGTTCATCTGTCCCTCGGTACCGACGCGGTGATCCGTCCGCCGGTTCGCTCCCTTGCGTGCGACAAAGGTCAGCGTTTCGACACCGCCCGCCCGCATTACAAAAGTTGCCTGATACGTATCGGGCTCTTTTGTCGCGAATGGCAGCGTGCTGACCGGTTCGTCGATCTGCGGTTCCGGCGTATTTTGGTCGCTCGTCGCTGACCCGCATCCCTGAAGCTGGAACATCAATACAAAGATGCCGATGAAGATTTTGGCGGGATTTGACAAACGCATTCGGTTGTTCGAATTTTATCATAATGACGAATGGACGGCTGATGCGCGGATGAGTTTGAAGAAATGGCAGGCGAAATTTTATGTGGCCGGGGCGTTGATCGTCCCGTTTTCGCCGTTGCTGTACCTGCAGGGACATCTGACGCGGCGAAAGGTCGGCGTGCTGCCAGGAGCCGCGGGGCCGACGAGCGGGAACGTTGATATTGGTGGCCAGGGCGGCGAAGCGGACGAGCTTTTCGTCATCGGCGAATCGACGGTCGCGGGCCTCGGTGCTCGTTCACATGATCTTGCGCTTGCCGGGCAGTTTGCCGAACGCCTAAGCCGTCGGCTTGGGAAGGCAGTTCGCTGGTCGGTCGTCGGCAAGAACGGCGTCACCGCACGCCGAACGATAAACGAGCTTTTGCCGCAGATGCCGGACCGCAAGTTCGACCACATTCTGGTCGGGCTCGGCGGCAACGATGTAATGAAGCTCTCAAGCCCGCGAAAGTGGCGTGCGGACATGACCGAACTCCTCGGCCTGCTTCGCGAACGCTCGCCGGAGGCAAACATCTTTCTCTCCAATTGCCCGATGATAAAGCTCTCGCCGGCGATACCGCACCCGATAAAGTTCATCCTCTGGGAGCTTTCCAAGATGCACGACGAGAATATCCGCGACCTGACCGCCGGGATGGAACGCGTCTTCTATTACCATCAGCCGCGCAACCTGCAGATCGAAGGCTTCTTCGCCGACGGTATCCATCCATCCGAGAAGGGCTACTCCGACTGGTCAGAAGCCATGATCGAATTCTTCGACACCCACTACAAATGGTAAACCGCACCGAGCTTGAGAGCTTGCTCGACAAAAGTTTCGAGTGGCTGGCGGTATATGAATCTGGCCGCACACTGCCATTCCGGCGGGATGAGCTCGAGGTAAGCGGAGGCGAGGAAAGGCTGCGGCTCGGGTTCGTTGCCGAGAACGGCTTTCGGGAGCGACGTGTTACTTCGGTCGAGCAATCAGACGACGAGCTGGTGCTGGTTCTCGCGGGTGAATTTGGAAGGGATGGCGAGATCGTGAGGCTTGTCGCCCGCGAATCTGCAGCTGAACTGCGTGCAAATATCGAGATCGCGAGGCTACGAAAAGCGAACGAGATAGCCGACTGCCTTGCCGGTGCGATGGCTGGCACTAAGATCCGCCGAATCGAGCTGAGCAAATATAACGGACGGCTAGCGCATATCTTTTTTGATTACGACCTGAAACAACCGCGAGCAGCGATCGCGGATGTTACGGGACAGCTAACGCACGAGAATCTTTTCGCATCGGCGATCTCGCTGCTCGACCGGGTTTCGGCGCGAAAGCGGCAGCCGATCGGTGAGGTTTGGATCATCGCCGAGAAGCGGCAAGCGAAAAAGCTCCAGCGGCTCCACGGGCTGATGAATTCCGGGACGAAGGCTACGATCAAGATCATCGAAATAACGCCTGACGCGGATCCGCCTGGTGCCAGATCGCTACGAGCATTGAATTTGTCGGACTTATGGCGACAGAAGCCGGCGAAACTCGTTCTGCCCGTCGAGGTCGCTCCGAGCGAAACTGCCGATGCTATAATTCGCCCGGCACCCGACAAGATCGACGTCATATATTCGCGGCAGGGTGAAACTCTGCGGTTCAACGGCTTGGCGTTCGCACGCATTCGGCAATTGATGGGTCTAGAGCGTTCTTGGTACGGAGTTGGTCGCGACCGGCGGCCGCTGATCGACGAGGAACGCGAGCGATACGGCGACCTGCTCGACTCGCTGCACCGATTTCGCCAGGCCGAATGCGAGAATAAACGCCACGAGCTTTATCGTTTGGCGCCCGAGGCTTGGCTCGAATCGATACTTCGCCGCAACATCAAACTGCTCGACCCTAACCTCATCCTCGCGCCGATCTTCAACCAATTTAGAACATCGACGGACAAGATCGACCTGCTTGCTCTGCGGCGGGACGGGCGGCTGGTGATCATCGAGCTAAAGGCCTCGCCGGACCGGGACACGGTCTATCAGGCGGCGGACTATTGGCAAAAGATCGAGCTCCAGCGGCGGCGCGGCGTCCTTGCCAAGGCCAAGCTTTTTGGCGAACTGCCGATCGCCGATGTGCCGACGCTGATCTACATCGTTGCACCTGCTCTTAGTTTTCATTTCGATTTTGAACGTTTCGCCCGGACGCTATCGTCCGAGATCGAACTGTGGCGATGGGAACTCCACGAAGATTGGCGAAAAGAAATAAAAGTCATCGCCCGCCGGCGGTATTGACGAATTTATAGCCGACGCCGCGAACGGTTTGGAGGTGGCGAGGATCGGAGGGTTCGTCCTCGATGTATTTGCGGAGGCGGACGATGAAGTTGTCGATGGCACGCGTGTCGGTGTCTTCCTGTAGGCCCCAGACCTCCTCAAGTATCGTTTTGCGTGAGACTGGACGGCCCTCGTTATCGATCAGATAGCGGAGCAACTTTATCTCCATCAGCGTAAGATGGTCGGTGACGTCGCCGACGCGGAGTTCCATATTTTCGAAATCAATGACGCGGCCGTTGACGGTAACGATGTCGTGGACGGGCCGTGGCTGCTCGGTTCGGGACCATTCACTTCGTCGGAGCAGTCCGCCAAGCCGGGCGAGAAAGATCTTAAGATCAAAGGGCTTCGGCAGATAATCGTCGGCACCGGCTTCAAAACCATTGAGCACGTCCTCGGGCCGAGACCGAGCCGTCAGCATTAGGATCGGCGTAAAATCATTGCGTGTCCTAAGCTGTCTCGCCACCTCAAATCCGTCGATCCCTGGCATCATTACATCCAGCACGATCGCATCAAATTTATCAGCCGCTGCGGCCTCGACCGCCGTCTCGCCATCAACCGCGAGTGTCGTCGTGAAGCCCTCGGCCTGGAGATTGAATTCGAGCCCCGCGGCAATGTGTTCTTCGTCTTCGACGATCAGGATATTCATCAATAAAATTACGCGCGCGGCAGATGGATAAAGAATGTCGCACCGGTGCCTTCGCCCTTGCTCTCGGCCGTGATGCCACCGCCGTGCTTTTCGACTATCGATTTGACGATAAATAGCCCGAGGCCTGTTCCCTTAGCGGCCTTGGCATTTGACGTCGCGACACGGTGAAAGCGTTTGAAAACCCGTTTCAGATCGTTGGCCGGAATTCCGACGCCGTGGTCGCGGATCATTATCACCACGTTATTGCTCATACCCGTGCCGCGAACGCGGACCGATATCTTCGGTCCGCCGGGCGAATACTTAACCGCGTTGTCAAAAAGATTCAAAAACGCCGTGCTCAGCTCGCTCTCATCCCCGCGGACACTGAAATCATTCTCTGTCCGCGAGATCCGGATGACGTTCTGCGGCAGCTTGTGGCGCGTAGTGACGATGGCGGCGGTCTCCTCAAGCAGCCGGGCGACATCAACGACCGACGCGGCGGCAAGTTTCTTCTTTTCGCTTAGGCTTCCGGCTTGAAGCACCTGATTGACGGTGGTAAGCAAACGGTCGCTGTCGGCGAGCATAATGTCGTAAAACTCTTTGCGCTTCTCGTCGGTCACCTCGCGCGTTTTTAGCGTTTCCAGATAAAGCCGGATCGAGGCGATCGGCGTTTTCAATTCGTGCGTGACGGCGTTCAGGAAGGCATCGTGTTGTTCGCTTTTGCGGATCTCGCGGACGAGAAAGACCGTGTTCAATATCAAACCAGTAATTATAAGGCCGAAAAATATGATCCCGAGCACGAGCAATGCGGCCTCGCGAATGCTCAAAATGATCCAACCGACATTAAGTGCGATAGTAAGCGCAGACAGCGAGATGCCTAAAACCAAGAAAAATATCGCTGTTTTGCGGCGTCTCATTGCTTAGAGGTAACGGTAAAAACAAAACGGGCAAAAGTAAAACCGAAGTTCGCCTTTTGCCCGTTTAGAATATCTCGAAACTCTATTACGCAGTTTCGGTCGCCGGTTTAAGTTCCGTTGTCTCCGGCTGCTCGTCCGGTGCCTTTGCGGCTTCGCTGTAGGCGTAAACGTCCGTTGCCAAGCCGAGCTTTTCCATTAACTTGATCTCAAGCCAGTTAATGTCGTATTCGTACCATGCAAGTCCGTGCTTGGCCGAACGCGGATACGCGTGGTGGTTGTTGTGCCAGCCTTCGCCCCAGGTCAAGGCGGCAATCAAAGCGTTGTTCCGCGAATCGTCCCGCGTTTCGAAGCGGCGCGTTCCCCAAAGGTGAGTCGCCGAATTGACCAGCCACGTGAAGTGCCAGCCGATGACCGTCTTGAGGAAAACGCCCCAAAGGACCATCGACAATCCGCCGATCGCAAAAAGAATTACAGCAACTATGACCGTCGGGACCCAGTACCACTTGTTAAGGACCTGATGGAACCGATCGTTCGCAAAATCGGGGCAGTAACGCTGCATCGTATCCATCGACTGGTTCTGTGCGGTTCCGCGAAAGATCCAGCCGATATGCGACCAATAGGTGCCGTTTCGCGGACTGTGCGGATCCTTGTTAGTTTCAGTAAACGCGTGGTGGATGCGGTGAGTCGTAACCCAGCTCAGCGGGCCGGACTGCACTGCCAGCGTTCCGAAAACGCTTAGCGTATACTCTACCCACTTCGGCGTCTTGAAACCGCGATGGGTCAAAAGCCGGTGATATCCGATCCCTATGCCCAAGCTTCCGGCCAACCACCAAAGAAACACGGCGGCGCCAAGATTTGCCCAACTAAATGTAAACAAAGCGGCGAATGCCAAAATGTGGAAAACGGACACACCAATTACGGTGGACCAATTCAAGCCCTGCGAATGTTGTTCGATTTCTGCTACGTTCTGCATAATTCCCCCGGTCGTTTGTGAGATTCAGCGGCGAAGCAAGCCTCGCCTCTATTACAAGGCTAACATGTATAACATCATCGGTTTGTAAGAGTTTCGTAACAGTTTAAACTTCGGGCGGATCGTGGATAGGCCGGAACGGGCAGGAACCACGCAGAAGCCGTTGCTGGGGCTGACCTCCCGGCATATCCCGACCAATTCAACCGCCTTAGTTCGGCTTAACTTAGGCACAATTTGGCGAGCTTATGTCAAAAAAATGACAGAAAAGATTTTTTACACAAATGTTTTGGGATCGAACTCGAAACTAAACATTGCTACGCATCGCTAAAGCGACAGTTGACACACGAAGTGTGTCAAGTTATAAATATGGCTAACTTGTATAAAAAGAGAAACTTATTTATGGAACCAGCTATTAATGATGCAATTCAGGGAATATTCTGGCTCAAATTAGATGATGGACGTTACCTGAATCTTGGCGCAATCTCTTCTTCCGAGGTAGCAAAGCAGGACCATGCAAATAAATTGACCCTAAAATACGCAACACAAGACCTAGAATTCGCTGGTGACAACGCGGACGCCATTCAAGGCCGCTTAAACTTGCTGTCTGATCGTAATTTTACCGAAGCCTTTTACCGTATAGTACTGAAGCTCGCTGTCCGAGGCAATCCTAAGAAACGGGGATGCAAACAAAAACCGGCAACGAAAGAAAAATTGGCAATGCTATCAAGAGGGCTAAGCGTCACAGTCATCGCTGAATTTTACGGCGAAAAAGAGCTACCTAAATTGAAGTCTGTTTACCTATCCGAAGGGTACACCGGAACCACAGCCGAAATATTGGCACAGAAGGATTTGATTGTATGGCTAGACGAGGAGAAGGCCAGATTACGTGCACTTCGAAGCGACTACGATCTCGGCACATTCCAGAGAAAGCGTAGGAAAAAGAAACGTCAAATGCCTACGAAGGGAACACAAATATAATTCGCTGCGAGACGCCTGCCTCGACGTTCTAATAACCTGGTTTTACAGGCGGGAAGACTGCCAAATCTAACTACGAGGTATGAATTAAAGATGGCTACACTTGCTGAATTAAAGGATGCGATCGCCAATGCTGTGGCGACGCTGGACGATGCCGACGGTTCGAGAATTTCAACTGCCGAAGCAATCGACTCAGCGCGCGAAATATTAAAGGATGCGTATGGTGTCGGATTTGAAAAAGCCGTTTCCGACGCTCTTGAAGAAATAGTCGACGACGAAAGCGACGACGACGATGAAACTCCGGACGATGATTAGCCTTTAAGGAATCGTTGCAGTGAAGTCGAACAACCGCGAAAAGGGGCGAACCCGTATTGCAGTCGAAAGGGGGGAGCCCCGTCAATTCAGCGGTGTAACGGAAACTTTGCGGTTTAATGCCGCGACCAACGTCGGGAAAGGAGCAATCAATGAACGATAGAGACACCATATCAGACGCGGAAGAAGCGGAGACAAGGCCGCGAAAGCCTCGCCAACCAAAAGCAGAACGCAAGGTTTTCGTTTATCGACTTATAGACGGAAAACCAAAAGAGCAAGGCTCATTTCCCGAAGCGGTAATCGGAGATCCGCTCGAACGCCGATTACCGACTTTCTTAAAGGAAATGTTCGGTGCTGGAGACTATAAGACCGAATTGAGGAAAACAAACGGACACTATGAGAGGTCGTTTGATTTTTCGATTGTGGACACGGAATCGGAACCCGAACGAATCATAGATGTTGAGCCGGAAACCGACAACGACGAAGCTGAACCGGATTATGACATCACAAGCGAGATCGAGCTTCGAGCCGAGCTGATTGCGATGCGTCGGGAGGTGAGGGAGCTAAAAGATCGAGAACGGGAAAGGCAGTCGTCCGTTAGGGATTCTGAAAACAATACGCTTGCGATGATTCGCGAAATGCAAGCGCAATCGGAAAAATCTTTTCAGCAGGGACTACAAATGGCCCAGATGATAATGCAGTCCAGTACTCCAAAAGAGAATCCTTCGGAGTTAATGCTTTCGATGCTGAAAGGAACTCTTGAAGTGCAACGTGGCGTTCGCCAGCTATCCGAAGAAATCGCTCCAAGCAGCTCAACCGAGAGCGGTGGCAGTCTGATCGCAGACGGCGCCAGGCTGATCGATTCTTTGGGTCGCAACGCAGGAACATTCTTGCCGATACTGTCGGGGCTGATTCCGAAGCCACCGTCGATCGCCGCCCCTGTTCATTTACGAGATTCTTCTGAACCGACAAACAGCGGCGAGCTTGCAAATCTTGCCGAGCAAATCCAGAACCGGAAGAACGGCAAAGCAGAAAAAGAGGGGGCCAGCAAAAAATGATGGATCAAAGTTTGAATGAATCTGTACTAGAAGAATCGGCTGCGATGACAGCAGATGAAATGATAAGCCACGTTTTGCAAGATGTCGTACTAGATAATTCTCCTTCGGATCTGGCGGATGAATTCATTAGTGAATTTGTACTGCAAGATCGGCCGGAGACAATGCAAATACTTTCATTGCTCGAAACGCCTTCCGAAACGCTGATCAGTGTTTTGAAGAATATTTGCGGAGAAAGCTATGAGGCACAGCTCGACGCTCTAGATACGCGCGGCGTGTCGTTCCTTGAAGGTCTAAAAAAAGATGTTAGAACAAAAATGACGGCCCTAGCTACCGACTCAGCTTAGATTCCTGAGTTTTGCCGGAGTTGTGCCGACTTAGAACAATGGAAAAGGCTTAATCCCTTTGACCTGTTAAGAATCTCGAAGGATTAAGCCCCTAAAAAGAGAAAGCCCTTTGTTTGCAGCAAAGGAACTTTCTAAAACCATGACGTTGCCGCGTCACTTGTGGAAAACTCTATCACAAACCGCGCGCATCGTCTAGCACAAAGGCGATGCGTTTCTGTTTTTACCAGGGCGCATCAGCAGACGAGGTGAACCATGAAAACAGAGAACTCAAATTCAGGACGGACCAAAAACTTAACAGAGAAAGAAATTGAATTTAACCGTGGATATTTCCGGGGCTTCGTTGCCGCTAAGAAGCAATCAATCGAAATGGTTAAAGACTATTTTTTTGCGAATATTCGGCTTATGGCGCGCGAGGGTAAGAACGTTGAGGAAATACTTTGCTACTTGGGAGGGCAACGATGACTGAACCGCTTGTGAGTATATTGCAAAAACTTTCAGGTGTGACAAAGAACGGAAACGGCTTTCAGGCTCTGTGTCCTGCCCATGACGATCGGACGTCAAGCCTTTCTATTGCGTCCGGTAAATCGGGAAATGTAGTCATTCATTGTCACGCCAGCTGCGAAACGAAGGCCATTCTCGATGCCGTCGGCATGAGTATGAAGGATCTTTATCCCGCCCGCGTGGAGTCGTTACAACAACAGGTCGTCGCGACATATGATTATTGCGATGAAAACGGAGATCTGCTCTTTCAAACGGTTAAATACCAGCCAAAGACATATCGCCAGCGACGGCCGAACGGAACTGGCTGGACTTGGAAGCTGGACGGCACACGGCGCGTTCCTTACCGGCTACCTGAACTTCTTAAAGCGGACCGGACATTTCCCGTCTTTATTGTCGAGGGCGAAAAGGATGTTGAAAGTTTGTTGAAGCTCGGAGCAACGGCAACATGCAATCCCCAGGGAGCCGGGAAATGGAAAGATGAATACAGCTCGCACCTTCGAGATTTTCGCTGCTTCATCATACCGGACAATGACGCGGCCGGAGAGGCACATTCTAAGGCTGTCGGTAAAAGTCTTTTGGGGATCGCCGCCGATGTCCAGATTTTGCATCTGCCGGATTTGCCCGAGAAAGGCGACGTGTCCGACTGGATCGCGAAAGGAAACAAGCTTGATGATCTTATGGCTCTGCTGAGCGGTGCCGATAGTCTCGAAATCCCGACGGCAAATCGGCCGACGCCGGACAACGAAGGTGGCAGTGCCGGCGAGCGATCGGGCGACGATGGAACTGCCGACCTCACGAACGATAAGAAAAAGTTTCGAAAAGCCACTGCGAAAACAGAAACGAACAGGACAGAAACCCAGTCGTCACGATTGATGAAGCTTGCCCAAGAAGTAGAGCTTTTTCACACGCCGGACCGTGAAGCGTTCGGAACCGTTTCAGTAAATTCACACAAAGAAACCTTTCCAATAAAATCCCGAGCGTTTCGCGATTGGCTCACGCTTCAACATTGGAATCAGGAAAGCGCGATGCCGTCGTCACAGGCCGTTCAGGATGTGGTTTACGGTTTAAGCGGCCAGGCAAGATTTGAAGGCAAAACGAAAGGCGTTCATCTCCGCGTTGCGGAGTTCGACGGTGCCTTGTATCTCGACTTGGGTAACGATCATTGGGATGCGGTGAAGATGACAGCGGACGGCTGGAGCGTAACGAATGATCCGCGGGTGAAATTTCGCCGAACTGCCGGAACCCTGCCTTTACCAAAACCGGAAAAAGGCGGCGACATCTCCGAACTGAAACAATTTGCAAATGTTTCCGAAAACGATTGGCCACTTGCTCTCGCATGGCTAACCGCCAATTTCAGGCCGAACAAACCGTTTCCCGTCCTGGTGCTTCATGGCGAACAGGGGAGCGGTAAAAGCACAACTGCGAAAGTTCTGCGTCTTTTGATTGATCCCAATAAATCACCCCTTCGTAGTTCGCCAAAGGATGAGCGCGACTTGATGATCGCTGCAAACAATAGCTGGGTGATATCACTCGACAATCTATCTTCGATGTCGGTTGCTTTGTCCGATTCGCTTTGCCGACTTTCAACAGGTGGCGGCTTCGCAACCCGCGAACTGTTCAGCGACGGCGAGGAAGTTCTTTTGAGCCTGACACGGCCCGTCATCCTTAATGGAATTGACGAGGTGATAAATCGTTCTGATTTACTTGATAGAGCAATTCTTCTGCACCTTCCGCGCCTCACCACACGTTTTGACGAGACGACTTTTTGGTTGGAGTTTGAGAACGCACGGCCGCGACTTCTGGGAGCGTTGCTCGACGCTGTTTGCGTTGCCCTTGCGAGAATTGAAGGCACCACCGCCCTCGCACGAGAAGGTGGAATAGAACTACCTCGACTGGCAGATTTTACGCTTTGGGGAGTTGCCGCAGAAATCGGATTGGGGCTGCCAGAAGGGCAGTTTTTAGCTCACTACAAGGGGAACCGCGAGGGCGTCCACGATCTTGCCTTAGATTGCGATCCGTTCGCGGAAAAAATCCTGGAGTTTATGAGATACAAAACAGTATGGACGGGTTTACCGTCTGAACTTTTCGACGAGGTTCTGAGGATCACGGCCCACAACCTTTCAAACTCGCGCGGATTTCCTAAAAGTGCGCAAAGCATCGGGAAACGGCTCTCCCTTCTCGCTCCGAATCTACGAGAGCATGGAACCGAATACATCGCGCCTGATCGCAGCCGGCGGCAACGGACATTAACGTTACGACGAATAAAGGTCGATTCAGACCAAATCTGAACCATGACTCAGTATGTTTTTTTTCTCTATCCCCTTTAAAAAGAGAATCTCTTGGCACCTTGGCACCGAAACCGGTAAATCACTAATTCTATGAGACTTAACCCGCTCCAAGAGAATAAAATCTCTTGGCACCACATGGCACCACATGGCACCGCGTGCCAAGAGATGTTCCAACAGAATCGATGCAAGTCACTCTCTTGGCGCGGGCTAAGTCGTTTGTTTGCAACATCCGGTTCCATGGTGCCATGTGCGCCAAGAGATTTCCCCTCTAATCTAGGTCCATCATGTTTTCGCGTAAGGATTGCAGATTTTGTCTGTGTTAAAATTCACGCGCAAGCACCCAGCAACGGCAAATTGAGGAGTGAAGCGCAAATGTCAGTTCATATAGAAAACGGTCGGTGGTACGTCAGATTTCAGATCAACGGAAACCGAATCCGCAAAGCGATCAAAGAGGCTCGAACTAGAAAACAAGCGGAAAGGGCCGAGCAAATTCTTAAAAACGAATTATTTGAAAAACGTTGGGGCGAAAGCGGTCAGCGCTATTTTAAGGAATTCGTGGAAACCACCTACACACCATACGCGAAGCAACATAAAAAAGGCTTCAACGTCGAGCGGTCTGTCTTGAAGGCGTTGATCGAATCGTTCGGGAAGTTACGTCTTTGCGAAGTCACGCCACCGCGGGTTCTGGATTTTCAACAGCAACGATCTGCGGAGACTACGTGTCGTGGATCGGTGCGATCTAGGGCAACAGTGAACCGTGACGTAGCGGTTCTGTCGGCAATCTTTAAGCTTGCGTGTCGTCTCGGAGAGGTGAAGGAGAATCCCGTCAGTAAAATTCAATACTACGGAAATTTACCTAAACGTGATCGAATCCTTTCAGACGACGAAGAAATGACCTTGTTAAATCGGGTGGCCAACGATCCGATTCTAAAAGATACAACCGAAATTCTTTTATACACAGGTCTTCGACGCCGCGAACTATTTGTACTCGAATGGCGCGACATCGATTTCGAGAGTGGCGTTATCCGGCTTCGATCGGAGACGACCAAAACCGAAACGCCCAGAACGATTCCTATGTTCTCAAACGTCCGTTCAATTTTGCTAACTTTGAAAAAAATTGCTGGTGATGTTTCGCCGGAATCTCTCATTTTTCCTGGAGCGAAGACCCGGGCTTTGTCATTTTCGGCGAGACTGAAATCGGTCTGTGAGGATCTTGGACTCGCGAACATAACAGCTCACTCCCTTCGTCACACTTTCAGCACCAGGGCCAACCGCTTCGGAGTAGATCCGTTCGCCCAGAAGGAATCGCTCGGTCACTCCAAACTCCAACAGACGGCCGACTATACGCATCAATCAAGCGCAACGTTTTTAGAAAACTTTGACGGGTTCGAAAGGCATCTGCAAAAGAGAAACGTCCAACATAATTAAACCCACTAGAATTTCGACACCTCGGCTAGACCGTTAGTACCATCGATGCCGGGAGGCCCTTCGCACACTTGGTACAGAAACCAGCATTTGCCGGTCTGACCGAATTCCGCGGGCAAATGGTAGCTCTTGGAAAGAGCTATCCGGTCGATCATGCGGCCAGCTCGAAAAGGTGAATCCACACAATCAGGTCTAAACTAACGAAGCCGCATATCCTGGCGGCTTCGTTCTTTGTAGTAAGTCGGCACAACTTAGGCAAAACGCAAACACGGTTCATCTGGCCCCCGCTGTGTGAAGAATTTTCTTGACTTAGATCCTATTCGAGATTATGGTAGTGGCAATCTTTTCCTATCACTGAAAATCTATGACAAATCGAATGTGGGTCGTCGCAGCAGTGGCCGTGCTGTCGCTTGGGGTCTTGGGCGGGGCGCTGAAGTATCTTGAAGAAGATGCCCTCAGGCAGAACGCACTTCGGGCAAAGGACCGTTCAATGCTTTCGTCGGTCAACCCGTTCGTCATTTCTCCGTCGCCGACACCGACGCCGCAATTAAGCAAGGAATACATCTATGCCGGCTCGCGATTGCTGGCGGTGGAAGACGCCGATGCCAATGCTGCTCCGCCTGGCGACTTGGCGGTGTGGCGGCCAACGTCGGGAGTCTGGTGGGTACTCGGCGGACCCAATTCACAGCACGTCGCGCAAGAGTGGGGAGATGAAGACGACCTCCCAGTTCCGGGGGACTTCGACGGCGACGGCAAGACAGACTTTTCATACTTCCGGCCCTCGACCGGTGCATGGTGGGTGTTTCGATCGTCAGACAATTCAAGCTACGCAGTACAGTTCGGCCAATCAGGCGACCAGCCCGTCCATGCCGACTATGACGGTGACGGCAAGACAGATCTTGCTGTTTTCAGGTCCTCTAATCAGACCTGGTATATCTACCGTAGTTCCGACAGCGGAACGACCTATCAGCAGTTCGGCCTGAGTAGTGACGTACCGGCTCCTGTCGATTACGATGGTGACGGCAAGGCCGACATCGCCGTCTATCGTGGCTCTAACACAACGTTTTACACACTCCGCAGCTCAACGAGTTCGCTGGAGACCGTCAATATTAGTTCCGGCGGGGTACCGGTCAGCGGCGACTACGATGGTGACGGCAAGGTCAACTACGCGGTACTGAATGGCAATAGCTGGGTGATCATGAACGGAGCTTTCACGGGGACCTCGTCGGTGACCTGGCAAAACTCGGGCGATACACCTGTCCACAATGACTACGATGGCGACGGCATTGTTGACATCGCTGTCTGGCGGCCGACCGACTCGCCGTTGGGGACGCTAGGATACTGGTACATCCGTCAGTCGTCGAAGCTCGGTCTTACCGGCCAGACGCCGACGGAGATCAACCCGCACCCTAACGAACTCCGCTCCCAACAATGGGGCATCGCCAACGACATCCCCGTCCCGGCGTACTACAGGAGGTAGCCCATGAAGCCAACTACAACTACATATGTCGTCCCGCAACCATCGACCACTGTAAAAGCCACGGAGAAGGAGATCGCCATGATTACGAAAACCGTTTTTGAATCAAGCCGCCTGACCACAGCTCTCTTCCTTCTCGCGATCGCACTAGGCGGGTTCGTCGCGATTTCCGCTGATGCGCAAAGCATTCGCAACACCGACTATAGCCCTGACAAAGTACTGAAGAGCAATGCACGGGTCAATCCGTCTACGTTAGCCATGGAGTTGTCGATTCCGGTTATTGGTTATCCTGGACGAGCAGGAAATGGGAAGAGCGCTACGTTTAGCTACTCCTCGAAAGTCTGGGGAATGGACACCTACAATTCGTGGGAAAGCCCGCTCGGGTTCCATATGAACGACATTCGGCCACGGTATGCGAAGGGAACCGCAGCGGGTTGGTCGTCCTCGCTCGGGACCGCTCGGCTGTTATTCTCGACGGATGTTTACCGAAACCAGGGTAACGTACCCGGCGAGTACCCGGTGGATGGACAGATCTTCGTTACGGCTACGTGGGAGAACCCGCCACCTGATGGCGATATCTTCTACGTAAAACGCGTTCAAGTTCACATGCCCGACGGGTCGACGCATGAAATGAGAGCAAGCGACGAGCCGGTGAACTGTGGAACAGTTCTCGGCAACGGATGCACCCCGGTCGACTATACGGGCACATATCTTTCCGTGGACGGATCGCGAATGCGACTCGAATCAGGATCCTCATCTAGTGTTCTATATCTTCCGGACGGCGGCCGCTACGTCTTTGGTACGACAACGGGCGCTCTTGCAACAGCGACTGCGACCTATGATGCGCATGGAAACAAATCCGCTTACAACACCTCGACACGTGCGTGGACTGACACAATGGGTCGTGTTATCGACGATCCCTTTCCCGACAAGTTCGGAGGGACGGCCGATGGCTGGGGCGGAGTTCACGGCCAAACGGTTGGGACGGTGACTGCTGAGTTCCCCGGATTCGGCGGTTCATCGACGTACGACGTGGATTTTGAATGGGCCGAGTTGGAAGACGCGCTGTTGAATACGTCGGACGCTCTTCGCTATACCGCTTGGAGATCCTGCTCGGGTCAGGGTTCAACAGCAGTCAGCCCATATCTGTTCGGAGCATACGACTCCTTCAAGCGTATGTGTACGCTCGGGGGTCTGTTCAATCCCGTGGTACTGAAGAAGATCACCCTTCCGAACGGCCAGTATTACGAGTTTAAGTACAACGTATATGGAGAGATCGCCCAGGTCATTTACCCATCTGGAGCGTATGAGCGGTTCGTGTATGCTCCCGTTCCAACCGTTACCCAGGCCAATGATGTATACGACGTGGCCAACCGGGGTGTTACAGATAGGTATCTTAGCGAAAAAGGAGACGGAACCGACGAGCTTCACTGGACATACGCGGTTTCTGCCCCCCCATACGCCGTAACGACGACTGCCGCAGATGGTTCATACACTAAGCAGTTCATCTACACAGAACCGTATGCGGTCGTGCTGAATCCCTATGGATTCAGCTCTGCCTACACGGGCCGAGCTTATGAAGATCGTGTATACGATGACAACGATAATCTTCGTTCGAAGCAGTTGACCGAATTTGCCCTCACTGGACCACTAGGTTCGGGAGCTCCTGCTTCTGCGACTCGCGACATGCGTCCGGTGAAAGAGATCAGTATTATCTTCGAACCCGGCGACTCTAATGCACTCGCAACAATGACGGAAACCGTTTATGACACGACCGGAAGTTCGGACCCGGCATATTTCTCATCGCTGAATCCAAAGCAGTCGAAAACTTACGATTATGTGGTCGTGAGCGCAACAACGGCAGCAAGTGCGAACATTACGACCGCTGAAGCGTGGTTCTCCAGCTCGGCACCGTCCGTTGTCACCGAGATGGATTATCTCTACAACGAGAATTATAAAGCGCGTAATATCAACGGTCTTGTCACGGAAACACGAGTAAAGGACGCCGCCGGTAATATAAAGGCCAAGACGCAGATCAGCTATGACGACAGCGGCCATGCGGAATCGTCGACGGGGACGATGCCAACCGCCGCGGCCAATTCGTGGCTGGACCCGGTGACCGAGCTGGGCTCAACGGTAGGTGCCAAACGCGGGCTTCCCACGACGGTAAAAGGCTTTTACGACATTGCGAACGGCTATTATGTAGAAACAAAGAGTTTCTACGACCAATACGGCAACGTACGTAGAGCCCGAGATGGCGGCGGAAATGACAGTTGGGTGGCATACGACGACGATTATGCATTTGCCTATCCAACCAGTACGACGACGCCGACCCCGGATTCTACGGGCACACATGGATCTAATACTGCATTCACAACGACGGCGACGTATGACTACAACACAGGGCTGCCGCTGTCTTCGACCGATATAAACGGCCAGACGACGATGATGGAGTATGACGATCCGCTGTTGAGGCCGAAAAAGGTAACGGCCCCGAACGGCCATCAGACGATCACGGAGTACGGGGCGGGGACAAGTGCGTCCACTCGCTGGGTAAAGGCTCGTTCACAGATCGACGGGACGAACTGGAAAGAGGCTATCAGTTGGTTCGACGGGTTGGGGCGCGGCGTCCTAAGCCAGTCTGTGGTGGCTGACGATGACGATATCTTTGTCGTCACCTGTTACGACGATATGGGTCGTGTTCTTAAAACGTCCAATCCGGTTCGGAGCAGTACAGCCCTCACCTGTGCCTCAAGTCTTCAATGGACCACGCCGGGTTACGACGACTTCGGCCGAAATGATTCGGTAACGACTCCCGATGGAGCGGTCGTCACGACCGCTTACGGCCTTGCAACGGCGGGAAGCGAGATCGGAACCGTGGTCACCGTCACAGATCAGGCCGGGAAACTTCGCCGTTCCGTTACAAATGCGCTTGGTCAGCTAAAGCGAGTCGACGAACCAGACGGCAGCAATGCCCTTGGAACGATCGACAGTCCGAACCAGCCAACTCTTTATACCTATGATTGGTTGAATAATTTGATCGCGGTTCAGCAAGATGGAGACACTACGGACGAGTGCGGCGGTGCATCAACCTGTACCCAGACGCGGACATTCACCTATGACGCCCTTTCAAGGCTAAAACAGGCCCTCAACCCCGAATCCGGCACAATAAACTACACCTACGATAACAACTCGAATCTAATAACCAAGACTGACGCCCGGACGATAACGACCACCTATGCTTATGACGCCTTGAATCGTGTCAAAACCAGAAACTATTCGGGCGAATCCGGCTTTACAACACCGAACGTCAGTTACTTTTACGATAATCTTACGAATGCTAAAGGAAGGCTCACAAAAGTCTCATCCAGCGTCTCGACAACCGAATACACCTCGTTCGACATCTTAGGACGTGTAACGGGGCATAAGCAGACGACGGATGGCGAAGAATACGAAACCGATTACACGTATAATTTATCGGGGGCCTTGATCGAACAGACCTATCCCTCGGGCCGCAAGGTGAAGAACGTAATAGACAACAACGGCGATCTTTCTATGGTGCAGAGTGCAAGGTGCTTGGACTCGACGCCCGGGACGAACGCCGCCTGCACCGCCGAGGCGGGCCTCTGGAACTACGCAAAGAACTTCACCTACAACCCCGCCGGTGCCGTCACCTCAATGCAACTCGGCAACAATCGCTGGGAATCGACGCAGTTCAACTCAAGATTGCAGCCCACGCAGATCGCACTCGGCGTGACGCCCGGTGCCACGAATCTGCTAAAGCTGGATTACGAATACGGAGCGACGGCCGCGGTTAACAACGGCAACGTTACAAAGCAGACGATCACGGTTCCGACTGTCGGACAGACGCCCGGGTTCACTGCGGTCCAGAATTACACCTACGACAGCCTTAATCGGTTGAAGTCGGCAACGGAAACGATTGGCGGCAACTCATCATGGCAGCAGACCTTTAAGTTCGACCGCTACGGCAATCGGAACTTTGACGAGGCACTTACGACGACACTGCCGAAGGAGTGCAATAACAACACCGAAGTATGCGCGGCGACCCGTCCGATCGTTAATCCGTCTGTGAACACTTCGAACAACCGACTAATCGGCTATCTTTTTGACAATGCCGGCAACACCGTCCGCGACGCCGAGAGCCGACGCTTTACGTATGACGGCGAGAACAAGCAGGTGAAGGTGGAAACGCTCGACGCGAACGGCAACCCGGTGTCGACCGTCGGCGAATATTCTTACGACGGCGACGGCCGGAGGATAAAGAAGGACGTCCCCTCCACCGGCGAAGTAACAATGTTCGTCTATGACGCCGGCGGCAAACTCATAGGTGAGTATTCGACGATTGCCGCACCCCAATCTCCGACGGTCAGCTACACAACCGCCGACCACCTCGGTAGCCCACGAATCCTAACCGATGAGAACGGTGCAACGATCTCCCGTCGCGACTTCCACCCCTTCGGTGAAGAAATTTCAACCACCGACCGCTCGGCTGGTCTGGGTTACCAACCCGACGATGTTCGCCAAAAATACACCGGCTATGAACGGGATAATGAATCTTCTTTAGACTTTGCCGAAGCGCGTTATTACGGTTATGGTCACGGTCGATTTACATCTGTTGACCCGATAATGATGACAAGAAGGAGGTTATTGGACCCCCAGTCGATAAATCTATATGTGTATACAAGAAACAATCCGCTTAGATTTATAGATCCTACCGGAAGAGAATTTAAAGGGACGGATGGCGAAAAGGTAATCATCGAAAAAGAGGACGGAAAGTGGGTAATCAAAAGTAATAACGCCTCAAAACATTTGCAGAGGTTAGTAAATCTCGTCAACAATTCCGGGAGTTCGACTGCAAATAGTCAGTTTCATAGATTAAACGCTCATAAAACAATGATAAATTTTGCATTCGGCGATAAGGATCCTCAGGGGCCGCCGCCAAAAGCTTTTGCCAGACATGAACCACATGGAACTGCAAGTGATGGCTCGAAAGTAAAATTAACGTTTAACAGTGATACTAGAAAATTTGAAGGAGGCACGGTTGATATTGAAAAGGACGCAAATGGAAATGAAGTTTACAGAGAGGCAACTATCACCATATATGAAGGAGAGTATTTGGGAACAAAGCAAGAAGTAGAAGATGCAATGGTTGCATCTTTTGGTCATGAAGCAGAACACGATCTAGATTTAAAACAAGTCCAAGAAACTAAGAATGAAACTTACAGAAACTCTGTTTACCACCCCGCTGGAAAAGGTTCGCCTGATTGGATGGCCGATCAGATAAGGAGAGAAATTCAAGAGCACAGGCGGCAGGAGACAATAAACACGTTTTTTAACCGATGTCCGACGGGTATGTGTTTCTAGACGCAGGAGGTAACAATGAGGCCGATTTTCTTCGTAATGATTTGTATTTTCATGTTTTCACTTATTGGAGCTGGTCAGTGCCCGAAAAATTCAGATGGCCTGTATGAAAGACAAAAAGTGCTTGAAGAGTTTGAAGAGATTTTAAAGACTTCTGTTCCGGGTTACGAAGAATCCGTTTATATAGCGGGATTCTTTGTTTATGACCTGAACAAGCCGTCAAATAAATACATCTCTACTCTGGGTAGCCAAACGGAGAACTGCATTAACTTTGTAGATAATCACATTTATCATTTCTCTCCAATAAACTTACAACTTTCACAAAGCCACATCGCCTTTCTTAAGGGGGGGAAAGTAAGGGTGTTCGAGAGCGTCAACTGCGAGTACAATAACGATCGCTTAGAGGAGGCGATAAATTATGCGAGTGAAATACTCAAGAATAATAAAGATCGAGATGAGACCTTAAGTCGTCTGAGGAATTATCGTAGATACGGCAATTACCGCACGGTTGATGATTATAGAGTTCGGTGCAATTATGACCAAAACATTCGAGAATACTCTGACGATTTAATTCATCGTGGGAAGGTTCTCGGTGAGTTTGCGGACGTGCTTCGCCATTCCGTTTCCGAGAAAGTAAAAAAGCACTTTTCGTGGTGGTATTCCGTTGAAGAATCAAGAGGCAGCGGCTTTTTCGTCTGGGATTTGACCGAGCCCTTGAATAAACAAACCTCGTTGCTAGAGCGTGTAGAGTTTAAGAACGAGCATGTGTACCATTTCGCCTTTATTGACACACCTTTTTCATTCAGCAACATCGCCGTTCTCGAAAACGGAAAGCCGAAATTCTTTAAGGCTATTAATTGCAAAGGCAAGGGCGAATCTTTGGAAGATGTGGTCGCTTATCTTAAGGAGAAGCTGAAGAACAATAAAAATAAGAAGGAAATCATCAGCCGGGTGAAAAACTATCGAGAATATGGGGTTTATGCTTCCTTTAATGGATTGTCCACGCCTCAATGTGAAGAATTAGTAGAAACTGAAAAGTGACATTCATATGACAGCATCATACTAAACTCCTTGCCACTCTTGTTTGTGCGTGACCCTTTTCTCTAAAGAGTGACGCGCGATAGAAGCTTCGCCGGCATTGAGAAGTCCTCCGTGACATTGTTTTCATACGCCCAATGGTAGAACAGACATATCCGCCCGGACGAAAGCTGAAGAACGTTCTCGACAACAACGGAGATCTTTCGATGACGCAGAGTGCAAAGTGTCTGGACGGGACACCCGGGACGAACGCGACCTGCACATCGCAAGCCGGTGAACTTTTTCCAAAGGTTCCGGCGTCGAATCGGCGAATGGTTCTTTCACTCACTCCGACAACGTGCGCGATCGCTTTATAGTCTGGTTCGGCTTTATTCGTCCTGGCGGTGTCCAGCATGTTTTAACGGCCGCTTGTTTCTCGCCGTCCAAGACCGGCCGGCGGCCGCAAAACTTTACCCGGGAATAGGCTTCATAAACGGTAGTGCGACAGCGAAATGACAAAAACGATCAATTGTAAAAGGTGGTCCACTTGCGGGGCCTATATCTATTGGTTGAAAGTGTAACGTAGTTTTATCGCTTTACAAGAGTTTTGTAACAGTTACCGGCGGCTGGATAATCCATGTGTTCTTTGACTAAAGGGTGCAACTCCTATAGATTTTTCTTGTATTCCTAAACTACAACAGCCGGGAGATATTGATGGCAGATGAAACGGTCTCGGATAGGGTTTTGCGTGTTTTCAAAGATTTTAGACAAGCCGAACCCGGCGAGATCACGCTGAACACAACATTCGAAGAACTGGGATTTGACTCGCTCGACGGGCTTAATCTGGTCTTCGAACTCGAAGAAGAATTTGACATCGCAATTCCGGACGACAAGGCCCAGGAAATGCGGTCGGTCTCAGAAGTTATCATGGCGATCGAATCTTTGCTTGAGTCAAAGGACGAATAGCCACCGCCTTACTAATTTTCAATGAAAAGAGTTGTGATCACGGGTATCGGCGTCGTTTGCGCCCTGGGCAACAACGCTGAGGACTTTTGGCGCTCGGTGATCGACGGACGATCGGGCATTGGCCCGATATCCAAAGTCGATATGGCCGGGATGCGCTTTGCGAACGGTGCCGAGGTCAAAGGTTTCGACGCCGCCGAGCATTTTGACGAGCGGCAGATGATGATGCTCGATCCGTTTGCGCACTTCGGCGTAGTTTCGGCCCGCGAGGCGATAAATGACTCCGGTATAGAATTCAACGACGAACTAAAGAATCGGACCGGCGTTGTAACAGGTTCGTGTCTCGGCGGCAAAGAAACGGAAGACGCCTTCTTTTACGACCTCTATGCGAATAAGAAGAATCGTGTTCCGCCGATAGCGATCCCGCGGTCGATGAGCAACAGCGTCGCGAGCCACGTTTCGATCGAATTTGGCCTGACCGGTCCAACATTTACATTATCGACCGCGTGTTCGTCAGCAAATCATGCTCTCGGCAACGCATTCTGGCTAATACGCCAAGGAACTCTCGATGCGGCGGTCGCTGGCGGAAGCGAGGCTCCTTTTACGTTCGGCAACCTAAAAGCTTGGGAAGCGATGCGTGTCGTTTCGCCGGATACGTGCCGACCGTTTGGAAAGGACCGAAGCGGGATGATACTCGGCGAAGGTGGAGCGATGTTCGTTCTGGAAGAGCTTGAACACGCATCGCGTCGTGGAGCAAAGATCTATGCTGAGATGGTCGGCTTCGGTATGTCTGCTGATGCACATCATCTGACGATGCCGCTTGCCGAAGGCGCCGCAAAGGCGATGAAAGCTGCACTCGCCGACGGCAGTGTTTCGCCGAATGAGATCGGATACATCAACGCTCACGGCACGGCGACACAGGCGAACGACCCGATGGAAGCAACAGCGATCCGGATGGTCTTTGGCGATCACACGGACGAAGTTCTCGTCAGTTCGACCAAGTCGATGCACGGCCATACGCTCGGCGCCGCCGGTGCGATCGAGGCGGCGGCAACTGTACTCGGGCTTCACAATAGGCGACTGCCGCCAAACGCTAATTTCACGGAAGCCGACCCGGAATGCCGGCTGAACATCATCACCGAAGCAACCGAAGCCTCGCCCGACGCCGCTCTATCTAATTCATTTGCCTTTGGCGGGCTTAACGCCGTACTTGCCTTTCGCGGTTGGCCCGATTAACAATTCGTCTATGCCAGAGAAAAAAGGCAAAGCTCAGATATGGCTGGAATTTGCCATTGCCCGTTCGATCTTCGGGTTTCTCTCGATACTTCCGCGAAAGGCCTCGGTTGCGATCGGCGTTGCGATCGGCCGCATCGGATTCTGCGTTCTCGGACGACTCCGTAAGATCGCGATGACAAATCTAGGGCTAGCATTTCCTGAAACGACCGATCAAGAGCGTGCAGCGATCGCCAAAGGAACATTCGAGAATCTCGGCAGAGTTTTGGGCGAAGCAAGTCATTTCAACCGAATGACTCCTGACCGCGTCCGGGCGATATTGGACTTCGACCTCGACCCCGAACTTGACGAACTTTATACATCGATAAAAACGGAGAAACGCGGAGTACTTATTACGACCGCTCACATGGGAAACTGGGAATTGCTCGTTCTTGGCTTCGCCGCCCTTTATGAACCGATAAGTTATCTCGCACGCCCGCTCGACAATCCGTTGATCGAGGAAATGACACTGAAGATCCGTACGCAGTTTGGCAATCAACCGATCAACAAGAACAATTCGGTCATGACGGCGATCTCCATTCTTAAAAGAGGCGGTATCCTTGGCATTCTTGCGGACGTGAATACACATCCGCGTGTCGGCGTGTTTGTTCCATTTTTCGGGGTTCCGGCGTGTACGACCACCGGGGCGGCCATGATGGCGATCCGTGCGGATGCGCTGATACTTCCGGCGTTCTGCGTTTGGGACAAAAACACGGGTCGGTTCAAATTCGTCCACGGAAAGCCTATCGAGCCGTCAAAAACGGGTGACCGCGATGAAGACCTCCGAATAACGACTGAGTTGTTCACGCTCGAGATAGAAAAAGTAATTCGGGCATATCCCGACCAATGGCTGTGGATACATAAACGCTGGAAGACACGCCCACCGGGCGACAAGGAGATCTATTGATGGGCAAAGGTTTCAGGCAGCTTGCTAACAACGTGTTGCTGGTCTCAATCTTTGTAATTCTTGCCGTTTCGGCTTACGGGCAGCAGCGTCTGCTCGCCATCGGTGGTGGTGAACGACCACCGGAAGCAATGGCGAAATTCGCCGAATGGGCCGGCGGGAAACGTTCGCGGATACTGATAATAACCTGGGCGAGCGGCGTTCCCGATGAGAGTTTCGAGGGACTGAAAAAGAGTTTTTCGGAAATTCCGGTCGGGTCGATCGATCATGCTCCGGCCGCACCGCTTAATGGCGAAAACCGCACGAAGTTCGTTGCTCAGCTCAATGATGCGACTGCTGTTTTCTTTTCCGGCGGCGATCAGAATCGGATAATGGACGTCCTTGCTGATGACGAATTGCTCAAGCTCGTCCGTGAGCGTTTCAACTCCGGCGTTCCTTTCGGCGGCACAAGTGCCGGAGCTGCCGCGATGTCCGACCCAATGATGACCGGCGAAGCGGACCTGAAACTACTGGATGGAAAACAAGTTGGTGTCCGGAAAGGCCTCGGCCTGATCCCAAACGTAATCTTCGACCAACATTTCGTCGTCCGTCAGAGGCACAACCGTCTCTTCGGGTTGATAGTGGTCAATCCCACTATGCTGGGAATCGGCATTGACGAGGACACTGCCGTTCTCATCGAGGACAATCGCCGGCTCAAGGTCGTCGGGAAGACGCAGGTGATGTTCGTCCACGCTCGTAACGGACGACAGCCATTCCTCGTAAGTTTTTTGAACTCCGGCAAGATTTTCGATCTACACAAGCGACGCGACTGAGTAGCAACGATGACAAAAGTTTTTCGGCCTCCGCGATCGACTACCTACAGATTGTCTGACAGCAAAGTGACGAGCAGTGATAAGACCTCTTTGGTTTGGAGTACTTTTAGTGTAATGTTTAAGTCCGTCTCGCTTTTTTAGGCGGCTAACAGACCTAAAAGTAGTAACTCCCAATATGGCTTCCACCACCTCTCTGAGCGGCAATCGCCGTTCGTTCGCAATTATTGCATCCGGCGTTGTTATCATTGTCTCCGCTTTCGTCCTTATTGGTTGGACGATCGGTTCACATTCGCTCACCCAAGTACTTCCAGGCTTTCCGGTCATGGTGCCGAATACCGCATTGTCCGCTCTGGCGCTTGCACTCGCCCTGGCATGGTGTTCCTACACCCGTGGTTCGAACCTTTCGCGGATATTTGCGATTGCCGCCGGAACGTTTGCGTCACTGATCGGCGGCCTGACCATTGCTCATTACCTGTCCGGCATCAACTTCGGCCTTGATCAGATATTCTTTCCGTTCGCCCAGACCGTTGTTTTTGAGACTCGCCCCGGCCGAATGTCGCCGCACACGGCGTTGACGCTAGTGGCGATCGGGCCAGCGATCGCTTTCCTCAGTCGAAACAAAAGGGCGGCACATATAAGCGAGATCTGTACGGCCTTTGTCATATTCATGGCGTGGTCGGCTTTTCTCGGTTACCTGTTTGATGCAAAACTGCTTCGCGGCCTATCAAACACGAACGCGATGGCGCTCCCGACGGCTTTTTCTTTCCTGATCCTTTCCTTCGGAGCACTTGCCGCAAACCCGAGAAGCCTGATCGCCGGCATGCTAACTAATAAGTCGCTTGGCGGCGTAACGATGCGGCGCCTCTTACCTGTAGCGGTCCTTGCACCTACGATCATTGGTTTCATCGAATGGTACGGCATCGAGTCGAGCCATTTTAACATTGGGTTCGGGATTGCGACATCAACTCTATTCTTATGTGCGATCCTCGTTTTTATATTCTCCTATTTCTCGCTGGCCATCCATAGATCTGATCGCAAACGCCGGGCGATCGAACGCGACCTGGAAATAAAAGAAGAGATATACCGCAATCTTGTCGATTACGGTATGGGCTTGATCTGTTCACATGATCTGAGTGGGAAGATCCTGTCTATCAACCCCGCCGCGCTTCGTATTTTAGGGTACCGGCAAAGCGATATCGTCGGCCGCAATTTGCGGTCGGTCGTCGAGCCCGCGCTTCGGGCAGAATTCGACGCATACCTGCGAGAGGTAACGAATAAGGGCATCGCTGGGGGACTATTGCGATTGATGGCCCACGACGGCCGGGCGATCACCTTTCGCTACAATAATGTCCTGATCACGGACGGGCGAAGTCCCCTGTACATCCTCGGCCATGCACAGGACGTTTCCGAGCTTTTGGATGTTCAGGAAAAGCTTCGGCAGCATTCGATGACAGACGCGCTCACGGGCCTTTATAATCGCCGGGGTTTCCTCATAATGGCCGAGCAACAAATAAAGCTCGAAAAACGCCGCGGAACTACTCGTGGGCTGACGTTGTTATTCGCCGATTTGGACGGGTTGAAGTCGATAAACGATACTTTTGGCCACGAGGCGGGCAACGATGCGATCGTGGAGTTTGCCAGTATTATCAGATCTTGTACTCGAAGTGCCGACCTTGGCGCCCGCTGGGGTGGCGATGAGTTTGTGATACTGCTCATCGGCCAGACTTCCGCGACGGCCAACACGAGCATCGACAGGATCCGTGAAAGGATCAAACTTTACAATGAGACAAGCAGTAAGTCGTATGAACTTGCATTCAGCGTAGGCTTTGCAGACTTTGACATCGAAAGCGGCCGCAGCCTCGAAGAGCAGATCGCCGATGCCGACGGAAAGATGTACGAAGACAAACGCCGCCGGAAGCAAAGCCGCGACGACCTGGTTGAAACGCATGCGACCGTCATAAAACTAGGCAAGCAGGGTCTGGGCAGCAATGTCGCCCTCTCGCGAAACCTAAACTAGATCTTCTTTCGTGCTTGTGATTGAACTGCGGTGATAGCTACCGCATCGGCGATGTCTTCGGCGGTGCAGCCGCGTGAGAGGTCGTTGCATGGACGGTCGAGTCCTTGGAGGATCGGGCCGATGGCGGTTCCGCCCGTGAGGCGTTCGGTCAGTTTATAAGCGATATTGCCGGCGTTCAGGTCGGGAAAGATCAGCACGTTTGCCTTGCCGCCGACTGCCGACCCGGGAGCCTTCGAGTCGGCGACCGCCGGTACGAGAGCGGCATCCGCCTGCAGCTCACCGTCAATGATCAGCTCCGGAAAGCGTGCCCGGACGGTCTTGGTCGCTTCGACGACCTTGTCTATCGAGGCATGGTTCGCACTTCCTTTTGTAGAAAACGAGAGCATCGCGACACGCGGTTCGGACGATAGAAGCGCTCGGCACGAATCTGCCGACGCTATCGCGATCTCGGCAAGCTGGCCGGCATCCGGATCTATCACAACACCGCAGTCGGCATAGATCATCGCCCCTTTCACTCCGAATTTTTTATCCGGCACGAACATTAAAAAGAACGACGAAACGGTATTGAACCCGTCCCGAACACCGATGCATCGCAGAGCGGCTGCGACCGTGTGTGCGGTTGTATTCGTCGCACCGGCGACCGAACCATCTGCCTTGCCTTCGCGAACGAGCAGATTGCCGAAATAGAGCGGATCCTTGACGGTCTGCTCGGCTTCTTCGAGCGTGACGCCCTTTGCCCGCCGCATTTGATGATAAAGTTCGGCAAATCGTCTGAAGTCGGCTGACTTTCGGTGGTCGATCACCTCGACGCCATTTAGGTTTGAACCTGCGTCCGCAGCAACGGCGCGAACTTTTTCGTCGTTGCCGATCACGGTTATGCGGGCAATGCGTTCGCGCGTGCAGATCTCGGCGGCGGCCAACGTCCGCGGATCTTCGCCTTCGGGCAAAACTATGTGTTGAATATCAGATGCGGCTCGGTTGCGAATACTTTCCAGGATCATAGATGGCCTTGTTGACTGCGAGTCTGAATTTACCATACAACTTTCCGTCCTTAAACTTGCACAAACATCGCGTACTTTCTAGACTTAGGGAAACTGGCGAGAGGAGCATAGAATGAGCGATATCGAAAAGCAGGCAACGGGCCCGTCGCGAAAGGTGAAGCGCGAAGCAAAGGGACGAATGGGAAATTTTCTGATGTTCCTGCCGAACATGGTCATGTTGCTAGGCCGCCTGTTAAAAGACGCACGCGTTCCGACGGCTGAAAAGGCGCTTTTTCTGGCCGCGATCGTTTATGTTATATCGCCGATCGATCTTATACCGGACATTTTCCCATTCATAGGCCAGGTCGATGACATTTATGTTGTTGCCCTCACACTGCTCCGGTTGGTGAATCGGACCGATGAAGGCGTTGTCCGCGAACATTGGTCCGGCGGCGGAGACATCGTTTCGCTTGCCGATTCGGTTGCGAACATAGCGCCGATGCTTTTGCCCAAACGCGTCACACGGATCCTCACATCGCGGGTCGAGATGGCTCCGGCCGGAAAGGCTCTGAGCAGCATCGGCAATAAGCACGAGCCCGTGATGTACGAAGTTCCGCAACCGGAGGCCGAACAACCCATCGCCGTTGATGCTCGTTCGACAATGCCGAACTAGGCGGGAAATTTTCTTCTGGATATTCCCCCTGTTTGCAACTATATAGAGCTAGCTCGTACTCAATCACAGATTTCTCATTGTCGTTCTAGGCGGTGTATTCGCTATAGTAGCGTCTAAACCGTAGAGTCTTAGCTTTTTACGTATGTTCGAACGTTACACAGAACGCTCCCGGCGTGTCATATTTTTTGCCCGTTACGAGGCATTGCAATATGGCTCGCAGATGATAGCGCCGGAACACATCCTGCTCGGACTGTTGCGCGAGGATAAGACGATCGCATCGCGGTTCTTTCCGTTTCGCAACTCGCTCTCGGTCGACACCGTCCGGAGAGAGGTCGAGGAGCGGATAACCATCCGCGAACGTATTCCTCAGTCGGCCGAACTTCACCTTTCGCCGGAAACAAAACGCATCTTGTTTTGGGCGGGAGAAGAAAGCCGGCAGTTGAAGAACAAAACCATCAAACCAGAACATCTCCTCGCTGGAATGCTCCGCGAGGAGCGTACGGTAGCTGCGGAGATACTCTTTCATTTCGGCCTGCGAATACAGGATGTACGCGCGGAGATCGCGAAAGGGACCGGCCTGCCGAAGATCCTGCAGCAATCTGCGATCGACGAAACCAAGACGCCGAACCTCGCGGAATTTACGCGAGACCTTACGGCGGATGCCGCTATCGGCAAGCTCGATCCGCTGGTCGGACGCGAGGCCGAGATCGAACGGCTGATCGAGATACTCTGCCGACGGACGAAGAATAATCCGGTGCTTATCGGTGAAGCCGGTGTTGGCAAGACGGCTATTATTGAGGGTCTCGCCCAGCGGATCGTTGACAGAAACGTTCCTTCGTTTCTCGACGAAAAGCGTATCTTGTCGCTCGACCTGTCGTCGGTGGTTGCGGGCACAAAATATCGCGGGCAGTTCGAAGAGCGGCTTAAGAAAATAATGGCCGAACTGAAAGAGAATCCCGAGAATGTCGTTTTTATTGACGAGATACATACGCTCGTCGGCGCCGGATCGGCCGAGGGAACACTAGACGCAGCCAATATCCTTAAGCCTGCACTCTCACGCGGCGAGATACAGTGCATCGGCGCCACGACGCCGACGGAATATACGAAGACAGTCGAGAGGGACCGCGCCCTCGAACGGCGTTTTCAGGCAGTAAAGATCGAGCCGCCCAACGAAGAACAAGCGCTTGAGATCATCCGCGGCGTCGTTGAACGCTACGAGGCGTTTCACCAGATCAGGTACACGAGCGGAGCGCTTGAGGCTGCGGTCTATCAATCAAACCGATATATTGCCGACCGCTTTTTGCCAGACAAGGCGATCGACGTTCTCGACGAAGCGGGCGCTCGGGCCAAGCTGCGGCATCAGCAGGAAAATCCGTCCGAGCCATCATGGCGCGAAGCCGTCGAAAACTGGAAGCGTGCCGCAGCGAATGAAGATCAGCTGATCTCCTACGAGCTTCAGTCGATCGAAGAGTCGCTCGTCGCCATTGAGGTCACAAAAGACGATGTCGATGAGGTAATAGCACGCTGGACGGGCGTTCCGGTCGCGTCGATCAAACTCGAAGAGGCTACGAAGCTGATCGCTATCGAGACGGAGCTTCACAAACGGATAGTTTCGCAAAGGCCGGCCATCTCGGCACTCGCGCGTGCGATCAGACGCTCGCGTGCCGGGTTAAAAAGCCCCGCGAAGCCGATCGGCTCGTTCCTATTCCTGGGACCGACCGGCGTTGGCAAGACCGAGGTGGCGAGGACGCTGGCAGAATACCTATTTGCATCCGAACGGGCCCTGATCCGGTTTGACATGAGTGAGTTCATGGAAAAGCATGCGGTTGCAAAATTCATCGGCTCGCCGCCGGGATATATCGGCCATGACGAAGGCGGACAGCTAACCGAAAAGCTTCGCCGATCGCCGTACGCGGTCGTCCTTTTTGATGAGATTGAAAAGGCTCATCCGGACGTTTTTAACATTCTGCTGCAGGTATTCGAAGACGGGGTCTTGACCGACGCTCAGGGTACCGCTGTCGATTGCAAAAATGCGATATTTATTTTGACCTCGAATATAGGCGCGAGATCGATCCAAAAACGCGGAAATTTCGGATTTCAAGCCAGCGGCGACGTTTCGCGTGAGAAGTTGGAAGAACAAGTAATGTCGCAAGTGCGGCAGACATTTGCCCCGGAGTTTATCAATCGTCTCGACGAAGTGATCATCTTTGACGAGCTTAATGATGATGACCTGGCTGCGATAGTCGATCTTCAGATCGTAAAACTTAATCAGGTGCTTGCGGCGCGCCAGGTGACCGTCAGCCTGAGCGACGATGCCCGTAAATGGCTAATAGATAAAACATTGAGTGACCGCAACTATGGCGCCCGCCCGCTCAAGCGGGCTCTGCAGAAGTACGTCGAAGACGAGCTCTCCGAAGCGCTTATACAGGGCGAGATCGACGAAATGAGCGATATAGAAATTTACAGCGACGGCGATATGTTGAAGTTCCGCGATCTTCTCCCGCTTGATTTTCCCAAGGAACTTACACAACACGGTTGACCATTTGTATGATCAGCGATGTTTAAGTGCGAGAAAGGCCGCATCAGGCCCCTCGCACTTTTCGCTTTTCGGCCATTTACCTGTATAATTCGAAGGTTTGTCGGACCGGCGCACGCAAGGCAACCTGAATATGTTTCGTCGAATCATATTCAGGTTAAAATACCGACATTGAAAAAGCCGCCCCCTTTTCGTTGATCTTGCATTTATTTTGTTGGGAAGGCGGCTTTAAGGCCTGTTGGCCGAGAATATAGCTATTATTTAGGGAATCTTTCTTGTATGCATAAAATCAGCGCATTCGGACTCGTTGTTTTGAGTCTCGCCGTAATGGCTTCCTCACTTATTGCCGGTACGGAGAAAACATCGGATGCGAAACCAACCGCTGCAATCGTCACCACACAGCAGATCGTCGAATCCGTTGATATTCAGGGCAACCGTCGGCTTCGTGACGAGGACCTGATCTATTACATCCGTACGCGTCCGGGCGACACGTACGATCCGGCTGCTCTCGAACGCGATCTTCGCGAACTGCTTTCGCTAAATTTCTTCGATAAGTCGGCGACTCGTGTGCTCACAACGGAAGGTGTTCGTGGCGGTGTGAATGTGATCTTCGAAGTTCGTGAATGGCCGATCATCCGCGATCTTCAGTTCGTCGGCAATAAAGCACTTCCGGAATCCGACATATTAAAAGCTTTTCGCGAACAGAATGCGGGCATTGCAAAAGAACGTATCTACGATCCGGTAAAAGGCCGCGGCGCGATCCGCATACTCCGCGAGCTTCTGGCAAGTAAAGGATTTCCTAACTCAACGATCGCGATCAAAGAAGAAGAGGTTTCAGCAACCTCTATTGCGTTGACTTTTGAGATCGAGCAGGGCAACCGCTCTCGCATCGTCCAGATCGACTTCGAAGGCAATGAACATTTCAGTGACAAGGAACTTCGGAACGCGCTCCAGCTCGTAAAGGAAACCGGACTGATCTCACGATTTAAGGGCGCCGACATCCTTGACATGCGAAAGCTGCAGCACGACCTTCAGAGAAATGTACAGTCGTATATGTTCTCAAAGGGCTATTTCCAGGCCCGCTTGGGTGAACCCGAAGTTGTCGGACTCGGTGTGAAACGAACGAGTTTTATCCCGCTCATTACCCTGCCGATCCCGCTGATCTCGTCGACGGACGACACACTTAGGATCGTTGTACCGGTCACAGAAGGCAAGGTGTTCCGCGTTGGTGAATTGAAGGTCGAAGGAAACTCGATATTTTCAGAGCAGCAGCTTTTAGGTGCCATCGGCCTTCGGCCGGGCGAGATCGCCGACGGCAAGCGGCTGCAGGACGCAGTTTACGAGGACCTCAAGAAAGTTTACGGCAATCAGGGTTTTGTGAATTACAGTGCGGAGTTCGAGCCGGTCTTTCGTGAGAGCCCGACCACTCCTGAGGAAGGTATCGTCGACATCACGATCCGGGTCGAGGAAGGCAAGCAGTTCTCGCTTCGTCGTCTAGAGTTCACGGGCAACACATTTACGCGCGATCGCGTTATGCGCCGCGAGTTTCTGCTGAACGAAGGCGATATCTATAACCAGCAATTTCTGGATATTTCGATCGCCCGGTTGAACCAAACGCAGTATTTCGACCCGATCGACAAGGATCAGGACGTTGAGACGCGTACGGACGAAGAGCAGGGCGACGTTGACCTCATCGTAAAGATCAAGGAAAAAGGCCGCCAGCAGATCTCCTTCAATGGCGGCGTTTCGGGTATCGGCGGTTCGTTCTTTGGACTGGAATATTCGACGAATAACCTTGCAGGCCGGGGCGAGATCTTATCCTTCGCTTTAGGTGCGGGCAATCGGCAGCAGAGTCTTCAGTTCACATATCAGGAACCTTATTTCCGCAATCGTCCGATCTCAGTAGGCTTTTCGGTATTCGCGTCGCGGTATAAATTCTTTGGCGAAGGAACCTATCTGACGCAGAATCAGGACCTGATCAACGAGCTATTTAACCCCCAGGCCCAGATTCTTACGGACGAAAGTAATCTGTTTACCCAGAGTACTTACGGCGTGACCCTATTTGCTACTGCTCCGCTTTCAGAACTCTTCTTCCGGAAACGTCCGTTCACTCAGTTCTCGCGGCTCGGCCTGACCTATCAGTTTTCGACCACATCGATCGATGATCCGCCGGTCAACGAACTTGACGATCCGGCCTCGACTATTCCGGTTATTTATCGCCAACCGGGCATCATCACCAGCCGCGTCACAGGCTCATTCGTTTATGATACTCGTCAACCGGCTCCAAACGGCATTGATACGCTTCGGGGTTCGCAGCTAAGCCTGACCGTCGGCCTTGCAGGGCTTGGGGGCGACGTGAGGTCTTATCAGCCGAACATCAGCTATTCCAGGTATACTCCGATCCGCCGGAAACGATCCGGCAATCCAGAAGTTTTTGCCTTCCGGATTCAGGCAGGAACCATTGGGACTTTCGCTCAAACAGAAAAGATCCGCAATTCTAATTCATTAGCATTTATCGGCGGTGTTCCGGTTTACGAACGCTACTATTTGGGAAGTGAGAACGACATACGCGGATACGACTCGCGTTCTATAGGCCCGGTCGCTCCTTTTGACACCTATGTGTCGACGAGAAACGTGTCCGTAGCGACAAATGCGAGCGGCACGCCGATACCGATCACCGGGTTTCCGGCAGGATCGCAGATCCCCGGCCAGATAGCGGCCCTTGGTTTGCTCACCGGACCTGACGGTGCCAATCCGGCATTGTTTTCGCGTAACTTCCGGTTTATCGGCGGCGACACACAATTGTTGGGTAACTTCGAGTACCGGATACCGCTATTCGGCCCCGCAACCCTTGCGGTATTTGCCGATGTCGGCAGCGTTTTCAATCTCCGGGATACCGGAACGCAGCGTATCGATAGCGAATTCCTTGCGGATGATACATTTCTCGGTGCCGGCCGAATAACGGCGCTTGGCCTGATCAACACTCCTGTTCTTGAGAGTAGTTTTGGCAGCATTTTGTATTATCGCGGCCGCGTGATGACGAAAACCGACTTTGTCACCGAATTCTGCCGCGGAAATCGCTTTGGGTGCCCGTCGGCACTTTCGCCCGAAGTTCAGCAATTCTATCTACGCGGCGAGGCGCAGCAGAATTCATTGCTTCGGGTTGATGATAGTTCTTTTAACAAGATCGGGGACTTCAAGGCATCCCTCGGTCTAGAGTTACGCGTTCAGGTTCCGATCGTCAATGTGCCGTTTCGGCTTATCTACTTCTACAATCCGAAAGGAAATTTTGGCTTCACGGAGGAACTTCCCGGAGTATTCTTGCCCGGTAAACGGAGCGGATTTAAGTTTACGGTCGGACGTACATTCTAGTAGCGTGTCCAGTGTCAGAAAATTGACAATCGGCAGGCCTTCGCATAATATTGTCGTTCTTTCTGCCTTTATTTTTCTTACAGGCAACAGATTAGGCTGTTTTAGTTTCAAAGTAAGTTGCAGTCGATACAAAAGCGTTGCTCAAGCAATTTTTAAGGAGTTTCACAGATAATGAAGAGATTTAGTTTTATGGCCTTCGGGCTCTTTTTGGCAGCGATCTTTACGGTTTCTGCATCGGCACAGACCGCAACGGCCGGGAAGATGGTTTGGATAGACACGCAAGCCTTTGCAGACGAAAAAGAAGGCATCACTCGCTTTGTCAACGCGTTTAAGGCGCTCGGCACCGAGGCCCGACCGAAAGAGCAGGAATTGCTTAACATTCAGAACAAGGTAGCGGCTCTTGCCGAGGACCTTCGAAAGATGCAAGCGAATCCGGCTGTTCCGATCGATCGAAATGCCGCTCAAACAAAACAGGACGAGGGCCAACGCCTTCAGCGTGAGTTTGAGTTCAAGAAGAAAGAATACGACGCCTTTATCGAGAAGCGTACCGGTGAAGTGCTGGGTCCGATCAACCAGGACATCGGCCGTGCGATCAGTGATTTCGCGAAGCAGAAGGGTTTTGCTGCAGTAATGGACATCGATAAGCTTGTTCAGGCCGGAGCCATCCTTTATCTTGAACCGGCAGCCGACGTAACAAAAGAGTTCATCACTTTTTACAATGCACGTCCTGCAGGCTCTGCAACGGCATCCAACCCTCGTTAATTTTTGATTAACTGCGGTTTCTAGTATAGTCAGTAATCGGCGACGCCATACGTTTCGCTGGTTGCTGACTTTTTACTTGTGAAGCTTTTGCAATGACTATATACGATTCGGTGGCGATCCAGCAGATTTTGCCTCATCGCTATCCTTTTTTGCTTGTCGACAAGATCGTCGAACTCGAACCGCGCGTTCGTATCCTCGGCGTAAAGCAGGTTACGGTAAACGAGCATTTCTTTGTCGGTCATTTTCCTCAAGCTCCGGTCATGCCCGGCGTACTTCAGATCGAGGCCCTGGCCCAAGTTGGTGCTATACTCGCCTTGCGAGAGTTCGAAGACCGCGGCGCAAAGATCCCTTTTTTCAGCGGTATCGAATCGGCAAAGTTTCGTCGCCCCGTCGTCCCCGGCGACACGCTGATGCTCGAGGTTATCGCATTGAGGATAGGTTCGCGTGTTCAGAAGATGAAGGGCATCGCAACGGTTGACGGAAAGGTTACATCGGAGGCGATCATCACAAGTGTGATTGCCGACCGCAAAACGGAGGAATGATCGATGGAGATAGAGTTTACAGAAAGCCAGCTCATGATCTACGGCCCGCTCATCAATGCTGCTATAGGCTTCTTTCTCGGCCTCGTTCCGCTCGGGTTTGGTTACATACGTAAGAAGTTACGCCTCGGCATTCTCGGCATTGTTTCGGCAACGCTGGGCGGCGCAATTCTTGGCGTTTTTCTCTCGATTCCCGCCATGGCGATCTTTACTTGGCTCGTCATCCGCGACCGCGTAACGCCAGATGAAACGGTGAAGCCTTCGGTTGCGGACGAAGAGATCTGACCTCATCTATGACCTTCATCCACGAAACCGCGATCGTCAGCAGCGGCGCGCAGATCGGCAGCGATTGCCACATTGGCCCATATTCCGTTATCGGAGAAAATGTTACGTTTGGCGACGGCGTTCGGCTCGATTCCCACGTCGTTATAGACGGAGACACATCGATAGGCGGCGGAACCCGCATCTTTCCATTTGTTTCTATAGGCCTTGCGCCGCAAGACATAAAGTACGGCGGCGAAGAGACCCGGACCGAGATCGGCTCCGACAATCAGATCCGAGAGTTTGTGACGATCCATCGCGGAACGGCGGGCGGCGGGGGTCTGACGAAGATAGGCGATCGGAACCTCTTTATGGCGCAGGCCCACGTTGCTCATGATTGCCACATAGGCAACGACGTCATCATGGCGAATGCCGCGACGTTAGCGGGCCACGTCGAGATCGCCGACCGTGCAAACGTCGGAGCATATTCAGGTGTTCATCAATTTTGCCGCGTTGGGTTTGAGGCTTTTGTGGGTGGTTATTCCGTCGTCGTAAAAGACGCTCCACCATTCGCAATAATTCAGGGGAACCATGCAAAATGTTATGGCCTGAATCGCGTCGGCATGAAACGCCGCGGTTACTCCCGCGAGACGATCGAGAAGCTTAACAACGCCTATCGTCTGCTACTCTCAGCGAAGCTCAATACAACTCAGGCCATCGAACGCATCCATGCCGAGATCACCGGCTCGCCCGAAGTTGACCTCCTCGTAGATTTCATCCAAACCTCAAAACGCGGTGTTGTCCTCTAGACCTTTTGTTTCCCCCAAAAGCAAAAGGACACCCGAAGGTGTCCTTTCACCAAACTGGCTCCGCAGGTAAGACTCGAACTTACAACCCTTCGGTTAACAGCCGAATGCTCTGCCATTGAGCTACTGCGGAATATGGCACGCCCGTGGGGCGAACCTAAAGATTAGGAAAAGATACGAATGATGTCAAGTTTAATGGGGTTTGCGGTCGAAGACGGAACCTTTTTCGGTTCTGCTTTGACTATCGAACGGAATATGACGCGAGGCGCGGAGGACGCAAAGTAAGAAAGGCAAGACCGTAGAATATGAACGGGCCAATGTCGATAACCCAAGTCGATGCATCGAGGCCGCTCTTTTGCTATCTTCTGTTCTGGAATATAATCGCCGGATCATGGCAAAAGCAGAGTTGAAAACCAAGCTGACAGGGGCAAGTGTCGAGGCATTCATCGATTCGGTCGAGAATGATGTTCGGCGCAAGGATGCACTACGGCTTTTGGAGATATTTACCCGCGTCACGGGCGAAGAGGCCAAAATGTGGGGGCCGGCGATCATTGGTTTCGGTAATGTGGAACTGAAATATGCCTCGGGACGCGAGCTCGAGTGGATGAAGGTCGGCTTTTCACCGAGAAAGGCTAATCTGAGCCTTTACGTTTCTAGTGACATATCGAAGCGCGAAAGTCTTCTCGAAAAACTCGGTAAACACAAAACAGGCGTTGGCTGCCTCTATATCAAAACCCTTGCGGATATTGATGAAAAGGTGCTCGAACGCCTGATCAAAGAATCGATGGCGGGCAAGGCGTAGGCGATCAGACTATCGAAGGTCGAAAAGCAGGAACTCGATGTTGTCGGAATTTGCCTTAAGTTCCAACTTCGCCTCATCGCTGACCGCAGCACCGTCGCCGACGTCAAGCCTTTCGCCGTTCACATCTAGCGACCCGCTGATCAGCTGGATCCAGGCGTGTCGGCCTTCGGCTAGTTCGTGCGACAGTTCTTCGCCTTCTGCCAGGATAGAAGCGTAGAGCTTTACATCCTGATTGATGTGGACTGAGCCGTCATCGCCGCCGCGTGATGCGACCAGCCGCAGCCTACCCTGCTTTTCTTCGGCCGGAAACAACTTCTGTTCATAGCCCGGCTGCAGGTTCTGCTTTTCGGGCAAGATCCATATCTGCAGCAGGTGCGTCTTGTCGGTCGGCGAGATGAATTCGCTATGCAGCACGCCCGTCCCGGCGGTCATCCGCTGGACCTCGTTCGGGCGGATAGTCTTGCCATTTCCCATTGAATCGCGATGCGAGATCTCTCCGTCGATCACATAAGTCAATATCTCCATATCGCGGTGGCCGTGCGTCGGAAAGCCTTGGTCGGGCTCGATCCGGTCTTCATTAATAACCCGCAGATCGCGGAAGCCCATATGCCGCGGGTCGTAGTAGTCCGCAAATGAAAAGCTAAAATTCGTGTCGAGCCAGCCGTGATTAGCGTGGCCGCGTTCATTTGATCTTCTGATCTCAATCATTATTCCCTCCCTGTTCTTAGCTACCTGAGATAGCCGAATCTGCCTTGTTGATAATCGTCGATCGCCTGGTCGATCTCAGCCTGCGTGTTCATCAAGAATGGCCCGTACTGCGCGATGGGCTCATTCAGCGGTTCGCCGCTCATCAGCAGAAAGATTCCGTCCTCAAGTGCCGCCACCCTTAACCTTTCGCCTTCGGGTTCGAAGAGGGCCAGATTGTTCAGCGGCAATGTCGATTCGCCGTTTATCAGCGCCGACCCCTCGATCGCAAGCAGTGCGGTCGTGTATCCGGCCGGGAACGACATCTCGACCGTCTCGCCTTGTTTCATCTTCAGGTTGTAGAGATGAACCGGAGTGAACGTCATCGCCGGGCCCTTTACTCCGCCGAATTCACCTGCGATGATCTCTACCTCGCCGCCGAGCGGTAGTTTCACGCGGCCCATTTCGGCATTCGTGATCGCCTGATACTTCGGCTCGGTCATTTTGTCTTTTGCAGGCAGGTTTACCCATAGCTGGACCATCTGAAAGAGCCCGCCCAGACGATTGGATTCCTGCTCGTGAAATTCCTTGTGAAGCAGTCCGCTGCCCGCGGTCATCCACTGCACATCGCCCTCGCCGATCACTCCGCCTCCGCCCCAGCTATCGTGATGCTCGACCTTCCCCTTATAGGCGATGGTCACAGTCTCGAATCCGCGATGCGGATGTGCGCTTACGCCGAACGGCTCCTCACGCGGCGGAAACTCCGTCAGCGCACCATAATCGAGCAAGAAGAAAGGACTCATCCGCTCACCCGTCAGCGGCCCGTGCGGGAAGAAGCCGTGCACGTTAAATCCATCGCCGACCCAATGCTTCGGCGGCGGTGCGAGGATCTTTTCTACTTGTTTTACCTGTTCGCCCTGTAATGAAGGTGCTGTCATTTCGATATCTCCTTTTTGGCTCTATGCGAATACTGGACTTTGCGAAAAGAAGGTTTCCCGCAAAGACGCAAAGCGAAGCCCATTACAAGAAGTTTATCGGTTCAGATGAAGAATGTAACCATCAATTGAGATGGGCCGAAACTAATACTTTAGGGTGAGATTATGACAAAAGCAGACCGCACGAATCTATCTATATCTGCGCAAATTCGAGAAGATCTTTTGTTAAATCCTCTTTCTTATTACCATCAGACCGTCGCGGATCGGAAGGAGAACATTCTCGACGCGGTCGTCGGCGAGGACCATCTGGTTGAATTTGTGCAGTGCTTGGGTATCTTCGTCCTTTTCGGCGTCGAGGACTTTGCCGCTCCAAAGTACGTTATCGGCAACGAGGAAGCTGCCGGGGCGGAGCTTTTCGAAGACGAGGTTGTAATAGTGCGAGTAATTGGGTTTATCTGCGTCGATAAAAACCAGATCGAACGGGCCGATCATATGCGGCATGATGTATGACGCCTCGCCAAGCCGAAGCTGGATCCGGTCGGCGTATTCGGTCTTGTCGATGAAGCTCTGCGCGACGGCGTTGGTTTCTTCGTTTATGTCCAGCGAGATGACCTTTCCGCCTTCGGCCAAACCCTCGGCGAGGCAGATGGTCGAATAGCCGAGATAAGTGCCGATCTCAAGCACTGTCGTTGGCCTGATCATGTGCGAGATCATCGACAGCACGCGGCCCTGAAAAAAGCCGGAGAGCATTGATGAGTCTTTATAATGCGCGTAGCAGTGTTCGCGAAGCTCTTTTAGCACAGGGCTTTCGGCAGAGGTGAACGACTCAGCGTATTCGGTCAGAGCGTTGCGTATTTCATTCATAGATCGACCCTCACAAGTCCGCGTTTGATCGCCGTGGTTGCGGCGGATGTGCGGTCCGAAACACCGATCTTGCCAAAGATATTCTGCACATGCGATTTTACTGTGTTTTCGGTTATTTCGAGCGCGAAGGCGATCTCCTTGTTAGACATCCCGCCGACTATCATCCGCAGCACGTTTGATTCGGTTTTTGTAAGATCTTCTTGCCCGAGCGATTCGCTTAGGATCTGTGCGATTTCGTCGGGAATATACTTGCGGCCTTTGGCGACGGTCCTAATTGATGTGACCAGATCGTCGGCCGAAACATCTTTGCAGATGTAGCCGGCGGCACCCTTTTTCAGGGCTTTCTTGATCTCAGCATCGCCGGCGTGTTCGGCAAGAACGATGACCCTTGCTTTGGCATTCTCGATGAAATAATTGTCGAGGTCATCGATAGTGCAGGTGCCGGGGAAACGAAGGCCGAGAATGGTCACGTCCGGACGAAGATCGCGGAATTTAGCAAAACCATCTTCGGCGTTGTCGGCTTCGCCTATCAACTCAATATCGGATGCGGCGGCGAGTACGGCCCGCACACCAAGCCGGGTCAGCGGTTGATTTTCGATGAGCAATACCGTGGTCGGCTGCATTGGCGTAAAAGAACTGGCGGACCGATCAGGCAGTCGTCTTTGATAGGGACGCAGTGAATTCTACGATCGGCCTGATCAGGTCGGTGTCGTAGTTCGTCGTCACGCCCTGCATAACAGCGGTTATGCGTTCGAGGCCCATGCCTGTGTCGACCGACGGTGCCGGCAGCGGCGTCAAGGTAAACGTACCGTCGTCGTTCTGCGTCCGGTTGTATTGCATAAAGACAAGGTTCCAGATCTCCATCGTCGTGTCGCCCTCGCCGTTGACCCAGATCGCGTTGTTCTTTTCCGGATCGCCCGGGTCGTCGCCCATATAGTAATGGATTTCAGAACACGGCCCACATGGGCCTGTGTCGCCCATCTGCCAGAAATTATCTTTTCGCCCAAAACCTAGAATTCGCTCTGGCTTCGCACCGACTTTCGCCCAGATTGCTCGAGCCTCATCATCCGGGCCAACCTCATCGTCGCCTTCAAAGACCGAGAACCAAAGCCGCTCCGTTTCGAGCGCTAGCTCATCGACCAAGAATTCCCATGCGTATTTGATCGCGTCTTCTTTGAAATAATCGCCGAAGGAGAAGTTGCCGAGCATTTCGAAAAAGGTGTGGTGGCGAGCTGTCTTGCCGACCTCGTCGAGATCGTTATGTTTCCCGCCAGCACGAATGCATTTCTGCGACGAAACCGCACGCTTGTAGTCCCGCTTTTCATTGCCGAGGAATACGTCCTTGAACTGGTTCATCCCCGCGTTGGTGAAAAGCAGCGTCGGGTCATTGGCGGGCAGCAGTGGTGACGAATGCACGACCTTGTGACCGTTCTGCTCAAAATAATCGAGGAATTTCTGTCTGATCTCGTTGCCTGTCATAAAGACCAAATCTTAGCACATCGCCGTACCGAAAAATATGCGCAAAAAAGCCGGGTGCAATTGCAACACCCGGCCACGGTTATACAGGAGCAATTAGCTCTTCTCCCTCTCAGGAGCTTGTTGCCGGCGGCAAGCTTTACACTTTGCGCTAGGCGGCTGGCGATTTTTAATATTTTACATAAACGGTATGTCGATCACGGCTTTTGTCGAAAACTGAGCGCTGCCGAATTGATGCAATAACGAAGTCCAGTAGGCTCGGGACCGTCATCGAAAACGTGGCCTAAATGAGAACCGCAGCGGGCGCAAACGACCTCGGTGCGAACCTCTCCGAGGCTGTTGTCCACCTTCTCGATGATGTTCTTTTCGGACACCGCTCGAAAAAAGCTTGGCCAACCGGTCTCGGAGTCAAATTTTGTAGTCGAACGGAATAAGGCTAAGCTGCACGCACCGCAATGATACGTTCCCTGTTCATTGAACTTATCGTAACTACCCGTGTAGGGATCCTCAGTGCCCTTGTTGCGAAGTATCTCAAACTGCGTGGGCGTCAAGATCCTTCGCCATTCGGATTCCGACCGTTTGATCTTAGTGCCGTCGAAGATTTCGTCCGAGGTTTCGCTCATCTGTGGTACAGCACTCGACCTCATCTCCTGATTCGGCGTCATCGGACCGGCGTTGACTATCTCGGTGGTTGCCAAAGGCGACGGTTCACTAACTGAAATTTCCTGTACATTTTCTGAGTTCGGAACCCCAAATGTGTCTTTTGTATCCTGCGAAATGTCCGCCGTCGCCGCAACTTGAGGCGTCATCCGGTCCGTCGACGCGAAATCAGATCTGCCTACGGCGATGGCGATGATACTAACTGCGAATATCGCGATCAGCGTTGAGAAGATTTTGATCTGCATTATCCTTACGTCAAAAGAAACGCTTGCTCATTGTAAGCAATAGTAATTACTTGGAGAAGACTTGGCCGTGATCAGAGTCTGATCCCGGCCATTTGTCGGTCTTCGGTGGGCACTGGTTAGTTGGGCAAAAGAACCGAGTCAACTACGTGGATGACGCCGTTTGACTGTTTGACGTCAGCTATCGTAACTGTGGATCTGCCGCCTTTTTCGTCCATAAGAATAACGCTGCTGCCTTCAAGCATTGCCGAAAGCTTACCGCCTGCGACAGTGGTGAACTCGGCTTTGCCGTTTCCTTTTTTGATCGCGCCGAGCACGTCTTTCGCACTAAAATTTCCTGCGATGACGTGGTACGTCAAGATCTTGGTAAGTGTTGCTTTATTCTCAGGCTTGAGAAGCGTCTCGACCGTTCCGGCGGGTAGCTTCGCGAAAGCATCATTGACAGGAGCGAAGACCGTGAAAGGGCCCTTGCTCTTCAAGGTGTCGACCAATCCCGCAGCCTGCACGGCAGCGACAAGTGTCGTGTGATCCGCCGAATTGACAGCATTGTCAACGATGTCTTTGGTTTTGTACATCGCCGCACCGCCAACCATTGGGTTACCGTTCTTTTTACCCATCATCTGGGCCGAGACATCGGCCACGCCGAATGCCATAACCATCGCAAAAACTGCAAACAATATCTTCTTCATAATAATCTCCCTTTGATCGTAAAATTTTTCAGTCTCGGGCAAATCCCCGTATGTCTGAGTTTTCGCGATAGGTTATTATTCGGATTCAAAAAAATTATATTTGCTTTTCTTCGAGGATGGATTCGCCAGTCGATCTGTCGCCGCTAGTCCACTGCCACTTTTCGTGTAGGCGGAGTCGGCCATCAGGTAAAAGTTCGGGAACTGTGCGGCAGATGCCTGTCATCAGGTCGCCCAACGCGTTTAGATGGTGGTACCGCATGTCCAGACATCCGCCGGAGTCGGCAATGGCGATTAGTTGACCTTTTAGGATCGGACCGCCGTTATATTCAGCCCAGACGATGTTGTCTGTCTGATGGTATTGAAAGGTGGTTTGGGAGGTCACCTCACCGGTGCCTGTATTTGTGATCGGGACGAAAGTTCGCCCGTTATAGTTGATCTACTGCATCGGTTTCCTCTGTGCGTTTGGCGATGGCAGACATTTTTTGCCGGATGAGGTCGAAATCGAACCCCTGCCGTAAAAGGTGGTCGTAGAACTTTTTGCTTTCTTCGCGGCTCGTCGGACGGCCTTTAAGACGAAGTCGCTTTTCGATCGCTCGGTCGATGAGATCGGTTTCGGGTAGTTTATCGAAGGCCTCATCTATTGCCGCGTCGACCGTTTCGCTGTCCAGCTTCTTACGCGACATCGCGAATTGGAGCTTTCGCTTGCCCTGTGGCCGCTGGCGTAGCTTTGACAAGGCGAACTCTTTTGCAAACTGTTCGTCATCGAGATACTTATATTCCTTCAGCTTTTCGATCACGGCATCAACGATCGCTTGGTCTGTCCATAATTTTTCAAGCAGCCTTTCGCGAAGTTCCCCGACCGAACGCGGTTTTGCTGCGAGAAGCTTGACGGCGCGGTTCATCGTTCGCTCGCGCGACCGGGCAGGGTCGCGAATGACCCGGTCAGCATCGTCGATAGGTTTTCGCCGCGTTCGCCACATTTACTTTCGATTTTAACCCTATCGCTCCGATTCCTCGAATCCGCCTTCGGCGAATGGCTATTGGCAGGTATTGATCTAAAATCATGGTAATGGATGGCATTCTGTTGATCGACAAACCGGAGGGCTTCACGTCGCATGACGTCGTAGCGAAGCTGCGTCGCATTTTGAAAACAAGGAAGATCGGGCACACCGGCACGCTCGACCCGTTTGCGACCGGCGTGCTTGTAATGCTCGTCGGCAAGGCAACCCGGCTCGCACAGTTTCTGGATAAGGACGAGAAAGAGTACGAGGCCATTGTCCGTTTCGGCTTCGCGACAGACACAGGGGACCGCATGGGCGAGAAAATAAGCGAAAATGAGGCTGCCGATGAAGCCGTCGTTAAAATCTTATCGGAAGCTAATTGGGAAGATGTGCTTTCGCGTTTTCGTGGTCAGCTCGAGCAGACGCCGCCGATGTATTCGGCGAAAAAGATCGACGGGCAGAAGCTTTACGAACTGGCAAGAAAGGGCGAGGTAGTTGAACGCAAATCGGTCTCGATCTTGATTGATAAACTCGAGATCTCGGCAGGTCCGGATGACCTCAAACGGAAGCTAAACATCACTTGCTCGGCCGGAACTTACATCCGAACCCTGGCCGAAGACATTGGGAAAGCCATAGGTCTCGGAGCACATCTGTCGGACCTTAGGCGTACGATTGCGGGGCGATTCGGTATCGCAGATGCCACCACTTTAGACGACCTTGCTCAAATGCCTGACCCATTAGCAACGCTTCGGCCCATAGAGATGGCAGTAGAGCATCTGGCCGAGATAAATCTTACTTCTGATCGAGCTGAGAAGACCAAGAACGGGCTTTCGACACGCGTCGTGATCGGCAACTATGCTGATGGCGAATTTGTTCGAATGACCGATGAGGATTCAAAGATCGTCGCAGTCGGTGTGTTTGACCAGAAAGAGAATGTGATTCAGCCGAAGGTCGTTTTGGGTTAGAATGGGGATGTGAGGTAACGAAATGAAGAAACGAAATATTGCATTGGCAGTGACCGGCGGCGTTGTCGGAGGCATAGCGGCTGCTGTGGCCGTTAAGCTGGCCACGCGACAGAAAAGTGTAGATTGGGATTCTATTGCTAAACACGTTCCGCATTCTGACAAGTCGCAGTTTATCAGCCTTGACGGAGCCAGGGTCCACTATCAGGAATTTGGTGATGCCTCAAATCCGCCGATGATACTCATCCATGGTTACACTGCTTCAGTTTATGTTTGGAATACTGTCGCACCGAAATTTGCGGAGGCCGAGTTTTTTGTGATCGCAGTGGACCTTCTCGGATTTGGCTATTCGGAGAAGCCAGTTTGGTTTGATTATTCTATCGCCGCACAAGCACGCATGGTCTCGCGATTTATGGACCTCCTGGGCATCGGGCAGGCGACCATTGTCGGAAGTTCTTACGGCGGTGCTGTTGCGGCGACACTTGCGCTAGATTACGCGGCGCGTGTCGAAAAGCTCGTATTGGTCGATGCAGTGATCAACGACGATGTAAAGAATCACCCGATCCTTCGGCTAGCGTCCATTCCAGGCGTCGGCGAAGTGATCACGCCGTTTCTTGTCGATTCGAAATTGTTCCTAAAGGCACGAATGCACAACACATTAGCACCGGCAAATCACCATATGATCACGCGAGAGCGCGTCGCCAATGTACGCCGTCCTCTGCACGCGGCCGATGCGCACCGCTCGGTCCTCGCGACCTCGCGCAATTGGAACGCTAAACGCATCGAAAAGGACGCTCACCTGATAAACCACCCGACGCTGCTTATCTGGGGCGATCAGGACAAGGTCATACCGATCGAGAACGGATACAAGCTTTATGGCTCGATCGTTCATTCTCGGCTCGTTGTGTTAAAAGATTGCGGTCACGTTCCGCAAGAGGAAAAGAGCGAATTATTCGTCGATCTCGTTACGGAGTTCTGCCGCGACAGTGAAGGGAAAGTGAATGAGCGGAATTCAGACGAAGTGATGTTGACCGGAATTTAGGTTAGAAATATCGGTAGTGGCCGGTTATTTTCCATTCGAAAAGCCTGTCTTCGATCTGCGTCCCGGCTCCGATATTGTGAATGATCAGGTAGCGACCCGATTGCCGGTCGCGGACGTTTGATACCAAGCCAATATGCGTCATGCCGCGGCCATTCAGGTCCCAAGACACAATGTCACCGGGCTGGAAATCCCCGACTTCCCCGCGAAGTGGAAGAGCTTTACCTTGGCGAGCAAAGTATTTTTGAAGGTTGGGAACGCGGCGGTGGTCGATGTTCGTATCCGGCCGTCGCAAGCCCCATTTTTGCGGATATTCAGCGAAATTCGCACGCATATCTTCATGCACTTGTTTTTGTAGGTCAACGCCCGCCGAGCGGAACGAGCGGATAACCACATCCGTGCAGGCGCCGGTTTCTATCGGAACGTCGCCTCCCGGATAAGGGATCACGAAATAGTCCTGAGTGTAGTTCAGCGTTGTCTTTGTCTGTTCCGTCCCGCTTTCGAGCATTCTACGGATAGGTTCTGATTTGATCGCTGCAAGCGGCGGATGCTCCTCGCTCGTTGTCGCGGGCGTCTGGGTCTGCGAATTCACGCGCAGATCCGTGTAACAACCTGACAGAAATGTTGCCGTGATCGCAACTAAAACGATAATTGATAAAGAGAATTTCATCTGAAAGCGAACATAGTACATTGCCATTGTAACCCAGCACGAAACGCACGGAATATAAACTTTTTCTAGTCGCGCTTTTCGTTTCGGACACGAGCGGACATAATTTGAACGATGGAGGAGACAAATTTTGCAAGGCGATGACCGGACAGTCGAGCATTCTTCGGCGTCGCAAGCGGCGCTCTACGGCAAGGGCGTTTTTACGACGGCTGCCGTCGTAGCGGGCGAGGTGTTCCTATGGGAAAAGCATTGGCGGCGGCTCGTCGCAAATGCGGGTACAGCCGGTATCGATATTTCCAGTTGGGACGAATCGTCGGTTTTAGCTCTCCTCCGCAAACGTCTGGCCGGCGATAACATTGAAAACGGCCGGGCACGGATAACGTTTTTTGATCGATCGCCTAGCCTTATCTGGTCACCAGGCGGCACTAGCGAAACCGGTATTTCTATCATAACCGGCGGACTTCGACCGATTCCTTCGAATTATAAGATCACCGTGTCCCCGTTTAGAGTGAATTCGGCCTCGCCTCTCGCCGGAATAAAGTCATGCAATTATCTCGAGAACATTCTAGCTACCGACGAAGCAAGATCTAGGGGCTTTGACGAAGCCGTCAGGCTGAATGAACGAGGCGAGGTGACAGGCGGCTGCATGGCAAACGTCTTTTGGTTAAAGGGCGAAACACTTTTCACGTCGAGCCTGCAGACAGGCTGCCTGCCCGGAACGACGCGGGAATTTGTGTTGGAGCATGTCGAATGTCGGGAGGTCGAGGCGGGACTCGATGCAATAATAAAAGCCGACGCGGTCTTTATCACTTCCGCGGGCGTCGGGATCGGTCAAGCAATGGAACTCGACGGTAAGAAATTAAGTAGCAACCCGCACGAGATCGCGAAGCTCTTTCCGCGGCCGTGAAAGAGACACCAAAAAACACGAACGCTACCGATGCGAGATCGAGAACATTCGTGCTTATGAGATCGTGAAGGATCTAGCCTGCGGTTTCGAACAGAGCAAGGATCTGCTTACCCTCGAGCGAACGCGGGTCGATCGTCCGCAAGTGCTTTTGCCCCTGCATTTCCCAGATGGCCGTTACCGAGCCTTCTTTTTCGACGGCCTGATAATGAACGTCTTCGGGTTCTGCGGGAGTTTCGTCTGCAACTGGGGGTGTTTCTTCAACTGCTGCCGTTTCTTCCGGCTTTTCTTCGACCGCCTCAGCGGCTTGTACTGCTTCTTCTGGCATCAAGTATCGATGGTCTCCTTAAATGGTTCTAAAAATCAAAATTTTTCAGAACAAAGATTCTCACACATTATACCGCATTTTGTCGAGCAACACTTCTATTTGACTCGTTTTGGTGATAGTTCGTAAAACCAAAAGTCGTTATTGGGTTGGTTGATCTTTAGTTCATCTGTTTTCCCGTTCGTATCTATAGAAAAGGTCACGAAACCACGCGGGAAATTGTATGCGACCGAAGGCCGCCATTTGATCTGAAATGTATCGAAATGCCAGTGCTCGAGATCCGCCGCGAAATTTGGCGACGGCAAAAATCGCATTACCAACCGGCCGCCCTCTTCGGCAATCGTAATATCGCCGTAGAGATTGTCGGAATATGTGCCGGAATAATCCGCAAGCTTAAGGCTCGGAGATGTATTCAGTACGTGGGCGGCATCGACCTTTTTGGTCTCTGCGTCGTCATTTGCCTTGTTACGAGCGACGCCGGCTTTCGCCTCAGCATTCCAGTCGCGTTCGGGAGCACCCGTAAATACGTCCAGGATCTTATTTCGCATCAAACGAAATGCCGGCGATTCGCTGTTCGTCAATACAACGTACCCGAGGTTTTCCTCCGGAACGAGAACGGTATACGACAACATTCCATCGAGGCCGCCGCTGTGCTCGACCACCTTTTTGCCATAATAGTCGCTGACGAACCAGCCCATTCCCACGCCTCGAAATTTTGTCGATGCAGCTGCCGGCGGCGTGGGATCAGCCACCTGTTGTGCCAGATAAGGCTGCCACATTTCCCACGATCGTTGGCGCGAAAAGATCTGTTTCCCGTCGGCAGTACCGCGGCCGAGCTGAAGTCGGATCCATTTTGCCAGGTCGTTTACAGACGAGTTGAGCGCGGCCGCTGCGGCAGAACCGTCGACATTTCCGCGATGCAGAACACGCAACGCGCCGCCGGATTCGTTGTGCGGGAATGCCGCATTGTCAGGCAGTGTCGTTACGCTGCATGTCGTTCGCGTCATTCCGAGCGGGTCATGAATGCGTTCTTTGACATAGCTGCACCACGGCTTTCCGGTAACCTTTTCGACCACCTGGCCGGCGGCAATGAACATCAGGTTCTGATAGCCGTATCGGGTTCGAAAGCTCGACGTCGGTTTCAGATGGTGAATGCGCGCGAGGATCTCATTTGGCTTATAGGTTGTTTCGTACCAGAGCAGGTCACCGCTGAATGTCGCCAGGCCGACGCGGTGTGTGACTAGGTCGCGGATCGTCAATTCGCTCGTCACCCACGGGTCATACATTCTGAATTCGGGCAGATATGCCGACACCTTGTCGTCCCATTTCAACTTACCTTCGTCGACCAATATCGCGAGTGTCGCCGTAAGAAATGCCTTAGAATTCGATGCGATCGCGAATACGGTATCGGCATTGACCAGAGTTTGCTTTCCTAACTCGCGCGTCCCGTATCCCTTTGCAAAAACGACAGTATCGTCCTTGATCACCGCGATCGCCATTCCCGGCTGCTGCCAGTCCTTCATTACTGTCTCGGCGAATGCGTCTATCTTCGCGATTCGTTCTTCGATTGACTGCCCGAACGCGAGCGCGGGAAAGACCAATAGATATACGAGAAAAATAGTAGCTTTTTTCATAGGTTCGATCTCATTTTAACGGCCGGCGGCGGCCATCGCATTTCTGGATTTCCATCGATTCTAGCACGACTTTAGCGATCGATTCATTTGATACCGGTCGCCGAACGACGCTTTGCTTTATTCATCACAATTTCGCGGCAACCAGCCAATGAAAATTCGCTTTGAAAAGCCGCGTGTATTCGGTATTCTTTCCAACACATGTCGCCAATCGAGATCACTCTCCTCTTATTGGTTCTGGCTGTCGTTCTATTCTCGACAGAAAAATTTCCTGTCGATGTGATCGGCCTGATGCTCGTTTCTGCGTTGGTCCTTTCCGGCATCCTAAGCGTTAATGAGGCTCTGGCGGGATTCGGCAACGATATCATCATCACGATCGGCGGACTGTTTATCCTGGTCGGCGGGATAATTAAAACGGGCCTTGTCGATGTGATTGGCAGGCGACTGCACCGGATCGCAGGCGACAGCGAGTTTGTCTTGGTCACATTGATAATGGCGACCGCCGCTTTTGCCAGTTCGTTCATCAATAATACGACGACCGCCGCGATGCTTTTGCCCGTTGTGATCGGTCTTGCGACGCGGACAAAGATACCTCCTTCCAAACTGCTGATGCCGCTTGCATTCGGTTCGATACTTGGCGGAAGCTGCACGCTGATCGGCACCTCAACCAACCTTGCAGTTAGCGGAGCACTCGAGCGATACGGCTACGAACCGATCTCAATGTTCGAGCTTACTCCGATCGGCGTGATCATGGTCGCGATCGGCATTTTCTACATGGTCACCATTGGCCGAAAACTGCTGCCATCCGCGGGTGGTGGAGAGTCGTTAACCGAAGAATACAACATCCGCGAATACATCTCAGAACTCGTCGTTTTACCGGATTCGCGTCTCGTCGGCAAGACACTTGGCGAATCGAATATAAGTACTGAGCTCGAACTTACCGTCATCGGCATCATCCGTGGCGATGAGCGATTGATCTCGCCGTCATCGCGGGAAAGAATACAGCGACGTGACGTGCTGATAGTCGAGGGAAAGATGACCGATATTCTTCGCGTCAAGGAAGAGGTTGGCCTTGAGATTCGGCCGGACTTCAAGCTTAACGACGATGTGCTCGAGAGCGGCGAGATCCAACTTTATGAGGTTTTGATCACGAGCGGTTCGATGTTTGCGGGACAAACTCTGAAAAGCCTTAGGTTCCGCCAGCGATTTAACCTCACGGTATTAGCGATAAACCGCCATCGGAAGACGATCATTGAGAAGCTGAGCAACGTGACTCTGACATTCGGTGACGTTCTGCTGATCCAAGGTTCGCGCCGCGAGATCGATACGTTGACAGCCGATGGCGAGATCATTTTGCTCGAAGATGTTTCGGAGGCCAGCACGCGGATCGATAGGCGAAAATGGGCGATAGCCGGCTTTCTGCTTTTCCTGACGCTTTCGGTCTCGCGTTCGACGATCGGCTTCGATGTTCCGCTTGCGCTATGTGTACTCGCCGGTGTTTTCGTGATGCTCCTCACTAATACCGTGCGGTATTCCGAGATGTATTCGCTGATCGATTTTCGTTTGCTGGTGTTGATCGCCTGTATGATGAGTTTCGGCGTGGCAATGGAGAATACGGGCACCGATAAATATCTCGCCGATCTGATCGAGGTTTATTTTGGCCAATACGGATCGATTGCCATCCTCGCCGGATTCTTTCTTCTGACGGTTATGCTGACCCAACCGATGTCCAATCAGGCGGCAGCATTGGTCGTATTGCCGATAGCGATCAAGACGGCGGTCGCGATGGGGTTGAACCCGCGAACTTTCGCTATTGTCGTCACCCTGGCGGCTTCATTTTCATTCATAACCCCGCTCGAACCTGCGTGTGTACTCGTTTATACGCCCGGCCGATATAGATTCTTTGATTTTGTTAAGGTCGGGACAATTCTTACCATAATCGTCTTTGCGGTAACTTTGCTTCTTGTGCCGACGATCTGGCCGCTCTAATCCTGTTTCATATCCAGAAGCCTTCGGAATTTCATACCGCGTTTAATTATCAGCAAAACGCCGACGCTCACCCAAAAGAGCATTCGGCCCTTGCGGATGATAGCGAGCGTAACGCCGATCCCGATTCCGAGGCCAACCGTTTCAGCCACAAACCTTGCTCCGGCTTCGTCTACGCCGATGAGAAACGGGATGAGTTTGAAAACGATCGATATCAACCGGCTGACGGATTCGAGCAAGAAGGCGTTTAGAAGGGTCGCACCGGTGTCCGTCAACCGACTGATGATGAACCAAACTTCCATTATTCCGAGCAGGTGAAATCCTGCTTCAAACATGCAGATCGGCAAGAATCGCCTCGGATGCTGCCGATAAAATCCGTAGACCAAATTCTCGAACAGCCGAACCTGAAGGCGCCCGTGCTCGAGAATACCGGTCAGAAAACCGCGATTATAAAGCCATTCGCAGGTTTCACTTGCGAAATGCCACTGGCGCAGAACCATCAAGAATAAAAATATGATCCCAAAGATGATCAGCCCAATAAGTACATCAATGGCGATGACCCACTGAGGGTCGATATCGAACGTCCTGACGAACGTTGCCGCGCCAAGGATCAGGAGAATGCTGGTCGTGAAGCTGTAGAAAAGATTTTCAGTAGCCACTGACGAAAGTCCGACAACGATCGGCACTCGGCGGCGGACGGCTACAGCCTTAGCGGTTCCGCTGACGACGATGCCGAGAGGGATCAAGCTGCTCATCACCTCGCCGATGATGACCGCAGGGATCGTATCCCGCATTCTAAGCGAGTAGGGTTCGTAGGTTGAGAGTTTCCAGGCGGCCGCACGCAAACATATGCGAAAGAAGAAGATACATAAAATAACCGCAAAACCGAGAATGCCAAATCGGCGTACATTCTCCGCGATCTCGGCAATTCCGACCGAATAAATGAAATACGAGAACAACGAGAACCCGCCGACGGTAAGCAACGCCGCTGCGATCATCAACGATCTGTTTCTTGTTCGCGACTTTTTGGTCGGTTCGCTATTTTCGGTTTGTTCAGGATCCACCAGTTAGCTCAGGCCTGCTTGGAGCAAACTACAATGCTAACTTCCAGCCCCGGTTTCGGCAAATAAAACGGTAGCCGGTCGTCGGATCGTGGTCGAGGCCGCTATCCTTCGAGTTCGCAAACGGGTAGCGAATCAGAAGACGTGTAGAGGTTGTATCCGAATAATTTTGCCGGATCAAGTCGGTTCTTCAGCCCTTTCCCGGGCGATGCTGCGTCCCGGATCTCGAAATGCAGGTGTTCGTCCTCAATCGACGAGAAGCCGGACGCATTGCCCGTCTTACCCGTCAGCCCCAGCACCTGGCCACCATCTACGACCATGCCCTTTGTCACATATATCTGTGACAGATGAGCATAAAAGGCAAACAGCAACGTCCCGCGAGTTAGCGGGTTTTCGAAGCTCATGCAGACCTGTGTACCATAATCGCCGGCATTGGTCTTCACAAATTCGACGACGCCGTGTTCTACAGCTTTTATCTGTGTGCCGACCGGTGCCCAAAGATCCCAGCCCTGATGCGGCCGAGTGCCATTGTTCCTGACCATGCCAAAGCCATTATTTGGCAAGCCGCGCCTGATCTCCATGTGGTCTAGCGGGTCAAACATACTTTCTCCTCGACCGTTAACGGTCTTCTATCTTCACGCCGAGCGAGAAATCGCCCTCGGTCAAGCCACTTGCACCAGCAACACCGATAAGAATGCTATAGGGCGAACCGACCGATATAAACTCGATCTTTCGCGTGCCGTCGTCTTTATTCGTTACCCGTCGACCGGTCGGCAAGTTTGCGTATATCGGGTACTTTGCCTCGCCGGAAATAGCGGACGAGATCGCAGGCGGTGCGGCGGTTTCGGCAGCGCCCTGACGTAAAGCGTATAAGTTTATCGCGGCTCCCTCTTTTGGAGCGAGCGTGATCGTGATCCGCGAAGCTGCAGGCATCGCTATCCGGTAAAAAACGTGATTTCCGTTAAACATTTCGAACCTTGTTCCCGGAAAGCATGCCACCGAACTTTGCTCTGCCCACCTGAGCGGAATCACCTTGCCGGTCTTTAGGTTTCCGTCTATCTGTCCCGCGTTCGAGTTTGCGGGAAGTGTTATCGACGTCACGACGGGTCGCTCATTCGCTCCTTGTGCGATAACTGAGGATGCCCCGACGCCGATCAGCGTTACTAAGATAAAGGCTTTCAATTCAATAAGACTGTTTCGTTTCATATTCTCCTTGTGAATGTCAGGCTCTGCCCGCAAGCGATCTCGAAAGCAAAGCCAATGGTCTAAAAACTTGAATATCGCGATCATTGCGACGGTACGTGATAGGGGTTGCCCTTCTTCGGCACTTTGGCGGCAGCGGCCTTTCCTTCGGCGCTTGTCCACGGAACGCCGTAGAAGAATCCGTCATTTGGGAGCGGCAGCAGGCGATGATCGACCAGGCTTCCGCCACCGGGAACTTCGGCTTCGACCAGATAGGCGTTGTAGTTCAGGTTGACGTTGCCGCTTGACTGCTCCGGATGCGGAACGGGCCGGCCGTCGTTGCCGATGGTCCAGCGAAACGTTCGAATGGTCTCGCCATTGATCCGTATCGAGCATTCCCAGTTGCCCTTGCGGTCCGACATCCCGATTCGATTGTTTGCCGGGTCGTTCCGCATGAGGATCGGAAGTTTTACCTGATAGAGGCTGAACGACACCTCGTCCATGTACTCGTTAGCACGTTTGTATTCCGGTGCGAAGCGGTCAGTGTAAATAGCAGTCTCCACCCGAAGCTGGCGTAGCCGAGCGCCGTCGGCGTAATCACCGGTGCCCGGGAAATTGACCGGTGTGCCGTTGACCGAGCATCTCGTTACGGCATTCTGCAGGCGATCGACCTGTCGCTTCGTCGAGATGTTGAAATATATCTCGATCTCGCTGTTGAAGTCGCCGTCGCCGGCAATACGGAAGTAGTTGGGTGACAGGTTTCCGCCCGATATCGGCCTGACAAAGAGTAGTGCCGCCGGCGTTTCGGCGTGGCGTTGTATATAGTAGTGAGGAACGTCCGGTACCGGAGCCGTCGCGAGGCCCCGAACTCGCGTAGCTTCACGCACGTCGATCTTATAGGTACGAAGCAATCGCTCTTCGTCCGTGCTGCCGTTGAAATAGTAGATTTTTACGTCGAGCTTGCCTGTCTCCTTGATGAGCTTTGTTTTGTCCTCGCAGCCGCGCTGATTCGTCATCAGATAGTCATCCTGCGGTGCCCGTCGATTCTCAGGAACCGGGTCATCGCCTTTACGGTAGGAAATGCCTTCGCACCTGATTTTTGTCAGGTCTTTGCCGGCTTTGCTGACAACGACGTTAAATCCACTGCGGTTCGGCACCGAACCGAACATCCTTAGATGAGACTGCAGGTGCCACCCTATGCCGACCTGCCGCCGAGCCTGAGCACTGTATTCCTGCAGTGGTTCGGCATCGAAGAATGTAAATCCGTCATCAATGACGATCTGTCGGTTTGAACCTGACGCTGACCGGGTTTGTGTGCTGATCGGTGCATCTTCCTTCTTCGGCGCGCCAATACGCGGCAGACGCAGATCTATCTGCGGCAGTATCGGGGTAGGCATGATCGCAAGTATCATGCAAAATGCGAGGACCGTAAATTTCATAATTTTCTCCGTTCATTAGGCGGCATTGCTTGCCGCATCGAATTATTGTGCGTGCTTTCCTGAATTTGCATCGTTGTGTTGTTAAGGGAGATTGACAATCGACGTCATTCTGACTGACTCCCGCAAACCATGGCTGCACTTTAGTTAAAATGAGTTTCTCGGGAAATTGATGTAATATAAATATCATAAAAAAATAATTTTGAGGTTACAAATATGAGTTCATCCGCAGCCGCCGAGGCAGAATATAGCAACGGTTTAACAATACTTTCAGAGGACGAGGAATTGTTTCGAGCGTCGGTCCGCGAGTTTGCAGAGGGAGAGGTTCGCCCGCGAGTCGAGGCGATGGAGCACGCTTCGAAACTCGACGGCGACCTGATCAAACAGTGTTTCGAACTCGGCTTGATGGCAATCGAATCCCCGGAAGAATACGGCGGAGCGGGCTCGACCATCTTCAATGCGATTCTCGCGATCGAGGAACTCGCACGTGTCGACGCAAGCGTTTCGGTTTTTGTGGACGTCCACAATACGCTCGTTACAAATGCGTTCATGCGCTGGGCGAACGACGAGCAGAAGAAGAAATACATGCCGCAACTCGCCGAGGGACGGGTCGGCGCCTATGCACTCAGCGAGGCCGGTTCGGGGTCGGATGCCTTCGCTCTTACGACTCGTGCGGTTGATAAAGGAGATCACTTCGAAATAACGGGCCAGAAGCTGTGGATCACGAACGGTAACGAGGCCGAAATATTTATCCTTTTCGCGACCGTCGATCCGTCAGCTGGTTATAAAGGCATCACGGCGTTCATTGTCGAGAAAGATTTTGAAGGATTTGCCGTCGGAAAGAAAGAAGACAAGCTCGGCATTCGCGCGTCATCGACGACGGAACTCATCCTCGACGGTTGCAAGGTACCGAAAGAGAACGTGCTCGGCGAGGTAGGCAAAGGTTACAAGGTCTCGATCGAAACCCTCAACGAAGGCCGTATCGGGATCGGGGCGCAGATGCTCGGCATCGCACAGGGCGCATACGAAGCCGCATTGAAATACACCGCCGAACGAGAGCAATTTGGTCAATCGATCAATAATTTCCAGGCTGTTCAGTTTCAACTGGCCGAGATGGCGGTCGAGATCGAGGCCACACGCCTGCTCGTTTACAATGCCGCGCGCCTAAAAGACGCCGGAAAGCCGTTTCTGAAAGAAGCTGCGATGGCAAAGCTCTTCTCATCACGCTGTGCCGAAGCCGTTGCGTCGAAAGCCATCGAACTTTTCGGCGGTTACGGTTATGTAAAAGATTATCCGGTCGAGAAATTCTGGCGCGATTCCAAGATCGGCTCCATCTACGAAGGCACCTCGAACATGCAGCTCCAGACCATCGCAAAGCTCATCTTGAGCGGAAAATAAGCGAATATGTATTGCCGCATTGAGCGGCGTTTTGGAACCTGATGCGATACGTACTTTACTTCCTAGTTTTTCTTGTTGCGGTCCGATTCGCTTTCGGGCAGGCGCCTTCGAAACAACGTTTGCCCGAACGAGTTGAGAATGTTAATGGATGGACGATCCCGGATGTCGACTCTTTGGACGTGCTGCGATCTGCACTCATCAAGACCCGTGAATATGAGATCGATGAAACACACTTCAAATTAAGGGAATTAAAGCCGACTATTCCGATCGAGATCGGAAACGATATGCATTGTGAATTTCGTACGCTCTTCTCCTACACCTTTGCCGACAGGAGATTCGCGGTCGGCGGCGAGTGCGTGATCACATCAATGCGAGGACAGTTCCGCGAGTATATGGGAGCGATGACTGAATATCTTTTTCTGGACGAGGACGCTGATGGCGTCTACGAGGCTCGTTATAATCTCTCGCCAAGTTCGAAGAATCGTCTATCGTTAATTGAAGAATGGTTTGCAAAATGGGAATCGAAGTTATTCGAGAATCCGCTGTTACGATAGCCTCGGAAATATCCGTGAACACTCCAATTGGCACACCAACTTTACTGCTTTGATATCGATTCGCCAAGCCCCCTTCGACGACACGGAGTTCCTGACGGAGCTCGCTTATACGACATTCTGGGATGCGTTTCATGATCATCCTAAGAATGCGCCGGATGATCTGGCGGCCTATATGGCACAGGCTTTTAGCTCGGAGCAGACGCAAGCCGAGCTTGCGGATGACAGGAATATTTTTCTGATCGCTGGGATCGAGGGCGAGCCCGCGGGTTATGCAAAACTTACGATTGGAGCTTTTGAGGAAGGCATCACGGCCGACCGGCCGATCGAGCTCAATCGGCTCTATTCACACCAAAACTTTATTGGAAAAGGCGTGGGGCAGGCGTTGATGGACGAGTGCTTTGGTCGCGGGCGTTTGGAGGGTTGCGATGTGATGTGGCTCGGCGTTTGGGAATACAATCCGCGGGCACAAAGATTCTATGAAAAGAACGGTTTCCGCATCGTCGGCAAACATGTTTTCCAACTCGGCTCCGATCCGCAGATCGATCTCCTGATGCAGAAGGAACTGTGAAAAGTAGAAGTCTTCTCTCAACCGGATTTTTTATTTTGGCACTCAGCATAGTAGTTCCGATGCCTATCGTCCAGCTTGGAACTGATCCACGAGATCCTGACGTGGCCGAGGTGGGAGCGTGTTGTGCCCTTTTACCGTTGGCTCTCCTAGGAATTCTTTTTATTATTGTTGGGATCGCGCGTTTTGCTAATGAACGAGCGAATAAAAATATGCCGAGCATTAATTCTACCGATAACTAGTTGCCACCGTCCTAATTATAGGCTATTGTTGCATCTGTGCGACATGTCATAAATCCTCCCAATCCGTATGATCGTTACTCCGCCGAATACGTCGGCGAGCCGCCTCCAACCAAGCTCGAGGTCTTTGAGGAAACGGCAACCAAGAAAGTGATCACCAAGGCGTTTGCGTCCGGTTGGGAAGGCGGTTGGCGGTTTACGGTAAATTGCTATCGCGGGTGCGTTCACGGCTGCACGTATTGTTTCGCACGCCAGTATCACGAATATCTCGGATACGGTGCAGGCACGGATTTTGAGACAAAGATCGTCGTAAAACCAAATACGCCCCGGCTTCTTCGCGAGGAATTGAAAAAGACTCGCCAAAAAATGCCGCATCTCGATTTTTCGTTCGCGACTGATCCCTATCTTCCGCTTGAAGCAGAGTATCAGCTTACTCGGCAATGCCTCGAGGTATGTGCCGAGTTCGGCGTTCCGGTTGGTGTAATTACAAAGAGCGCACTTGTGACCCGCGATATTGATATTTTGAAAAGGCTTTCGAAAGTTAAGGTCTTTTTCTCGCTGCCATTTCTCACAAAAGAGAGATCGAACCCGTTTGAACCCTACACACCTGTTCCGGAAGCTCGGTTTCGGGCAATGAAAATGCTTTCGGACGAAGGTATTCAGACCGGCATCGGCATTGCACCCGTGATCCCTGGCTATAACGAATCTGACATTCCCGGCTTACTTGAAAAAGCGAAAGAATCGGGTGCGACGCGCGCTTTTATGTCGATGCTACATATCGACAGCGATTCGATCGAACAGTATTTCGTCCAGAAGATGCACGAACGCCTGCCGCCGACACGCGTTGCTAAGATCGTGAACACAATGAAGCGGGAGCGCGGCGGGAAGCTTCGGCACAACACGTTTGCCGAACGAAGCGTCGGTAAGACCGAGCAATGGGAAGTCACGAAAAAGCTGTTCGATTTCCATGCTAAACGGCTGGGCTTGCGCGGCCACGAGGCGAGCGTTGAGACAGAACCCGAAACTGCATTGATCCAGCAATCGCTTTTCTAAGCAATTCCACAGATAAAGATGATGAACGCTGATGTGTAGATCCAAAGATCTGTGCGCATCCGTGCTTATCTATGGACAAATTTGCTAGTCTTAGAGTCATGCAAGATAGGATCGAAGTCTTTGAACAAATGTTGGCAGCCGACGCGACCAATACAATGGTGATGTTCGGTCTTGCCAAGGAGTATGAAAAGACCGGCGAGCACCAGAAGGTAATAGACATGCTCGAAAAATATCTTTCGAATGCTGACGATGAAGGAAACGCCTACGGCACACTCGCCCAAGCGTACCTCGCGGCAGGCGAACGCGAAAAAGCGGTCGAGGCATATACTAAAGGGATCGAGGTCGCCATGGCACACGGCCATCCATCAATGGCGAATGAATATCAAATGACGCTTGATCTGGATCTCGGAGAATGAATATTACGGTACGAATTCGAAATTGGCGGATCACATCTTATCGTCCGTTGTTCCGCCCCGGCTTCGAGCAGCATCCTCTTTATCTCATCGTTGTCGGTGACATCGATCGCCGCTTTTCCGTCTTTCCCGCGGACCTTTAAATCCGAGCCCGCTTTGATCAATCGCGCCACCATATGAGAACGCCGTGCCTCGGCAGCCCACATTAATGCAGTATATCCACGACTATCTCTTAAATTGACGTCTGCCCCCGCGCGCAAGAGCGCCTCAACAACGATCTCGTCGTTCGCCCTCATCAGTGCCGTCACCTTTCGGGCATTGGTCAAATTCGCCGTTGCAAGTCCACGGTCAAGAATCGCTTCTATGACGTCTACGCGGCCGTCCGCAGCAGCTTGGAAGAACGCGTGCTCGCCCCACGTGTTTCGGTACTTTGCAACGCCGACTGCCGGATCGGCACCTGCCTTCATCAAAATTTGTTTCAGCTTCTGATGGCCAAGCCTGGCCGCAATGCTATAAGCAGATCTGGAATCGCCGTGTTTGAAGTTTACATCGGCACCCGAAGCAACTAATAGTTCGACAAGGCGGACATCTTCTCGCGATACCGATTCCATTAAAGGCGTTTCAAAATACCCTCCGTTCACATCTGCTCCGGCATCGATCAATAATTTCGCGATTATATATCGATCCTCCTGATCACTGATCTGAACAGCGTTAGCAAGCGGTAACTTGTGAATCGAGCTGTCTATAAGATTTACCGGCGCACCTGCCCTGATGAGCAACTTCACTATCCCGGGGCTAGAGGCGATGATCGCATAGGTCAGGACCGAGTTGCCGCAATCGTCGGTCATCATGGGGTCAGCTCCGCGTCGCAAGAGTTCGACGACCTGCGGCTCATTATTGCGGTTGACCGCTTCCAAAAGACCGCGTTCCGTTTCAGTTTTGGCGATGCACACGCGACCGTCGACTGAGAAGCGGACCTGGGCACTTGAACTGAAGACGGCAAACGACAGGAACGCAATGAGATATAAACTACAGGGGCTAAACATCGACAATTCTCCGATCTAAAAAACTCGATGTCGATGATTATATACCACTTGTCAATGACTTCGCGGCGGGAATAATTTTGAGAAAAGCCCTCCGATACTCCCGAAAACAGAATTCATAGCAGCAACTATTACGATCGTGAACGCGATGTCAGAAAGGCCAATCTCCATCCCCGGATCACCAGGGCCGATGTACCATGAAATAGACCACCCGATGGTCGAATCGACGAATCCTATTCTCGCTCCGCAAAGAGGAGCAAAAAGAAGTCCACACCGGCGCGCGGTAGCGAATCCAAAAATTCCGACGATGACGATCGAGATCGGTGTGAACGTAGAGTAATCGAGCTCCGCTTGCTGGGAGATGACCGACAGGGCCGTGTCAACTAGACAAACTACCACGGCTCCCACTAGCACGATTTTCACAAATGAACGGATCATCGTGGACCGCTAGTTTGAACACAACGCGATGGTCGCTTTCTTTATCCGGACCGGCGACTCGGGCTTTTCGTCGGTGACCTTGGCTTTGCTGATCGTATCGACGACGTCCATTCCTTTGGTCACACGGCCGAAAGCGGCGAACGAACCATCCAGATGTGAACCGCGGCCCACCAAAATGAAGAAGTTTGTAGTGGCAGTATTTGCTTCTTCGCCGCGGGCCATCGAGAGCACGCCGCGTTCGTGCGGTACTTTGTTCGGCTCGTCCGGCAAAGTCTTTCTAGCCCTCATTCCAACCTCGTATGTCACCTCGCCTTCGCGCGAATAAAGGTCGCCGCCCTGAATTACAAATCCCGGAACGACGCGGCCAAATGTCGTCGTGTCCAGATACCCGAGCGAAACGATGTTTAGAAAGCTCCGAACGGATTCCGGAGCGTGTTCCGGGTACATTTCCGCCACGATATCGCCGGCGTCGGTCGTTAAGGTTACGCATTTTGAAGCCATTGTCTTGGCGTCCGATCCGTCAAACGGTTCGGCCTTTGGCGTCGGCGTGGGACGTGCGTTTGCCTTAGATGGCGCCTTCGCATCCGTGTCCTGGCCAAAAAGACTTCCGGAAAGGCAAAACACTAGAATGATCACGTATATGGCTGGCTTGCGCATGTTACTTCCATTTTCCGTCATACAGATTACGGTGTAAAGTGTATCTAAGAAAACACAGGATCAGACGAAATTATGTTGAAACGAACTTGGTTAGTCGCATTAATTCTGACATTTGCATCCGCGTCGTTTGGACAACGCGAACTTGGGACTCGCCCGACCGAAACCGGCGGCCCGCTATTGCCGGAACAAGCATCATTTGACGTATTGTCTTATGACGTCAGCGTCAAAGTTGATCCGAAAAGCCAATGGATCTCCGGCACTACGGTGATGACGGCTAAAGTTGTTAAGCGGACTTCCGAGATCATTCTGCATTTGGATACGCCCTACACGGTCGAACGTGTCTTCGGCGAATCGGCCCAGCGAGACCGCCAAGCCGGATTGAAGTACGAGCATAAGGACGGCAAGATCCGCATCACGTTTCCGAAACAGAAAGCCTTGGGCGAAACGTTCGAAACGATCATTACTTACTCCGGCAAGCCGCGGATCGCGCCGAACCCGCCGTGGGTCGGTGGCTTTATGTGGAAGAAGACACCCAGCGGTGCAGACTGGATCTCGGTCGCGTTGCAGAACGACGGAGCCGACCTCTATTTTCCGGTCAAAGATCATCCGTCAGACAAAGCCGACCAGGTCGCAATGCGCATCACCGTGCCCGACCCGCTCGTGGTTGCGGGCCCGGGTACGCTTCAGGAGGTAACGAAGAACGCTGACGGAACTTCGACCTATTATTGGCTGATGACGAACCCGATCCCGAACTATTCGATCGTCTTTAATGCCGCCCCTTATCGCATTATCAAAGATTCGATGAAGAGCGTCGCCGGGGACACGATCCCTATCGAATTTTACATTCTGCCTGAAAGCTACGACAACGGTGCGAAGCTAATCGCCGAGACCAAAAAGTACGTCGAGTTCTATGAAAAATATCTCGGGCCGTATCCGTTTCGCGCTCAAAAGCTAGGTATCGCGGAAACGCCGCATCTGGGAATGGAGCATTCGACAATGCTGGCGTACGGCAACAAGTTTCAGTACAACGCCGATGGCTTTGATTGGCTTCAACTGCACGAGCTCGGGCACGAATGGTGGGCCAACCTTGTAACCGCCCGCGACTGGAAAGACTTCTGGATCCACGAAGGATTTCAATCGTTCATGGACACGCTATATCTCGAACACATAGGTAATAAAGATGCTTATTTCGCGGCGATGAAACAGAGGGCGACCCGAACCCGAAACAAGCAACCAGTGGCACCGCGGGAAGCAAAGTTCGCCTACGAGGTTTACCTGGCCGGCCCTGATTTTGTCCAAAGTGACGGCGACATCTATGGCAAAGGCGCGGTCGTGCTCCATACACTGCGATACCTGATCGGTGATGACGCTTTCTTTCGTTCGATCCGCCGGATGGCCTACCCGACGCCCGCGATGGAACGCCTGACCGACGGCCGCCAGACGCGGTTGGTTGATACTGACGATTTTCTGAAGATCGCAGAAAAGGAATCCGGGGTGAAGCTCGGCTGGTTCTTTGAGATGTATCTTCGCCAACCAGAACTGCCCAAGCTCGTAGTCAGCGAAGCAAGATCGAGCTTCGCGAACCAGCCAAGCCGTCTGTTGCTTCACTGGGAAACGCCGAATAATCTGCCGTTCCCGATGCCGGTCGAGATAGAAATAGATGGAAAATCACGGCGAGTCGAGATGAAGGCCGGAAAAGGTATCGTAGAATTCACTAGTGCCGACCCAGTTATCGACCCGAAAGGTTGGATACTCCGGACTAAGTAAATTAATCGGCTTAAATTACGTCCCAGACCTTGCGGGCCTTCGATCAGCAAGGCCGTCATCCCACCGTTAGTGCGGTTTTGAACGAAATTGCCCGAATTCGCCCTATTTGGTATCCTTTTAAGTTACCTATCTATTAGAAAAATTTATTGAAAGGATTATTTTAATGTCTACTTCTGCGAAAACGACCAATTCAAAAGCTGAAAAAAAGAATTCGAACAGCAAGGCGGCGAATGGCAAAACCGTTGTCGATGAGAAGGATGCCGCCCAAGCTGACGGCATGATCATGGACGACAAACTGCAAAAGACCGCTGAATCGACCGCCCATGAAAAACCATCGGCCGCAACTAAAGAAGCTGCCGGGCAGATAGACAAATATCACGGGCTGGATGCAGAAACCCTGATCGGCATTTACCGGACAATGTATTTGTCACGCCGGATCGATGACAAAGAGATCCAGCTTAAGGGACAGAATAAGATCTTTTTCCAGATCTCAGGCGCAGGTCATGAGGCAGTTCTTGCTGGTGCGGCCCTCGCGATGAAGCCGGCATATGATTGGTTCTTTCCGTATTACCGTGACCGTGCCCTGATGCTTGGTCTCGGGATGACCGCTCAGGAAATGCTTTGGTCTGCGGTCGGTGCGGAAAAAGATCCCAATTCGCACGGCCGGCAGATGCCATCCCATTGGGGCCACAAGGATCTGAATGTTCCATCGCAATCATCGTGTACCGGAACGCAGGCATTGCACTCGGTAGGCGCGGCCGAGGCGAGCTATCGGGCGTCGATGGTTGAAGGCCTTCAGGACAAGATCGTCGGATTCAAGGGCGATGAGGTCGTTTATATGTCGGTCGGCGATGGCACGACCAGTGAGGGCGAATGGTGGGAAGCGCTCAATACGGCAAGCAACCTGACGCTGCCGGTGATCTTTGTTGTCGAGGACAACGGCTACGCGATCTCGACACCGGTGGAGGTCGGCACCGCGGGCGGCGACATCTCAAAATTGGTCGTTGGCTTTCCCGATCTTTTCATCCAGAAATGCGACGGGACCGACCCGCTTGAGTCTTACATTACCTTCAAGAAGGCCGTCGAATATTGCCGCGAGCGAAAAGGCCCGGCTTTCGTCCATGCAAAGGTCATCCGGCCGTATTCGCATTCGCTTTCCGACGACGAAAAGCTCTATCGCCCGGACGAAGAGCGGCAGGCGGACGCCGAGATAGACCCGATTAAAACGTACGCCGAGTTTCTGATGACCGAAGGAGTCATAACCTCCGAAAAGCTTGAGGCTCTCCGCAAGGAAGTTGATGACGAGGTGAACAAGGCCGCCGATATCGCGATCGAAACGCCGCAGCCGCCGCCGGAATCTGCTCTTCGAAATGTCTTTTCGCCTGATGTAGACCCGACCGACCGACAGCTTTTTGACACCGAGGATGGTGCCGAGCTCTCCGGAAATCCGGGCACGATGGTCGATCTGATCAACCGCTGCATGCACGAAGAAATGGAACGTGATGCGCGGATCGTCGTCTTTGGCCAAGACGTAGCCGATTGTTCGCGCGAGGAATACCTCGAACGCGTGAAGGGCAAAGGCGGCGTCTTCAAAGTAACCGCGAATCTTCAGCGTAAGTTCGGTGGCGCTCGTGTATTTAATTCACCGCTTGCCGAAGCCAATATCGTCGGCCGGGCAGTCGGCATGGCAATTCGCGGGCTAAAACCCGTCGTCGAGATACAATTTTTTGACTACATTTTTCCGGCATTTCATCAGATCCGCAATGAGGTCGCGGTGACACGATGGCGATCGGACGGCGACACGAAATGCCCAATGGTGATGCGTGTTCCGGTCGGCGGATACCTTAAAGGCGGTGCTGTTTATCATTCGCAGTCGGGCACTACACTTTTTTCGCATACGCCGGGGTTGATGATCGCCTATCCGTCGACGGCGCTTGATGCAAATGGTTTGCTTCGAACAGCGATCCGCTGCGACGACCCGGTGCTTTTCTTAGAACATAAACATTTATACCGGCAGATCTACAACAAATCGGAATATCCGTCGAAAGATTTTCTGATCCCATTCGGCAAAGCCAAGAAAGTCCGCGAGGGCACCGACGTTTCGATCATTACTTTTGGAGCATTGGTCGAACGATCTAATCAAGCGGCAAAGCGTCTGGAACAGCAGGGTGTATCGGTGGAGATCATCGATCTTCGGACGTTAGTGCCATACGATTGGGAAGCGATAGCAGAATCGGTCAAGAAGACAAACCGCGTGATCTTTGCTCACGAAGACCCGATCTCATACGGCTACGGTGCTGAGATCGCGGCGCGGATTTCGGACGAACTCTTTGAGTATCTCGATGCTCCGGTACGACGCGTCGGTGCAACCGATACCTTCGTCGCCTATGCTCCCCAGGTCGAAGATTTTATTCTGCCGCAATCGGAGGATGTCGAGAATGCGGTCAAGGAACTGATGAAGTACTAAATCGTGTCGATTGTTATCCGGCAGTTTAACGATATGCCTCCGAGTCGGCCAAGTCGCTATTGCTTTTCGATGCAGGACGACAGTGTTTTCGCTGACTTCGACGTCGATCAAGACGGACGTCTTTTTCTATTACGTATCTCGTTTGACGGTTATGGTTGTTGTGAAACAGCAACAAGTATCAGTCCTATGACGCCCGATAATTCAGAACGGATGATTACCTTGATACACAGTGACGAATTGTCGTCCGGAGAGTTGGCAGGAATTCTCTCTGAATATTTTGTCGATAATTGTGACGTAATCTGGGAAGATGCCCTCGAAACACACAATTTGATTTAAGCAGCTAGATTTCTTTCAGTTTATACACTCCGTTAGTGAGCCTCTCGGCGAAGCCCTCGTCCACTAATTGATGATTTGCCCTCCCGGATTCCTTCCGTGGAAAGCCTAACGCTCGAGAAAGGTCGCCTAGTTGCGTCATTCCGCACATAGTTAGATAGCAACGAGCTATCTCGCGCACGGCATCCTCCCGTTTCACCTTTATTTCCATCTCCGCAGGAAAGCGCGCCTCCGCCAGTGTCCAGATGTACGTAAACTTTGGAGTATACAGAACCTCTTGCGGGACGACCTTCATCGTGCGCTGCAGCTTGTCGAGAGCTTTCGTAAATCGCGGACGGGTCGAGATCTCCGCCTCGGCCCGCAGGTCGGCCGATCCCATTTCCCATTCTTTTCGCAGAACTTTAAGTAATTTGTTGGCGCTGCCTGACAGATCCCTTTCTTCGCGACTTTTTGGTACGCCCCATATAGAGTTGAAGTAAGGGATCATCCGTGGTGCAAGGAACATCGCGTTTCCTTTCACAAGCTTTGCGTAATAGACTCTGCCGCGGGCGATCACTACATCTTTTAAGACCCAGGCCGCACTTGCCTCTTCATCCTTCTGCACGTTCCTCGGCATCTGAGCGTCGCGGCGGCCGCAGACAGCGATGTAAACTGACGGAAGGTCTTTCCGGGCATCTGTCAGTCCAAGACAAAAACCGAGGTCCTCAACCATCGCCTCCACGTCTTGGACGGTCGACACCTTTGCCGCGTCTTCTCGTCGCCACTTGTTGTCGCGATAGAGCTCTATTTCTTCGGGAAAGGATTCTGTCACGCGAGCATTTAATCACACCAGAGTGTACTCGAACAAAAGAAAAAGGACGGTGCCCCACACTGGGTAGCACCGTCCTAAGTTCTATGAACCGATATCAGCCCCGATCAATTATCGTTCGGCTGATCGTTTCGAACAGGTGACGACGACTGGACAGTAATGGTCGAACCCGGCATCAGGCGGATGTCGTCGCGGCCCATTATTGCCACCGAACCGGCTCCGGCTCCGCCACCGATGATAGCACCGAGCACTGCACCCTTTCCGCCACCTGCGATAGCACCGATTATTGCTCCGAGCCCAGCGCCGATGCCGCCGCGTTTGGCCGTCTCACGAGTCTGACTGTCGCCTTGGGCGGTCCCTTCACCATCCACCCGGATATCCTTCCCGGTGTGATCCTTCACGCTCTGAACAAACCCGCCAAAGTCATACGCCGTGCCGTCGCGTAGTGTTATGCGTTCGAAATTGAACGTCACATTCGGACGGCCGGAGACCTGGCCCGAGCGGCCGACGCCGGAGAGGTAGCCTTCGATAACGGCGCCGCGGAATTCCATCGGCGATTGGACGGTCATCTTGAAACGGTCATTGTTTTGCGAGACTTTCGTGTTTATCTCATTTTCGAGCGAAGCGCTGACGATGGCTCCGTTGGGAATCAGGAATCGGCCGATCCGCGGCTGGCTGAGCGTCGGATTCGGAAGGTTTCCGCCGACGGGAGCGTTCGGGTCGTTGGTCGAATATGCCGTGTCGTCGCTTGAAGTCGGAATGTCGTTGCCGGAATATCCGTCATCATTGCCGGCGTAGTCATCGTTGATGCCGAGCCCGGCGATCTCGCTGGATTTGGTGTAATAGCTATCCGAAAAGATCGTTTCGCTGAGGTATTCGGTCGTGATGCGACGCGTGACTTTCAAGCCGCGGCCGTTGCCGTCGGGCAAGAATGTGAGCGTGTAATCCGTTTCCCCGCCGAGGCTGGAGATCGTCAGATCGTTGCCGCGGAGCGTTGCCCGGACTCGAAGATTACGCCCGTTCGACATCTCCGTCCGTTCGCGTCCGTCGGCCGGGAACGAGATCGGGGCGGCGTTCGACGACGCCAGCGTCACCTGATCGCCGCGGACGCTGATCGCCAGTTCCTCTGGTGCATCGAGCTTGTTCTTCAGGTCCTGCCGTTGCGTTTCATTGACGCGCACGCCGCGGATCACGTCCGCCGCGTTCTCGCTTCGGCCGGTGTCCAGGCGATAGGTTCCCGTTAAAATGCTGCTGGTTATCGGTGCCTGCGGAAGGTTACGGGTGTTGCCGTACGAAACCGTCTGACTGGCGTTCGACGTTCTGCCGCTCCAATTGGGCGTCAGGCCGTAGCTGGATGACAAACGCCCGACAAGGTCGCGTATGTCGTTCCAAACGGTCTCGATCCGTCGATTCTGAGGATTGGCGACGAAGAATGCGTTCATGTCCTGAGCGGCGGCGATGATCGTCGACACGTCGTTTCGATTCTCACGCCGGAGGTCGAGGTTTGATTCGTATGAGCGCGTTGCGGCTTTCATTACTTCGATCGAGCGCGCAGCGTCGTTCGAAACGTCAGCGTCGGCCGAGCTGCTGCGGAGCTGAAACATCAGCGTGTAGTTCAGATCGTCGATCTTCGAATTCAGGCTCCTTAGCGTATCCCGAACCTCTTTCTGATTCGGTGCCTGTGCAGACGCGGTCGCCGCCGCGCCAAACAGAAGCCCGAACATCAATCCCAATGCCGAAATACCGGTAACTAACTTTTTCATAACGCTTTCTCCCACAGACTCAGACCGGGCACAACTCTGCCTCAACCTGTTTTGAAGCATATTTCATACCAAACGTTGTTCGGTGTCACGGTCGCGTTTCGCACAGCTTTTGATATGGTAAACTTCTTGTCAATAGATAGAAAATAAAAGGAATCGACCATAAATGACCAAGACCGTTTATAAAGCCAGCGTGAAGTACGCCGGCGATGAATTCTTTATCGGCACAACCCCGAGCGGACACGCCCAAACCATTGATACCAATGGAAATAGGAAATTGGCACCGACACCGATGGAGATGCTGCTCGTCTCGGTCGCCGGCTGCACCGCCGCCGATGTCATTTCGATATTATTGAAGAAACGACAGGATGTGACCGATTACACGGTAGAGGTCACAGGCGACCGGGCCGAAGACTATCCGCGCAAATACGTGTGCTTTCGCGTCCACCATATCGTGCACGGCCGCAACGTTTCAGACAAAGCAGTCGCCGACGCCATCGAACTTTCCGACACAAAATATTGCTCAGTAGCCGCCACCGTCCGCCCCACCGCCGAAATAAAAACGACCTTCGAGATCATAGAAACTGCGGCCTAGAAATCTGCCAAATTCTTCCATGAATCGATATTCAACCCTCGGAAATCGTTGTGTAGCTCTCATTATCGATTTGCTAGTGATTTCACCGGTGATTATTTTCAGCGTGTATCTCGAAGGAATAAATAAGCCGGATTGGATGGTCCTTGTTTGGATTCCGATCGAGATCCTAATTATTACGGCCTATACCGTTCTTCTTCATTGGAAATACGGCCAGACGTTTGGAAAAATGTCGACAAGGGTTAAGGTGATGGATGTGTCCGAAGGGCCGGAGCCCCTCTCATTGTTTCAAGCTTTTTTACGCGATATTGCGTATGTGGTGGATGGACTGATATGGGTGGCGTTTGCGTACAGCCTGTATTTGTACGGTATCGGGCCATCGTCCGAGGAGTATGCGTCAGCAACCCAATATCTGTTCATTCCTATTCTGATCTGGTTTATCGGAGATCTGGTCGTTTGTCTCAGGAGCCCCAAACGGCGGGCTTTGCATGATCTAATTGCGGGGACCGTTGTCGTCAGGCTCGACGTTCCCGCCGAAACTGAAGCCCTGAATCACACCCCGCCGCCGCCTGACTATTACAAAGAAGTCATGAGCTGAAGATCCATTTGTTGTGCTTTTCCGTTCGCCGATAAATCCGTTCTCGGCTATGCCGCCGGATAGCTCAGATAACACATTCTCAGGTCAGCACCGCATGAATTATCTCCCAGCCACGCGTTTTTTTGCCCAGCCCTGCCTCAGATAACACCAGCCCCGGGAGTTGATAACAACCAGCCCCGAGCAAAACGATCGCACCGACTGGAACCCATGCGGAACAAAGGGAACGTACCACTAACGTCCCGATCATCGCACCGACCAACCCGCGCCGCATCGCTTCGATAAACGAAGCCGGTCGCGGAGGCTCAAACTCGCGAGCAATCTTCCCCAAGTCCGCCATAAGCGACAGCGTCGAATAATTCCTGCTATAAGAAAATTCCAGGCGATACTTACCGGAATTGGTAAGGTCCGATGAGTCGATTCACTTTCTGAATATTTTTACACTTGCAACAGCGTTGCATATCTGCTACATTCGTGTCGTTAGGAGGAACAAGCGTTTTATGAATATTGGTTGGATCAAAGTTCAGAAGAATGGTGTGGAAGGGCAATGGGCGAAGCCGTACGTTACGATGAACAAGGACGGCTTTATCGTGATGAGCCGCAAGACGTTTCAGATGGTGAAGGAGCCCGCGGCGGTGCATCTTTTCTATGACCCGGTGAACAACCGGATCGGGATAAAGGCCGCCGACCCGGCTTCGCGTGACGCGTTCGCCGTCGCGAAACAAGGCCGCCACGGCGGACGCCTGATCCGCGCCTTCCGCCTAATGCAGGACTTCGGCATCGACCTCCCGCAAACCATAAAATTCCGCGACGTCACCCTCGACAAAGACAACGTCCTCATCATAGACCTCCGAACCGCTACTATCCTTCGAATGAAAACCAGCCTGCGTGCAACGGAGCATCTAGACGTCGCGAAATAGCCGCCGGGGAATCAAACACTTCCGTTACTAATCTTCAGAGGCCAATTCTATTGATTGTCTTCAACCGGCGTTGGTGGTTTGCGCGTGAAGAATCGCAATAGCTCTTTGGCAAGGGCGGCGGGTTGGTCGATTTGGATCCAGTGGCCGGTTTCGCGGATGACGGCGAAATGGCCGTGTTTCAGTTTTTGTTCAGCCACCAATTTTATTGCTTCATGAGCCTCGGCAATATCTTTCAGTTGCGACGCGGCTTCGGATTCGGGCGGATGTGAAACGACGAGGAGTGCGGGAGTTGTGATGCTGCTGTAGAGAGGTTCGGGGTCGTATTCCATGTTGGCGCGTACGATCGCGGCCGAGCGTTGGCAGTCACGGTCTTTGGCCGTACATTCTGGTTCCGGAGCCGACGCGTCGCTGTCTGGTCGTTTCGGCCAGAATCCTCCGTCGATCAGGGTGATCGTTTCAAACTTTGCAGGTACTTTCGCGGCCGCTGTCAGCACGACTCCCGCACCCGCCGAATGACCGACCAAGTGGACTGTCGAAAGTTTCAAACCATCGATCAACTCCAGTACGTCTCCCGCCAACGTTGTGTGATCATAGCCGTTTACGGGTTTATCCGTTCGACCCGAACCGCGCCGGTCAGGAGCGATGACTCGATGGCCGGCGGCGATCAACGACGCCTCTTTTGTCCAGATCTCGGCCGTATCATTGAGGCCGTGAAGTAGAACCACTGTCGAATTCCCGGTCGGATTCCACTCCAAATAATGGATTCGGATCTGCGAAGTTCGAAAGAATCTGCTGCGAGGTTTAGCAAAGCTCGGCAGACTTTCCGACTCTTGCGGTGCACGGGCGAATAACTCCGACGCCAGATGCAGATTATGCTCCGTACGCTGGGGCGATCTCACGGTCATGCCGATCGAGACGGCGACCAGGATCAGGGACAGACAGATAACGGCCGAACATCGTTGAATGGGCATAGAAGAACCTCCGGTGAGAAAACGTTTGATCGAACGCGATTATACACGCAAACGACGATCTTACTTGATTACTTGAATCACTTTCGATCCTGTTTTCCGGGCGAGCCCATTATCAAGAAAAGGTCCGCGATGTCTTCGGTTATGGTAATCACTTGCTCGACTGGTTCGAGGCCGCTTTTTTCTGCGGATACACGAAGCAGGTACGCCTCGCCTGCCCTGACATCTGTGAACAGGAAGTAACCAAAGGAATTTGTCCGTGTCCGGTGCATCTGTCCGTCCATCGACGTCAGAGTGAGCTCAACGTTGCGAATGGCAGATCCGGCACTCGTGATCACACGGCCCGAGACCGAAACCGGTGCGGATGTAGGTGCGGCTTCAGCCAACGTCCACGGTGAAAAATCGGTCACTTCTACTGCCGTTGCCGTTTTTGCAACCGTATCCAGCACGGTCGGGTACATCGTCGCCGATCCGCCCGTGATGCGGTAAACGCGGTAGGTGGATCCGTCTCCCGTCACCTCGCTTTCCTCATAGTGAAATGTTATATCCGCTGAGGTTATGCCGCCGTTGGTCAGATCCCACCAACGCTGTAAACGGTTGGTTGGAAGCCCGCCGGCGGGATCAGAATAGGCGCCTGATTTGGGCTCGACGGTAAAGTTTCCGGTGCCTTCAATGTTCGAAAGTCGCACAGCAGACGAGACGGAGTTGCTGCCGACCGGGAAGTTGAACTCGGCCGTGTTGTTCACACATCGGGTCAGCGAAGCTTCGATGTACGATGTTGCCGAGCCGGCACTGATCGCGTTCGCGTCGCAGCTCGTGACGACAACCGACCCCGCCCCCGTGATCTTGCCTTCGCTGAGGTTTAGGTTTCCATTAAGAGTAAGCGTCCTACCAAGGGCAACATTAAGCGTCCGGCCGTTCTCGATCCGCAGGTTCTGCAGAACGACATCCGCCGATATAATATTCGCGTCGCCCGCCGAGATCGTCACGCTCGAGTCAGCCGCCGGAACCCCGCCAGTATTCCAATCCGCCGGATTATGCCAGTCGCCAGTCGAACCCCCTTCCCATTGCTGTGAAACATAGCGCCCGAAAAAGGCTGAAAGGCGGCAACCCCCCAATACGAAAAGGCCGCCGGCATAGACATCGCTCCCAGATACTGCTACTGATCGGACGACGCTGTCCATCCCCGTTCCGAGGGCCGACCAGCCTGTTCCGTCCCACTTTGCAATGCGATTTGCCGTGACCCCGCCCGCAGATGTAAACTGACCGCCTGCATAGACATTCGTGCCAGATATGGCGATCGAAGAAACAGAATTATCCATCCCGGTCCCGAGAGCCGACCAGCTTATCCCGTTCCATTTTCCGATTCGGTTCACCGTGACCCCACCTGCCGACAAAAAACTCCCTCCAACATAGACATCCGTGCCCGATATGGCTATAGCTGAGGGGCTTCCGCTCGTCCCAGTCCCAAGGGACGACCAGCTTGCTCCGTTCCATTTGGCGATGTTGTTGCCCGGAGTGGTAAAGAATCCTCCGACATAGACATCGCTTCCTGACGCAGCGATCGACCAGACGGAGTCGTTCATCCCCGCCCCGAGTCCCGACCAGTTTGTTCCGTTCCATCTGGCGAAGAAGTTGGCCGGGCCGCCTGCGTTTATGTTGAAGCTTCCTCCGACATAGACGTTGTTTCCCGACACGGCGATGGCAAAGACTTGGTTGACCGTACCAGTGCCGAGTGCCGACCAACTGGTTCCGTTCCATTTAGCGATGCCGTTGGCCGTTGTGCCGCCTGCTGTGGTGAAGTTGCCTCCGGCATAGACGTCGCTCCCCGAAACGGCGATCGCCCATACGGGGCCGTTCATTCCGGTTCCAAGTGACGACCAGCTATTGCCATCCCATTTGGCGATGCGGTTGGCCGGCGAGCCACCCGCAATGGTGAATTGGCCCCCGGCATAGACATCGCTTCCCGATACTGCGACCGCCCAGACTTGGCCGTTCATACCCGACCCGAGTGCCGACCAGCTTGCTCCGTTCCATTTGGCGATGCGGTTGGCCGGGGTGGTGAAGTTGCCGCCGGCATAGACATTGCTTCCCAATACAGCGACAACGATGACGCTGTTGTCTACTCCCGACCCGAGTGCCGACCAGCTTGTCCCGTTCCATTTGGCGATGTAGTTGGCCGGGGCGCCGCCTGCAGTGGTGAAGTCGCCTCCGGCATAAACGTCGCTCCCCGAAACAGCGATCGACCAGACGAAGTCGTTCATTCCCGCCCCGAGTGGCGACCAGCTTGTCCCGTTCCATTTGGCAATGTAGTTGGCCGGGGCGTCCCCAGCTATGGTGAAGAAGCCTCCCGCATAGACATCGCTCCCAGATACTTTGATATCAATGACCGTGTTGTTCATTCCGGTTCCGAGTGACGACCAACTGGTTCCGTCCCATTTGGCGATGTAGTTGGCCGCGGAGCCTCCCGCTGTGGTGAAGACCCCTCCGGCATATACATCGGTTCCGGCTACTGCGATCGAAACGACTAGGTTGTTCGTCCCCGTACCGAGTGCGGACCAGCTTAGACCGTCCCATTTGGCTATTCGGCTGGCCGCTTCGCCGCCTGCCGTCGTGAACTGGCCGCCGGCATAGACATCGCTCCCCGAAACTGTGACCGTCCAGACTGAGTTGTCCATCCCCGACCCGAGTGGGAACCAGCTCGTTCCGTCCCATTTCGCGATGTTGTTGGCCGGGGCGCCGCCCGCTGTCGTAAAGCCCCCGCCAACATAGACGTCCGTCCCTGAGACGGCGATCGACCGGACGGGGCCGTTCACCCCTGTCCCGAGTGCCGACCAGTTTGTTCCGTCCCATTTGGAGATATGGTTGAGCGTACTTCCGATGACTTGAAAATCACCACCGATATACCAACCGCCGTTCCCATCGCCCGCAACGGCCCAAACGGTCTCATTGGCCCCGGCATATGGGAATCGATCATCCCAACCATCGCCGCAGATTGCTTGCGGGGCGAGGTTGTCGGATGCGGCTTCTGAGACAAACCGCGGCTCGCCGTTTGGGCCGTAAATCATCTGAAATCCTTTCGGATCATAGCTGCCGGCGATGCCGTCGCGGAGAGTGCCGTCCGAATTCAAAACAGATGAGATCGGCGAAGATGTAGTTTCGCCACTCAACTGAGCACTGGCGGTTATTGCAGAAAATAGAATAAGAGTTGCAGTAAAAAAGGATACGGAGATAAGTCGGCGTCGCAGCGTCGAAACGAGATTCATTATTTGCCTTCCTTGGGTATAAGCAGAGGTACGTCTTGGCATGTGCCTAGGACGTGAATGTGCGAAATTTGTGTCACAATGATACACGCACAAAGGAGAAAAGTCAAAGAAACCGTTCGGAACGACTACGTCCAAAGCCGTGGGCACACCGGAACTCGTGTTAGAATCATGTAAAATTAGCTTGCCGATGGATACATTTACGATGAAAAAATTAACAAGTTTAGTGGTCTTGGCCGTGGTTTTATTTGCACAGGCGGTGGGTGCGCAGGTTCCGGTGGGGACGCAGGTGGCGATCCTGAAGGCGGAGGACGCGCGGAATTTTTCGGCGTTGAAGCCGTGGCTGGAGAGCAAGGATGCGGGCACTCTGGCACGTGCGGCGCTGGCGGCCGGGCGGATCGGCGATGCGGCGGCGGTGCCGGTGTTGGTTCGGCTGCTGAACGACCGGTCCGAGAAGGTGCGTGAGATGGCGGCGTTTGCACTTGGCGAGATCGAATCGATCGACGCGGCCGATGCGATCCGGATCGCTCTCGGCGAGACCGCAAGGGCGCAGTTGCCCGGAGCCGAGAAGGCGAACCTTCGCGGACGGCTTGTCGAAGCGGCGGGCAAGATCGTTGCGGCGATGCCACCACCAGAAACAGGAGCAGTAGCGAGTGTGCCCGATCACCGGCGGCTCCTCGGCGAAGCCATTGTCTTTACCCTTGAACGCGAACTTCAAAGAAAGGACGTTCCGAACAAAGAAACGATCCGGCTTGGACTTACGGCGGTGCTGCGGGCGCGACCCGAAGGCGGTGAGTTGACCGCTCGAAAGCTCCTTGCGTTCACGGATCCCGACATCGTTGCCGACGCTTTGAACACGCTATCACGGCTGCGCGCCAAGGGTTCGAATGAGAAGGCACGCGAGCTTTTGGGAAAGCATGCTGATCCGATGGTCCGGGCAAATTCTGCGCGGCTGCTCGGTGCGGTCGAGGACAAAGATGCCGTCGATCTGCTGATCAAGGCTGCGACCGGAGATGCGGATAGCCGCGTACGCGTTTCGGCAATACGTTCGCTGGCGACACTGCAGAACGAGAAGGCCGAGAAGCCGCTTTTGGGACGAGGTAGGGAACTTCTTTTGGCATTCAAGCCACCAACCGCTCTCAATCCGGTTGAGAAAAACGAACTACTTGAGATTGCAAGCGCTTTGGGGCGGATTCTTGAATTTACCGAGAATAAAAATGCTGTCACATTTCTCAGCGACTTGCGTCGGGCAGACCGCTTTCGTTCGGCAGAAACTGAGATCGCTCTAGCTTCAGTCGCTCCGATGTATTATTTCGAAAATGAAATTGTAGGCATCACCGAGTTGAGGCGAGCTGAACCTAAGTCCGCGGTGGCCATCTTCCAAGGATATGGGCACGTTGCCCGCCTTGAGAAGGAAGAATACAGGAAGATCGTTCAGTCGACGGGAGCGATTCTTCTTAAGTTTGCAGAGGGCTGGTTTTGGGAAGAGGAAGCCAAGAAGTATGCGGGGCAGAGGAAACTCCCGATACCTGAAATGTTGAAGGCATTTGCAGCAGGCTCTACCAGGGTATCAGGAATTCTCAAACCAATGCTCGATCGGGAAAAAGATGTCTTCATTCGTGCGACGCTCGCCGAGTTGCTTAGCCAACAGCCGAAGTCAAAGGAGAATATCGAGACATTGATCGTCGGATTCGCAAAGGCACTTGAGACGGATAGTAAAGAGAACGACGCTCAACTAGCGTTCCTGGATGCTCTGTTTAAGCTGGACAAACGTGAATCCGTTGGCTCGCTCCTTCGTGCACTAAATGCCGCCGACTTCGTCGTACGCAAGAAAGCTTTTCAGCTCCTCCAAGATCAGGAGTTGCAGAAGGAGTTCCCAGAGATTACTGACGCGTTGGAACTCTCGCAAAAGAACAGAATGGATGAAGTTCTGCCATTTGACTCGGAAGTGTCTCAGGCGATGAACCGAAGCAACACCAAACTCGGACAGGTCTTGAATACCGATGCTGACTATCGCCGTGCAGCAATGCGCAAAAATGGCAGGGTCAAGGCTGTGTTCACGACCGCGAAGGGCAGTTTCACTATCGACCTTTTGCCCGAGGACGCGCCGCTGACGGTGGATAATTTCAGCAAGCTCGCGAACGCGAAATATTTTGACGGGCTGGAAGTCCACCGCGTCGTCGCCAATTTTGTGATGCAAGACGGCGACCCGGTCGGTAACGGCAGCGGAGGGCCGGGTTGGTCGATCCGCTGTGAGGTGAACATGGTGCCCTACGGCCGCGGCGCCGTCGGCATGGCCTTGAGCGGCAAGGACACCGGCGGCTCGCAATGGTTCGTCACCCATTCGCCCCAACCGCACCTCGACGGCGGCTACACAGTCTTCGGCCAAGTGAACGAAACCGGCATGAAGGTCGTAGATAATATCGTGCGCGGAGATAAGCTGATCAGCGTGCGGATAGTTGGGAGATGATTCGTCCCAGAAAGCACGAAGTGCACGAATGAAGCGTTTCTTATTAATAACAACCTTACTAGTGACTGCCGTTTCTGTATCGTCCGTTGTCGCTCTGTATGTTGCCGCCGATTCCCAGCCACTCATCGGATGCGTTCCCGTTGATGACGGTATTCGCCCTCGAACTCGCTGTCTGGGCAATCCGTTTCGCTCCAGGCAACAAGAGAACGCGGCGGAAGCAGTAATGGAAAGCCTAAAGAAAGGTGAGACAGATGTGCTGCTTCCCTTACTGGCGAGTACCGAACACGAGAGAGTAATTTCTAGTGAAAATAAGTATCGGGTAACTTCCTGGCGAGTCGGTGAATGGTCACAAAGCAATACCGAAAGCTCGATCATGTATTGGACCACGAGGGAAAACTACGACTGGGTAGAAGAAGTGCGATTACATTTTGTACGGGTCGAACAAGATTGGCAACTTCGCTCTTATTCCGCGATTTATTAGAGTATGCAAGTGAACTTGTCTTCACTATCAGCTGAGGATTTCTCGGCGATCGCGAGTGAGCTTGCTGATCACAGCGGCCTTCGGGATGTGATCGCCTGGGCGGCGACCAAGCCGAAAGGCCAAGTGCATCCGCAGACCGTTGCCGAGGTGATCACGCAGGACGAATATACCCATGATGTCATCGTGCCGTATCGCGACGTGTTTCTCGTTTACGGCACGACCTGACTCGGAGCCGTGACGGCGGTCGCCGTCTGGGACAAGCATCCAACCGCGGATGATCTTTTGGAATATCGGATATCTAATGGATGGAAACCGACGCCGTCTCCATTGAAAGACGGTGACGTCATTGCGGGACACGCGGCGTGTCTGGTGCAGACGTAGTACCGGGCGGTGAAGACCAAGATGAAAGACTCAAAGCTAGAGCGACGCGAAGTTCAGATCGAAGAGGGCCTTGATAATCTGGCGCACTATTTGGATGGGTTGTTTCGGGTTCCGGGGACGACTTGGCGGTTTGGGCTGGACGGGATTATCGGATTGATCCCGAATGTCGGCGACACGATAACGTCGTTTGCTTCGTTCTATATTCTGCTGGCGGGCGTCAGGTACGGCGTGCCGAAGATCACGCTGCTGCGGATGGCGTTCAATATCGCGGTTGACTACATCGTTGGGTCGATACCGTTCGTCGGCGATGCTTTTGATTTCTTTTGGAAGTCGAACAAAAAGAACATGGACCTTATCCGCTTGCGGGCGACCGGCAACGACATGGGAACGAAAGCGGATTATATCTTTGTATTCGCAATAATTGGCGGGCTCATCCTGTTGCTGCTAAGCTCGATCTTCATTAGCTTTTACATCATCAGCGTGATCTTTTGGGAGATATTCACGGGGAATATCTAGACAGACACACGTCCGGTAGGTAATGCGTCTTGCCGACTTTCTATGTCGAGTTAGGGCACCCTTGCTACCGCTCAGGTTTCTGCCTATGCATTAACCGAATTCGCAGGCAATTTGACTCGCAATGATATAGTATTGCCGAGAAATTTCGCAACGCGAGTGCTCGTCTTAACTTATGTATTGTCCCAAATGCGCTACAGAGAACCCGAACGACCAGAGCTATTGCAGGGGTTGCGGAGAATATCTGACAATTGTCGCTCAAGTTCTAAAAAAGAGCTCAGTTCTTACTCTGGTCGGCAAGATGGATGCTGTGATCGAAGTGGAGAACGAGCGCTTGCGGCGAGATGCAGTTGTTCACTGTTTTTCTGCAGTCATACTTGGGGTTTTGGCCTTCTATCTAGCTAATATAGGTGCGCTTGTAGTGTTGGGTTCCGGTGCCCTATTATCGTTTCTTTTCGCGGTTCTCTACTTTCTAGCATATCGCAGAAGCCTGGATCTTGAGGTGCGGTATCGGAGGGAAGGTGCAAACCTGATTGATCTGGATAGGCTGCCCAATAGTTCGACGGAAACTTCAGAATCAACAACGGGAGTCAGTTTGCTATCGGATTCGATCTTCTGTCCTCTTTGCGGCTTTCAGAACGCCCGCAACTCGAGATCCTGTAATTCCTGCGACACCGATCTTGCTTTTTGTCTTCAACCCATCGGATTGGAAAAATATCTCCCGATAGCCTTAGTGAATAAATTGGATCGGATAATCCTTAAGAATCGGAAGGACGTCTTTTCGTTTGGTGGAGGGGTTGGCCTAATCGCAGCCTCGCTATTCATGATCGTGGGAACTATCTATGGGTTAATAGAAGACGGACTAACCTTTTGGACGGTGGGTATGGGACTTTTTTGTCTAACCATGCTTCCGATAGGAGTCTGGAATCTACTGGCCAAGAGAAGGGCCCTTTCAAAGCATGAAAAGAGCACTGAGACCCTATCCTCGCCAGCAAATACTAATCCCCTTGAACTACCCGGCCAAATGCCATCGCCGTCGAACGATACGATAACAAAACCCCTCAGCCCCGCCAAGGAAGCCCTCCTATCGCCGCGGATCGTAAATGACTTTCACGAAGCTTCAACGCAACCGCTCGAAGTGATCGATGTGAAAGAAAAAGAAATCGACTAAGGGATTTACTGTGGAAACCGCTGTAGGGCCGGGTGGGCGTTCGTGTTCGCACCACCCGGATCGCCATGATTCTTCCTCGTAAGAAATCAAAAAGCTTCGCCGGGCATTTCGTGCGAACTCGGCGTTGATCCGCGGCCACATTTTCTCTTAAAACTAGGCTGCGACCGACTGTGCCATGAACATTTTATCCAGGGCAGTTTGCAGGACGCTGACGCCGAATTCGCCGGCGGCGCGTGTCTTCAATTTGCCCTCCGCGTCAAAAAGGTAATAGACGGGAACCCACCCTTGTTCGTTCTGAAATGCGTCTTTGACCTTATGCAGGCTGTCGACGGCGCAGGCTTCGGTGATGTTGTTGTCGCCGATAGCCTGGTTGACCGTGTCGAGGTCGGTGTCGGCCTCGTACCGCGGCATGTGGACGGCGATGGTCTGAAGGCCGAGCTCGCCGTACTTCTTTTTCATCTCGTTCAGCTGCGGCATCTTGTCCTTGCAGATCCCGCACGAGACCGCCCAAAAGTGCACAAGCGTCGGCTTGCCCTTCGTAGCTTCAAGTATGTTTTCCAGCGAGCCGTTGAACCAAGTGGTCGCGCCGTCAAGCGCAGGCATCGCATCTCCAATTCGCATTGGCATTTCTTTCTTCTCCAAAAAATTTAGCCACAGAGTTCACAGAGATTTTGAAATTCTCTCTCTGTGTTCTCTGTGGCTAGAATTGCTATACCTTCAGGTTATCTTGTCCCGGGGTCCAGTCTGCGGCACAAAGTCCGCCGGTCTGGAGGCCTTGCAGAACGCGAAGCGTTTCATCGACCGAGCGTCCGATATTCAGATCGTGAACGACCGAATACTGCAGAACGCCGTCCGGGTTGATGATGAACAGACCGCGAAGAGCGATGTTGGCCTCATCGACCAGAATGTTGTACGCCTTGGCGAGCTTGCCGCCTACGTCCGAAGCGATCGGGTACTTCACGCCCTCGATTCCGTTCTTGTCCTGCGGGGTCTTGAGCCACGCACGATGCGAATGGACCGAATCGGTCGATACGCCGACGACCTCGGCTCCGACGCCCTGGAAATCTTCCAGGCGATCCGAGAAATGGATCAGCTCGGTCGGGCAGACGAACGTAAAGTCGAGCGGGTAAAACAAAAGAATGAGCCATTTGCCCTTGTAATCAGAAAGCTTGACGTTTTCGCCGAGCGTTTCCAGATTCTTGGTCGAAGGCATGTTAAAGTCCGGTGCCTGCTGGCCGACTTTGGCCAGGGTAACGGTGTTTTCGGTAGCTGTTGCTGTTCCTGTTGACATGATTATTTATATCTCCTACTAAGTATTTATTGCTGCATAGCACAGAAAGGTACCCGAGAAATCCATTGCGAACGATCGATCTCTTAAGTAACTTCCTGTCCTATACGGTTATGTTTTGACGCAGTCGGGACACAACCCGCGTAGCGTGAATTCGAGTGATTGCGGTTTGAACTTCGATTTTCGAGCCGCCTGTTTTACAAGCTCGGCCGGATGCTCCATCTCGATATCGGCCAGCTTTCCGCACTCGGTGCAGATCGCGTGGTCGTGGCGAGCGGTCATACGGTCAAAACGGCTGGCGCCATTGCCGAACTGTATCTCGGCGATGTGGCCCGCGTCCTTCAAAAATCGCAGCGAATTATAGACCGTCGCGAAACTGATCGTCGGGAGCAGTTCCTTCGCGGTCGAAAAGACCTCATTCGCAGTCAGGTGATCGTGGGCATCGCGGATTACCCGCAAAACCACCTCACGCTGCCGCGTTAAACCTAATTCTTCTATTGCTTTTACTTCCATTAAACTTCCGCCCGGCATAATAAAACAAACCGCCGAGCCATGATTAGAATAATTCTAATTCTAACAAAAGTCAAGCCGCGCAACCCGTCGCAACGCCTGCCTCCGCCTGCTACCGTCTTCGGGCTATGCCCGTCGATGTGCGGAATGGCTCTGCCTTTTCGTAAATCACCAACAAATGCCCGCGGACACGCCGCCCGCTTCGTGCCGTGATAGATCTTGCAGAAACGGGTACGTTGCCAAATCATCTTTGGACAATGCCTTTCGAAGAGGTAGGTTTAACGAAATTACATTGGGGGGTGGATAACCCTTGATACGCCACATAGACGCCAAAGTCGCGATAGTTCTTTACTCTGTCTAATATCGCATTCTTATTTTTCTCTTTCTGCAATTTCCTATCGAGATAGATGACAGCATCCTGCAGGGTTTCGCCTTTGCGTGCGCAATTGATAGTCCTGAATAATTTCAGCTTCCCGTCCTCGAGAACTGCAATGTTGCTGAACGAAAAAGGCGCGTCAATAAAAGCGAAATGATAAACGTGATCATTCTTAAACTCGACACGCTCAAGCAAGGAAGTCTGTTTATTTGAGGGTTCGGTCAAATCCCAAACAAAAAAGCCGCTGGAGCGCCCTTCCTCAATAGAGAACCACCATGAATACTGCTCCTTTGTATTTTCAGCCAGCGAACCGCGAAGCACGTCTGCGAACTGGTCTAGCACGGATTCACGACTATAGAGCTTATCGGAGTTTTGGGGAATTTCTTTGTCATAATTACAGGTAACTCGGTAGCCATCAACCGTGCGATAATGTGCATATCTCCGGTAATTATTTAAACGAACTAGCGCCTCATTTTTCCTTTCATCATTCTTGAGGAATTCGTTTGCATACGTTAAAGCTTTGGAAAGATTATCGTTTTGATATTCGCAGTTCACGCTCTCGAATACTTCTAGATCGCCATTCTTAAGAAAAGCGATATGGCTTTCGGAAATGTCAAAAAAGCTAGGAGAGAAATGGTAAATATGACCATCATCAAAAGTTATACAGTTTTCGGACTCACGAGACTTTGGGATATTCGAAATAAATCTGTTTGAAGGCTGAATGAGGTCAACTATGAAAAACCCTCCAATAAGTGAAGACCTTATATGTGGAGAACTTGAATACAGGGGGACGGAAGCCTTCAGAATATCCTCGAACTTTTGAAGGGTTTTTTGCCTGTAGTATAAACCATTAGAGTTCTCCGCACACTTACCATCTGGGCTGGGCTGCGTAAATGCGTTTGCCGCAAAGCCGAGCACGAGCGGAAGGATCATCAGGAGCTTTAGCATATTCAAAAACTATACAACGAGGCGGCGATGTACGGAAACATCTCTGGCGGGCGCCGTTGATATGCGATTTTCTTAGAGCTGTGCCTTCGATGAGCGGAATGGCTATGCCTTTCCGTCAGGCTCCCAAAAGATGTCCGCGGCTACGCCGCCCGCTCCGTGGCCTAATCGATAAGCTAAACAGACGGCGAAACCGTATGAATAGGATCGGGAGCTCCGGAAAAGTAGACTAGTGTGCCAATAGAACGGAACGCCGCAAGATTTATACCAGGTCTAGTTATGAAGCAACTTACTGTCGGCACCCGTCTATAAAGTCGGGATCCAATACAGGTGAATCTTTGGGAACGAGATAGACATTTGTACCATTCCGATCACCGCGGAAAGTTCTAGTAAAAGATCGGTCTGCCGTGAGCTTAGCATTAAGGTAACCTTTGATTCGGCGGGTCCGGGCTTCCGTTTCTGCATCCGATAATTTGTCATCAATAGTCGTTTCGATATAGATGGTCCGATCCGGGAAACGCTTGAGGCCGTCAGTGACAGCGGCATCAAGACGCGGTCTTTCTTCTTTCCACTCCAGATCGAAGTACTGATCCCAGAATGAGACGTTGGCGTCCATGACGAGGTAAGGATCGCAGACCACAATAAAGGTGTCACTGGCTGTGACCGGGCAACCTTCGGGCAATCCTGTGACAGTTACGGTAGCGGTCGTGTCCTTGTTGAAGTACTTTTCTGGCCGAACGTTTAAGATGGGTCTATCGTTTCTGCCAATTATCTTTCCTCCCGAAACCGTCCAGACAAAGCTTAGGTCTTTCGAAACTCCTTCTGGTTTGGCCGATAAATAGAAGCTCACATTCTCGCCGGGCTCAACTATCCCCGCCGGTCCAGTGACAGAAAAGGTCGGACAATGCTCCGCCTGGCTAAGCGCAGTTGCCGCAAAGCCGAACATGAGCGGGACGATCATCAGGACCTTGAACATAATCCAAAACTATACAACGAAAGCGGTGTAGTTCGGAAGAATTTTGTGACGATCGAAAGCGTAACGGCGGTTCGTTGTCGGAAGAGTTTGGCTTGTGATATTCTTCTCGCCAAGCCGCAAGCGGCGATCAAGCAGTACCCATCTTCGTAATTCAAAACAATTCATAAGGAGCATATCGAATGCCGGGAAAATTTGAGATCAAGACAGGTAAAAACGGAAAATTTCACTTTAATCTGAAGGCCGCGAACAGCCAGGTCATCTTGACCAGCGAGAAGTACGAAACGCGAAAGGCATGCGAGGGCGGCATCGCCTCGGTCAGAAAAAATTCGGCGAACGACGGCCGTTTCGAACGCAAGACCGCCAAGGACGGCTCAGCGTATTTTGTGCTAAAAGCCGCAAACGGCGAACCGCTCGGCAAAAGCGAAATGTACACGACAAAACGCGGCATGGAAAACGGCATCGCCTCAGTAATGAAAAATGCCCCCGACGCAACCGTCGCCGACGCCAAATAGCGGCCGAAACACGAACGTTAGGAAGTGTGTCGCTCGCTCGGTTTCGGCATCGTTATAACCACAACGCCTCGCCTCGCGGGGCTTTTTCATTTCGCTTCTATAATGGATAGGTATGAAAACTGTCGAAGGCATCTTTTCTACATTCGATCTGAACGTGGCTGACATCGCTCGACTCAGCCGCGACGCCAAGGAGCATGCGCTCGGTTGTGGCAAAAAGAACAGTCCAAATCAATTACCGCAGAAAACGTGGGATCTGTTTTATGAAATGTCTGAGGCGGTGTGGCAGTCGTCATTACCGACCAGCCAAAAGATCGACCTCGGGTTCCGGCTGTTTGAACTCTTTCCGGATTACCATCATTTTCTCGTCCCCTTGTATAGCTTGATCCGAAATAATGAAGCGGTCGATGAGAGTGAGAAGCAGCTAATTTGGAAGAGGTTCATGGAGTACCTGGGAGCAGAAGATCATTATGCCGATACCGTTGGGTACGTTCTATGGGTCGACTTTTTCGAAGATACGGAGACCGTAAATGAAACGTGGAATGGGCTGATGAATAACGTGATCACGCATAACGGTTTGTTGAGATTGTTGGAGCACGCAGGGCCCGTTCCGTATGAACTGAAAGAACCTGTCTATAAAGATCTTCTAGCTGACGCCGACAACCACGAAAGCATCTTCAAAAGTATTTTGTACAGTGCCTTTGATGTATATGGGCAATTAGAAAAGGAAAAGGCGTTGGACCTGTTATCTCAACTAAATATCGACCGTGAAACATTTGAGTACAAGCAGTTGATGCTCAAATTGAAGTAGAATTAAAGCGGATCGTTCAGTAGATAAATCATGAGCAAGAGAGTAAAGACTGGCATCGAGCGGCTGCTTGATGAAGAGATCGGATTGTTGGCGGGTCAACGCATCGCCCTGGTGTGCAATCAGGCGACTGTTTTGTCGGACCTGCGGCATGCTGCTGATGTTTTTTATGAGCATCCGGCGATCAATTTGACGACGCTTTTTGGCCCGCAGCACGGCATTCGCGGCGATGTGCAGTACAACATGATCGAGACGCCGCACATGCCCGACGCGCGGACCGGCATCATGGTCTATTCGCTGTACAGCGAAACGCGCGAACCGACCGAGGCGATGCTGGCCGATGTGGACACGATAGTCGTCGATCTGCAGGATGTCGGCTGCCGCATTTATACGTTTGTCTACACGATGGCGAACTGCATGCGGGCGGCGAAAAAGTTCGGCAAGCGCGTCATCGTCTGCGACCGGCCGAACCCGATAAACGGCAACGACATTGACGGCAACGTTACCGAGGATTCGTTCACTTCGTTCGTGGGGCAGTACGCATTGCCGACGCGACACGGCATGACGATCGGCGAACTGGCGATGATGTTCAATGACCATTTCGGCATCGGCTGTGAGCTGGAGGTCGTCAAGATGGAAGGCTGGCGGCGCGAGATGTGGGGCGACGAGACCGGCCTGCCATGGGTGCTGCCGTCGCCGAATATTCCCGATGTCGATACATGCGTCGTCTTTCCGGCGACCGTTCACCTCGAGGGCACCGAGCTTTCCGAAGGCCGCGGAACGACGCTGCCGTTTGAGCTGAATGGTGCGCCTTTCATCGACCCGTACGCCTGGGCGACCGAGCTACGAGGGTTCGACTTTCCGGGCGTTGCGTTTCGCGAAGCTTACTTTCGGCCGACCTTCTCGGAGTTCGCGGGCGAGACTTGCGGCGGAGTTCAGCTTCATGTAACGGACCGCGAGGCGTTCACGCCCGTCATCGTCGGCATCGCGATGGTCAAGACCGCCTACGAAATGTACCCCGATCATTTCCAATGGCGGCAAAATGATTACGAATACGAATTCGGCCGCAACCCCTTCGACATAGTCTGCGGCACCGACAAGATCAGGCTGGGGATCGAAGCCAGATCATCGATCAAGGAGATAGAGAATTCCTGGGCCGATGGCCTGAAAGCATTCACCGAAACCCGAAAGGCATTTCTGCTGTATTGAGGGATTCAGTTCTCTCCATAACCGACTATATTTTCAGCCATGCGGCGGAAGACGAAGTAGTGGAACGGCAGGACGGAGTACCAGTAGAGCCGGCCGAGCAGGCCTTTTGGCCGAAACGTTGCGGTCTGCTTCATATAGTCACGGCCCTCTTTTCGTATGACCATAAATTCCAGCCAGGCTTCGCCGGGCAGCTTCATCTCGGCATAAAGCAGCAAGCGTTTGTTTGGCCGATCAGCCAACAAGACGCGCCAGAAATCAAGTGTGTCGCCGCTATTGATGATCGTGGCATTTGTCCGCCCGCGCCGGAGCCCGACGCCGCCTACCATTTTGTCCATCAGTCCTCTGGTCGCCCACAGCCCATTTGCGTAATACCATCCGCGGCCGCCGCCGATCGCCCAAATATTATCAACCACGCGGTCGACATCTGATCTGATCGGCACCAAACGCTCGTCCAAGAGGCACCCATTCGCCGGCACCTCCAAATGCTCGCGCAGCGAACTGTTCCCAAAACTCGAAACGAGCGAGTCTTTCCAGCTTGAAGCGACGCTGTTTTGTTCGATCTTTTGAAATGCCATCCTGACCGCTTCTTTGTAGGTCAGAAGATGAATGCCAAGTTTTTCACCTAGGTCGTTCGGCTTCGCGATCACCTCCACCTTCATGCTATCCACCAAATTCACGGCAAGCCGGTATGAGGTACTTGTTACGAAATAAAGCCAATAAGATGAGAGTTTCGGCGTCATCACGGGCACTGTAAAAACGTGACGCTTAAGGCCGCGCTCTTCGGCATACTCCAGGATCATTTCCTTGTAGGACATGACGGTGGGGCCGCCGATATCATAAGACTCATCGTATGTGTCTTCGCGAAGCAGCACCCCTGTTAGATAATCGAGGACGTTGCGGATCGCTATCGGCTGTGTCCGCGTGTTCAGCCATCTGGGAGCTATCATTATCGGTAGTTTTTCTACAAGATCGCGGATTATCTCGAATGAGGAACTGCCTGAGCCGACAATAATTCCGGCTTTTAAACTTGTGACCGGAACCCGCCCGGTCCGAAGGACTTCATCGACCTTTTTTCTCGACGCCAGATGGGTCGAGAGTGTTTCGTCGTTTGTGATCCCACCGAGATAGATGATCTGTCTTGCAGATGTATGGCTTAATATCTCAACAAAATTCTGCGCGGCAGTGCTCTCGAGCTTCTCGAAACCGGAAGAGTTGTCGTCGCTCATCGAATGGATCAGGTAGTAAGCCGCATCAATGTCCTTCAGTTCCGGCTGCACCGAAGCGTCTTTGAGAAAGTCGATCTCGACCACGGAAACCTTCGGATCGGCATAGAATCCGTCTCGAGGAAACCGACTTTTATCGCGAACCGAGCAAACGACCTCGAAGCCCCGTTCGATCAAAAGGGGCAGAAGCCGCTTGCCGATATAGCCATTGGCGCCGGTCAGTAGAACTTTCATTATCTTTAGTTTACTACCACGCTCGTTTAAGAGCGCGGTCTCGGCTCACATTGCCGATAAAAGACGTTTATTCGTCAGGGTGAGGTCAACGGGCCTTTCGGAGATTGGCAAGCACCTTTTCTCCTCGTGGCGAAAGGCGATATCCGGGGCGGAGGCTTTCGGTTAGGCCGAGGGCTTTTAGTTTGCGGACCCAGGGTTTGAAGGTTGGAATGGTGAGGCCGATCTGTTCGGCGAGGATGGCGGCGTGGGTGTTAGGTTGGTCGCGGATCATCTGCAAATAGGTTTGCGTCCACGGCCCGCCCTTGCTGCCGGCGTCCAGCTTTTTGAGCTTGGCGATGATGTCTTCGAGTTCGGATTTTGAAAGATCGGCGTCGGCCCGCAAAGCCTTTCGCGGATCTTCGCCGACCCAGTGAACGCTGATGCGATAGATGTCCGTGTCGTCACTCGCCGGCGGCATCGAATCGAGCAGATCTTTTCGCGATTGGAATCCGGCGGCTTTGGCGTCCGCCGTCGTGATCTTGCTCTCCTTCACGATATCGACCGCGTCAACCCCGAGCACGCCACGCTGCGTCATCTGCGTCCCGCCCGCCTTAACGCCCACCTTCTTCCAGCGACGAAATATCAGCGAGATCTCGCCGGCCTTGATGCGTTCGAGGATGACGCTCTTGATCAGCATAAAGAGTTAAATCAAAACGGTGCCGTTTTTCGCAATCAACCCTTTGCGTCCTTTGCGTCTTAGCGACATTGCGTGGAAAAGATTCTCCCGCAAAGACGCCAAGACGCAAAGGAGCCGCAACGTAAAAGAAGCTCGCGTTTCATTAAACTGGATCTCCGTTCGTCATTACTCACTCTGACTTCGAAACATGACATAGGAAGCGATTCCGAAAAGTACTGAGAACGCGATACCGGCCCAAAACGAGATGGCCCAAATACCGGCTGCTGCCATCGCACCTCCGTGGCATGGAGGCTCACACGGACCGTTGTCCGCGAGCATTACAAACATTCCGAGTAATATTCCTAAGCCACTGACAGCAACGAATACGATCAGCGATACTCCCAAAGAGCTGATTCCAGGACGACGTGCTAGGCGTTTGGCTATCGGCATTGTTTCTAAAACCAGCTCGTCTTTTTCTTCGACGTTGAGCCGCCGAATATTCCGCCGAGGATGCCGCGGACGATGGTGTTGCCGATCTGACGGCCGATCGAGGAACTGGCGGAGCGAGCGGCGCTTTTCGCGATCGATTCGACAAGCGTGTCCGGGCCGCGGGCGGCGGTGCGTTCGGCCTTAGCGAGTTTTTCGGCTTCTTTTTGGGCGTCGAGCTGAGCTTTTGTTTCCGCTTCGGCGGCCATCTTTTCGTCGGCGCGCTTGGAAAGCATTTCGAATGCCGACTCGCGATCGACGGCCGTGTCGTAGATGCCGGCGACGATCGAAGTATCCACCAACTGCTTGCGTTGCTCGGGTGTGATCGGGCCGATTTGGCTGGCCGGCGGGACGACGAACGCGCGGTCGACGATAGTCGGTACGCCTTTTTCGTCGAGCGTCGAGATCAGCACCTCACCGACGCCGAGCTCCGAAATTGTCTTGACCGTATCGACCGCCGGATTTTCGCGAAAGCTTTTCGCCGCGACCTTCACGGCCTCCTGCTCCTTCGGTGTGTACGCCCGAAGCGCGTGCTGAACGCGGTTGCCGAGCTGGGCAAGCACCTTGTCCGGAATGTCCGCCGGGCTCTGGGTCACAAAACAAACGCCGACGCCCTTCGACCGGATCAGCCGAACGACTTGTTCGATCTTTTGGACCAGTGCCTTCGGCGCGTCGCTGAAGAGCAGATGAGCTTCATCAAAGAAAAATAAGAGCTTTGGTTTGTCCAGGTCGCCGGCCTCGGGAAGCATCTCAAAAAGTTCCGAAAGCAGCCACAGCAGAAATGTCGAATACAGCTTCGGCGAATTTATGAGTTCATCAGCGGCGAGAACGTTGATCACGCCCTTGCCGCCGAGCGTCTGCATAAAATCCTCGAGCCGGACAGCCGGTTCGCCAAAGAATTCGTGCCCGCCCTGCTGTTCCAGTTGCAACAGCCCGCGCTGTATCGCACCGACCGAAGCCTTAGAAACGTTACCGTACTTTGTCGTGAAATCGCTGGCGTTTTCGGCGACGTACATCAGCATCTGCTGCAGGTCTTTTAGGTCAAGCAGCAGCAGGCCGTCTTCATCGGCGATCTTGAACGCAAGCGTCAGCACGCCTTCCTGCGTATCGTTGAGCTGCAAAATGCGCGAGATCAGCAGCGGGCCCATCTCCGATATCGTCGCCCGGAGCGGATGGCCCTCTTTGCCAAAAACGTCCCAAAACGTGACCGGGCTGCCTTCAAATTTCGTGTCCGAAAGCCCAAGCTGAGCCAGCCGTTCGACGATCTTCGGGTGCGTCCCCCCGACCTGGCTGACGCCGCTTAGGTCGCCTTTGATATCGGATACAAATACTGGAACGCCGCGTTGGCTAAAGCCTTCGGCAAGCTTCTGGAGCGTCACGGTTTTACCCGTTCCGGTCGCACCGGTGATCACACCGTGGCGGTTCGCCATCGGCATCAAAAGGTTAAATTCAGCGTCGTCACGCTTCGCGACAAGTATTGGTTCAGACATATCTCAAACAGTGGTCAGAGGTCAGTTCTGAGCTAGCTTAACATTTTTCGTATTTCCAGTTCTTGCTTTTGCCTTCGCTCATCCATTCGATGGCGGTGGCGGTGCGCTTTTCGCGGGTCGGTTCGGTCTTGGCTTCGTTGATCCATTCTACATATTCTTTTTTCTTGCTATAGCTGAAGTCGTCAAAGTTTTGACGGGCTTTCTTGTTCTTAACCAGCGCGTTCGCAAGTATCTCAGGAACGACGAGCATCTTCTTTTCCGAAGGCTTCTTCTGCGGGACCTTAATGCCTTTTTCGTTTAGGTCCATCGCCTGGCGGATCAAGCCGAGCAGAACCTTATCCGATGGAAGATCCTTGCGCGCTTCTACGCGCCCAAAGCCGCCCATCGCCGTCTTTTCTACCGGAAACGCATCTTGGTCAAGCAACGGCTGCTTCCAAAATCCGAACGCGCAATGCTTCTGGAATGAAGCCATATGACACAGCGGCCCCTTGAAATCAAAATGCGGCATCCCCCACTTGATCTTCTCCTCAACGTCCGGACAAGCCTTATGGATCAGCCCCCTAATATGCGTCAAGAGAGGCCGCGCAAAGTCCGCCGACTTCTCAATGTAAGAGTCAATTCGTGGATCAGTATCAGGCATCTCTCGTATCCTCCTTTTGTTGGTCAACGGGTAAATTAGTTAGTGGATTATATACGATACGGTTTCAGAATGTCAGCAGTCTTCCTCGTCTATGTCGGCGGCCCGGTTCCGCTCTTTGCGCCTTAGCGTCTTGGCTTCTTGGCGGGAGAAATCTGTTTTACCGCAAAAGCGCAAAGACTCAAAGGCCGCAAAGTTAAGAAGAGACTCGGATTATCAAGCTCCGTCGCTGGGTTATCAAAACGCGTTGCAACGCGGGGCTTATGCACGACAAATGCGCTTTTTCAGCCTCGTGTTGTCGTTATCAGCACCTGGCGGTCGCGGGGGCCGTCGAATTCGCAGAGGTAGATGCCTTGCCATAGGCCGAGCAGGAGCTTGCCGTTTTCGAAGGGAACGGTGACGCTTGAGCCGACGAGCGATGATTTGATGTGGGCGTCGGAGTTGTGCTCGTAATGTTTGAAATTGGGCTCGTATTGCGGGATCAGGCGTTGCAGGAAGCCGAGCATGTCGCTCTTTACATCAGGGTCGGCGTTTTCGTTGATCGTCAGGCCGCAGGTCGTGTGCTGTGTGAATAGAACGACGACGCCGTCAGCGGCTTTGTCAGCGGCGAGGTGGCGTTCGACCTCGCGGGTGATGTCGATCATTTCTTCGCGTTGCGATGAGCTGACGGAAATGCGGTGCATATAATAATGATACCGCAGCTTGCGGCAGGCGTGCCAGATCCGGCATTTTTTGCACTGCCGAATTTGTTAAATCGCCGCAAGTAATTGATAATTATTAGTTTTGAAACTCAAAGGGCCATGCATATGGCCGCTTCCCATTTTTAAGGAAAATTTTATTTTAAATGTGTGTTGCTGATAACGATCGGCAACTTTTGATAAGAACACTATGAACGAATACGTAATTTATTTGGTCCCGGCACTGGGAGTTGTTGGCTTGGTCGTAATGGCGTTTCAGTCAGCGTGGGTCAGCAAGCAGGACGCCGGCGACTCGAATATGCAGGAGCTGGCCGGCTATATCGCCGACGGCGCCATGGCTTTTCTTAAAGCAGAATGGAAGGTGCTGAGCATCTTTGTTTTATTGACCTCGGTTTTGCTCGGCTATATGGGTTCGATCCACGAGATCGGCGGACGCGAGATCCATTCCAGCTGGCTGATCGCGGTCGCGTTCATCATCGGTGCTGTGGCGTCGGCACTGGCCGGCTACATCGGCATGAAGGTCGCGACGAAGGCCAACGTTCGCACGACACAGGCCGCTCGCACCAGCCTGAAACAGGCACTTAAAGTTTCGTTCACCGGCGGATCGGTCATGGGCCTCGGCGTTGCCGGCCTGGCGGTTTTCGGGCTCGGCGGGCTGTTTATCGTTTTCCTGGCCATCTTTGCCGACCTCGGCGCTAATCAGGTGCGGACGGCGATCGAGGTCCTGACGGGCTTCTCGCTCGGTGCCGAATCGATCGCCCTGTTTGCTCGCGTCGGCGGCGGCATTTATACAAAGGCCGCGGACGTCGGAGCTGACCTCGTCGGTAAGGTTGAGGCCGGCATTCCTGAGGATGACGCTCGCAATCCGGCAACCATCGCCGATAACGTTGGCGACAACGTCGGCGACGTAGCGGGCATGGGCGCCGACCTTTTTGGTTCGTACGTCGCGACGATCCTGGCGTCGATGGTTTTGGGTCAGGAGATACGCGTGAACGACGCATTTGGCGGACTTTCGCCGATCCTCCTGCCGATGGTCATCTGCGGCCTGGGTATTGTGTTCTCGATCGTCGGTATGCTTTTCGTTCGCATCAAAGACGAAGGGTCGAGCGTGCAGAACGCTTTGAACATCGGCAATTGGTCGTCGATCGTGTTCACGGTGATCGCCGCTTTCTTTGCGGTGATGTGGATGCTGCCCGAAGGCCCGATCACGCTTCGCACGGCAACATTTGATAAATGGGGCGTTTTCTACGCCATTGTAGTCGGGTCGTTGGTCGGCGCGGTTATGAGCATCGTGACCGAATACTACACCGCGATGGGCAAAAAGCCGGTGAGGTCGATCATTCAACAATCGTCAACCGGCCACGCCACCAATATTATCGGCGGCCTTGCGGTCGGCATGAAATCGACCGTCATCCCGATACTTACACTGGCAAGCGGCATCGTCGCATCGTACTACTTTGCTGGCCTATACGGCGTCGCGATCGCCGCCGCCGGCATGATGGCAACGACCGCAATGCAATTGGCTATCGACGCCTTCGGCCCTATCGCCGACAACGCGGGCGGCATCGCCGAGATGAGCCAGCTACCGCCGGAAGTACGCGAGCGTACCGACAACCTCGATGCAGTCGGTAACACTACAGCGGCTACAGGTAAGGGATTTGCGATCGCGTCGGCCGCGCTGACCTCGCTAGCATTATTTGCAGCTTTCGTAGGTATGGCAGGCATCGATCGGATCGACATCTATAAGGCCAACGTTCTGGCCGGGCTTTTTGTCGGCGGAATGATCCCGTTCATCTTCTCAGCGTTGTGTATTCAGGCAGTTGGACGGGCAGCGATGGACATGGTCCAAGAAGTTCGTAGGCAGTTCCGCGAGATTCCGGGCATCATGGATTACACCGCAAAGCCTGAGTACGAAAAGTGCGTTGATATATCCACCAAGGCGTCGATCCGTGAAATGATGATGCCGGGAGCGATCGCGTTGATAACGCCGGTGATCGTCGGATTTACATTTGGCCCCGAGGTTTTGGGCGGGTTGCTGGCTGGTGTCACTGTCTGCGGAGTACTGATGGGAATCTTTCAGTCGAACGCCGGTGGCGCATGGGACAACGCCAAGAAGTCGTTTGAAAAAGGCGTTGAGATCAACGGCGAGATGTATTACAAGGGTTCGGAGCCGCACAAGGCATCTGTTACCGGTGACACGGTCGGTGATCCTTTCAAGGACACGTCCGGCCCGTCGATGAACATTCTGATCAAGCTTATGTCCATCGTCTCCTTGGTCATTGCACCGTATATCTTCGGAATCGGCAGCTAGCATTCGGTTCGGTTACAAAGAGGTCGCGGCGTACGAAGGTGCGCTGCGATCTTTTTTTTCTGAAGTGTCGATCTTTTGGGATCATTGTCATATAAGCTTCCAGAGAGCTGTCGGCAAATAAGCAAGCTGATCGAAGTAAGGGGTTTGCATTTTGCCGAAAGCTGTTAAAATCAGTTAAAGATGTTGACGAGAGAGTTGGAAGAAACACTTAGTTTTGCGGTGGACCAGGCGGTGAAGTACCGCCATGAGTATGTCACGCTGGAGCATTTGCTTTATGCATTGCTCCAGGACAGTGCGGCCCAAGAGATCTTGTTCAATTGCGGAGCGCGGATCGATGAGATCGCCGGATTGCTTGAGCAGTATTTTGAAAACACGCTCGACAAACTGCCGGATGATATCAAGGTCATGCCGGAGTTGACCGCTACGTTTCAGTCAACGATAAATTATGCGGTTCTCCAGGCGGAGGGCAGCGGCCAACCGGCCGTCGATGGCGGCAACATACTCGCAGCTTTTTATCAGGCCGAGCAGAGTTATGCGGTCTATCTTTTACTTCAGCAAGGCGTCACGCGGCTCGACATACTGAACTACATCTCGCACGGAATATCGAAGATCGACACCGGCGATCTGGGACCGGATGGGTTTGAAGACGATGAAGACCTCGGGGGCTTCGGACCGTCGCGTCCGCAGGCAAAACCGCTGGAGAGCTTTACTGTCGAGCTTGTGGCTCGTGCAAAGGAAGGCCTGATCGATCCGATCGTCGGGCGGACCGAAGAGATCGAACGTACGATCCAGGTCCTCTGCCGCCGAAAGAAAAATAACCCGCTATACGTTGGTGAACCCGGCGTTGGCAAGACGGCCTTGGCCGAAGGCCTTGCGCTAAAGATCAGCGAAGGCAATGTTCCGGAAGTTTTGATCGACGCTAAGGTCTTTGCGCTCGACATGGGTGCGGTCCTCGCGGGAACGCGGTATCGCGGCGACTTCGAACAGCGTTTTAAGGCGATCATCACCGACCTGAAAAAAGAGCCCAACGCAATACTTTTTATCGACGAGATACACACGATCGTCGGAGCCGGCTCGGTCTCGGGCGGTTCGATGGATGCGTCGAACATCTTAAAGCCCGCTCTCGCGGCGGGCGAACTTCGCTGCATCGGGTCGACTACGTTTGCCGAGTACAAGGCGGCATTCGACCGAGACCGCGCTCTTGCGCGTCGATTTCAGAAGATAGAGATCAACGAACCGACGGTCGATGAAACGTATCAGATCCTGAAGGGTTTGAAGAAATTCTACGAAGATCACCACGGCGTAAAGTACACGGATGACGCTCTAAGAACGGCTTCGGAGCTTGCCGGCAAGTATATCAACGACCGATTTTTGCCGGACAAGGCGATCGACGTCATCGATGAGGTCGGCGCTTCGGTCAAGTTACTTCCCGCAAGCAAGCGTCCGAAACGCGTTTCAGTACAGATGGTCGAGAATACCATTGCACGCATGGCAAAGATCCCGCCGAAGACCGTCGTCGCCGACGAGAAAGAACGACTGCGTTCGCTTCGCACGGATCTAAAGAAATACATCTTCGGCCAGGACGAAGCTATCGATCGTGTGGTCGATGCGATCCAAATATCGCGGGCCGGACTTGGGCATCAGACGAAACCGGTCGGATCGTTTCTGTTTTCGGGACCGACCGGCGTCGGTAAAACAGAAGTTTCGAAGCAGCTAGCCGAGCAGCTTGGGGTTGAGTTTATCCGCTTTGATATGAGCGAGTACGCCGAATCGCACACCGTGTCAAGATTGATCGGCGCACCGCCCGGATACGTCGGATTTGATCAAGGCGGATTGCTGACCGAGGCGATCATGCGAACGCCGCACGCCGTTCTCGTGCTGGATGAGATAGAAAAAGCACATCCGAATCTATTTAACTTGCTTTTGCAGGTGATGGACTCGGCAACGTTGACGGACAACAACGGGAAGAAAGCGGATTTCAGAAATGTCATTCTGATAATGACAACGAACGCGGGTGCACGCGAACTTTCATCCGGAGGCGTCGGCTTTCGTAACACAGCGGATACAAAAGGAAATGCCAAGGGCGTAATCGAACGAACCTTCACGCCGGAGTTTCGCAACAGGCTGGACGCCTGGGTTCCGTTTAAGGCTCTCGGCATCGACGTGATCAAGAACATCGTCGATAAATTTATCAACGAGCTTAATGGGCAGTTGGCGGAGAAACGCGTCCTGGTAAAATTGACGGACGCGTCGCGCGAATGGCTGGCGACAAACGGCTTCGATGCTCGTTACGGCGCTCGCCCGATGGGCCGCCTGATCCACGAAAAGATCAAGCAGCCGCTCGCGAACGAGATACTATTCGGCAAATTGGCGCAAGGCGGCAGCGTCACCGTTGATGTGGTCGACGGCGATCTGAAGCTGGACTTTTAGAGAATTTGGGAGAGGATGAGATTGGGCCCGGCGAAATATCGTCGGGCCCTTTTATATTGAACGAAGTACGCTGGCTATCGGGCTACTTTTTGCCTTTGGCAGGTGCCTTCTTAGCCGGAGCTTTCTTCGCAGCGGGCGCCTTCTTAGCCGGAGCCGCTTTCTTAGCTGTAGCTGCTTTCTTCGGAGCTGCTGCCTTTTTAGCCGGAGCTGCCTTTTTCGGTGATGCTGCTTTCTTAGCCGGAGCTGCCTTTTTCGGTGCTGCTGCCTTCTTAGCCGGAGCTGCCTTTTTCGGTGCTGCTGCCTTCTTAGCCGGAGCTGCCTTTTTAGGTGCTGCTGCCTTCTTAGCCGGAGCTGCCTTCTTGGGTGCCGCTGCTTTCTTAGCAGGTGCTTTCTTTGCTGATGTTTTAGCTGCCATATTTTTTTTTAGTTTTTCCGCGATTAGATTTGGTAGAGCGTTTAGTAACCGAATATAACCGTATCACAACTTTATTAAATTGTGTAAAGTTTTTGTTTAAGTTTTACGCTCTATGTGTAAGAAAACTTGAGACCTTAACAACTACCTCCGGCCTCGATTTCTTGATCCGGAAAGTTACCATCCATTGCTTCGTCTAATGGCAGCCAAACTCCAACGCGTCATTCTTCTTCTTCAAGCGTCATTTCAGAGATCTTGCCGGCCCCGTCGATGACGAACCGCCACAGCAACAAACGCGTTCCCACTTTCGCCCTGTAGCGGTAAGTGCTTTTATTATCGGCACTTGCCGTCTCGACGAGTTCGAATTTTTCTATCCGGCCGAAGGCGGCGATGCGATCGTTCGTAGGTTTCGCCCGCGTAGACGAAACTGAGCGGAAGAGTTCCGCCGAAAGAATTTCAGGATCGGGTTCGTTCGCGAGACGCGCGCGTAATGCTGCAAGATGCGTTGCGGTTCGTGGCGAATCCGCATCAGCGACAACAGAAATATTTTTTAATGACATCGACGGAATATAAAATTTTGCGGCGATTGTCGCGATCAAATTCCCCATTCCGAGTTCGCCGAGGTTGGTGAGCGCGATAACCGTCAGATCATTTTCAACATAACGAAAGATCGCCGCGCCGAAACCGGCGGTCTGTCCGGTGTGGCCAATGAGCTTGTGATCGCGCACCTCCGAGATGCGCCATCCGAAACCGTAAACGGATCTTTCGCCGCCGGTGAATGTGAACTGCGTCCACATCTCGCGTTTGCTTTCCGGCTTGAGAAACTTGTCGCCGCGGAGCGCCGCTTCCCATTTGATCATGTCGTTGATGGTCGAGGTGATCGAACCGGCACCCATCAAGTCTGTCAGGCTGCCGTCGCGACCTGTATATCGGCCATCGCGCCATTCGTATCCTGCGGCACGCAGCGGAATTATAAATTGCGGATCGCGGTCGCCGGTACGGGTCATGCCGAGCGGTGTGAAAATGCGCTCACGCATGAAATGCATAAATGGTTTTCCGCTTTGCGTTTGGATGATATACGCCAGCAGATTGTATCCGCTGTTGCTGTAGATATTTTTTTCGCCGGGTGTGAATTCGAGCGGATGCGGGGAGAGTTGCTTGATAAATCCATCGATAGTAACGCGGCGTGAGAGTTCGAAACCGTCCAAGCGTGTGTAGCTAACGATTCCGGAAGTGTGTGTAAGTAAATGCCTTACGGTCACCTCGCTCCATGACTCTGGTGTGTTAGGCAGATATTGCGAAATCTTTTCGTCGAGGTTGACCTTGCCGTCTTCGACCAGCAGCATGATGCCGGCGGCGGTCATTTGCTTCGAAACGGAACCGATCTCAAAGACAGTGTCGGTAGTAACCGGAACACCGAATTCGAGACTCGCGAGGCCGTAGCCTTTGACCTTAACCGCCTTACCATTTTTGAGAACTGCGATCGCGGCACCGGGAATGTTGCGTTCGGTCATGATCGAGCGGATCTTGTCATCGAGTGCATCGGCACGAGCAATTGACGCCGCGGCGAGAAATATGAATGAGAATAAAAGTATCGACCGATTTAATAGTTTCATATGCGCTGAATAGGGAACGGAAAGTTTTCAGATTTAAAATATAGGAATACTATTCCTCTACGCAAACAGATGTTTTGATCGTAGGTGCGGGGCCGACCGTACAGGCATTGGCAAATCAATTTGCGCGATACGGTGTCGATTTTTTGATCGTCGACAAACGTGAGGGAACTACCCCGTATTCGAGGGCGATCGGCCTCCAGGCACGAACACTTGAGATCTATGATCAGATGGGCATCGCCATCGACCTCATCTCGAACGGTTGGCGTGCTGATAAGGTTCGCCTCGTCGGCCGCGGCGAGATCCGTGGAGAAGTGGACCTGCAAAACCTCGGTAAAGGGATGAGTCCGTTTCCATTTCTGCTCATCGTAGAGCAGGGGATTCACGATGCGTTGCTTTACGAGCATCTGCGATCCAGCGGCAGCGAGGTTAGTTGGCTTACTGAAATGGAGTCGTTCACGCAATCGGCCGGATCCGTCTCGACAGTTATCGTACGCAATGGCGAGCGGACAAATGTAGAGGCGAAGTATATGATCGGCTGCGATGGCGCTCATAGCACGATCCGGCACACGCTTGGCCTGAAGTTTGATGGAGCAACATTTGAGAGGCTTTTTTATGTCGCGGATGTGGAGCTCGATTGGGAGTTTTCGCACGATGCGCTTCACGTGAATCTCGGTGATGATACGGTTACGGCATTCTTCCCGATGGTCGGCGACCGGCGATGGCGAATAGTTGGCTCGTTTCCCGAAGAACACGAGAAACAGGAGAGCGAGATCGTGTTTGAAGAGATCGAGCAGCAAGTGACGTCGGACACGTCGCTGAAATTCGATATCACAAATGTCAATTGGAGCTCGGTGTACAAAGTTCACTCGCGTGCCGTTGAGCGATTCTTGTTGGGTCGATGTTATCTTGCGGGCGACGCGGCCCACATCCATACGCCGGCTGGCGCGCAAGGGATGAACACGGGAATCCAAGACGGCTACAACCTCGCGTGGAAATTGGCTGAGGTGATAAAGCACGGTTCCCCAGAATGCCTTCTCGAAACCTACAACGAAGAGCGGCTCCCGAATGCGAATCGATTGCTTAATACGACCGACCGCTTCTTCGATTTCGCGACGAGCGATGCGTGGTTTATCTCCTTTTTGAGAAAGAACGTTTTTCCGTACGTTGCGAATCTTGCGTTGAGTTTCGATTCTGTGAAGCGGATCGTATTTCCGCTGGTTTCGCAGATTAGTATCAATTATCGTGAGAGTTCGTTGAGCGCGACTGCGTGCAGTTTTGAAGTCATTGGCGGCGACCGAATGTCGTGGTTTGAGATTGGCGGTCGAAGCATTTACGACGATCTTCACGCTCCGATGTTTCAGCTAGTGATCTTCTCAGACGGCAAAACGGAGATCCCAACGCTTAAGGACGAACTATTGCAGAAATGGAAAGGCCGCATCGATTCACATTTCTATTCGCTCAGCAAAAGGTCGATCGAGGCATTCGGCTGCGACCGCTCATTCTTCACGATCCTGCGTCCCGATAACTACATCGGGCTTCTTTCCGACGACCTGTCGCCGGAACGGGTCGCGGAATATCTGAAGAAATTCGAATAGCCTTATTTTTTTGTCCGCAATGTGACGACGATGGCGTCGCCGACTTTGCGTTCGCCGGTCGGGTCGGATGGGTTGTTGACCACTTTGCCATCGAGCACCATTGTCGTTGAACCACCTCCGTCGAGATTCATCGCATCGACAGCACCAAGTGATAACAAATATTCCGCCAACTCCGGCAGCGTCATCCCAACACTCACGCCCGGCTGGCGTCCATCGACAGTCACCATCAAAAATTTGCCGTCCTTCATCTTCGCCACCGCCGTCCGCGGATGTCGGTTAAAGACGAAAGCTTTGCCGGCCTTCTCCTGTTCCCAAGTGATATCGATCTTGCCGTCTTTGATAAGCCGCGGTACGCCGTTCGTGATATCGACTCGGTCATCCGTCGAAAACTGTCCACCGTCCAGCATCAGTATGTGCCGGATCTCAATATTCTTACTTGCGGTATTCGAGCGAACCATTGCAGCAATACGCTGACGGATGAACGCTCCCGCACCCTGCACTTTATGTCCGAGCGAGAGTATATAGCCGTCGGATGGAACGACCTGGTCGGCAGCACTGCTTGCGATCTCCGTATCGCGGCAACCGATGTTGCGAAAGCTTCCGATAAATTTGCCGGCTTTGCATCGTCCCAAGACGACCAAGGTTGCGTCATCGCTCTGCCGGATCGGTCGCCCAAGCCAAGGAGTGTACAGGACGATCTCGCTATCCTTCGATTCGCGGTCTATTCCCGAGATCGAAAATGAACTGAGCCTGTTCCTCGGCCCCATTTGAAGTTGTGTCTCCGAAGCGACGCGATCAAAGAAGACTGAGGAATGACGTTTCCCGTTTGATATGACGATACCCGTGCGTCCGTTCACGCTTTCGCTCAGGAGGTCGCCGTCGATCATCAATACACCGGCGGCATCGCCGGCAAAATCTGAGCGGTCCAATCGGAAAAATCCCGCATTGATGGCCGCGATCGCTTTTTTTCGGGCTGCTATGGATGAGGTCGTCTCAAGGCCAATGGCACGGTCGTCGGCTTTGTGAACATCGAGCCGCACTTTGGTGAGATCTAGACGAAGCAGATTTATCTTCACCGGGTCGTTGCCGATCCTTTGCTCGACCTGCGCGTGTTCGACGCCGTGATGGACCTGCTTAAAATTCTGAGCAAGAGTTTTGCCACAGAGTACACAGAGGGCCAAAACCAAAATCGGTATAGGCGCGAAGTATTTATTGTCTGGTCGGGTGAAGTTCATGGTCATGATCTCGGTTATCTCTGCGAGCTCTGTGGCAAATACCACATATAATACTTATCAATGCGCATTAATGAAAGAGTCGTTCAGCTAAACGACAAGCCGATAAACGAAAAGGCCAGGTACGTTTTCTATTGGATGCAGATGTTCAAGCGAACGTCGCATAACCACGCGCTAATTTGGGCGATACGAAAAGCGAACGAGTTGGAGCTGCCGCTGGTGGTTTATGAAGGTCTGAAATACTACTACCCGTGGGCGAGCGACCGGCTGCACACTTTCATACTCGAAGGCGTTGAGGAAAAGCGGCGAGAATTTGAACGGCTTGGCATTCGCTATATTTTTTACTTGCAAGAAGATGAAGGCTCGCCGAAGAATACGGTCGCGGCATTGGCGATGAATGCCGCGTTGATCGTGACCGACGATTTCCCATGCTTCATCATTCCCGGCCATAACCGACGCATTGCTGAGCGAACGGATATAGCTGTTCACGCGGTCGATTCGAACGGCATCATCCCGATTTCGAAATTTGAAAAGGAAGAATATGCGGCGTACACGATCCGGCCGAAGGTAAATAAACTGCTGCCGAATTATCTGAAGCCTTTTGTCGAGGAGTCGGTAGAAATTGGTTCGGTCGGGATCGATGTCGATTGTCCGGAAACGATCGTGGCGTCGGACAACATCGCGTCGCTGGTGGCGGCGTGCGATATCAATCATTCGGTGAAACCATCGACCGTCTATCGCGGCGGAACGACGAACGGACGCGAGCGGTTGAAGAAATTTGTCGACGAGATCCTCCCCGATTATGACCGCGCCCGCAACAAATCGGACCGCGACGGTTCATCCCGGCTTTCGTCGTATCTGCATTTCGGTTTCCTTTCATCGATCGAGATCGCGTTGGCGGTGGATAAGGCTGACGCACCGCAGGAATCGAAGGACGCGTATCTCGAGGAACTCATCGTCCGCCGTGAGCTCTCATTTAATATGACAAGGCACAATCCGAAGTACGGCTCGCTCGAGGCGCTTCCCGCTTGGGTACACAAGACGATGCGGGCGCATAGGGATGACGAACGGCAGTTCAATTATTCGCTCGAACAACTCGAGGCCGGCGAAACCCATGACGAACTTTGGAACGCGGCTCAACGCGAGATGGTCGAAACCGGCGAGATGCACAATTACGTGCGGATGCTCTGGGGCAAGAATGTGATCGGATGGTCGTCGTCGTATGAGGTCGCCTTCGAGACACTCGTTCATCTGAATAACAAATACTGCCTCGATGGCCGTAACCCGAATTCGTACGCTGGCATTCTCTGGTGCTTCGGCAAGCACGACCGGCCGTGGATGGAACGCCCCGTTTTCGGCAAGATGCGCTACATGACAAGCGGAAGCACGGGCAAGAAATTTGATTCGAAGAAGTACATCGCGTGGACAAATACTCTTCATTCGCAGTCAAGTCTTTTCGAATGAACGTATCTATGGATCCCATAGTCTACGTGAAAAGGCTGATCTGGGAATCGTCGCGATCCGTAACGTCTCCGACTTCAAGCAGATACTTGGCCAGATCGCATTTCCCTTTCGCATCGAACTCGATGCCTTCCTGTTCGAGCATTGTTTGTTGAAGGTTGACGGGTATGGTCATCCGGCCGGTCGAACATTTTCCCTGAGAGTTCATTACCCGCTGCCACGGTACAATCTCAGTATCGGCACCATGCATTACATACCCGACGGTGCGTGGCGTGTAGCCTTCCCCGAGGATCGCCGCGATCTGCCCGTAGGTCATCACCTTTCCAGCGGGAATCGCGCGAACGATCTCATATACTCGCTCGCGGTAATATTTGTCGTTCACACTCATCGTTTGACCAAAACAGTGCGGGCTGGTGCACCGTCGCCGGTAGAACCTTTGTATTTCAATGGCAAGCAGATGATCTCGTAATCACCGGCCCGGACCTCGCGCAGGTCGACGCCTTCCAGGATCACCATTTCACCCTTAAGCAAAACAGTATGGACCGGTTTGCCGGTGCCGCCGCTTCCCTCGATCGAAAGATAATCGATCCCGACCAGCTTCACCCCGTTCGCTACAAGCAGCTCTGCGGTCGCTGGCGTAATGTAGGTGAAATCTTGCCGAAAGCCGTCCTCGGGTGTGGACCAGAATTCCGAGTTTCTCGTCTTGAACACTACGCGCTCGACGCCTGTGATATCGCCCACGTGTGCCGGCTCGATCTCGCGGACTTCAGGTCCAACGTCGATAACACGACACGGACCGATGAGCTTTTCCAGATCCAGTTCGTATACATGCTTTGTGCCATCAATAAAATGGTTAGGCGCATCCACATGTGTGCCGGAGTGGACGCCAAAGCTAATGCTCGAAACATTTGCCGAGTCGCCGCGGGCGATCGCCCTGAAAGATTCGACCTGCACGGCCGGGTCGCCTTCGTAGATCGGCATATTGCCGCTGATCGCGACCGTCACGTCATATATCTTCATATCGCCAGAATAATCGACAATACATTCACGTGCAATCGTCATTCGGACCCTGACCTGCTTGCAGGATCGTTGCGAACGACGCTGCATTGCGTAAAATAGTGTTATGGAAATAAAACGGATCGAAAAAGGCGGCCGCGGTGCGTTCATTATCCGCGAGGATGGCGGCCGCGTGGCAGAACTTACATATGTTAACGTTGGTGAGACAGGATTCATCATCGACCACACGGAGGTGGCAGAAAGTCTTCGCGGTCAGAACGTCGGCGAAGATCTGGTTGAAGCCGCCGTGAAGTACGCCCGTGAAAAAGGACTAAAGATATTTGCAACATGCCCGTTCGCCATCCGGGTTTTGAGCGGCCGCGATGATGTAAGTGATGTTTATTCTGGATAGGTGCGCGGGCGCCGTTGCAGATTTTTCTTAACATTAGCTTTCGGATTGTGTTACCTTTAAGGTGTCGAGCCGTTGGCTTGCCTCCCTTCTTAAGACTCCCTTCTCATTCATAATCGCTTCCCACGATCTTCGAACAAAGGTCTTAGCCTTCCTGTTGTTTTAAATATGTCCAGAATATCAAAGCTGTTCCTCATCTGCTCTCTGATTCTAACACCGACCGCCGCCGCTTTTGCGCAGACCTGCATCGATCTTGGCGGTGCCAATCCACCATTTCATTTGCAGAGTTTCGACGGATTTGGTTCTAGCCCTGCTCCGCAATTCAGTGATACATCCAACATAACTGTACTGAATCCAAGCGGTCCGCGGCGATACATGGGGACGTTTGTCAGTGCAATGTCTGATTCTGGCGGGGCGGTCAACGTTCCCGGATGGGCGATCGTCGAAGAAGGATCGAACACCGGTTCGGTCACCGGGCGATATGCGACCGGCAACGGTTCGACGGCGGGTGGCAACGCCTACAGCTTTGGAACTGATGGCGAACGGGCAATGGGTTCGGTCAACGACGACACGGTCAGCCTCCTGATCGTCGGTGCATGTTTTACGAATACCACGCCGGGCACGCTTAACTCGGTCCAGATCTCGTTTACCGGCGAGATGTGGCGGCGCGGTGCCGCAGGTGCTCAGATCGATACACTTGATTTCGAGTATGCCGTCAATGCGACAAACGTGTACGCCGGATCATTTTCGCCATTCGACGCTCTAGACTTTACGACGCCGAACACTGCCGGTACCGCCGGACCGCGCGACGGCAACAACGCTGCTTTTCGGACGGTCGTTCCGTCGACAACCCTTCCCGTAACTCTGGCACCTGGCGATTCGCTTTATATTCGGTGGATCGACAACAACATTGCCGGGCTCGACGATGGCCTTGCGATCGATGATTTTCTGATCGATTTCCTGATCCCATCTTCGGCGCCGGTTGAAGTCTCGGGACGCGTGACAAACGGCAAACGCGGTCTTGGCCGCGTCACGGTTGCGATCGCCGACATGAACCGTAACGCCCGGTATGCGGTCACGAACCCTTTTGGCTACTACCGCTTCGACGGCATCGCTTCGGGCCAACAGTACATCGTTTCGGTTTCGAGCAAGTCTTATCAATTTGCCGACCCGGTGCGGGTCATCGATGTCGGCGAAGAAATTTCGGGCATTGATTTTATCTCGATAGATTAGTTCGACGGTTTGTCCGCGGCTAGCTACCCGTTACAATTCCAGCGGAGATGCAAAACAAAGTTCCGCGGATCGCGGCCTCAAGCTATTCGAACACGGCACCGTTGATCTGGACTTTTCTCTACGGTTCGCAGCACGGCAGCGTCGAGTTAATAATGGACAATGCGCCGGCGCGTTCCGCTCAGTTGCTCGAGCAAGGACGCGTCGATGCAGCGCTAGTTCCGGTCATTGCGTCACAGTTCATTGACGGCGTTCGGCTAGTTCCGGGTGTGTGCGTCGGTGCGCGCAAACGAGTTCGCAGTGTTTGTTTAGTGACAACGGGTGAGGAACTGAAGGACGTTCAGTCCGTTGCCCTAGATGTATCGTCGAGGACCTCCGTGGTTTTGACCAAGATCATCTTTCGCGAGTTCTTAGGCTTCGAGCCCGAGTGGCGGGACGCAAAACCCGACATCGAAGCAATGCTTGCCGATTCGGACGCAGCACTGCTCATTGGCGACCCGGCGCTCTCGATCGCGGAATGCGAAATACGGAATGCGGATCTGCTGAGCGAGTATAGTGGTAGCAACAAGAATCCGAAATCAGAGATTCCGCAATTCAGATGGTTCGATCTTGCCGAGCTTTGGCACGAGCACACGGGTCTTGGCTTCGTATTTGCAATGTGGATGACGCGGCACCAAAGGGCGAACATTGACCTAGCCGGTGCACGCGACGAAGGCATCGGACACATCGACGCCATCGTTGAAAATTATCGACGCGACATCGGCATTAGTGCCGATGAAATGAAAACCTATTTATCCGAGAATATCTCGTACGAGGTTGACGAGACTATGCAGAATGGCCTGAATCTATATCTCGACCTGGCGGCCAAGCATAAATTTACGGATGAACGGCGAATACTGAAGTTTACCGAAGCCTAGCCGAACACGCCCGAATAAAATATCAGTACCCAGCCTGCTACGACGACAAACAGCATTAAACCGATATCGGTTGTCCCAAATTGTTGTTCATGATCTCTCATCGCTTTTCTATCTGGCAATATGCGTTCCACATCTATAGACGCGTAAAACACACGATTTTTGTTTTGGAGGCGTACGATAAATGTTCAATCTAACCGAATGTCGTTCAGATCTGCATTGGTTCGGTACCATGGCGGGATTTAGAAAGTAGGCCGTTTTAGTTCTTCGGCGAGCTGGTCTTGGATTATCTTCCCCTCGTTCTTCTTGAGGTGTTCGACAAAAACCAGCCCCATATGAATGCGATGGTCGAGATCTTTCGGCTTGGCGACTTGATAAAGTATCGACCGCTGCTTGCCCGCCGTGAGTGAATGAAAAAGCTTGTCGCCGTCAGGATCTTGATCGAGAATCTCGCGAAACTCTTCGGGCATCGGAAGGCCGTATTTGCTCTCGTCCTTTTCAAGTTCAACGTCGACGACATCACCAACCGTCAAACCGAGATCGATGCGGCGTTTCTTGTTGACGAGAATATAAAAGATCTCGCCCCACGGCATCAAAGCACATTGAAATGGTTCGGTCCCGTTTATCGAACAGATGACACGCTTGGCTTTGCCGTCAAACTGAAACTTCTCAACTGTTTCGCGCTCAATGATCAAAAAATGCCAGCCGCCGCCCTGATCTGCAGCGTTCGTGAATTTCGCCTTTATTTTTTGTCGTTTAACTGCAACTGCCATTTCATTCGATTACGGCCGAGGCCTGAATCTACTTCGCCTATATAGCGGAAAAGGATTCTAATGGTTTTCGAGTTGATTTGGTAAGATTATATCAGGAATTGAGATGGAAATACCTGTACAGCCAATATTGGATAAAGTCTTGACCGGCGAGCGATTGACCGGCGAAGATTGCACCACTTTGCTCGAATCAAACGATTTTGTCCGCATCGGCCTGACGGCGGATGAGATACGCCAACGCAAGAATCCCGGAGACGTGGTGACGTATATCATCGACCGCAACATTAACTATACCAACGTCTGCAACGTCGTTTGTACATTCTGCGCCTTCTATCGCCGGCCCGGCAAGCCGGACACCTACGTTCATTCGATCGAAGAGATCTGCGCAAGGATCGACGAAACGATCGAGCTCGGCGGCACCGGCGTGCTGATGCAGGGCGGGCTGCATCCGGATTTCAACATCGAATGGTACGAGGAGCTTCTGACGACGCTACACGCGAAGTATCCTACGTTTCAACTCCACTGTTTTTCGCCGCCGGAGATCCACAACATCTCGCTCATCTCGAAGCTCGACTACGAGACGATATTGCGGCGGTTGAAAGCTGCGGGGTTAAATTCAATGCCCGGCGGAGGCGGAGAGATACTCGACGACGAGGTCCGCAAACGCGTCTCCACCAAGTGCAACACGCAGGAATGGCTCGACGTGATGCGGGCCGTGCACAAGGTCGGGCTGATCTCGACGGCGACGATGATGTTCGGTATCGGCGACGGCGTCGAACACCGCGTCCGCCACCTCGAACGTATCCGACAGGTGCAGGACGAAGCTATTGCGGCGAAGGCATTCGATCCGAGCTACGGTGGGTTTACAGCGTTCATCCCGTGGACATTTCAGCGCGAGAACACCGCCCTCGGCCGCAAAATAACCGAAGAACCAACCGGAATCGATTACCTGAAAATGCTCGCGGTCTCGCGGCTGTTCCTTGATAATGTGCAGCACATTCAGGCTTCGTGGCTTACGCAGGGAATACGGCTCGGGCAAACCGCACTTCGCTTCGGAGCGGACGACATGGGCTCGATCATGATCGAAGAGAACGTCGTCTCCGCCGCCGGCGCGAACAACGAAGCCAACGAAAAAGACCTTCGCTACCAGATCCGCGAAGCCGGCTTCCGCCCACAACAACGCGACATCCCCTACAACTACATCAACCGCCCGGACGCCGATAGCCTCGACGAGAAGAATTCAATGCCGCTGAAACAACTAAGCGTTGCGTTTGCTGATTGAACTTTAACCATGCAGAGCGAGCTGAAAAAATCTTCGTATCATCCGTCTCCTTCTCGTGCTAACGTAACGGGTGCCTATAACAATGTTCCCAAAGCTAATTCGTCGAAGAGTGGAGGATTCGGATATGCCAAATCGTCTGTTGTTGATTTCAATTCTATTGTTCTTCTTCTCAACAACCATCGCTTTCGGTGCAGATCGCGTGTCGGGTACTCTTAAGGTAAAAGATAGATCAATACCTGTAAGACATGTTTATGCACTGCTGCATGACAATGCGGAAGGCGTTCTTCATTCGCCGACCGAACTCCGAGTTCTGATAACCGACCGTGAAGTGCCGCTTGATTCGCTATATGGCCTTACTTTTCTTCCTGTTGGCGATCGGGCAAGGTGGGGCGAAGTAGAAGGTATTCTGCTGAGATTCGATCCCGCAAAACTGAGCGAGGTGGACGTGACCGTGCTGGTGACTAACGCGTTGCAGAAAGTTACGGAGCGGGTAAAGATAAAGGACTTTCATTTGGCTGTGGACCGGGTCAAAGGATCTTTTGAATTCAAGGAAGATTCTTTTCAAAACTTTCCGGATTATCCGAGTGCAAATTTCGAATTTGAAATAGATGCGTTCGTGAATCGTATTCCCGCTGTTACAGCGGATCTAAAAGGACAAGATGCTCTAAATAGTCCACAGATAAAAGCACTGACGGCGATAGCGAATGCTCTCGTTAAGGCAAATATCACGGACCTCGAGAAGCATAGTTCTGAAAGAGCGATTCGAAATACCAGGAAGGATGTTGCTGCAATGGGCGCAGACGCAAGGAAGACCCTGAAGCGCGCCGGCACCGAGTTGAAAAAAGTAATCCCGGGCGTTGAACGCGTTGTTGTTCGCGGAAACCTGGCCGTTGTTCTTCTTCCTGAAAATAGTCGTTTCGAATTGATCTTCGTGGACGGCAGTTGGAAGACCTTTTAGTAAAGTTCACAAACTGTCATAGCTCCTACGGCCCCGACAGGATGAAACCAATGCCGCTCAAGCAACTAAGCTTTCGGAAATGCGGATCGACTACGGGCCGGGATACAGAGTCTATTTCATCAACAAGGGTTCCGAACTGGTAATTCTTTTGGCTGGCGGCAACAAGAGCACTCAGTCTAAGGATATAAAGAAGGCTATTGAATTGGCCAAAGACCTCTAGGAGTTTTACGTAATGCCGAAAACCAAAACCCGACAGTACGATGCAGCAGCGTATCTCAAGACTGAAGAGGATTGTGCCTTTTATCTTCAAGCAGCTATAGACGAGGCGGATGGCGATACTTCAATAATCGTCACAGCTCCAGGCGACATTGCTCGTTCGCAAGGGATGATGCAGTTGGCACGCGAAACTGGCCTAAAGCGTGAAGGGCTTTACAAAGCACTATCGCCCGATGGCAATCCGAGTTTTTCGACGATCGCAAATGTGATTCAGGCTCTAGGTCTTCGTTTGCATGCATCGCCAATTAAATAGTCTGATCGTTTAATAGAAAGATCAATATATAAAACCCTAACGATGTCGACCAGGTCTACAATCGCACACGGCCCAAACTTTCACCTTTATCACGAGATGCTCGACGACAGTTATGTCTATCTCGAACTAGAAGGAGTGCATTTCGAGGCAGGCTACAATCGCGTAATGGTACCGATTCCGATCCACGTTTGGGAATTCATTCGCACCTACTCTGGAATCGATCTAACATGGGCCGAAAAGACAGATGAGCAAATAGAACAACATGTAGAGAGTGAAGTCGATGGTCGGATCGAGCGGTTCGAGGGCGCAGATGATGACCGTAAAGGACTAACCAAAATTCTGGGTTCAATGGTATATGGGACGGCCGACAAGTCGCGGGAAAGTCAGATCAGCGAAGGAATACGATATTTTGAAAAAGTTCGGGAGCATCAGAAACAGATCAACCAGGCTAGCCGGGAGCTGGAAGTAGTTGCTGAGAAGAATTAGACACTGGCGAAGATAATAGTTCAACCGCTTTGATGGCAAGATTTGTACTTGTGAAGGTTACCGCGTTCGAGCGGCCGACGTTGTTTGTGGATGAAATGGTCGAAGGCCGGTTAAGGAGTTCAACGACACGCAAGAATTCACACCGCAAGATGGCGGTACGCTCATGCGTGAGACCCTCGAATGGACCTCGCCGTTCGGACACATCGGCCGAATGGTTGATGCTCTGACTCTTGAATACCACCTTCACGATCTTGTTTCAAAACGGCACGAGAAGGTCAAAAAGCTCGCTGAAGCATCCGCAGAAATTCTAGACCCCAGACAATTCTTACCCAACTATTACATTAGACGTTCACCGAAACTGGTAACCTAGGAACTGTCTAGTCTTTCTTCGAGCAAAGGGAAGTTTAATGCAAAATGTCCACCCGCTTCGGCGGTTCCACCGCACCATCAATTGGCGAAACGTTCTGATGGTCACGTTCTTTCACATCGCGGCGATCCCGATCATCTTTACCTTTTCATGGCAAAATCTGGCGGCGTTGCTTATCGGCAATTGGGTCGTCGGAAGCCTCGGCGTTGGGCTGGGGTGGCATCGGCTATTGACGCATCGCAGCTTCAAGGCGCCGAAATGGCTCGAATACGTGCTGTCGATCTTTGCAACGATGTCGATGCAGGACTCGCCAAACAAGTGGATCGCGACGCACAGAATGCATCACAAATTCGTGGACACCGACGAAGATCCGCATTCGGCACGGTCCGGTTTCTGGTGGCCGCAGATCGGCTGGGTCGTCTGGGGCAAAGCCCAGGACCACGACCAGGCGACGCTTCAAAAATACATTCCCGATCTATTAAGGGACCCGATCCACGTACTGATCTCGCGATTTTATGTTGTGCCGATCGTTGTTTCCGCGTTGCTTCTGTACGCGCTCGGCGGTTGGCAGTTCGTTGTTTGGGGCGTCGCGGCCAGAGTCGTACTCGGGTGGCACACCACGTGGTTCGTCAATTCGCTTTCGCATATGTACGGCGGCCGCCCGCATGAGACCGGCGACCTCTCTACCAACAACTGGTTCGTCGCGATACTCACCTTCGGGGAAGGTTGGCACAACAATCATCATGCGTTCCCAACTTCGGCCCGCCATGGCCTCTCGTGGTACCAGTTCGATATGAACTGGATCGCGATACGCATCCTCGAGAAGCTCGGCTGGGCAAAACAGATCAAACTGCCGGATATCGCGCCCGCACCGGTAGAGCTCGAACAACCTGCATAAAGAAGGGCAGATGAGGATCGATGTCCCTCACCTGCCCTATCAAAACACTTAACCGAGAAACTTCTACGATTTATTCGTCCGGGATAAAATCGATTCCTTCCAGTTTCTCAAGAACCTCAACGACGCGGGCCGCAAAGGTGTACCGCCGCGAGGATACATTCATAATATACGTCTCACCAGCGGTAATTCCCTCGAAACGATAGTAGCCAAACGAAGAGGTGATCGCCGTTCGAGTCACGCCCTCGCTATCAGTGATCAAAACTTTGGCGTTCGTTAGGCCACGCCCGTCGGGTGTCAGAACCCGGCCCGAGATCTCTACGCTCGCGGAAGTTGGCGCGAGGCTGATCGTGAGCGAAAAGGTTGTTGTGCCTGAGCCCGGCGCTGTGGCGTTCAGTGAAAAAGCTCCCGCTACACCATTTGCCATGAGCGAAGGAGCAGTGGCAATACCCGATGCATTGGTGACCGAATTCGCGGACCTCAAATTTGTACTTGGAAAGGTGCCGAACGAGCCGCCGAATGGGGCCGCAGTCCATGTTACGGTCACGCCGGGAATTGCCGGGCTCACTGTAGCTGTGATGGGCGCCGCGAACGCCTGATTCTGGAAAGTAATCTGGTTGTTACCACTTGTCACGGCGATCGAGGTCGGGAGCGAACTTGCCTCCCATCCGGTGTCACTCAGTAACGCAAACGTAAGATCCTGCGGAGCGATGACACTCTGCGACAGTCCGGGATTGATCGATGGCTCCATCAGGAGATTCGGTGTCGGGCTGGTATCCCAATGCGAAACCGACGACCCTTGTTGGAACGGGTTTGGCGTGTACATGAGAACTTTACCGAGCGGGTCTGCGCCGGACAGGATCGACATATCAACTTCAAGGGTCGCGTTTACGCCCGATCCGAGATTTGCCTTGATCGTATTCCCGACGGCCTGGGTCACACTGACCGCGGAAATAACGACAGTCGCGTCTGCACCACCCAGAGCGGGTGGTTGAGCGGCGACGACGTTATCAACGATTATTACAGCAATCGCACCCGCGTTCTGGGCATTCTTGGTTTTTACGGTAAAAGCGCACGTGCCGCGGTCGATTACGGCGATGTTTCCGGCGACGGCCGCCGCGTTCGTCAGCGGTGAACATCCGTCTGTCGTCAACGGGCCCGCACCGTTAGCGGGATCCAGTGCCTGAACCACATTTCCCGTTACGCCGGAGGCCGACAACGGCGGACCGAATGACGCAGAACCGACAGCATAGAATCCGGCTATCGGACCAGGCGAATTCACCTCCAGCCGAGGATTGCCAGACAGGACATCTGGAGCATCGGCCTGTACCTTTGGTCCCGCCCACGAAAGATTTTGCGTATTTATCGCTGACGCCGTGCGTTCAGCATTCGACATCGAAACCCAGGCCTTACCGGAAGTGCGGTCCAACAAAAAACGGTCAAATACTGACGGATAACCTTCGCTTTGAGCTCCGGTTGTTCCACTGGTAAAAGTCTGAAATCCTAAACCGTGACCCAACTCGTGGAGAAGGGTCGCCACGAGGTCAATATTTGAGCCATGGTTTCCGTCTAGCCCCAGATAAAAAAACGTACCGGTCAAGCAGCCGGACTGACCCAAGTTGACGTTAAAATTGGCATTGATGTCCGAATTCGCAGGGATAATATCTACACCAGCAAGCTTGTTGCCGAGGGCTATGCTGTACCAGGTGCCGGCAAATGGGAAAGTAGGACTATCCCTGATGAGATTCACCGCACCCGCAGAACCAAGGACAGCGCCGGTGGGCGTACAAGTGAGCCCGGTGAAATGCGCGTTTACAACGATCGGAACCGAGCTGGTAAGCGTCGCTCCCCAAATGTTGGCAGCGTGTGTAAATGCGTTCAATCGCTGCTGGCCTAACGTGGTCCCTGTATTGCCACCAACGGGTAGAACCGGTGTCGGGTCATTAAAACCGACTCCGGGACCGTTGATGTTATTGATCACGATAGTCGCCGCCCCAAGGGCCGAAGACGAAAGGACAGCAGTCAAAACCAAAGCGAATATGGCACCAAAAAGACGCCGGTCAACGATGCTTTTCATTTCTTCCCTCTTTTGTCTAAAACTCTTCAGGCTTGTTCAACGGACGGCTCGTCAAGATCTGCTTGTCGATGCCGAGCAGTTTCGGATCGATCTCAAAGAACGCCGCCGCTGACTCCAGATCGTTCACACACGACTGTGAAATACTCCCATCGGCCTCTCTCTTCGCGACGGCGACATTGTGATAATGTCCTTTGAGATCCATTGAAACCGAGCCGTCTTTATGGTGTATCTCGACCATTCCCTCATCTGTGTTCTTGATCAACTGTTTGAGCCCGGCGGCCAAACGACGCTTTTCCTCCGGCGTCAGTTCGCGAGACTGGCCGGTTTTTCGGTCGACAACCATAAGATCGCCGCTATCATTCGAGGTCACATATGGTTTTAATGGATCTTTTGTCACCGTGTTGCTCCGTTTGTCATACCTTGGCGGCTGTTTCTGCCTGTCTTGCATCGAAAGGACCGTTCCAACGCCAACCAATATGAGAGCGATAAGAACGATCCCGATCATAGGTCTGCGGGAAGATAGATTCGGCAAATCCTTTTGCTTGACTGTTCTTTTCATAATGTCTTTTTTCACTCCAATCTGCTTCTGAACTATGCTGAGGAAGAACGTTGCAATTCCAAAAGAAATACTTTAAAAGGACAGTGGGTCATTCTGGGAGGATGTGTTTGAAATTCTTGGGGGTCTAATTCTGCCGTGATGTTTAGACGGATTTAGTTTAACGCCTTGCGAATCTTTTTGCTAGAAATATTTTCGGTCGATCGAGTATTGATTTGGAGCGGAATAGGAAGACGAGATGTCTCAACGAATAACAACTTACACAGAATTCTGGGATCACTACGTTCGTGAACACAGCAAGCCGCTGACGCGTGCGCTCCACTTTATTGGAACCACGATTGGACTGGCTCTGCTGGTTTGGTTTGTCTGGACGGGACGCTGGTATTTTTTTCCGTTATTCCTTGTGGTCGGTTATGCATTCGCATGGTTCGCCCATTTTGTTGTGGAGAAGAATAAACCGGCGTCGTTCAAGTATCCGCTTTGGTCGTTCATCAGCGATTTTAAAATGATGTGGTACATGCTGACCGGTCGCATGGGCCGCGAGGTCGAACGTGTAAACGGCCGACGACCCTAAGCAACTGCGACCTTTTCCGAGATCAACTCCAGCGAACGGTCATATCTATAAGAGATGCCCATGTGTCCGTCATCGAATTCTTCGTGGATGTGTTCGATCCCATTTTCAGTAAGCCGACTGGCGAGGATTCTGGCACCGACGTCAAGGTTAAATTCATCTCTCGTCCCCGCATCTAGATAAAGCAGCTTTAAACTCTTCAGGTTTTCCACATGTTTTTCCACAAGCCGGACCGGGTCGTGTTCGAGCCATCGTTCCCACACGTCCTTTCTGATAGCGCCGGTCTCCACATCAAACGGCAGGTCGAATGATGTGCCGTTAGGCGAATAGCACGCGGCCATGCCGATCGTATTCAGCGCAGCATGAAAGTTCTTGGGTTTCTTCTCGTTCTGCCAAAACCGATGCATGAATCCGGCTGGATCACCTTTGATCGCGCGAAATGCCGCCGCAAAATCATTCGGATAGCAATACTCAAAATACGCGTCGCCGCTTGTCGAACACACGAGCCCGAAAATGTCCGCGTGCCGCATTCCCATTATCAGCGCGCCATAGCCGCCCGAAGATTTTCCCATCACCGCTCGCGAGTCGCGATCGGCATGGGTGCGGAAGTTTTCATCGACGAACGGCACGATCTCGTCGGTCAGATAGTCTTCGTAGCGACCGGTCGCCGTGGAATTGATGTATTGCGAGCCGCCGTAGTACGTAAAGCAATCCGGCATAACGATGATCATCGGACGGATCGTTCCGGCCGCGATCAACTTATCCATTCGTTCGGCGATATTCGGCGAGAAAGCGTTGTCATTAAGCAGCATTTTGCCGCGGCCTGTGAAACCCGTCAGGCAAAAAACGGTCGGATATCGCTCGTTGCGATCGTTATAATCGGGCGGCAGATAGACGTACAGGTCGCGTACATGGGGATCGCCAAGCGGGTTTTCCTTTAGAACTTCGCTTTCGTGGCGGAGCAGGACGATGTTTCCTTGCTTTCGGGTCTCAGCGGACATAGTATTCTCTCTTGATATACGGGAAACTTTTCTGCGTTATTTAGATAAGGATAGATGAAATGTTTGCTTCCGGCGACCTTGTAGATGTAGATCCTCAGGCACTGAGTTCGACGATCGAATTCCTGACGGCGATGATCACGCCCGCGTTACTTATCTCGGCGACGGGTTCGCTTGTGCTTTCGACCTCGACCAGGCTAGGCCGAGTGGTCGATCGCGTCCGAGATCTCGAACAGCGTTTGAGCGAACTGATAACGACCGACGACAAAGAATCGATCCCGCTCTACGAAAAACGTATCGACACAGTTGTTAGCCTTTTGGATAAAGTAACGAGCCGGGCACGCATTCTGCAGAAAGCGATGGGCGCATTCTATTACGGACTCGGGTTCTTTGTGCTTACGAGCGTCTCGATAGCGATCGTCGGTATTTTTCCGGCGGTCTATCGCTGGTTGCCGATACCGATCGGGATCGTAGGCATTATGTATCTCGCGTGGGGCAGCGTTTTAATGCTCAAGGAAACCCGAATGGCGACCGCTACCGTGAACGCCGAGATGGATTTCACCTGGGCACTTGCGGAAGCGGTTGCGCCGAAAGAGGTGATTGGCAAATATACTTATAACGTTCATGGCAGACGACGATTTCGTTCCAAGGCATCAGGTGCTCCTGCGGGAGAAGAAGCTCCGCGAGAGGGTTGAGGCGCTCGAGGAATTTCTGCGCGCCTGCACCGTTTGCCCAAAAGATTGCGGCAACGACCGGCTCGCGGATGAGATCGCGGCGTGCTATTCCGGTCGGCTTCCGATCGTCTCTAGCTACACGGCCCATTTCGGCGAAGAGCCTTGCCTCTCGGGGACGCGCGGCGCCGGGAATATTTTCTTCGGAAACTGCAATCTCCGCTGCGTTTACTGCCAGAACTATCAGATCTCGCAAACCTGGAAAGAACAGAAGAAAAACGAGGTCACCCACGAACGTCTCGCTGAGATGATGCTCGAATTGCAGGCGCGCGGCTGTCACAATATCGGCTTCGTATCGCCGACGCATTTTGCACCGCAGATGGCGCGTGCGATCTTGATCGCCGCTGAAAATGGTTTCAACCTGCCGATCGTCTACAACACGAACGCGTATGATTCCGTCGAGGTTTTGAAATTGCTAGACGGTATCGTCGACGTCTATCTCCCCGACCTAAAATATGCCGATGCGGATGCCGGCCTTCAGTATTCTAAGGTTCGTGATTATCCGCGATTTGCCCGAGCGGCGATCAAAGAAATGCATCGCCAGATGGGCAGCGATCTAGTTTTTGACCGGGACGGTTTACTCAAAAGAGGCCTGCTCATCCGTCTGCTCGTATTGCCGAACGACATCGCCGGCCTCGAAGAAAACCTTCGCTGGATCCGCGACGAGCTCGGGCCTAAGACTGCCATCTCGCTGATGGCTCAATATTACGCTACCAACAAAGCCGCCACCGACGACCGTTACATCCTGCTGTCCCGACGCATTTCGGAGGGCGAATGGTTCGAAGCCGTCTCGCTCCTCGAAACCCTCGGCATCGAAGAAGGCTTCATGCAGGAATACGAAGCCGCGTCGTTTTATTACCGCCCGAATTTTGAAGATCGAGACGAACCGTTTAAAGATATAAGAGATTTCAAGTAAGCGTATGTCGTCGTCGCATAAAATCACAGCCTCATCCCGGCTTATAGAAAACTACCGGGCAGATCTTGAATCTGCGGTCGCGTCGGCTCCAGAATCGGAACGATCACTTTACAAAATTTTTGCGGCGGCATTTTGTGAACTTGAGGAATTACTAAAGGTCGGTGAGCCGATAGAAAAAATTGCAAAGAATATACGAAGTCAGCGGCACGCTTTTGGTTGGTCATACGTGTCCGGAGATTTAGGCGATCGCGTTTCGACTTCATCACACGAGCTATTTAGACACATTGACGAGCAGATCATAAGAATTAAAGGAACGGAGTGGTACCACACCAATGAAAATTAAAAACGACGCTCCAAATTTCACACTACCTGACGGCGACGGGAACGACTGGTCGCTAGCCGATCATCGTGGCAAACCGGTCGTGCTTATGTTTTATCCGGCGGACGATTCGCCGGTTTGCACGGCGCAGCTTTGTTCGGTACGGGATCATTGGTCGGAGTATCAGGCGACGGGTGCCGAGGTCGTTGGCATCTCGACCGATTCGGTCGAATCGCACAAGGGATTTGCCGAGAAGAACGAATTGCCGCTCAAACTTCTCGCTGATACGGAACGCAGAGTTTCTGAAATGTACGGAATGAAGTCCTGGCTGCCCGGGCGCTCGGCCCGAGGCGTTGTCGTGATAGATAAAGAAGGCAAGGTAGCCTATCACAAAGTTCAGGCAGTCAGCCTTTTCAAACCGTCGGACGAGGACGTGCTGGCAGCTATCAAAAAAGCGAATTAGATCAAGCCTCCGAGACAGAGAAGGAGGGAGAAGATGCAGCCTCTCTGTTCTCGGTGACATATCTGCCGTGGTAGTATTCCCCTATGGCTTTATTCGGAAGTGACAAATTCAAATGTGCTCGCTGTGGGCAAAAAGGCGAGCCGATCGGGTATGCTCCGGTGCCGACGGAACTCGGTGCCAAGATCGGCGAAGAGATGTGCAAAGACTGCTGGGCCGAATGGCAGAAAAAGCAGATGCAGCTGATCAATCATTTCGGGCTGGATGTTTCCAATCCAGAGTCGCACGAATTTCTCTTCGACAACATGAAGATATTCTTCTACGACGACGGTTCCGGGCTCACTCAGATCGATACGACCAAAGAAGGCAGCGTTAACTGGTAACCTTCGGTCTCGTTCGCCGACACCGTTCGGAGCAATATTTCACCGCGTCCCAGACGCGCTCCCATCGCTTTCGCCACGCCATCGGCCGGCCGCAGCGTGCACATGCCTTGGCAGGCAACGTTGACTTGGTAAAGTTTCGTTCCGGTTTATCACCGCCGCGATGTTCCTTCATGACCTTGAGCTGATAAACGAACGTTTCTATTGCGACTTCGTCCCGGCCGAAGGTATGGATGCTCTCTGGTCAGGCGGTTGGCGGCATTTCGGTTCTCAATTTTTCCGTTACAATTTCGGCATCTATAACGAAGAAATTCGCCGCGTATTGCCCTTGCGAATACGGCTGTCGGAGTTCACATTCTCGAAGGCACAGCGACGGATCCTGCGAAAAAACGAAGACCTGGACGTCGCTATCGTTCCCATCGCGATCACCGATGCTGCCGTTGAGCTTTTTCACCGTCACAAACGCCGTTTCGACCACGGCGTTCCAGATTCGATCTACGATTTCCTCTCACCGCAACCCGCGACCCGACCGTGTGAAGCGAAAGAGGTGCGGGTAACTTCCGGCGACCGGTTGCTTGCCGTCAGCTATTTCGACCTTGGCGAGAAGTCGACATCCGGCATTTACGGAATTTTCGACCCTGAGGAATCAAAGCGGAGCCTCGGCATTTTTACGATGCTGAAGGAGATCGAGTTTGCGATCGATTCCGGAATGCAATTCTACTATCTGGGCTACGCCTACGAAGGTGAGTCGTTTTACGATTACAAAAAGCGATTTCGCGGTACCGAATGTTTTGATTGGAACGGCAAGTGGACGCCATTCGTATCCGAAACGTCGCCGTTTGATCTAACGTCCCCATTTTAGTTTGTTTCGTAGGACGTCGAAATAATTCCGGTTTGGCGGTTGGACGAGGTTCAGTGTGGTTCTGCTTTTTCGGATGAGGGCACGGTCGCCGGAGTGCATTTCATAGCCGGTCTGACCGTCGAGTGTCAGGAAAACGCCTTCGTTTTCATTCTCCAGTTTTAGCTCGATAGTGGCTTCGTCGGGAACAACGATCGGGCGATTTGTCAGCGTAAACGGGCAGATCGGTGTAATAACGATCGCGTTCATTGACGGAAAAATGATCGGGCCTCCGGCTGAGAGGTTATATGCCGTGGAGCCGGTCGGCGTGGCGACGATAAGCCCGTCCGAACGAAATGAATTGACGAACAGGCCATTCAGGTTGACCTCGATCTCAATAATCCGGGCGAGGGCGGCCTTATTGATCACGACATCGTTCAGAACGCGCCCTTTCGCAAGCATTTCATCTGCCCGCCAATGCTCGGCGGTGAGCATAACGCGCCGATCGATCTCGTAATTCCCGGCAAAGATCGCCTCGAGTGCGGCATACATCTCCTCGATCCGAAAATCAGTCAGATAACCGAGGCTGCCGTAGTTGATACCGAGCACGAGGCACTCAGAATCGCCGATCAACCGCGCGGCGGAGATCATTGTTCCGTCGCCACCTAGCACGACAACGAGGTCGGACTCACCCAACGACGCGGATCTGCCGGCGTCTGAGTCTGCGTCAAACGGTTCATCGCTGATATATGGCTGCTCCGTAACCTCGATGCCCCGTTCTTTTAGCCATCCGATCAGCTCGAACCCGGTCTTTAGGGCATCAGCATTGTCGGGCTTTACTACGATTCCGGCCGATTTTATTTCAGCGAAGTTCGTCATATCAAAACCCCATGTTGGCTACGTCCCAAGCCGTCTGAATCGCGCTCGTTAACGTTTTTTGGCAACCATCTGGATATTCGAAGTCGAAAACCCTAATGATGCCCGGAACAGATCAAAACCTGTAAAAACGGCCAACAGCGGAATGTTGCGAAAAGGATCAAGGAATTTGGCTATTCTCGGCAAATTCATTTTATCCAAAACAATATGATGAAGCGAATAGATCCAAAAAGAATGAGCCGGGAGATAGTTAAATTCCAAAATTTCCAAACCGGCTTCCGCTGCCAGACGCTTTAATGATTTTTTGTTAAGAAGATTCCAATGGCGCGGAAAATGGTAGCCGCCCCAGTATTTTTTGCGAAAAAGTCTGGTATCGAAGCTTTCCGTATTCGGCGTTTCGATGATCAAAACACCTTCCCGTCGCAGGAGCTTTGCCATCGCCTGCAACATTTCGAGCGGTGATTCGACGTGTTCAAGAACCTGCAGAGAAACGATCAGATCAAACGAATCGGCGGGCAGATCCTTTTCGGCATCTTCGATTCTGCCGGCAAACCCATTAAAACCGTCATGTTTCAATTTTGAAATGACTTTATCATCCATTTCAACCCCGTAGAGGTGATCTGCGGGAACCCCGAATTGATGGAGCAATCGCAAATATCTGCCGTCGCCGCAGCCGACATCGAGGAAAACGGGTTTGTCGGCCAAAACATATTTAAGCCACGTTAACGCCTTCTTCTTGTCGAGATAATTTTTCGCTTTTACAGCAATCGGGTGAACCGTTTGCGAATAGTTATAGGCGTAATAATTAGGCGGATAAATAACCGGTAATTCTTCTTTGACCGGTCGCGGATTCAGATACCAGTTACTGCACGTTTCGCATTCGACGACGTTAAAAGTATCGGCGGTCGTCGCGTATTCGTAATCTTTTCCGGTTGTTACAAAAGTAGATTCAACGCTCTGGCAGACACCGCAGGCGACTTCTTCGATCTTTAAGGTTTTTTCAAGCATTTTTTGAAATTTTGATCGGCAAAACTTTAATTACTTGAAACAAAAAAACGAGATAGCTGCCGCGAACGGTTATTTCGGGGTTCTCTCTTACCTCTTTGTGAACCTTGGGCAGATTGTAATAGGGAATTCCGACCCATAGGTGATGTTCGGCGTGATAATTCATATTATGCGGCGAGAAGAATGCTCGCTCCAACGGGTTGGACGTGAAAGTAATTAGCCTGTCGGCATCGGTTTCGTTGTTTGAAAGCCTTAAAACGCCATGATCGCAAAACGCTCTGATCTCATCAGGCAAAAACACTAGAAAATAGATCGGTGCAACCCAAAGCAATGGATAGAGCCACCAGAGACCGAAAAATGCAAAACCTGCAAAGATCACTATCTGCCAGATCAGAACCGGAATGCGCTCGATTATATAGTCCCTTAAAACCGCCGACGGCTTAGCCTCGACCGCTTCGATAGTTTTCTCGGCAGAAAAAAACATCTTTCCGAAAGGCGTTACTTTCAAAACCGTTTTACCGAACGTCGCCAAGCCCGAACAAAAAAGCAGAAACTTAAAACGCGAATTTTTATTATCAAGCAGATGGATATAGCGATCGGGGTCTGCCGGCATTCCGAGCAGTTGATGATGGGTCAGATGGTTGCGCTTAGCATCATTGAAGCCCATGAACATCGGCGCGTAGATCAGCCATCGGGCGATAAAATCATTGCGCAAGCGATTCTTGGAAAGATTGCCGTGAAGCCCGTCGTGTCCTAAAATGAAAAGGCGATACTGACATAATCCGATAACGAAAAAGGCGATAATTGCGCTCCACCACGTTTGAAAAAACACGAAGAACGCAAACGCCGAAACGATCAAAACCCAATCGAGAATCAGATCCGCAAAAACTCTTGCTTCCGATGGTTTCATCCACTCCTGAATTCGCTTTTTCGAGAAGCTCTTTCGAATCAGCCGCTGAGTTTCAATTAAACTTATATTCTCTTCACTAGTCATTGGTCGTTTTTCATTCAGTCTTGAAGGCATCAGCGACGTCGGGCTTTGCCACGATCCCGGCCGATCTTCGTCAGTGAACTTCGTCATATCGCTTCCGTCGATAAAGTAAGTATTTATGAAAATCCCGGAAACATCAATTGATGGACACGATGCGGAGCCATCAATGGGCGGAAACTCCGTATCTCACCAGTTGGAAAGATGCCGGGGCATAACTTTTCCCATTGGATTCGGGATATGTTTTTGCTAATATCAAATATTGTCCCCTTACATTTAGCAATTTGATTTACAGGTAATAACCAAATGCTTAGATTCATTTCTCGTCTCGAAAGGACGCGCAGTTTCGTCCTTCTGGCTTTTGCCGTCGTCATGGTGGCCAGCCTTGTCTTCTTTTATGCACCAACTCAAGGCGACATTGTCTCCAATCTGACTCAAAGCTCAGAAACGGCTGCGAGCGTCGCCGGTGAATATATAACGGTCGGCGAAGTTGCTCGGCAAAAGGAAAACTACAGCCGCTTTAGCCAGGGAAGGCCATTTCCTGCGAAGATGATCGTCGACAACCTGATCAGCAGCCGGATAACGCGAGTCGAGGCTGAGCGGCTCGGCTTAACTGCGTCGGACGCCGAAGTAGCAGCCGAGATACGGCGGCAATTTCGCCCCGAGGACGGTAAGCCGTTTGACCAAAAGGCCTATGAGCAGAATATCGTTTCACAGTTCGGCAACATTTCTTCCTTTGAAGAAAGCGTTAGGGACGACATTAGCGCAAACAAGCTGCGGGCATTTATCACGTCCGGCGTGGTGGTGTCAGAGGAAGAGGTCCTGAAGGATTACCAGCGTCGCAACGCCAAGTTTGACCTCTCATACGTCTTGGTAAATCCAGTAGAACTTGCGACGAATATAACCCCCAGCGATGAGGAGCTTCGTCAATACTTCGAACAGAACAAGCAAAGTTATTACATCAACGAACCGCAGAAGAAGATCCGCTATGTGTTCCTGAACACCGCAAAGATCGGTGAAAAGCTACCGATCTCGAACGAAGACCTGCGGGCCGAATACGACAAGCTGCCGGAGGATAAGCGGATAGCCGGCGTGTTGGGGCAAGAGATCGTCCTGCGTGTTCCGAAACCGGAATTCGAAGGGCAGGTTTCGGAGAAGGCGACCGGTATCGTCCAGCGTCTCCGTCAGGGCGGCCCGACCGTTAGCGAAGAAGCCTTCGCCGAGATCGCGCGCGGACAATCGGAAAATGCTGCGAGTGCAGGACGCGGCGGCAACCTTCCCGGAGCAGTTCGCGAAAACCTTAACAAACCGGACGACCCATACCAACGTCTATTAAAAATGCAGCCGGGCGAGATAACGGACCCGATCAGCTACGAAGGCCGCTATTTCATACTACGCCGCGGCGAAGCAGTCCCGAAACCGTTCGAAGACGCAAGAAAGGAGCTCGAAGTCGGTATGCGAAATCGGAGGGCGTACGCCGCAGCGGCTGAACTTTCCAAGAAAGTTGTTGCGACGCTCAAGGAAAACAAAGACGTTCAGGCGACGGCCCAAAGCTACGCCGGACAGGCGAATATGAACGTGGCGGACATGGTTCGCGAGACGGCATATGTGAAGCGGGGCGATAATGTCGAAAATGTCGGTACATCGCCCCAGTTCGAAGAAGGAATTGCCGGTCTCGAAAATCAGAACGATGTCGGCGACGAGATCCCGGTTCCCGAAGGCTTTGCGATACCGCTGCTGGTTGACAAGAAGGAGCCGCGAGACGCAGAGTTTGACGAAAAACGCGCTCAGCTGGTGGACGTCGTAAAGCAAGAAAAGGCTCGCAGTCAGGTCGAAGAGATAGCGAAGCAACTCGCTTCCAACACCGGTTCAGTGACCGCCCTTGCCGCAGCCGCATCTTCGCGAAACCTGAAGGCTCAGGAGTCGAAGAGCTTCATCCTCGGTTCGCCACTTGGCGACGGACCCGCTGCATCGACGAGCGCTCAGCTTGAGGATGCCATCTATGTCCTTCGCGAGGGCGAGGTTACCAAGGAACCGGTCAAGATCGGTGACAATTATTATATTGTTGGCGTTTCGAGCCGCGAGGAGGCGAACATGGAAGAGTTTGCCAAACAACGCGATACACTTACCGAACAGATGTTGAACCAGCGTCGTGGCGAAGTATTCTCGGAATATCTCGCGGCAACGCGGCAGCGAATGGAATCAGCCGGCGATATCAAGATATTCCCCGACGCGATAGCAAAGCTCGACGAACCGGCAACAGATTCGCCGTTTGGTATGCCGGGAATGCCGGGCGGAATGCCCGGTGGAGTTCCGGGGGCACCTCCGGGAGTTCCGGGAATGTAGTAATTTTGATAGAAAACAAGAAGCGGAGCGTCTCTCGGGTCGTTCCGTTTTTTCATTTACCACCAACCAAGGAATTTCCACCAGATAACCCCCACCGTCGACCAGATAATTATATTCAAGATCGAAGCAATCAGACCGACGGTCCACCAACGCCTCTGGGTAACATAGCCGAGCCCGAAATAGATCGGGGCGGGTGTTGTGCCGTAATGCGTAAGCCCCGCGCTCATATTGGCGAAATAGGTGAGGATAAGCACAGTTAGTCCCGCCGGTGCTCCTAAAGCGATCGTGACCGCCAAAAACGATATGAACATCGCGGTGACGTGGGCGGTGATCGATGCAAAAGCGTAATGGGCGTAAAAAAAGATGAGGCCAAGCACCGCAAGAGCGATCGGCCATTGGACGCCATCGATCGTTCCGGCGATACCTTGGGCAAATAGGGTCGTAATGTTCGTTTCGCCCAGTGCTGAAGCCATCATCACAAGCCCGCCGTACCATATAAAGACCTCCCACGCGTGGGTCTCGTCGATAATGTCACGCCAGGCCAGAACTCCCGTTATCAGAAGCGTGGCAATGCCAACGAGAGCGATGACCGTCGAGTCGATTCCATGCCAAGGGGCTGAGATCCAGAGCGAAACAACAGCGATAAAGATCAATAAGAGAACCTTTTCGGGCCGCGTCACCGGGCCGAGTTCTTTTAGTTGCTCATTCGCAAAGCGAACGGCGTTGGGCGTTTCCTTTATTTCTGGCGGAAAGAGGCGATAGATCATCAGCGGAATGACGGTTAGCGAGACAAGCGACGGTACTATCGCCGAAATGAACCAGATCGAGTAATTAAGGTCGATGTTTGCCTGTTTGGCAGCGAAACCGGCGATTATCACATTCGAGGCTTGGCCCGTAAGAAATGTGGCACAGAGGATGACCTCACATTGGTAGAGCATCGTCATCAGAAACGTGCCAAGCCGGCCCTCCGTTCCATCGTCGGGCCGCGAGTCGTAGGTCTCGGTTACGCTGCGGGCGATCGGAAGAATGATCCCGCCCGAACGTGCTCCGGTCGAGGGAATGAACGATGCGAGTATGAAATCGGTAAACACCAGCGAATAGCCGAGGCCGATCGTCTTTCTGCCCATCAATCGGACGAAGATCAAAGCGATCCGTTGGCCAAGGCCGGTCTTTATCATCGCCCGCGAGATAAAGAAGGCCGCCAGAACGAGCCATACGAACTTGTCCGCATAGCCGCTCAAAGCCTTTTCGATCGGTACCGCGCGAAATAGAGCGACGGCGACAACGCCGAGCAGCACCATCGCACTTCCGGTCAGCGGCTGAACTATCGACCCGACTATCGTGGCGATAAATATTGCAAGCAAAAGCCATGAGTCGCCAGTTACGCCTTCCGGCATCGGGCTTAGATAGATGCCAAGACCTGTCGCTACGACGATGAGCCATCGCCACCAAACCTTTCGTGTGCTTTGGGTGGAGGTCGGATTCATGAAGATCAGTTCGTAGGAAAAAGAAGAGGGCTGCTTGAAAAACAAACAGCCCTCAGCCTAGATCAAATTCGCCCTGCGGCCGTTATGCTTTGCCTATCGCTTTCAGATAACGGGCGAGTTCTTCGCGTACCTTGGGGAACAGGAAGAACAGGCCGATCATATTCGGGAAGACCATCGCCAGGATCATTGCGTCAGAGAACGCAAGCACAGAGCCGAGCGAAGCGGCGGCACCGATGACCACAAAGACGCAGAAAAGCAGCTTGAACGAAAGGTCGGCCGCCTTTGATCTGCCAAACAAATACTTCCACGACTGCAGCCCGTAATATGACCAGGAGATCATGGTCGAGAATGCGAATAAAACAACAGCTACTGTCAATATGTAATTGAAATTAGGCAGTGCGTCGTTATATGCGCTGGCTGTCAAGGCGACACCAAACGATGTGCTAGTATCCGCAACTTGGCCGTATGCGAAAAAGCCATCCATGTTGTATAGGACTATAACCAAGGCGGTGAGTGTACAGATTACGACAGTGTCGATGAACGGTTCCAACAAAGCGACAATACCCTCGCTAGCCGGATATTTGGTGCGAACCGCTGAGTGGGCAATGGCAGCGGAGCCTGCACCGGCCTCATTAGAAAATGCCGCACGGCGGAAGCCCTGAATAATCACGCCAGCGATGCCGCCTACACCGGCTTCAGGGGTAAAAGCACCGGAAATTATGGTGCCGATCGCCGCAGGAATCTCGCTAAAATGTAGAAGAATTATTACGACCGATGCGAGAATATAAATTATCGCCATCAATGGAACAAGTTTTTCAGTAACTTTCGCTATTCGCTTGATACCACCAATTATCACAATAGCGACCAAACTCGCCATTACTATGCCGATTATAGTTCGGATCCCCCCGCTTTGGCCTATTCCGAAGGTAGTAATTAACTGCGTTGTTGCTTGATTCGCCTGAAACGCATTTCCGCCGCCGAACGAACCGCCAACGCAGAACACCGCAAAAATAACGGCCAGAATCTTGCCGACCGGGCCCATTTTTAGGTCTGCGAAACCGCGCGAAAGGTAATACATCGGCCCGCCGTGAACAGTTCCGTCCTTGTCCACGTCGCGGTATTTGACGCCGAGCGTACATTCGACGAATTTGGTAGACATTCCCAGAAGTCCGGCAACTATCATCCAAAACGTAGCCCCGGGCCCGCCGATGCCGACCGCTATAGCGACGCCGGCGATATTGCCTAAGCCCACCGTTCCTGAAACGGCCGTTGCCAGAGCCTGGAAATGGTTGACCTCGCCGTGATGACTTTCGTCTTTGATCGTGTCCGGAATATCGCCGTCAACTATGTTCACCTCTGCATTCTCGACGTGCGGATCTTTGTGGCCCGGATCGTCGGCCATCTCGATGTCGTCGTATTTACCTCGTACGACCTCCAATGCCAAAGGGAATTTGCGGATGTTAATGAACCCAAAGACCAGCGTAAAGAACGTCGCACCGCCGATGAGCAAGTACAATATGATCGGCAAATTAAACGGCTCCGGCAACGGAGCTTCATAGAAGACTGTCGCTTCCCAGCAGTTCGCTGCGGGACGAAATGCCAGATCGATCCGCTCATCTATACCCAATTCTCGTGTAGCATCAGGTGGAGGGACTTCCCAGCATCGTGGCGGAGGCGGTTCTTGTGCAAAAGATACTGCGGGAATAGCCAACAATAGTAGGGCCAAAAGAACATATCTGGAGAATTTGTGAGTCATTTACACCTCAAAGAAACTGGACGTTCTAAATTTTCGAAGTTGGAAGGCCGTTTCGGCCGAAAGTTCGGGATAACTTGATTCGAAGCATTGTATAATCGCTTATACGGATTTACAAGCGAGATTAATGCTCGCGGAAAATTGATGCTCCGCTCGCCGGAAGTGACAACCGACGTATAAATATGAAGATTACCGAAACGAAGTCGGCTTCTACTCCCCAAACGGGCGACATGCCCTCAGATGAGTTCAGGCGAATGGGCCGTGAGGCTATTGATCAGATCGCTGATTATTTTGAGCGACTGGAGACGTTGCCGGTGCTGTCACAAAACGAACCGGGCGAACTTGCCGCGGCGTTGCCGTCTTCGGCGCCGACGCACGGCGAGGACTTTGAGGAAGTTTTGAGCGATGTCGAACGATTGATCGTACCCGCAGTTACGCATTGGAATCACCCTAATTTCCACGGCCTTTTTTCGACCGCGACCAGCAGCGTCGGTGTTTTTGGTGAGATGTTTTCGGCGGCGTTCGATATGAAAGCGATGCTCTGGCGAACGGCGCCGGCATCGACCGAACTGGAAGATGTTGTCCTCGGTTGGCTTCGGCAAATGCTCGGCTTGCCCGATGAATTTGCGGGAATAATTTACGATACGGCCTCGGTCTCGACGATGCACGCGATCGCCGCCGCACGTGAACGGGCCGGGCTAAATATTCGCGAACTTGGCATGAGCGGCCGCAGCGATCTGCCGCTACTGCGAGTTTATTGCTCGGAACATGTTCATTCTTCGATAGATAAATCTTGCATCACACTGGGCCTCGGGACCCGCAGTATTCGCAAGATCGAATGCAACGACAGATTCGAGATGATCGCAGAAAAAATTGCCGCGGCGATAGAGGAAGACATTGCCGCGGGCTTTCTGCCGCTGTGCGTGATCCCAACTATTGGAACCACGTCGTCCTCCAGTGTCGACCCTGTTGGAGCGATAGCGGACGTCTGCGAGCGTTTTGGCGTCTGGATGCATGTTGATGCTGCGTACGCAGGCCCGGCAGCCATATTGGACGAGAAACGCGATCTTTTCGCCGGCTGGGAACGTGCAGATTCGATCGTTGTGAACCCGCACAAATGGCTGTTTACGCCCTTTGACCTGTCGATACTCTACTGCCGCAATATGGCGTCTCTGAAACTGGCTTTTTCGCTGGTTCCCGAGTATTTACGAACAAGCGATGAGGGCACGGTAAAAAACGGTATGGATTACGGAATCCAGCTCGGGCGGCGGTTTCGTTCGCTCAAACTTTGGTTCGTGATAAGGTATTTCGGGGTCGAAGGGCTGCAGGCACGCATCCGCGAACACTGTCGGCTGGCTGAGCTTTTTGCTTCGTGGGTCGATGCGTCGCCTGACTTTGAGTTGATGGCGCCGATCCCGTTCGCTCTGGTATGCTTTCGCGCATGCCCGGCTGGCGTTGATGACCTAGACGCGCTGAACGAACGCATTATGAACGAGATCAACTCCTCGGGCGAAGCCTACATCTCGCATACGAAGCTCAACGGCAAATTCACCCTTCGCCTCTCGGTCGGCAGCATACGCGTCGAGGAACGACATCTTGAAAAGGTTTGGCGTCTATTGAATGAACGCGTCCCAGGCGCAAAACTGAATTAGGAGGCCGTTCGAATCTTATGAAACAAAGATCTAGGATCGCTCTGTTCACAAGCATCGCCGTCACAGTCCTGCTTTTTGGTGCCCATATTGAAACCATCGCCCAACATTGTCCTTTTGACGGCGGAGAAATGATGGTCCTCGAACTTATCGACTCTGACAACAAGCCCATGTTCGGTTCGACTACTGAACTAACCCTGCAGGAGGTCGACGATCCTGAGGCTGACTCCTGCCGGGATAAAAAGGGCCTGCTTTCGCGTCCGTTTCTTCCACCCGCCGATGCCTTGTTGCAGCGATATCCGATTCAGGGCTTCGATTCCTTTGGCCTTCATTGCGCCGACTGCTCGTTTAATGCCTTCGGCTTTTATGCGGTCGTCCTCAACCAAAGCGAAAGGTCATGCAAGATCAAGAGCGATGATGATGATGATTACCGTTGGGTAGATCGAAAGTTTGAGATCAGATTTAGTCGCGATGGCATCGAACAAAAGATCGCAGTACCGCCCGATAGCTTATTTAGCATGTGCACCGGTACGGGCAAATGGTCGCGATTTCAGCCGATCAAATTCCTGATAAAACCGGTCCCGGGCGAATAAGACTTCGGCACGAATATTTCGGAAGCACTCCACCTTTTTAAATGAAATTTGTAAAAGAGACGATCATCAAGGCGACGCCCGAGCGCGTTTTTGCATTTCATGAGCTGCCGGACGCTTTCGCGCGGCTTGTGCCGCCGTGGGAGAATGCGAAGGTCGTGCAAAAGGCCGACATTACGCAGATCGGTTCGCGGGCTATAATCGAGCAAAAGATATTCGGCATCGTGCCATCGCGATGGGTTGCGGAACATACCGCGTATGATCCGCCGCGAATGTTTGAAGATGTGCAGATCTCGGGCCCGTTCGCTTCGTGGCGGCATCGCCACATAATCGAACCGCACGACGAGGGCGCATTGCTCCGCGACGAGATCGACTTTGAGCCGCCGATGTCATTTATCGGCGACCTGGCGGCTCCGCTGTTCATAGTTCCGCGTATCCAAAAGATGTTCGACTTTCGCCACAAAGCGACGAAGGAATGGTGCGAAGGCGATGCCTCCGAGTAATGGTTGAAGCTGCTGCATTCGGAGAAAGTGAGAAGTGATAATAAATGTTGACGCATATTGTTTGTTGGAAATACAAGGAAACGACTGATGAAGCGGCTCGCGATGAGCACCGAGCGCGGCTGTCGGCGTTGACGGATGTAATACCTGAGGTCATTGTCATCAGGGTCGGCGCGGACATACTGCATCTTGAGCGGTCATTTGATACGGGATTGGTCGCGACATTTGCCGATGAGGCCGGGCTTGAGGCTTATACCGTTCATCCGGAACATCAAAAGGTGGCGGCGCTGGGAAAGGAGATCGCCGAGCGTGTCGTCTCGGTCGATTTTGTCAGTTGAGCCCTTATTCGGCCGGGCAAACGAATTCACGCGCCCAATCATCATACGTTTTACGTTTATAATCGATAGTAATGGATCTCGCTAAGAAAATGTTCAGACCCCTACGATATTCGCTTTTTACGATATTGGCCGTTGCCGTTCTCTCGGCAGACGCATTTACCCAGCAGGTGCGGCAGCCGACGATCGACGTTCAGAATTATGTGATCGACGCCCAGCTTTTGCCGGTTGAGAACGAGCTGAAGGCAACGACCGACGTGACATTCACGACGCTTGAGGACCTGCGTTCGGTGGCGTTTGAGCTAAATGGTTCGCTGCGTGTCGAAAGCGTAATCCGCAGAGACGCGGGATCACCCGCAGCGGCCACGACACCCTCAGGCCGACGCGCTCCGCGCCCAACGCCGACACCCGCCGGGCCGCAAGTCACATTTGTACAAGATCAGGTCGGCGTCACGGAGCTCGGGCCAAGTGTCCGCATCGACCTAGGCGAAACGGTGGCGAAGGGAACTGCGGTCACGCTTCGGTTCGTTTATGCGGGCATTTTGAATACACCTAGCGGCGGCCCGCTTTTAACCAAACGGCTTGCCTATATCGGCGAGAACAACGGCTATCTGATGTATGCCGCACGATGGTTCCCGTTCCACGATTATGCCGCGGATCTTGCGACGTCGGATATATCGGTAACGCTTCCCGCCGGATTTCAGGTCGTCGGTTCGAACGATGGTGTTGAACAGACGGCAGCCGCAGGCAAGAGCCGGCTTACCCAGACAAAACCGGGCCTGGTCGGCAACCTTGCTTACGGTAAATATAATGCGCGCGAACTTCGGTTCGGCGGTTACGAGATCGATTTCTATACGCGGCCGGGCAATGCCGAATCGGTCGAGCCTTTTGGCGAAACGGTGGGCGAAGCGCTCGAATTTTACACGAAACGTTTTGGTGAACCTGCGATGGGCAAGCGTTATGTCGTTGCGCAGATAGACGACGACAGTCTTGATTTTTATTCGGCCCCGGGAATGCTGTTCATTTCCGACCGGCAGTTTCTGCAGCCGCGTGAGGTGACCCAGGAGCGGCTCCAGCGAGAGGCGGCGTATCAATGGTGGGGCCAGACGGTCGGGTTGAAAGCGTTTGACGACGCGTGGCTCTCGCAGGGACTTGCGGAATACAGCGCGTTCGCTCTTCGCGAAGACGGTTTGACGGGCGCACGGCTCGAAGGCCTGAGGCGTGAGCTGTTAGAGAAATCTTTGACATTCGAACAGACCGCGTCGCTGCTACGCACGCCGGCTAACCTCGACGATCAATCGGTCGCGTACCGCTACATAATGTTTGGCAAAGGCGCGTTTGTATTTAAGCTTTTGCGCGATACGCTTGGTGTCGCGAAGTTTGACCAGATGCTTCGGACATATTCGAACGAATTTCGCGGTAAGAATGTCTCGATCGATGATTTTGAGAAATTCGTATCGCGGATCGCCGGCCAGAGTATGCGCTATTTCTTTGCCCGCTGGGTGGAGAGCACCGGCGTTCCGGAATTTACTGCCGACTATCTGATACTCCGGACGCGTGCCGGCAAGTTCGTTGCCCGCGGAACCGTGAAGCAAAATTACGACAACCTTCGGCTGCCGGTCGAGGTCCAGCTTCGGTACGAGGGCGAGGACGGTTATAAGACCGAGCAGCTGCAGATGAACGAATCGAGCGCCGATTTTAACATCGAATCGGACGGTAAACCGCTCGAGATCATCATCGATCCCGGCTTCAAGTTACTACGGATCTCGCCGGATCTCCGGGTCTCGTCGATCGCCCGTCGCGGCATCGAGCAATTCAGAGAAGGCAATTACGTCGAAGCTCAGGCGCAGTTCGAAGCGGCCCTGAAACTTGACCGGTCTAATTCGTGGATCTATTACCACCTCGGCCTTTTGTTTCTTGAGCAGCGTAATTATGATTTAGCAAAAGACAACTTCCGGGCGGCGCTCGGGGGCAATCTTAATCCGACATGGCTCCAGGTGTGGTCGGAGATAAAGCTGGGCAACGCCTACGACGCTCAAGGCGACCGAACGCGTGCGACCGCCGCCTATGGCAGAGCGCAACGCATCGGCGACGACTACGACGGAGCGCAGGAAGCCGTCAAAAAATATCAGGCCACTCCGTACGATCCCCGGGCTGGTCAGACGTCTGCCGTCAGGTGAACGCGGGCCATTATTTGAACATGATAGGAAGGGCGAAGCGATCTCAAGCTTCGGCCTTTTTTATTTGATCAAGCTATCAGCGGCCGCTTCGCCCGTTTCGATTGCGCCTTCCATAAAGCCCTGCCAATCAGCGATGTGTTCGCCGGCGAAGAGGACCTTCTGGTGCGGGCGAGCAAGGATCGGGCGGATACCGAACCACTGGCCGGGTTTGTACTGGGCGTACGCTCCCTCGGTATATTCGTCACGTTGCCAGGCGTAAGACGCAATTCCCTTGGCAAGCCGTGGAGCTTGGTCGTTGAATTCGTGGAGGTCGCGGGTGATCACGTTCATCCGGCGGGTGTCGTCCTGCGAGGCAAGCACGTCGGCCTTTTCGCCGATAGCGTAAGCCGTCAGAATGCCTTCGGTCCCGGGCTGGCCCTGCGTCGAATGAAAATAGTAATGCGAGGTTGTGTCCGTGATCATTGAAAAATTCTCGTCTTTCCAAAATCGATTTTCGTACAAAGCGGAAGTTTTGATAATGCGTGAATACGTCAGTTTCTGCGCAGCGTCGCGCTGAGCGGCGGGCAGCGGCGGGTTGAATTTGATCTTTCGCAAGCCGGCGACCGGAGCCGTGCAGATGCAGGCATCGGCACGAAACGATTCGTCGCCAACCTTTACGGTAACGACGCCGGCACGCTGATTCACCTCGGTCACCTTCATTCCGGTCCGAATATTTTCAGCTCCGATGCGTTTTGTGAACTCCTGAACAAGCCGGGAATTGCCGCCGGACATCTTGTAATCCATCTCGTTCTTCGGGCTCGATTCGGCATACTCAGCGAGAGCAGCATACGCCGAAACATGGCGGATGGATTCGCCAAAATCGGTGCTGTCGCCGAGGTCGCGGAGGATCAGATCGTCCCGCGAAAATCCGATGTCGGAAAGGTGCGTCCACCAATCGGTCTGGTCGAGACGAGTCTGCTGGGCCGTCGAAAGCTTTTCGTACCCGGCGATCATTTTCTCCCACGCGGCCTTTGCCTGCGGCGAAAAATCCCAGCCGCCGGGCCGCGAAACCTTGCCGTTCTGAAGCAGGTAGTCGTCGAACTGATGCTTCTGCAGCGGGATGTTGAAGTCTTTGCAGAGAGCCTGAATGCGTTCGTGGCTTTCGCCAACCCACTCTGCGCCAAGCTCGCAGACGAGGTTGCGGTTCTCCGGCATCGAATGCGAAAAAACACGTCCACCAATGCGGCTGCGGGCCTCAAGCACCGTCACGTCCCAGCCGGCATTCTTTAGCTTAAATGCAGCCGAAAGCCCGGCGAGACCCGAACCGATGATGACGCACGTTCGCTTTCTGCGCGTCTGGCCGAAAGCAGTCTGCGAACCGACCGCAATTCCTGCGGTCGTCGCACCCAAGATCTTAAGAAAATCACGGCGGTTTGTAAGCTTGCTCATAAGTTAACTCGTTATCTTAGGTTTTAAGGTTTCTTCTATCTCTTTGGCTGTCGCCCGGGCGGTGCGGCCGACGCCGATCAGGGTTGCCGAGGCAAAGCCGGTCCAGTTGCCGTAGCCGAGGAGCCAGAGGTTTGGCTCTTTTGCGGAACGCGTGCCAGATACTTTAACACGACCATTCGTTTCGACGACACCGAGCGGTGCGAGATGATCGAGAGCGGACTTGAACCCGGTACACCAGATCACGGCGTCGATCGGTTCGGGCTCCTCGCCCTCGTTCCAAAGGACACCGCTTTCAGTAAATCGGACGAAAAGACGACGTGATGTTAGCCGGCCCGCGTCGCGCGCGTCGCGAACCGGTTCGACCATAACGATGCTGCCGAGCAGGTCGTAGGACTTTTTTTTGCCCGCTTCGCCGGTGGTCAGAGCTTTGTATTTTTCGCTTGCCGCGTCAAAGAGAACCCGGCCGTCGACGTCGTTGGGCAGGTAATTCGGCTCATCAAGCGTCACCCATGTTGCATCGGCCACCACCGAAACTTCGGCGAGGATCTGAGCGCCGGAGTTGCCGCCGCCGATTATCAAGACTCGCTTTCCTGCAAACGCGTCCGGCGATTCATATTGTGCCGAATGGATCTGGACGCCGCCGAAATCTTCGCCGCCGGGATAGTCTGGAATGAAAGGCTTTTGCCACGTGCCGGTCGCGCTGACGACGGCTTTAACGGTTATCTCGTCAGCGTTGGTTGAGACAGCGAAACGCTCGCCTTTTCGTCGAACAGAAGTCACGGTGACCGGACGGCGGATCGGGAGTTCGTAACGCTCTTCGTACTGGCGGAGGTAGCTGAGAACCTCGTCGCGGGTCGGATATTTATCGAGCCCGCCGCCGGGCATCAGCCAACCGGGAAGCGAACTCCATTGTGCCGGCGAGAAAAGCCGAAGCGATCGCCAGCTATGTAACCATGCTCCGCCCGGTTCACTTTGGGCATCTAGGATCACATATCGAAGGCCCGAGCGGCGAAGATAATAGCCGACCGCCAACCCGGCCTGGCCGCCGCCTATAACGACCACGTCGAATTTGTTTTCTTCAGGGTCGGGCATTGGTTGCAGCGTTCAGCGGATCAATCGATATCGGCGAATGTCAGCGGGTTCAGCGAGCAAATCGCCGAGCTTTTCGCGGGCTGCGTTTAAATGAGCTGATTCGAGATGAGCATCGAGCGAGGCGTGGTCGGTCCATTCCTCAATAAACGTAAAGTCCGTCGGGTCGGCAGTGTTCTGATGGAGCTCATATGTAACGCAGCCGTCCTCGTCACAAGTCGGCCCGATAAGCCCAAGCAAAACCTCCCGCGTTTCCGCGACTGTCTCCGGCTTTGATATCAAATGTGCGACTACTCGTGTGTTTGTCATCAGATTATCGTTGTAACGATCTAGCGGATGGAGCGTTGGAGTTCTCGGTCGTCGGTGATGGGCGAGATCGCGACTAAGCCTCAATCGTAATCAGAATCTGGTGGACTCTCGTATCGCGTCCACGGCCCGCCCACGTACTCTCGAACCGCATGCGAACCGGGCTTAAGATCGGCGACTTCGAGAACTGACGGATCATGATTTACTACATGCTCGAGGCAAACAACCCTTCCGTCCTCAACTAACGCATCGGACGAGCCAATAAACTGCCAGCCGTGATCATCTTCATCGTGCAACCAACAGGATCGGCTCTTCTCCGTCCAGCACTTGCCGCATCGCAATAGTCGCGCCATCGCGCGGCTGATCAAATGGCCATTGGTCTGATTCTTGTGTTGTATTCATCGATCTCGGAACTTCCTATTTCGACTAAATGATCGTTGTTACGATCTCGCGGATGGAGCGTTGGAGTTCTCGGTCGTCGGTGATGGGGGAGACGATGGCGACCTCGGCAGCGTCGATGGGCGAGATGCCTTTCGCGATCATCTGGGCGGCATAGATCAGCAGACGGGTCGAGACTCCTTCTTCAAGCCCGTGTCCGCGAAGGTTGCGCACTTTTTGCCCGATCTTGACCAGGTCGGCGGCCAGGGCTTCTTCGATACCGCCTTCTTTGGCAACGATCTCAGTTTCGGCCTCGGTCCCGGGGTAATCAAATTCCATCGCAACAAAACGTTGTCGCGTAGACTGTTTTAGATCCTTTAGGATTGATTGATAGCCCGGATTGTACGAGACGACGAGCATGAATTCCGGCGGAGCCTCGATCACCGTTCCGCGTTTTTCCATCGGTAGGCGGCGGCGGTCGTCGGTCAGCGGATGGATGATGACGACGGTGTCCTTGCGTGCTTCGACGACCTCATCGAGATAGCAGATCGCTCCGGCTCGAACGGCGGCGGTCAGCGGCCCATCGTGCCAGACGGTCTCATCGCCCTCGAGCAAAAACCGGCCGACAAGGTCGGTGGACGACAGGTCTTCGTGACATGCAACCGTTATCAGCGGACGGCCGAGGCGATGCGCCATGTACTCGACAAAACGCGTCTTGCCGCAACCCGTCGGGCCCTTCAGCATCGCCGGCAACTTTGCCGAATATGCCGCTTCGAAAAGTTCGACCTCGTTACCGATTGCCAGGTAATATGGCTCATCGGCTACTTTATATTTCTCGACCGCAAGTTCCATTCTCTAATTATATGAAAATCGTGGACATAGATGCACATAGGTAAGCGCAGATAAGATAAATGCTAATCCTATCTGCGCAAAAAGTGAACCGTTAGCTGCCGCTAAGCACGAAACTTCGACCAGTCTCCCCAGATCGCGAGCGTCGCTCCCGCGAGCTGAAGGTTAACAAAAAGCGTCTTGCCATCGGGCGAAAACGTAGAACCCGCAAACTCGCTGCGCTCAAAATCCTTGCTGACATTCTGTGCAAAGTCGGCCATCTTGCCTTCAGGCGTCAGAATGCGGAGGCGATTGACCGACTTCTGCCCGGTATAGTCGCTGTCCTCGCAGACAAAAAGAAGATCGGTCTTTGGCATCAGGCAGATGTTGTCCGGCATATGTAAGACACGTTGGTCCGGCGATTCGAATGCGAGGGTCAACTGGCCTTCTTCCTTACCGGCAGGTTCGTACATCCATATCTGCCCGGCTTTCGTGTCTCCGCCGCTAGTTGCGGTGAAATAGACGCGGCCCTTGGTGTCGATATCGCAACCCTCCAAGCGGGCGAATGCCGTTCCGCCTTTTGTTTTGCCTTGCTTGTAAACAGCGATCGGATCGACATCTGCTTCGACCGGGTCGGGGTTATCGATCGTGACCCAGGTTGCGTCCAACGAGGCGACGCTCTTCTGACCCGAACGCGTGTCGTACTCTGGCTTGCCTTTTACCGCGAGCATCTGCAGTACTCCGCCTTCCGCAAGGTGTTTGTTGCGTTTGGGAATAAATCTGTAAAAGCCGGACGGGTTGTAATCTTCGGTAAGATAGATAATTCCCGTCTTGCGGTCTACGGCGACCGCCTCATGAACAAATCGGCCCATGGCCTTCAGCGGAACCGGAGCGACCTCGGCATTCTCCGACGCGGGCACCTCGAAGCAATAGCCGTGCGGCTTCTTGAATCCTCCGGTCTTGCGTCCATCCGAGGCGCGCGTTCTGACAGTCTGGCCGAGCGTCGTTTCTTCGCACGTTATCCAGCTTCCCCACGGCGTCGGGCCGCCGGCACAATTGATCAGCGTTCCGGACAGGCTGACGAAGTCGCGAGTAACGGTATTTGTCTTTGGATCGATGATAAGCGTAGTTGTTCCGCCGCCGCATGTATCGTCATAGTGATTGCGACTGCCGATGCCGAGGTTTTCGCCCGGCAAGCTTCGGTTGGCGACCTCATGGTTGCGGACGATGCGCAGTTCGTTTTTCACCCGGAAGGTCCACATTCCGTCATGGGCCGCAGGCGTCGGCCGCTTATCCGACATCTCGCTTTTGACCCGGCCGAGTACATTGTATTCAAAGCCTTTAGGCAGCGAGATCAGCGTTTCGCCGGTATTTTTCGCCGCGGCCGGGATGAGTTCGCCGAAACCCGCTGCTCGGAACTTTGCAATGTCGCCGGTCTGGGCGAATGTCTCGGCTCGTCTGCCAAGGGCACTTCCAGTCAATGCAATACCGCCGGAAAACAAAGTAAGATTAGTGATGAATGATCTTCTATTCATAAGAACCGTGCCCAAATGCGAACGTAAAGCCGAATTGATACAAGAATAGGGTATCGCCGCCCGGCGGTAATATCAATACTTGTGGTGGGATGTAAGACTTTCGTAACGCGTATGAAAGTGATTAGTCAAGTAAATGGCCTCGAGGACATCGCAACGGCCCGAGAACTGTTTAGCGAATATGAAGCGTGGCTGGGAATGGACCTTTGCTTTCAGGGGTTTGAGGACGAATTGGCGAGCCTGCCGGGGAAGTACGCCCCGCCGTCGGGCCGGCTCTTGCTCGCTTTTGTTGGAGATGAGCCGGCAGGCTGCATCGCGATGCGTAGCCTCAGCGACGGAATCTGCGAGATGAAGCGGCTCTACCTACGCGAAAACGCACGCGGCCACGGGCTCGGAAACCGGTTGATCGAGACGCTTATCAGCGAAGCGAAGGCCTCGGGTTATATCACGATGCGGCTTGATACCTTTCCGCCGAAAATGGGAAAAGCCGTCGGACTCTATGAATCCCACGGCTTTTATCCGATCCCGGCATATTACGATAATCCGCACGACGGCGTGCTTTATATGCAGCTCGATCTATGAAGAGATTCCTTATTTGCCGCGAAACGCCAGAATACCTCCGATAAAACCCGCGATCGCTGCGACAAAGCGGACTGGAATCAATACCCAATCCAGCGCATAGGTCTCGCTAGGCCTTTGCGGCGGATCAGCTATTGAATAGATAAACCAGGCAAGCATCACGAATCCAAGCAAGATCAGAAGGGTTCCTTTAACGAATCGATTCATAGCCTTTCGCTTTTGATCACATCCCGCGGCCAAAGCTTCCGCCGTATTCCTGCGGCAGCGGCGGGCTCGAATTGAAAGGTGCGTCGGTCGAGGGGAATACCTGCCGATAGGCAAATGCCCACGCCGCGTAGAAGACCGGGATCAGGAAGAAAATGCCGACGCAGAGAGCGAGTACGCCGACGATCGACATCAATACCATTAAGATCGAAATAACGATTATCCCGCCCACGTTGCTCCAGCCGGCCCTCGCGCTCAACTTGATGGCCTCGACCGGCGAGATATCGTGTTCCATGACCAGCGGAAGTGCAAAGGCGAACGTTATGGCCCATGCGATGCTGAAAAGGAAAAACAGAACGCCCATTACGATATAGATCGCAAGCAGTCCGCTTGCGATCGCAACATCCGTTCCGCCCGACTGAAAAAATGTACCGCCGGAAGCACCGCGTCCGATCTGCAGTAATATGTTCGTCAGGTCGGCGGCAGTATTCACTACCTGCCAGATAATGCCGGGAACTGACTGAAGGACGCCGACAACCAACGTTGGAATGATTTTCTCGAACCCCTTGAACATCATCCCGAAATCTACGGGTTCGCCGCGCATATCGCGGAGCAGGATATAGTAGACACCAGCGTTGACAGGCCCGAGCAAAAGCACATTCAGGCAAGGAATGCACGATATCATCAGCATCGTCAGCAGGCCGATGCCGAAATACATCCAGTAATTTGGTTTGATGAGGTTCCAGCCGTTACTTATGCAACCGGTCGCATCGATCGCGCCGCCGTAGTATTGAATGTTGTTCATCGTGGTAGGTGGCATTGCCGGAAAGGGTCAATGACTCGATCCAGGATGCCTTACTTGTGTGTCGTCCAGGTCAGGGTATATGCCGGCGGCACATTCTTGACGATCATCTGGCTGCGTTTCGATCTGCCGTAACGCGTCCGCATGAATTCGCGCAGCCGAAGGGCTGACGGGAAATAGAAGCCGTGAGCGTACTGAAAAGTCCGGAAGGTGCAGCCTTCCTGCATGAATTGATCGATCTGGAGAAAGATCTTTTCGCCCACATGGTTGGGAAGCGATACGAACGGCAAGCAGCAGATTATAGCTCCGACGCGGCCCAGGCCGGAGCGTTGGTGGATGGCTCGCGCTTCGCTCGCATCGCCGCGGACTATTTTTAGGTCAGGATAATTTCGACGAAGCGAGCGTACCATTTTGGTGTCGAGCTCTATACCCAGATACGAGCGATCGTCCGGCACAATGTCCTGCAGATATTTTGTGATCGCACCCGTGCCGACGCCGAGCTCCAGAACGATATTATCGGGTCTGGGATCCAGGCCTTCGATCATACGCCTGGCAAGCTCGGGCGAACTCGGCGTGATCGAGCCTACCGTTCCTGGGTTCTTGAGGAACGCCTGTAAGAATTCGATATTTTCGTTCATTAGTGGTCAAGCGGCCGGAGCTGCGGACTCCGATTCGGTGTCAACCGTGCTGTCGCTTGAGCTGACGGATATTTTATAATCACCGACCTCATTATGCAAAAGTGAAGCGTCTTCCGTAGCTCGCAGACGCCTTTAGCTGTCATTTCCTTGCAGCAGCTTTGGGCGAAGCCCTTTTTGCTGGAGCCCTCGTCTTTTTGGCGAACGCTCCGGGAACCTCAGATTCGATATACGTTTTCACATCTTCCAGTGTTAGCTTTGCTGCTTCCTCCGCTGTGGCACGAGTGCCGTCGGCTTTTTTCGGCAGGTAGATCACCTTTTTGCCAAACTTGATCACAGGTCCCCAACGTGCGTTCTCGACCGATATTTTTTCATCTTCCCACCGGTGAATGTATCGGTTTGCTTCTTTGCTGACCTTCGCCTCGATAAGTTCGTTCATTTCATCTTGGCTTAGGTTGTCAAAATCGTAGCGGTTCGGCACATTGATATACATACCGTCCCATTTAATAAAAGGCCCGAAACGTCCTTTTCCTTTTGCTATCGGTTTACCGTCGTAATCTCCGACGGGAGCATCCGCCGCCTGCTTAGCCTTTATGTACTCGATCGCTTTTTCAGCATCCACCGCGGACAGGTCGGTGCCGCGTGGGATGGAGACAAATTCGTCGCCCCATTTTACGTAAGGCCCAAACCGGCCAACGCTTACAGACAGTTCTTTGCCTTCATAACTGCCCATCGAATCCTGCAGTTTGAATAAGGTCAGCGCTTCTTCGAACGTAATTGTTTCGATGCTCTGGCCTGTTGGGACCTTTGCAAATCTGGGCTTTTCTTCCTGGTCGACGCTGCCTATCTGTATTATCGGGCCGTAGCGTGCCACACGAGCGATCACGGGTTTACCACTTTCTGGATCGGTACCGAGAATTCTCTCGCCCTTTGCACGCTCAGCGGTTTCCATCGTGTTGTCGACTTCTTTTTTGAAGGGCCAGTAGAACTCCTCAAGCATTTCGTTCCACTGAAGTTTGCCCTCGGCGACTTCATCAAACTCTTGTTCGATCCTGGCGGTGAAGCCATAATCCATAATGTCGTCGAAGTGTTGCTTTAGAAAATCCGTAACGACGAGCCCAAGATCCGTCGGGAAAAGCTTTGATTTTTCGGCTCCCGTATTTTCAGAATCCTGCCTCTGGCTGATGAGGTCATCTTTTAATACAAGGATCCTATAAGCTCTCTGCGTGCCTTCCTTATCACGTTTTTCTACGTATTCACGTTTTTGGATCGTTGAGATAGTCGGAGCGTATGTGGACGGACGGCCGATGCCAAGTTCCTCTAATTTTTTTACCAAAGACGCTTCCGTGTATCTCGGCTGCGGGCGGCTGAACCGTTCTGTAGCTCGGAGTTCCGACAGAGGCAGCGATTGCCCAACCGACATCGGCGGCAGAAGACTTTGTGATGACGATTCTTCTTGTTCGTCGTCGTCCTTGTCTTCGCGATAAACCTTGAGAAATCCGTCGAACTTGAGCACTTCGCCCGAGGCCGTCAGCTCTTCCTTATTCGTGGAAACTTCTATTTTTACTGTGGTCTTCTCTAATTCAGCATCTGCCATTTGCGACGCCACGGTCCGCTTCCAGATCAGTTCATACAGCCGCTGCCATTCCGGCTCAGCCACGGTCGTCGCACTCGCGTTGGTCGGACGAATGGCTTCATGAGCTTCCTGCGCCGATTCGTTCTTATTCTTGAATTTGCGGGCCTGCTGATATCTTTCACCGAACATGCTGCTTATCGTCTGCGTGATTTCGCTGAGCACCGTGTCACTGAGACTCACGCTGTCAGTACGCATGTACGATATATGGCCGTTCTCGTAGAGCTTCTGAGCGATCTGCATTGTTCGTCCGACGCCATAGCCAAGTTTTCTTGATGCTTCCTGTTGAAGGGTTGAGGTCGTGAATGGCGGGGCCGGAGTTCGCTTACCGGGCTTGATGCGTACGTCAGTTACTTTATAGTCCGCGCCGATGCAGCCTTTTAAGAAGGTTTCGGCATCTTCGGCGCTGTCCTGTTTCCGTCCTTCAGCCTTGAAGGTAACGGATTTGCCGGTGATGTCGTCGGCAAAGAAAATGCCTTCGATCTTGAAATGGCTGGATCGTTCGAAGGCGTTGATCTCGCGCTCACGGTCCGCGATCAGCCTTACAGCTACACTTTGTACACGTCCGGCGCTCAGGTTATTGCCCCCGGCGCTGATCTTACGCCAGAGCACAGGACTCAATTCAAATCCGACTAAGCGATCCAGCACACGCCGGGCCTGCTGCGCCATCACCAGATCCATGTTCACCCGCCGCGGGGCCTTTACGGCAGCTTCGATCGCAGGTTTTGTTATCTCGTGAAAAACTATGCGTTTGGTTGTTTTAGGGTCAAGACCGAGTACCTCACACAAATGCCAGCTTATGGCCTCGCCCTCGCGGTCTTCGTCCGTCGCAAGCCAAACTTCGTCCGACTTTTTTGCAAGCGATCTTAGCTCGTTAACGACCTTCGTTTTGTCGTCGGGGACTTTGTAGCTGGGTTCGAAATCATTCTTGACGTCAATGCCCATACCGGCTTTTTCCAGATCGCGGATGTGGCCGTAGCAACTATTTACCTGAAAATCCTTTCCGAGAATCTTTTCAATGGTTTTTGCTTTCGCGGGGCTTTCAACTATTAAAAGATTCTTCGACATAAATTAAAACAGCGAATCAAATGCCTCACCTTTCCGGTTGACACGATCAAAGCATCATCTTTTACTTCTATCGGCGGTACTTCGTCCAACCTCTTCGATGCTTCACTCTTCGAAAAAAATAGTCAGATGCGCCAAAAATTGGGCTCGGACATTCTGACTTCTAACACCTGTTAACGACCTATGTCAATTCGGCACGAAATAAAGGTATGCGAAAACAAACCGGCAATTACGGCCGACAGGCTGCTGTTGCCCGGTTGTGAATAAGCTCTTTGGCTTCGTCGATCGTAAGGCCTTCAAATTCAAATTGCCGCCATGTCACGGCGCCGCGACCATAGCTGTATAGCGGAGTTAGCTTGCCATCTTCTGTTAAAACCGAGATGGTCAGCTGCCCACCCTCGTCTCGTGATATCTTCGCAGTTCGTATCTTATTGGATGCGGGAACTGGGTCGGGCTGTGCCTTTAACTTTTGAACGGCACTATACATTTCATTTAGGGTCATGAACGGCTCGATGCCAAATGCACGCCGGAGAGCGTGGCAGCGGTCGCTTCCGGCCTCGAAAAGCCGACACACAGACGGCCTTGTTTCATATATCCGACACGCGACATTCTCGCCGATCGTTCCCTCGAGTGCGACGCAAGCCTGAGTATCGGCATCGCGGCGAATATAAACGTCTACTACTAGATCTGTGTCGCTTTCGGGGACGATCTCCCATTGATCGGCGGGATCGCCGTCTTCGCCGGGACGAACGCCGACGCAGACATGGGCGACGCAGCATGCACCGCACGAAATGCAGTCCGGTATCGGCGCGTCCGGAGGCGTGATCACATTGTGGCGCACCAAATTCGCCAGCCCGTCGGTCGTTATCTGCGGCGGAAAGAGCCGGCCCCAGACAGCCTCGTGCATCGCGTTCACAGCCGGATAGAACTCTTCTTCTGTAATGCGGCCGGATCGGGTTATCTGTACGAGGTTCGGCTTCTCCATTCTTATCAAATTCGCCGGGCGTAATGTTTGCCGGGCAATACGCGGATCGCATCACGAATGTCGAGGCCAACCAGCGCCGTGTTGAGTTCGCCGAAAGACAGGCTGCTTGATTCGAGCAATTGGTCGATGTGGGTAGACTCGTCGGCCGTGAGCAACGACCAGAACTTTCGCTCGTGATCGGTCATGTCGGCGGGAACGAGTTCGGGCTGTTGGGGTGAAATACCATCCGAATGGCGTTCGACCTTTGGCGGCAATATCACCGACGAGACCTCGGCCGGAAGCTCAGCAACGACGTCCTGCCACTGCTGAACCAGCTTGGCTCCGGCTTTGATCAGATAATTCGTTCCGTATGATTTGCCGGAGGTGATGTTGCCCGGAACGGCCATCACTTTGCGGTTCTGTTCCATCGCTAGGCGGGCCGTGATGAGCGAACCGCTACGCTCAGACGCTTCGACGATCAGCACGCCGAGGCTGAGCCCGCTGATGATTCTGTTGCGGTACGGGAAATTGTTCTTAAGCGGCGGTGTACCCAAGGGAAATTGCGAAACGACCGCGCCGCCCGAAGCGATGATCTCATCGACAAGTTTCGCGTTCTCTTTCGGATAAATGCTGTCGAGGCCGGTGCCGATAACGGCGATGGTTCGCCCTCCACCGGCGATCGCGCCGCGGTGGGCCGATGTGTCGATCCCGCGGGCCAGTCCCGAGACGACGCAAATGCCCCGCGAGGCGAGGTCGCGCGAAAGCATTTCCGCCGCATTCTGACCATAGGTCGAGCAGTTTCGCGAGCCGATCACCGCAACACACGGCTGCTCAAAGCACGCCTGCCAGTCTCCGCGAACATAAAGCGTGATCGGCGGATCGGCGATCTCACGCAGCAGCGGCGGATAGCTGCCGTCATCCAAAACAAGTATGTCGCCGTCGAGTGCCTTTACGCCTTCGAGCTCTTCGTCGGCCTTTGCCTCAAACTCGCGCTTCATCAGGCTCTCGATCGTTTCGGGGCGAATGCGAAGCTGTTCCAACTCCGACCGACGTGCCTGGAAAACCGCATCAGCCGACCCGAACCGCTCCAGCAGCTTAGTAGCCGCCCGCGGCCCAACGCCCGGCGTCATATTCAACGCTATCCAATGCTTCATTTTCTTATCTGATGACTGAACACTGGCCACTGACTAATATTTCTGGCGGAGGCGTGTGGGAGTCGAACCCACCCAGGCACGCTCTCGCGCACCCGCAAACGGTTTTGAAGACCGCGCCCATCACCGGACAGGATGCGCCTCCCCTTATTTTGAACAATACGGCAGCTGCCGGCCAACTGGCGGTATTGGCAACACTCGGGATTTCTGTAGCGACTCTACGTGGTGGTCGCGGCAGAAGACTGTGTATTTGATCGCCAATTCACTACAATCCTCTTTACGGCACTCGGCATTCGTAATTGTAAAATCATTTCGATCAAAATAGTCCTCCAGGCTTGCTGAGTAGACAATCAGTTCGTCTGGCTTTTGGAACTGCTCTTCAAGCCACTCGCTACGATCTATTTCAGGTATCTCAAAAAGATATTCTCGATCGCCCCAACTCCATGCAGTAGCAAGCTGCCAGTTTTGACCACACGATTCGCACTTCAGCAGTTTGTTTTTACGGCGGTCGTGTTCCGCAACGATCTCGAGACGCTTGAGAAATCGCGGAGTTTGTTTGATTCGCTCCATCAGCGCATCGCTGGATAATTCCATCGGTTGAAATTTGTCGCAATCACAAGTCACGATCTCGCTCATAACGACTGTGCTAGTCGTCGAACAATCACTTGCCAGATGAGCACACAGCCAATTGATAGTACTGCAGAAATTGCCAGCGAATTATCCCACAACTCTGTTCGTAGATTCTGAGGCTGTTCGTTTACCCAGTGCATCATGTCGGGCATGAAAATGAGACTCGCTTGAGCCAATGCAAAACTAAAAACAGCAACAGCACCGCTCGACCAAATATGCCTACTTGTCGGAGTTTTTCTCGATGCGTTTACTAGGATCGCCAAAAGCACTCCCATGAGAAACGCGCCCGCCAAGAGCAAAACAAAATAAACAACTAAGAGTCCAGAGCTGACAGGAAACATTTCTTAAGTACCAAGAAGTTCAGTTACCAACGTCGCGCGCTTCGCAACGTCGCTGACCAGAATATGCTCGTTCAGCGTATGCGCGCCGTTGCCGGCTATGCCTAGGCCGTCTAAGACGGGGATGCCGAGGGCGCCGACGAAGTTTCCGTCGGAGGCGCCGCCGACCTGGGTCTCGGCTAGCTCATAGCCGAACGACGCAGCCGTCTCGCGGGCTTTCTCGAAGAGTGCGACTACGGCATCGGTTCGTTCCATCGGCGGGCGGTTGATGCCGCCTGAGACCTCTAACGAGACACGCCCGTCGTCCGGGGAGATAGCCTTTATCGCCGCATCGATCCGCTCGGCTTCGGCCATCGACGTAAAGCGGACATCGACGGTGCACTCGGCGTGTTCGGGAATGACGTTGGTAGTAGTGCCGCCGCTTGCGGTGCAAACGTTGACTGTCGTTCCGGCGTCCGGTGAATTCATCGCGTGAAGCCGTTCGATCTGCCGCGAAAGCTCAAGTATTGCGCTCGCTCCTTTCTCCGGGTCAAGCCCAGCGTGAGCCGGAACGCCGTGGGCCCGTACGACGTACATTCCCGTCCCCTTACGGCCGGTCTTGACGCGGCCGGCGGCCGAGGGCTCAAAGACAAGACAGTGTTCGGCGAGCTTGGCTTCGCGTTCAACGTGTTCGCGGCCGGTGTAGCTGCCGACCTCTTCGTCGCACGAGAGCAGAATATTTATCGGCCGCGCTGGCCGACTTCCTGTCTCGTGTAAATACCGCAAGGCTTCGAGCATCAAGATGATGTTCGCCTTCATATCAAAGATGCCGCATCCGTAAAAGCGGTCGCCGTCGATCCGCGTCGGGTTCGCGGCTTTGCTCCCGACCGGATGGACCGTGTCGGTGTGTCCGAGCAACAGCACGGGCTTCGCGTCGCCCGCAAACGCGCGGATGATCAGGTGATCTCCATCTCTCGGGGTCGGATATCGCTCGACCGCCAGATCAAGCCCGATACCGCGAAACGCGTTTTCGATCCAATCAACGACCACTCTGCTTCGCACGGCGTCATGCGATGGCGATTCGATCTCGACCAGTTCGCGTATGTCGCCCAATATTCGGTCCAGCTGCGATTTGTACCGCTCAAGCAGTTCGGTGGACATATTATTTGGCGAAGATCTGTTCTAGCGTTTCGCCCATGCGGTAGCCGGCCATTGCGAGGCGTTGTTCCGCGACCTGAAACGCATTGCGTCGATATTCGTCGGTCGGTGTTTGGAAACGCACAAGGTCCGAGCGAAACACCTCGGTATTCGCAAGCGCAAACGTCTCCTGCTGCCATTCGGGATATCGGCCGAGGTTGAGGCCCGAGCGTGCGTCAAATGGATATTTGAGCATCATCGATTCGGCAAGCGAGCGGATGTAATCGCCCTCACACTGCCCGGCGATCATCGGAACGTTCCGCCCGACTATCGAATCCCAGAACCAGTGCAGATTCACCTGCTCGTTTCGCGGTCCCTTTTCGGGCGAGAGCAGAAACATATTGCCGCCGCGGTCGCCTTCGGGTTCGCGGTCAGTATGTCGGCCCGAGGTGTGCAGCGGTTGGTGCAGGTCGCCGCCGATGTGCAGGAACCATGCGATCGCTACTGCTTTGTCCGCCGCCGACGCACTGGCATCGCGCATAACGGCGTCCATCTCGACGAGTTTCACCGTGCCCAGGCCGTCGCCTTTTCGATCGGTAATCAGCTGCACCTTGCCGTCAACCTGCCGCCAGAAATTATCAGAATAATGCCAATTGCCTTTGTGATATTTGGCAAAGCGGTTTGGGGACGAACGGTCACGAACGATGTCTGCCCAGGTCGGCACCATCACGAAATATTCCATTTTGCGGGCATCATCGCTCTGCGGGCCGTAATTCATGTAAAAAGCCGACAGGTTCGAGTCTTCCGGCGCCGCCCGAAGCAGTTTTATTACATTCTCACGTGCCGCGGGCGACATCCGCTGCCAGGCGATATAGCCCGTAATTTTGTGCCCTACGTCGTCCCACCCGTAACCCGACACAGACGCTCCGAATACAACAAAAGCCGCTATTAGGGCTTTTTGGATAGATCGTTTCATTGTTATCTCCATGAATCTTTTGGGAAGATTCTACCGAATTAGGTGTTTAAGAGAAAGGATGAAAAGCAGAACAGCAGTATGCGGACATAAGGACAAACCTTTTCAGTATACTTTTCATCTTATTTTCGCAAATCTTTCCCCATTTTTGCGTTCTTTAAGGAGGACGCGTTGAGCGAAACGCTTTTGGATCAAGGAGGAATCTAATGATCATGCAGGGAATTTTGGAACAAAGTAGCGTCTATGACGTGAATACTAGTGGGAATGAGGCAATTGCTGGTCGAAAGATCGGGTTTATCGGCAAGCTTTTTGGATGCTGGCACAAGCGGTTGACACGCCCTATGACATCGCGGCACGAATCGTACCGAGCATGTATCGAATGCGGTGCCCGAAGAAGTTTTAATACTGAGAGTTTCATGACCTCAGGACCTTTTTATTATCCTCCGTCGGTGAAACCGGAATCTAACCGGTCGGTCACCTAATCCTGTCCTTATAACCATCCAAAGTAGTACCTACCGAGTGCGGGCTTCCCAAAAAGCCCGCACTCTTTCTTTAAGGACATTCTGGCCACAGAAGGCACAGAGTGATTCTTAAACAACTTGTCGTCCGTAGTAACCGCTTTGATGGAAGAAGTTAAACATTCTTCTTTCGTGCCCTCGGTAGCTAAACGCTTTTCAAAACAAGCGCCGAGTTTTTTGACCCGAAGCCGATACAGTTGCAAAGGACGGTGTTGACCGATTTTTCGCGGGCGGTGTTCGGTGTGTAGTCGAGGTCGCAGTCCGGGTCAGGAGTATCGAGGTTGATCGTTGGGGCAATGATACCTTTTTTTAACGCGAGCAAAGCAGAACCGATCCCGGCGGCACCGGCGGCTCCCTGCGGATGACCGATCTGCGATTTGGTGGCAGACATCGGAATGTCGTACACATGCTCGCCAAATGCTAGCTTTACCGACTGCGTTTCGATTCGGTCGTTGAGCGACGTCGATGTTCCGTGAAGGTTGATGTGATCGATCTCGCTTGGCTCGACGCCTGCATCTTCCATCGCAAGCGTCATCGCCCGGGCGGGCTCGACTCCGTTTTCCTCGAGCCGTACGCGGTGATAGGCGTCGCACGTCGCGCCGTAACCCGCGATCTCAGCATAAATATCGGCTCCGCGTTCGACCGCGTCGTCGTAAGCTTCCAGCATGTAGACCCACGCACCTTCGGCGATAACGATGCCGGTTCTATCAGCAGAAAACGGACGGCAGGCGCGCTCCGGTTCGTCGTTCCATTTGTCCGTGACGACGGTCATGACCTCAAACCCGCGCATTATTCCGGGAGCTATCGGCGAATCCACCCCGCCGGCGAGCATCGTATCTTGTTTGCCCAGAGCGATGTGTTGAGCGGCGTAAAAAATTGCGTCGGTCGAAGATGTGCATCCGGTCGAAATTACGTGTGAAAGGCCGTGAAGGCCGAATACCATTGAAAGTTCGGATGAAAGCCCGCCGTGCGTTGACGAAGGAATGGTGTAGATGCTGCCTTTGCGTTCGTTGCCGGAGAACCAGTGGCCGAATTGTTTTTCGGTAAAAGCAAGGCCGCCGCCGCCCGTTCCGATGACGACACCGAAGCGGCCTTTTTCGTCATCTGAGAGTTCGCCGATCTCAATGCCAGAATCTTGAACCGCCTCGCGAGCGGCGGCCAGGGCGAGCGGGACCGTTCGCGGAACGTGTCGGCGGTCCTGATATTCTATCTCGGCTTCCCAGTCAAAATCCCGCACTTCGCCGGCGATCTTTACCTTAAAATTCTCAACGTCAAAGCTTTCGATCCGCCGAATCCCGCTTCGGCCCCCTGCGAGAGCGTCCCAGTACGCCGGTCGGCCGAGACCGATCGGCGTAACGCAGCCGAAACCTGTTATAACAACCCGACGCGGACCGGTAAACCCCTTGAACATATTTTCCTTGCCGTTGAGAGTATCACCGCCGTTTCCGGTGCGTCTTGGTTACGTCTACCCGCGTAACTATTTCTTCATTTCGTCAACGATCATTGTCCGCAGGCCGGCTTCGCCAAGCTGCATAAGCCGTCGGCCATTCACGAAGAAAGTCGGTGTTCCTTTGACGCCAAGCGAACGCCCGTCGGCATGATCGCGTTCGACCTTGTCGAGGTGTTTACGGTCGGCGGCAGAAGCTTTTAATTGCTCAACATCGATCCCGAGTTCGGCTGCCCATTTGTCAAAAAGCACCTGCGGAGCCGGCCGCTGCGGCTGGGGGCCGCCGCCGTGGATCTCGCCCCACTGGCTCTGCCCAGTGAACATCTTGTCCATCATTTCCCAATACTTGCCCTGCTCGCCCGCTGCTTCGAGATACGATGCAGCAAGACGCGAATTTTTGTGAAACGGCATGTACCGAATGACAAGCCGCGCGTCGTCAAATTCGCCCATCACGCGCTTAACGGTAGGTGCAAATGCGGCGCAAGATTCACACTCCGGGTCGAGGAATTCGACGACCGTAACCTTGGCGTCCGCGGGCCCTAACGTCGGGCTGTCGGGCCTTACCAAGACTTCGGCTGCGGGTGCAGTGTTTACCGTACCGTTGCTGTTAGTGGATACAACGACTGGTGTAGCGGCCGATTGGCGATAAAGATACGCACCGATTATGCCTGCGACGATTACCAGAGTTCCGACGATCACCAGATTTCTAACTTCTTTTGTCATAGATGTTTATTAGGTCGATAAATTAATAGTATTACTGTCATTGCGATGAACGATGCCAGCGAGAGAAATGGAATTGTTATGAAGCCCAGCCATTCTAATTGTACCGAAGTGCACGAGACGCCTTCCATACACGGCGTTATGCTCTCGGGAATGATGTGATAGTAGAGCAGGTTGTGGTAGACGGCCAACCCGAAACCAATCAGTGTCAGCGGCATCGCGTACCACTTCCACAGCGGGTCACGAGTTACGATGCCAACCGCGATTATCACGACAAGCGGATACATCGCTATCCGTTGATACCAACACAGAACGCACGGCGGCAGTTCCATCACTTCGCTGAAGAAAAGGCTCCCGACCATAGCGGCCAAAGCAATGGTCCAGGCCGCGTATGGCAGAAGATCATTTACGCCGCCTGACGCATCAGCTTTGACTTCGTTCGATACCATAGCATTATTAAAACATCTTAGGTGAAAATTTCAGAGTTCGGCTGAGCGTGTCTATTCTAACATTCCGATCAGACGGCGGCCGAGTTCATTTCTTGGAGAGAAAAGTTATGAAAAAGTTACTTTGTGCTATTGCGTTCATGATGATGTCAGCTGTTGCGTTGTATGGTCAGGCCGCACCCGATGCCCCGCAGCTAACTAAACTGCTGAACGAATTCCTGGCCGGAACAAACGACGCCGCGGTCCATGATCGTTTTTGGGCTGACGACCTTATCTATACGCGTGCATCGGGAGCCCGGACGACCAAGGCTGAGATACTCAAAAGCCTTCGCTCGGCACCCGCAGTCAGGCCCGGCGGCCCGGTCACGGAATACGCGGGCGAGGACGTCCAGATCAGACAATATGGCAACGCTGCCGTGGTCGCCTTTCGCCTGGTCGGCAAGACGAAAAAACAGGACGGTACCGTAAAGACTCAGGAATTTTTCAATACCGGTACGTTCATTAAACGCAAAGGAAAGTGGCAAGCCGTCGCCTGGCAAGCTACCGCCATACCGCAAAAATAAATTTTATTTTTCGCTGCAAGTTTTGCAAAGTCGCTCGTTCTTCGTTTCGCGACCATATGATGTGAGAACAGCGGAGGCATATCGTGGACGGCCCATGCGGCCATATCCGATCCACCCCTCGTGAAAGACGCTGCTTCCGATTCACTTGGCGCCGTGGGAACCGATCCCATGCCTCGGCCGGCAAAACGCCGGTGAAAGACAACGTCCAAAATGGACGAGATTTTGAGGAAAAAACAATGAGAAGATCTATAACTTTGACTGCTTTGGTTGCAATATTTAGCGTGGCTTTTGCTGCGTGTACGACAACCACCGAAAACACCCCGAACAAGCCGCCTGTCAATGCAGTTCCTACGGCATCGCCCGCCGCATCGCCCGCCTCATCGCCTGAGAAGGGAAATACCGATGATAAAAACGGTAGCGATGAAAAAGTTGAATCTTTGGTGGGGCGTTGGTCAGGTCCGGAAGGCAGTTACGTCAACATCACGGAAAAAGACGATAAGTTCGCTATCGTGCTCGCGAACTTAGATGGGCCAAAAACCTATGAAGGGACCGCCAAAGGATCAGTTATCGAATTCACGCGTAACGGCAAGACCGAGACGATCACGGCGGCGACCGGAGAAGAAACCGGCATGAAATACCTCCTCGACGAAAAGAATTGCGTTGTCATTACTAAAGGCAGCGAAGGATTCTGTAAGAAATAGGCGTGGCGGTAATACAAACAGAAAGAGCGGGCTCCCACGGCCCGCTCTTTTCTAATGGGAATACACCTGAACGTTGCGTCAGATCCGCAGCGGCATGACAATGTATTTATAATCGTAGGCAGTGTCGCCTTCGATCCTCATTTGGGTGGCGGCGTTGGCGTCTTTGAATTCGAAAGAGATTCGTGTTGCCGAACTCGATTCGCGAGCACGCGCGGTTCCGGCCGAATCACCGCTTGAGGCTGTACCGGCTTCGCCGCCTTCGACGATTTCCGCAGTCTCTGATACTGCGTTGTCGGTTGCTCCGACGTTGTTCAGGAATTCCTGAAGATACTGGTGATTGAAACCCAGGATGACCTCTTCGCCTTTATAATCTGCCGGAACGACCTCGGCACCTTCGCCCTCTTCGCTTGATTGGGCAGTGACCTCGACCTCGCCTTCGCGGACGGTCATTCGCACCGAGCGATTGCGTTCGTCGGCCATCAGTGCAACGCGGCGAACGGCCGACTTCATTTCCAGTAGGTCAAAAACGACCTTCTTGTCATTATCCTTCGGCATCACCATCTCGTAATTCGGGAAATTACCGGTAAGTTTTCGGGTGATGAGCAATCGGCCCTCGGCTTCGAAGTAGATGTGATTCTGGTCCTCGCCAAACTGGATCTCGCCGTTGAATCCGCGGGAAATTTTTACGAGCTCAAGCAAAGCCTTCTTCGGGATCAGGGCGTCCATCTTGTCGTCGCCGGAAGCTTCTATCGTACGCTCAACAAAGGCCAGTCTGTGGCCGTCCGTCGTCACCATTCTGGCTACGCCGTCAGCCAGCATGAATTTAGCACCGGACAGCGTAAAGCGGCTCTGTTCGTTCGTGATAGCAAAGGCGGTGTTCTGAATAAAATAATTAAAGACCTCGGCCGAAAGCTTGAGCGGAGCTGACTTGAATATCGGGATCTCAGGATACTGTTCACGGTTCACGCCGGCGAGGCGGAAACTCGCACGGCCGGATTTCATCCTGACCCATTCGTTATCTTCTTTCTTGAAATGAACGTCACCGCCGTCAAGAGTCCGAACGATGTCAAAGAGCTTGCGTGCCTGTATGCACATCGCACCCGGCGTTTTGATATCGGCCTCGGCGTCGCAGCGGATGGTGACATCGAGATCGGTGCCGACTATGCGGATCGAACCTTCGCCGAGCGATTCGACCAGGATGTTCGACAAGACCGGGATCGTGCTCTTTCGTTCGACAACGCCCTGGATATAACCGAGCTCTTCTTTCAGGACACTCTGCTTGATCGTAAATTCCATTTTAATAACTCCTAAAACTTGATTTTACCGCCGATGCTTTCTTCTGACTACTACAAGACTAAAAAAGCGTATTTAGATCTAGTAGCACTAATAGGGCCTGTGGATATGTGAAAAACCGCCCTAAATTCCCGTATTTATTGGCCGTTTCCATCCACAGGCGAATGTGGAAAACCTGTGGAAAACTCCTTAAGAATGTGGAAGACCCGATCACGCTCTGGATTTCCACCGTTGTCCACACCGGCTTCGGAACCGGCTCTGAGGAAAAGTGGATAAGTTTTCTCAAGTGCTGCAAATAAAAGGTTTACAGATACAACATCGCGGAATTTCATGTGGATATCTTTCGTCTTCATATTGTCACCCTGCCCCCATAACTAACTGCAAAGATTGTCAATAAAGTCGCTTACGGTCTTGTGGAAATTTCTGTCTTCCTTGGTCAATGCCTCTATCTTATCGACCGAGTGCATAACGGTCGTGTGATGCTTGCCTCCGAACTCGCGGCCGATCTCGGGAAAGCTGTGTTTCGTCAGGCGTTTGCATAAATACATCGCGATCTGCCGCGGGAACGATATTGCCCGGCTGTTGCTCTTTGATTTCATCTCATCGACCGTCAGCTTATAATGCGACGCGACCACGCGGGCGATGCGTTCCATTGTCAGGCCCTCGGGCCGTTCGCTGTCGATGATATTCTTCAGGGCATCCTGGGCGAGCATCTTGGTGATGGGCACGCCGCGGAGCGATGCGATAGCCACGAGGCGAACAAGTGATCCTTCGAGTTCTCGAACGTTGCTCTTGATCTTTGATGCGATAAAGATAGCTATCTCATCCGTCAGGTCAATGCCGTCGAGATCCGCCTTTCGTTTCAAGATAGCGACCTTTGTTTCGAGGTCCGGCGGTTCGATATCCGCGATCAATCCCCACTCAAAACGCGAATGAAGGCGTTCCTCCAGCGTCGGTATATCACGCGGCGGGCAATCGGACGAGATCACGATCTGCTTCTGGCTGTTATGAAGAGCGTTGAACGTATGGAAAAACTCTTCCTGCGTTCGCTCCTTACCGGCAAAGAACTGGACGTCGTCCATCAACAGGACATCGATCGACCGATATTTTTCGCGAAAGCTGTGCGTCTTGTCATAACGGATAGCGTTGATGAGTTCGTTCATGAACTTTTCGCTGGTTATGTACGAGACCCGTAGGTGGCGATTCTCCGTTTTGATCGAATGGCCGATGGCGTGCATCAGGTGCGTCTTGCCGAGGCCGGTGCCGCCATAGAGGAACAGAGGATTGTATGTATTTCCAGGTGATACGGCCGCGCCGAGGGCGGCTGCGTGTGCAAACTGATTGCACGAACCGACGACAAATTTTTCAAATGTATATTTTGGATTAAGAGAGTTCTCGACGGGTTCGATATCGACAAAGTTCGTTGTTATGCTCGCCGGAGCAGCTGCGGCACCGCTGCGTTCAAATCCGCGAGCGGCCGGTCGGCCGTTCGAAGCCTCAGCGATCTCATTTTCGTCCGGAGTGTCGAATCGGTCATCTTCCGTCTCAGACGGATCTATTTCCCATGCGATCCGAAATCCTTCGCGGTCGACGGCGGCTAAACACTCGTTAAGTAATTCGGAATAATAGATGGCGACCCAGTCTTTGGTCACCTGCCCGGCACGCAGGTTTAGCGTACGGCCTTCGTCGTTAAACCCCAGGAATTGAATGCGACGAAACCACGAGTCGTAAATGTGAGGATTGAGACGACTCTCTATCGATTCAAGTATTTTATTCCAAATTTCAGTCTTCTCTAGAAGAGCTTCCACACCGGGTCTCCAAACAGATCGAAAGTAGGTTTAGTATGATAAAGCCGAGGCAGAGCCAAGGGTTTATCGTACGTCGGAGGAAAGGGCCGTGAAACGGTTGAAAAGATGAGAGTTCTTAACGTTCTTATTCTCATTTGGCGGCCCCCTCCAATTCGTTTTCCACAAAGATATCCACAAGACTGTGGAAATGCACCACACACTTAAAGTGACACTTTAAGTTATTTATTTACAACAATTTACAAGGAGTGGTATCTCAAAAACGGATGTCAGATTACCATAGAGAAATGGCCATTGCAAACGGAAATCCACAGAAATTTTCGGAGCGGTTTGCGCTGTTGTAAGCGCTTTTTTATACAATGGTTTGGATGAATTTTTTCGGAATTTTATGTTAATTTACGGACACAGATCGAACCTAAAATCGATCAAATTTAGAAAAAAAAATTTCATGGCCAAGCAGAAAATTAATGACGTCTTGCAGAATCTCAAACTAGCCTCGCGGGGAGCCGTGTATGTAAGCGAGACCGATTCGACTCCGGAAGCTTTTAGGCGGAGCGTTCGAGCAGACGCGACCACGGAATATATCAAAAGAAAACTTACCGGAACCGATCACGGGCCGATCGAAGAAGTCGACGCGAACGATTTTTTTGAACGCATTACTGCGAAAAAAGACTGGCACAACGACCGGGAAGAAACCAACCGGCGGCGGTGGGAAAAACTCTATCGGATACTCACCGAAAATCTGACGGAGCTGCGCGTTTTGAAAGCAGGAACCATTCAGATCGAGATCATCGTATATGGCAGAGATGGCGACGGAGCGATCTGCGGGATCAGGATGAAAGCAGTAGAAACCTAAGTTACTCGACCGTGAACGATGTTGTGAGATCGACAGCCTCGGCCTTGTTCGAACGATTGTCGAAGATAAGGTGAAACACGCCGGGGCCGATCTTTCGCGAAACGACGACGCTCGGCAGCGGGCCTATGTTTAGCTCAGCGGTGAATTCGCCGCCTTTTCGAAACCGAGTAAAATTCTCATCATCAAGAATAAGACACGCCGCCTCGCCGTCCCGCTTCACCGCATCGAAAGTCCCTTTAAGCATTGCCGCCCGATTCAGATTCATCCGGAACGACAGGAATTCTCCCTGCTGGACCGTCACGTGGCCTTCGATCACTGAGCCGCTCGTGTACCGAACGACGGGTGTGGACGTTCGTTCTACCTCCGGCGAATTTACGCGAAGGATCTGGATCAATCCAAGTATCGCAAGGACCGCAACGATGATGCCGCCCCAGAAAGCTACGTTTCGCTGAAATCCCATGCCGAATATTAACTGAAGTTATCCGGAAATTAATGCCAGAATCGATATTACGGTGATGATTCTACCACGTCTTTCCCACCGATCTTCCAGGTTGGACTTCCTATGGAACATGCATGAAAGTTTTTGGCTTCAGATCTTCATGCTTACAGGGATCATAGTCTGGTGAATAATGCTCATTCGCGTCGTCCGAATCGTATCCACGCTCCATCGTAAGAGTTTGGCTGTGATTCTTTTCTTCGACGATCTCGAAAGAGTTTATCATTCGTTTGAATCCGTATTTTTCTGAAAGTGTACGGTATCTGCCGGGCGGCAGAACGGGCGATGTGAATCGTCCCGCTTCATCGGTTCGCCCCTTGGCGACTAACACCCATTTCTCCTTTTTTCTTTTGTGCGGACGCTCGACCCTGACGCGTACCCCGACAACGAGTTTGCCATCGCATGAAGGATCGACAAACATGAAGCGAATGGTTTGGGTTTGTAGGGCAACTCCATTGAAATGAGCCACCTGAAATGCTCCAGGAATAGGCATAAGAGCGGAAAAAATTATAAACCAGATTGTCGTCTTAATTCGCTTCACCTTAAATCACTAGATTCGGTTCATGCAGTAATGAGTTGCTCTGACCGGAAATCTATTTCATCATGCGCCTAGGCAGTTAGTCTCTCATCCATTAAGTTCTTCGCGTCGCCGTAGGGCATGCTCGGTAACGGATCCGAAAATGCAAAGGCTCTTGGAATCCAGCTCGCGAAGTGCGAGCACGCAACCTTTCGCACGTGCAAGCAAGCCCAACAAAAAAAGCCCGGGGCATAAGCCGAAGCTCTTTCCCGGGCGAATTGATACAGACTACAGGAAAACTTACTGATCCATCGGCTTAACGCTGCTTGCGCCGGAGGTGTTCTTTTCGATCGATGCCGGCATTCCGACATAACGAATGCTGCTCGCACCCGAACCGTCAGCCCGCAAGACGTTAGTTGCGTTCACATTTACCTTGCTGGCACCGCTCGCGTCGACGGTGGCATTCTCTGCACGAAGCTGCTCGGCACTGACCTTGCTGGCACCGCTGACGCTGATGTTCAGCTTTGAGGTCTCACCGGCGACGGTCACCTTTGATGCACCGCTGGTATCGACCGTGAACGCGGGATTCTTAATGTCTGCAATGCTTACCTTCGCCGCTCCCGAAACGTCAACGCGTTCGATGTTGGGTGCCGATATACGAACGATCATGCGGCTGCGGCCGCGGATGCTTTGCGTGGTCGTGAGTTTCAGTTTGCCATCGACGACCTCGGTTTTAATAAGCGGAACGAGGTTGTCGTCGGCTTCGATCTCGACCGCGAATTCTTTGCCGGCGGCCAACTCGACCTGAAAGACGCTGCTTACATCGACCGACGTAAAGCCCCTCAGATCACGCTGCTCGGTAACGATGTTGCCGGAGCCCCGAACTCCTTTGCCAAAATTAATATCAAATGAGATCGGCGAAGATATCTTGCCGAACGAAACGAGATTGGCGAAGAGAACGCCGACGATCAGTGCGACCGCGAAAATTATAAGTCCGATTTTTTTCATAATGCCTCCGGATGTATTACCTAGCTGATGTGGGAAAACGACGCCCGCAAGGCAAAAGTTCCGCGATTCTTTAAAATTCTTGAACAGTTATTTCGTGAAGTAATGAAGACCGGCCTGGACGATGCCGATAAGCAGCCCCATCGCGGCGCCGAACAGTTCGATCGTGCGGAGGTGTTCCTTAGCAACGGACATTATCAAACCCTCAAGCTTTTCGGCCGGATAATGCATTATCTTTTCGCGCACGACACCGCCGACGTCGAATTCTTTGACGGCCTCAGGCAATTTTTCGCGGATAGCGGCGATCACGGTATCGGCGACGGCATCGCCGGCGGAACGGATCTTGTCTTCGGAAATGTGGTTAGCGAGCCGGCCGATCGGAGCCGAAAGCAGAGCATCGATCTGGCGGGCGAGCATTTCGTTTATGATCCGCGATGTCTCGGGCTTCGCGATGACGCTCATCAGGCTTTTTGAGAGCATGCTTTTCAACTTTGTCTCGGACTGCGGGTCGACTGTCCGCATTATCGAATCGATGCTGTGCGGACGAAATGTCTCTATCGTTTGGGCAACGTACGCCGAAACCTGCCTCATGACCGCCTCGCCGCGAAGAAGTTTTACGATCGCCTGAGTTATCTGCTCCTTAAGCCGGTCAAGTTGCTCCTGATTGATGGTTCCGATCAGTTCGGGCAGCGGACGGCTGAGAGCGTTATCGATGCTGTTATTTATGAACGAACCCGCTTCGTCAGCAAAGAAGTCGCCTTTTAGAGTTTCTTCGATCCGCTTAGGTAGGCTTTCGTTAACAAGGTCATCGACCTCGCCGATCAAATTGTCACGCGAGACAAATATCTTTTTGAAAAACGGCAGCGCCTCGTAGTACTGATGTACCTCTTTCTTGATCAAAGCTCCGATCTGGTCGCGCGTGCGTTCGGCGGCGGCGATCTCGGTCAGGTGATGCGCCATCGGGGCGATCTGCTCGTTCGCCTTTTCCTTTAGCAGTCCGACCGCATCGATCGTAAACATATCGCCGAGCGGCGTGGTGGTTGTGGTCAGGCCAGTCAGCCATGTATCGACGAATTCGGCGATCTTGTCTTCGAGAACTTCGGAATGTAGGGCGGAACGGATACGCGTATCAAGAAACTCGACGATCTGGCCGAAAGTCTTGTCGTTGACGACCTCCGAAACCCGGCGCGACAGGACCTCGTCCACGCGGCGTTCGACAAAGCCGCTGATCGTCTGTAGCGACTCTTCGCTCTGCAGGACCGATTCAATATGTTCGGCGACCTTAAATTGAAGCGAGGTTATGGAATCAAGAGCAGCCTCGCGAAGCCCTGCGGGAAGCGCGTCGATGAGCGACGGGTAATTCTGCGACAGCAGCTCTTCGGTATAGGAATCGATGACGCCGCGGATCTTTTTGCGAAGGAATTCTTTGCCGAGCAGTTCCTCGATGATCGTCTCTTGCGAAACCAACTCTTCGCCGACAGCTTTGCCGATCGCGTTTGCGAGGCGTTCGCGGTGGCGCGGTATCATTCCCTGCGGAAAGAGCGTGATGCCGAGGATCTTGAACGGTTCACGCGGCCGAAAGAGCATCCGCACAGCCAGCCACGCCGCACCGTAACCATGAAAGGTAGCGACGAAGACAAGGAACAGCATGTAGACCCAGATATTGCTGAGCCATGGCGTGAGCGTGGTTGAGATGTCGTTGAGAATTTCCATTTACCGACAGGAGTTTTCGTGGGCGTTAGATCTTGGCAGTGAACGGGCTCAAAAGATCTGGAAGCCTTTTGACCGGAGGCAGAAATCAGCAAAATCCTTCAGCCAATCGTGACTGACGCTGTAATTTCGCCACTGTTCGTCCTCGTCACGATGGATCGTGCCGTCATCGGGTTCGTCCGTAATGGACAGGTCGGAATACATTCGTTTGTTCGGCTCCAGCTTCGGCAGTACGACCTCGCGGATCTTGTTCCCGATGGCGTGAGCATCGTCGACATCGACCTTCACGCCCATTGCGTTATAGCCCATTTGGCGGACCTTGCCTTCGCTGATGATGTCGAGGCTCTTGATCACCTCGACCGCTGCTTTCCAATTCCATACGTTCGCCGAAAACTCGAAGTTCTCGGAACCCATGTCGTGAAGTGTAAAACTCATAATTGTGTCCCTAAAAAATACTACTTGCCGAAGTCGGGTATGGTCAACAAAGTTTCGGCGGACTATAATCAGCTTTCGCTCTATCGAAAATATGATATCGCATTCCGGGTGACCGTGACGAAGATGCGGTGCCCCGAGTTACACGGTCTCTTTAATTCTATGAAAGCTCCAAGCAGATTCAACCCGCAGGGCTATCTAGAAAGGATCGGTGCGGGCGTGCGCGATGTGTCGGTCGACGCCGAAAGTCTACGGCGATTGCAACGCAGCCATTTACTGAGCGTTCCGTTTGAGAATCTGGACATTTACTGGAAACGACCGATCACGATAGACGTTGATCGATTCTTTGAAAAGATAGTCATCGACCGGCGGGGCGGATTTTGCTACGAGCTGAATGGCTTATTCAACGAGCTTTTGAGGTCGCTGGATTTCGAAACGCGGTTGGTGTCGGCGCGTGTGTTTAACGGCAGCGGATACGGGCCGGAATTTGACCACGCGGCGATACTCATAAGGCTTGACGGCGACGAATATTTAGCCGATGTTGGGTTTGGCGATTTTACGACGGAGCCGTTGCGGTTCGAACTGGACGTTGAACAAAACGACGCGGCGGGAATCTTTATGATCCGTAGTTCAGAGGGCGAATACTTCGAGGTCGCAAAGCGCGATGGCGACGAATGGCGCAGCGAGTACATCTTTAGCGAGCAGGCCCGCAGGCTTTCTGATTTCGAAGAAGTGTGTGCCCACCAGCAATACTCCCCGGACTCGCATTTTACGAAAGGCGCGTTGTGCTCGCTCTTGACCGACAGCGGCCGCAAGACATTGACCGACAAAAAGCTGATCAAGACCATCGCCGATCAAAAGCACGAACAGCCCATCGGCTCGGAATCAGAATTCTATAACTTGCTTAAGAAAGAATTCGGGATAGAACTGCCCGGATTAACCGAAAGATCGTAGTGCGCTAGAATAGACCCGACGACTCCCGGAAAAGAGCGGGAGCGTCGAAAGAAAAGGCATCAACTAAATGACCAAGTCAATTTCATACGCTGACGCGGGCGTTTCGATAGAAAACGCAAACCTCGCGGTCGCGAAGATTCGTGAATATGCACGGAGCACATTCAATGAGCGGACCCTGACCGAGATCGGGAGTTTTGGCGGGATGTTTTCGGGCGCGTTCCCGAACATGGCCAACCCGATCTTGGTCGCATCGGCGGATGGCGTCGGGACGAAATTGAAGCTCGCCTTCGAGACCGGCATTCACAACACGGTAGGCGCCGACCTGGTCAACCATTGCGTCAACGATATCTTGGTCCAAGGTGCTCGGCCGCTGTTCTTTCTTGACTATTTCGCGACCGGGAAGCTTGAGCCGGACGTTACGGCGGCGGTCGTTGAGGGCATGGCGCGTGCGTGTCGCGAGAACGGCTGCGTTCTGCTTGGCGGCGAAACTGCCGAGATGCCCGACTTCTATCCGCTCGGCGAATACGATCTTGCGGGATTCATCGTCGGCGTCGTTGATAAAGACAAAGTGATCGATGGAAAGTCTATCGAGCCGGGCGACGTCATAATCGGAATTCCTTCGAACGGCTTGCAGACCAATGGCTATTCGCTTGCTCGGAAGCTCTTTTTTGAGATCGGTAATTACAAAGTAGATACATTCGTGGATGAGCTCGGCACAACCGTCGGCGAAGCACTGCTCGCTACACACCAAAGCTTTCTCCCGCAGATCGGTCAGCTCCTTGGCGGCGGAACTATCAAAGGCCTGGTTCACATCACCGGCGGCGGCTTCCTCGAAAACATTCCACGCATCTTGCCCGAAGGCGTCTCGGTCGAGATCGAACGAGGAACTTGGGACGAGCTGCCGATCTTCGGCCTGATGCAAGAGCTGGGGAACGTCTCCATTCAGGAAATGTTCAGAACGTTCAATATGGGAATCGGCATGATCGTCGTCTGTTCGCCGGGTTCGGCCAAAGAGATCGAAGGTTCTATCGCAGGCTGCCGGCCCATCGGCAGAGTTACCAAAGGGGACGGAACGGTCACCATCTGACCGTAGTCAAAATTACGAGGAGAAACCCAAGCAAACTATGAAGAAGTTCGTATTGTCGCTCACTTTTTTCGCATTCATTTCAGTGGCCGCGTTTGCCCAAACTGCCCAGCAGCACCTCGCCACAGGCAACCAGCATTACAAGAACAAAGATTACCCGGCCGCGATAAAAAGCTTTTCGGAATCGATCCGGTTGATGCCGACCGCGCAGGAAGCGTGGTTCAATCGCGGACAGGCCTACTACTTTTCCGGCCAGATCTCTCCGGCGATCGCCGATTACGATAAAACGCTATCGCTCAACCCGAACTACGTCAATGCATGGTTTCAGCTCGGTCTGGCAAAGAACCAAAATAAGGACCACGCAGGTGCGATAGCGGCCTACACACGCGGGATCGCCATATCGGCCTCGGACGCGCAGTTTTATTACAACCGCGGCATCGCCTATTCGGACAGCGGCCAGTTGGTGCTCGCCAAGGCGGATTACGACCGTGCGATCCAGCTCAACCCGCAGTATATGAAGGCGTTCGTAAATCGAAGCTCCGTCTTCTACCGTGAAAAGAAGTATGATCTCGCGCTAAGCGACATAAACGTAGCCCTTAAGCTGGACCCGTTTTATACGGAGGCCTGGAACAATCGCGGCGTCATCTACCGCTTAACGGGTAAGTTCGACCTGGCGATGGCGGACTTCGACAAAACCATCCAGATGAATCCAGCTTTGCCTAAACCGTATCTCGACCGAGCGATCCTTCACAACCAATTGAAGAACAATACGGCGTCCATCGCTGATCTTAATAAGGCGCTAAGCCTTGATCCAAAATACCTCGGAGCCTACGTATTCCGTGCGGCAGTTTTCTTTGATACCAAGAACTACGATCTTTCGCGGAAGGACGTCGATATGGTATTGAAACTCTCACCCGGGCATACGTTTGCCACAAACCTGAGCGCCCGCCTGAAGGCCCTGCAGAAATAGGTCTCGGCCCGGCAAACTCACGATCGTCCAGGAACCGAAAACTCAAACGTCATATACGACGCCCACACCTTCGGCGTCCTGCAGTTCCTGTAGATGTCCACGGGTCGCAATTGACCATCGAGCAACCAAATCGGTTACGCGAGAACTCTAATCGAGTTGTGAATAAGAGAATATCTATCACTGCATTTAGCGTTGCCGTTCTGCTGTTCTTGTCGGCGAAAGCATTCGGGTGCTCCTGTGCGCCGCCCCTTCTTGAACCTTCTAAAAGTATTGAAGAAAAAAGAGCCGAGACGCGGAACTACTTCCTCAACGAGTTCTCGGGAGCGGCGTTTATTGGAAAGATCATTAAACGCGAACGCGTAAACGTGAATTGGGTCTCGACCACTCTCGATGGAGAACCATCCATTTCTCAAATGTACAGATACACGATTCGCGTAAAAGAGTATTGGCTTGGAGTTAAATCGCGGACAGTAATCATCTATGGAGAACCGACCGAGCAGATCTTCGGCCAATCGCGAGGTGGAAGTTCGTGTGGATTCAAATTGACGACGGGCCGGACACTATTCTTTACCCCTCGCCTGTATCAGAATAATCTTACGATCGGCATATGTGACTACGCGGGAGCCGGATCATCCCCAGATGGGCACCAAGCTAACGAATTCAGAAAGATGATGGGCGAACCTAAGCGATTTTGAACGAAACGGACGACGATGTGCGGCTAAATCCTTAGGCGGGTTCTGAATCGAAACCAAAAGCTCCTTAGTTCTTTATATTCTTCAGATCGATCCTCTAATTTCCCCGTTCGTGAACAAAGGCCGCCAGCATAAAGATCATTTTTTTCACGATACGCATACACCAAATATTTCTCACCCTCGACAAATCCCGGAGCCGAACATAGACCGTCACTCGAAAAAGCATACAGAGATATCTTTTGGCCGCTGACTCCCTTGAATCTATTATCCACCTTGAAAGTCACAAGATAGCGCTTTCGCGAGTTGATCGATTCTTGAAGACGAGCACGAAGTTCATCGGAGATCTTTGCGTCTTTCATCTGCGGCGGTACGTAAGTCGTATCTTCCGTTATATTCGTTACGCTACCAGCGAAAACGACGGGGGTTTGTCGAAACTCTTGACGATGGCTGACGTGCAAGCACGAGCACGGATAAACAGCATTCGCCGAAATTAGCAGAATGCCGAATGTAAATACCGATCGCAGAAACATCTTCATTTCTAATAATGGTACCTCTCTAATAATGGTACCTAGCCTGTAAAAAAGAAATTCGGTCATCTAGGACCATGTAAACGACGCGATGTTCTTTGTTAAGCCTACGCGACCAGGTTCCGGTCGGCTGATGCCGAAGCGGTTCCGGTTTCCCGATCCCGGTAAAAGGCTCACGCAGGATCGCGTCGACAAGGTCTAGAGTTTTGAGCAAGAGTCGCCGGTCTTTGTCGGCCCAGTATCGCAGGTCTTCAAGAAACTCCGGTTGAAACACAGCATCTCGCTTTCTATTTCTTTTTTCGTTTTTCTGCACCGAATTCCTCGCGAAGCTCTTCTACCCTAGTTTTTTCACCTGCACCGGCCAGCGTCCGTTTGATCGCCTTCTCCAGGCGTGCAGCATTTTTCGGCGAACGAAAAAGATACTCGGTTTCCATTAGGCTAGAGAGCTCGGCCGCGCTGATCATAGCGACGGGTTCGTGTCCCCGGCGTTTGATGACGACCACCTCAGAATCATCGGTGACTTGATCCAAAATTGATGCTAAGTTGTTCCTTGCTTCGCTGTAACTTACTTCTATCGACATATCACTCTCCTTGTACAGTAATATTGTACAAGTAGCTTTTCGCCGAAGTCAATGAAAATAGGAATTCTAATATCGGGCCGGGGGTCTAATATGGTGGCGTTGGTTGACGCTGTGGCGAGCGGCGAGATACCGGGGTCGGAGGTCGCGGTGGTCATTAGCGACAAGGCGGATGCGACGGGATTGGCAAAAGCTCGCGAACGCGGCATCGAGGCCGTCGCGATCGAGCGTGCCGGCCGAAGCCGCGAGGAGCACGACGCCGAGATCGTCGCCGAGCTTGAGCGACGCGGCGTCGAGCTCGTCTGCCTCGCAGGCTATATGCGTCTGCTTTCGTCGCATTTTGTAAACGCTTTTCCCCACAAGATCATCAACATCCACCCGAGCCTTTTGCCAAAGTATCCCGGCCTCAACGTCCACGAACGCGTCCTAGCCGCCGGCGAAAAAACCTCCGGCTGCACCGTCCACTATGTAAACGAAGACCTAGACGCCGGCCCCATCATCCTCCAACGCAAGGTCTCGGTTCTTCCTGACGACACCTCCGATACCCTCTCCGCCCGCATACTAGAACAAGAACACGGAACATACGTTGCGGCGGTGAAGATGATCTGTGCCAGAAGGTCTGAGCCATCATAGTCGGCGAATGCCGACAGCTTACCAAGGAGAGAAGTGTCTGATCGGGAAACTCTGCATTAGTAGGGAAACACCTGAAGGGTGGGAACGCACGCGTCCCGCGTGCAGGACGCGGCAGCGGCCTGTTCCCTTGCCACGGAAAGCTCCAACATTTACACGCACAAAGCGTCCTATCGGACGCTCTGCAGGCGGGACGCCCGCGTTCCCGGCAGTGAGATGCTTTCCTCAAAGGAAATTTTTCCCCGGCAGTGAGGTGCTACATCTCGGCTTTTTCGATTCGGCGGGTTGGGTGGTTTATTGCGCGGTTTGAGACTCGGGCGGTGCGTAGGTTTAGGAGGAGGATGCCTTCGCGGTCGATCTCGGCGTCGGGGAATTCGAGAGTTTCTTTGACGACGATGCCGCATTCTACGAAGAGTTGATACGCACTGATCTTTCGGCCGCCGTGGCGTCCGGACCTCGCGGCGGGATAAGCGGTGGCTTTATTCGGGGTGGTCGGTTTTAGCCCGATGGTGTTGTTCGCCGCGTCGTAGAGCAGCGAGAAGGCTTCGGCGATACCGAGTTTTTCGTGGGCGGCCTTGTTTAGAACGATCGTCCCCTTGCTGTTCAGGGTCACATAAAATCCGGCCCACTGTGCCCTCTTATCACCCCGCGGTATCACTTTCCATTCTCGTCTCATAACGAAAGAAAGTGTATCACAAACAAGAATATGTTGCATTAACAAAACAATTGCCTAAGTGATGCTTTCGTGATGAGGCGGTTAACGGCGAGCGGGAAAGTGCATGATGCCCGGGATGATGTTTCGTCTTCGATCTGCGACAAATTGTGAAAAACGCGAAACTGAGCCTCAAAAACGCGTCGCTGGGGCCTAAAATTGGTTATCTGAGGGTCAAAAATGCGAAACTGGGTGGGGAAACTACCTTAGATCTGTCGTTGATCCCGATCCAGCCTCGGGTTCCTTCCGAACGTTTTCCATTTTAGGTCAATGGAATAGATCGAAACCACTCGATAAAGGCTTGCCATGTTGGCGAATTCATCACGAAAAACGTCGGTGCCTGGAACAGAAGAAATACTCCTAGCATCGCGGGGAATACCCATCGGCCGGATCGGTTATGTCTTTCAGCAATTATCAAGATCAAGAAAACACAGTCGGTGATCGCGTACGTTATGAATTGGTGATATTCGATCGGTACGGGCATCGTGAAAATAAGGATGCGGGCAAATATCGGATCGATCAAAGTGAGTCCCGTACAGATCATGAAACGGGCGTGGACCTCTGATTGTTTGCGGAATGCGATGGCGAATAGATATGAGACCGCAAACAAAATTGTGAGGAATATTTGAAGGTAGAGAATAAAGCTCCGTATCGCGTAATTTTCCGGAGTTGCGGTTCGTATGCGGTGGTTTGCAAGCAGGATCATTGCGGCGAGCACGACAGGAAAAAATGCATACGACGCTTTTCCTATTATTTTGTGCGTCGAGTAGCGATCGGTACGGATAAGCCAGGGCTGGATTATCAGAAGAGCCATCCAGATCGTGGCCGTAATCGCGTGAAAATGGATATAACCGGAGGCGGAAAGGATTCCCGCTCCAAAATACGACGGCCAGAAAGCTAGGAACGCGACAACTAATAGCACGACAAAGAGTGGCCAAAGCCGGGAAACATCGATCGGCGTGGAAAGGCTCTGCATAAAGATTGATCCGGAACTTATACGATCATCCGCTGACGCATCCCTGCTTGTTCGCCTGTAGAAAACACAGAGATGATGTCCCTGACATCGCCCTTTGTCAATTACCCGCGGAGTCGTTGACATTGCACCCTTTTTTCCCGTAAACTCTAGGTTTTCACTTTCGGGTGAATTTAATGGAGACGAAATATGCCGCAAAGAACATATCAACCAAACAATCGCCGCCGCGCAAAGAAGCACGGGTTCAGGGCCAGGATGGCGACCAAGAACGGCCGGGCCGTGATCAAGCGTCGCCGGGCGAAAGGCCGGAAGCGCCTGACGGTTCACCATTATTAGGCTTTAGGTTACCCAAAGAAGCTCGGCTGCTGAAACGCGCCGAGTTTCTGCGTGTTTACGAACAAGGTGCGCGAATCGAAGGCCGTTTTATGACGGTCTTTCTTTTTTCCAACGAACGGCCGCTGCACCGCGTCGGCATTACGGCGACCAAGAAAGCGATCGGCAAAGCGCACGACCGCAACCGCGCAAAACGCCTGCTTCGCGAGACTTTTCGGCTTAGTAGTGCAGAGCTTGACGTGCTGGGCAAACGTTTCGATTGGGTGTTGAACGCACGCCGCAGCATTCTAAAAGGTAAACTCGACCAGGCGCTTGCTGAGTTTAAGCAGATCGTCGCCAAAGTAGCCGCGAGATCGTAGATCCGTCAAGCATTTTGTTTATACCAATTAACAATTGGAGAACATGACCGAATGCCGATGGGATTGTAAATTGTAAATTGATGAATTGTGAATTGGTAAGGATATTTCGGCTGGCCCCAATTTACAATTGATCAATTGGCGATAGACAATTAACGGTATCGGATGAAGTTTCTGGTTCTCGACATCCTTAGTATTTATAAGGTCGCGGTGTCGCCGCTTCTGCCGCCGGCGTGCCGGTTTGAACCGACTTGTTCGGATTATACGCGGCAGGCCGTTGAGAAATACGGGGCGATACGCGGAACATGGTTGGGTATAAAGCGTATTCTGCGATGTCAGCCATTTTGCAAGGGCGGCCACGATCCGGTCGAATGATCTACTTAGCAAGGCTGACGAGCAATAACGATGGACAATAGCAATAATCAAAATCAGTATCGTTTCCTAATGGCGGCCGTCCTGTCGATGTTCGTGCTTTTCGGCTGGTCGTATTTTAATCCGCCGCCGGCGGCGCCTGAGAATGCAAACACAAATACCGCCGCTAATACCGCGACGGCCGAAACTCCGGGAGCGACAACGGCGCCAGTCGTACAGCCCGAAACAGAAGCTCCGGCAGTTGCCGCAGATTCCAATCCAGACCGCCAGATAACTATCAGATCGAAGCTGTATGAAGTAAAGCTGGATGCGAAGGGCGGCGTCGCGACAAGCTGGATACTGCTGAGAAACACGTCGCCGGAGGGCGATGACGCGTTGTACTCAGCCGGTTCGAATGGCGACCAGAACGGCCCGCTTCAGCTGATCTCGGAACAAGCATTGAACAGCGCGCCGCGCGAAGTGCCATTTCGGCTCGTGACTGATGACGCCGCGCTCAACACAGCGCTTAACGAGCGAAATTACGCGATCACAGGCGCTGAGGACGAGATCGTGCTTGCGGCTGGCGAAGAACGTACCATCGAATTTACGATGGCCGATGGTACCGGCGTTGAGGCAAAAAAGGTCTTTACATTCCGCGGGGACAGCTACATTTCGGACCTCGCGATCGACCTGAAACGAAACGGCCAAAACATTCCGAACGCAAAGCTCGCCATCGGCGCCAGCATCGGCGATCACGGCATCAATCACCACACGTTTTACCAGATAGAATCGGAGGCCGTGGCCGCTGTGGACGGCGATATCATCCGGCATCAGGGATATTATTCATTCGAGTTTGGCACCGGAAATGAGGCGATATTGTCGGTTCCCGGAAGTATTGATTGGTCTGGCGTCGGCGATGCTTACTTTGCCATGGCCGCAATTCCGGCGACGCGGACCAGCGGACTCGAACTGACGGCGTCAAAGTATGAGGTTGAGACCGAGCCGTTTTACAGCAGCATTTTTAGCTGGGTACTGCGAAGTGCGCAGACTAAGGAAACGCGGCATCTGGTAACGGCTTTTGTCCCGGTGACGACGGACGGCACGGTGACGAAGATCTTTACGGGCTCGAAGGACTATTTCCTGTTGAGCACGCTCGACGAACCGCTGACCGCCGCAGTCGGCCGCGAAATTGTAATTGTCGATCTGATCAATTTTAGTAATTACTCGATCATCCGCGCGATGGTCAAACCGCTCTCGATCCCGATCCTGTACGCGCTGGATTTCTTTGACGGTATAACAAAGAATTACGGTATCGCGATCATTGTCTTTACGTTTTTGTTCTATTCGCTACTCTTTCCGCTGAGGTGGAAGCAGTCGAAATCCTTCAAAAAGGCGGCCGGGAACGCGCCGAAAATGAAGGCGATACAGGATAAGATCAAGGCACTGCAGGCAAAAGGCGTCCCGACCGATGACCCCCGAATGCGGCAGCTTCAGATGGATCAATTGAAGCTGACCAAGGACGCATTGCCCATCGGCGGCTGCCTGCCCATGCTGCTGCAATTCCCGCTGCTGATCGCCTTTTACACGGCGATAACTATTTCACTGCAGGCGCGCCAGGCAAGCTTCGCGTGGATACCCGATCTCTCGGCGGGCGACCCGTGGCATTTGCTTGAGTTTGCCTTTGCGATCTCGATGGTCCTTGCGATGAAGTTTACGCCGACCGGACCGGCGATAACGCCAGAGCAGCAGATGCAGCAGAAGATGATGATCTATCTGATGCCAGTGATGATGCTCTGGATAATGTGGTCGGCACCGTCGGGCTTGCTACTATATTGGTTCTTCGGCAATATCGTAAGCTTTGGGCAGCAGATGATAATCAATAAATATAATAGGCCGACCGAACCCCCGGCAGCCGAGGTTGTTGAGACCGTTCCGAAGAATGCAAAGAAGGTTAAAGGCAAGCCGAAGCTTTCGACGACCTGACACGATGTAGGATCGTGACCGAGGTAAATGGATATGACCGAAACATGTGAAAAAGCCGAAACTTTTCTTGCTGAGATCATCAGCGGATTCGGTTTTGATCTGGAAGTAAAAGCACGTTGGATAGACGAAGGCTGTCTGTTGAACCTTAGCGGCAACGATGTCGGGATGGCATTGGCAGAGAATGCGGAAATGCTTGATGCGTTCGAGACGCTGCTGTTTCAGGCGTTTGGCCGCGAGTTGGAACGCGAACACAGGTTCATTTGTGATTCGGATGGTTTTCGACAATCGCGAAAGGCCGAACTGCAGGCGATGGCTCGTTTTGCCGGTGATCAGGTTCGTAAGAATGGAACGCCGTTCAAATTCGGTGTGCTGAACTCGACCGAACGGCGAATAATCCACGTTACGCTGCAGCAAGAGGAAGACCTGCTAACTGAATCGGTCGGTGCCGGTCGCGACCGTCGGTTGCAGGTTCGGCCGAAGTGATCGTCCATTGTTTTTGAGACGGGCAGGGTCTGCAGGATCAACGGACGCGTTATCCTGAGGGTCCGGCTCTTTTTCTGTTTGGGAGATTATGTCAGATGTCATAGTCGCATTGGCAACGCCTTTTGGCCGCAGCGGTATCGGAGTGATCAGGCTCAGCGGCAGCGGTGCGACCGGGATCGCGTCCGGACTGACGGGCAGCGAGTTTTCGCCGGCATCGCGAAAGGCGGTTTTGCGGCAGATCGTTGAACCTGAGACCGGTGAACCGATAGATGAAGCGCTTATCACATATTTCCGCGGGCCACATTCGTTTACCGGCGAAGACGTGATCGAGATAAGCTGCCACGGTTCGCCGGTCGTTCTTCGCCGGGTGGCCGACCTCTGTTTGTCGGCGGGTGCTCGGATGGCCGACCCGGGCGAATTTTCGCTCCGTGCGTTAGCCAACGGACGAATGAATTTGGCCGAGGCCGAAGCGATCCGCGACCTTATCGATGCTCAGACCGTAGCATCCGCACGCCAAGCCGTGAGGCAGATGCGGGGTGAATTCTCGCACGAGCTGCAACCGCTAAAAGCTGAATTACTCGACGTAATTGTCGCTCTCGAATCAGCCCTCGAATTCGTCGAAGATGATCTCCCGGAAATGCAGGCCGAAAGTATCGCCAGTCGGCTCACCGAGGTTGCCGACGGTGTTGCCAAGATTGCAGCGACATTTCAGGCGGGCAAGCTTATTCGTGAAGGCCTAAAGGTTGCACTCGTGGGCCGGCCAAATGTCGGTAAGTCCAGCCTTTTCAATGCGTTGCTAGGAATGGACCGAGCCATCGTGACCGAGATCGCCGGGACGACGCGTGATCAACTTCATGAACGGTTTACCATCGGTGACATTCCGATATCGTTGATAGATACCGCGGGTTTACGCGAGACGGCAGACACCGTAGAAATCATTGGGGTCGAGCGTTCGCGAAAGGCGATGGTGGATTCTGACCTTGTAGTCGTCATGCTCGATGCCTCGGAATCGATCACACCCGAAGACCGCGAGATATTTGAAAGCGTGAAAGATCTTGATCATCTGATAGTCCACAATAAGATCGATAAGAATCTCGTTCGGGAAATATCTTGTGATGATGGTTTCGGAAAGGCTGGAATCTATATTTCCGCCAAAACCGGTGAAGGTTTAGAAGAGCTTAAACAGGCAATTGTCGAACCTTTTGCACCGCAACAAAATGAGATGTCGGGCTTTTTGGTTTCAGACGCACGGCATTTCGATCTGCTAAATCGAGCGCACGGTGAGATCGAGCATTCGTCCGAGCTTTTTGCGCAAAAGGTTAGCGAAGAGATCGTCCTTGTCGGGCTTCACAACGCACTTCGATATCTAGGCGAGATCACCGGCGAAACCACGACCGAAGATATGCTGACGCGGATCTTCTCAACATTCTGCATCGGAAAGTAACAACCTATTGTCGCGTTCGGACGACTTCGACTGAGCAATGTGCACGGGCAGCGACTGCGGATGAGGTGCTGCCTATAAGGTAGCGTTCGAGTCTGCTTCCGAAGGCGTTGGCACCCATAAATATCGAATCGGCGTTCCATTCTTCGGCAACCTCGGGAAGGAGTTCCTTTGGATTGCCGGACACGATCTCGAGCGATGCTTTCAATCCGGCGCGTTCGAGTTCAGCGATAGCTTCAACCGCCATCTTCTCGATCCATTCGCGTTCGGTCTCGTTCACCTCTTTCACGGCATCGGCAATCGGCGGCAGAAACCGCCCGATCGCAGTTGGCGAAACCGGATCGGCAACGGAAACAAGTTTTACTTCGCTCCCGGGAAACCATCGACGTTCGGCAACGGCGGCTACGGCCGCTTTTGCACCTTTAGAACTATCGAAGCCGACGACGATGCGATTGATCGACGGGTCAACATCGATCTTTCCGCGTGCGACGCGAACCGAGCATCGGGCTTCAGTCAGTATCTTTTGTGAAATGCTTCCGAGAAAGAAGCGGCTGATCGCGGACTGTCCCTGTGAACCCGCGACCAACAGGTCAGGATCGATCTCTTCGGCGACAGAAAGTATTTCCCAGGCGGGCGAACCGTAGGTTGACCGAGCCGTTATGTCCCAATTCGAAAGGATGTTCCGCAGCCGCGTTTCGGCATGTTTGGCGAAGGTCGACGCCTCGGCAAGTGCTCGCTCGCCTTTCTCACGACTCCGTTTAACAATCTTTGCGATATAAGGATCTGTTTCTCCATTGGCAGCGGCTCCGTCCTGGGGAGGAAGCCAGACTTCTGCGACAGAGATTACGATTGCTTCGCCTTCTCCGGGCAAACCCGCCCGCTGTAGATCATCGATCGCTGCCTCTGAGCACCGCGAACCGTCGTATGCGATCAAGAGTTTCATAATGTGCTAGACCTTTCCGAATATTATTACAACCGTGGGTTGGTTACGCAATGAACGTGCCAATGAAATCCGGCCCGATCGGTATTTGGACAGATAATTGGTCCACAATAAATCGTCGAACTGCGAAAATATTCGCAGTCCAATGCTTGAATATTCCTGGATTTCGGTTTATAAAGCGAATGACACTCAGCAGAGCTTCGACGAAACAACAATAAATGATAACAAAGAAACCACGCGTCCTTATCCTAGACGATGACCGTTTTATCCGCATGACTTTGGGCGAAGCACTGCGTTCGTGGGACTACGAAACGGTCGAGGCCGAGACGGTTGCTGCCGCACAACAGAAGATCGAGGAAGAAGAACCGGCGGCTGTCCTGCTGGATATTGATCTGCCGGATGGCTCAGGGCTCGATGTGCTTCGTTTTACCAAGATCGTAGATCCCGACTGCGTTGCAATAATGGTAACGGGCATCGTTGATCTAGAGAACTCGATCGCCGCACTTCGCGGCGGGGCATATGATTTTATTGGGAAACCTGTCCGGCTTGAGGAGCTTCAGGTAACGCTCCGCAACGCCTTGGAGGCCCGAACACTTCGCCGCCAAGTAAAGATAGAAAAGCGGCGGGCCAAGTCGAATTTCGGGTTTGATCAGATCCTGGGCGATTCTGAGGCGATGAGAAAAGTAAAAGATCTTTCGCTCCGAATAGCGGAATCGGATGTTGCGTCAATACTTCTGCAAGGCGACACTGGGACGGGGAAGGATCTATTTGCGAGGGCAATCCATTTTGCGTCGGATCGCGCCAACGCGCCATATGTCGCGATCAATTGTGCGGCGCTGCCCGCAACGCTGATCGAATCCGAACTGTTCGGCTACGAGAAAGGCGCCTTTACGGATGCAAAGCAACGGAAAGAAGGGCTCTTTGAACAAGCGCAGGGCGGAACGATCTTTTTGGATGAGATAGGCGAGATGGAGCTTTCGCTGCAGGCGAAGCTGCTTCGCGTGCTTGAAAACGGTGTGTTCAGACGCGTTGGCGGGTTGAAGGACATTCCGATGGACGCCAGGATCGTTGCGGCTTCGAATCAAGACCTGAAGAAAGCAGGCGATGCGGGAACGTTCAGATTAGACCTATATTATCGGCTCTCAGTGATCCAGATAGACATCCCTCCGCTACGGGAGCGTGGCGACGATATTTTGCTTCTGGCCGAGCATTACATCAACCGTTCAAACGAAAAGCGGCGGGGACCTAAGTTGAAAGGACTGTCTACGGAAGTCATCCGTCTTTTCAAGAATTATCCGTGGACGGGCAACGTACGAGAGCTGAGGAACGTAATTGAACGTGCCTCGATCCTCGAGGACAATGAGTACGTCACTGTCACCCACTTGCCTGCCGACCTTGCCGGAGCACGTACGGAAAAGCTCGGTGGCGCCACCAGCGGATTTGTGTTGCCGGTCGATGGGATCTCGCTGGAACAGTTCGAGAACGAGTTGGCCGTCCAGGCAGTTGAACGGACGGGCTGGAACCTCACGCGGGCCGCCAAGCTGCTCGACATCTCGCGAGACCAGCTTCGCTACAAATTGAGAAAATCGGGAAATTACGAACCGCCGGCTAGTGAGGCTGGCAACAACGACCAATGAGCGACCCGCGATCACAGCATCGTCCTTCATCCCGAGAATCGCTTTTAAAAGAGCTTTCCGACCTAAAGTTCGCGCTTGATCAATCGGCGATCGTCGCGATAACGGACCAACGCGGGCGGATAACATTCGTTAATGACAAGTTCTGCGAGATATCAAAATACAACCGCCGGGAGTTGATCGGCCAGGACCATCGGATGATAAATTCGGCGTTTCATCCGCCAGAATTCATCCGCGAACTATGGACGACGATTGCCAATGGAAAAGTTTGGCGCGGCGAGATCAGGAATCGAGCAAAGGATGGAAGCATATACTGGGTCGATACGACGATCGTACCGTTCCTGGACGAAGCCGGCAAACCCGTTCAATACGTCGCGATCAGATACGAGATCACCGAACGAAAGCTTGCGGAAGAGCGCATCCACCAACAGGCGTCACTGCTCGACAAGGCGCAGGACGCTATCATCGTTTGCGACCTGAACTACAACATCATCTTCTGGAATCTCGGGGCGGTTCGTATCTACGGATGGACAGTTGCCGAGGCCCTCGGTCGTTCGATCGGCGACGTACTTTTTGGTGGGAATGTGAGGCAACTCGAGCGCGTCCGAAAAGGATTTGAAACAGAAGACGAGCTTCGAAGCGAAGAGCGGCAGGTCACAAAATCGGAGAAGAAGATATTCGTCGAAAGCCGCTGGACCATGGTGAGGAGCGCGAGCGAACAGCCCGACTATATACTATTGATCAACACAGATGTAACAGAGAGAAAGCGTGCTGAGGAACACCTGCTGCGGGCACAGCGGATGGAATCGATCGGCACTCTCGCGGGCGGCATCGCTCATGATCTGAACAACATTCTTTCGCCGATATTGATGTCTGTCGGGATGCTGCAGATAAGAACGCAAGACACGGAAACGAACCGCTGGCTCGACGTGATCCGTGAAAATTCGGAACGCGGAGCTGCACTTGTGCAGCAGGTGCTGACCTTTGCCCGCGGAATGGAAGGCGAGCGGACGACGGTTCAGGTCAAGCATATAATCGTTGATCTGATAAAAGTGCTAGGTGAGACACTGCCGAAATCTATTACGGTAAAGCGCGAGATCGAACGGGAGCTGCCGCTGATCTTGGCCGATCCGACGCAGGTTCATCAGGTCCTGATGAACCTTTGTATAAATGCGCGCGACGCAATGCCGAGCGGCGGTTCGCTAACTGTTGGAGCTAAGGCAATTGAGCTCGACGAAACCTACTCAAGGATGAGCATCGACGCGGCGCCAGGGACATATGTTCTGGTGAAGGTGACCGATACGGGCACCGGAATGCCGCCTGACGTCGCCAACCGGATCTTCGACCCGTTCTTTACGACCAAGGCCGTCGGCCACGGAACAGGGCTTGGCCTCTCAACCTCGATCTCCATCGTCAAAAGCCATGGGGGATTTATCAGTGTCTATAGCGAGCCGGGAAAAGGAACGCAGTTCTCGATCTATTTTCCCGCCATGACCGACGATCGGCCGCTCGCAGATGCGACGTTAGCCGAGGCACTTCCGTTCGGTTCGGGCGAGATGATATTGGTCGTAGATGACGAAGAGAATATTCGCGAAATAACCAGAGCGACTCTCGAGCACTTTGGCTATAAGATCGAGCTGGCAAGCGACGGCACAGAGGGACTCGCCAAATTTGCTCAAATGGGATCTGAGGTCGCTGTCGTACTCACCGATCTTGCGATGCCGTATATGGACGGAATGGCGATGATACGGGCGCTGCGGAAGATGAACAACGAGGTAAAGATCATCGCGATGAGCGGCCTTCTAAGTGCCGGAGATACGGATGAACTGGAAGCACTCGGTGTAACCAGCCGGTTGACAAAACCCTTTACTGCACAGGCCGTCGTGAGAACCGTCAATGAAGTTCTGACCGGCGAATAAACATTCTAACGCCGTACCGCCTCAGCTATCACCGGCGAGAGGGCAAGGAACGCGAGACCTAAGGGCATCAGCGAACCGTGCCGCGGATCGAATGAGGCGAAGATCTCATTCAACGGCATCCCCATAGCAAAGTAACCAAGCGCGAACTCAAACACCACGGTCATCACCACCCAAAGAATGCCGACGCCAAGCAGGCCCCTTCGATCAGTGATCCCTAGCCACTTTATTAGTCCGATCACAACGATAAAGATCAAAATCGAACCCGACACGACGCCTATCTGCCGCGAGAGGAGGTCGCCGGTATGCGGTAAGACAAAAACTGCCCGGGCGATGCCGTGCAGAGTTTCCACAAACATTATGGCGAGCCAGACGCCGAACACCCGACCGAGTATGCCGATCGAGGTTTTGTTATTCAATCTTTTTTCTGACCACTAGAACGGAACACGGTGCATGGTTGACGACACCGTTCGACACAGACCCGAGCAACCTTCCCCAAAATCCGCGGCCGTGAGAACCGACGATGATAAGATCGGCATTCCATTTCTCGGCTTCCTCGACGATCCGGGCCGCCGGTTTTCCGCCTAATACTTCTGAGGTCACTCCGGTGTCGCCGCATTTTTCCTTGATGGCCGTTGCCGCCTTCTCGGCAATGCTGTTTGCCTGAGCTTTAGCAGCCTCGGTCATGCCGCTCAAATACTCGGGCGAAACGGCAAACGGTTCGCTTGCGAGGACCGGTGCCTCCTCGTAAATTGATACGACCTTCATAACTACGCCTTGTAGGTTACAAAAAAGACTTATGCATTTCTCAATGGCTGCATCGCTGAACTCGGAACCGTCGGTTGCCAGAAGTATCTTCACTTTAGTTCTCCTTAGATATATAACTTAGTCAGGATCTTACATTTTTACCTTTAACGAAGGATCCGACATTCCGTTAGAGAATGGTGCAAACATTGTGCCGTGTGTCGGCGCTTGTTCCGGCGTTGAACGTTTATGGTATATTTCTTGCGAGCAAGCGAGTCTAGGAGGTGACATCATGATCGAAGTTGAAGATATGCGCCGCGAGGAGATCGAGTCCCTGTTGCATGACGTCGGATACGGACATCTCGGCGCGTCGGTCGACGGCCAACCGTACATTGTTCCGGTGCATTATGCGTACGACGAACCCGACATCTACGTCTATACGACCGAGGGCAAAAAGGTCGAGATGATCCGGGAAAACCCGAAGGTGTGTCTTCAACTGGAAGAAGTTAAGGACAACGAGAATTGGCGAAGCGTGGTTGTCCTTGGTAACGCCGAACAGATCACGGACAAGGCGATCCGTGAAAACGCGGTCGCGTTGATAGCGAAGGTAAACCCGACACTTACACCGGCCGTGAGCATTCGCTGGATGGATAGTTGGGTCCGCGAAAACATAGAGGTCATATTGAAGATAACACCGACACAGATGACTGGCCGCGCCTCGGTCGAACGTGACTCCGGTACAGCAAACTACGCACCGGTCGAACCCGGAAAACGCGAGAATATCATTTAACGATCAGTGAGAAGTGGAATGCCAGAATGCCCGGTCCATTGCCGGGCATTTCTTTGTTTGGGCAAGCGAGACATTGCGGAAAATCTCGCATTCTACGGGTGCTTTCGTGGGTTTTTTAGCGCCGTTTGGTGTGCGGAACCGCCTAAAGAGCGGCAATTTGCGTTGGCACGAGCGTTGCGATATTAGGTAGTGACGGTATGTCGACATAAGGAGAACAAAACGATGCTTACAAAAATATACTTTGCACTTTGGGCGGCAATCATTCTCGCGTTCGTGTTAACGTTTGCGGCGGGAGCTCTTACTCCTATGGCACTTGTCGTATTTGGATTTTTAGCCTTTGGAATGTGCTATATGGGAATGATATCTGTTCTGCCGACCGCCGTTCACGAATGGCTGGTGAAGCACTAGTCTGCGGGGCGTTCTGCTAGCAGTCTTTGAAGTAGCTCGATCTGTTCCTGTTGCATACTGACGAGATCTGCCCATTTCTGTTCGCGTAGCTCATCGAGCTTTTCGTGAAGGAGTTGGACCTCTAGTTCGGCTTTGAGGTTGACCTCATAATCGTGCGCCGTGGCGATGCGGTCTGTCGCCGCTTGGCGGTTTTGTGACACCAGGATTAGAGGTGCCTGAATCGCCGCGAGCATTGAGAGGAAAAGGTTCAGCAAGATATACGGATAGGGATCGAAGTCGGTACCGCTTCTGATCAAGACCCATGAATTCAAGATCACCATCCGGCCAAGACCGCACCAAAAAACCCGATAAATATCCATGACCCGGCGAAGTCCGCGACACGGTCGGCCATGATCTGACCGAAAGTGCGCGCGTCATCGGCGATATACCCGACATCGCGGCTGATGGTGTCGCGATTGAGAAACGTCTCCCGCACTCGCTTACGGCTTTGATTCGTTTCCGAAGTTTGCACGGGCATAGTTTCTTCGATGATCTTTTTCAATTGCTTCATAAATGACGGAGACGCTTTGCGGCCCACCCTCCTTAACTGTTTGAGAATAACTAATATGTCGATTATCGGCCAGACACCGCGGCGGTTATGAGCAACACTGCTTCGGTGATAATGCTACCGCTCGCGACACTCCTCATCCCTGAACCATCTACGCCAATCCTAATAGCGATAACCGCGTCATTCGGAATGCCCTTCATCATAAGCACTCCGCCAAACGCCATGGCTTTTGGCGAAGGCGGTGTGAAAAGCGGCGACATTTTTTTGGCAAGGCATTGCGATAATGATCATTGGTTATGAGGTGATCAGTTTGACAGCTCCCACAGTTCTTAGATTTACGGGAATCGGCTAGGACACGATTTTGGAATTCTGTCTGTTTTGGACGTTTGGTTGAATTGTTTAACCTTTGCGCACTTACAGATCGCCTTTTACCCCGGCACATGATCGGCTCGAAGCGCGTGTTTTTGATGAACAGATTTGACTTGGAGTCCAAGGAAGCGAGTAGTATGATTGACATTTCCACCATCGGCGTCACATCTGACTGGTCACCGAATGAACCTATGGGACGGAGTCACGAAAGAAAACTCATCATGATCGAGATCATTCTCGATTCATCCGCCGGTAGGCGATCGTCGCGTATAAGCGACTTGAGTTTGGGTGGCTGCTTTGTGGAATCCATTTCTAACTATCGGGAAGGCGAAGAACTTGCCTTTGAACTTCGGTCACCTTACGACAACGTACTTCGATTTAACGGCAGGGTCGCCTACGTGATGGACACCTTGGGTTTTGGCCTCGAGTTCCACGACCTTGGCCAAGACCAAAAGGAATTTCTCGAAGAAGCCATTGCATCCAACATCTCTTGAATCTAGGTCATCAACCGCTTTCAACACTCTTTCCAGAAATTCTTTTCCCCGTCTTTTGTTGACAATCCCGGTCTGAAAGTTAATATTCTTCTGAAAAACATTTCGCAGGAGCCAGAAGATTATGCCCATTTCAGACAGCGATCTTGAAACCAAGGTCACGCTCGAAACCCAACGGACAGGAATCGTAGAAGAACCGCCGTTTCACATAATGGTATTAGGGGGTTTCAGCGGTGACGCGATCCGCGGGCCAGTTAGCGATCGCGGCCTGATAGAGATCGACCGCGATAATTTCGATGCGACGATCGCACGGCTAGGCGTTCGGCTTGATCTGGAGATGGGCGCCGAGCGGTTGCCGTTTGAGTTTGCCGATCTTGACGACTTCCATCCGGATCAGATCTTTCGCCGGATGCCGATCTTTGAGGAACTTCGGGATCTGCGGAAAAGGTTAAAGAATGAAAGTACATTCAACGCGGCGGCACGCGAGGTGAGAGAGAGGTTTGGCGGTATGGACGTCGAACCAGAAATTTCTGCATCGGACGACGATTCGAGCCCGGTCGGCGAAACCGAACCGACACCGAACAATTTGCTGGATGCAATATTGGCGAAACCTTCTGGTGGGGCGGCAGCACCGAAGGTTGGAGTTTCTTCGGATATTGCGGATCTTGTCAGCGATCTCGTTCGACCTCTTCTTGTTTCGGTCGATGAAGACGAACAGGCGCAAATGCTTGCGGCTGTTGACGCCGCGACAAGCGGATTGATGAATGGGATTCTCCGAGATCCGAAGTTCATGGAGCTCGAAGCGTCCTGGCGCGGACTCTTCTTTCTGGTCAGGCGTACCGAGACCTCGGCCGAACTGAGGATCCATCTTTGCGATATTTCAAAGAACGAACTGGCCGATAACCTCAAATCCAGCAGTAGTTTAGCGGAAACGATTGTATATCAGCATCTTATTCGCGATTCGATAGAAACACCCGGCGGCGAGCCGTTTGCGGTCGTGCTCGGCAACTATGCATTTGCCGGGAATGTCGACGATATTGCGACCCTTATCCGCATCGGCAAACTCGTGGCAGCGGCCAACGCGCCGTTCATCTCGCACATCCGGCCCGATGTGTTTGGCGTTCATTCGCTGGTCGACAGTCCGGAGCCTTCGGCGTGGCGGACCTCGGACGAGACCGAGTCGACAAAACTTTGGGCGACGCTTTGCGGACAGGCGGAGGCAGAGTATATCGGCATGGTAACACCGCGATTTCTAGCAAGGCTGCCGTACGGAGCGGACACCGATCCGCTTGATACTTTTGCTTTCGAAGAATTTGCCGAGAGTTGGGGCCACGACGATTACCTTTGGGCAAATGGATGCTTTGCTGCAGGGCATCTTCTTGCGGAAAGTTTTGCTGCTCGCGGCTGGGAAATGGGCCGCGAACTAAAGCAAGACCTCGAAGGCCTGCCGGTCCACGTTTATAAAATGAACGGCCAGACCGTGTATAAGCCATGTTCTGAAGTCTTACTGACGGATGCCGCGGTTCATAAATTAATGGACCTTGGCTTCATGCCCTTAATGACCTATAAGAACTCCGACCGAGTGAAACTCGCGAGGTTTCAATCGATCGCCCACACAGCATTGAAAGGTATATGGACCACCTAGTCTGAGAAATCAGTAGCAGGCGTACGAGTTTTCGGATACAATGAAGGGCTAAGCGATATAGCGGGTCATCCCGCTATTTTTTACCTTTCAATTTGTAATGTTTGACGAAAGTTTTGATGTAATTGTTATCGGGGCGGGTCATGCCGGGTGTGAGGCAGCCTCGGCGGCGGCGCGCCTTGGGGCCGAAACCGCTTTGGTAACCATCAATTTGGACCTCATCGGGCAGATGTCTTGCAATCCGGCAGTTGGCGGAATCGCTAAAGGTCATGTTGTCAGAGAGATAGATGCACTTGGCGGCATAATGGGCCGCGTCATCGACCGTACCGGAATTCAGTTTCGACTTTTGAACCGTTCGCGTGGGCCGGCTGTTCAATCGCCTCGTGCTCAGGCGGATCGAAGCCTTTATCGGACAGAAATGCGAAGGGTTCTGGAGGCAACGCCTAATCTTTTTCTTCGCCAGGGTCTTGTGGTGGACCTAATCGTTGAGAATAATACAGTTTTAGGTGTTCAAATGCAGGACACGCGACGTTTTGGCGCTAAAGCGGTCGTCGTAGCGACGGGTACATTTCTGAACGGCAAGATTCATGCCGGGAAAGAAACTTTTTCGGCTGGGCGAGCCGGCGAACCGGCGTCCATCGAACTCGCGGAAGCTCTTAAGACTCACGGGTTTCCGGTCGGTCGGCTAAAGACGGGAACACCGCCACGGCTAGACGGTACAACAATAGATTGGGACGCATTCGAACCACAGCAGCCGGATGAGAAGCCTGTCCCTTTTTCGTTCGCGACGGAGAAGATCGAGCAACCTCAGATCCAATGTTTCATAGGATACACCAGCGAACGGGTCCATCAAACGATTCGAGATAATCTGCACCAGTCGCCGCTTTATTCGGGCAAGATCACTGGAGTGGGGCCCCGATATTGTCCATCCATAGAAGACAAGGTCGTTAAGTTCGCCGACAAGGATCGCCATCAACTCTTCTTAGAACCCGAAGGGCATAATACCAACGAAGTTTACCTTAATGGTTTTTCGACCTCGCTTCCATCCGCGCTTCAGTTGGAATTGTTGAGGATGGTCCCGGGGTTTGAACAGGTGCAGATCATTCGACCGGGATACGCCATCGAATACGATTTTGTTGACCCGAGAGAGATGAGCTCGACGATGGAATCAGCCCGTATGAGCGGGCTATTTTTGGCAGGCCAAATAAATGGAACTACCGGATACGAAGAGGCGGCTTGTCAGGGACTAATGGCCGGAATCAACGCCGCATTTGCCGTTCAGGGCCGTAAACCCTTTATTCTGCAACGAGATGAGGCGTATATCGGTGTGCTCACTGATGATCTTATCAGGCACGGCGTAGACGAGCCATACAGATTATTTACCTCGCGGGCCGAGGCGAGACTAAAGCTTCGTCATGATAACGCTGACCAGAGGCTATCACCAAAAGGACGGGATATCGGGTTGCTCGCAGATACGGACTGGACGCGGTTCAATGCAAAGCGTGACCGGCTGGCACGGCTTCGAAATGCGCTGGACGACACGCGTTTTAAACGGTCGACGGTCGAATATGCCGCCGTTTCGCAACTTCTCGGGGTTGACCTCGGCGATGCATTTACTCTATCTCAACTCGCAATGCGACAAGGCGTCCGTCCGGAACTGATCGCAAAACTGCTGCCGGTCGGGATGGGTTCGCAGATAAGTGAAACTGACCTGGCGACGGCATTTTCGGATTCACTATATTCGGGATATATCCAAAAGCAGGATCTGGCGACTGAACGGGTATACCACCACGACGCATTGAAAGTGCCAGAGAGTTTCCGATTTAATACGATCAGTGGCCTCTCAAACGAAATGGTGGAGAGGTTGGAGCGGGCGCGCCCGCAGAATTTTGCGCAGGTCCGGTCGATAACGGGCTTGACTCCTACCGCAATATCAACGGTATTAGTTCATTTGACCGCCGAACAACCTAAGGGCACGGACCGCAATTAGCAAAATTGTGGAACGTTCCACAAGCCGGAGGATTGGGTACTATATGGCCTTTATCTTAAGGTTTTCGCCCAGAATACCGTTTCCGCGGTAGACGTGTGCGAAAGAATACATTTTTACCAAAATGGGAAGAATAATAGCGATCGCTAACCAGAAAGGCGGTGTCGGCAAGACGACCACTGCGATAAATCTCGCTGCCGGTCTCGCGATGGCTGGCAAGAAAGTGCTCCTTGTTGATGCCGATCCGCAGGGAAACGCGACTTCCGGGGCGGGCATCGAGAAGCTTTCGGGCCGCAAATCTCTATATGACGCAATGATAACGGGCAATTCAGTTCGTGAGTCAGTGCTTCCCACAGCAATTGAAAAACTTTGGGTACTGCCATCAGATAAGAATCTGGCCGGTGTTGAGATAGAGTTTGCTGATGACAAGGGTCGTGCGAAGATATTAAAAGGACTCCTTGAGGCGATACGTGAGTTCTTTCACTATATCATCATCGACTGTCCGCCGTCGCTCGGTATTCTGACGGTAAATGGGTTGACAGCGGCCGACTCGTTGCTTGTTCCGATACAGACCGAGTATTTTGCCCTAGAAGGAGTTACAGAACTATTCGATACGCTAAGCAAGTTAAAACGGGAGCTGAACCCAGGTTTGAAGATCGAAGGCCTGCTGTTGACGATGTATGATGAAAGGACAAACCTTTCACTGGCCGTCGCAAAAGATCTTCGCGATTTTTACGGCCCGCAGGTTCTCAAAACCGTGATTCCCCGTAATGTCCGTTTGGCGGAAGCTCCGAGCTTTGGGCAGCCAATACTGCTTTACGACCCGAAGTCGCGCGGAGCCGAAAGTTATTTCGAATTGACCAAGGAGATAATTGCACATGGCTAGGAAAACGCTTGGCCGCGGTCTTAGTGCGTTGCTCGGCGGCCCGGCCGACGAACCGCGATCGACACAGGATGTGCCGGCGGTTGGTATTCAGGAGATAGACATTTCCCGCATAACCGGTAACCCCGAACAACCGCGAACACGGTTTGAGGACAAAGCTCTTGACGAGCTCGCTCGTTCCATAACAGCTAACGGCATTGTCCAACCGATCGTCATCCGTCCGAAAGGCTCCGGGTTCGAAATAGTCGCCGGCGAAAGGCGATGGCGTGCCGCGCAGCGAGCCGGGTTGCACAAGATCCCTGCGGTCATAAAAGAGGTGAGCGACGATAAGATACTCGAGATCGCGCTGATCGAAAACATACAGCGAGAAGAACTAAACCCGATCGAAGAAGCAAACGCTTACCGCAAACTCATTGATAACATTGGGCTTACGCAGGAACAGCTGTCGGAACAAGTTGGTAAGGAGCGGTCGCTGATCGCCACAACACTTCGCCTACTGAAGCTTCCAAAAGAGATCCAGGGACTAGTCGAAGAGGGGAAGCTTAGCGCCGGCCATGGCCGTGCACTTTTGCTTTCGGACGACAAAGCGGTCCAAATGCGGACAGCCAGAGCGATAGTCGAGAAGCAGCTGTCAGTCCGCGAGGCCGAACGTACTATTAAACGATCGACGGAGTCGGCAACGGATCCGAAGCATAAGAAAGCCAGCATCACGAAGGACGCAAACGTCCGTCAAGCCGAAACGAAAATGAAGCGGTCGCTGGGAACGAACGTCAAGATCAAGCCTAGAGGAAAGGGCAATGCCGGGAAGATCGAGATCGAATATTACAATGCGAATGACCTCGACCGACTATTTAGTCTCTTAACGGCCAAAGATAAGTCTATTGGTTTCTCGTAAATAATTGCGAATAAAGAGGTTATAGGTTGCATTTTGAATAAATATAGGAGGAATGATCGACCAATGACAAAGCGTCTGACGGAAATGGTTTCGTGCGCGGGTTGAGTGGCCAAACTCGCCCCCCGCGACCTTGCCCAAGTTTTGAGCAAGCTTCCGTTGCAAACTAGCGAAAATGTGATCGTTGGGTTCGAAAATTCCGACGACGCGGGTGTATTTCGCCTTACGGACGACACGGCTCTGGTTCAAACCGTCGATTTTTTTACGCCCGTCGCTGACGATCCCGAGACCTATGGACGAGTCGCGGCTATCAATTCGTTGAATGATGTTTATGCAATGGGCGGACGGCCGCTGACGGCTCTTTCCATCGCCTGCTACCCGCAAAATGGCGACTGGGATGTTTTCGGCCAGATACTACTCGGCGGCCAGAAAGCGATGAATGAGGCCGGCGTAGTTGTCATCGGAGGGCACTCGGTCGATGATCAGGAGATGAAATTCGGCTATTCAGTTACGGGGATCATCCACCCCGACAAAGTCATTGCCAACGCCGGAGCGATACCGGGGGACGTTCTTATTTTGACTAAGCCGATCGGGACCGGCGCTATCAACACGGCCGTCAAACGTGGTGTCGCAAGTGAGAAAACCATAGTAGCCTGCATCGATGCTATGACAACATCGGCGGCCGCCGCATCCAAGGTTATGGTGGAGCTCGGGGCCAACGCCTGCACCGACGTTACGGGATTCGGGTTAATGGGCCACGCGTTTGAGCTGGCAAAGGCGAGTGATGTTACGCTAACTATTGAATCGAAAGATGTTCCGCTGCTGCCGGACGTTCTGGACTTAATCGCTCAAGGCATGCTGACCCGCGGCGACAAGAATAATCGCGTCTATGTAGGTGATACTATATCAATAGCCAACAACGTTTCTTCGGAGATGCAAAGCGCGTTGTTCGACCCGCAAACGGCAGGTGGCCTGCTGATCAGTTTGCCGGAGTCACAGGCGGCCTATTTTCTGAGATCAGTTCTGGATGCCAGGTTGATCGGCCGCGTCGAAGCGAAGAGCGCGAAGCTGATAAACGTTATCTAGCGTTCGCAGAGTGAGTTTTAAGTTTGTATCTATTCATTTTTCAATCTATCGGTACACAGGAGATGATCTTGATCGGGATCATCGTCTTGATGTTCTTCGGGCCTCGAAAATTGCCTGAGTACGCTCGCAAGATCGGAAAGGTGATGTCCGACCTACGGAGTACAACTAACGAATTCAGAACCACGTGGGAACGCGAAGTGAATTTCGAAGAAGAGACGAAGGCGCTGAAGATGGAGGCTATTCTTGCCGAAGACGACAAGGAAACGCCGGTTGCTCGAGAGAATAAGATCTTGAAGCAGCACGATGCTTATGTAGAAACATCGTTACCGGCAATTAGGGCGATCGATCCCGAAACATTCGCTGCCGCGCGTGAAAATTTCGCTGAATCGTCTGAAAACACGACCGAACCGGACGAAGATATTTCACCCGACCTGTCAGATAAACGGAGCTGGTTGTAAGCCGCATAGAATTCCCCGAAACATGAGGTCCATTGCCGGAAAACAAGACGAAGAAGGCAGCCCGATGTCATTCCTAGACCATCTGGACGAGCTTCGCCGTCGTATTGTCCGGTCTGTCATATTTATTGTCATCGCGTTCATGGGCTGCTGGTTTGCTTCGGGAGCTATCTATGATTTCTTGAGCGTGCCGATCAGGCGGGCGCTTTCAGAAGCCGAACGACGTGAGCTTCCCGTGCAGGGAAGAACCGGTGACGAAAGAATAATGCCGCTTTCGACGTTGGCCGTTGGCGATTCCGGCCGATACGTTTTCGACCGGGCGACCAAACTTGGTGCAGGTGTCGTTCAGCCCGGGACTTCCGTAAAAGCGGTCGTCGAAGCCACTTCAGACGGCAAGCGCGCACTATTTACAGATGAGCCTATATATACAGTGACTGCGGTGATACCGGCGGGCGTGCTTCTACCGGTCGATCTTACGCCGGGCGCCGTAAACGAAGGCGCGGACGAAAGATTGATAGTGACCACTGCCCAGGAGTCGTTCACGTTATTCGTTTCAGTCTCTCTTTATGCGGCGATCGCGGTATCGGTGCCGTTTCTGCTGCTGCAGATATGGGGATTTATCTCACCTGCTTTGTATAAGCACGAACGCGCTTACGTCACACCCTTCGTCTTGTTATCGTCTATCTTCTTTGTTGGGGGCGTGGCGTTCGCCTACTATATTCTGTTTCCGCCGGCCGTCCGTTACCTGCTCGGTTTAGGCGAGGATTTTCGCCTGCTGTTAAGGGCAAGCGACTATTTTGATCTGATAACGCTGATAATGCTGGCGATGGGAATCATTTTTCAGATGCCGGCGGTGGCATACGTTCTGTCGCGGATCGGCTTGATATCAGCAGGACTTTTGATCAGGAGCTGGAAGCTGGCTTTAATAGTGATCTTGATCGTCGCGGCTGTTATTTCGCCAACGGGCGATGTTCCGAATCTAATGTTGTTCGCGATGCCGATGTTCATACTTTATGCAGTGTCGATCTTGATCGCCTGGATCTTTGGACGGAAGCGGGTGAGCGACCCGGCCACCGCGTAGTCCTAAAATATGCGCCAAAGGCAACCAAATAGAAGGATTCGGGCATCTTGAACTAATAGGCCGAAGTGTCTAAACTAAAATAGAGAACATCCATAGAATCTCGCGTACCCGAGTACGTCGAACCGAACAATTGACTTGTTCAACCGCAGGAGCATTTATGTCATTTAGAATTCTTACACGCGATCTTTGTATCGGGATAGTTTTGTCCGGTCTGTTCGTGGTTCCTTCATTAGGCCAGGGAGGCGATAAGAACACGCCAAGTCAGGATCCGACGACAAAAACCCGTACCGTCACGAAGGAAATTAATCAGGTGTACAAACGCTGGCTAAGCGAAGATGTCGCCTACATTATCACTAAAGAAGAGAGGCGGGCATTCAACGCGCTTCAGACCGATGATGAGCGTGAAAATTTTATCGAGAATTTTTGGCGCCGCCGCGACCCAAATCCGGACACTGAAGAAAATGAGTTCCGCGAAGAATATTATGAGCGGATCGCATATGCCAACGAAAAGTTCACATCGGGAATTCCCGGGTGGCGAACCGATCGCGGTCGCATCTATATCGCATGGGGCAAACCTGACTCGGTAGAATCACGTCCCTCGGGGGGCGCTTATGATCGGCCTTCATACGAGGGCGGCGGTTCGACCACAACTTATCCGTTCGAGATCTGGTTCTATCGTCACCTGGAAGGTGTGGGAGACGGTCTTGAGATCGAGTTTGTGGATCCCACGGGAACGGGCGAATACCGATTGGCGCGAAACGCGAACGAAAAAGACGCATTGCTGATGGTCCCCGGAGCCGGCCTGACCTTGGCCGAATCGCTTGGACAGGCGAATAAGGGAGATCGGATATCGGGCATAGGTGGAGATAACTATTATCAGCGTGAGCAGGACACCCCTTTCCGACGACTGGAGGTCTTGACAAGCCTTGCGCGTCCGCCTCAGGTCAAATTCGGCGATCTGCAAGATTTTGCCGGCAGCGGCTCAGGCGTTCTGGGCGACAATCCGCTTAACTTCGACCTGAGGGTTGATTTTTTCCGTCAGTCCGAAGACCGTGTTGTTGTGACGTTTACTGTACAGGCATCCAACAAGGAAGTAACGTTTGAGAATGAAGGCGGGCTCGAAGTAGCGAAGCTGAATGTTTTTGGAAGGATCACCTCGGTGGCGGGCAAACGTACGGGGATCTTTGAGGATGCTGTAACGACCTACGCAACTCAGGCGGAGCTTTCAGATCTGAAAGAACGGAAATCTGTTTATCAGAAAGCCGTGGCTTTAACGCCCGGAACGTATCGGGTTGACGTCGTGGTTCGGGACGTTGTTACCGGTAACCGCGGAATTGTAAATCAGGGTTTCACGGTTCCGAGATATGATGACAAGCTCCTTTCGACCTCATCAATGATTCTGACCTCGACTCTCAGGGGAACGACTGAGCAGGACATCGGCGGGATGTTCATCATCGGCGGTGCCAAGGTGATTCCGAATCTTGCCGGGACATATCGAAAGGGGCAGGACGTTGGGGTTTATCTGCAGGTCTATAATGCCGGCGTCGATCAAACCACTCTGCGTCCTGCGGTTGATGTAGAATATGTACTCTCGAAGGGCGGCAAAGAGGTATTGCGTCAGGCAGAAGATTGGAGTGGACTTAGCGACTCCGGCCAGCGGCTCACCCTCGCTCGCCTGCTGCCGACCATGTCGTTGGACAAAGGCGATTACGAACTCAGAGTGCTCACAAAAGACCGCGTTGGCGGTCAGGTGATCGAAAACAAAAGTAAGTTTACGATCGTCGATTAGGCTCGTTACATCGTTCGCGAAATGATACCGGCGGTTCTATTCTGAATCGCCGGTTGTTTCGTTTGGGGCACGTCGCGGTAAAGCCGGGCCATACTGGTCGGTGAAAATGACATTCCTGTATATTTTCGCTATAGTTTTCAAAGTTCGACTCCCAATGCCATTTGTTATTTATTCAGTGCTAAACTGCGGTCCCGGAACATTGAAGGTCCGAGGTTCGTAGGAGATGCAGGTTCACCTAATGATCGTTGGAACGGAATGGCTGATAGAAGCCGCTGGGTGCAATGCGGCAACACTACGCGACGAGGCGGTCGTGCGCGGCCTTTTTGACCGCGTAATGGACGAGCTTGGGCTGAAGGCGGTCGGTGAGGTCTGGCATAAATTTGACGGCGAGGGCGGAGTTACCGCTCTGGTCGCGCTGACCGAATCTCATCTTGCCTGCCACACTTATCCCGAATATCAAACCGCAACTTTCAATCTGTACTGCTGCCGCTCGCGGCCCGAGTGGGACTGGGATACAAACCTGAAAGCTGTATTGGGAGCGAAAACTGTAACAATCACCAAGTTCGAACGCGGCGAGCAAGAGCCCAAAGCCAACGCGAAAGGAGGTGACGCTTGAGCGTACTCCAGGCGAATTGTCCGTCCTGTGCGGCGCCGATCGAGTTTAAAAAGGGCTCGACGATCGTGCTGGTTTGTCCCTTCTGCCGTTCGGCGGTTGCCCGGACAGACCGCGCGTTAGAGGACCTTGGCAAAGTCGCCGAGATCGCCGATTCGCAATCTCCGCTGAAGCTCGGACTGAATGGCGAGTACATGGGGCAGCGGTTTGAGCTAACCGGCCGTGCGCAGCTCAAACATGAAATGGGCGGGTTCTGGGATGAATGGTACGCTACATTCTCAAACGGATGGGTCGGATGGCTTGCCGAAGCTCAGGGAAGGTTCTATCTTACGTTCTTTCAACCGATGCCGGAAGGTTCGTCGCTACCTGCCTATGAGAACCTGCAGATAGGGGCGACGATCGACAATATTCCCGGCACTCCGGCGATGTTGATCACGGAACGAGGGACAGCGACGGCCTCGGCTGCCGATGGCGAAATACCGTATCAATTAGTACCGAACGAACAGAGCAAGTACGCCGACCTTTCCGGCAAGGATAATTCGTTTGCGACCATCGATTACAGTATGGATCCGCCGTGGGTCTTTGTCGGCAAACAAGTGACTCTGCCCGAGATCGGGCTTGCCGACGCCCGTCCGGTCACCCGCGAAGCTCGACGGACGACCGCAAAAGCGATGGGTTGCCCCAATTGCGGAGGCCCACTGGCACTAGTCGCTCCGGACAAGGCGGAGCGCGTTACGTGTCCCAACTGCAGTTCGCTGCTGGATGTAAATCAGGGGAAACTAAAGTATTTCAAGGCACTCGATCCTTCGCCGTCACCGACGCCCTTTTTATTATCGGTTGGTCAGGAAGGTACATTCCCGGGTGATGTGAAGTTCAAGATCCTTGGTTCCATGGTCCGCAGCGTTACCATACATGGGACCACATATTATTGGCACGAGTATCTTCTTTACAATCCGTTGGTCGGGTTTCGATGGCTCGTACACTCTGACAATCACTGGAACTTTGTCGAGCCGGTCAATCCCGCTGATGTAGCACAAAGCGCGAGTATCAGCGCAGGCGGGACGGCGAAATATAACGGAAGAAACTTCAAGATATTTCAAGACGCTAGTGCAGTCGTTCGATACGTTCAGGGCGAATTCTATTGGCGTGTTACGCAGGGCGAAACGGTCCGGTCGGTTGATTATGTTTCGGCCCCGCTGATGCTCTCGCAAGAAACGTCGTCAGACGAAATGAATTGGTCGGCCGGCGTTTTCATGACGAACGCCGAGGTCGAAAAGGCTTTCGGCGTCGAAGAACTTCCGAAGCCGTGGTCGGTCGCACCAAATCAGCCTTTTACAGGTTCGTTTTACTATACCTGGGGTGCACTTCCACTATTTTTTCTTTTTGCCACTGCCATATTTATGCTTCCGCTTTCGGGAGTTAAATCGACGTTGTTGACCCAGCAGATGACTCTGCCGCCATTAGTAAACGCCACACAACCTCAGATCGCTTTCAGCAAGCCGTTTGAGATCAAGGCAAACCGCAATGTGCGCATCTCGGCCCGGGCACCGGTCAGTAATTCGTGGGCCGACGTTGATGTTGATCTTATCAATGATCAAAGTCAGGAAGTGGAATCAGTTAATATTCCGATCGAGTATTACTCGGGTACGGATAGTGACGGAGCGTGGACAGAAGGAAGCCAAAACGAGACAGCGATGTTGTCCGCGCTACCGGCGGGAACGTATACGCTGCGGGTTGCCGGGATATGGCAGGATTGGCAACGGTCGATGGCGGTCGATATCGCCGTCGAGCAGAATGTCAGCCGCGGGATCAACTTTCTATGTGCACTGCTTTTGTTGGTTCTCGTACCGGTCCTCGGGTTGATACGAAAGCTGTCATTTGAATCTAAACGCTGGAGCGAGAGCATGTTCGGCAGTACGGGTGATGACGAATAGACGTCGACCCCCCAGTTAAAGAAATGATCAAGAAAATAATCTACATGATGTTCGGCGGAGCTGTTCTATTGACTTATGCTTCGGCCGCTTGGTTTGGCTGGGAAATAGCAAACTCAGGCAGCAAATCGCGGCTCGGCGTGCCGTTTATCTATTCGGGGTTTCGTGGAGGAAAATAAATGTTAATGAAACTATTCGAACCGGGATTTCTCGCGTTCGTCGTTAAGTTTGACCAACTCGCTGAGATCTTGGTAACTACACTGATCTTTGTTGTGATCGGGTTGATCTTTTTCACGGTCGCCTATTTCATTCTCAGCCGTATTTTTGATATTCACCACGAGATCGAAGAGGACCACAATACCGCACTAGGCATTATTATCGGCTCGATAATGATCGGCATTTCGATCATCATCGCTGCCGCGATCCACGGTTAGTCGGCCGGGTTCGAATAGGATTTGCGGGATCGGCAGGGTCAACGCTTTTTAGATCTTGTTGACCCGGCAGGTCTCGTTTGAATTTCGGATGAAGAGAATACCTCTCTTATTTTTGAACGTCGTGATCATTGCCACATGCGGCTTGATCTACGAACTCCTCGCCGCGACCGTTTCGAGCTATGTTCTTGGCGATTCGGTAACCCAATTCTCGCTGATCATCGGCATTTACCTTTTTGCCATGGGCGTCGGTTCATGGCTATCGGGTTTTCTCGACGATCACCTGGCCGAGAAGTTTGTCGATATCGAACTGGCAGTTGCGATCATTGGCGGAGCCTCGGCTCCGATCCTCTTCCTTACCTTCGCCAATGTTTCTTACTTTGGGATAATTCTTTATTCGATGGTCTTCATCATCGGCGCCTTAGTTGGGCTAGAAATCCCGCTGCTGATGCGGATCTTGAAGGACGAGCTGGACTTCAAGGATCTTGTCTCGCGCGTACTCGCGCTCGATTATGTTGGCGCATTGGTTGCCGCACTGATGTTCCCGATCTTTCTGGTGCCGCAGCTTGGGCTCAACCGAACCTCGCTGCTATTCGGAATGTTGAACGCGGCTGTCGGTGTGTGGGGCACGTGGCTGCTCGAACCGTTAATACGGCGGAGAAAACTGACGATCCTTCGGGTCAAAGGCGGGATAGTATTTGTGCTCTTGCTGATCGGGTTCATCAAGGCAGATTCGCTAACGACGCTTGCCGAAGACTCACTATTCCCTGATCAGATCGTCTACGCAAAAAGCTCGACGTATCAACGGATAGTCGTAACTCGCGGCAAGCTCGGCCATTCACTCTTTCTCAATGGCAACCTGCAATTCAATTCGTTTGACGAATATCGATATCACGAAGCGCTAGTACATCCGGCATTCGCGGCATTTGAGGGTGAGCCAAAGCGAATACTTGTTCTCGGCGGTGGCGACGGTCTGGCCGTTCGCGAGATACTAAAGTATCCGAGCATAGAAAGCGTGACGTTGGTCGACCTCGATCCGTTGATGACCGGACTTTCGAAGGAGCTTCCCGCGCTTGCGGAGCTCAACCGCGGATCAATGGACGACCCCAGAGTCACAGTGATCAACGCCGATGCCTTTGTCTGGCTGGACAATGTGGATTCAGGACTTTTTGATATTGCGATCATCGACTTTCCGGATCCGAACAACTTCGCACTAGGCAAACTTTATTCGACGCGTTTTTACGGCTTGCTTCGCAATCGGTTGCAGCCTGAAGCATCTGTCGTGGTTCAATGCACCTCGCCGCTTTACGCCCGAAAATCGTATTGGTCAATAATTAAAACACTGGAAGCATCGGGCTTCACAGTAAAGCCATTTCAGACGACAGTCCCCAGCTTTGGAGTTTGGGGCTATGCTCTCGCGAAAATGCAGCCATTTGAAGCTCCGATTAAGCCTGTCGGAGGGATAGAAACTCAGTTTCTGAACGACACCTCGTTCGCTTCGATCTTTGATTTTCCGTCCGATATGACCTTGCCATCCGAAGAGATCGATGTAAACCGATTGGATAATCAGGCACTCGTCCGCTATTACGAGACAGAGTGGCGACGTTTCGAATAACTCAGCGAATATCTTCCGTGAAATTATCTCGACGAGAATTGCTTACCCTTTTTCTCGGTGCTCCGTTTGCGATGACGGCGTGTCGCGAGGCTGATGTCGGCAAATTTCCGGTGGGAGAGATCGTGGGGCAAAGTGCAGAACTCGGGCACATTCTCCGTGAGGGAAGAACATTCGATGTTCCGGCAGATAAGTGGACGAAGGTCTCGACCGCGATCGTCGGCGGCGGAATTGCGGGACTTTCGGCAGGCTGGAAGCTGAAGAAGGAAGGATTCGAAGACTTCGTCTTGCTGGAACTCGAGAAAGAGGCCGGCGGCACGTCGAGGTCAGGAACCGGTTCGCCTGTCTCGTATCCCTGGGGTGCACATTACCTGCCGGTGCCGTTTCGAGAGAACGAGGACCTAGCCGAATTGCTCGATGAAATGGAGATCACCGACGGCAGAACTGCCGCCGGTGACCTTGTCATAAAGGAACAATATCTCTGCCGCGAGCCCGAGGAGCGAGTTTTTTACAAGGGCCGCTGGTACGACGGACTTTATCTGCACGCGGGTGAAAGCGAAAATGACATTCGCGAACTCGCGGAATTTGAAAATCAGATCGATCACTGGGTACGATGGCGCGATTCGGCGGGCCGACGTGCTTTCGTAGTTCCGACCGCGTTTTGTTCGGATGGTGCCGAGGCGACCGTGCTCGACAAAATGTCATTCGGTGACTGGCTTCGGCAGAAGGGCTTTACGTCCGAGCGACTCTTTTGGTTTTGCGATTACGCGTGCCGCGACGACTACGGCTTGAAACTCGACCAAACGTCCGCGTGGGCAGGGCTGTTTTACTTCTGTTCCCGCGTTCGCGAAAGCGGCAGCGAATCGCAGCCATTCATCACGTTTCCGGAGGGTAATGGGCGATTCGTCAATCAACTTTCGGGACGCATTGCCGAAAAGGTCCGGCGTTCGCAGGTGGTCGTTTCGATCATTCCAACGATTAAGGGTGTGGACGTCGTCTGTCTTGAGGATGGCGAGGCTCGCGGATTTCGGTGCAAGAACGTGATCTATGCGTCGCCGATATTTACTGCACCGTATGTTATTCGCGACTTTGCCGCAGATGCGCCCTTTCATGCACGCGAATTTCAACACAACGCGTGGTTTGTCGCAAATCTGTTTATGAAAGATCGCCCCAAGCCGCGATTCCCGCGAGACTTTCCGCTTGCTTGGGACAACGTTTTATACGAGAGTCCGTCGCTTGGCTACGTGAACGCAACGCATCAGAAGGGCATCGACTACGGCCCGGCTATCTGGACCTATTATTACCCGATGTGCCATGAAACGGATGGACGCACAAAGCTCTTCAACTACGATTGGAAACAACTTGCTGACGTTTGCCTGTCCGACATTGCCCGCGCTCATCCGGAGATCTATGACCTGACGACGCGCATCGACATTATGCGCTGGGGCCACGCAATGATCAGTCCGCGTCCCGGCTTCATCTGGGGCACCGAACGGCAAAAGGCGATGCAGCCGTATCGAAACATCCATTTTGCCCACACAGACCTAAGCGGCATCGCATTGTTCGAAGAAGCGTTCTATCATGGCCTCGCATCCGCGACCCGGATTTTGAAATAGATGGATCACGCTCTATCTCAACCAAGCAGGTGGCTATTCTCTCGAAATATCGACCTCTCCGTATTTCTCGGCAGTGCTGTCGTTTCGTTGTTGCTGTTGGCGGTCGGTTGGCGGTTGGGGATACTAGACGATGCGTCGCCCGAATGGACTTGGGTAACGGCGATCCTGTTGATCGACGTCGCGCATGTTTGGTCGACCAGCTTTCGCGTCTATTTTGACATTGAGGAGTACAAGCGGCGATTTTGGCTTTATACGCTGGTTCCCTTTTTCGGATACGCCGTAGGTGTCGCCTTGTATTCCGAAGGCGAACTCACGTTTTGGCGGGCGCTCGCGATCGTTGCTGTATTCCACTTCGTCAGGCAGCAGTATGGCTGGGTCGCTCTCTACAGACGCAAACTTGGCGAAACAGAAAGGTGGACATGGTGGATCGATACTGTGGCGGTCTATCTGGCTACCGTTTACCCGTTGGCGTTCTGGATGACGTCGCTGCCGCGCAATTTCAACTGGTTTCTCGAAAACGATTTCATTGCCCTTCCCGCGATAGTCGAACACATACTTTTCCCGATATACGTTCTGGCGCTGACTACGTACTTTGCCAAATCAGCCTACCTGTATTTTACCGCGGGATTCCTGAATATAGGTAAAGATATTGTTGTCGCAACGACCGCCGTTTGCTGGTATGTTGGCATCGTTTTCTTTAATTCCGACTACGCGTTTACGGTTACCAATGTGATCATACACGGCGTTCCGTATTTCGCATTGATCTACATGTACGCACGGATGCGGCGGGAAACCACCGGCCGGGTGTACCGCAGCTTGTCGAGTCACTGGGTCTTTTTTCTCGCAACGCTCTGGGCACTGGCATACGTCGAAGAGCTGTTTTGGAGCCGCGGGGTCTGGCATGAGCGAACATGGCTCTTCGGCGAAAATTGGGATCTGGCCGAATGGAAGATGTGGCTTGTGCCGCTGCTCGCCGTCCCGCAATTGACCCATTACATACTCGACGGTTTCATCTGGCGGCGACGCGGCAATAGTAAAATGTTGAATATGGGCAATTAGAATGTGATAAATTAGTGCCTATGCAGGCCGTTCTACGACAACACTTGCGCTTGACAATGCTTTTGATGATGATCCCTGCGCTCATTATCAGCGCCGGTTGCAGAAGCACGGCTACAGGTATCCTGGGGCCCGGCGATGAAACTGCCGAGGCTGGCAAGATGGTAGAGGCCGCCAATCAGGATCTGACGAAGATCAAAGTTCTCTATAAAGAGAACGAGGGCAAGCGCGAAGAGATCAAGCAGGCCTTAGAATCCAATGACATTCCCGAAGTCCGACGCCTTGCCGGCGAGATAGTTCAACTGATCAACGAAGGAACGAACTTCGGCAATTCGGCGATCGACAAGATCCGCGAGGCCCGCGATTTGAAGATCAATCCGCAGTATGACGAGTACCTCGGGCTCAAGGAAGAGGCGTTGATGAAACAACTCGAGGCGTTCAATAATTACCATCAGGCTGCACGCACTCTTCGTGATAACTATGATCCCCAAAACGCAGAAGCCCGGGATAAGGTGAAGGCCGACTTCGAGGAAAAGACGCTAAAATACCGTGAAACGATGGAAAAGGCACGCGACTTCAGCAGTGCCGCGAACGAACTCTACAAAGAAACTATTGTCAAAAAATAGAAAAGACAGACCCGAAAGCCTGCCTCACGTTTCAATTCAAACCAACAACTTATTCCACGACACGTCCGGGAAACATCACTGCTGCAGGAGACTTGGGCGCACCGGGTGCCGCCAGAGGGGAAGGAGCCGCTGGGACCTGGAACATTCGATCAATGCTGTTGTTCCCTTTTTCCGGAGTTACTTGAACCGTCTGTCGTGCTCCGTTGCGGACAAACGTGATCGACACATCGCCTTCGGCTTTAGCCGAGATACCGCGAATGATATCGACATCGCTTGTTACCTCTTTGCCGTCGATCTCGACAATGATGTCGCCGGCCCGCAGCCCCGCGTTTGCGGCGGGCGAGTTCTCACGGACATTATTTATCATCGAACCGCCCTTGACGCCAAAATGTTCGCTTAGCTGCTTTGTCAGCGAGGTAAGGCTCACACCGATCTGCCTTGAACTTCCGAGTCGCCAGACCATCGTGTTACCCTCGCCGCGTGGATAAGGGACGGCAGGAACTCCTGGAAACCCTTCAAAATCCGGCATCTCAATGCGTGGCGACGCACCGGGCACAGCGAAGAAACCACTTTCGAATCGTGGTGCGGGACGTCTGCCAATGGTCGCAGTGATCTCGCTTTCTACTCCGTTACACGAAATTGTGAGGCGAACCTGATGGTCCGGAGCTACCTCGCCGACCAGACGCGTCAACTTGCGAGAACTCGTCACCTCTTCGCCGTTGAAGCGGAGAATAACGTCACCGTCACGAAGTCCCGCGTTCGCCGCCGGCGAACCCTCGACCACCTTTTCGACCGCAACGCCGCGGACAGCCGGTAGCCCAAACGAAGCAAAGTTCTCGTTATTAATCTCTTTGGTCTGCACGCCAAGGTAACCGCCGGCTAAATCAACCGAAAATGAAAGGGCACGCAGACGCTGATCCTGCGAGGGGATCTCGCCCGAATTTTGACCAGGAGTTACTACGGCCGCGAACCCGACGACAAGAAGTATAACTAAACAGCTACGAAACATATTTACCTCCAAGAAAATTCTTCCAGTGTATTAATACCTAACAGTTACGCCATAGGTAAACATTTGTTTCCTAATTCCCTAAAAAGGGTTGCCTTTCGGAAAGAAAAACAGTTTAATTGCACGACTAGGAGTCAATTATTGTGAGAACAAGAGTATTCTTCACGACGATTTTCGTGGTCGTTCACTTACTTCCTACCCTTGCGTGTAACTCCATCTCGCGTCTGGCTGATTCGGGCGGGACCCTTTTCGTCGTTGAAGTAGAAACGGATCAACCGAACCCGAATGAGATCGTAGAACGTGCAGTTGTCATCCTGAGATCAAAGATCAGTGCCATCGGTATGGATGGCGAAGTCGAAAGGTTGCCGACGCCAGCCAATCAGATCGAGGTAAAAATATACGGGACCCAAGATCTAGAAGTCGTTCGGAAATTTCTCTTTTCAACGTATAGGCTCGAACTAAAAGCGGTTGTATCCCCTCCGAGCCCGAGTCCGGTACAAACGTTTCCAAACAAAGAGAAAGCTGAAGAGATCGCCGATGAGCACCAGCAAGTGCTCCCGTATTCGGACCGCGAAGGTGCTCTTTCTCAGTTCGTCATCGTTCAGAAAACACCGATAGTAACTGGGGAACACATTCGCTCAGCTCAAGCCGTTTCAAGGTCTGGCGACGACCTGGATTTCCAAATATCGTTAACTCTTAACCCATTAGGAGCGGTAAAATTGGGAGAATGGACAGGCGAGAATATCAACAACTATTTGGCGGTCGTTCTCGATGACAAAATTGAAAGTGTGGCATATATCAGAAGTGCAATAACGGAATCGGGTGAGATCACGGGTAGCTTTACAAAAACCACAGCGGAACAGGTCGCCTTAAGTTTGAACAGCGGTTACCTCCCAGCAACGTTGCGGGTCGCAGAAGAGCGCCGGTTTGAATAAAAGCGCTAACCGATTTCTAGGCGTTGCAAGTTCAGGGCGGCGGCTTCCAGCGTCTCGTATTTGAACCCAGCCTTCCGGAGTATCGGAATGATGAAGTCGCGCTTCCGCTGATATTCGGCCTGTACCTCGGCATAGTAACTTTTTGGCAGGGTAAGGGCGTACGCGCCCGCTTGCTGAAGTGGATTCGCCGCGCTGACCGTCAGAAAATCGTGAACTTTGCGGATCGCGGATGTGATGTCCGGGGGAGCGATACAATAACCGACGCGCCAGCCGGTGACCGAATATGTCTTAGAAAGCGAATTGACCACAACCGTTCGCTCCCGCATTCCTTGCAGCGTCGCCATACAGACGTGATCCGGCCTGCTTGTCACCTATCCGTCCCCGCTCGTTGCGTCGAAAATAATATGTTCGTAGATCTCGTCGGTAAAACACAGGGCGTCAAATTCAATGCATAGTTCGGCGATAAACTCGAGTTCGTCACGGGTGAAAACTTTTCCAGTCGGATTGTTTGGGTTGCAGATGATGATCCCTTTTGTTCGCTCATTGAATGCCGCACGGAGCTCGTCGCGGTCAAAAACGAAACTGCCATCGGCCGGGTGTAGCGGAACGTGCCGCGGGACCGCATCGGAGAGGATCGCATCCGGAGCGTAGTTTTCGTAAAAAGGTTCGAACACGACGACCTCGTCACCCGGGTCGACTGTTGCCATCATTGCCGCGATCATTCCCTCGGTCGAGCCGCACGTGACAGTTATCTCGGTTTCGGGATCGATCTCCATGTCGAGAAACCATTATGTCTTTTCGGCTATGGCATCGCGGAAACTTTTAACGCCCTATGTTATCGCATACTGGTTGTGGTCATCGGCGATCGCCAGCATCGCTTTCTGCTTGATGTCGTCAGACGCAGCCCAGTCCGGAAAACCCTGCGCCAAATTGACCGCGCCATACTTCGCTGCCTCCCGCGACATCTCGCGTAGAACCGACTCGCTAAACGAAGCCGCTTTGTTTGAAATTCTTTTTTGTGAATGTTTCGGTTGGATCATTCCGGATTATCCTTAGACTTACGCTCAACAGATTCCTATCCGAAGCAAAGCCTATAGACCATTCTTCGGTCTCACTATGATTGGGAGGATTCCAGCCACAACACATCATTTAAATCCTTCGGCCGACCCGTAGATCTTTTGTTGATGAGTAATCGCTGTTTATCGATGAGCGGTATAGATTTTTCCTCGAACTCAATAGTGCGTCGATGATTCCATGCGTCGTCAAATTCGACTCCGTCTATGTCCGTAATAATATCTATCCTGCTTGGCGGTAAACCCATTTGAAAGACCATTCCGGGCGTCTGCAGGTCTTCCTTTGTCAAATCGAAAAGTGGGGCGCCAAAGGTATTCAGAGCCTTCAAAACTCGCCCTGCATTATCAGGTGTGCTGCGAATCCAGAGGTCGATGTCTCCTGTCGCACGGACGTAACCATGAAAGGCCATTGCATAGCCGCCGACAACAAGAAATTCAACCTGCTCTTCTATAAAGGCGAACAATATGTCTGTGAAGTCCTGGTTCAGCAATAGTCTCTCCCTTAAATGCCCAAACGTCCCGAGCAAGCCGCCACATCATTTCCCATCGCTCTAGCGGGGTCGACGCGCGCAAGTCACCAGCGTCGTCCTGTTTGGACGATCGCTCAAGGCTGACATGCATCTTGCTTCGGTCGGTGGCCACGTAAGAATATTTTATCACGAAATGAGGCTAGTTCTTTGCGCCCTTACGGCGAAGATTACACCTGCTAATCTATGAGCGGTAGCGTACAACGAGTGACTCGGGTGGCATCTATTTCGAGGCGATAGAACTCAGTTCCGGTTCCGAAGCGGTCTCTTGCTCGTCCGACTCTGCAAGGTTGGCCTCGGGCAGGTATTCACCAAAATAGCTTCGTATTTTGCGTTCATCGTTTTGTTCAAGAGCGGCACGAAAACTGTTGAGGATCTTTGACACATCCTCGGTGGCGTAGGTCGCTATTTTTCCTATGAAGATTTTCGGGTGTTTAGTCTTCAAAAGATGTTCTCCGGTGATCTCGAGTTCCTCGAATAATTTTTCTCCCTTCCGAATGCCTGTGAATTTGATATCGATGTCCTCGTACGGTGTCAGGCCGGATAAACGGATCATATCTTCGGCGAGGTCGAGTATCTTGATCGGTTCGCCCATGTCGAGAATAAATATTTCGCCGCCGCCGCCCAGCGCCCCTGCCTGCAAGACAAGCTGCGATGCTTCGGGAATGGTCATAAAGTAGCGCGTCATATCCGGATGGGTTACCGTTATCGGCTCGCCTTTTCGGATCTGTTCGCGAAAGATCGGTACGACCGAGCCTGCCGAACCGAGCACGTTGCCAAAGCGGACCGATGTAAAATTCGCGGCAAAACGCTGGTTGAGGTCCTGAACAGCGATCTCCGCGATGCGCTTTGACGCGCCCATGATCGATGTCGGGTTTACGGCTTTGTCGGTCGATATTAGGACGAAATCTATTACGCCGAACTCTCCTGCAAGTTCACCTAGGAAACGCGTCGCGAGAATATTGTTTTTCACCGCCTCGGTCGGGTTCGATTCCATCAACGGGACGTGTTTATGCGCAGCGGCGTGAAAGACAACCTCCGGTCTGTATTGCTCAAAAATGACGCGCATCCGCCGTTCGTCATTCAGATCGGCTATTAATGGGACGTAGGCCGTTTCGGGAAAGTCACGGGCAAGCTCGCGTTCGATCTGAAACAGGAGGTATTCGGCGCGTTCGACGAGCAAAAGATTGCTCGGGTGATATCGCGTTATTTGGCGGATAAGTTCCGACCCGATCGATCCGCCCGCTCCGGTCACCATCACCTTTTTTCCGGACAGAAAGGCATGAAGATTGTCGTCGTCAAGCTTGACCGGATCGCGGCCAAGCAGATCTTCGATCTCAACATCGCGTATGCGGTTGATCGACACGCGTCCTTGGGCGATCTCGTTCAGGCTAGGTATTATCTGTGCGCGGACGGGAATTTTGCCGCAGATCATGAGGATGCGGCGGATCTCTTTACCGGCGGCCTGATCGATAGCGATAATGACTTCTTCGACATCCAGTTCTTCGACGAGTCGCGGCAAGTCTTCAGTTGTTCCGAGGATTCGGACACCACCGACACTTCCTCCCCTCTTTCGAAGGTCGTCGTCAACTAAACCGCGTATCTGCAACGCCGAATCAAGGCGGCCGACCACCTCTTTTGCGAGTGCCGCACCCAGTCTTCCTGCACCTACGACCAACGCTGGCTTCCGGCGAGATCTTCGGACTGGGCCAAAAAAGGTCCGTTTATCGCTAAGCTCGTAAATGAATCGCCGGGACACACGCAGCGAAAGCAACCCGCCGAAGGCGAGCACCGTGTTGATAATAATTACCGACATCGGGACCTGCCAGACGTTGAAATCTGTAAACATCAAGGCAAAGCGAAACACGATCAAGATCGAACCCGAGACAATAGCCGCCCGGATGAAGACCTTTATATCTTCAATGCTTACATAGCGCCAAAGGATCGAATAAGCGCCCGACAAAAAGAGTGAAGCGATCTGAACGAAGACGACCAATGGAAGCTGATTGAGGGCCGTAACAAAATAAAATTCGCCGAGCTGGACATTGATGGCCGGCAGGTAAGCCAAAAAGAAAGCAACAGACAGGACCGCCACATCGGCCAAGAATTGCGCAGGCCGCCGCAGAAACCAGAATTGTTCAGATATGTCCTTTCTTCGTTTCAAATTCAAAACACCATTCTATGATCGGTTCTACTAGAATGAAACTTGAATGGGATGCGTGCAACTGTCAAAAACAGGTTAATACAGAGTATGGGCATGATCTCGGCCACAGTGCGACAGAAGCGAACGCGCAGACAATATAAAGAATCAAAGACACTTGTGCGATAATCTATTGTCCCACACGGGGTTGAGGTCCATCAAATGATTTGTAGAGCTGTATTGACTTTGAGCATTGTCGTTTCGGCGGCGTTGTCTTCTCTTTCGCAATCGCCGATAGATCCGGAGACCATACAAGGGTACCTGATCGGTCCGGGCGATGAGATAACCGCGAAAGTTCTCGGTGAACCACAGTTCGATTTTGTCGCGACCGTGGATCAGGACGGCCGGATAGAGGTTCCATTTTTCGAAGAACAGGTTTATGCCCAGTGCAAGACCGAGCGCGAGATGCGGATCGAGATAACCAAGCTGCTCAGTAAGTATCTGCGAAACCCGCAGGCAAGCGTTCGTGTGACGCAGCGGAACAGCCGTCCGCCGGTCAGCATATATGGCGAGGTGCGGCAGCAGCAGCAAGTTACCCTTACCCGGCGGGCCTACCTGCTCGAACTTATTTCGTTTGCCGGCGGCGAGACCGAAAAAAGCGGCGGCATGATCCAGGTATTTCGCACCCGTCCGCCCCTTTGCGTTGAGGGCGAAACAATCTGGGCGACCAATGGCGCCGACGTTCCTTCGCGGATGTACAGCCTCGCAAGCCTTCGTCAGGGCCGCGAAGAGGCGAATCCGGAAATCCTTGCCGGTGACATCATCATCGTGCAGAAAGCTGCACCTGTCTATGTGACCGGTGAAGTCATAAGGCCGGGTGAATTTGCCATCCCCGAGGGCGGCTTGCCCCTTATGCAGGCGGTGGCGATGGCCAGCGGGATCACTCGCGAAGCAAAAACAAAGAACATCAAGATCTATCGCCGAAAGACCGGCGTTGCCGACCCTGAAGTGATCGTCGCCAATTATGATTCGATCAAAAAGGGCGAGCAGAACGACATCATGCTTGAGCCTTTCGACATTGTCGAGGTGGACAAAGCCGCCAAGAAATTCACTGATTACCTGATCGAATTTGCGACTGGTGTGCCCAATCGGATCCCGATAAGGCCATTCTAATTTCGAGCGTCATCGGCCGTTCTTTTCTGCCTCATCGTAGATACGGTCGATGACGTCTTTATATTTTTCATCTACGATCCTGCGTTTGACCTTCATCGTCGGCGTTAGCTCGCCGTTCTCGACGGAAAGCTCGTTTTCAAGCAAAGCAATTTTCTTAACGGTCTCGTATTGCGCGAGGCCGTCGGTCACCGCGGCGACCTGGCGTTCGAGCAGGTCGATTATCCGCGGGTGCGCGCAAAAACCTTTTGGATCGGCAATGTCAAGGCCTTTGTGTTTTGCATATGACGCCAGCATCTCAAAATTAGGCACGATCAACGCCGAGGCAAACTTCCGGTCATTGCCGACGAGCACGACCTGATTTACAAATCGCGATGTCTTTATCTTCTGCTCGATCGGTGTAGGAGCGATATATTTGCCGCCAGAGGTCTTAAAGAGTTCCTTCTTACGGTCGGTGATCAGAAGAAAACCGTCATCATTGATCTTGCCGACATCACCCGTGCGAAACCAACCGTCTTTAGTAAAAACTTCGCGCGTGGCCTCGCCTTTATTGTAATAACCGAGCATAACGCCGGGAGAGGTCACCTCGATCTCGCCGTCGTCGGCAATGCGGACCTTGGTGTTGCGGATCGGCAGTCCGACAGTGCCGAGGCGGATGTCGATCGGATTGCTGGACGTAACGACCGGCGAGGTCTCCGTCAGGCCGTAGCCCTGCATTATTGCGATACCGGCGCCGGTAAAGATCAAGTAAATGTCGTTTGAAAGTGCGGCTCCGCCCGTTATGCAAGCACGAAGATTGCCGCCAAAGAACTCTCGCATCTTGGAATATACAAGGAGGTCGGCGACCGAGTGTTTTATCGCCAACCACATGGGCACCTTCTCGTTTTGCTCGCGTCGAAGTGCGTACGCCTGAGCGGTGTCGATAGCCCACTCGAATATCTTTTCCTTCATTCCGCCGCTCTGCGCGGCCTTCAGCTTGGCTTTGGCGTAGACCTTTTCGAAGATCCGCGGAACGCCGATTAGAATCGTCGGCCGGACCTCGCCCAGGTTCTCAGGCACTTTCTCGATCGATTCCGCGTAATTGACCGAAAGGCCGTTGAAAATATACAGATACATCGCTGAGCGTTCGAAAATATGCGACAGCGGTAATACAGAAAGGCAAGAATCTTTCGGGGAAAATGAAAACTTTTCGCAGGTATCGATAACGTTCGATAGGATGTTGTTGTGGCTGAGCATTACGCCTTTCGGTTCGCCGGTCGTGCCACTCGTATAGATGAGTGTTGCGACATCATCGGGCTCGACTGCGGCGGCGATTTCATCGATTAGTGTCGGGTTTTCAAATCGCAAATCGTCGCCCGCTTTTATCAAAGCGTCGAATGAGATGTGACCATTACTAACATCGGCCTCGAACAAGATCACCTTTTCGATGACTTCACTTTCTGCTACGACCTCGGCTATCGATTCAAAAAGTCTCTGGCTACCTACGAACAATACCTTCGCGCCCGAATCGTTGAGGATATATTTTACCGAACTTGCATTCAACGTCGTGTAGATCGGAACATCGACGATTCCCGCAAATTGGCAACCCGCGTCGGCGATGGTCCAGAATGGGGAATTTGCTGCAAATATTGCTGCGCGATCGCCTTTACGAAGTCCGAGCGAATAAAGGCCGAGGCCGACCGACTCGGCTCGGCGAACCATTTCCGCAGACGAGAGCGAAACCCATTTACTGCCGACCTTGTGCCGAAATGCGTCCGGCCTGGCGAACTTTGCCGCTGCCTTGGTAAGCAACTCGGGAAGAGTTCGTGGTTCATCCGGTAATAGCGGTTCGCCGCGTCCGATCTTGGCCCGTGGTGAGGACGCCGCTGCATCGTGCAAAGTGCTCATTGGCGTCTGATACCTCCCACAAAGACTTTTATGACCTCATCTGCCATCGGTGCCAGCGGATAAGATTTTTTTGAAAGGATCCAGTTCGTGACCATCTCATCAAGTGAACCGTAAAAGATCTTGGCTGCCACTATCGGCTTAATGTCGGCCCGAAACGAGTTCTGCTTCTGCCCCTCTTCGATCGTTTTTTTTATGATGTCGAGATAATCGGAAAATCCGGCCGCGGAAAATTCCCTCATAAATTTGGTCGAACCCCGAAGCTCGACCTGAAAGACGATCGCCAGGTCTCGGTCAGCGCTTAGCCGGGCCAGATGAAGTTGGGCGATCTTGCGGAGCTTGTCTTCGGCACTTGTCAGCGGGTCCAGTTCGGATTTGCCCTCGGCAATGAACTCGGCCATTGCACGGTCAAAGATCGAATGGAGAATCTCCTCTTTGCTTTTGAAATAAAGATAAACGGTGCCATCAGCGATCCCGGCTTCACCGGCAATATCAGCAACCTTCGAATTAAAAAACCCCTTCTGAGCAAACACCTTGATACCCGCCTGCAAAATTGCTTTCCGTTTATCCGAGACAGGCGTCTTTGGCGACCTGGCGGCTGAGTCGCCCTTAGACGAAGGTTTAAGTTTTTCGGAGTGAGTAGATGCCATTAGAAGAGCCTGAGAGGTCTGAATGAACCGTCATTCATATTACCCAGGCTATAACAGATCGAGGGTAAAATGCAAAAAAGACCAACTATAGCTTCCAGGAAGAGTTTTTGGAGCCGTATTTATCTGAGCGAATAAATCTGACTTAAATGTGTGGCGGAGAGGACAGGACTCGAACCTGCAAGCGATCACTCGCGGTAGTTTTCAAGACTACTGCCTTACCAATTAGGCTACCTCTCCGTTCGGGCGGTACCGTCGCCATTGCCAACGGGACGGTTCAGCGGCAATCAAGAAATATACCGTAAATCGGCCCAGGAAACAACCTGTTCTGTGACGCAAAAAAGCCCGACTGTACCCCTACAGTCGGGTTAAAGGAGTAAAGAGAAAAACGCAAGGTGGAAACCTATTCGCTAATCAGACGCGATATTTGAGCATCTATGTTCGATGCTTTGTCAAAACCCTGTGTGCGGTGAGCGATCTTGCCGTCGCGCCCGATCAAAAAATGTGCCGGAAAACCGATGTTTATGCGTCCACCACTATCCATGTCCGCAAACTTCAAGACAACACCAAAGCTGTTCGGGACGATCGTAAAATCGAATGGATTCTTCTGCAAATATGGATTGATGCGGCTGCTGTTTTCCATCGTCAATGCTAGGAAGACTACGTCCTGGCCCTGGTACCGTTTAGCAACTTGATTTAGCTTCGGAATCTCGCTGTGACAGATCGCACACTTTGTTGACCAAAAGGTCATTACAACGACTTTGCCCTCCATTTCGGGCAGGCTTAGCAACCGACCGTCGAGTGCTTCCGCCACAAATGACGGTGCCTGGTTGCCAACACGAAGCTGCTGTTGTGCAGCAGCGGTCAGTCCGGAGAAAGTAAGAATCGCGATCGCTAAAATTATTCGCATCGGTTGAGGGTGGTATCGTTTAAAATTCGTTAAAGGATGTTTAACACCCTAATTTAATAAATGACGAATCCCGCTCCATTCCAGTAAAAACGTGAATGCGATCAAATATCAGACGGTTCGGGGGCTCCGGCTAACGTGCTACTATTCGAATATGCGTCTGGACGCGATAAAGACAGAAAAATTCCGAAATATCAAAGGGGAAATACATTGGGGCAGAGGGCTGAATATCCTTTTTGGAGAGAACGGGCACGGAAAGACCAATTGGCTCGAGGCTATCTATATCTTGGCAACGACCAGGTCATTTAAAACCGCAAAATTACAGGAAACGATCCTGTTTAGAGAAGAAATGGCGACCATCGGGGGAAGGGTGCACCAATCCGAGGGGATCGATCGTGACCTGACGGCCACTATAGAAGGAAATATAAAATCTTTCGCCGTCAATGGCAAGCGCGAATCGGCCCCAAGTTATCTCGGCGAGCTATTTGCCGTTCTGTTTAATGCAGACGAACTATCGATCGTGCGAGGGATGCCCGACCAGCGCCGCCGGTTTCTTGACACCGGCATAGTGTCGCTTCATCCGCCGTTCATTCAGACCTACACGGATTTCGGAAAGGTCCTGCGACAAAAGAATAAGCTGCTGCAAACGGCGAGAGACCGGGAACTTTCGATCGAGAAGGCCACGGAACTCCTCAGCCCGTGGAACGAGCAGTTGGTTGGGCTTGCTTCGCGGATCCACAAGGGTCGCATGCGATTTGTTCAACGGATAAACGAAGCCCTGGAAGCAAAACTCTTTGGCCGTGAGGAGATCTCAATAAAATACGTCTCGTCGCTGGAGGGAAAGGGCGACCTCGAGGACTACGAGGCTCTGCTATCAGAACGCTTACATCTGCGAGTAAATGCCGAACTCGCAGCGGGATACTCACTCGTTGGCCCCCAGCGTGACGACATGGAGATCCAGTTTGACGGGCATGACATTAGGAAGTACGGGTCTGCGGGCCAGCAGCGCAGCGTGCTGCTTCAGTTGCAACTCGCCAATATATCGGTGTTCCACACGACTCATGGCGAATATCCTTTGTTTCTATTGGATGACATCGATGCGGAATTAGACTATCGCCGGATCGGTCAATTGCTGGAATTTCTTGACGGAAAAACACAGACATTCGTCACGACGTCAAAAAAGAGCTTCGTCGATGATTTCGGCCGTTCGGCCAGCGTGTTTAACATCGAAAATGGTGCCGCCATCGCTCTCGCCGCGTCTGCATAAATGACCCTGTTCCCTGCTGTTTTTTCTGACCCAAAAATGCTATAATTTACCATTGATCAGTACAGGATTTTCCTTGACTCTCAAACGCTAATTTATCGACGAAATTCATCCAGTAACAATAAAAAGGCGGCAGAATACTCGCTGCGACAGAAGAGGTTTCTAACACATTGGCAAAAGCAAAAACAGAATACGGGGCAGATCAGATAACAGTTCTCGAGGGTCGCGACGCCGTTCGGAAACGTCCGGCTATGTATATCGGTTCGACCGGCGACATTGGCCTCCATCATCTGGTATATGAAGTCGTCGACAACTCGGTGGATGAAGCCCTTGCAGGTTATTGTGACACGATTGAAGTTGCCATCCACATGGATAATTCGGTAACAGTCATCGACAATGGCCGCGGTATTCCGACCGACATGCATAAACAGGAAGGGCGTTCGGCCGCCGAGGTCGTGATGACCATTCTTCACGCAGGCGGTAAGTTTGACACCAATTCGTATAAGGTCTCTGGCGGCCTGCACGGAGTTGGCGTTTCGTGTGTCAACTTTTTGAGCGAAACGTTAAAGCTTGAGATCTGGCGCGATGGCAAAACCCACGAGATGGAATTTCAGGCCGGCATTCCGGTTTCATCGCTGGCCGAGACCGGAACGACGTCAAAGCGCGGAACAAAGATCACCTTCAAGCCAGACAGCGATATTTTTGAGACGACGGTCTATAGCTTTGACAAACTTTCCGAGCGCCTTCGCGAAAAAGCATTTCTCAATAAAGGCATCCGCATCTTTATCAAAGATGAACGGGAAGATCCCGAAAAGTCGCACGAGTTTTATTACAAGGGCGGTATAGCGGAATTCGTTAAGCATCTGAACAAAAATAAGGCGATCCTTCACGAAGAACCGCTTTATTTCGAGATGATTTCTGACGAGCTTTCGATCGAAGTGTCGATGCAGTACAACGACAGTTACGACGAGAAGATCTTCTCGTTCGCGAACAACATCAACACGGTCGATGGCGGAACGCATCTTTCCGGGTTTCGCGGCGCGATCACGCGAACGATCAACAACTATGCCGAGAGCTCGGGCCTGACAAAGAATGCAAAGGTCACGCTGACGGGCGATGACGTTCGCGAAGGGCTCGTAGCCGTCATCAGCGTCAAGATCCCGCAGCCGCAGTTTGAAGGGCAGACAAAGGGCAAGCTCAATTCGCCGGTCAAAGGCCCGGTGGAATCGTTCCTGAATGAAAAGCTCGGCGAATTCTTTGAGCAAAATCCCGTCGTGGCCAAAAAGATCGTCGGAAAGGCAGTAGACGCCGCGCGCGCACGCGAAGCGGCTCGCAAGGCACGCGAGATCGTCCGCAAAAGTGCGCTGGGCACGTCAACTCTGCCGGGCAAACTCGCAGATTGCCAGGAGAAAGACCCTGCGCTATCAGAGATCTACATCGTTGAGGGAGATTCTGCAGGCGGCTCGGCCAAACAGGGCCGCGACCGAAAGAATCAGGCCGTTCTGCCGCTTAAGGGTAAGATACTGAACGTCGAAAAAGCACGTTTTGACAAGATGCTGGGCCACGGTGAGATCAAGGCTCTGATAACTGCGCTCGGCACCGGCATCGGCAAAGAAGATTTTGACGTCAACAAACTTCGGTATCACAAGATCTGCCTGATGACGGACGCCGACGTTGACGGCAGCCACATCCGCACGCTGCTGCTGACCTTTTTCTACCGGCAGATGCCGGATCTTGTCGAGAACGGCTTTGTTTATATCGCCCAGCCACCGCTTTTCAAGGTGAAACGGGGCAAGAAAGAAGAATATATCAAGGACGAAAAGTCGATGTTCCGCTACCTGGTGCGGATGGGCACCAATGATCTGCAGGTCGACATGGGCGGAAGGACGATCGAGGGCCGTGAGTTGTCGAGACTTCTCGAAAAGACCGACGAATTTCAGAATTATTTCGCACGATTCACTCGGCGAATTGGGAATGACGACAAGTTGCTGACCGCGATCCTCGAGGCATTTGCCCGAAAGGATGACGGGGTTCTGATCAAACACGGGGCCAAGCTCAAGAAGATCTTTGCTCAGGAAGAACTGATCGGCGAGGCCGAGGCGTATATCGCCGGCGCCGGATTTGAAACCGAATTGATCCCGGACCTGGAACACGGCCTATGGGAGGTCGAGGTCTCGTATCCGAATGGCGGAAAGTTCGTTTTTGACTGGAACATGGCCAGCTATGTCGAATTTCAAAAGGCTATCGAGCTCATGCGTTCGCTTGAGGCAGACTTCCCGGGCCCATTTTTGCTGGGTGAAAACGGCGGGAGCGAGGACATCGGGACTCGTTCAGAACTGCTCGAACGCGTCACTGCGATGGCCAAAAAGGACCTTACGATCCAGCGTTACAAAGGCCTCGGCGAGATGAACCCGGAGCAGCTTTGGGAGACAACGATGGACCCCGAAAAGCGAACGCTGCTGCAGGTCCGCATCGAAGACGTCGTCGAAACAGACGCGATCTTCACCGTTCTAATGGGCGACCAGGTCGAGCCCCGTCGCAAATTCATCGAAGACAACGCCCTCGACGTTAAGAACCTCGACGTTTGATTTGGAAAGCCTCTTAGAGCCTTTCGTATGATCCGTGGTTGAGCTTTTTCTCCCTCGCCACGGACGACACAAAATTGCTTGCTTTTCTCCCCTTTTTTTCCTAACCTTTTCTAAACGACTCTCCATCGCATTGCTGACGTTTCCGTTTCCGGACTAACGAATATATGAAACGCTCTATCTTTTCTGCTGTTTTGCTGTCAGGCCTGATCAGCATCTCTAGCGTGGATGTCTCCGCACAGATTCCGTCGCAAACGCCCGATTCCAACGACATCGTCAAAATAACGACCCAGCTCGTGCAGGTAGATGTGGTGGTAACTGATAAGAAGGGCCTGCCGGTGCGCGATCTGAAAGCGTCGGATTTCGAGCTGCTGCAGGACGGCAAACCGCAGAAGATCGTTGGGTTTAGTTTTGTGCCGGTCGTGACCGCGGGAACCATCACATCCAGCGTCGAGGAACGTGCAAAAGCTAAGAATGATCCTAAAGTCCCGGTTCCGCCCTCGGTCCAAATGCCGCCAAATGCCAGCACCCGCGTGATCGCCTTCCTGATCGACGACGGTGCTTGCTCGGCCTCGGTTTGGGGAATGGATTCGGCGCAGAAGACTGTGAAGCGGTTTATTAACGAGCAGATGCTGCCGACCGATATGGTCGCGATCTACCGCACGCGTGCCGGAAGCAGTGCGTTTCAGCAGTACACTTCGAATAAGGCAACACTTCTCAAGGCTGCCGACAAGATCCGCTGGTTTCCGCCGCAAGGCTCTTGCGCCCAGACGGATGGCTCGTTCAGCGAGGCGGCCCGCTCAAATGCCTTCAGCAAACTAACCGACGAGGGTGTAAAGACCGTATCAATTGAATCCGAAGCCGAGAAGAAGATCCGCGAATACCGGGAAGATTCGGTCAGCAGAAATCAGGTCGTCGGCACGCTCGGTGTTTTCCGATATGCGGTTAGCGGGCTCGAACGCGCTCCGGGCCGCAAGTCGATGTTCGTGCTGTCAGACGGGCTGCCGCTCAGCGACCGCGATAACCGACGTAACGAAGCCGCCGCCTTCATGCGCGAGCTCACCGACGCGGCAAACCGCGCGGGCGTAGTGGTTCACACTTTCTCCCTCCGAGGTTCTTCAATCCCCGGAATGATCGAATCCAAGGACGAGATCTATGTCGAGGACGACTTTAACGCAACAGAGGCAACCTCCCGCAGCCGTATCGATCAGGAACGTCGGGATACTGACGGCCTGCAGACGCTCGCATACGACACCGGCGGCGAATTTTACCGTTCTTCGGGCGTTCCGGACAAGCTCGTAAACAAGATCCTCGAGAAAGAATCGGGCTACTATCTGCTCGCCTACGAGCCTGACGAGAATACTTTCAAGGGCAAGAAATTCAATTTCATAGACGTCAAGATAAAAGTGCCGGAGCTTCGTGTTTCGCATCGCAGCGGCTTTCTGGCAGCGGTCGATACCGCGCCTGTAAAGCGCCGGGCGAAAAGCGCCGAGACCGACCTCTACGATGCGATCGCCGCTCCGCTGCCGCGAGCCGGGCTTAACATCGGCCTGTCCGCACATTTTGGCATCGCTCCTTCGGGCGAGAGCTTTGTTCGCTCGCTTTTCCATCTCGACGGTACCGATCTCGTGTTCGTCGATGACGGTGGCCAAAAGAAAATGGTCCTCGACGTAGTAGCCGTGACCATGGACGAAAAGAATGACGTGGTCGACGAATTTAACCGCACCCACACGCTAAAGGTCGACTCCGCGACCGCCGCCCGTATCAATCGCGACGGGCTCGTTTATTCAACCGATATCCCGGTAAAAAAGAGCGGCAGCTACAATTTTCGCGTCGCCGTCCGCGATGCGAATAGCAAAACTATCGGCACCGCCGCCCAGATCGTGCAGATACCCGACCTCAAACGCTCAGGTGTCTTCGTCGCCGGACTTACTGTCACGGGGGTCGACACAGCCGGCAAATTCGAAAAGCTCGCGCCAACGACAGCCGCAAACGCGATCACGTTGCCAGCATCCGATGCCGTTCCCGCGATCCGCCGCTTCAAACGCGGCTCCGTTATCGCCTATGCCTATTCGATCTATAACGCGAAGCTGAACAGATCATCGGGCCGCCCGCAGCTTGCGATCAGCGTCAACCTCTACAAGGATGGCAAACTCGTCGTAGAAGGCGAACAAAACACCGCCGAGATCGAACAGCAAACCAACTGGTCACGCATCTCAGATTTCGCCTACATGCATCTCGACCCCCAGGCCGAACCGGGCGACTACGCCCTCCAGATCGTTGTCCGCGACCTCCTCGGCGGCAAAGACTCGGTTTCAAGCCAGTCGATCGATTTTGAAGTGGTGCAATAAATGCTTTGGACGCGGGGTCCCTGGCTCCAGCCGGGTATTGCGGCCGGGTGCTACTGTCGATCTACGCCATCCAATTCCATGACGAGATCCGCTCCGTACGCTTTGGCGGGTGTTTGAAAACCCGGCGTGAAGTTGCCGTCGAGTATTTTTTGGGCGATATTGAGTGCGGCGAGGGCGGTCGTCGTGTAGCCTTCGGGACACTTGAGCCGTGCTTCGACGCGGTTGCCGGCGTCGTCGGTCGCTTCGCCCCAGAGCAGGGTTTTGCCTTTCTCGCGTTCCGCGTCAGATGGGCCGCCGGGAGGGATCTTGCCCAGCAGATATCGTTGGACAGGGCCGGTCGCCATCAACCATCCGAGATAGCGGCTAAGCTTCATCGCCTTGAGCGCGCTTTTGGGAACAACTGTGTAGACCTCGATATTCGGAATGCCGGTCGAATGATATGCGGTCGCGACGTCGCCCCACGGGATGGTTACACCGGTTTTCGTCACTTCGCCAAAGTCGATCTCGCGGGTACGCCAGGCGGCGGGCACGGGCAAGATCTCGCCATCGCGACGAACGGCTCCGCCCTTGTCGACGTTCATCGTCATTGTTTTCTGCGTGCCGTGCGACATCTGGCCCATTCCGTAAAAGGCTAGCTTCAGGTTGGTGGCAGTTGGAAGACGATCTTTCAGATGACGCGCAAGGCAATCGCTAGGTACGACGTCGAAGCCAACGCCGGGCATCACCATTATTCCAGCGTCTTTTGCTTTTTGGTCGCCCGCAGCACACGCCTCAAAGACCGCGATCTCGCCGGTGATGTCGGTATAATGAGTTTTGGTTCGCAGGCACGCCTCGCCCATCTGCCGCGAGGTCAGCGAAAAAGGCCCGGCACAATGCAGCACGACATCGACCTCGTTGAGCGCAGCGTCCAGTTTTGCAGTTTCGTCCAACCCGAAAACGCGATATTCGAGCGAATGTTTCTCCGCCAGCGACTTGATCGCCGCCTCATTCCGTCCGGCAATGATCGGCCGCATCCCGCGCTCCACCGCAAACCGTGTGATCAACTCGCCGGTGTATCCGTTTGCTCCGTAGATGAGAATTGTTTTGTTCACAAGATCAACCAACCCTGCCTCGCCAGACTATTGGATCTCGGCTTGTATGGAATAACGAATAAACATAAATTCGATCGGTTTCGACCGTAAACGAGACAATGAACGGCAATTTCTTAACGAGGGCCCTGCGAACAAAAGTTCCGTGCGCAACTGGGAATGACGCCGGGGAAGCTTGGATAAACTTGAGGGTTGAATTTACGGCTTCAATAAAATCGATCTTCACGCCTTCTTCTTGGGCGTCATACCAAGCGACCGCATCATCGAAGTCCGTCTCTGCTGCGGGGCTTAATGCTATTCGCAGCATTATTTCCGGGAAAGAGCCCTCGCCCTAACCGTTTCCCAGGGTATCGCATCTTGGGGATGAGATCTATGAAATTCAATTCGGCGCTCCAGTTCTGCGACTTGGTCCGGCGTCAACTCACAAGTGCCCTGATCATTCTGCTCAGCCGAAATACTGTCCCAGATATCCTCAATAAGTTTTATTCTCTCGGGTATCGGAAGCTCAAGACTTTGTTCCAGCAGTGTCCTCATACGCTTAGAATATGCCCATCCTTTATCGAAATCAAGAAACATGGTCTATTGACGTTCAACTCCCGGTGTGGCCGTTTGATCCCTAGAAGAGAAATTTGCTCGTCATTTGCTACTCAAACGGATGGACAAAGCTGCTCGTTCTGAGGTCGAATGTCTGCAATAAATTTATGCGAATATGATTGGCACTTTCTTCTTCCGCATCATAGAGGTAATCGTCCATGTGGATCGCATCCTTTAGACTCAGGCCGTCAGGAAGTTCAATATAACCGCTACTTTCTTCTCTAACTAGTTTACCTTCAAATGCCTGAGAGAGATCCAGATACTGAACCTTCCATGTATTTTCGTCGCCCCAGATGCAGCCGGCGATAAAACCAAACGGATAGTATAAAAGCGGGGTCAACGGACGGTATGTGAAAACATCTTCGCACTCTTGTCCTGTTAAGGCGACGACATAAGAATGCTTCTGCTCGGACTCCCGAAGGTCTTCGATCGATGGGTTATTAACCCTTCTTACAGAAGCCGTTTCTGGCGGAAAGGATTCGTTATTCGTACGATGCTTATGCTCCTGATCAAGGTAGGTTGGAACAAAAAATTCGACTGGACAGAAACCCATTTCGTTTGGTTCTTCGCCGCCAATCTCCTGACACGAAGGTAGTTCCATTATTCGCTTGGCAGTATAGTCGCAGGAATAAAGAGCCAGATCCTTTCCGTTTTGTTGAAAATGGAAAAATGAATCGAAGAATGATCCATAATTCCTTAGGTATTCCCCGATCTGCTCCTCACCATTATTGTCGACCTTGAAAACGCCAATTCTTTGGGTCTTCCATTCGACCGGGCTGAGTCCTATCGTTTCAATCGGTTTAGCAATGAAGGTCATAACTCGGGGTTCATGCAGTCGGCGATAACAATTTCTGCACGCGTCCGACCTGGCCGTCCTCTAGGCGGACCTTTATGCCGTGCGGGTGGTTTGGGGATTTGGTCAGAAGGTCTGCGACGGTGCCTTCGGTCAGCTTGCCAGTGCGCTGATCTTGTTTGAGGACGACGGCGACCTTGAGGCCGGGGCGGATATTCTTTCGTTCGCGATGCGGCATAACTAGAATAGTTTTAGGCCAAGTGCCAGAGTAGTGTTGAGTTTAATCAAAAACTCGCGTCGGTCAATCTCTTTGGCACCGAGTTTGGCCATGTGCGGCGTGATTACCTGCGTGTCGAACCACGTCGAACCGCGCGACCGCAGGTGATCAAACAAATAGAGGAGGCAGAGCTTCGACGCATTCGGCTCGGTGAAAAACATCGATTCGCCGCAGAAAACGCCGCCAGCATCAACGCCGTAAATACCTCCGACAAGTTCGCCATTCGCGTTCCAGGCCTCGATGCTGTGCGCCATACCTTCTTCGTGAAGCTTGGTAAACGCGGTGATGAATTCGGGCATGATCCACGTTCCGCGCTGACCCGGTCGATATGCCCGCGAACACTGTTCGATGACGCGGCGAAAGGCGGTGTCAATACTGAATGTGAAAAGTTCTTTGCGGCGTGCGCGTTCGAGGCTGCGGGGAATGTGTAAGTCGGCAAATTCCAGGATCGCCCGACGCTCCGGGCAATACCACGGCAGCGGAATGCCGCGCATGTACCACGGAAATATGCCGAGCTGATACGCCTCACGAAGATTCGCCGTCGTCAGCGGATCGCCGAACGAGACCACGTCAGCGGCATAGTAAAAATGATCGCCGTGGAGCAACCATTCGGGAAAATCGTGTTCGAGCGGATCGGTGAAAGTCATCTGTAGGCCGGTAACCACAGATTAACACAGATGCACACGGACAAGCTTAGAGCTCGCCGTGTGCATCTGCCGGATCAAATCGCCTACCGATCAGACAACTTTTTCCTTCCACTTTCCGCGTCTGAAAAGAAGAGCGGAGGTGACGGCCAACAATGAGAACGCGATCGATATCGCCCAAAACACGCCCTGCGGCCCCATCTCGAAGTGGTACGCAAGGACGTAGGCGAGCGGGATCTCGAACATCCAGAAGATGAAAAAGTTCAGATAGGTCGGCGTTACCGTGTCGCCCGCACCATTGAATGAACTTTCCATCACCATCCCTAGGCCGTAGAATGCGTAGCCGTATCCGACGATCCGCAGGCAATCCGTTCCGTAACGCAAGACATCGGGCTCGGTCGAAAATATGCTGATGACCGATTCGGCAAACAGCACGAACCCGAAACCGATGACGCCGAGCAGAGCTGCGTTTATGCCGCCGGCGATCCAGACCGTGCGTTCGGCACGTTCGGGCTTTCCGGCACCGAGGTTTTGGCCGACCAAGGTCGCGGCCGCGTTCGCGATGCCGACCGCGAGCAGAATGATGAACACGATCACGCGCAGTCCGATCTGATAACCGGCGACCGCCATACTGCCGAATCCGGCGATGATGACGACGAGGCCGCTCCAACTCGCGGTCGATATCAGAAACTGCAGAACCGCGACCGACGATAATCTGATCAAACTCCAGAGCAGTTTCGGGTCAAACTTCCAGTGGGCCCGGCGGATCTCGATCCGGCCGCCGTTGTCGCGAAAGAAAAGCGCCCATGCCGCATACGCCACGCCGATGCCGCGGCCGATCACTGTCGCAACCGCCGCTCCGGTCACGCCCATTTCCGGAAAGAAGGCGATGCCGAAGATGAACAGCGGATCAAGGATGATATTCAATCCATTTGCGATGATCAGGACACGCATCGCGATCGCCGCATCGCCCGCTCCGCGAAATATCGCGTTGAGCAAAAACAGGAACACGATGACGGCGTTGGTGCCCATCATTATCTGCATGAACGGCGTCCCGAGCTCGACGACCGCCGGCTCTGCGCCAAGCAGAGTAAGTATCTCGGCGGCGTAGACCACTCCCGGTACCGCCATCGCGATCGCGACAAATACACCGAGATAGATCATGTGCGCCGCTGCACGCGCCGCGCCATCATTATCCTTTTCGCCTATTCGGCGAGCGACAGTTGCTGTCGCTCCGATGCTCAGGCCGACGGCAACTGCATAGACAAGTGCAATTACTGATTCGCTAAAGCCGACAACCGCCACCGCTTCTGCGCCGAGCTTGGCGACAAAGAACGTATCGACGATGGCGAAGACCGCTTCCATTCCCATCTCGAACGTCATCGGGATGGCCAGAATGATCAATCCCGCGAGGATAGAACCCTGCGTAAAATCGCGATCGGTGCCCTTGATCGCTTCGCGCAGAACAGAACGAACTGAATTATTCTCGACCGCCACAACGGACGGACTCTCACTATTGAAAGACATACAAAACCTTTAAAATATAAAAATAGAAGACACGAAATGTGCCGAAGGACTTCACCCAAATGCCGCCGAGAGCGGACAAGCGAAGCAGGGGTCAGCGAGTTTTGAAGGCAAGAGCGTTACGCATGGTCTTATGAACCTACCACAATTAATTCTGCGATTAAACCTTTACGGAACATTTTCGGCAAATGTTCAGAAAAATTTAAGCGCCAGCAAATAATGTAGACGCACCTCGTCGGAATGTGAGGACATACTATTTCTGCGGCCAAAAGCATCGGAAATCGCAAAGCTGTCATCAAAGCCCTAAAAAGTTGACTACGAAATTATGATGAAGCAAATTCGCGGAAGCACTATCTGATAACTTACACGTCAAGAGTTGATGGAGCATATCAGTCCATACCGGCCGATAGTCCTCGACATCGGAACGGGTGACGGTCGCTTTGTGTTGACCGTAGCCCGCGAGCATCCGGCGAAGTTCTATATCGGAATCGACGCCAATACGAAACCGCTTGAGAAGCCCGCGATGCGTGCGACCAGGAAGCCGGCGAAGGGCGGCCTCCCGAACGCGATGTTCGTTCAGGCGGCGGTCGAGAACCTGCCCGAGGAACTTGACGGCATTGCGAATGAGATAAACGTTCAGTTTCCGTGGGGTAGCCTACTTGTGGCAGTTGCGGGAGGCGACGCGCAAATTCTGCGGTCGATCGGGCGGATCGCTGCGAATGGTTGTTTGCTAAAGATCATCATTGGCATCGACCCCGAACGCGACAGAGCCGAGCTTGAACGCTTGGGCATAACTGAGTTTACGCCCGAGAGCGTACGTAGCAGCCTTGTTCCCAAATACGCTTCGGCTGGATTTGAGTGTGTCGAAGTTCGAGCGGTCGGCCGAGACGAATGGGCCGAGATCAAAACGAGCTGGGCTCAGAAACTAAAAGTGGGCAAGGGCCGGACTGTATTTTCTATGGTCTTTCGAGCCGTTTAACATAACGATCAGACAGCTAGTGGACACGACGATCTCCAGACGAAGATTTCTAGTTGGCCTTGGTGCACTTGGCGGCATGGCGGCGTTGCCGCCATCGCTGTTTGCGAGAGGCAGTCGGACGACGTTCGAGATGCTGGTACTCGGCGATTCGTTGGTTTGGGGACAGGGCCTCGAAGAAGAGCAGAAATTCTATTACCTGACGAAACGCTGGTTGGCCGATGAGGTTTTTGCCGGAACGCGGACGGTTAACCTGAACGTCAAAGCACATTCCGGCTCAACGATCTTGCTGAACGAAGACGAAACCGCCGCTCTGGCCGCCGCAAACCGCGACGCGATGGCCGCCGTTCATCCGGAAATAAACGTATCGTTTCCATCGATCAAAGCGCAGCTCGACGCCGCACAGGGCGATTACACCATAGCGGAGAATGTCGATCTAGTAATGCTCTCAGGCGGCATCCCGGAGGTCGGCGTCGCGAACATTTTGAACCCGTTCAAAAGTAACGATGAGCTACGGGCGGACATCAAGCTTTATTGTTACGAGCATATGTCCGCACTGCTCGCGAAAACGGCCGATGCTTTCTCGAACGCGACCATCGCGGTCATCGGTTATTACCCAATAATAACGCGGTACACGCCGGTCAAACACATCGTCAATGACGTGCTGGAGCTGTACAACTGGCCGGGCTGGACAAAGCCGTTGGTGAACAATCCGGTGAAGCGTGTGTTTTGGCGGCGATATCGGGGCAAGATGATAAAGCGGTCGCAGATCTGGCTGGAGGATTCGACGTGGGAATTTGGCCGGGCGGTGAAAGCCGTCAACGATGCGGCGGGCTTCGAACGAGCCGTTTTGATCGAGCCGCCGTTCACTGACGCCAACGGCTATGGGGCGAAGCAAACATTGCTTTACAAGGTCGGCCGCCGCGGCAGGCCGGCAGACCCGATGGGTGAGATTCGGGGCAAAGAATGCCGGCCGGAACTCGCCGATCTACGCCGCCAAACCGGCCTTACCTACCGAACCCGATTCTGCGAGCTCGCCAGCATCGGCCACCCAACGCCCGAAGGTTCGGCTGCTATCGCGAAAGCGATCCGCGAGAAGCTCCTGCCGGTCTTAAATCGCAAACCTTTCAACTCCCTATCTGCCCGCCATCATCTTTTGTAATTACGATCAGTGCCGAACGCGGCCTTCCGCCGATGTGTCCATCCGGCCACGAGCTGTAGCGCTTAGGGGCGGCCGGATCATTGCGGCTGACAGGCGATTCGCCGGGATGTTGGATGCCGACGAACATCGTCTTTTCATCGGGTGTGACCATGACACCCGTGACCTCGCAGACGTTCGGGCCGGTGAGGAATCGGCGTGTTTCGCGTGTGACCGGATCTGCACACAGCATCTGATTATTGCCAAACCCCTGATGTGCGCCCGTGCGGGTTTCGGGGTTGATTCCGCTTCCTGAAATATCGGTTTGGATCCACAGGCGACCGCTCGGCGCGACATAGATTCCATCCGGCGAGCTGTATTTATCACCTCTGATAGTCGAGCCGTGAGCGGAATTTTGCGGGTCGCCGCAAAGAGCGAAGAAGTCCCATTCGAACGTATCTTCGGTCCAGTCCGTGCGGTGAAACCATCGGACGATGTGCCCGTAGGTATTCACGGCTCTCGGATTTGGGGCATCTGTTCCGGGACTAGGATCAACGCCGCGGCGTGAATTGTTCGTCAGCGTAACGATGCCGGTCAGCGAATCGGGGAAAGTGTCGATCCATTCAGGGCGGTCCATTTTCGTCGCACCAGCTAGGTCAGAAGCCTTGCGGACGTTGATTAGGATCTCGGCGAGTGTCCATTTCGCCAACGTAGGATTCGATGGAGACAACTCCAGCCATTGGCCTTTACCGTCGGCGGTAAACTTGGCTACATAGAGAGTTCCATCGTCGAGCGGATCGATCCCGCGTTTTCGGGACTGACGCCAGGGAAGTCGCGAAACGTAACGGTAAATATATTCGAACCGCTCGTCATCGCCGGAATAGACGACGACGCGGCCATCGCGAGCTTCTTGCACCTTGGCACCTTCGTGTTTGAACCGACCTAAAGACGTGTGTTTGACAGGGATCGACTTCGGCGCGAACGGGTCGATTTCAACGACCCAGCCAAAGCGATTTGCTTCGTTTGGTTCGGCGTTGGCGTCAAAGCGTTTGTCGGTCGTGTGCCACATGTACGCCGGTGTCGGCGTGATGCCATAACGAGCTTCCGATTCGGTCCGCTCGCCGGTCTTGCGAAAATAGCCGTTGAAATTTTCTTCGCACGCGAGGTAGGTTCCCCATGGCGTGAGGCCCATCGCACAGTCATTGATCGTGCCGAGAACTTTCGTCCCGGTCGGATCGGCGGACGTTTTAAGCGAATCGTGTCCCGCAGCCGGGCCGGCGATCTTCATCGGCGTCTGTGCGGTGATGCGGCGGGCGAAACGTGACGGGCGAACGACGTTCCAATCTTTGCCGTTCGCCGCCTGACGGATCTCGATCACAGAAACGCCGTGTGCGTTCTGCGATTTGGCGGTCTTCTCGGCGTTCCAGTTTGCCATTCCGTCCGGGAACAGCAGCACGTCGTCGGTGTATTCGTGGTTCTGGACGATCAGGCCGTGGCGCGAGCCGTCGACCGGGAAATAGACCAGGCCGTCGTTGTGCATTCCCCATTGAAGGGACTGATCGTCGGCGGAATTGCTCGCGTCGGGCTTAAAGGCCGGGCCGTTAGAAATGGGATCGCCCCACGAGATCAACACCTTTGCGGTGTAGCCATCCGGCACGACGACACGGTCTAGCACGGAGGTGGGAATACTTTTGAACCCGAGAAGCGGGCCAGACCTGTCGACGGTTTGAGCATGAACCGGCATGGTTTTCACCAGCGAGCCCGCACCGGGAACGAGCATTGCTGCGGCGGTTGCGAGCGAGATTCCAACGAACTTTCGCCGCGAAAGAAACTCCGCGGTGATGTCGTCGAACGACTCATTTTCCGTCGGATTCACACCAATATCTTCATTCACGTTTCGATATCTCCTTGAGGTAAAGCTGATGAAATGTACGTATAAAACAATTATCGCGGGCGCACCTTACGGTAATGTTAAATCAGCCAGACAGGCCGGCGGGCCGCCGCATTTCTACTTCGTATTTAGTTTCAAGGGGATATTTATCGAACGTTTGGTGACGGGTTCGGCGCCGAGCTCGATGACGAACGGGGTTCCCATACACCGGTCCGGCCCCGATACGTAAACTTCTATGCGACCTGCGGGCAGGCCTCTGAGGATATACCCGCCGCTGACGTCCGTGATGCCTTCCTTTCCGTTAAAGAACACTATCGCACCTTCCACGGGGGCGTCCTTGCCGTGGGTGTAAAGGTTATCCCCGTCATTATCGATATAGATGATGCCGGTGACGGCCCGCTGGGCGGCGAAGGAAAAGTCGTGAGATGTGCGGTCAAGCTGCGCGACAACGAGTAATGACGACGTCATGGCGGGAATTACATAATTTGCCGGCAAGGTGGCGGTTTCGATCTCGACAAAATATTTGCCCGGCCGAAGGTTTGGGAAGAGATAGTAGCCGTTAGAGGCGGTTACTTGATCCAGAACGAAACCGCCTGAGACTTTGTCTGCCGATCGCAATGTGACCTTGACGCCGCCGAGACCGGGCGCCGTCTGTCGGTTTTGCGATTGGCCGAGGTTGTTTACAACCCGGCCGCTGATCGACCCGTGATCGCGTACGCCGAAGTTAAGTTCGATCTTCTGTCGGCCAAGGGTAACGGACTGTTCGGTCGGCGTGTTCGCCAATAGCCGAACGCCTAATTGATCAGATACCAAGACTACGCGGTGCCTTCCGTGATCCGCCTTGAACTCGTACCGTCCGTCTCTGTCGGTAATTAGATCTCGTTTACCGTCGACCTGTATTCGCATTGCGGCCAGTCCCGGCTCACCCGCGTCGGCTATACCGTTGCCATTCAGGTCGTTAAACACGCGGCCGCGAACCTTCCCGCGGTTGAGACCAAAGAGGCGGCCGAAACTAAAACCTTTGTTCGATGAGACAAACTGGTGTGTGAATGAGACCGTTAATCCCATTCGCGGATTGGAGCCGAAGGATCTCGAGCCCGCGACGCGGATTGAATTGGCGCTGTCCAACCGGACGGCGACGGATGCCGATGTCGAAACGCTCTTTTGATCTTGTGCAAAGATCTCGCCGGCACTATACCGCGTCTCGGCGGAGACCGTAACCCGGGAAAATGCCTTTTGATATCGCGCACCCGCGTCGAAGCTGCGGGTCAGCGGAAGTTCTATGCCGCCGAGCAAATACGCTAGCCGATCGCGATGTGCGCGAAGAAAAACAGCCGGGTCGCTTGCAAATGCGGCCTGCATCTGCGAAGGCAGGAGCTGCGGGTTGCGGACGATCAATCCCGTCAGCGACGGCGTTTTATTGTTGTAGTTCAGAAAACCGGTAACGGCGGAGCCGTTCCAGGAGAGGCGGAACTGCTCTCGAAAGCTAAAGCCGGTTTCGAGCGGTTCATTGGAAAGCGCTTCCTTATTGAAGTTCAACCGGGCCTCGAATGTATTGGACAAATGCCGGTTAAACCGTATGTTGTGACTTGCCGAAAAGGTGCGGGTCTTTATCTCGAAAGATGTCAGGCCGCCGCGAAAAGCGGTCTCGATATTCTGGTCTGAGTACCGAAAATTGAGTCGCGAATTTCTATTGATGCTTAAACTAACGTTCGCAAATGTTAGCGAGCGGTCAAAGTCGGCCGACTGTGAATCGACAACCCGCAAAACCCGCGTGTGGTTATAACCGCCCGACATGCTGATTCGCCTGTACGGACGCCAGTAAAACGAAAACAGTTCGCTTGCGCGTCCGCCGGACTGCGCCCCGATGCTGGTGAGAGGTGAGCTACGGGCAAACCGAGTCACCTCCGCCGAGCCGCCATACGCGGCAGTTTTTACATCGATCCTCGTTCGCCATGACAGGTCGCCATTAGCAAACGACGATTCGCCATTTATGGAAATTACTTTGGTCGGTGTGTAAGTTACGTCGGCATGGGCAATGACGCCGCCTCGCCCGCTGCGGGAGCTTCGGTCGGCTGCGATAGCCGTAAATCCGGCGCGGGCCTGCAGATTTTTCGTTGTAATTACGGGGATCATCGTCCCGGCGATCTTTCCCCCACTCGTATCCAGGAACGTGAGCGACGGGCGCGCAAATCCGGCGTAGACTTCGATGCCTTTCTTTTGGAACCTAGCGTCGGGGTCTTGCTTCGGAGTTCGGACCAGGTGAAATCCGCGCATCGCGAAGCCGTTTAGGCCCATCGGCGAAATATTTACCTGACTGTCGAGCACGTCGATCGTTTGCTCGGCGGTGTCGACGCCGAGCGACATACGATTGAGCGCAACATTCTGGACGCGGGCAATCGCCAGATCGGGTTTTGCGCCGCCGAAGAGCTTGAACATCTCGGCGGAAACACGCAGCGTTCGTCCGTTCGATAGTTTGCGGCGAAGGTCGACGTTTTGCCGCACCAGGGAAGTTCCGCTGTCCGAAGTTTTGGCGTAGGTCGTCGTCGACGAACCTGTCGCTACCGGCGACTCAAGCGATACATCGTCCGAACCTGCCGATTCCTCGGAACGAGCGGCGGCTCGCGGTTTGCCGACGACCTCGATCATGTACGTATGCCGCCGTGCACCATACTTGGCTAGCAGCATCGTCTCGCCGATCTTGTGCGCCGTGATGGTGACCGTGAACCCGTTCTTTGCCAAAGCGGTCGCGATCTCAGGCGAGACCACAATAACCGAGTCGAAGCCGGTCGCTATCTGAAGTTCGTGAGTAGTTCCCACGATGACACTGATGCGGGTTGCGGAGGCATGGACGGGCTGAGTAGAAAGGGGTGTGGCGGTCGGAGTCGGGATGGCGGAGACGTTGTCTTTCGTCACGTCACTGCCAGACGAGATCGCAAACGGCGCGATGAGCCAGGTGGCAACAAAGAGCAAAAGAGCACAGCACGCCAATGCCAGCCTCGCTAGGCTGGCGATCCCATGGGGACGACGCGGTCGTATTTTGGAGTGCTTTTTCATGCCTGGGCGAGGCGGCCTTTCTTTTCGCCGAAGTGTCCGCCGGGCGAATCAAGCGTCGAAATACGGTTGGACATGCATCAACGGCGAGATCAATTGACCGTGAACGAGATTTCGTGGGCGATCGAGGTGGGGACGGCACCGACGCGGTCATGGCTGAGCGTGATGACGGCGGTATAGTCGCCGGGCTTAAGCTCGCCGGACCATTTCGCTGTCATCGCCTTGCGCTGAGTGGGCAGAAGTCTCGTTTCCACGATCGTGCCTCGGCCGGCGAGCTTCCCGGCAGAATCGAGAATGGCGAACGCTCCGCGAACCTTGGCGTGGGCGTTCCCGCGGTTTCGCATATCGAGAGTCAAGTCCATTTCGGACGTAGCGGTCGGCGGTGTAATATTTCCGCCCATTATCTCCACGTTGTATTCCGAGCCCGTCTCGGTGGTCAGCATCATGATCGCCCGGAATCTTAGTCCGATCGAAGCCGACGCGGTGATCGCGGTTGCTGAAGCATTTTGAAATACCGCTTTAGCGGCCGGTGCGACTTCGAACACAGGTACGGAGTAAAAGCTGCCGACAGCGCTCTCGGGAACGGTGATAACTGCCTTGACTTTTCCTGTGCTGAACGGCTCGGCGATAAACTCGGCAGGCGTGAACTGGATCCACAACGAAGCCGACCGCGGCAGTGTTCCGGGCCGGCCCTCAACACGTTTGTTCTGCTCGTCGATCCAGACATCCTCAGCGGACATGCGGACCTTGAGGCGCTCGTTCGTGTTATTAACGACGCTGAAGTTTTGTGTGTAGCTCGATCCCGATTTTACCTTGGTGTCTATCGACGCTGGCGTAATCGCGACCGAAGCCGGCTTTGCCGGTTTTGCATTTGTTGGGACCGCTGCGGGAACGGTTTGTCCTATCATCGAGCCTGCACATACCATGAGCAATATCACGGCGACGATGATGAGGTCAGGCGTTTCGATCAAGATCCTGCGGGGCATTGTTATCGAGAACATTTTCATATCGGTATCAGAGAGCGCAAAAAGAATAAGGCCAACCGCTGGTGGGAGATCAGAGGTTGGCCTTATGGGTTATGCTGGTGTGGGGCCAGCAAACTGGTGATTAGTCAAGTGTCATCGTGACGGTGTAGACCAACGTAGCTTCTTTTGCACCAGCCGCTTCCGTGCGAGCAATGCGAAAGCCCACAAAGCGCTCGTTCAACGACTCGCTGGCACCCGTGAAAGCGAAGACCGGGGTTGTCACTGGTGCGACACCGCCTGCTGAGCCGCCTTCACGTGCAAGATCCTGATCAGCGCTTTCGCCTTCTTCGACCGTGATGATGGCCGATTCAGTCGTAAATCCCGAGTAAACCGGTGTCAGATTGATCGGTGTCGTATATGTTGCTCCAGTACCGTCTGCAACCACGCTAACGTTTGCGCTGCTGCGCACGGTGGCAAAGCCGAGTCCATTGACACTGCCGAAGTCCAAGGCGAACAGGCCGTTGCCGGTGTTGCCGGTGGTGCCGGTAACAGTCGCACCACTGGTGCCCGTCGAGATGTTAAGCTGCAAAGCAGTTTCGACTAGAGCCGACATTTCCAACTCGGCCGATGTGGTCGATGTGTTAGCGACGGGTCCCTGAGCAGCGGCGATACCCGCGAGAGCGAACAAGAGTGTTGAGAGACCTGCAATACGCAGGGTGCTAATCAAAGTCATTTGAGATAAGTCTCCTTGGGAGTTGAGAAAAATTGGGCCGCACGTCCAGCCGTTCAGCCGCAAGTTCGGTGCCAGTGCCGCGTTCCGACCCGCAGAACTGTTTAAACTGGTTAAACAGTCACTTTAATCATCGAGCCCACCTAAAAGTAACTGTCGCTACTTATGGCGTTAAGTACCTGTGGTGTGGTAATAAGTTGCAGCGTGGGGCGAAACGGGGCGCTTTCGGTTTAGTGAAGTGAGTCTCGACGAATCGCAAGCTGATGAACGCAATCCCGCGCATTCTTTCGAGTGCGGTATAATATTTATTTGGCGGTCTAGATTGAAGATGAAGATAGCAGTGGCAATGAGCGGCGGTGTCGACAGTTCGGCGGCGGCTGCGTTATTAAAGGAGCAGGGGCACGAGCTCATCGGCTTCACGATGCAGTTGTGGAATCAGCGCCGGGGGATCAGTGTGGACGAAAACGGCGATCCGCTGCCGTCGCGTTGCTGCTCGCTCGATGACGTTTATGACGCACGCCGCGTTGCCGAATCGCTTGGCTTTCCTTTTTACGTTCTCAATCTTGAAGAGGATTTTGAACGTGATGTCGTAGAGCCGTTCGTTCAGAGCTATCTAAGCGGTGAGACGCCGATCCCGTGCGTTGCGTGTAATTCGCGGTTGAAGTTCGCCTCGCTCGATCGAATGGCGGTGTCTCTTGGCTGCGACAAGGTGGCGACTGGGCATTTCGCACGGGTTGAATACGACGAAGCGGCGGACCGCTATCGCCTCTTTCGCGGAAAGAATCATTGGAAAGACCAAAGCTATTTCCTCTGGGAACTGACGCAGGACCAGCTATCGCGTGCGTACTTTCCGCTCGGCGAAATGCTTAAGAGCGAGGTCCGCGAGCTTGCCCGCGAGGCAAATCTCTACACCGCTGAGAAGCAAGAATCGCAGGAGATCTGCTTTGTGCCGGACGGGAAATATTCGGAGTTTATTGACAGATATCTGGAACACGAAGACCGCTCTGCAGAAATGCCGCTAGCTGGTGAGATCGTCAATACGGCAGGTGAAACGCTTGGCGAACATACGGGAATTCACCGATACACTATCGGCCAGCGTCGCGGCCTCGGCATCGCCCACGAAAAGCCGCTGTATGTCGTCCAGATCGAGCGGGCAAAGAATCAGATCATTGTCGGCGAGGCAGAGGAGCTGGACACGTTTGAGTTTACCGCAAAAGGCGTGAACTGGGTCGCGTTTGATGAGCCGACAGAACCGGTCCGGGCAATGGTCAAGGTGCGATATCGGCACGATCCGAAACCTGCTACGCTCCACGCCTTGCCGGAGTCGCACGTCGGCGTCGTCTTTGATGAACCGCAGAGAGCGATCACGCCCGGCCAGGCGACCATTTTCTACGACACCGAAACCGGTGAAGAAGTTGTCGGCGGCGGGTGGATAATAAAAAGTTAGGTTAAAAAATTTTATGCCAACACCAAAAAAGCGGCCGAGCAAGGCTGCAAAATCAGCGAAGAAGATCGTTGAACAATCGAAGCTCTTGAATGACAAAGCCGATCGCGATGAGCAGAGCGGTTCGGAGTTCAAGGAGTCGGTCGTTTCGCCGCGTGTCAATAAATCGGCAATGAAGCCGCGGCCCGACAAGAAGCGTGGGTGATCGGCCGATGAAGAAGGCCGAACTTCGCAGGCTTTATCTCGACAAGCGCAGTTCGCTTTCCCCGGCAGCGGTCGCGACGGCAAGCGAGCAGATCGCCCAGAGATACTTCAATGAGATCGACCATCGGCGGGTGAAGCGGCTCCATACCTTCATACGAATACCCATATTAAACGAATTTGACACCTCGAACATTTACTTTCGGCTCTGGCAAGAAAGATTCGAGGTGGAGACGTACCCGCCTCGGATCAATGCAGAAAGTGGAGAGATCGAGAGCATCGAGTTCGATTCAGATACGCCGATGTTTGAGAATGCATGGGGAATTCGCGAACCTGAGGGTAAAGAAAAGGCCGAACCGGAAGAGTTCGACCTTGTTATCGTGCCGCTGCTTTGTTTTGATCTGGCAGGCCACCGCGTCGGTTATGGAAAAGGCTTCTACGACCGGTTTCTTGCCCGCTGCCGGACCGACTGCCTTAAGCTCGGCGTAAGCCTTTTCCCTCCGGTCGAAGCGATAGAGGATGTCCATTCCGGTGACATTCGGCTCGACATCTGTATCACGCCGGACAGGAAATATCGATTCCGCGAAGACTCAGAATACCTAAACTGACTCCGGTTTATTCTTCTCTTTCAGAATATCCCTGATCTCCGTCAGTAACGCTTCTTCTGCAGATGGTGCCGAATCTGCTTCTAGTCCCTTGAACAACCCGATCGCGTACCGGGCGAGGAAGAACATAATTATCGCGACAATGACGAATGTTAGTATGTCGCTGATAAGTTGTCCGTAAAGGATCAGCGGCGCTCCGCCCTTGATGGCCGCATCGATCTGTTCGGGTGTGGCGTTCGCAGGTACTGTACCGCTGAGGTCCCAAAACTGCTGCTTGAAATCCATCCCGCCTGTTGCCAGGCCGACAAACGGCATAACTATACCATCGGTAAAGCTCTTGACGACGGTACCGAACGCGGCCCCCATTATTACGGCGATGGCGAGATCGAGAACGTTACCCTTCGCAATGAACTTCTTAAAATCATTTAGCATCTGTAGTTTCCTATCGAAAGAATTAAAGAGTCCAGCCACGGTCTGATCGAAAATCCAGAAAAAGGCGGGTTGCCGCCCGCCTTTTTGAACAAAAAAGATTCCTAATGCCGTAGCCTATATACCTGCGGCTTCGGCGACCTCATCTTCGTCCTTATCTTCGTCATCATCAACTGAATTCCCCGTGGTGAGATACTCGTCGTCATCGTCCTCTTCGACGGCTGTCAAAGATTCTTGATACCGTGTCGATTCTGCTTCTGCGGTGCGGGTCTCAACTGCTTCGCGAGATTTCATCATTGCACAGCTTCCTTCAAAAATAGCTCCTTCTTCGATAAGGATCCGGGGCGTCTGAATATTACCGACGACGCGTGCCGTCCGACCCAGTTGGACCTTTTCGCTGGCGATAATGTCGCCGTTGATCACGCCATTGACGACCGCGGAAGCGACCGAGATGTTTGCATCCACCTGGCCATTTGATCCGACGAGCAGCGTACCCGAATCCGATGTGACCGTTCCGACCAATTGGCCGTCGACCCGGAGCATCGCCTGAAAATTGGTATCGCCCGACAAAATCGTTCCGTGACCAACAAAGCCGCTAAGCCGGCCTTCCTTGATGTCGCGGGCCATCGATTCGCTGTCGGTCACGGCACGCGATGAAGCGGCTGCGCTTTCGCTTCCGTACGATTGTGTAGCGGACGGGGCAGTAAATGCCGGTGAATACGACGGCTCGTTGTTTTCCGTTCTGGAACTTCTTCCCATTCTAATCATTAGATTAAACTCCTATTTAACTATTTTGAAGATGGCGATTGTTGAAACTGGGAGTGGTTTCACGGATCGATGACCAATTGCTCGGGGAAGCGGCGACAGCCGACTTTGCATACCCCTACATAATAGAGCAGCGTGTCGAATGTGTCTAGTCTTTTATAAAAGTTGTTTATTAATGCAATGCGTGGCATGATTAAAGGTTTCGGGAGTAGATCGAAACTGTGTTTGTAGAGACTAAGACAAAGACCAAGCTGCTAAAAAAGATGGGCAGGGCTATCGGCGACTTCGGCATGATCGAAGACGGCGACAAGATAATGGTATGTCTTTCGGGCGGAAAGGATAGCTATACAATGCTCGATCTGCTGCTCGATGTGCAGAAACGTGCACCGGTGAAGTTCGAGATATTGGCCGTGAATCTCGATCAAAAGCAGCCGGATTTTCCGGAAGACGTTTTGCCGAACTATCTTGAGGAGATCGGGGTCAACTATCGCATTGTCGAAGAAGATACGTATTCGGTCGTCAAGGAACATGTGCCCGAGGGCAAGACGTTTTGTTCGCTATGTTCGCGTCTCCGCCGCGGCATCTTGTATTCGACAGCCGTCGAAGAAGGCTGCACGAAGATCGCTCTCGGCCACCATGGCGACGACATCATCAACACATTTCTGTTAAATCTGTTCTTCGTCGGGCAATTGAAGGCGATGCCGCCGATCCTTCGCAGCGATGATGGCCGAAACACGATCATCCGGCCGCTGGCATACGCTCAGGAATCGGAGATCGTCGCTTATTCTGAAGAACGCGGGTTTCCGATCATTCCGTGCAACCTCTGCGGTTCGCAGCCGAACCTAAAGCGTGCCCGCGTTAAGCGGTTGATCACCGAGTTGGCGACAGAGATACCGTCACTGCGTCAGTCGATCCTTACGGCGCTTACGAATGTGACCGGTTCGCATCTGCTTGATCCGGAGCTTTACGATTTTCGAAATTTCGAACCCCTCGTCAAGAGCATCCCGGCCGGCCACGGTAGTGTCGAGAAAGAACTCGACGCTGTATTCGATCACAGCGAAGCCGCGCTTGCGCCGAACCTGACCGCTCTTGCGGGCATTTCAACGAATTAAAAAAGGACTGAGCGTTCTGCCCAGCCCTTTCATTTCCTGACCTTTATACTAGTCCAGTTTCTTCGGGGCAAAAAGCTTGTCGTCGACCGGGACATTGTGTTTCACCGACTTCACGGTCGAAACAATATTGCCATTCGATGGTGAATAATTAACGGACTTGAACGGCATCATCACACCATCCACCTCTCGATAATCCTCAAAAGTGGTCCAATACGGTATCGATTGCTGGCTCGTGCTCGAGGTGATCACACCTTCCCGCCGAAGCTGCAGGAATGTTGTCGTTGAATAAAAGTCTGTCACATCCGTTCCCTTCTCTGATACAAAACGGACGACGTAAGCCTCCTCGTCGCCGAGCTTTCGCGTTCCGCGCACTTCCACGTTTTTGTAGTTCTTTTTCCAATTGAGCAGGCCGTAAAAGTCAGCGCTCGTCCGAATGTCCTCGAGCCGTTTGCCGGTATAAGCGTCAGCCGGAGCAAAGGAATATTCCTCCCCGCCACCGCTTCCGTCGAAGTAATCCCAGCCGGTCGCGATGGTTTTTTTGAGGGCGATCATTGTTGTGCTACTGGCGACCTTATTTGGCGCTTTTGCGTAGGACGTAGATGTCGCCGTTACACCTTGATTTTCGAGGTCGATCTCGGCCTCAATGATTCGGGTATTTAGCTTCCGCAGGTTCGCTTCTCCGCCGTGGGCATCGATGACCTTTTGCATAAGTTCATCTGCCGAGATCATCGGTTTGGCATCTGCCGAGGCTATCTTCTTTTTGAATTCAAACGTTCCCTGCGGTTGGCTGATCGAGATCGCCGTGACGGCGCCCGACGCGTCCTTGGTAGGTCGAAGCGAGAATGAATCGACCGGAAGCGGGACCAACGAAAATTCACCTTTCGCATTCGGCGTTAGGGTGTAAGGCTGCTGGCCCTCGATATTGAGGGTTACCTTGCCGTCCCCTGTATCCTTGACAGTGATCGTTCCGTTGCCGTCCGGCGTCAGGTATTCACCGATGAGAGCTTTCGGGTCGCCGGCGCTTTTGGCCGGCGCTGCAGTTGCGTCGGTGGCTGCCTTTGGTTCCGGCTTGCCAAGAATGCCTTCCCAAATGATCGGCATCAGCTCATTGCCGAGCGATGAACTGGTGACGTTGGTCAGCATCGCGAATCCAAGATTTTGTTCGGGCACCATGGCGACCAACGAATTGAACCCGTCAATGTTGCCGCCGTGTTCGACGACCTTGTTGCCATTCCAATCGCGAATGAACCATCCTAAACCGTACGACATTTTGCCATCCGGCGAGATCTTCATCTGCGGCTTGATCCATTCAGCAAAACTTGCTTCGGATACAGGCCGTTTCCCGCCCGCGACGCCGCCACTGAGTACGAACTGCAGCCACTTTGCCATATCGGCGGCCGACGAATTTATCGAGCCCGCCGGAGCAACTTCATCGATGCCGCGATACGGCAGCCGCTTGGTCTCTTTCGTATCAAAATTGTAGCTGTAACCAAAAGATCGATCCTTAGCCTTTTCCAACTGTGAGATGGACATCGTCGAATTCGTCATCCCGAGCGGCTTGAATACCTTTTCCGGGATCACCTTTTCCCAAGGCTTTTTCTCGACCACAGCAACAGCCTCGCCGGCGGCGGTGAACATCAGGTTCTGATATTGAAACGCCTCGCGGAACTTTGCGGTCGGCTTGGCCCGTGCGGCCACTTCGATCAGTTCGGTCCGATTCAATTTTCCGGTGATCATCGCAAGGTCGGTACGATTAAGGCCCGAGGAATGGGAAAGCAGGTCGCGAAGCGTAATGCTCTTATCGGTTTCCGGATCGTACATCCGGAAATACGGCATATATTTCTTTGGCGAATCGTCGAGTGAGAGTTTGCCCTCGTCCTGAGCGATCAGTACAGAAAGAGCGGTAAAGGCCTTGGTCACGGATCCGATGGCAAATTGTGTGTCGGTGCCGACCGGGACCTTCTTCTCAAAATCCTTGTAACCGAGGCCCTTCATGTAAATGACCTTTCCGTCTTTACGATAACGAGCGACATTCCCGGAATGCCGAGTTCTTTGCGGCGTGCTTCGACCTTTGATTCGATCTCGGCAACTGCCGAGGCATAGCTGTTCGATGCCGTTGCCGTCCCGACCGTTTGGCTATAGCCGACCGCCGGTATCGCGGTCACCGCAAAGGAATAGACGACCAGTAGGGAAAGGAAGTGGCGCAAGAATTTGTGGTGCATTTTTATTATCTCCATCGTTTGGGTTCGTTAGGATCTACGATGGAAAGTTGAGAAAAGTTCACAAATTGTCCGATCGTGAAGCGAGCTCGGCCACCTTCAAGCCAAGCCCGGTGAGCAGATAGAACACCAAAGCAACTTCGCCGTCGCCGAGATTGTAATGGACCACTCCGCCGACAAAAAACCCCGTTAGGCCGCCGAGCGCGCCAAGCTTTATGCCCCGGATTACAAGATCCTCATCGCCGGTATCCTGTCTTAATGAACGGAACAATCTTGCGAATACGAGAGCAAGGAATACGCACCAGAGCAAGAGTGCAGGCAGGCCGCGTTCGGCCGCGAGTTGGATCGGCATCGAGTGGAAGTGACCCATCGGCATCCAGCCTTTATTGAATAGATCGAATTCCTGCCATCGCGCCTTGATCGAATCCATTCCGACGCCGACTAGTAAATGCCTTGGGCTTTCGGTTGCGAGCCGCACGCCATCTGTCCACATGGTCTTGCGGTATTCGTTGTCTTCGTCGGCTTCGCGGATTTGGAGCAGGGCGAAATAGCCGACCGCCGCGACCGGTATCGCGAGACAAAGAGCGATGACGAGCAGACGTCGGCTGCGAAGCGCGGTGACGATCGCAAAACCGGATGCAAGCAATCCAAGCTGTGATCCGCGCGTGCCCGAAAGAAGCAACGCAACACAAATGAGGACGAACGCCAGAGCGCAAACGACCGTTGGAAATGAAAGCCGCAACTCGAATCCCAGCGGCTTGTCGCTCCGTCTTCGGCCAAGGAGAAACGCGATAAGCATTCCCAGAACCAGTGACCCGATCAATTGCAGCACTTCCGAATAGGTCGTGAAATGCCCGTAGAAACCTGTCGCTCGCCATCGGTGGTTTGTGTGCCAGCGTTCGACACCGAGCTGATAGGTGGCGTCCCGTATTGGCAGAAGGTCCGCACGATCGACCGTAAAAGTTTTATTTCCGGCAGCTCGATGGATCAGTACTTCAGCGGTCGGGGCCGCCGATAGTTCCGTAATCACTTCCTCCGCCGTCGAGACGCGTCTCCCATCAACGCGGAGGATCGTGTCGCCCGTAACGATGCCGGCTTTGCCCAGCGGACCGCTTTCTGAAACACCCTGAAGTTGAACGCCGCGTCCAAGCAGACGCTCGACCGGTTGCCAGACGACGTTGACCATCGCTGAGGCAACGAGCATTATCGCGACGATCTTTGCTGCCTTCAGCGTCCTGACATTGTGATAGGCGAAATAAAGTACAAGGAATATGCCGACGCCGCGAAGTTTGTCGATTGAGACCGCCGGCTCGTAAGAAAAGATGGAACTTAAAACGGTCCAGCCAATAAATACGAAGAGGGCCAGATCGATGGCGGTATGACTGAAACGGCCGCGGCGAAAAAAGATCGCGCGTGCGGCCCACGCCGTCATTCCGATCAGCCAGGCAGACTGCGATGCGGCGATAGAATGCGGGGCCGCCGCTGCGAGTATGACGAGGAAGATGAATGCCGCACGGTCGAGCCACCGGGCCGCCGCCGATTCGCCTCTGATATCTACGATGTCATCGATCTTCTGCAGAAAAGTTTCCATGATCGGATCCGATGCCAAAGGATAACGCGCGGGCGACGAACTTGTCTAACTTCGGCCGTTTTGCTTGAATGGACTCACGAACATGAGCAACGAGAATACCCGCACCGACCTTTTTCTAAAAGCAGAGATCAATCTCTATTACGACGTATACGTGCCGCCCGACGCTGCGCCGGACGCTCCACTTCTGATCGCGGTTCACGGCTATGGAGCACATAAGCGGTACATGATGCGCGAGGCTAAGCTGGTCGCGCCGGATGATTTCATTATTGCATCGGTCCAGGGGCCGCATCATCATTTTCGCAAGACCGATGCCGGCTACAGCGTGGGATTTGGATGGCTTTCGGACAGATATTCGGAAGAATACGTTGCTCTCCATCACAGGTTCCTGCTTGAGCTTATCGACAACCTGGAGGCTGAAGGAGCCGTAGACGCTTCTAAGATCTACCTTTACGGCTTTTCGCAGGCGTGTGCGTTAAACTTTAGGTTCGCATTTACGCACCTCAATGCATTGCGGGGAATCGTCGGTGTTTGCGGAGGAATTCCGGGTGACCTTGAGACCAATCCGCAGTACGAACCATTCGCGGCTCGCACGTTGTATCTTTACGGCGACGACGACGAATTTTACAGTAACGAGAAATTTGAGGGGTTCGAAGAAGCTCTCCGCTCACGGCTGCCGAATTTCCATTCACATCAGTATTCAGCCAAGCATGAGATAACGGACGAGATGCGGGCGGATATTCGCGAATTCTTATTGGCTGATTCGTAGCTGACGCATTTCGAGGCGGCCGACGAGGCCCTCAGGTAGGCGAAGTAACGGCGTTACCGAATCGTCATCATTCCGGACAAAATACACTTCAAGGTTTTCCGGTTTTAGATCAATAAGCAGTGACCGCGGCCCGAAGAGTACGACAGTTGCCCGCCTGCCGGATTCGTCCTTAAGCGGCACAAGGAATATACGCTCCATCCGCGTTTCGCCGATACGAAAGGATGCCTCGACGGTCGAATCCAGAAAAGTCGTCTTTGGATTAGCCAGGTTGAGCCGAACTTGTTTGGCAACAAATCCGCTGTTTTTTCCTTCGATGTCGATCTTTTCCGTAGCCACGCTTGTCAACCCGTTAACAAACGCCTCGGGCCCGCGAACACGAACCGCGGCCGGCGTTATGATCTGTTCGTAGATCTCAAATCCATTAGGCAGTTCACCTGCGGTCTCAATGCGGACAGGAACTTCCTTTTGAACGAGCGGTTCGAGGACGATCGAGATCTGGCCCGGCTCTATCCGTTCGATCTTAACGCCAGTCGGCAGATCCGGAACCTCGACGCTTTCGGGCGTAAGCATAACCAAATGTTCGCCGGGCGGGACATCAGCAAGATTGACGAAGACGCGAAGCTCTGAGCGATTGATCTGCGAAAGGCGCCGCTTGTCACCGCTTACGTCGAGGCTTATTGCCTCAAGCGGATTGTTGCTGACGACGGTATTCTCCGCCGTACGAAGCACAAGCGGGATCTGAGAAATGGGTTCGCGCGACGGTTCGCTCAGGCCGGTCACACCGACCCAAAGCGCAAGCGTAATGATGAGGGCAAACGCCTTTATCAACCAGTCCTCAAGAAATACCTTGCGAAAGATATGCTTTATCAGCAACGGGGCTGACCGCGTTTCGCTACCGATGTTTTCTTCGTCGTAAGCCACAGAAATTCAGTATCGCCTCTAGCCGATGGTCGCTTCGGTCTCGGCATCGGACATCGTCTTGGTCGCCTCACGTTTCTTTTCGATTATCGGTATGTCCATCGCTTCCAAAAGGGTCTTCCGAAGCTGGGTCGTATCAAGGTTTCGGCGGACGTTTCCGCCTTCGACATATGTAACGAGGCCGGTCTCTTCGGAAACAACGATCGATATCGCGTCCGTCCCTTCGGTGATCCCGATCGCCGCACGGTGTCTCGTGCCGAGGTCACGCGAAATACCCGGATTCTTGGTCAATGGAAGAAAGACCGATGCCGCTGCTAGCTTTTCTTCCTTTATTATTACTGCACCGTCATGCAACGGCGTAGTTGGATTAAAAATGGTTACCAGCAGGTCGTAGCTTATTGCGGCATCAAGCTGAACGCCGGAATCGATGAAATTGCGCAGGCCGACGTTTCGTTCGATCACGATCAACGCACCGGTCTTTTCTGTGGAAAGTGTCGTAACGGCAAGCACAACCTCGTCGTAAACGCTGCCGCCGAACTGTCCGCGTTGGCGTTTCAAGATCGGAAAACGCAACCGGCTGGCAAAATAAATGAGAGCCTGACGGATCTCGGACTGAAACAAAACTATGATCGTAAACGGAAGCAGAACGACCGCCCACCGTAGGACGAATTCGAGCGTTGCAAGCTCCTGCACAACCGCAAGCCAGTAAAGCAACGCTAGCAGAACCATGCCGACCATCGTCGGAACCGCACGCGTACCGCGAAGAAGCTTCAGAACGACGTACACAATAATGAATACGAGCGAGATGTCGAGGACATTCCGCAGCGTGGTCCATGAAGGTATGTAGTCGCCAAATTCCATGATCGTCAACCGATAATTTGATCAAGGTCCGCTAGGAGAGAGACAGCGGCCGGGGAGCAAACGTCGATACTTCCTAGAATAACACACCATTGGGATGTGTTACTTCGGGTTTCCCGTGCCATGGACTATACCCACGAAATTTCCATCGCTGTCCAGTATGCCGACTGCCCCGATGCCGTTTAGCCGGATAAGCTCGCGTGCCTCGGTGAGAGAAACGCCTGTTTCAACGAAGTGGTCATGCGATACGGGCCGCATTACCTCGCTTATAAGCGTCTGCCGCCAAAGGGACGGTTCGACAGACCGCATCTCCGCCAGCAGAAGCATTCCGTAAAGCTGTTTCTCACGGGCAACCGGAAAAACGTGTCGCGGATACATCGGCAAAATGTGATCGACGAATTCCTGGACGGTCGATTCGGGTGCTACCGGGACCGGCAGCATCATTACGTCCTGGACAGTGACCTGCTCTGACGCATTCACTTCCTTGATGATGGATCTTGCCGAATCGTACAAAAACAGCCCGACCAATACCGCCCAAAATCCGGTAAAGAGATCTTGCCGGACGATGGCGAAAATAAGGCCGAAGATGACCATCGCGACCGCAATGGCCTGACCGCAGCGGCCGGTAAGTATCGTTGCTTCGTTCAGGTCCTTGCCGGATCGCCACAGGTAAGCCCGCAGAACGCGTCCGCCATCGAGCGGATAGCCCGGGAACATATTGAATACGGCGATCAGGAAATTTCCTATCGCCAGCGTGTACATCAGTGCCGCTAGGATATCCAGCCCAGCCGAGCCCGCTGCGACCGCCGCAGCTACGAAAAGTAACGAGAGTAGGAAACTTGCGGCCGGCCCGGCGATCGCGATGCGAAATTCGGCACGCGGTGTCTCAGGCTCGTGCCGAAACCGCGTTAGCCCGCCGAACGGGTGCAGAACGATCTCAACGACCCGCAAACCTTCCATTCGTGCGACAGCGGCATGGGCGAATTCATGAAGAAAGATCGAGACGAAGAAGATCAAAGTCGTTGCAAGACCGAGTGTGATGCTAACGGCCGCATTTGCAAAACCGATCCCACCGGCTATGACCACCGTCATCAACAAAATAACCGCTATCCAGCGCACATCGGCCCGGACCGGAATTCCCGATACATTAAGGATGACGTACTGCTTTTTGACGGCCTCCAGAAAACCCATCGATATCTATGATGCACAAAGGAGACCCATTTCCGCAAAATTAGAGAAAAAAAGGCGTCAATTTACATGACAAAACCAGAACGGCGGCCGAGCGATAATCCAATGCAGCAGAAAGTTTTAATAAGAGGACTTCTAGATCGCCCATGTGTGTATCGAAACGAAGCCGCGTCAAACGAATCGAGATATTTAGATACGAGGACAATATTGAATACAGCCGTCGTAATTGCGATCATTTTTCTCTATGCTGCATTCGTCCACGCCCAACAGCCTACTGGCTCGCCGGACGATGACGAGCAGCCGGTTAGGATCAGCACTTCGCTGATCCAACTAGATGTCTTGGTCACAGATAAAAACGGCAATCCGGTCACTGACCTGAGGCCGGATGATCTCGTGGTGTTTCAGGACGGAAAACGTCAGGAGATCGTTGGATTCTCGTACGAAGATGGACAGAACCCGCAGGATCGAAGACGAAGCGGGGGTGAACGCGACAAAAATGAGAAGGGCATTCAACGACCTCCGGTAAGCGTTCGTCGGGCCGAAGGGCGCTTAATTACTTTTGTGCTCGACGACGGGAACTGCTTTGCCACACGCGACGGCCTATCGATCATGGCGAATGAAATGCGTAGTTTCATCGACACAAAAATGTTGCCCGATGACAGAGTGGCGATATACAGGACCGCCAGCGGCTCCAGCCTGCTGCAGCTATATACGTCTGATCGGTCTGTACTAAGGCGGATAGTTAACAAACTACACCTGAATCCCTCGCGGTCATGCTTCAGTACCTTTGGCTCGGAAAAAAGCAGTTCAAGCGGCGCTGGTCGCAGTCAAATCTTAACATCCATCGGCGTGCTCGATCAGGTCTTGGAACGGGTCAAGAGTGTACCAAGCCGAAAGTCAATATTCTTTCTTTCTGAAGGTCTTCCGGTAAGGATTGATCGATCGTCACGCGAAGCTTTAAATGAACTATATGATAAGGCTGCCCGTTCCTCGGTCGTGATCAACCCTTTTAACACCCGCGGCCTTACGAACCCGGCGACACTCGAAGTAAATCCAGACCTATTGCCTGATCTGGTTACAGGCATCGACAGATCACAGCCCGGATTTGAAACCCCCGAAGATGAAGAACGGACGCTCGGCGAAGGTCTGGCGGATATTGCGAATGGGACCGGCGGGCGTTACATTCGCAACAGCAATCGGTTAGACATCGACATCGCTCGTGTTTTGCAGGTCCAGTCGGCATACTATTTGATCGCATACGAGCCTAACATCGACACTTTTCGCAGTAAAGCTTTTCATCAGATCGAAGTCACGGCCGTTCGTCCGGACCTTGTAGTTACAGCTCGTCAAGGTTTCTTCGGACGGTCGAATGAGGCTGCCGCGCCAGGCTACAAAACACCCGACAGCCCGCTTTACCAGGCAATAGCCTCACCTTTTGCAGAGAACTCGCTTGACGTAAAAACAACATTTCTCGCCGGTCATTCGGCGAACGTCGGACATTATCTTCGAACTTTGATCCACATCAAGGGAAGCGATCTGGCGTTGTTGATCGACGACAGAAGGCAGGGTAAGGTTTCGTTCGATGTCGTAGCTGTCGTACTCGATGAGAAGGGTAAATTGGTGGATGAGTTCAACCGGACATATCCGATCACGATTTCAAGCGAAGGGCTTCAATTCGTGGAACGTAACGGGTTGGATTATTCGACCGATATTCCCATTAAAACGCCCGGCGTGTACTCGATCCGGTTCGCTATAAGGAACAACAACACGAAGAGCATCGGCTCAGCTGGCGAGCTTCTTACAGTTCCCAGGATCCGAGATCGCGAATTATTCGTGACAGGTCTGGCCGTTTCGGGTGTGGGGAACAATGGCAAACCGGTTCTTACTGCTCGCCGTCCTGTTGCGACGGCGTTTGAGCCCTCGGCATCATTATCTGTCCCGGCCGTCCGGATGTTCAATCGAGGCGAAACGCTGTACTACGCTTATTCGGTTCACAATTGGAGCCAAGTGCGCGAAAAAGACGCCACCTCGCTTTCGCGCGAGGTTCGACTCTATAGAAATGGCAAAGAAGTGGTATCGCTTGCTGCAGCTTCTTTGGAAAACGTTTCCGTCGCGGGCGATAAACGACTAAACGCGTTCGGAACGATCCGTCTGGGCGATGAGTTTGAGGCTGGCGACTATGCACTCCAGATCGTCATACGCGACAAAGGCTCGAACCGGGTAGCCACGCAATGGATAGATTTCGAGGTCATGTACTGAAGCGGCCCGCTTCGCCGGGCTTTACCACGCGGCAGTAAATCTTGTATGTTAGTCACAGGAAATATATGAGCCTAACATCACAAAATGTGCAGCCTTTGGCGGTTGACGTACTTTGCAGCGACGACGCATTGCGGGTCGCGCTTGCCGATGGCCGCGCGATCTCGGTACCGCTCGATTGGTTCCCTCGGCTCGAGGCGGCTTCTGCAAAGGAACGCAAGAGCTGGCAGTTGATCGGTGGCGGCCTCGGCATTCGATGGGATGCGATCGACGAAGACATCTCGGTAGAAAACCTCCTGCGGCTTCGATAGAAACACCTCGGGCCCTATCTTCTTCAAACATCATAAATGTTAGAATCACTCAAGAAACACGCTTGAGATCGGTTCACCGCGCATTCTATTCATGGAAATAATTGTCGGCACAGCGGGTCATATTGACCACGGCAAAACGGCTTTAGTTCGTGCCTTGACGGGTACTGACGCAGACCGTTTGCCGGAGGAAAAGGCGCGCGGTATCACGATAGACATCGGATTTGCTGAGCTGGAGGTTGGCGATGTTCATTTTGGGTTTGTCGATGTGCCGGGACATGAACGGTTCATCAAAAACATGCTCGCCGGAGCGAGCGGGATCGATGTCGTGATGCTCGTCATTGCAGCGGACGAAGGCGTGATGCCGCAGACGCGCGAGCACTTCGAGATCTGCCGGCTACTTGGACTGACTCATGGCGTCGTTGTATTGACAAAGCGCGACATGGTGGACGACGAAATGCTCGAGCTTGCCCGGCTAGATGCCGCCGAGCTTGTTGCGGGTTCGTTTCTCGACGACGCTCCGGTCGTTGCTGTGAGTTCGATCACGGGCGTTGGGATCGATGAGCTGACCGAAACACTTGCAGGTCTGGCGAGCGGGAAGGGCGAACGATCCGACGACGTTCGGGCGACTTTTCTGCCCATCGACCGGAGTTTCACGGTAAAGGGTTTTGGTGCGGTTGTGACCGGAACCCTTGCGCACGGTGAGATCGCCGAAGGGACCGAATTAGAGCTTCTGCCGGGCCAACGGCGTGCACGGGTCCGCGGCCTTCATACGCACGGACGTTCCGTAAAGGCAGCTCATGCAGGTCAGCGAACCGCCATCAATCTCGGCGGGATCGATCACAGTGCACTGTCGCGCGGAATGGCGGTCGCCGAACCCGACGTTTTGCGTCCGACGCAGATCTTTGATGCCGAGGTCGAGTTGCTCGGCGATGCACCGCGGCCAATGCGTTCGCGCCAGCGTGTTCGAATTCACATAGGAACGGCTGAAATTTTGGCACGCGTCTTTGTGATGAATGCGGCGGGCGAGATCCCTGCTGGTGAGGTCGGGCATGTTCAGTTCCGGCTCGAATCGCCGGTCGCGTGCGCGATGGCAGACCGGTTTATCATTCGCAGCTATTCGCCGCAGCGAACCATCGGCGGCGGCAAGGTATTTGTTCCGCATGCAGAAAAACATAAGCGGCGGGATATTCCGGCAGCCGTCGCTATGATCGATTCGTTGAAAGCTACCGTGGACGACCGAGCGAAGATCGCGGCTATCTTTATGGACGCAGGCGGCGAAAACGGGATCAGCATTTTAGAACTCCGTGCGCAAACAGGGTGGAAGCAGGGGGCTGCCGAAATAGCTCTTGCCGAATGCGTTGCCGCCGGCGGAGCGATAAACGGAGGCGGGAGATTCGTTGCAGTTTCGCAATTTGATGCATTGAAGACTCGCGTACTCGACCGTATCAATCGCTTTCACCGCGCAGATCCGCTTGCCAGAGGCATTTCACGTGAAACGCTTCGGGAGCAAGGATTCCGATACGTTCCGCCCGAAGTGTTTGATTCGCTTCTTGCCTTGCTAATTTCAGACGGAAAACTTGTCGGGGAAAAGGATCTCGTGCGGTTTGCGGGCCACCAAACCGAAATGTCCGCGGATGAAAAAGCTGTTTCCGGATCGATCTCCTCGACTCTTCGCGACGCTAAGCTCGAACCGCCAAAGCTCTCGGACGTGATCGCGGAAGCGATAAAGGGCACGATGGTCTCGCCTGCCTCCGCGCAGAAGCTCGTCCGTCTTTTGCTCGGATCGGGAGCGATGACCATGGTGACGGATGAATATTATTTTGACGTCGAAGCGATTAACGAACTTAAAGCTGGTTTGCGGAGCTATGCCGATACGTCGGCGGACAGGACCATTGATGTCGCTCGCTTCAAGGAGATCGCGGGCGTTTCGCGAAAGTATGCTATACCATTGTTGGAATATTTTGACCGCGAACGCGTGACCATAAGGGCCGGCGACAAAAGGGTGATACTGAAATGATGAAATTCCTCAAGGCAGAATGGCGCGACCTGATCATGGCAAACTATGAGGTCGATCCGGCTTTGCTTGAGCCGCTCGTTCCGATGGGAACGGAGCTAGACCTTCACGAAGGGAAGTGCTTCGTCAGCCTAGTCGGTTTTATGTTCCTTGACACACGCGTACTCGATTTTCTCGTTCCGTTTCACGTCAATTTCGAAGAGGTCAACCTGCGGTTTTATGTTCGGCGTGAAACTGATAACGAAGTTCGCCGAGGCGTCGTTTTTGTGAAGGAGATCGTCCCGCGGGCGGCAATAGCTATGATCGCGCGAAGGCTTTACGGCGAGCCCTACGAACGATGGAAGATGTCGCACTTTCGCGATGCACTTCACGTCAGATACTCATGGGAAAAGGGCGAATGCCGGAACACCTTGAGCGTAGAAAGCGGCACGAACCATGGTGTTCCCGGCGAAGGCTCACACGAAGAATTCATAATCGAACACTACTGGGGCTACACCAAACGCGGCGAAAGACGGACTGACGAATACAAGGTCGAACATCCGAAATGGGAATTATTCGAAGCAGAGAATGCCCGGATCGACGTTGATTTCGGCTGCACCTACGGTGAAAAGTTCGCTAATTTGAACGCTGAAAAGCCATATTCGGTCGTGCTCGCAAAAGGCTCGGAGATCGCGGTTTATAAAGGCGAGAAGATCGTATGATCATCGGAATTGTAGCAATCGCGAGAAACAACGCTATCGGCAAGGACGGAAAGCTGCCGTGGCATTATCCGGCAGACCTTAAGTTCTTCAAGGAAACGACTACCGGCCACGCGGTGGTGATGGGTATGAACACCTGGCGTTCGATCGGACGGCCACTGCCTAATCGGCTGAACATCGTGCTGAGTCGAAGCGCCGGCATTGATTCGCAGCCGAACGTTCTGTTACTTCGAAGCCAAGAAGAAGTAATTGCCCTTTCGAAATACCTGAAATGCGATGTCTTCATCATCGGCGGAGCTAAGACCTACGAAAATTTCTCGGATGCGATAGATAAATGGATCGTCACCGAGATCCCCGAAACGGTCGAGGACGCCGATGTGTTCATGCCCGCTGATTTTCTGAATGGATTCGCCGAGACGAGCGAGATCGAACTGACTGCCGATCTTGTCGCTCGCCGGTACGAAAGAATTTGACATCGGTTGTATGATAGATTCCTCGGAGGTGAAACATATGATGGGAGGCAGAAGCTGGGACGAATGGATCGAAGAATATGCTGATGGGCACCAGCATCCGGTCAATCGGTTGACGCATAGTTTCGGCATCCCGATGATCGCCGTATCGATCCTGATGGTGCCGGTCTGCTTTTTCGTCAGGGGCCTCTGGATGGCGGCACTAGCGCTTTTCATCATCGGTTGGGTCCTGCAATTCATCGGGCATTATTTCGAAGGTAAGCCGCCCGAGTTTTTCAAGGACTGGCGATTCCTTTTCGTGGGGCTTCGATGGTGGTTTAATAAAGTGGTTGGGGTCAAATAGACTTCGGAATAAGTTATAACTGATAAGTGAGAACTGATAATTTAGCTGTTGGCGCGTGGCTGACAGCTAATTTTATTTAAGGTGAAAAAAGAACTGATCTTGGGTTTGGATATTGGCTCGTCGAGCGTTCGCGGAGCTTTGTTTGACGCGTCGGGCCGTATGTTGGCGAAGACGTTGGTGCGAAATGAGCGTCGGCTGACCGCGACACGCGATGGCGGGGCGGAGCTCGATGCTGACAAGGCCTTTCGTCAAGTGACGGCGACGATCGATGAGGTGTTGCAGCGCTCGGAGAACGCAAAAGGCGAGATCGTTTCTATTGCATCATGTTCGTTCTGGCATGGGCTGATGGGGATCGCTGAAGGCGACAATCCGACGACACCTGTATTTGGTTGGGCGGACAACCGCAGCCGTAAATATGTCGATGCTTTCCGAAAGCGGTTTGATGAGACCGTCGTTCACAACCGCACGGGAGCGAGATTTCATTCGAGTTTCTGGCCGGCGAAGTTGTTGTGGCTCAAAAAGAATTCGCCCGATGTGTGGGAGCGAACGGCACGGTGGATTTCGTTCGGCGACTACGTTTCGTTAAAGCTAACGGGTGAAATCTTGACCAGCATTTCCATGGCGTCCGGTACCGGGATCTTCGATATTCGGACCTGTGAATGGGATGCGGAGTTATTGCGGTATTTGAAATTGAAACGCTCCGCACTTCCCGAGGTCGCAGATGACGAGCTGGCTTTGACATTGCTTCCCAAGTGGCGGAAGCGTTGGCCGCGGCTTACTGGTGCGAAGTGGTTTCCGACGATCGCGGACGGTGTGGCGAACAACATCGGTTCGGGATGTGTGGGCGAAGGCAGAGCGGCGTTGATGGTCGGCACATCGGGTGCGATGCGGGTTTTGTATAAAGGCGAACCGCCAACGAAGATCCCTAACGGTTTGTGGTGCTACCGCGTCGACCGCGGGCGCGTCATTGTCGGCGGGGCGTTGTCAGACGGCGGCGGGCTTTACGATTGGCTGACGCGAAATCTGCGGATAGATATGTCCGATGCGGCGATCGGCAAAGAGATGGCACGGCGCGGTGCTGACGCTCACGGCCTAACATTTATGCCGTTCCTCGCCGGCGAACGAAGCACCGGATATAACGAGAATGCTATCGGATCGATCCTTGTTTTGACCATGGCCCACGATTCGATAGATCTTTTGCAGGCGGGAATGGAATCGGTCGCCTTTCGATTTGCAGAAATCTCCGATCAGCTCAAGTCGATTTTTCCCGACCTAACGACCGTTGCATCAGGCGGAGCATTGGCGGCTTCGCTGGTCTGGAAACAGATCATTGCCGACGTTTTGGGTTGCGATATCGGGCTTTCCTCAATTCATGAAGCATCTTTGCACGGCGCCGTTTTGCTTGCACTCGCGAACACTGGCAAAATAGAGCTTTCCGACCGGAGTAAAGAATCAGAAATCTTGTCCATTTCGTTCCATCCGGAATGCCACTCGATCTACAGTGCAGCAAGATCCCGGCATCAGGAAATCTACGAAATGTTGAAGCCACACAACTCATGATTACTGCCACCAAACCGACGAAAAAGACCAACATCGACACACTTTGCATCAACACCATTCGCACGCTTGCGCTGGATGCTATTCAGAAGGCGAACTCGGGACATCCGGGCTTGCCGCTTGGGATGGCTCCGGCGGCGTATGTGCTGTGGACCAAGTTTCTGCGCCACAATCCAAAGAACCCTAAATGGTACGGCCGCGATCGATTTTTGCTTTCGGCGGGACATGGCTCGATGCTGATCTATTCGCTGCTTCACCTTACGGGCTACGATCTGCCGCTTGAGGAGATCAAGAATTTTCGCCAGCTTCACTCTAAGACGCCGGGACATCCGGAAAACATCCTGACGCCCGGCGTGGAGATAACGACCGGGCCGCTCGGCCAAGGGTTCGCGAACGGCGTCGGAATGGCGATGGTTCAGGCTCATCTGGCCGCTCGCTTTAACAGGCCGGGCCATAAGCTCATTGATGGCTTCATTTACGTCATCGTCTCGGACGGTGACTTGATGGAAGGCGTCAGCTACGAGGCCGCGTCGATGGCCGGCCACCTGAAGCTCGGCAGCCTTATTTATCTGTATGACGATAACCGTATAACGATTGACGGCTCGACCGATCTGGCTTTTTCGGAGGACGTGACGAAGCGGTTTGGGAGCTGCGGCTGGGAAGTTTCGACCGTCGGGGACGGAAACGATATTAAAGCTATCGAAGCGGCGATAAAGGCCGCGCAAAAGATAAAGGACAAACCGAAGCTGATCCGAGTTCAGACGATCATCGGTTATGGGATGCCGAAACAGGGCACGTCCAAAGCACACTCCGATGCTCCGGGGACTGATGCCGTCAAGGAAACGAAACGAAATCTAGATTGGCCGGTGAACAAAAGCTTCTATATTCCAAAGGAGGCCCTGTCACATTTCCGTTCGGCCGTTAAGAGCGGTGCCAAGCTCGAGAAAGATTGGGAAGCGAATTTCAAGACGTACCAGAAAGTGTTTCCCGAACTTGGAAAGCAGTTGGCCGAGATTCGCAAAGGCAACTTGCCCAACGGATGGGAGACGGCATTGCCGAAGTTTGACGGCGTCGAGGCCAAGGCGACCCGTGCCTACAGCGGCGAGGTTATAAACGCTATTGCCGATACGATCCCCGCTTTGATCGGTGGTTCGGCGGACCTTTCGCCCTCGAACAATACAGTCATCAAGGACTCTAAAGACTTTCAGGCCGGAAGCTATCAGAACCGTAATATCCATTTCGGCGTTCGCGAGCATGCGATGGGTTCAACGATGAACGGCATGGCGCTGTTCGGCAGCGTGATCCCATTTGGCGGAACGTTTCAGACATTTTCTGATTATATGCGGCCGTCGATCCGGCTCGCGGCACTTTCGCACATTCAAGTGATCTACGTCTTTACGCACGATTCGATCGGCCTCGGCGAAGACGGCCCGACGCATCAATCCGTCGAGCATCTGGCCGCACTCCGAGCGATCCCAAATCTAGCGTTGATCCGTCCATGCGACGCACACGAGACCCGCGAAGCTTGGCGCGCGGCATTGAAGCGCGAAGACGGCCCGACGGCATTTGCCTTCTCGCGGCAAAAAGTCGTGTTGATAGACCGCAAAAAATTCGCCAAGGCAGATGGCCTACACAAAGGCGCTTACATTCTGGCCGAGGCCGAGGACAAGAAAGGCGCAAAGGCCGAGCCGAAGATTATCCTGATCGCGACGGGTTCCGAAGTCGGCCTTGCGATGGAGGCGCGCGAAAAGCTGAACGCCGCCGGCACGCCAACCAGCGTTGTGTCTATGCCCTGCTGGGAATTTTTCGACGAGCAGTCTGCAAAATATAAAGAAAGCGTTCTGCCCGCAAAGGTAACCGCCCGCCTTGCCATCGAAGCCGGCGTCTCGCAGGGCTGGCACAAGTACGTCGGCGACCACGGCGACACGCTAACCGTAGATATGTTTGGTGCATCAGCCCCGGCGGAAGACGTGTTTAAGGCCTACGGATTCACCGTCGAGAATGTGATCAAGAAAGCCCGGGCTTTGCTCAAGTGACATTTGACGAAACCACTACGCCGGGGCTCATATTAGACGTCGCTCGCGTTCGCCGTAACGCTGAGCGTATGACCGGCGTCGCAGTACGAAACAACGTTCGGCTGCGGCCTCACGTGAAGACTCACAAATGTATTGAGGGCGCGCGGATCCAGACTGCGGGGCACAGCGGAGCTATAACCGTTTCGACGTTGGCCGAGGCTCGGTCGTTTGCGAACACGGCTTCGAAGACATAACGTATGCGGTTCCGATCGAACGGGGGAAATTCGACCTTACGATCGAGATAAAACAAAGCGGCGTAAAGCTGAATCTACTCACCGACGATGGTGCAACCTTGACGCTTCTTGACAAAGAAGCCGAAAAGGCTGGTGTTAGATTCGATGTTTTTGTAAAGATCGACTGCGGAACTCATCGAGTCGGAATTGAGCCGCAGACGCCTGAAGCGGTCGAGATTCCGCGTCTTATTAACGATTCGAAGAACCTGAATTTCGCTGGAATTCTCACGCACGCCGGACATTCATACGACGTAAAAACCAGAGAAGAGATCGTGGCGGTCGCACGGCACGTGCGCGATGCGATGGTCAGACTCGCCCAACGACTTCGAAGCCAGAGCATTGAAGTGCCAACGGTTAGCATCGGTTCTACGCCGACTATGTCACTGATCGACGATCTGACCGGCATCGACGAGATCCGGCCCGGTAACTACATTTTTTACGACAATTTTCAGGCTACGCTTGGTAGTTGCAGCTTTGAAGAAACCTCATTGACCGTGCTTGCAGCTGTCGTGCACAAAGATGGCGCTCGGCGCAAACTGGTTGTCGATGCCGGCGGTATTGCTCTTTCGAAAGACCGTGGTCCGATTGGGCTGGATCCGTTGTGCGGTTATGGACGCGTCCTTGGCCTTGATGGAAACGACACAGGTATGCTCGTAACAAGCGTATCGCAGGAACACGGCGAGGTTAGGGCAGACGCTTCGTCGAGGTTCGATAAGTTCTCTGTCGGCGATCGTGTCCGAATTCTGGCAAATCATTCGTGCATGACCGCCGCCCAGCACACCCATTTCAATGTTTTTGAAAACGGTGAGATCGTTGACCGCTGGGAAATTCATCGCGGTTGGTAAACCAATAAGTAAATCGTGCATCTTACAAGGGGTTTTATTTATCTCAAAAGGAGCGATCGTATGATAATCATTCGGTTTAACGCAGGCCGCCTTTACGGCGCAGTTATTGGTGTTCTTTTTGTCTTATTGATTTGCACGGGGGCCGTTTCTGGACAAGGCATACAAAAGCAAAATGAATCAGATGGCGATTTCCTACGCCGGCTAAAAGAAGTGGAATGGCCAAAGGCCTATCGCGAACAGATCCCGACGCTTCTTGATGAAATTCTCGCCGATGAGTTTCAGGTTATCAACAACGACGGTGCGTGGTCTGATAAGGTCAAAGAACTTGAGCGCGTCCGGGCTACACGCCCCAGTTATGACAAATTCAGGTTCGAGATAAAACGCCTCGAGGTATTCGATAACGGTACCGCGATCATCGCCGGCACAGGACATGGATCAGGCAAAGACAAAGAAGGCAGTTACACGTTCGAATACCAATCGAGCAACATTCTGATAAAGCGAAACGGCAAGTGGAAGGCGATCGCCTCCCACGTTTCCGGTTACAAGAGACTTCCGGCGGACAAATAATTTTTCATTGCTTAATATGTTGCTCGGACCGCGCGCCGAAGTCGTGCGTAAACGTCGCGTTCTGCTGGTGTGTTCGTCGGATAGACAACGTTTGTATTCACAACAATGATCGAACCTGCACGTGTTGATGGTTCACCCTCGATGTAGCTAATGAAACCGTTCTGGTCGCCGCCGTGGCCGATAAGTTTGCGGCCGTTCCGTGCATCTATGAAGAAGATCAGGCCGATGTCGGAGGTGAAGCCCTCATTACCGTTTGCATCGGTTAATGCGGGAAGTTGAGCCTGCCACATTTCCTCAAGTGATTCGCGTTTCAAGATCGCATTATGATCGCCTTGTCGCGTCGGATCGCCGATCAAAAAATTCAAATATTTCACCATATCCGAGATCGGCGAATTGAGTCCGCTGTTGGAGACCGTAATTCCCGTATCGGCGTAGAAGCGGCCTTCCGTCCGCTTGCCGTCGCGGATGTAATAGCTGTGCGAGCGATGCTTGAGCAAGTGCGGCGGCGTGATGTCGAAATAGCTGTTTTGCATCCCGAGCGGGCGAAAGATGTTCTTGTCGATGTAGGTTTCGTACGACTCGCCGGAGATCTCTTCGATAACGCGGCCGAGATATATTATGCCCGGATTCGAATAGCTGAATTTCTCGCCGGGCCGGAATTCCACCTCAGTAAAGGGAAACATAGCCACGAGCTGCGACCATTCCGTCGGTTCGAATGGCTCCCACGGTCTATTGTTCCGCCCCGGCCACGTTCCGTTCCGAAAGCCGCCGGAACGCGTCAGCAGGTGGCGGATCGTGATGGCGTCCATCGAGCCGTGAGAATTGTGGATCTTCCGCAGCTCCGGGACGTACTTCGTGACGGGATCGTCGAGCTTCAAAAGGCCGCGATCGCGAAGCTGCATGATCGCGATGCCGGTGAAGGGCTTCGTGTTTGACGCCCAGTGATAGATGGTGTTGGCGTCGATCTTTTGATCTTTCTCGATGTTGGCAATGCCGTAATGTTCTTCCGCAATAGCCTTGCCGTCACGAACGAAGGCGAAACTTCCGCCAACAATGCCTGCCTGCTTCAGCTCGTTCCGAAATGTAGATCGAAAGTCCTCGACTGTTTTTGTCTGAGTTTGGACGAGCGTCATAAGCGAAAGAATCAGGGCGATGAGCGTGATGAAATTCAAAGAAGACATTTGGAATAAGTGAAAACTGATAGGTGATAAGTGAAAACTATTTGTGCTTGATGTCGACGGCGAGCCTTGTTGGGGCTTTTAGTTCGACGACGCGAAAGTGATTTGGTGAAGCTACGCCGGCAACCCATTCGACTTGGGCTTCGAAGTCACAAGTCGATTTTATCTCAAGCAAGTTTGGCAATTTCGGAGCTAATTCGCGGAATGCGAGCGTCGGTTTGCCTTCATCGGTGTGAGCTACCGCGGGTTCGAAACGCATCTGAAGCCAACCATCGCCGGGAAGCGGCACGACGTTCCCCGAACCACATGAACGAACGGGTTTATCGATGTATTCGAGGTGATAGCCGGGCATTTCGGCACCGCGAAACTCAAATACGATGCGGTCAAAGCCATCGTGGCGGCCGGTTCGGACGTCGATCAACTCGGCGACGCCCTTGATCTCATTCTTTTTGTCGATGATCCCCGATGTTCCCTCAAAATCGGCGACAAGCTCGGCCGCCTCGTCGGGTGGTGGAGGCTTTGGAGTCGGTGTCGGGACGTTGGCCGTCTGCTCGACTGGCGAAGGTGCAGGCGTTGCAGGAGCATTGTTGATCGCATTATTCGTATTGCCAGCATCGCTGCAGCCGAAACCGAGAACCAGGAGAATCAGGACAGATATGTTTCGCATAATTGCCAACCATCGTAAATCCAAACGGCACCGCCCGCAAGTGTCTATCGTTTTGCTTCCTGTTATAATTTCATCGAAATGAGTGTTTACGAAGGATTGTCAGAGTCTCAACAGTTCGCCTGTCGCGTCATCGCCGATCACGCGCGTTCGACCGCGTTCGCGATTGCCGACGGCATTTTGCCCGGCAATGAGGGCCGCAATTACGTGCTGCGAAAGATAATGAGGCGCGCGATTTACCATGGCCGCGAGCATCTTAAGTTAAAAAAGGCTTTCTTCTACAAGGTCTGCGATGATGTCGTCGGGCGGATGCACGGAGCCTTTCCGGAACTTGCTGTTCAGCGTGAATTCATCGGCAAAATGGTTCGGGTGGAGGAAGAGCGGTTCAGCAACACGATGACCGTCGGACTGGGCAAATTGTCGGATCTCAACATCTCGCCGGAAACTGATCTGTCTGAGCAGCTTTTTCTACAGATCGCAAAGCTTTATGACACTTACGGCACGCCTCGCGACCTGATCCGGGTCTTTATCGAAGAAAAAGGGCTCGTGATCGACGAAGACGAATACAACGATCGGTTTGACGCGGCGTTGCAGGAGTTGCAAAAGCAGTCCGGCATTGGCCAGACTCAGCGCAAATCAGAGCTCGATCCGATATATGCGCAGATCGCTGAGGCGGTCGGCGTCAATAATTTTCACGGCTATGACGCGACGCGATATGACGGGACTCAGGTCGCTGCGCTCGTCAAAGAAGGCAAACGGGTCGATGTGTTGAACGAGGGCGACGAGGGGCTCATAATTCTAGGCGATACTCCATTTTATGCAGAATCCGGCGGTCAGGTCGGCGACATCGGCGTTTTGTACAATGTTGACGCTCAACTCAAAGTGCACGACACATTTGCTCGCGTTCCGGGTGTGATACTTCACAAGTCAAAGCTCGAAAGCGGAACGCTGAAAGTTGGTGACAGGGTGACCGCGGTCGTTGATGAACTTAAGCGCGATGCGACGCGCCGAAATCATACGGCGACGCACCTTCTGCATGCGGCGTTGAAAGAGGTTCTCGGGACGCACGTAAAGCAGGCGGGTTCGGTGGTTGCGCCCAATTATCTGCGATTCGACTTCACACATTACCAGCCGATGACGCAAGCAGAGATCCAGGAAGTTGAGGATCTCGTTAATCGATATATTTTGCAGAATCATCAAGTTTCGACGAATCTGATGGCGATCGAAGAGGCGATGCGAAGCGGAGCCGTAGCAATGTTTGGCGAGAAATATGGTGCTGACGTTCGCGTGCTTAGCGTGGGTGACGGTAAGTTTTCGATGGAACTTTGCGGCGGCACGCACGTAAAAGCGACCGGCGATATTGGGAGCTTTAAAGTTACTTCGGACGAGGCAATCGCGTCAGGCGTTCGACGCATCCGAGCAATTACCGGTCTCGATGCTTTTTCGCGATTTCGCGAGGACGAGATTTTGATCGACCGCTCGCTGGAGGCTTTGAAAACGCAACGCGACAACCTGCCCAATGCCATCGAGAAGTTGCAGGAAGAGCTTAAGAAAACACGAAAAGAACTGGAGGGGCTTCGTCTTAAATCATACACGCTTCAGGTCGAGCCCGGCCACTTGGAACTTACCGGTCAAGACGTTCAATTGGTCCACAACAAAGGCGCGAAAGACATCGCCGGGGTGAGTGTGGTTACGAAAATTGTCGATGGTTTGGATTCTGGAGGAATGCGGCAGCTTTCGGATACTTTGCTTGCGCGATTAAAGTCAGGCGTCGTCATCCTTGGCCGAAAGGACGAAGGCAAGGCAAGTATTATCGTCCGCGTATCTGCCGATCTTACTGACCGGGTCAAGGCCGGCAACGTTATTAAAGAGATCGTGCCGATCCTTGGCGGAAAGGGCGGCGGACGGCCCGATATGGCCGAAGGCGGCGGACCGGAGACGGCCAAACTCGACGAGGCGATCGACGCAGCATATAAAGTAATTGAAACTTTTGTTTCGGGTTAGCAGTTTAAATATCTAGGTCTTTGAGCACCGTGCCTCACGCGTTTTGTCATAAAACAGTTGAGCACGGTGTTTTCATTTTACGGAGACGTGTCGGAGTTTGAAAAATGTTTACGGGAACGCAATTTGGCAGATACGAGATCCGCTCGAAAATAGGTGAGGGCGGCATGGGCGAGGTATATTCGGCCCACGATCTGGAACTTGATCGCGACGTTGCGATCAAGCTGCTGCCGAATGAATTTATCAGCGATGACGAACGCCGCGGACGTTTTCGACAAGAAGCACGTGTCGTCTCAGCGCTAAATCATCCGAACATTATTACGATCTACGAGATCGGCGAGAACGAACACGGCAGTTTTCTCGCGACCGAGTTTATCGATGGTTTGACACTACGCGACTTGATGAAACGCGAGACGCTTAGCCTGGCGCGTTCGCTGAAGATCATCGAACAAGCCGCTAATGCACTTGTTGCCGCACATCAGGCCGGCATAGTTCACCGCGACATTAAGCCCGAAAATATCATGGTCCGCGACGACCTGATCGTTAAGGTATTGGACTTTGGCCTCGCGAAGCCGAGGCTTCCGATCAATGCCGACGAGGACAGCGAGAATAACAGGACCTTACCGGGAACCGTCATGGGAAGCGCCCGTTATATGTCGCCGGAGCAGGCCCGCGGCGTTGAAGTTGATGAAAGGACCGACATCTGGAGCCTCGGCGTCGTGCTATACGAAATGCTGATAGGAACGGCGCCGTTCGATGGCGAATCTACCGCAGATACGATCGCGGCCGTCGTCTATCGCGACCCCGAACCGCTCGGCAATCATATCCCGTATCTGCCGCCGGAGCTGCAGCGGATCGTAAGAAAAGCATTGCAAAAGGATCGCGAAGAAAGGTATCAAAGCGTCAAGGATTTTGCACTCGACATCAAAGATCTCGTCCACGAGATGGAACATGCGAACAGCGGCGGTCGCAACGGGCATACGACCTCGTTGCCGGGTTTCAGCGAGAATCCGACAATGCTGCATCGTACCGTCAGCACCGACCATCGGACCGCAAAGACCCGGGCACTGACATCCGAGCCGCACATCGATCGGCCCGTGACTCGCGGTCGTGCTCTACGACGGATGGCGGTTATCGGCGTTGTGCCGATGATCTTAATGGCCCTCGTCGCATACGGAATGCTCAACTGGTACGGAGATGCCGAAGGCCTTGCCGTAAATGCGTTCGTCAAGCCGCAGATCTCGAGGTTGAATACCGATGGCCGCGTGATGCTGTCGGCAATGTCACCGGACGGCAAGTATGTGGCCTACGTCAGCGGCGAACTCGGAAGCCGGAGTCTGGTGGTTCGGCAGATCGCGACCGACAGTACGATATCACTCGTTGGCCCGACCAACCTGAATATGACATCGGTCGGATTTTCGCCGAGCGGCGATCATGTCTTTTACACCGAGGCGAGCAGCGATTTTACGTTGCATACGCTCTATCAGGTGCCGACGCTGGGCGGAACACCGAAACGAATCGTCCAGGACGTCGACAGCGCGGTCACATTTTCACCAGACGGAGAGCAGTTTGCCTTTATCCGTCATATACCGAAAACGAACGATGACGAGATCGTTATCGGCGACCTTACAACGCTTGAAGGGGAAACATTATTGTCGACTGCCGATACGGATTACGATTTCTTTGTTTTTCGCCTAGCGTGGTCACCGGATGGCCGCTCGATGATCGCCGGTGCCGGAAAGCGGCAGAGCGGGTTTGTTACGGGAACGGATATAGTCGAGGTCTCGCTGGAAAGCAAGGCGGTCAGGCCAATTAACAAAGATCAATTCTTTACAGTTCATAACTTTGCCTGGTTCGCCGACGGCTCGGGTTATGTATTTACCGGCAGGACGACGCAGAATGAGCCCGCACAGGTCTGGCGTGCTGAATATCCATCCGGCAAGCTGCATCAGGTGACAAACGATCTTAACGAATATATGGATCTGGGAATCGCCGCTGACGGTCGCAGCCTTGTTACTACAAAGGGTGACACGACAGGCTCGGTCTGGCGTTATTCGCCGTCGGACAATAGTTCCGTCCAATTAACCTCGGACAGCCGCAGTGTCGAAGGCAAGGCGGGGATCCTTCAGCGGAAAGATGGTGCGATCATTTATTCACGGCATGAAGGCAAATATACCGGACTCTGGATGTCCGATGCCGAAGGCAAGAATGGCCGCCCGTTGATACAGGAAAGCGGCTATGCCGTCGAACCGGTGCACACGCCGGATGGGCGTTACATCGTTTTCAATCTTCAGCGGGACAGGCGTTCGCGGATCTGGCGGATGAATGCTGACGGGACGGGTGCGGTACCACTTACAGAAGACGACCAAAGCGTCGTGGATTTTAGCCCGCAATTGACTGCCGACGGAAAGACGGTCATCTTTCAGCGACAGGCTACCGATCAAGAGCGTTATAAGCTTATGCAAGTCTCGAAAGACGGTGGCACTTCGGCCGTCTTCTACGAAGACGAACTTCGAGGAGTGTTTCACCCGCGCGTCTCGCCGGACGGGAAGCGGATAGCGTTTATAAGCTACGATCTGGCCAGCTTCGGGAAGACGCTGCATATCGCGACGATCGCCGATGGCAAATTCGTTAAGATCGACCGCGATCTGGAATATGATCTCATAAACGAATTCACCTGGTCGCCTGATAGCAAAGAATTGACGATCGTAACAAACCGCGGCGGTGTGCAGAATATCTGGCGACAGCCGACAGATGGTTTGCCCGCGACACCGATAACTGACTTCAAGTCCGGTCGTATATTTAATTTCCGCTGGTCGAATGACGGCAAAGATCTGCTGATCGCTCGGGGCAGTGTCAACAATGACCTCATTCTCATTCGCGATACGGCTCGTGAGATCGTCACCGGCCCGGTCCGCAGCAAGGCGGCTCCAAAGTCCGCCCGCGTACGAGGCTGATAAATTAAGCACGTCGGTCCGTTCTGCTAGGTCTCCGCAACAAACTACACGAACCAAAAAAAACACGCCTCACAAGGAGGCGTGCTATATAGGTACAACTTAAAAGAAGAACCTAGAATTGCAGACGAGCTGCGAATTGGATCTGACGTTCGCGGAACAGCGTGCTGTCCGTTGCTGTGATTTGTCCGTACGACGTGCTATTAAAGTTCAACAGCGGGTTAGCCGGGGTTCCCGCCCTGTTGTAGAGGGTACTGTTTGTGCCGAAGATGTGCGTTGAATTCAACAGATTGAATGCTTCAGCAAGGAACTCGAGCGACGTCGTTTCCGTAACACGGAAACGCTTCGAAAGCCGAAGGTCGATATTCGTCAAGCTTGGAAGCCTTTCAGAATTTCGGCCAAGCAGCGGGAAGAAGTTGCCACCATTCGTACCGTTCAAACTTTGTCCCGAAACAGTAGCACTGAACGGACTGCCCGAGAAGTAGTTAATGATAGGCGAAAGTGTCCATCCGTTTAGGATATAGTTCCCGATGGAATTCCTATCTCCCTTGTAAAACGTCGGCGACCAGACCGCACTTGCGACAAAACGATGACGTATATCGAAGTTGCTTGGGCCGGCGTCGAAACTGCCGTCGAGAATGTCGTACGGGCTATTGGTTTGTGTAAAGGTTGCCGAGTTCTGATTCGTATCAGTCGACCGTGCGAATGTATAGCTAGCTTGGAACTGAAGCCCATCCGTAAATCGGCGTTCGCCTTTCAATACAAGGGCATCATACTGCGATTTCACAGTGCTTTGAATACGAGTCAATGCCTGTGTTCCAGCTCCTGGTGCTCGTGAGTACTGCGGAAGTGTCAAGGACTGCCCTCCGAACGGACCCCCGACTATCGAAAATGTTGTCTGACCCGTACGAACATAGTTCAGGTCATAGAAGGTCGGCAGGTTGCGGCCAAGACTTCCGATATACGAAACCGAGACAACCGTATTCCGCATCAACTGGTGCTCCAGTATAGCGTCATACTGGTTGATCAAAGGGGCCTGGAAGTTTTCCGAGAAAAACTGAACCGCTCCACCCGTAAACGCTAGATCACTGGGATTCAGTACTTGCGGGAAGATGGGTGCTTGAGCCGACGTTGGTGCAAGAGCGACCTGTGCCTGGCCACCCGGATTTCCCGTATTGACCAGAGCGTTGTAGATTGTTGAGTTCTGAATGCGGCCATAATAGATTCCGTAGCCGGCACGGAAGCTTGTGCGTCCGTCTCCGAACACGTCGTACGCCATACCCACTCGCGGCCCGAAGTTGTTCTTGTCATTCGGAAGCTGCGAGGTCGCCTGTGAGACTGTGCGGCCATCGTATGGGATAACAACAGAGCTGCTGCTCGGCAGAACCACATCCGGCATAGAGATGTATTCCCAACGAAGACCCATGTTAACAGTCAAACGCGGCGTGATGCGGAAGTCATCCTGAACAAAGAAGTTGTAATCAGTGCTCGTAAGGACAAGGCCGGGCGAACCAATTCCTTGCTGAAAGTTGCTGGTGTAGCACTTACCGACAGTACGGGTGCTGTTAAAACAGGTGGTCGTCCCGGCGATCGGCGTGATGAAGTTCGTGTAATCAACAATGAAATCATCGATGTTGTTGTACGAAAAGGCTCCTGCTTCGAATCTAAGATTCTGAATATCATCCTCAACTCGGTTGATGTCTGCACCAAACTTGACGGTGTGGCGACCTTGCGTAAAGGTTATTGTGTCAGCAAACTGCCATCGGGTCTCATCCGGAAACTTCGGACGATCGAGGAAGCTTGGGGTACCGAATTCAAGTCCATTAGTAATAAAGACGCTCGGCGATCGAACGCCGCCAACTTGTGTACTCGATGTTGCGGGCTCACCCGGAAGCGGCGGCGTACTGAACTGATATTCAAGGTCGCGGCCGTATTGGAAACGAAATTCGTTAAGTAAATTTGATGTAATGGACGACGAAAGCCGGCCGTTTACCGAGTCTACCTCGACGAAGTCGTCACCAAAGCTTGAACGTCCACGAGTGTTGACCGCCTGAGTCTGGATGCCGTTTGGCGATTCCCAACGAAGACGGTTATAGCTGATCGCAAATGTATTTCTGTCATTGATGACCCAATCGACCTTCGGGAAGAAGAGCTTCTGGTCGCCGCGTCGGGGAGTTTCGCCTGTGATCGAGTTGAGAAATCCCAGTGTGGCGTCAACCTGCGCATTCGTAAGACCCTTGCCGTTATTGGGACATCCCGCAAGAACGGTTCCAAGCGGTGCCGTTAAACAGGCCCGTCGCGGCAGATTGAGAAAGTTAGGATTTGAGAATACTGCGAGGCCCGGAAAGTTGCGTTTCTGTTGGTCGTAGCTGAAAAAGAAGAATAGCCTATCCTTAACGATAGGGCCGCCGATGGCTCCTCCAAACCTTTCGCGAAGATCTTTCGGCTTTGCAGCAACAGTGGTTGAAACGCCGTTTACAAGGACCGAATTGAAGGCCAGCGGATTACGGGCACCGTTTCGGTTGTTGCGATTGTAGTAAAAAGCTTCGCCGGAGAAGCGATTTGTTCCACTCTTAGTTACAGCGTTCGTGACGCCACCCGCCGAACGACCGTATTCTGCAGAGTAGTTCGACGTATTTACCTGAAACTCGCGGATGGAGGACTGGCTGATAACGTACCCGATTCGGGTTCGGCCGCGTTCTTCTGAAAAGAAGGCTTGGTTGTTGTCGCCGCCGTCTACGGTGTTGTTATTAAGGAGTCCTGAGATACCGCGAAAGCTGATCAAGCCAAACCTTCCGTCAGGAACCGCCCCCGGGGTGAGCAATGCAAAGTTTGACCAGCGGCCGCCGTTGATCGGAAGTTCGTTGATCGAGGTTTGGTTTATATTGGTCGAATTCGAGTTATCGCTGGTGTTGATGACCGGTGCCTCAGCGGTAACTTCGACCTCGGCGGTCTGTTCGCCGAGCGTAAGGCCGATGTTGACATTGGTCGTCTGGCCAACTTCGACGATTACATTGTCTGCTAATGTCGGGGCGAATCCGGAGACCGTCGTCTCTACCCGATATCGTCCGGGCTGAAGGTTTCCGACGCGATAGTCGCCGTTTCCGGTGGCATTGGTTGTTGATGTTTGGTTAGTGCCAGTGTTGGTTGCCGTTATCACCGCATTCGGAACTATTGCTCCCTGCGGGTCGGTCACTCGGCCGCTGATCGCACCAGTCGTGGTCGACTGGGCGAAGATCTGTCCTGCACCCAACATCAGTGCGAACAGAGCGACAAATAGAAATTTTATCGAAATATTTTTAGTCATTCTTTTTTTGACCCCTAAATTATTGAAGTTACTTATTGCCTTTTTTATCCAATTCGTCGGATATTTTGGATTTTTCTATTGTTTTTTGAATTTCAGAATCGGGCAGCCCGGAACGCAATCCAAAAAACGTCAAACCCCGTCTTTTATCCGAAATGTTTAACCCTCTAAGTTTGCAGAGCTTTACCTACCGTTCCACACATTCACTCGAAAGTACGAGGCGGCGCCATAGCAAAAACAAACTTCGGTCACGCTTGCAAGTAGCAAGTTCGGTTCCTTGTTTTGACCGCCCTGCCAAAATCTCAATTGCTTAGAATCAGTTGATACTATTGGTGTTACAGGCATGTTACAGTCGCCTTGCTTCTTTCGGAATTGAACGTCGTTCACGCGAATCCGATCGAAGCGCCTGTTCGCGTAATGCTGCAATTTTCGTTCGTCGCTGCGGTTTACGAAATGCCTGAGCGGGAACCCTGATACAGTAGGTGGTGCGTCCGACATTGCAAACGTTCTAACCACTTGAACATGCCAACAGGCCGTTCAGGTGGCAGGTTCCCGAATCTCGCTATTTTGGGTTAATCTAAAGCATAAATCTATGGCCGTCGAACTGCGACACGAAACCACGAACATAATATCTTACAACCCCGCATCCGGCAACGTGATCGGGCGACTTAGTTGCACCCCGTCGGACGATGTTCCGCGGACTGTCAAACGCTCTCGCGAAGCTTTCCACCTTTGGAAAAAGACAAGCTTCTCGGAGCGTCAACGCTTGGTGATGCGTGCCCGCGATGCGATCCTTGGCGACATCGACGGCATTGCACATTTGATCTCGCAGGAATCAGGGAAACCGTTTGGCGAGGCGATCGCCATGGAGATAGCACCCGTCCTCGACCTGATGCAGCATTTTGCCCGGAAGACCGGGAAGATGTTGCGGCCGCGACGCATCGGCATCGGATTGTATGGCCTGCTGGGCCGCTCGTCGAAGGTCGTCTATCACCCGCTCGGTGTGGTCGGCATCATTCCCGCCTGGAATTATCCTTTCTCGATACCGCTCGGTGAAGCTGTGATGGCACTGATGGCTGGTAATACGGTCGTGGTCAAGCCCTCCGAACTTACACCGCACGTCGGCCTGAAGATCCGAGAGGTCTTTCGACAGGCCGGATTTCCGAAAGACGCGGTTCAGGTTGTCATCGGAGAGGGTGAAACCGGAGCGGCACTTGTCGCGGCAGCACCGGACAAGATCATGTTCACGGGATCGGTGGCGACCGGCAAAAAGATCCTTGCGGCGGCGGCCAAGGATATGACTTCGGTCGTGCTTGAACTTGGCGGAAAGGATCCGATGATCGTTTTCGAGGACGCCAACCTCGAGCTTGCTGCCGGAGCGGCTGTCTGGGGTGCATTCTGTAACGCGGGCCAATCATGTTCGTCGGTCGAACGGTTATATGTGCACGAAACAATTGCCGATGAACTGACCAAACGTATCGTTGAAAAGACGCGTGAACTTAAACTCGGCCCCGGCGACCGCGACGACGTCTCCGTTGGCGCGATGTCGTCCGAACGGCAGGTCCAGATCGTCGAACGGCACGTCGACGATTTCCGCGAAGCCGGTGCGACGATATTGACCGGTGGGAAGCGAGCCGACGTGTTGGACCTCAACGGCGAAGGCCAAAGCCCAAACCTTTTCTACGAGCCGACCGTTATATCCGGAGCGACGAATGACATGCGGCCCATGCAGGAAGAGACCTTTGGACCGACTCTGCCCATTTGTACATTCCGGACCGAGGAAGAAGCGATCGCACTGGCAAATGACAGCGAGTTTGGTTTGACCGCCAGTGTGTGGACAAACGACTATACGAAAGGGCGCCGTGTTGCGCAGCAAATAGAGGCCGGAACCGTTTGCATCAACGAAGTGCTTTACACTCACGGGATCGCGCAGACCCCGTGGGGCGGATTCAAGAATAGCGGCCGCGGGCGGACCCACGGACTCGAAGGGCTGATGGAACTTGTTCAGCCGCAACACATCCACACGAACCGCTTATCGCTGCTGCCGGATGCGTGGTGGATGCCCTATTCAGGCAAGGCGGTCGCGACTTTTCGGGGCTTTGCCACCAAGTTCGCGTCCGGGTCTTTATTGAAGACGGCAACGCTGCTCCCCCAGCTTTGGGGCCGGATAATGGAGCTGAAAAGCAGAAAAAAAGATCGCAACACTGAAAATTAACATCAAACCTCTCGTTATGGTCAATTCATCAAAAGCCGCCCTTGCGATCTTGTTCGCCGCGGCACTCGTTTTGGCAGGCCTTTGTCCGTTACCGGCTATAGCTCAGAATGCTCCCGCCCGTTCGCGTCCCTCTGTGGGTCTTGTGCTCAGCGGCGGCGGCGCGCGTGGGTTTGCCCACATCGGTGTGCTTAAGGTACTTGAGGAAAACCGGGTTCCGGTTGACTATGTTGGCGGAGCTAGTATCGGCGGTTTGATCGGAGCGCTTTATGCCATGGGCAAAACGCCGGCCGAGATCGAAGAACTGATTGGCACGCTGAATTGGGATCGGCTTTTTGCTTCATCGACGTCATTCGACAATCTTTCATTTCGTCGAAAAGAAGACCGGCGGAACATTCCCGGTCCGATACCGCTACGCGGCAAACCAAATGACCTAAGGCTGCCGACCGCATTCAATTCGGGCCACGAGATCGGAGTTTTATTTGACCGCGTGACCCTGCCTTACGCCCGCGTTAACGATTTCGACGACATGCCGATCCCGTTTCGGACCGTTGGTACTAACATGGTGGATGGGACGTCGGTCGAATTGAAAAGCGGTTCGCTTTCGCGAAGCCTGCGCGCGACCATGTCGATTCCGGGTGTTTTCGCGCCTGTCGAGATCGACGGCAAAATTCTCTCTGATGGCGGGCTCGTAAATAACATTCCGACCAACGTCGTCAAGGCGATGGGTGCCGACATCCTGCTTGTTGTAAACATCGAAACGCAGCTCGCTGACCGCGAATCGCTCGAGAACCTTCTAGGCGTTTTGGCACAGACGATCAACATTTCCACTGCGGATAATTCTCGCCGAAGCTTACGGGAAGCGGATATTATAATCGCACCCGATCTGGAAGGATTTACAACCGCGAGTTTCTCGGACAGCAAAGCACTTATTAAGCTCGGATATGAGGGGGCAAAGGCTAAAGAGACGGTGCTCGCGGGACTGTCGATCTCAGAAGAAGCGTGGCAACAGCATTTGGCACAACGGCGATCGCGACAGAGGCCGGACCTTGATCCAACGCCTAAGTTTCTTGCGGTCGATGGAAACGACCGCAATGCCGCGCAGACTATCGAAGAAAAGCTAGACGGCAAGTATCTGAACGAACCGCTCGATGACGCAAAGCGAGGTGAGTTGGCACGCGACCTTTCAGAGCTGACCGGAACTGGTAGATTTGATTCGCTAAACTACGAGTTGATCGAACGCGACGGCCAGGTCGGGCTGCAGATAAGAACAAATCAAACTAACGGCAAGTCGCCGGATCCGACGCGGCTCGACATCGGGTTTGACGTAAACAGCGTTGAATCAGACGATTCGTCGTTCAGCATTCAGGCGCGGATGACATTCTACGATATCGGCCGCTACGGAGCTGAGTGGAGAAACGACGCGCGGATCGGTGCGAGCACATTATTTGCCAGCGAATATTACCGGCCGATCGGGAAGACCAATTTCTTTGTCGCTCCGCGTGTTTCTTATGAACGCCGCCCGGTCTCATTATACGTTGACCGCGAAAGGTTGGCGGAATACACCGTTGCCGCGACGCAGTTCGGAGCCGACATTGGCTACAAATTCAATGAAAGAAGCGAATTGCGTGCGGGATACGCAATCGGCTGGGAACGTGCGTCGAAGCGTATCGGCGAAGACTTGCTTACGGACGCGAAAGGAAAATTCTCATTAGCATCGCTGCGGCACACCTATGACGGTCTCGATCAGGCACAGGTTCCACGGAGCGGGCTACTCGCCCGTAGCTCAGTAAATTACTATTTTGATACGCCTGGCCGCACAACCGCGATCATGCAGGCCGAGACGCGAGTGAATGCTTTCGTTCCGGTCACCGATCGCAATACGGTCTTCGGATTTGGCGGTGCCGGAACGAGCTTTGGCTCGACTGCACCGGTTCTGCGGCAATTTACGCTTGGCGGCCCGTTTCGTCTCGGCGGTTACGGTGTCGATGAGTTTCGCGGCAGCAATTTTGCTTTTGCGGGTGTTGGTATTCTACACAGCAGACAGATACTTCCGGCACTTTTCGGTGGCAAGGCTTATTTCGGGGCTTGGTACGAGGGCGGAAGCGCTTTTGAGCGATTTGGTGATGCGAACTATCGACAAAGTGCGTCCGGCGGTGTGATCGTCGAAACACCGCTTGGACCGATCCTCGTCGGCGCCGGCATGAATGAAAACGGTAAGGGACGCTTCTTTTTCTCGTTTGGTCGATTCCTGCGCTGATCTCTGCGATAACGGATTTGTTACAATAGAAAACAAGCGATAGTTATGGGTGAAAAGATCAAAATATTGGGAATAGCAGGCAGTCTTCGAAAGGGTTCTTATAATCGATCAGCACTTCATGCCGCGGTGGGCCTTGTGCCGGATAGTGCAGAGATCGAGGTCTTCGACATCGACGGCCTGCCCGGCTTTAACGAAGACGACGAAAAGAATCCGCCGGCTAAGGTTGTAGAGCTAAAGAAGAAGATCCGCGAGGCAGATGCGATCCTATTCGTCACGCCGGAATATAACTACTCGGTACCGGGCGTGTTGAAAAACGCTATCGATTGGGCATCGCGACCGTACGGCGACAACGCCTGGGAGGGCAAACCCGCTGGTATAATGGGAGCGTCGATCGGTGCGATAGCTACTGCCAGAGCCCAATATCATCTGCGGCAGATCATGGTATTTCTAAACATGCATCCCATTAATAAGCCCGAAGTAATGATCGGGAATTGCGGCAACGTCTTCAACGAACAAGGCGAGCTTACCGACGAAAAGACGCGTGAGGTCATCGCTAAATTTCTGCAGAATCTGGTCGAATGGACCAAACGCCTTAGCTAGAACGATATCCGCACGTAACTGCCAAATATGGGGGCGAAAACGCGTGAGAAAATGATCGAGACTCTTGCCGAACGGCTATCGATGCCGCGGGTACAGATCTCGATCATTTTGGCGCTTACGGCAATTGCGGCGTTTGCCGCTTCGGCGATAATGCTTCGCATCGGCGTCACATCGATGACTCTGCGTTATCCGCTCGCCGCCATTTTCGGATACTTTGTCTTTTTGCTGCTGCTCCGAATTTGGATATGGCTGCAGAGCGATGAACCCACCGGCAGCGTTGATCTTGACCTGCCGGGCGACATCATTATTCCGAATATTAACGTTGGCGGTGGCGGGGCCAAGGACTTCGCATTCGGCGGAGGCGGCGACTTTCAGGGTGCGGGTGCAGGCGGGTCATTAGGCGACAGCGATACACCGCTTCCGGCTGTGGGATTTGTCTCGAGCAGTTCTTCGTCAAGCTCCTCTTCCTCGTCCTCATCCGGATCTGGCCTGGGCGGCATCGACTTTGATTTCGACGACGGCGCCGCTCTTCTGTTGGTCCTGGTGATCTTGGTGTTGGTCTTCAGTGCGTTGATCTACGTCGTTTGGATCGCACCGATCCTGCTTGCCGAACTCGCCATCGACGCGGCAGTCGTCGGGGCACTCTACAAACCGGTAAAAAACATCACGCGCCGCCACTGGCTGGTCACAGCCTTAACAAAGACCGGCATCCCGGGCATTATTGTCGTTCTCCTCTTCACTGCTGCCGGCTTTATAATGGAAGCCGCCGATCCCGATGCCGTCACCATCGGCCAGTTCCTTCGTTCCGTTAGCGGAGACTAATTTCAATGGCACAGGTAAGAATGCCCGCTATATTCTTTGGCCACGGAAATCCAATGAACGCGATTTCGGATAATGGCTATACGCGTGGTTGGAGGGCGATCGGTGAGAACATTCGCCGTCCGAGGGCTGTTCTCAGCATATCTGCGCACTGGTACAATCAGGACATCGCCGTGACGGCGATGGAACAACCGCGGACTATACACGATTTCGGCGGGTTTCCACCGGACTTGTATAAGGTGCAGTATCCAGCCCCGGGATCGCCTGAGGTGGCAGAACGAGTTAGAGAATTACTTGGTGATAATGTTGTAGCGGACACTGATCAGTGGGGACTGGATCATGGTACCTGGTCTGTTTTATGTCATGTTTTTCCCCGGGCCGATGTCCCGGTCATACAGCTTTCTATCCTTGAAACAGAATCAGCTCGGTTTCATTATCAGCTTGCTGAGCGTCTCGCTCCGCTTCGCGACGAAGGTGTTTTGATCGTCGGAAGCGGGAATATTGTCCCTAATCTACACGCGTATGCGCGGGGCGACCAGTCCCGCGAGCCTTTCGACTGGGCGATCCGCTTTGAGGAATGGGCTCGTTCGATGATGCTCGTTAGTGACCACGAACCACTTGTCGATTACGAACTGCATGGCCGCGATACGATGCTTTCCATTCCGACGCCCGAACATTACCTGCCGCTCGTTTACGTCCTTGGAGTTCGTCACCCTGATGACGAGGTGACGTTCCCGGTGGAGGGTTTTGACGGCGGTTCGATCTCGATGACCACCGTTCGAATCGGTTGACCCGTCCGCTTTACTCACAGATCACTTTTTTCTACACTCGCCATTTATTCGATTGGTGATGAGACCAGATGGCAGAGCCAAATAACACCCGACGCCTTTCCGAGCCGGTCGATCTTTCGCGCGATCATTTTATTGGCGATCCGGCAGCTGATATTGAATTGCTTGAATACGGAAGCTATTCGTGTAAGCACTGCCATGCGGCACATGAGGTGATCGCCGATCTTCGCGACCGGTTCGGGCCGCGACTGAAATACGTTTTTCGCCAGCTTCCGATACGAGGGAGCGATACTGCGAGGCCGGCGGCCGAACTTGCTGAGTTTGCGGGCGAGACCAGCGATAAGTATTGGCTGGTCCACGACGAGCTGATGCGTCGCGGGCCCGATTTTACAGATACTGACCTGGCGGAGATAGCTGACCGGTTTGACCTTAAATAGACAGCGAAGAATTGGCGGAGGCGAGCGAGCGAGCATCCGCACGTGTTGACGAAGACCGGGCGAGTGCACGAGCCAGCGGGGCACGCGTAACGCCGTCATTCTTTATCAACGGCCGGAGATACGACGGAGCGTGGGATGAGAATGCGCTTGCGGAAGCAATGCTCGGCTCACTTGGCCACCGGTTTCAGAGTGCAACGCTGGATTTTGTAAGCTGGGGCCCGTCGACCGGATTGCTGTTGCTGATAATGTCAGTGCTGGCGGTCGTCGCAGTGAACTCACCGATCGGTCCGGTTTTCGAGGCATTTTGGCATACCTCCACGGGCATTGCGTTCGGCGGCGGCGGCTTTTTCCTTCCGCTTCTTGATTGGATCAACCACGGGTTGCTTTCAGTCTTTTTTCTGGTCGTCGGGCTTGAGATAAAAAAGGAATTCACGGTCGGCCATCTGGCTACGCGGCGATCGGCAGCTCTGCCGATCGCTGCCTCGATCGGAGGCATGATCGCGCCTGCCCTTTTGTACATGATGATAATTCCGTCCGGCCCGCTTGCGCACGGATGGGGTGTACCGATCGCAACCGACACAGCATTTGCTATCGCGATCATCGTTCTCCTTGGCGACCGGGTGCCGGTCGAACTCCGCGTTTTTCTTACGGCGGCGGTTATCGTTGACGATCTTATGGCGAACGTGGTCGTCGCACTATTCTATTCCGGGGAGATCAGTTTTCTTTTTATTGCACTTTCGGCCGCGATCGTTGCGATCCTCGTGTTTTTGAACCGGTGGAATTTCTATAGTCCGCTGCCGTATTTCGTCGGCGGTATCGTTCTATGGGTATTTCTGCACGAGGCGGGCCTGCACGCGACGCTGGCCGGTGTACTGATCGCGATCGTCACGCCAACCCGGCCGCCGGGGAATTTGCCCGCACTTTTGGCTCAGGCTGAGAACGTACTGCAGGATGAAATGCGGTCATCGGGCGAAGCCGTGCTTCGGCATGGGCCATCGGAACCGGCGTTGCGAGCTCTTGATACGATCCATGACCGCATCCAGTCCCCGGCCGATAAGCTTCTTAGATATCTCGAGCCCTGGTCGAGTTATTTCGTCCTGCCGATATTTGCACTGGCGAATGCTGGCGTCGCGCTCTCGACTGATGTCTTAAGCGGAAACGGAATGCTGGTTGCAGCGATCACTGTTGGGCCTTGTATAGGGAAACCCGTGGGTATTCTGGCGTTTGCGTACGCGGCGGTTAGATTCGGCATCGCGGATAAGCCGGCGGAATATAATTGGCGTCAAGTGTTGGGTGTCGGTTGTCTCGCCGGGATCGAGTTTACGATGTCACTGTTCATTGCCGGACAGGCCTTTCCGGATGCTAACAATTTCGCGGCTGCGAAGATCGCGGTGTTTGTTGCTTCGATAATTGCCGGATTGACGGGTACAGCGATCCTTTGGCGGCGAACGATCGGCGCTGCCGCCGAAGAGATCATCGTAGAAAAAGAAGCGTGCTCGGCCGCTTAGGCTGGTTTGCCGTCGAGCACCCCGCGAACCTTTGCCGCTAGCTCCGCCAGCGAGAACGGTTTCTGCAGGAATGCGACGGAATTTTCTACGATGCCGTCCCGAATAACGGCATCGCTCGTATACCCGCTGATAAACAACACTTTAATATCCGGAGACAGCTCTTTCAGTCGATCAGCCAATTTCGGGCCATCGATGCCAGGCATCATGACGTCAGTTATCATCAGCGATATGCTGCACGCAGATTCATTTGCGATCTCCAAAGCTTCTTTGCCGTCGGCGGCCGGAAGAACCTTGTAGCCTTCGGACTCAAGAGCCAAAGCGGCAAAACTGCGGACCGCATCTTCGTCTTCGACCAACAAGATGGTTTCGGTATTTGCATCGGCCAAACCCGTCTCTGAAGCCGGAGGCTCGGATTCGACACGGTCATCTTTAACAGCGGGAAAGTAGATCTTGAAGGCCGTGCCGAGGTCGGTCTGGCTTTCAACCTGGATGTCGCCGCCGCTTTGCTTAACGATTCCGTGTACGACTGCGAGCCCGAGACCAGTACCTTTGCCAACGATCTTTGTAGTGAAAAATGGTTCGAATATCCGTCTCACTATTTCCGGTGGAATCCCGCCACCGGTATCCGAAACGGTTAGTACCACATACTCGCCCGGTTCTAGCTCCGGGTGGTGGGCGATCGACTCATTATCCAGCGTGACATTTGTCGTCTCCACAGTCAGCGATCCGCCCATCGGCATCGCATCGCGGGCGTTGATGGTGAGGTTCATCAGCACCTGGCCGAAATGGCTAGGGTCGACGCGCACCTGATCTATAGACTCGTCCAGCTTTGTTGTGAGAGCTACGTCCTCGCCGATCAATCGCCGCAATATCGATTCTATGTCGCGGATTGCGGAGTTCATGTCCAGCACTTTCGGAGCCAGGACGGTCTGTCGGCTAAATGCGAGCATCTGTCTCGTCAGAGCGGCGGCCCGTTCGCCAGCGTCATTGATCTCCTTAATGGACCTCCGATTCGGATCATCGTCCGGCAGGATCTTTAGCAGTCGCTCACTGTAGCCGAGGATCACTATCAAAAGATTATTAAAGTCGTGAGCCACACCGCCGGCGAGCTGGCCGAAGGCTTCCATTTTCTGAGACTGGCGAAGCTGTTCTTCGAGCAGTCGCCGGTCAGTAACATCCTGCTGGACACCGACAAAGTTCATCAGCTTGCCGGCCTGCTCAAACACCGGCGAAATGGTTAGCTGGTTCCAGAATGGCGTTCCGTCCTTGCGATAATTCAATATCTCTAACGAACAGGTCTTACGCTCGGCGATAGCCCGCCGGATCTCGGCAATCGTCTCCGGATCTGTGTCGGGCCCTTGCAAAAATTTGCAGTTTTTTCCGATCACATCTTCAACGCCGTATCCGGTCATTTGCTCAAAACCTGGGTTGGCAAAAATGATCGGGTGATCCTTTTGGTTAGGATCTGTGATCAGAATTCCTTGCGAAACTGCCTGGATAGCACGATCCCGAAGCCTCAGTTCGTCTTCGGCCTTCTTCTGATCGGTCACGTCACGCGAAACACCGATAATGCCTATCACATTTCCGTTCGCGTCACGGTACGGAACCTTTAATGCGTGAAAGATCCGCGGTCCGGAGGGCGTGTTCAATTGCTCCTCTAATGTGTGTGGCTGTCCGGTGTCCATTACCCACCGGTCGTTGTTTATAACGACTTTAGCGTCGTCTCCCGGAAACACAGCTGTGTCGTCAAAGCCAATGATCTTTTCAATCGGCTTTCCGACGAAGCGGCAAGCTGCCTTGTTAAAAAAGAGATATTTACCGTCGCGATCCTTTACGAAAACAGCGTCTGTCGTTCCGTCGGTTACTGCTTGAAGAAGTTCGGACGTTCGCGCGATCTCCGCCTGAACTCGCTGCCGTTCGGCTATTTCTGCCTTCAGTTCTCGATTGGACTCTTCGAGCTGAATTGCACGCTTCTCAAGCTTGCGGATCAGCGTTTCATTGTAGTGCCGCTGTATCTCAGTATCGTCGATCTGCTGAATGCGCGGAGCTTCGTTTCCGTGAACGTTGGAGGTTATAACGTCGTTAATGCATTTCAAGAGGTTTTCGGGTTCCGAAGGCTTTACTACGAAACAATCCGCGCCAAGATCGAGGGCTAATCTTTCGTCCTTCTTACCGGTATACGTGGCGGTATAGACAAGAAACGGGATCGACCGAAGGCGTTCATTCTTCTTCCAGCTGCGAAGAAGGGAATAACCATCCATCACCGGCATTAAAAGGTCGGAAATGATCAGATCAGGCAGATCACCGCTCGCGATCGCCAGAGCCTCGGCTCCGTTATGAGCTTCATGGACGCCGAATCCGTTTCCCTCAAGTAATTTCCGGAGCAGATACAAATTGTCCGCGTTGTCATCAACTATCAATACCTGCTTCATTTTGAGAGCCCCTTGTGTGACGGATCAATAAACCGTTCGACCTCATCGACAAAAGTTTCCGGGTTGATAGGTTTTTCTATATAGCCTTCTGCGCCGGCGGCGATGCAGCGTTCGCGGTCGCCGGTCATTGCAAACGACGTTACGGCGATGATAGGGATCGACCGAAGTTCCGGATCGCTCTTGAGTTTGCCGGCAACCGTATGCCCGTCCATGCCCGGTAATTGAATATCTAGGAGGATAAGATCCGGAGCGACCTCGGCCGCCTTGTTTAAGCCGTCGGGGCCGGTTTCCGCGTGAACGACCTTATGGCCGCGCTTCTCGAGCAGAAAACTTGCTAGATACCTGTTTTGGGGATTGTCTTCGATCAGGAGAATTTTAGCTTTCATTTGTCGCCGCACCATTGAGCGGGAGTATCAACGTAAACGTGCTTCCATTTCCAAGCTCACTTTCGACAGCAATTTCACCGTTCATCAAGTGTGCGAGACGACGGCTGATGACGAGACCTAGGCCTGTTCCGTCATGTACCCTGGCTAATCCCGAATCGATCTGAAAAAACGGCTGAAACAGATTCTGAAGGTGCTCGGCCTTAATACCAACACCAGTGTCTGAAACAATGATCCGTACCACGGGCCCGATCTCTTCGCCGATTGCTGACGGAAGCTCTGATACGATCTCCGCTTTCAGTTCGACACGGCCCTCATCGGTGAATTTTATCGCATTGCTTAACAGATTAAGCAGGATCTGTTCGACGCGACGCTCGTCCCCCATCATCGAACCGATTTCCGGAGCGATCTGGAGGCCCATAAGTAAACCCTTCGATTCGACCTGCGGACTAACTGATTCTACTACTTTTCTTATCGAAGCATGAAGGTCAAATTCTTGCGCTGCGATCTCGAGCTGGCCAGCCTCTATCTTTGAGATATCCAGAACGTCGTTTACAAGTGCGAGCAAGTGCCGGGCGCTGGTCCGAACCATTCCGAGTTGTTTCGTCTGTTCCGGATTAAGTTCGCCCGCAAGTCCCTGGAGCAAGATCCCCGTGAATCCGATGATGGAATTAAGCGGCGTTCTCAGCTCATGCGACATCGTCGCCAGAAAGGCTGATTTAATATGGTCCGCCGTCTCCGCCCGATGACGTTTTTCGCGTTCGAGCTCGGCGATCTTTCTCTCAGTTATATCCCCGACCATTGCCATCAGCGTGCCGTCCGGCATCTTCGCGACGCTCACCTCAGCTGAGAATGTCGAGCCGTCCTTCCGCACAAACGTCCATTCTCGATCACGGTCTACACCTCGGTTGATCGAATCGAGAGTCGGGGCTATCTGCCGGTGCTCAGCCGGGACAACTATATCTCTTGCCCCGAGACCAATTAGCTCTTCTTTTGCATATCCGAGCATCCGGCAGATGCTGTCGTTTGCGTCAAGATAACGGCTATCCGGGTCCGCAATGAGTATGCCGACAGGGGCAAATTCGAACAGTTTTCGGTAGCGCACTTCGCTGATCTGTCGTTCTTCTTCGGCTCGCTTGCGGGCAGTAATGTCGGTGCCCACACTGAGAATGCCGAGTACAGAACCCTCAGCATCCGTTTCAACCCGGTTGGTCCAGGCTACCCAGACGCGTTCGCCATTCCTGACCATGTTCTCATTTACATTTTGTTCATAGTCATCGGGCGCGAGGCGGATCTTTTCGATCAGCCTCCGAAGATCTTCATCGCCGGCTCCCGAATCGGGTACGAGTGTTCCGATCACAGGGCGACCCAGGATCTCGTCATCCGAATATCCAAAGAACTGTTGCCCAAATTCATTCAGGAAGCTTATCCGACCGTCGGAATTCCACCTTAGGATAATGCTGTTGGCGTGTTCGACAAGTTCGCGATATTTGAGTTCGCTTTCGGCTACCTTCTTTTCGGCAATACGGCGGTCTGAGACGTCGATCCCGACGCCGACCAGACATGGCTTCCCACCATACGGCAGTAGCCTTCCCGTAAAAAAATAAGGTGTGCGGGTTCCGTCCTTTGAAACAAGATCGGCTTCGACCGACGATTCGCCCTTCTCAAACACCAAGGCGATCCGCTCTTCGACTCGTCTCTTGTCCTCACCCTCAAAGAGATCGAGAGGATGCATTTTGATGATCTCGGCAGCCGAGTAACCTGTTACAGTTTCGAAGTTTTGGTTCCACCGGAGAAATTTTCCCGTGGAGTCATAGAAGTAGAGAACACCAGGCATGCTTTCGACCATCGTGTCGGCAAAGGTCTTTTCGCTTAATGCTCGTGCTTCTTTTGATCTCAGCGAATCGTAAGCCTTCGCAATAACGCCAAATGCCTGAGAAAGAATGAGCAATAGCAGGAATGCTGTGACCACAACAAACGCAATTCCCTTGTAAGAGCTCCAGACAATAAAGTTTTCCGGGTTGGCGACAAAATATGTGAGGATCTGATCAGAAAAAAGGATCCACAGCGTTCCAAAGATCACGTAAATGCCTGTTATCTCCCAGGCCCTTGACCTCATTCGCATTCCCATTTTTCTTCGGAGTTTTGAGATATGTTTCGGCCGGGAATCGGGTTTTGGGTCACTGCTTTCCATTCAATTGAACTATCACTTGGGAATAACGTCAAAACTAAACGACATTACGAAAGTGCAATTGATATTAGTGGAGCACGCCAATATTATCAATAAATTACGGGACAAGACACCGATGCAAAAGGTCATGCCAAATGAGGTTCTATGAATACAAATGAATACAAACCTGTTCCGCTGTCGTTCGATCTTCTGCCCGATGATGAGCAGAGACAGCGTGCCGGCGACTTTTTTCGGAGGCTAACCCGCCGACGGACCGTTCGCCAATACTCTGATCGAGATGTACCGATCGAGCTGATCGAAATGGCGATCGCGACCGCCGGAACAGCACCATCAGGGGCCAATATGCAGCCGTGGCGTTTTGTCGTTGTAAGCAATGTCGAGGTAAAGCAGAAGATCCGAGAGGCTGCGGAAAAAGAGGAACGTGAAAGTTATCAGAACCGTATGAGCGAAAAATGGCTTCGACGGCTGGCACCGCTCGGGACTGACGATCATAAACCTTTCCTGACGGTCGCTCCACATCTGATCGTCGTTTTTCGGATCACGTCGGTCGAGGACAACGGCGAGACAGAGCCGACGTATTACTCGCAGGAATCGGTCGGTATCGCGGTTGGGATGCTGCTAGCCGCGTTGCACAACATTGGCCTGGCAACGCTTACGCATACACCAAGCCCGATGAGATTCTTGCAAGAGATCCTGGAACGGCCCAAGAATGAAGTGCCTTTTGTACTGATACCGGTCGGCTATCCGGCCGAAGACGCAATGGTCCCGGACATCGGACGTAAGTCATTGTCCGAGATCTTGCTTAGGGTCTAGGCGATCACACCTGTACCGAAACTCGAAGGTACGTTGCCGGGATGATCGTTCGTTCCGGATCGTCGCAGCGATTCTCACTCATGAAAAGATCGACCAACTCAGCTTCGAGTTCCCCTTCCTTTCCATTCGCCGCTGCCGCAGCGAATGCGTTCATCGTCGGGCCGTAATAGGTCTTAAAAACGTCGACGAAATCGGCCGGACTGCCGGAATGTTCAAATGTAAATGTATCCGTTTCGAACGATATGCTTTCGCTCGGCAGGCCCGCAGAGCCGAATCGCTCGATAACATTGTCTTTGACACCCCATGTGATCGGGCTAATAAATCCTTCGGGTGGCGGCGGCGAATAGGCTCCGCTGATCTTCAACAGCTGTGCGATAAGCGTCGGGCCGTTTGGAATCCAGTTTCCCATAACGACGCGTCCGCCAGGATTTGTGACCCTGACCATTTCCTTGGCAACATCCAACGGCCGCGGCGCAAACATCGCTCCAAACATGCTGAGCGCGAAATCAAACGTGTTGTCATCAAGCCCGTTTAGGTCGCTCGCGTCGCCCTCTTGAAAGCGGCAGTTCGAAAGTCCAAATTCCTTCGCCCGTTTCGTGGCGGCCTCGACAAGATTGCTTGCGATGTCAACGCCAGTTACATCCGCGCCACGTTTTGCGGCGGGAATCGCGGTGTTCCCGTCGCCGCAACCGAGGTCGAGCACCTTCATTCCTTCGGTCACGCCGACCTTTTCAACCAGCTCATCCGAGCTTCTGCGCATACTGTCCGCAATGCGAGTGAAGTCGCCCTTTTCCCATAAATCTTTGTTCGGATTCATCTTCTTTACTCCTTATGCTCGATCATCAGTTCCTGAACAAATTATTCAATCGAAAAGACGGAAATCGGGGCCGTTATGGGACATCTTACAATTGTTCAAGATAACAGGTGGGAAAATTCAACGAGAGAGCATACCTCGGTCAAGCAGCCATGAAACGGGAAATTGCACCTCGTATCGGCGACACCGCCCCGCTGTTATAAAAAGCCAGAAGTTCCGTTTCGGGTTTTCCCGCACGGTAGGCCGCGAGCATCTCGTCGGGGTCATACTCGACACCAATGGGATTGGCATCAAATCCCGTGTTCATGAAATCCGTTGCCTCCTCACTTGAACCACAGCAATCGACTTGAAATTCTATCTGGTTTCCGTCCGGGTCAGCGTAGTACATAGAAACCGTGATGCCGTGATGGACGCACCAATAAGGCATAATTCCGTCCTCTTTAAGCGTCGCATAGTTCTCAAAAAGGTCACCCAAACTCCCATAAGTATATGCGACGTGATCGACGCCGATCGCATCGTGTTTATTCGTCTCGCCGCCATCCGCAGCGAGGACTGACATATCGACAAACGCAAGTCGGTGATGCTCGTCGTCGTAGGTCAGAAACGCAAGTACCGGATTCTGATACTGGACGTAAGCTCCTAGTACGGTCGAGTACCAATCGAGCATCTCCTTAAAGCGCCGAGTCCTGTATACGATGTGAGCGAATTTCGTAGGGCGTACAATTTTCATTTTTCCTCCGTTCTGTCTCGCCGAAAGCGAGCATTTAGTGCTTCAATTCGATATCGACAGCCTCAAAGACAGTAGAACCGATGTTTTTGATAATGTGAGTCGTTCCAGCATCCTGCCAGACGAAGTCGCCGGCCTTTGGTTCCAGTATTCGCGGTGAGCTATTCGGAATGCTTATCTCAATCTTCGAGTCGTAAAGAACTATTCCCAAGCCGCGCATCGAGTGTTTGTGGGCCTGTGATGATTCGCCCGGTTTCATGATCAGCCGACTCACTCGCGCCCGGGCATTGTCGAGGATGATCACGTGGCCATCTGAGAGGATGGGATACGCTGGGGCTGTGGCGACGTACTTGGCCGGCAGTATCTCGATAAAAATATTATGGAAATCGCTCTTGCCGCTATTCACGACACGGTGCATAAGCGGCGATGGCCGCGCTCCAAATGTAGCCTCCCCATATTTGATCTCGAACGGTGTTTTCTCGCCGCCGACCACTTCGTCGATGATCTGAGCATTGCTTACCCGCACACTCACTCCGTCATAAAGGTGAATATGATTTTGCGTCGCCTTGCCAACCGGCACCAATACATCAAAGACGCGGACAAACTCGTTCCCAAACTTAAACCGGTGCATTGGTTCCTTCTCGACCGGAACACCGACCTGGGCGATAGCCACCGGCGTGTAACCCTGAGACTTGAAAAGGGCGTTGGCCGACTCTGACTGAAGGAATTCCAGGAACGCACGCACCGATGTTGGTGCAACGGTATGCGAACTGGAGGCGGCGGAAACTCCGATGTACGTTTGAATTTCCTCCGGGAAAATGCCAGCCATTTGAACGCCCGGACCGAGTCCGACACCTGGGAAGGCGGTGTATTGCGCACTTCCCTCGGCCACGGCCAGGGTAGAAAACCGACCAACGACCGGCACGAGCTTCGGCTTCATTACGTCAGCAAGACCTATTTGTTCCAGCGTGCGAAGGAACACAGATCCACTATGTCCGTCCGCGGTGTAGGCGACGGATTTTGCCGAGAGCAGTACCTTCTTAAACGATTCCACGCTACGAGTATCTACGGCAGGTGAACCCTCTTTAGACACCAAGACCATGCCAACTTTCGCCAGATCCACAACGAAGCCCGCTTTGGAAAGCTCTGTCAGCATTTTTGGCTCGATGATCACTACATCGAACGTGGCGCCCGCCTCTATTTGCTGCTTAAGTATGGGATTATTCGCATACTGGACCCTTACCTTTACCTTGTAGATCTTCTCGAACATCGGAATCAGTTCCGATATCACAGGATGCGCAAGGTTGCTGCTGAGTACCTTTAACTCGTCGGAACCTTGACCCGCAGCCAACGGGTTGACGGAAAGGCAAAGTAAAGCTACCGCTAATGCAGGAACCAATGACTTAATATTCATGTTTGTTTCCGGATGTGACTACAGAGCATTCCTTTTTCTGGCTTCTCAGACCGTCATCGTAAACCCGCCATCAGGCGTTAGGGTAGAGCCGGTGATGTAGCTAGCTTCGTCAGAGCAAAGGAACAGGATCGAAGCGGCTATCTCTTCCGGCTTGCCAACGCGTCGCGAGTGAACCTGCGGCACCATGGCATTGTCGAAGATCTCGTCACCGATGATGCCGCGGATCCGGTGATGCATCGGCGTATCGACAAAGCCTGGGCAAACGATGTTGACCCTGATGCCGTGGGGTGCGAGCTCGGCTGACGCGCTTGTCGTCAAGCCGACCTGACCGTGTTTTGACGCAACATATGCTGCTCCTCCCCCAAAACCGAGAAAAGAGTTTACCGATCCCACGTTGACGATCGCTCCGCCGCGGCCGCCATCGAGCATCGCTCGGGCCTCGTAGCGTAGGCAAAGATAGTTACCTTTCAGGTTAATGTCTAGAACACGGTCCCAGTCATCTTCTTCGAGATCGACAATGGTCGCGATCTGTCCTTCGATGCCCGCGTTATTCACCGCGTAGTCGAGCCGCCCGAAAGTCTCCATCGCGTGGGCCACCATCTGCTCGACGTCCTGAGCTTTGGACACATCCGTCTTGATGGAGGTCGCTTTCCCGCCACCGCTTTCAATCTCCGAAACCAGCGCTTCGAGTTCGTCCAGACGTCTGGCCGCAAGCACTACTCTCGCTCCTTTAGCTGCGAAGGCCAGTGCCGTCGCCCTCCCGATCCCACTGCTCGCACCTGTTATCAGCGCAACTTTATCCTTCATGGTCATTTAGTCTCCTCAACTTCGTACCCGCCGCCGCAGTTTGCGTTCATTTCATCCAGAGCCCTTAGGTGGTCCAACATGGCACCGCCGTCGAGACAAAACATCAGCATGTCATCGTAATAATCTCTCCGGCAATTGGGGCATCGTTTCATAAATTATCCGGACCGATCGAACGCGGTCCCCATCTATCCCAGACCAAGCGTTGCCATGACCTCGCGAAATCGCGGCTCGTCTCGCAGTGGATCAAAGCTTGGATCGACCGCGAGCCACAACAACTGTATAGCTCTCACTTCAGACGCCTTTTCGAGGAACCGCAGTGCATTGCCGGTCTCGCCGAGAGCGGCGTAGATCACCGAGGGCCACTGCGGCGAAACATATCGAGTATTCAAGGCTGCTTCCAACTCCGCGAGTAAATCACGTGCTTCTGCTTCTTTACCTGCCATCGCTAGAGTTACGCCCAATTCACCTTTGAACGCGAAAAAACCGCTTAGCGAAACGGCAAGGCGAGCATGCTCAAGAGCCTTACCCATGTTTCCGATCTGCCGGTAGCTAGCGCCCAGCACGTAATGGGAAATGAAGAAATCCGGCGCGATCTCGAGGTTTTTCTCGGCGAGTTCGATAGCGTCTTCGTATCTGCGAGCCATGTACAGAGCTCGGGAAGCATTTCCGTTAAGCGGCTGGGAGATCGGGTCGAGTTCGAGGGCAACTTTATGCTGCACGAAGGCCTCATCGAAACGCCCTTGAGTTGCGAGATACGTTCCATAGAGGTATCTGGCGGTGACAAGTTTAGGGTTAAGGTGCAAGGCCTTCTTGAACCGACTTTCGGTCTCGCGTAGATCAAATTCGAAAACCAGGTTGTACATCCCCATCGAGGTATTGGCTTCGGCCGACGCCTCATCCAGTTCGATTGCCTTATACGCGCTCGCCTTCGCCTTCTCGCGCGAGTCGTGCGGTGCGGTCTGCTCAAAATACGCAAGCAATGCGTGGCAATCGGTGATGCCTGAGTACGGGAGAGAATATTCGGGGTCGATCGTGATCGCCTTTTCAAAGAATTGGGTCGCTCTTTCCAGACTAGACGGTGTCCGTTTGTTCCAGAGCGCCCGTCCGCGCAAATACTGCTCGTAGGCCTCGGTATTCTCTGTCGCCTTCTTCAGCATCTCCTTCCGCTCTGTTCCGAGAAGCCGTACCTTGAGAGCGTCCACGACGGCGAGCGTGATCTCGTCCTGCACCGCAAATATATCCTTCACTTCGCGATCGTAACGCTCGGACCAGATGTGGTAACCGTCGGCCGCGTTCACGATCTGCACCATGATCCGAACGCGTTCGCCGGCCCTTCGAACACTACCGTCGAGGACCGAGCTTACGCCTAGAACTTTCCCGATGTCGCTAACGTGTGCGTTCGTACCCTTGAACGAAAATGCCGACGTACGTGCCGCGACCTTTAGGCTTTCAACCTTGGTCAATGCGTTCAAAAGTTCTTCCGCCAATCCGTCGCAAAAGTATTCGTTTTCGACATCGGCGCTCATGTTCGCAAACGGAAGCACCGCGATCGAAGTTCGATCACTCATCCCGGTGTCGCCAAACACAGCGGTTTGACCTTCGCTCGTTTGAGCGGCAATTGCAGCGACCGGGCTCGAAAATATCGCCGTTGCCGGCTCGTCATCAAAGGGGAACCCAGCCGCTACCGCTCCCTGATCTGAAACGGCGGGACCATACAACAGCTCCGCCCCGTCGTCGAGGCAGAAGCTCATGGAGAGGTCATACTCACGGCCGCATTGCAGGCATTTTTTCATCGCGTATTATCCAATGTCCCTCAACTCTAACATAGCTATCCGGGCCGCATTAATGTTCCCTTTCGACAGACTCGATCTATTCCACGTAAAAGCTGAGGGGCTTTGCGCGAAAGGCACTTACAGGCATCTTTTCAGAAGTAATAAAGCCAGGCTCTGCTGCGATCAGGTCTGGAATGCGGTTTACGATCGTAGCGAAGGTCAGCTCGACAGTTTCCGGCCGGTTGATGATGACCTCGGTGTCGGGCTCGCCGTGAATGGTCCAGACATTCTGATCGAACTCCCCCTCGGCGTAGACCTTGCCGATGCAAATGCCTTCGATAATTAACCCTTCGTCTCTTTTGGTCATTACCACGGCGGACATTCCGGTCGCGTGACCAGCAGGGATGGTCATCTGGGGCGTTTCCGATCGCAGCTCCTTGTCGTGGGTTTGCGGAACGCGCTTCTGGGTCTGTTCTTTTACCGTAAGTCCAAGCTGAGAGCAGAGCCAGCCATTCGAATTCTACATATACGCCCGCGACCGCATTCAATCGAGACGAGAGGCTTCGTTAAAGGGAGTCGGGTTGCTTGCCGTTGTTAGTCGAAGCCGGAGTGGGATTATCGCCCTCCCGTCCTATTGCCATAGTCGTCCCGACTGACGCACGCTCAGTAAAGGCGCTTCTCCTCGTCTTCCTTGATTATCCCTTCAAGGAACTCGACCGGCCCCGGGACTGAAGCAGCGTCCTTCATCGTCTCAGCGAGCGTGGGCAGACCCTCGAGCGACGGCCAGTGCTCCGGCTGCCAGAGATGCGAGCGGATTATGCACTTCGCGCAGTGGAAGAAGGCTTCCTCCACATGGACAGCGATGGCCAGCGCCGGCGTCTTACCGTTAGCGGCCATCGTTTCGAGCAGCTCTCGATCACGTACGACCTCGGCCGTACCGCTGATGCGGAGTGTCTCCCGCTTCCCCGGAACTAGAAAGATCAAACCGATTCGCGGCGATTCAAACAGATTTCGAAAAGTGTCGAAGCGCTGGTTTCCGGGACGATCCGGGATCGCCAACGTCTTATTATCCAGCACCTTAACGAAGCCGGGAGCGTCGCCCTTAGGCGAAATGTCCATCCGGCCTTCAGCGTCCCTCGATGCAACGAACACGAAAGGTGCGCGTCCGATGAAGGCAAAGCAATGCCGGTCTAGTGATGTGAGGGTCTTCTCAACGACGGGAGGAGCGATAGGGGCACCCATCAACTCCCGCAATTCCGTCTCAGACCGAACAATGTTGTTGAACTTCATTTCATTTCCCTTCACGACCCGTAGCCGCTAACTGATTAACAATACTCAAATTTCGATTCCGCTATGTCGGCTGATCACCTGCGTGACCAGGTCATTGTTGTTAATTGCAATTGAGGCTCCTCCTCGCAATGCTATTTGATAGCGATCGGGTTGATCCACGCTTGCACTCCGCCCGTTATTCGTGCCGGGCCTAAGGTAAAGAACGATTCCCATACCTTGTCGCGTGCCATCTCGTCAAGCTTTAGGTTTTCGAGAATGTGGATGCCATTTTGAGCAAGTAGTATCTGGTGAACCTCGTACAAACCGGCATCCTTTTCGAATGGGATCACTTCGAAATTTGCTGTGTCGGCACCGACGGCAGCTACGCCCAGAGAGGCGAGGTAGCGGGCGCCTTCGCGTCCGAGGCCGGGATTGGCCGCGATGAATCGCTTGTTGTCCTTGCCCAAGAGGCTCATCCAGCCGGTATAAATGAGAACGACATCGCCCTTTTCGATTCGGTTGACGCCCTGACGTTTCATTGCACCTTCGATCTCGGCGCGGTTAAAGGCGACACCTTGTTTGACCATGTCGGTGCTGAAATAGGCGGCCATGTCGAGCAAAACGGCTCGCGTAGCAATAGCCGGAACATTTTCGATCCCGAGTTTTGTAAGGCCGTCTACTCGAGAAAAGTCGTTTGCCTTGTTGCAGTTAAAATAAAGCCCGTCAATTCCTGCGTGACCCAGACCGTCGATCTGCGAACCGACGCCGATCCATCCCGTAATAAGGTCGTCGTTAAAAGTCGTCTTCGTCGGCCCCCACGCTGCACCGCCGGCCTGATCGGGTTGTAACACTGTGAGCGAAAACGTGCGATGGCCATATGCAGGCGTGCTCTTATTGGTCTCAATACCGAGACGATAGGCCTTGCCCATCGTCACCAGTTTCGATGCGGCAAGCGTTTTCGCGGGCGTTATGTGGTTAACGTTCCCGATCTGGTCGTTCGGGCCAAACTCCGACGCGGTTGGACAAGCCTTTTCTTGGGCGAACATTGCGCTCGACAGCAGCGCGGTAAGAAGGATCGCCTTCAAAATGATAAAAAATTCTTGTTTCACTTTTCCTCCCGTCATCAGTCCTCCAGATGCAGATAGAAGACCTTGCTGATGATCTTCCATTCGCCGTCGGTTTTTAGCAGGGTGAACATATCGGTAAAACGGTGGCCGGACCAGTTGTCGAGTTCGAGGCGAACGGTCGCGATCGAACCTTCGATATCTATCGCGGCGATGTTGCTTTCGAGTTCTGCCGCGGGGCCGTTGCCGTCGTTCCATTCGAAGAGGCCTTCGATCGGGCCGCCGAAAAGGTCGGGGCCGATGTAGCCGTAGATGGTCGCACCTTCGTGAAAGACAGGCCGCATATCGTCACTCTTTCCTGAAATGCCGCCGCTAACATAAGTTTGAATTACTTTTGCGATCGCCTCGCGGTCGCCCGATTGTGCTGCTGCATTGCTCATGTGTTTCCTCCGATGCAATGGTTCGTAAAAATAAAAAGTGCCTAATACTATGCAAACGACATTCGTTCGTCAAACGGTTTATAAAACAGAAAAAAAGAGGCCGTCCTTTCGGACAGCCCCTTAGTTTCTCAAGATATGTCCGGCTCTAAGGGTCGATCTTGTAATCGGGCCAGCATGATGTTGGATTTAGATATAGCTCCAACATTTCCATGGCAAACCGGTTTGCTCCGGTATTTGAAGCCGGCCGAGCGTTCGGGTCGAGGATCTTCTCGACCTGGTCCCGAATACCTTCGAGATGAACCCGGGTCGTCCGGTCCGTCGTATTCGCAAGTGCTTTTTCGGCCATTGCGCTGATCTCACGGAGTTCCGCGCGATAGAACGCACGCTCGTCACCGCTCGCCATAAACATCGCAGCGAATCCGGCTGGAAGTCCTTGCGGGACGGTCGGCGGAGGTGCATTGAGTTTGTTATTCGCAATGTCGAGATACGCACGGTGAAGGTTTCGGCGATACGCATCTACCGTTACATTCGGAGCATTGAGTTCGGAGAAAACTCCGTTTCTTACATCCGCCAAAAACTCAGCGGGATGATACGCTGCGTCACCGTCCAATGCCTGCTGCTCGATAAGGCGTGCAAATCTTGCGCTCGAAAGCAGATTGTTCAGAACGCTGTTCTGAGCATTTCGAACACGGTTCAAGACACCGATCGGTTCTATCCGGCGAAGGATCTCCTTATCGACAGCCCAGGTCGGCGTTGCAAACGCGTTCTGATGCAGGAAGCTGACTGCCTGACTCTGTCTTGCCTTTGGTATCAGGTTGAACCTATGGCCCTGTTGTCCGATGTGCTTCTGCTGCGAATTATATCCGCCGACAATAGCCGCAACGTGGTTGAGCTCTAATGTCCATTGTCCGAGCATTCGTCCGTAGAGTTCGGAGAGGTCGTTGTACGGCATACCCTTTTCGGTAGTTGTCGCCGGAACCAGCATCTGGGAAACGCGTTTGAGGTTCCGAATGCCGAGTTCGGTCGAATAGATCGCGTCTGCGTCACCGACGGCCTCCGTAAGCTCACCCGGGTCGCTGCCTGCCGACCCTGCGGTCGAAAAGCGGAACCACGGCGTTGCGTCTTGCTGCCGAGCCCATTCGTCCAACATCGGACGCTCAGCGTCCGATGTTGTCGCGGTCGGGATCGGTTTGTATCCCCACATCGTCGCCCATACGTCGTACGGCCCGATTCCCGGAACGAGGTCCTCGACGTCGATCTTATCTTCGGGCTGAGCGACGTAATTGAAACGCGAATAATCCATCAGCGTGGGAACGTGGCCCATCTTCTTTACCCAGTTTCGGTCGCGGACTTTTTCGGCCGGGTACATTGAGCTCGCTTTCATGTTGTGCTGAAAACCGAGCGTATGGCCAACTTCGTGCGCAACCACGTATTCCACCAGCGTTCCCATCAGGTCGTCTGGCATCGGGAGCGATTTCACACGCGGGTCGAGCGGGCCAGACTGAAGGAAATACCACGAACGCTGAAGGTTCATGATGTTGTGATACATCTGAATATCCGACTCTAGGATCTCACCGGTACGCGGGTCATTGACGTGCGGCCCTGAAGCGTTCTCGATGGTAGAGGGAAGCCAGCGGATGACCGAGTAGCGGGCATCTTCGGCATTGAAATCAGGATCTTCCTCAGGTGTTGGCGCCATCTTGGCGACGATCGCATTCTTGAAACCGGCGGCTTCGAACGCCTTCTGCCATTTCTCAACTCCATTCTTTGTGAACGGGACCAGCCATTTCGGAGTCGCCGAATCGATGTAGAAAACGATCGGCTTTACCGGTTCGGACAAGGCGGCGTTGGGGTCTTTCTTTTCGAGCCGCCACCGGGTAATGAAACGCCGCTGCGTTGCTTTATGCTCTGTGCGGCCGTAGTCATATTGGCTTACGGAGAAAAAGCCGACTCGTTCGTCAAACAGACGTGGCATCATTGGGTTCTCGGGAAGCTTCACCATGCTGTGATGAAGAACGACGGACGCGCTTCCTGGACGCATTCCTGCGGCTCCGAAAGGATTTGGTCCGCCGCCGCCCACGCCTGCCGGCATTGGATTGCGAACGTAAGTGTGCGTTGCGACTGCCTCGATGTTTTCAGGGTACGGCGAAATTCGTTCAATGAAGGTCCGCGTGGCGTCGAGCATGGTTGCCTGTAGCCGTTGGCGTGCCGAAAGCTCTGTCAGATCGGTCGTGAAGAGCCGAGTTACTTCGATTACCGCCGAGTCGTTTGGTCCCCAGGCGGCAACCGGAAACGCCATCAAAATAGTGTCGTTGTTCGCCGCTGCAACCGCTCGAGCGATAGGTTGATCAGGTGCGGAAACAATATCGTAATTAATGCTTCGCAGATTGATCTTGTTGTCAATTCGTTCCCACCGTACGACACGTCGGCCAAGAGCCTGACCGCCATAACCTACACCGAGTGTGGTACGGGCGATCTGAGTCACCCATAAAAACTCACGGTTGAGTTCGTTTTTGGGGATCTCATAGTAAAACTTGTCTTTGACCTTGTGGACCTTAAAGATACCGTCTTTGGAGACCGCCTCTTTGGTTATGACCTTGTCATACGGCTGCGGATCTTGTGTCGCACCGGGCGGTGTCATTCCGGGTCGAGGGCCGGGTCCCGGAGTCCCTGGTGTAGCTGGCGTCTCTGCGGGAGTCGGGGTCGGCGACGGCGGATCTTGCGCCGCGACGCCTATCGTTCCCACTGTACCGATGATTACGGACAGCAAAAACCCGAGTGTGGTTCTTCTCATTAAATTGCTCCTTGTAATTTGGTTGGCCGCGTTGTGTCTCGTCAGTTTGCCGAATGCGGCCCTCGAACATTTGAGGAACGCTCAGATGACTTATTTATTGACTGCGGATAGGTGCTAGATATAGCACGCTCCAATGACTAGACACAACAATGCTGGAAGTCATACGCAGGACCTTAAACAAGGGTTTCAAAGTTTCGCTTAATTGATAAGTAAAGGAGAGAGTGGCTGGCGATCGGGCTAACCCGAATTGTTCTCGCGGTGAACATCGATCGCGTCACCCACCGTGACCGTTCCCGGCGAAACGACCTTGGCGTTTATTCCGCGAAGATTATGCATCCTACCAAATTCGGAGTTGACGAATTTCATCGCCTCAATGCCGAAGCGTTCGACAAATTTCTTGCAGCCAAGATGAGGGATCGGAGTAACTTCGATCACGGCCGAACCGATCACGAGCTGCGTTCCAGGTGGAAGATTCTTGCCACTTAGGTCGAGGTCGACCAATAGCTGATCTCCGGCAAGCATCATCCGTTCGCGGCTGCCGGCTATCAATTCGGCAAGCCGCGAGTTCATTAGATTCAACTGCATCTCAGGATGCCCCAAGCCGTTGGAGGTCCGCGAGCTACCGCGAGTCAGCCAATTGTCGCCAACAAGCCCGTGTTCAGTATCCAATTCGCCGATATCCAGAACTTCGCGCTTCCCAATTTTAGGACGACGCACGATCACCTCGAGCGAGCCGTCAGACTGAGGCGAGGCAAGCACGTGTTCCATGCCCGCCTCGATCTCATCGAGCGAAGGATGTTTATTGAAAAGTATGCCTGCGTCCATCCTAATGCGAAAGTTGGATCGTTATGCATGGCCGGCCATTGCCGACATGTCTGTCGAACTTCGACAAGCATAACGCGAGTTCGCGAAGCACGCCCCAATTAGCCATATCGGCCGCTTTCAACGCTGGGCCGATCTTCTTCATGAACTCGTGGCCCGGATTGTCACCAGGCCAAAATTTATACTCGCCGTTGCCTCCTGTGTCAGGCCATAGTAAGTGAGATTCGCGGGCCGACACAAAGATCCATCCGTTCGACGCCTGCGGTTTCATCGCCAAAAAGCAGACCGCATTGTTTAGCAGATGCAAGAACTGCATCGTCGCCATTGATTTCATCGCATCAATGATACCTGCCGACGGTGCAGCGATATCGATGCCCGTCGCGACAGCTCCCATCTTACTCGGTTCCATGCCCTGAAACTTACTTAACAAGTCAACCATATCGATATCGCTGTCATCGATACAATCATCGTTTGTGTAATGAAAATTTTTATTCCCCGCTGCGAAAATGCTAAATCCCATAACGTCTTTTCCTCCGAAATTTACTAAGTAAATGCTTTAGCGGTTAGACGCCGGCACGGTTTCATTTTTGCCGAGAGGTGTGAGAGTTCGCGACACCCACGTTGGAGCATCGTTACCCGACTGGCGTAGAAGGAGATTCAGTTGGGCCGCATGATGCTGAACATGGCGCATGTTGTACCAGAGGAGTTCCTCATACGACATAGCACGCTTGCCGTGGGAAATGATCTCACTGAACCCATCTTCGGTGATATCAGCCAGGATCGAGCGTAGCCGATCGCGACAATGGCGGGCGTAACCAACAAGCTCTTCCTTTGAAAAGACCCGGTCCGGAAACGCTCCTTTGGGGTCAAGTTCTTCCAGACCAAAAGGAACTGGCGGGGCGAATCCTTCGACCGGGCCGTGCAGATAAAGATCGGTCCAGAAGAGGGTGTGGTAGGCCATGTACCAAAATTCTTGGAAGCCAGCCGTGACACCCCAAACATCTTCTGGACACGCCTCGATCGCATTCTCGAGCATATCAATGCTCGCACCAAACTGCCGCCAGATCATCTGTTGTTTTTGATCATGCATTATCTTTTTCTACAAAATCCAACATTGACACCGCCACCGCCGGAAAAGCTTTCCGGATCTTTAAGTCGGAGGTTATAAGCGGAACACCTATTGTCTGTGCGGTGGCTACAAACTCGCAATCGTATGCCGAACAACCGGATGAACTTGCCAGGTCCAATACGCCACCCGATGCCACTGCAGGAACGTCAGAAACAAGCATCTCGGCTTGCTCCATCAATTCCTTTGCATTTTCGAGCGTAATAAGGTCCTTTCGAATATACAGCGAAAGAACGTTCCGCAACTCTGATCGCCAAAGAGGCGGTGCGGCCCACTCGCGATCTTTGCTAAACACGTCTTCGGCTTGAGGCGTACGGTCGCCGGGAATCAACAGATAGGCGATGACGTTGGTGTCAACAGCGATCAAGGCCGGCCCTCTTTTTTCGCGACTTCCAACAGCTTATCGGTTAGCCAAACCCCATCCGTTGCCATCCTTTCCCGAGTGCCGCGTACTCTTTGGAGGACCGCGTCGGTGTTGCCGGGATCTTGGTCGAGCGAACGTTCTAGTTGAACAATCGCTTCGTTATTGATACTCCGCCGGTTTTTTTTAGCTGTCAGTGTGAGGGCGGCGTAAATATCGTCCGGAAGATTCTTTATTGTTAAAGTGGCCATGGTTTCATATCGCATCCAATACGAATATAAAACAGATCCATTTTGAATGTCAATATTTTCCTTAAATTTGGAATTCGGCGACGACCGGTGCGTGGTCGCTCGGGCGTTCGAGGTCGCGGGTCGAGCCGTCGATGTGGCAATCGGTGCATTTCTCGGCCAGGGCGGCCGACGTCCATATGTAATCGATGCGAAGCCCGCGATTTCGCTGCCAGGCACCTTCGCGATAATTCCACCACGAGAACTCCTGGGCATCGCCGTTCACCTTTCTGAAAAGATCAACGAAACCCCATTGCTTTACGTGAAACATCGCTGCGCGTTCAGGCTTGGAAAAATGCAGCTTGCCATCCCAATGCGGAACGCTCCAGACATCAAGCTCATCCATTGCAACATTGAAATCGCCACACAGCAGGACGTCTTTGTTCGTCTTGCAGGTCTCATCGAAAAAGCGCCGGAGCCGCTGGAGCCAATCGAGCTTAAACGTAAATTTATCCGTCCAAAGCTCGGTGCCGTTCGGGATGTAAGTGTTAACGATGCGCACGCCCTTGATGGTCGCGGCGATCAGACGTTTCGGCGACTCGTCGTCATCGTCATCGAAACCTTTCTGGACATCTTCGATCTCGTGTTTCGAAAGGATAGCGACGCCGTTGTACGACTTTTGGCCAAAGAATGCAGTCCGGTATCCCGCATCGTGAAGGGCCTGAAAAGGGAAGTTCTCATCAACGCACTTCGTCTCCTGCAGGCAAACGACATCAGTCTTGGTCTCCTCCAGCCAAGCAAGCAGCTGCTCCATCCGAATATTAATTGAATTTACGTTCCAGGTTGCTATTTTCATCCGCTAAGTTTTTGAATAAGACGCTTGTCAACTACGAACCGCTCCGGCCGAGAACGACCGAGCTTACTAAAATCTGGATGCCCGACATTTATAAGATAGTTTCGCTCAACCGGCAAGACGGCTGAGGGCACTGATAACACCAGGCCGGTTCCGGACGCGACCCATTCGTCGCTGATACGTTGGGTCTCTTCGGGCGACGGAAACATACCCCAGTTGTTGGGAAGCCCGGCCAAATTCTCGACCCGTTCGACGACGGCTTCATCGATCGTGACCGAGGCAAACGAGTAAGCGGTAAGAAGTGCTTCGGAATTATGGTGAACGAAGAGCTCAAGCGTCGCAAGCGAAAGGCTCGATGCAGCGTAAAGAATTCGCGTACCCGGCGAGTTCCAACGTCCGCCAAACCGAAAGGCTCCCTCGTTGTCGGACCAACCGGCGCGATGCTTCGTTTTAAAAATACGGTAAACCGTCTGCATCGGCCGTTTAGCTGAAGACCCCGTGTTCCAACCGCCCGATCAGGTTCTCGACCTCGCGGGCGCCAACTTCGGTCGTTGAGGCCTCAAGCGGCGCGATCCTTCCGAGTGCGCGATTTGGCCTCGTGAACCAGCGTATCGCCCCGGGAATATCCCCCTCGAACAGGTCGATCGAAAGCGACAAAAGGCGCGAGACGGAAACCAAACGGTCGGACTCCGCCGGTGAAAGCTTTTTTTCTACACGTCGACGGGACAATGTCCGTGGCGAGATACCGACTGCCATCCGCAACGACTCGAGCGGCAGGCCCGTCGCCCTGCTGACCTTTTCGAACGAAGAATACGCGAGGCCCTTTTCGACCCTTTTCGCAAGCTCAAGCGAGTTTCTATACTTTAGCCCCAGCAGGCCGGCCTCTGAGAACTGTGCGGAACCTCTTCTTGTTTCCTTTTCCATCACAAATCAATGGTAACATATGCCGATTGGCGACAACAACGACGCCAAGTGGCTATCCACCGGATCTGCCGGCAGACGAATTTCGTTCCCAGAAGACGCCGTCGGTAAGTCCCTGGATGGACTTGTCGGTTTCGGCGAGTTCGAGCCGTTTTGCGGCGAGCAGGCAGTGGTTTTCGTCAGATTCGATCGCGATGAATCGCCGACTAAGCTTCTTGGCGACGACAGCGGTAGTTCCACTGCCGGCAAAGGGATCGAGGATCATGTCGCCGGGATTTGTGCTGGCGAGGATGATCTTTGCGAGCAGCTTTTCGGGTTTCTGGGTCGGGTGGTCGGTGTTCTCCGGCATCGACCAAAACGGAACGGTTATGTCAGTCCAGATATTGGAGGGATGTGTGTCACGAAAATTACCGTCAGCCGATTTTTGCCAGTCTTTCGGCTTACCGTTCTGTTTATAAGGAGCGAGAACGCGGCGGCGTTGCTTTACAGCGTCCAGGTTGAACGTAAATTCGTTTGACACCGTAAAGTACCAAATATCTTCGGCGGTATTCTTCCAGTTCGCTTTCGCACCGCGGCCCTTTTCGCGTTCCCATGTGATGCGGTTGCGGAGCGTGAAATATTTTGACCCGATCCGCTGGATCGCCGCCGATGACCGCCAATCACCGCAGAAGTAAATACTCGCGTTTTCTTTGAGCAGCGGCACGCAGAGCTTTATCCACGAATCGATCCAAGCTTCATATTCGTCAGATGTTGAAGCCCGAAAGGATTCTTTGCCAAATCTTTTATCCAGATTGTACGGCGGGTCGGCAAACAGAAGGTCGATCGAGGCCGGTGGCAGGGAAGGAAGTTCGGCGAACGCGTCTCCCAATATCATTCTCGATCCGCAACCCAACACGGTTCCCTGACGAAACGCCTCGGCCAATCGGTCACGCTCGGCCGGTTCGATCGTGAGGGTTCGGTTGCGTCCGGCCCGCGGGCCTCTACTCATCATTAGTTTCGGGATCCTTATCTTTAGGAATGATCGTGATCGATCCGTCGCGTTCCAGGTAAGCTGCCTTAACATTTTCGACCCTATCGACGCCTCCGTCATGGCAAGCTTGCTCTAGGTCCTCATCAGTTATCTTACTGGCTTTCATTGCCTTTTCGTCGACGTTGCCGTCTTCTATCAGTTTTCGAATGTCATTCTCGATCACGCCTTCAAATCCTGACCAATAATAAGACACCGTCGAAATAACGTAGTGAAGGCCCAGCAAGATTCCGATAACGACAAGCATATTCAGAATGCTTACGGCACCTGTGATCGCCCGGGCCATTACCGAGCCGACCACGAACCCGAGAAGTATGTCCGTCGCTGAGTAACTGCCCATAAAGCGCCGCTTTCCGATGCGGATAAGGACAAAAACGATAAGGTAGACGATCAATGTCCTTGCGACCACCTGTGCCAACGAGATCTCGGAATACTCTTGCTCCACCCCGACGAGCCACATAAATTGGTCGAAGAATGACTTATCCATGAGCCTCATTATTGCACATGAAATACAGTAAAAATGATGTTTGGCGCAGGCTTGACCGCCAAAATAGCGCGTGATAGTCTTTTATGTTTTGGGACACACGCTATCGTAGCATTATATTTAGCAGTACTTTTTAATATTTAATATGTTTTTGCTGGCCTTTGCCGAATCGATCCAGCTTTTTCCGGACGGCACTCTTTTCATCCACATTGCGCTCATTCTCGTAATGATCTGGGCGCTCAATCGGACGTTTTTCAAGCCGATCAACGCGATCATCGAAAAACGTGCGAAGCAGAAGGTCGGCCGCGGCGGCGAGGCCGAGGACATCCTTGCGGACGTCTCCGCGAAACAAAAGCAATTTGAAAAGACGATGCTTGAGGCTCGCACCGAGACCTACGAGATGATCGAACGCGAGCGCAACGAGGCAGTTGATGCGCGTCAGCAGGCGATCGCCGATGCCCGGGCGGAAACCGCGAATCTACTGGCTGCGGAGCGTGCGGACCTTGAGAAGCTTAAGGCTGAGGCTAAGGTCGAGGTCGCTCTTGAGGCACACAAGATGGCAGACAAGATCAGCTCGAATATATTGAAGGCGTAATATGTTTGCATTCTTATTAAGTTCGACAATTTTCCTGGCGGCCGCCGGTACAGGGCCCGAGCCTGGAAGCTTCGCCTACAATTGGGACAAATATCTCAACTTTCCGGGCTTTGAGATCTGGAAATTCGTCAACCTCGCAATTTTCGTTTCAGTCCTTGTTTACTTACTTAAGAAGCCGCTCTCCGCAGCATTCAAAGCCCGTCGAGAGGACATCAGGGCTGAACTCATCAAGGCCGAAGAGGCGAAAAAGGCTGCGATCGCAAAGCTCACAGAGGTCGAAGCAAAGCTTGCAGGAGCTGAATCTGAGATCGCAAACCTGAAGAAAGAGGCGCGTGCCGAGATCGATGCAGAAAAGCAGCGTCTTGCCGCACAGGCCGAGGCTGAGGCAGCAAAGCTGAAAGCGCAGGCCGCAGGCGAGATCACCCGAATTGGCCAGGTCGCCAGGCTCGAGCTTCGCCGCTTTGCCGTGGATGAAAGCTTGCGTCTTGCAGAAACAAAACTTCGCAGCGAAATGACGCCTGATAAAGATTCGAAACTAATAAAGGCCGGTATCCAGTCGATAGGAGGTTTGAACTAAATGAGTGTTGAAACCATATCGAGGCGTTACGCTGCCGCATTGGCAGACATCGTTCTAAAGACCGGCGAAACAGACACTGTCAAGACCGAGCTCAAAAGCTGGGAAGAAATGATCAACTCAAATGTTGATCTCGCCGGGGCATTCGCTAATCCGTCGATAGCTCACCTGAAGAAAGAGAACGTGCTTGAGAGTCTCCTTAGCCGGTCGAAGCCCTCGAAAACGACCGCAAACTTTCTTCGTGTTCTGCTTCGAAACAGCCGTCTGACGGAACTTTCGCACATCAACGAACGGTTCGAAGCTGTGCTCGAAGAACGCAGCGGCATCGTCAACGGCGAAGTCTCGTCTGCACACGAACTTTCGGCTGCCGAAAAGGCCGAACTAGAAAAGAACCTCGAAAAAGTGACCGGAAAGGATGTCCGGCTAACCTATAAGATCGATGCCGAACTGATCGGCGGTGTGGTTACGCGAATAGGCTCGACTGTCTATGACGGCTCGGTCAAAACTCAGTTAGAACATTTAAGAGAAGAATTAATGAGCAGATAGTTCCATTTCCAGAGCGGGATAACGAACAATGAATACGAGCTATTAATAAATATATGGAAGCACTTAAGGCAAACGAGATCAATGAGATCATTCGTGCACAGATCGAAAATTTCGATGCGAGCATGACGGTCGATGAAGTCGGCACGGTCATCAAGGTTGGTGACGGTATCGCCGAGGTTCATGGGCTGGAAAAGGTAATGGCGGGCGAATTGCTCGAGTTTCCTAATGGCGTTCGCGGCCTCGCACTTAACCTAGAAGAGGACAAGGTCGGCTGCGTGCTTTTCGGCGATTTTCAAACGATCAAAGAAGGCGACGAAGCAAAGCGAACGAAGCGCATCATGAGCGTTCCGGTCGGTGATGCAATGATCGGCCGCGTCGTTGACGCACTTGGTAACGCTATCGACGGCAAGGGCGAGATCATGACCGATCTTTACAATCCGGTCGAGCGTATCGCTCCCGGAATCATTGATCGCCAGCCTGTCAAACAGCCTTTGCAGACCGGCCTCAAGGCCATCGACGCAATGGTCCCGATCGGCCGCGGACAGCGTGAGTTGATCATCGGCGACCGCCAGACGGGTAAGACCGCGGTTGCTATCGACACGATCGTCAACCAGAAAGGCAAGGACGTCATCTGCGTCTATGTCGCTATCGGCCAAAAGGCATCGACCGTTGCTCAGGTCGTTAAGAAGCTCGAAGATTTCGGTGCGATGGACTATACGGTCGTCGTATCCGCAACGGCTTCTGACCCGGCCGCGATGCAATTCCTCGCACCTTATTCGGGTTGTGCTATTGGCGAGTATTTCCGCGACAATGGCCGCCACGCTTTGACGATCTATGACGATCTGTCGAAGCAGGCCGCCGCTTACCGTGAGATATCGCTGCTGCTCCGCCGTCCGCCGGGCCGCGAAGCATATCCGGGCGACGTTTTTTATCTTCACTCACGCTTGCTCGAACGCGCGGCAAAGATGTCGGACGCGCGCGGCGGCGGAAGCTTAACGTCGCTTCCGATCATCGAAACGCAGGCAGGCGACATTTCGGCATACATTCCTACCAACGTTATTTCGATCACAGACGGACAGATCTTTCTCGAATCTGATCTGTTCAATTCCGGCGTCCGCCCGGCCATTAACGTCGGTAATTCAGTTTCGCGTGTTGGCGGTTCGGCACAGACCAAGGCGATGAAATCGGTCGCTGGTACGCTGCGAATCGACCTGGCGCAATATCGCGAACTTGCGGCATTCGCTCAGTTTGGATCTGACCTCGATAAATCGACACAGTCGCAGCTTGAGCGCGGCCGTCGGCTGACCGAGATCCTCAAGCAGGGACAATATCAGCCGATGGAAGTTGAACAGCAGGTGATGATCATTTGGACCGTGACCAACGGCATGGCTGATGACATTGCTGTCGAAGATCTGAAACGATTCGAAGAAGAACTGATCGCGTATATGAAGAATGCCCATCCTGGCGTGATGAACACCATGCGTGAGAAGAAGAGCATCGATGACGATCTGAAGGCCGAAATGAAGGAAGCGGTCGAAGATTTCAAAGCAACTCGCTGGGAGACCGCCGCAAAGGCAGCAGCGTAGAAAAGTTTTGAGTCCGAAGTCTTTGGTCATAAATATGGCTCAAGACTGTTGACCCAAGACTTGAGACTGAATTATGGCTAGTTTGCTAGACATGCGCCGACGCATTAAGTCGGTCAAGAACACACAGCAGATAACCAAGGCGATGAAGATGGTCGCCGCGGCTAAGCTCAAACGTGCGCAGGATCGCGTGACAGCCGCTCGTCCCTTTGCCGTCAAGATGTCGGCCGTACTTGGCGGCCTTAGCGCCAAGGTTGCCGAAGAGTTTTCGCATCCATTGCTCACACCACGCGGCGATGAGAAGTATCTTGTCGTACTTGTTACGGCTGACAAGGGTCTGGCCGGAGCATTCAACGCTAATGTGATCAAAGCAACGCAGGCCTTCCTTAAAGATAACTCGACCAAATCGACCGAAATGATCTCCGTCGGACGAAAGGGCCGAGACTTCTTCAAACGCCGCGAGGTCAAGATGCAGGCCGAATACCTTGGCCTAACTGGGGCCGGTCAGGTGAAATATACCGACGCCGCTGAGATCGCCGAGAACCTGATCAAAACTTTCACGGACGATGATTCAATTGACAAGGTGTTTCTGGTTTTCACAGAGTTCAAAACAGTACTTTCTCAGAAGCCAGTCATTGAACAGCTTCTGCCCATTCCGTCGATCGAGAGCGGTGAAGCAAGCGAAGATGGACTCGAAGCCGAATACATCTACGAACAGCCGGCTGCTGAGATCTTTGGCAAGCTCTTGCCCAAGCAGGTCGTAACCCAGGTTTACCGTGCAATGCTCGAATCAGTCGCTTCCGAACAAGGTTCGCGTATGACAGCAATGGATTCGGCATCAAAGAATGCCGGCGAACTGATCGACACCTTAACACTAAATATGAATCGCATCCGACAGGCGGCGATCACAAAAGAGATCATCGAAGTCGTTTCGGGTGCAGCCGCAGCTTAAGCCTCGATCACCTCCGTAATATTCAGCAGGTAATTGCATTGAAATCGATAGAGATTTCATATATGCTTTGCCTGCTTTTTCATTTCGATCAAAATAAAAAACGAACAGTTAGTTGTGTCAAAGAATCATTTTCTCGCGGAGGGACTGTATGAATTGGTATATAAAAGTCCTAAAGCAGTACGCAGATTTCAGCGGGCGTGCGCGTCGAAAGGAGTATTGGTTCTTCGTGTTGTTCAATGCCCTATTTGCGATCGCAGCTATGATTGTTGATAACGTATTAGGTTTGGCAATGCAGGATGTCGGATATGGGCCATTCTATATGAACTATGCGTTGGCTATGATAGTTCCGGGAATTGCCGTCGTCGTTCGACGCCTGCACGATATTGGTAAGAGCGGCTGGTACTTCTTGCTAGCCTTTATTCCATGCGTAGGGGGCATAATTCTTTTGGTATTTGCCTTAACGCCGGGTGACACTTATGCGAACGAACACGGACCCGATCCAAAAGAATCTGAAGGAAACATATTCAATCTCAGTTGAATTTTTGCAATAGTCACGTGCGTTTCATCGGTTATTTCGTTTGCGGCCACGCCTTTTCTTGATCCACGCCAGATCTACTCTATCGGCGGCGGCGTATCATTTAGCGAAACGCCGCCGTTCGTCCGTCTACTTTTGGGTTTTCTCTCCGAAAGTTCCCACATATATTGCCGATGAGCTGCCAGGCGCGTTGCTATTAAGGATAGTGATGCCTAAACATTTCTTTCTTTACTGCTCAGGAATGAGCCATTATCGTCGCGCCTTACGCGTTAGTGATGGAAAGGACCAAAACAAATGAAAAGAACAGACAATGCGAGACTTCTACTTTTACTTGTAGTTGTGCTATCGGGATTTGGTATTGCGAACGCACAGATCCAGGCAGCGGGCGGTGGCTATTACGTTGCGGGCTACGGCCGGGTGTACGGTTCGTTTGGCCAGGCCAGCGTTGCTCAGAGCCGTCTTTACGACAAGATGAAGACGCAGACAGCCGGACGAACAACGGAGTCCAATTCCACAACCGCGCCAAATGCTAAACCGATCGTTGCCCGGCCGGCCGCGGTAAAAAACGTTGGAGTTTTCCGGCCCGACGCGACCGTGGATTCTGCGAACGCGCTCGCCAATGCGCTTGGCGAAACTGCTGAAGAGAAAGCCCTGATCAAACAAATTTACACCGCCACGAAGAGCGTCTTTGACCAGGAAGCAGCGGCAAGAGGCTGGAAGAATAACATTTCAGCCGGTCTGACATTTTTTACTGTTACAGCAATGACGGTCTATTATGACGCCCCAGAACCGAGCGATGAGGCAGTCACCGACTATTTCAGATCTTTGAACATGGCAATCGACGAAACGCCCGAGTTTGCAAAGATATCAAACAAAGAGAAGCAGGGTTTCAACAATATGCTGATCGGTTTTTCCGGCATCCTCATCGCCACCTACTCCGAGGGAAAGCAAACCGAGAATGCCGAAACGCTCGCCACCGCCAAGAAACTAGCCGGAATGTTGATCGAGATGGTCCTAAGAACTGATCCCGAGAATATCAGGGTCGAAAATAATCAGATCGTGCTGAAATAGCTGTCACGAAGAAGGAATATCACTAAAATGCAGAATTTGAAATTCGCAATTGTCTGGCTGTTTTGTTTCGTCGTTCTTGCAGGCTATTCATATGCCCAGGCAGAGGGGCGGTCTCCACTTGACGGCGTATTTTTTGCTCCGACCGCCATAACCGTTGTTTTGCAAAAAGACGGTAAGGAAGAACTTTCGCTAACTGCACCAGCAACTGCAAACTCTGGTTTTTCAAGGATGCCGTTCAAATTTCCGAACGAATATATTAATGGCACGCCCTACACACTTACCGTTAAAAGTGCATCAGCCGGACAGACCTGCGCCGTTGAAAAAGGCGGTAGAGGAACCATCGGACTCAGCCCGGGATTCGTGCGGATCGGCTGCGATTATTCTTATGAACTGCTTAGCCGAAGCACCGATAACTCTAAGTTCGGCACGTTCTATGAAAGTTCCGCACCGGTTGTTGGGGGTGATTTTGCCGACGAAGGCCGTTATGTCGCGTTTGTATCATCAGCATCCGGTCTCGGCGGATCATCCGGGAACAAACGGCAAATTTTCTGGCGCGACCGTAATTCAGGCGAAACGAAGCTAGTCAGCATCGGTATGAACGGCGCCGAAGGAAATGGCGATAGCTTTGCACCTTCGATTTCTGCGGATGGCCAATCCGTCGCTTTTGAATCCTACGCGACAAATCTCGTTCCGATTGACACAAACGATGTACGCGACATATTTGTCTGGAACGCGAGATCAAATGCCGTAACCGCCGTCAGCACAGGAGCAGGCGAAAGTGAAACAAATGCCGAAAGTTTTGAGCCGGTGATCTCGGGCGATGGAACTTTGGTCGCATTTTCTTCGAGTGCGAGTAATCTCGCTCCCGGTGTGGACGGAACAAGCACCGTCAATGTTTATCTCAAACGTGTCGGAAGCGGACATGCCCCGGTTCTAATTAGTGCCGATCCGAAAACCAAAAAAGGTGTCGGCGGCTCTAGACCTTCGATCTCAGATAGCGGCACAAAGATCGCATTTTATTCGTTTGCCTCGACACTGGTCGAAAACGATAAAAACGGTCTCTGGGACATTTTTCTTTACGACTCGGGCAATCCGAAACTCAAGAGATTGAGTGTCACGAGCAATGGCAGCGAACGAGACCAGGGAACGGAAAGCGCGAGCCGCGTCGTCGCCCCGTCCATTTCCGGCAACGGTAATTTTGTGGCGTTTGCGACGACCGCAAGGAATATGGTTCCGACCGACAACAACAATTTTCAAGATGTTTTCGTAATAAACGTCGAGTCCGGTGAAGTGAAACGCGTCAGCACCGGTAATGAAGGCATCGAACCGGACGGCGACACTCCGGCGGGACAAGGTGAAAAGATCGGAATCTCTTTTGACGGCAGCTGGATCGCATTTACAACCACCGCAGCAAACCTCGGCGGCAATATTATATTGAAAAACGTTACCAGCGGCGACCTTCGTCCGGTCTCTACGGAAGGAAGCCGCAACGTTGGACGTCCGGCCGTCTCTCGGAACGGGGGTTATGTCTTCTTCGGTTCCGGCAGTCGGCTCGACAGCCGCTTCGCCTCTTCCGGAATTTTTGCCCGATTCACCGGACTTACGCGGTGCCGATTCTGTAACCAGTGATCGTAAGTAAATGGCGATCATGGGTGGAATGGTTTTCGCTGTCCACGGACGGCAAGAATTCATTCTTGCCCGAATAGGGCTTTTGACCGAACTAGAAGTGTCAAAAGGTACCGATGTTCCTAGGCTCCTGTGTAACTTCAATTGAGAGAAAAACTATGAATCATCTAGCTGCAAAGATTTTCCTTGCGTCGATTGTCGCACTTCTAATTGCCGTTTCGGTCGGGCACGCACAATCAACCGCGTTTTCGTACCAAGGCAAGCTTACCGACGGTGGCAATCCAGCGAGCGGAACATATGATCTTTCGTTCAAGCTCTATGAGACCTTATCGGGCGGCACGCAGATCGGGACCGAGCAGATCGCGGACGATGTAAATGTAAGCGGGGGGCTCTTTACCGTCACGCTCAACTTCGGTTCCTCTCCGTTTACTTCTTCAACCGGAAATTTTCTCGAGATCGCTGTTCGCCCGGGAGCAAGCACCGACCCTTTTACCGTGCTGGATCCGCGTCAGCCGATCACAAGCTCGCCATATGCTGTCCAAACCCTCCGAGCTGCCTCCGCCGCCACAGCCGACGATGCTGACGCTCTTGGCGGAGTTCCAGCCAGCGAATACGTCCAAACAAACGACTCTCGCCTATCGGATGCCCGCACGCCTCTCCCCGGAAGCGCGAATTACGTTCACAACTCTACCGTTCAGCAACCGCTGAGCAATTTCAACATCAGCGGCAACGGAACCGCAAATTTATTTAATGCGGCGACGCAATTCAATATCGGCGGCAATCGTGTGCTGAGTCTTGCGGGAACAAATAACTTTTTTGCCGGAGTTGGAGCGGGCGAGAATAACACAGGCCCGGATAACTCATTTGTCGGTCGAAATGCGGGACAAGCGAACACCAGCGGACAACAATCCACGTTTTTCGGCTCTATTGCAGGCCAGTCAAATACAACAGGAAGTTTTAATGCCTTCTTTGGTACCGGCGCCGGATCTGCGAATCTGGATGGGGCTGAAAATTCGTTTTTTGGCTATACCGCAGGGAGAAGTAACACGACAGCTTCGATCAATTCTTTTTTTGGGAAGGCTGCGGGCTTTTCCAATACAACGGGTAGAGCAAATGCATTCGTTGGATACAATGCTGGCTTTGCTAACACCACCGGTAGCAATAACACTTTTCTTGGTGTTATAGCGGGCGACTCTAACACAATCGGTTCAAAAAATACGCTCGTCGGCTCAGGTGCGGATGTTTCAACAAACAATCTAAATTTTGCCACCGCCATCGGTGCGGATGCGGTCGTCACATCGAGCAATACAGTCGTTCTGGGTAGAAATGCTGACACAGTGCAAGTTCCCGGAAATCTAAGCGTCGCGGGTACGGTAACAGGCGCGATCGCGACCGCTAACAATGCTCTGAATCTCGGCGGCGTAGCAGCGAATCAATTCGTCCACACAAGTGATTCGCGCCTTACCGACGCCCGGGCGCCCACGCCCGGAAGTGCGAATTACATCCAGAACGGAACTGGAGTACAGTCGTCAAGCAATTTCAACATAAGCGGCACAGGCACTGGAAGCATATTTAACGCAACGACTCAGTTCAATCTGAACGGAAACCGCGTTTTGGGTGTCGCTGGAACTGGAAACGTTTTCGCGGGAATCGCAGCGGGACAATTTAATACAGGACAGTCAAACACGTTCGTAGGCGCTTCCGCCGGTACGTCAAATAGCGGCGGTTCCGGCAATTCATTCTTTGGAGATATCGCTGGGTTATCAAATACGTCAGGTTCCAGCAATTCTTTCTTTGGGCTTAGTTCCGGTTTTTCTAATACAACGGGATCGCAAAACTCATCCTTCGGTATTCAGGCGGGCACCAGTAACACTACCGGATCAAAAAATACGTTTGTTGGAGCACTTTCAAATACTTCGGCAGGCAATCTCACGAATGCCACTGCGATCGGAGCGGATGCGGTTGTATCGCAAAGCAATTCGTTGGTTCTGGGTAACAATGCAAATGTCGGTATCGGAACCGGCTCTCCGGATCATCGTCTTCACGTAGTCGGTACTGCCCTGATCACGGGCTTCGTCCGTGCACCAGGCGGCATCTTCATCGCGAATCCAAATACTCTCTTCATTACATCACCCAATGGCGCTTGCTGGGGCATAACTGTCAATAACGCCGGAGCCCTAAGTACGTTCTCTACGGCTTGCCCATAAGAGCTTTATGAGAGTTTTAAGAAACTCGGTTCTTGCCGTATTAGTCATTTTCATTACGGCCTCGGGTTTTGCATCGGCTCAGTCGCTCACCTATTAAGGCAAGCTTTAGGAATGGTTTACGGAGAGATAACTATGAAAAGAATGTCAATAATTAAATCAGCCCTTAGCTTACCGCTGGTGTGTTTGTTCGCTTTGTTTATTTCGGCACAATCCGGCGGCCCATATGTCGTAACTCAGTCAGTTATAGTGAACGGCGGTGGAAGCTCCGCTGACGCGATCTATGAGGTTGGGGGAACAATCGCCCAACCCGCGGCCGGCGTACTATCGTCGGGCGGAGGCTTCGCTGTTCGCGGTGGATTCTGGCAATCGTTCTTCGCTCCGACGGCGGCATCGGTCGCGGTGGGCGGCCAGATCACTACGATCATAGGTCAGCCGATACGAAATGTGCGAGTCATGCTTATTGATGCCGGAGGCACGATCAGGACGGCGGTCACAAATTCCTTCGGATATTTCCGATTTGACGAAGTGGAGGTCGGGAACGTCTACATCGTCTCGGCTACGCACAGGAACTTTGAATTTGCTCCGTTCGCCGTTATGGTCACCGACGAGATCAAGGATCTGGTCATAACGCCCGCAGCCACCAAATGAGGCCATTATGAAATACCCATCTTTTCCGCACTGACGTGATGCCGCTTCACTGGCGGCGCCCGAACATGCGCACCGGCCTTGCAGCGGATTGAAACGAAAGCCACAGAAGCCGTTTGGCAAAAACAGGTAAATTCCTACAAATCGAAGTTCACAGTATCCGCAAATTATCGCCCGACGGCATTGTAACTACATTTGCGAAATGAAATGATAGTCAATACGAAAAGGGGTTCGCTGAGCCGCGAACAGGAGTCTTTTTCGTAATGTATCATTTCATTATGAGTCATGGATCCTCACTTGAATGGCTCGGGCGTTTGGTACGCTACGCGCCTGTTCTCTTTTGGATCGGCGTTATATTTTACCTGTCAAGCGGGGCCGGTGCTATGTCTGAAACCTCGCGGTTCGTGCGTCCGGTTCTTGAGTTTTTGTTTCCTTCGGCCGATGCCGAGACTATCAAGGCCTATCACGGTTACGTTCGCAAATTCGCACACTTTGCTGAGTATGCAATGCTCGCCTACTTTGCTGCACGGGCGTTGTTGGGTTCGAGGATCGACCTGCTTCGGTGTAACTGGACGGTGTTCGCCTTAGGTCTGGTCTTGTTAATCGCAAGTATCGACGAGATCGGGCAATCGTTCGATCCGTCGCGGACCGGCTCCCTCTACGACGTGATGATTGACATGGCCGGCGGTGCCTCTATGGTCCTGTTTATTTGGCTTTCTAAAGGGTATTGGATAATGCAGGCCGTTCTCGGAATTCCCCGTGGCCAACAGGCCTAGTAGCGACTGCCATTCATCGTTGTCCTATGCCGGTCCGTCGGCAGAAACCAACCTTTTACTTTCAATTGGCCGAACTTTGTGGCATATTTTATCGTTAAGTAGAGAACAAGGAGATTTCTAAATGAGCATAATGGATAAGGTGAAAGAGGCTGCGATGAACCAGTTCATCGAGGTCATCGAATGGCTTGACGAATCAAAGGACACACTGCTTTACCGCTTTCCGGTCTATCAGCAGGAGATCAAGAATGGCGCCCAGTTGATCGTCCGCGAATCGCAGGCGGCTGTATTTGTATTTGAAGGCCAGGTCGCAGATGTCTTTGTTCCAGGCCGATACACGGTCGAGGGCGGCAATACGCCTATCCTTTCGAAGCTCGGTGCGTGGAAATATGGATTCAATTCGCCGATCAAGGCCGAGGTCTATTTTGTTAATACGAAACAGTTTACAGACATGAAATGGGGAACGTCGAACCCGATCATGCTCCGCGATTCTGACTTCGGTATTGTCCGGCTTCGTGCCTTTGGCGCATACAGCCTTAGGGTTGCGGATCCGGCTGGCTTTATTCGCGAGATCGCCGGAACTAATGGCCATTTCCAGACCGAGGATATCGACGGCCAGCTCAAGCGTGCGATCGTTACAGAATTCTCCGATGCTCTCGGCGAGCTAAAGATCCCCGCACTGGACCTGGCCGCACAATATAAAGAGATCGGCGAGGCCATTCGGGCCAAGATAAACGAAGATTTTAATTCGTGGGGACTCGAGGTCACCAAGTTCTACGTTGAGAATATTTCGCTTCCACCCGAGGTCGAAGCGGCAATGGACAAGCGAGCCTCAATGGGTGCTCTAGGCAACGTCCAAACCTACGCTCAATTTCAGGCGGCGGATGCAATGCGGGATGCCGCCCAGAACGAAGGCGGCGGTGCCGGACTCGGAGCAGGCCTCGGTGCCGGATTCGCGGTCGGTAACCAGATGGTGAACGCATTTGGAGCAAACCAGCAGGGCGGTTCCGGCGGCGGAACTGCGGCAGGAATGGCGTGTCCTTCGTGCGGCAAGCATAATGCTGCCGGGGCAAAATTTTGTGCCGACTGCGGCGGCAAGATGGAGGTTTCGCAGGTACCATGCGTTAAGTGCGGAGCAAGCCTACGCGATGGTGCGAAATTCTGCTCGGAATGCGGCTCAACGCAAGAAAAGGCAAAATGTACCGGATGCCAAGCCGAACTCGCCCCGAGAGCGAAGTTCTGTCCCGATTGCGGAACTAAGACCGAGCCTTCGGAATAGGCAAACCGATCGATCAAGAACAAAACGGGCGGGGACGTGTTTCTCGTCCTTTTTGTTTGGAAGACCGTCAATATCGTAATAAGATTCAGAGACTGGAGAAAACTATGCCTATCAGCCCCGAACTTTTAGAGATCCTACGATGCCCGAAGTGTAAGTCGGAAGTGAAGATCAACGATGAGCAGAGCAGCCTGACATGTCAGAACTCTGACTGCCGTCTCGTGTATCCGATACGTGACGAAATTCCCGTGATGCTTGTCGATGAAGCGACCGTTGCCCCCGCCTAGGCAATGCTAATTGACTGGAAAAACGTCGAACGCGTGCTTGTTATTCGGCTGCGTTCGATCGGCGATACCGTGCTCGCCACGCCGTCGCTCATTGCTCTCCGCCGATTTCTGGCGGACGCCCAAATAGATATTTTGCTGGAAGCCTGGGTCGCGCCTCTGCTCGACGGATTCGAGGGGCTCGACAGCGTGATCGCTGTCGGAAAAGGCGCGTCCAAGCGTCTGTCGGTCGCGCGGTGGCTACGCCAGAATCGGTATGACGTAGTCTTCAATCTACACGGCGGGACGACTTCAACGCTTTTTGCCCGTGCAACCGGTGCCCGGCACATCGTTGGGAATGCCAACTATCAATTTTCTTTCCTTTACGACCATCTGCTTTCGTCCTCGTCCGATTTCTGGAAACGCGAACATACTCATTCAGCCGAGCAGCAAATGGCTCTTCTCGGATTCATCGGCGTTCCTGTCAGCGACGACATAAGAACGAGGCTTGATCTCCTTCCCGCGGCCGAAGCTTCGGTAAATGCCAGACTCGCCGGGGTGCTTGGCACCGACGGTTCTAATTTTGGTCTCATCCACCCGGCTGCCGCCTTTGCGACCAAACAATGGGCGACCGAGAACTTTGCCGTGGCCGCCGAGCATCTAGCGATTAAGGGAATACGGGTTATAGCGATCGCATCGAAAGCCGAAGGCCATATCCTCGAAAAGCTCCAACAACTTTCGAGCGTTCCGGTTATCACGTTCAACGATCTGACACTGCCCGAGATCACCGCTTTGGCATCTAAAGCAAAGATGTTCGTCGGGAACGATTCGGGAATTGCGCACATCGCAGCGGCCGTTAATACACCGACGGTCGTTGTATTCGGATCGTCGAACCGCAACCATTGGCGACCGTGGACCGATGCTCCGAACGAGATCGTTTATGAACCCTTTACGTGTCAGCCGTGTGCGGGTTACGAGTGCAAAGTTTTTGGCGAACCTCGATGCATTCTGAGCGTCCAGCCCGAAAGGGTTCTGGCGGCGATCGACGGTCTGATCTAGCCATAATAGGTAAGCTTTCCCAGTGGCAACGCGATGCTGGTATAATCCACTTATCAGAAGCGGAATGTAAACGTCGTGGCCAGAAAGTTTCCCATTTTATTGATATTGCTCGGTTGCCTGTGCGTTTCGCGAGGCGAAGGGATGCATATTTTCCCGTTCGCCGAGGCCGCAGTCGAGGCCACAACTGCGGCCGGAAACTCAAAAGCGAGTACCACTTTCTACGCACTTTCGATCATTCCCCAGGAAGGCTTCCACGGCAAACTTGCGACAAAAGACCCGAGGTCCGGCGGCCCCGCGCCGCTCTGCGGGATGCCCTCGATAACATCTGACATGTTTTGGCCGACCGTGTCTGCCGGCGAGGCCGGTACGGCGCTTCGCCTCGGCAAGGTCTCCAAATTCCTTCTTACGTCTTCTTCCGATCGTTCTCCACCGCGGTTTCCCTAATTACCGAAATTACCGACGAGAACGATCCGGGGTCCGCGACGCTTTTGCGGCCGCCTCAGGCCCGGTAACCCTAAACACAAAAATGGAAGAAGAAACAGTAAGATGGAACCTTATACAGAAGACGGAATTCACAACACGATCAATCCAAATCACCCGGATCACTTGCAGGATCCGATCATGCGATATGTCCGAACGGACTTTCCCCGTCTTAACGAAACCCTTACGGTCGAAGGCGCATTGCGGATTATCAGGCTTAAGGGAATCGGCGAGCGCATCATTTACTTTTATGTGGTAGATGAGGACGAAAAGCTGACCGGCATACTCGCGACACGTGCATTGCTTACGGCAATGCCGTCTGTGAAGCTTCGCGAGCTGATGTCCACAAACATAATCTCGATCCCGCACAAGGCGACTGTATTGGATGCCTGCGAGATGTTTCTGCATCATAAGCTGCTTGCTTTTCCCGTCTTAGACGACGAGGGCCGCATCAGCGGAGTAGTGGATGCAGGTTTGTTTACTGAGGAGACAATGAACTTTGCGGAACGCAAGCACGTCGATGACGTCTTTCAGATCATCGGATTCGGCATCTCACAGATAAAGGGCAAATCGCCGTTCGGTAACTTTCGGTTTCGATTCCCGTGGCTTTTGGCGACGATGGCGAGCGGTACCATATGCGCAATGCTGACGGGAATGTACGAAACGACCCTCGCAGAAACGATCGTATTGGCATTCTTCATGACGCTTGTCCTCGCCCTCGGCGAAAGCGTCAGTATCCAATCGATGACGGTCACCCTGCAAAATCTTCACTTCGGAACACCTAGTATGAAGGGCTATATTGAGTGGCTCCGCCGCGAAGGTGCGGCGACACTCCTACTTGGGCTGGCCTGCGGGACCGCGGTCGGCATCATTGCACTTATATGGCGCGGCGTACCGGATGCCGCGTTGGTGATCGGCCTTAGCATCGTTGCTTCCGTCACGGCGGCCGGGATCATCGGAATGAGCATACCCACGCTGCTCCATGCCATCCACGAAGACTCAAAGATCGCCGCCGGACCGTTGACACTTGCAACGACTGATATTCTAACGTTGGTGTTTTATTTCAACATTGCGGCGATCATTCTTTAACGAAAAGCGGGCAAGACATCGGATGCCTCGCCCGCTTTGTTGCTGATCAATAATTACGGCCGATTCGAATTTGAAGTCGACGAATTGCCGCCTACCATTTGGTTGGTCATCGAATCTTCTGCTCGAACAAGCAGTTGATTCTTGACACCCTTTTGGCCTTCGATTGCTTTCGCTGCCTTTTCGGCTGCGGCTTTTTGAGCAGCCGAGCCAACGGTTCCGCGAAGCGTTATAACATCATTCTCCACGTCAACGTTGATCGTCGACTCGCGTAGGTCGTCGGTCGTCATAAGCGCGGCGCGGGTCTTGAACCAGAGCCAGCTGTCATTTGCACCTGAACCGATAGTGCTCGAACCGCGTTCGCTTTCATAGTCGTCACGATTGCGGTCGTAGTCTTCACGATTTACATTTGCATTCCAATCTACGGACCTGGTATTCGGCCGGTTTGTATTAGCGTTGACCACGACGGCCGTGTTCGAATTCACATTTGCACGATTTACGTTCACATTCGTGTTGGTAGCCGTTTCACATCCGATCGAGACAACGCCGACCGCTAGAGAGAGTAGTGTTATTTGTATCTTCATAATTTCCTCGTTTTTGAAAAATTCCAAGAGTGTACTTATCTGGTACACTCACTCCTGTTTTTAATAACCAAGATCTATAGGTGCAAAGTCCGTTCCACACCGAATTCCTTGACTATAAATTGACACTAATGCCGGAAAACCATATTATTTATAGTTTCGACTCTTGTAGCCGAAGTGTGCCTATATGTTCGAATCGTTATCCGATAGGTTAAAGAAAACGCTGAAGAATCTTCGCGGCCAGGGCAAATTAACGCCTGAGCACGTAGATGCGGCGCTCCGCGATATTCGAATGGCACTGCTTGAGGCGGACGTCAACTACAAGGTCGCCAAAGATTTTGTCGAGGCCATTCGGGCAAAAGCCGAGGGTCAAGAAGTATGGCAAGGGCTGAATCCGCAAGAACAGGTGGTCAAGATCGTTTATGACGAACTTGTCGAACTGATGGGCGGAACCTCTTCGCGGCTCGTATTTACAAAGCAGATCCCCAACGTCGTAATGATCGTCGGACTGCAGGGTTCGGGTAAGACGACTTCGACCGGAAAGATCTCGAAATGGCTGGCGGCCAATCAAGAACGAAAGCCCCTGCTTGTTTCAGTTGATGTATACCGCCCTGCCGCCCGGGAACAGCTTCGCGTCGTCGGCGGTGCAGTCGGCATACCGGTCTTTCAGGACAAAGAAACCAACGACCCGCTCACGCTCGTCCGCGGCGCAATGAAGCACGCACAGGACATGGGTTACGACACCCTGATGGTCGACACGGCCGGGCGTTTGCACATCGACGACGAGCTGATGGTCGAACTCGAGCAGATCAAGGCCGAGACAAGACCGATCGAAGTTCTGTTCGTCGCAGATGCGATGACCGGCCAGGACGCCGTCCGATCTGCGGAAACATTTCATGAACGCGTCGGCATAACCGGCGTGGTTTTGACCAAGATGGACGGCGATGCCCGCGGCGGTGCAGCACTATCGATCAAACAGGTCATCGGCCAACCGGTCAAATTCGTCGGCGTTGGTGAAAAGTACGACGCGATAGAGCCGTTTTATCCCGACCGCATAGCACAGCGAATACTCGGCATGGGCGATGTGCTCACGCTGATCGAGGAAGTGCAGGGAAAGATCGACGAGCAAGATGCCCAGGCACAGCTGCTGAAGATGACGCGTAACCAGTTTACGCTCGAAGATTTCAGATCACAGCTCGGCCAGTTCAAAAAGTTGGGTTCAATGTCGAAGTTGATGAAGATGCTGCCCGAACAGATGACCGGTGGGCTATCGCTTTCAGAAGAGCAATCGGCCGAGGTCGATGTTCAAATGAAACGCACCGAGGCGATCATCGACTCGATGACGAAGCAGGAACGCAACGACCATAAGGTGCTCGACGCAAGCCGCAAAACCAGGATCGCAGGCGGTTCAGGTGCGACTATCTCGGAGGTTAACCAACTCCTTCGCCAGTATGAGCAGATGCGCAAAATGATGGCGCAGATGAACAAAGGCGGCGGTCTGCTCGGCGGGATCGGCAAAAAGATGATGGGCGGCCTCGCAGGCGGTCTGGGAAATATGATGAGCGGAGCCGGTGGTATGGGCGGACTCGGCGGTCTTCTTGGTTCTGGTGCCGATTCAGATGATGACGGGAACGAACCGGTCTCGCGCAAGATAAAAAAGAAAAAACGGCATAAGAAGAAAAAATAGTTGAAGCAGAAGATAAGATACACGGAGAAAATATGTTAGCAATCAGTTTGATGAGGATAGGCGCAAAGGGTAAGCCTTTTTACCGCGTCGTGGTCAAAGAAAAGCGTTCAAAACGTGACGGTAAATACCTGGAAAACCTGGGTACATACAATCCGATGTTGAACCCGGCAGAGGTAAAACTTAATCACGATCGCATTCAGTACTGGATCGGCGTAGGCGCGCAGCCGACCGAAACTGTTACAAGTTTGATCAAGCATAATCCGGCCGAAGCCGTGGAAGCCGTCGAAGCTGCGTAATAGGGCATTTGCCTCAGCGGGTCAACGTGTATGAAAGAAGCAGTCGAAAAGATCGTTAAGGCTCTGGTCGGCAATGCCGATGCGGTCGAGGTAACGGAAAACTCGGACGGCCGCAATTCGAAATTCGCCATAAGGGTCGCGAGCGACGACTATGGCCGCGTAATTGGCCGTGAGGGCCGGACCATCAAATCGATCCGCAGCCTGCTTTTCTATGCCGGACAAAAGCAGGGCAAGCGAATCCATATCGATCTGGTCGAAGACTAGGGGCTGTGATGGATGAGCTGGTAGTAATTGCCAAGACAGTCCGGACGCGCGGGCTCAAAGGCGAATTGGTCGCTGATCTGCTTAGCGACTTTCCTGAAAGGTTTGAGGGGCTCGAGGACGTCACAGCTGTACTACCGACAGGCAGCCGGCTCGATCTTAAGATCGAAGACTTTTGGTTTCAGAAAGAACGGATCATCTTGAAGTTTGCGGGCTTTGATTCGGTCGAAGCAGCAGAAACCCTGCGGAACGCTGAGATTTGCGTGAGCGATGCCGAAGTTGTCGAGCTTGACGCTGACGAATTTTTCGATTGGCAGCTTGAGGGTTGCGAAGCCGAAACACTCGACGGACAGAAGATCGGTTTGGTCAAGGAACTAATGCGAACCGGCGGCACGGAGATCCTGATCGTGACCGGCGACGAGAAAGAATATATGATCCCGTTTGCCGCGAGCATCTGCGTCGAGGTCGATATTGATAACAAGAGAATAGTGGTCGATCCGCCGGAAGGACTCTTAGAATATTAAATTCGGATCTGGGATTTTGGATTGAAAAGATAAGAGATCCAAAATGAGAATAGACGTTCTTACAATTTTCCCCGAATTTTTCGGGCAGGTCTTTGATTTTGGAATAATTCGACGGGCAAAGCTTGCCGGCATCGTTGAGATCAACGTCATCGACGTTCGTGAGTTCGCGGATGATAAACACAAGATGACCGACGACAGGCCGTTCGGCGGCGGCGACGGAATGGTGATGAAGCCGCAGCCGATCTTCTCCGCGATCGAGCATCTGCTTGGGACGAGTGATCGCGAAAAGTATTCGGCTGGTACGCACGTGGTGATGCTCTCGCCGCAAGGCAAACCGCTTGTACAGAGCGTCGCGAAAGAATTTGCCGACGATGCACAGCATTTGGTTCTTATCTGCGGCCGATACGAGGGAATCGATGAACGGGTGAACGAGACGCTCGTGACCGACGAGATATCGATCGGCGACTATGTCCTGTCTGGCGGCGAACCGGCGGCGATAGTTGTGGCAGATGCGATCGTGAGGCTGTTGCCGGATGCCCTCGGCAGTGATACATCGGCCGAGAACGATTCGTTCTCAAATGGTTTGCTTGATTGTCCGCACTACACGCGGCCGGCAGAATTTAGGGGAATGAAGGTTCCCGAAGTGCTTTTGAACGGCAATCATGCCGAAATAGAAAAATGGCGTCACGAAAAGGCGCTTGATAAAACTAAGAAAAATAGACCAGATCTATTGAAAGGAGAAAATGGTGATATGTGAGCCGGGCCGTTGTGTCCGCTGACCTCTGGCCGAAAACAAAATGAATAGAGTAGATTCAGTAGAACAAACACAGTTGCGGGACAACATTCCTGCATTCCAATCGGGCGACACCGTCAAGGTTCACGTCCGCATCAAGGAAGGTAACAAGGAACGTCTGCAGGTATTCGAAGGCATCGTCATCGCCCGCAAACATGGCGGAGCCCGCGAGACCGTAACGGTTCGAAAGGTGAGCTTCGGCGTCGGCGTCGAGCGTATATTCCCGCTGCATGCAACGGTCGTCGATCATATCGACGTCGTCCGCCGCGGTAAGGTCCGCCGTGCTAAGCTTTATTACCTTCGCGACCTTCGCGGCAAGGCAGCACGTATCAAAGAAAAAGATACACGTAACAAAGCAAAAGCAGCTAAGTAGTTCGAGAACATTACAATGGGCATTGGGCGTCGCGAATTTGTCACAGCTTCGGTTGGGACGGTCGCGTACGCCCTTTGTTTTCCTACCGCAACGGTTTACGGAGGATCGAAAATGTACGGGTTGATCGGAAAAATGCTCACCGCCGACGGCAAGCGTGATGAACTGATCGGGATCTTGCTGGACGGAACAGCCAAGATGCCCGGCTGCCTTAGCTACGTGATAGCAAAAGATCCTGCGGACAAAAACGCGATCTGGATCACCGAAGTTTGGGACCGCAGGGAAAGCCACGCCGCGTCGTTGAAACTTCCTTCGGTCCAGGCGGCGATCGCAAAAGGCCGAACGATGATCACTGGGTTCGGCGAGCGATTCGAAACGGAACCCGTTGGCGGCCACGGGCTCGCTACACCGAAGGCGTGATATCATCCATGTCGTGAATCAATTTCAACTCCAAGCCGATCGAACCGTGTGGACGATCGGCTTTGCTTTTGAGGAGCAGGCTCGCTTTGACGGTTATCAGCTGATCGCCGGCGTGGATGAGGTCGGTCGCGGGTGTCTCGCGGGGCCAGTGGTTGCGGCTGCTTGTATTCTCGATCCAACAAAGCCTGTCCCCAAGGGCCTGAACGACTCAAAAAAACTCACCGCGAAGCGTAGAGATGAGATCGCCTTAGAATTGCGTGAAAGCGCGTTGGCGTTCGCTATCGGTGCCGTCGAGGCCGACGAGATCGACGAGATAAATATTCTCGAAGCGACCAAAAAGGCAATGACGCTTGCGATCGCGGCATTGCAGCCCGCGGCCGAGTATCTGCTCATCGACGCTATTCAGCTTCGAAGTATTAGACTGCCACAAAAGCCATTGATAAAAGGTGATTCTATTTCGTATTCGATTGCGGCCGCTTCGGTTTTAGCAAAGACCTATCGCGACGAGCTGATGGTCAAATACCACGACGAGTTTCCGCAATTCGGGTTCGCGGGGCACAAAGGCTACGGTGCTGCGTCTCACTTCGCCGCCCTTCGCGAGTACGGCCCTTGCCCGCTTCATCGCCGTTCGTTCCGAGGCGTTCTTCAATAACAAACTAGAATTCGATCCACGGCGTCGGTTGGCGATGGTCGGAAAGCGCAATCGTGGTCTCGGCGGCGAAGAGCGGCGGGCGCATTCTTATTGCTGTCTCGGCGGTGATGCGGGCGAGGTGCGGGTCGTTTGCGCGTTGCGAGAGGTGTGCGAGAATGATGTGCCGGGCCGAGCCATCGAAATTGTTCGTCAGCCAATCAGCCAGGTCGTCATTCGAAAAATGGCCGGTATTTGAGGCTATTCGCTGTTTGAGATCCCAGGAATAGACCGAGCAAGCACGGAGCATGTCGCGGCTGTGATTTGATTCGATAACGATGGCATCGCAGCCGTTGAGCTTTGACTTGATCAGGTCAGTCATATGCCCGAAATCCATCAACGTCGCTACGCGAACGCCATCGCGTTTCGCGACAAATCCAAAATTATCGGCCGCGTCGTGTGGGACCGTAAACGGCTCGAAATCGACGTCGCCGATCCGAAATTCTGCGTCGGATTCGATCACGACGGTGCGGCCGTTTAGAGCATCGCGGCGCTTTACGCCTTCACTGTCGCCGTTGGCGATGCCCCGTTGAGTTGAATAAAACGAATCTTCAGTAGCTCGCGAGATAAAGACCGGACAGCCGATCGACCGCATTAAAACGCGAAGACCGCCGGCGTGGTCGCTGTGCTCGTGTGTGATCAGAACAGCGTCCAGTTCGCACGGGTCAACGCCGACCAATGCGAGGCGCCGCAAGATCTCGCGGGCGCTCATTCCTGCATCTACCAGAACGTTTGTCCGTTCACTCGAAATTAGGACGGCGTTTCCGGTCGAACCGCTGCCGAGTACCGTAAATCTCATTTGTCTTTCTGATATCGCGAACGCAAACCGCGGGCGACGCCGCGAGCAATGAGCGAGTTTGGAACAAAATTTGTCGCGAACGCAACGAACCAATTCGTCCAGCCTGAAACGACCTTTGACTTCCCGCTTCCGACCGCTTTCAGTGCGGTTTCTTCTACGTCTTCCGCCGTCTCCTGGCCTTTCACCTTTATCGCGCGTTCGATGTTGGAAGCATCAAAAAAGTTGGTCTTTGTCGAACCCGGACACAGAGCGAGCACCTGAATCCCGTATGGGCGATTCTCTTCCGCGATCGCTTCGGAGAACGACGTCACAAATGCTTTCGTCGCCGCATACGTAGACATGTAGGGAACTGGCTGAAAGCCCGCTGCCGACGATACGTTAATGATCGTTCCCTCTTCTCGTTCGCGCATGCCCTGTAGGTATCGATGCGTGAGAGCAACCAGTGACATGACGTTCAGGCTTATCATCTCAAGCTCGCGTTCGAGGTCGAGGTCGGTAAAGTCGCCCATTGAGCCAAACCCCGCATTGTTGATCAGGAAATCGATCTCAACGCCGTGCCGGTCGGTTTCCTTAATCAGCCGAGCATCGGCTTCGAAATCTAAAAGGTCAATCGCAACGTAATGTGCCGTCACCTCAAACTCAGCCCGCAACTCTTCGCAAAGGACACGCAGCTTTTCCTCGGACCGAGCGACAAGCACCAGGTTATGGCCTTCTTCGGCCAGCCGATGGGCAAAAGCCTCGCCGATTCCGCTGGACGCTCCGGTTATGAGAGTAGCCTTCATAGATCGTCGTATTCATCCTCGGCTGTCGGGACGAAGGAGTAATAGATGGACAACGCGGCCGCGGCCAGTATCGTCAGTGTTCCGCCGGCCCGGATAAGGCCCGCTATCGTTACTGTCGAATCGATCAAACCGGTTTCGGTCAACAAATAATTCCAGTCATGAAATCCGCCCTCTGAACCGGTTCGGCCGCTCGTCAGCAGCAGCTGCATCACGACCGCGTCCGAGGCGTAGATCCAGACGTTAATAATGCTCTGCCCGACCCAAAACAGAACGATCGCCGCCGAATAGTACTTCCGATTCCAAACAAAATAGGCAACAAATACGGCCGGAAAAAAGATTTGAAATATCGAACCGCCGGCGACCATCAGAAATTCGCCAAACGGCATGAAAAGTAGATGGCCCGTTTCATGGATCGGCAGGTCCACAAGATCGAGAAAACTACCTTCCATCGGCTGAAGTGCGATCCAAACAAAGTAGATCGCCATCAACACGGCAAAGACAAGCTTCGGGTAATTTACTTGATTCTGCCTTGCGGCGTCATTCATAAGTCCATCCTGTCAGAGATCAGCGGGGCTGCTTAGGTATGCTTCCCTTGCGATGGCGTAAAAAGCACACTCAGTACCATAATGCCGTTCGGTCTTCTCGTACGTCAGACCGAGCTTTTCTAGTACGCGACGCGAGGCCGCATTCTGAACGTCCGCCACGGCGACGATCCGCTGGAGGCCTTTCACCCGAAATCCAAGATCGAGCCAGCCGATCGCAGCTTCGGTCGCTAGGCCGCGTCCCCAATGTTCTTTTGCGAGGCTGTATCCGACCTCGATCTCATCGGTCCCGTCCAGCGGTTGCAAGCCGGCTGAACCGACCACCTCGGCGGTCTCACTCAGTATCATCGGACACATACCAAATCCATGAGACGCATAGCAGGAGATATAAAAACGAAGCCGTTTGGCGAGAGCTTCCGGATTCTGCCGCTCCATCCCACCAAGATACCTATTCACTTCAGGGTCTGCCCGAAGCTCAACCAGCTGCGGCAGATCCTCAAGCGTGTACGGCCTAAAACTTAATCGCTCAGTTTTCACGGTCCAATCCCGCTGCACTTCAGCAATGTTCAGGTCGTTTGACACAATATTCGGTTTGGCGGTGTCCCTCTATTAGATCCAGCCATCAGGCGATTATCGCAGAATAGAGTGCGGCTGTTCAAGAATGAAGCGCAGACATTAGAGCGGGTGGCCGCTGAAGAAACCGCATGTTTCGCCTCAACTGCAAAAGGTGATCAACAAAGGAGTCATATGGTTATTTCAAATATAGTCGCTTTTCTCATCCTCGCAGTAGCGGGTTGCGACCGATCGGTCGGTGTGCCCGACGGCATTACTGAAGTCAGTAACACTAATGACGCGATCGTTTCAGCCGGCGAAATGGCAACGGGCCGTTCGGTTCACACCGCCGTTCGTCTTCAGGACGGAACCGTACTTATCGCCGGTGGATTCACTTCGGACCGGTCCTATCTTGATAGCGTCGAGGTCTTTGACCCTTCGTCAAACAAATTCTCGGCCGCACAACGAATGAACGTGCGGCGTTCGAGCCATTCCGCGACGCTTTTGCGGGATGGGCGCGTTCTCATCGCAGGTGGATATAACGGAAACTATCTCGATTCGGCGGAGCTATATGACCCGAGGACAAAAAGGTTTACTGTCGCTCCGAAATTGGTGACTGCGCGTAGCGGCCACACCGCTGTCATGCTTGATGACGGTCGCGTACTTTTGGCTGGCGGAACAGGAACCGGCTGGACATTTTTGGCAGACGCCGAGATATTCGACCCATCGATAAACACGTTCTCCGGGACCGGACGAATGACCGCTGAGCGAGAATCTCACACCGCCACGGTGCTCAAAGATGGTCGCGTGATGATCGCCGGTGGCCATCGCGGAAGACGGCAAGCCATCACGATCTATTCGTCCATTGAGATCTTTGACCCGAAAAGCGGCAGATTTTCATCCGCGGGCGAAATGACCATCAAGCGTCACAAACACGACGCCGTGTTGCTAAATGACGGCCAGGTTTTGGTCATCGGTGGAGCGAATGAACGTGACGGAGGCGGGATCTATTCGTCTGTTGAAGTGATCGACCCGTCAAACAACAGGGCAACAAAGATCGGCGACTTGCTCGAACCCAGATATAAGCTGCCGGGCACCTCAATTCTTCTGAACAACGGAAAGGTGTTTATCGCCGGTGGTGCAGGACGATCTGAATTATTCGATCCGGAAAGCGGTAAATTTAAGATCGTCGATGGACTCTATGGTGATCGACTGTCGTTCGCTACCGCGACTCTCTTGGCCGATGGACGGGTCCTTATTGCTGGAGGTTACAATGACCGGATCGAGGCGATCTCCGGCGGATGGATATTTGCGCATCGCGACATGGCTAGATCGTCACCGGATCGAAGCTCTAGATAAGATGAACGAACAGGCCGTCCTTTAATTTCGGTTCGAACCAGGTCGATTTGGGCGGCATCATCTCGCCGGTATCCGAAACGTCCAGCAGGTCGTCCATCGTGGTCGGGTAGAGCGAAAATGCGATGCGGGCTTCGCCGTCGTTGACCAATCGCTCAAGTTCGTCAGTTCCACGGATACCGCCGACGAAACCGATCCGCTCGTCCGTCCTGGCGTCATCGATGCCCAGGACTGGCCGAAGAACATAGTCTTGTAGAATGCTTACATCCAGCCGTTCGATCGGGTCAGGCTCGCGGAAGTAGTTCACATTATGCTGCAGGTCGTACCACTTTCCGCTCAGGTACATGCAGATCTCACCATGCGTTTGGGGAACGCATTCCGTCGTTTCGGTTAGCATAAAGCTTTCCTGGATCCCGCTAAGGATATCGTCATCAGTAAGGTTGTCGAGGCCTTTCACGATGCGATTGTACGCCAGGATCCGAAGGTCTTCCGCGGGAAACAAACCAGCCATAACGAAGTTATAGTCCTCATCGCCAGAATCTTCGGGGTTCTGATCCCGAAGCTCGTTTCGGACTTCGAAAGCGCTCTCGGCACGATGATGGCCGTCGGCGATATATAGAGCCGGAACTTCTGCGAATGCTTCGCAAAACGCATCAGAATTCGGTACACGCCATACCGTTTGGCGGACACCGCTGGCACACGCAAAGTCGTAAACCGGTTCGCCCGCGATAGCCTCATCCATCAGGCTGCGGATTCGGTCAGTTCCGCGATATGCAAGGAAGATGAGTCCTGTCTGCGCACGCAGGGCAAGCATGTGGCCGGTACGGTCAGCAACCTTATCCGGCCGGGTATTTTCGTGTTTTTTGATCAGGCCGCTCTCATATTCATCGATCGTACAGCATGCCACGACACCCGTTTGAATGTGTTCGTCCGCAGTCAGACGATAGACATAACAGGCGGGTTCGGCGTCTTGGCTAAGAGCGCCATTCGCAATGAATTCGGCAAGATTATTCTTGGCACGTTCTAGCCCGTCGGATTTGGGTTCACCGAGGATCTCTGCTCGGGTGATACGTAGAAAGCTTAATGGATTTTCGGCAACGAACTCGCGGACCTCGCCCTCGAGCACAACGTCATACGGCACACTTGAAACTAGCTTTGCGTTCTCTGCCGTGGGCCGCAAAGCTCTGAAAGGCTTTATTGTCGCCACAAACTCTCCTGAAAATTAGTTATCCGAACTAAGCGCGTCCGCGGGGTTTTGGTTGCTGAGGCTCGGGTCGCTACTCCTCGGGTCGAGCCTCTGACGGTCTATCTCTTCGTCGGTCTGACGATTTATCTCTTCGATCTCTTGCATCAATTGATCCGAATAACCCTTTTTATCGATCTTCCACTGGCCATTCTCGAATACGAACGGCAGCGTTTCCCAACGTCCGAAGGCGTTTTCGACCTCGAGCGTCGCTCGTTCGCCCTCGATCTTTTCGTTCCGCACCTTGACGACCGCCTGGCCCTCGCCGATCAGTGTTTCTCGTTTTACGATGTCGTCGAGCGTTACTTTCTGGGCGGCAGCTTCCTGCTCGTGCATTTTGATCGTTTCCGCCGAAAGGAGAAGCTTCATCGCCGTGATGTCCTTCGCCCTGACGGCCTTGGTGTAGGTCTGAAACGTCTCTTTCGGCGTGGCCGGTTTTGTCTCGCCGGCACACGACATGGCCATTACGAGAACGAGAAATATAAAGGCGGCTTCTAATCGCTTTTTCATGATTACTAACCTAGCTTTAACGTAGTAGAATTGCGAAAAAACATAAGTATAGCCCAATTCTGAAGAGCTAAAAACATATGAAGCGAGAAAAATTGGACAACGACGAGCTAGAAAAGGGAATGGCAACACTTTCGGACTGGACGGCGGATGGCGGCAAGCTAATCAAGAAGTTCATATTTCCTGATTTTGCGGCCAGTCTTAAGTTCGTTAATCAGGTCGGAGAACTTGCCGAAACGGCCGACCATCATCCGGATATCACCTTTGGCTGGGGTTATGCCGAATTTGCGATTACCACGCACGACCGCGGCGGTATAACGCCTTTGGATATTGACCTAGCAGAAAAGATCGACGCGATCGCCTAGAACGATCAATTCAGATCCGCGCATTCGAGCGGCAAGCCGGACGTTATATCCGTTCGGTCCAAGACGAACGCCGACCGCATCGGATCATACTTTTGGACCGTCTCCGCAACGCCGTAATGGCAAACGTCTCCTTTCCGATAGGTAAAGGCCGCATAAACCTTTCGCGAGGCGTGCGGGTTGAGAACCGAAACGCCCGTTTCTATCCAGGCATCGCTCGCGAAATAAAATTTTGCCGGCACGATGCCTTCAGCGTTCAGCTTTTTGGTGACCTCTAATTTTAATGGAAGATCGTAAAACGAACCTGCTATGGGCAGCCGCTTGTTGTCGGTCGTTCCGCGGATCAGCATCGATGTAAACCCGTCGCGAATAGCCGAGTAGCGGGACGGGCCCTTCGGCAGTTCTAGTGTCACAAAGGTTGTTGCGAGATTATCGGCCATTGCACGCGGTACGGCGGAAGAGTTCGTCAAACGAAACTCTGTGTTCCAGCGGCCGGCAGGACGAGTACCGGCAACCTCTACAAATAAAGGCGTTGCTGCATTTCTTCCCGGAAGCCCGGGTGCAAGGTTGATCTTTAGTTCAGGCAACAGAAGCTCTTCTTTAGAAAAACTCAATACGTACCTGTTGAGAGTGGTTGCGTCGCCCTGCGGAGCGATCTCAGCATAAAGCCGATGAACGATCTCGCCGGTTTCGGCATCACGGATTGAGCGCACATAGTCGCCGAGCTTACCGTTGAATTTCAGATAGAGCCACAGATCATCACCGTCCGCGACCGATTTCGCCTGCTTCGTCTTCGCTTCTGCAAACGTCTGGTGGTCGCCCTTCGCCAATAGGGCTTGAACATCCACGTTCATCACCGCGTTCTTCGGGACGGGAAGCGTATTACCCTTGTTCGCCTCTGCTTCCCGCTTGCGCTCGGCTTCCGCTGACGCATCTCCTGAGGCCCGGATGCGCTCTTGTTGCCGCCGCATCTGAGGGAATTGGCCAAATGATGAAACCGGGAAAATAGTGACGACCGCAAAGGTCAGAAGGAATGCCGAAACAACGCTGAAGAAAAGAGCCGAAGCTGAATGGCGTAAGCCGAATGTAAAACTCATTTCACTATTATAGCCGCCGGGAGCGGCGCGTCCAAAGGATCTTGGAGGAGGGCGATACTTATATTGGCTAAAACTCCCCAAATTGCCTAAGAATCACAATTTCGTTAGAATCTAGTTTTCTCAATTTGGTCCAATTTAACACAAGGTAAATTAAGGAAACTCTATGTCTAATGTTCCTATTACGGTTGCACATGGCGACGGCATCGGTCCAGAGATCATGGATGCAACACTGCATATTTTGAAAGAAGCCGGTGCACGCATCGACATTGAAACGATCGAGATCGGCGAAAAGGTCTATTTATCCGGTAACGCCGCCGGCATTGCTCCGGAAAGCTGGGAAAGTCTTCGGCGGACTAAGGTCTTTCTCAAGGCTCCGATTACGACACCGCAGGGCGGAGGCTATAGTTCGTTGAACGTAGCGGTTCGCAAAACGCTCGGCCTTTATGCCAACGTCCGTCCGTGTGTCTCTTATCATCCGTTCGTCTCCACAAAGCATCCGGTGATGGACGTGGTCATCGTCCGCGAGAACGAAGAGGACACATATGCCGGCATCGAATACCGCCAGACGGATCAGGTCGAAGAATGCCTTAAGCTGATCTCGCGACCCGGCTCCGAAAAGATCGTCCGCTACGCATTTGAGTACGCCAAGAAATTTAACCGTAAGAAAGTCACCTGCTTCATCAAGGACAATATTATGAAGCGGACCGATGGCCTTTTCCATCGCGTTTTTGACGAGATCGCACCGGAATATCCGGACATCGAGGCCGATCACTGGATCGTCGACATCGGTTCGGCAAAACTGGCGGATACGCCTGAAAACTTTGACGTTATTGTAATGCCGAACCTTTACGGTGACGTGTTATCTGATGTTGCTGCGCAGATCGCCGGATCGGTCGGGTTGGCTGGCTCTTCGAATATCGGCGAACAAGTCGCGATGTTCGAGGCGATCCACGGCTCGGCTCCGCGTCGGGCGGGGCAGAATCTCGCGAATCCATCGGGACTGTTCCTCGGTTCGATCTTGATGCTCGTTCACATCAACCAGCCGGACGTTGCCGAACTTGCCCATAACGCGTGGCTCCGCACGATCGAAGACGGTGTACACACGTACGACATGTATAAAGACGGCGTTTCGAGCGAAAAGGTTGGGACGCGTGAGTTTGCGGAAGCCGTCGTTGCCCGTATCGGCCAAAAGCCTGAAACGCTCAAACCCGTTACTTATACGGCGAACGTGGTAGATGCTGACCCGAAACCGATCTATTCCACACCGACACCGCAGAAAAAAGACCTGGTCGGCGTAGATGTGTTCCTTGACTGGTGGAAGGGTTCATTCTACGGTGTTGCCGACGAGCTTGGCGGATTGGTCGAAGCTGTCAACGGCGACGGCCTCAAGCTGCAGGCGATCGCGAATCGCGGCGTCAAGGTTTATCCGGGCGGATTCTCCGACACTTTCACGGTCGACCATTGGCGATGCCGATTCGTGGCCGAGGGCGGCGAAGGTGAGTCCGTCACAAAAGCGCAGCTCATATCGCTGCTCCAGCGATTCGACGAAGCAGGCCTTGACGCCATCAAGACCGAGAATCTCTACAACTTCGACGGAGCCAAAGGCTACTCCGCATAAGCTACGCGGGAAGGCAACAAAAAAAGGAACGAAGCCGATACTTCGTTCCTTTTTTGCGCGGTAGAAATGTTCAATTGCCAGAACTGTCACGAACTTGGCGGATAGAGCCGGTCGAATTCCGGGTCACCGTGAAGGATCGCGAGATCGGGGTCCTGCCGCGTCCAGGCCGCATTGCGATTGCCGCCTTCCCACGCTTTCTTGAGAGCCACCATCGCCGCCTTCGGGTCATCCATCGCACAATATAGGCAAGCAGTGTTGTAAAGGATCATCGTGTCGTCGGGTCGGAGGGCCATTGCCATATCAGCCTCACGTTTGGCTTCATCCATACGGCCCTGCATTGCATAATCACTTGCAAGTAGAACTCGTGCACGCGCATCCTCGGGCACTTTCTTCAAATGCTCTTCAAAGACGGCGATCTCCCGATGAGTGAAGTTTCTTAATGCATCTTTCTTGCCAAGGGCACCCAGTGCATTGTGGATCGGAATTGTCGTGTTGTAGTTCTCGCCGGCGTGAGCGAGGGCGTCTTCCATCATCTCGACGATCTCTTGATATCGTCCGGCCTCGAAAAGCGCCCGGCCTAAGAGATAATAGCCGCCGTCCAGATCCGGATCGCGCGCCAGCGCACTTCTAACCTTCCCAACCGCGCCATCATATCGGCCTTCCGCAAAATCTACCCAAGCCTCAGCAAGTCTGATCTCAGGAGCATCCTTCCCGCCGGAACTTGCTTTCTTTGTTGCAGCGATCGCGCGTTCGATCCATTGCTGCTGACGGTCAAAATGATAGTAATACTGGGCGCAGACATTTGCGACTGCAGCATGTCCAAGCAAAAAGCCGGGATCCAGTGCAACCGCATTTTCGTACATCTGGAGAGCCACCTGAAGGTCTTGCCGGCCCACGCGGCGGGCGTAGTTCCTTCCCCGAAGGTAAAGATCGTAAGCCTGAAGATTATCTGTCGGCTTCGCGGCAAGTGCCTCTTGTTCCTGAGGCGAAAGTGTGATCCTCAGCGCGGCTGCTATCTTTGAGGCGATCTCGTCTTGAACTTCGAAAACATCCGCCATCTCGCGGTCGTATCGTTCTGACCACAAAGGAAAATCCGTCGACGCATCAACTAATTGTGCATTGATCCGGAGCCGATTGCCCGCTCGACGAAGGCTCCCGACCAAAACATACGACGCGCCGAGTTCGATTCCGACCTGGCCCGCAGTCACCGATCTGTCACGATATTTAAGCACCATCGCTCTCGAAAACGTTTTAAGCCGACTGATCTTCGATAGTTCCGTGGTGATGTCCTCGGTGATACCGTCACGAAGATACTCGTCCTCCTTCATACCGCTGAGGTTCTCAAAATAGAGTACGGCGATCGAGTGTTCATGGACGGCCTGAGGGGGCCGCGTGGAATGTATCGCGTTTGTTTCGCCGGAATGACGTCCGGAATCCATATCTCGCTTCAACCGTTTAAGAGCCGTCTTGAAGTCCGTCGCGCTCTGGTAACGCAGGTCTCTGTCCTTTTCCAATGACTGTCCCAGGATTCTGTCGAGTTCGGCCGGAAGTGCAGGATTGACCTGCGTAACGGGTGCGGGGTCGCGGTTCAGGATCGAGTCAAAGACCATTGCCGACGTATCCCCCTGAAACGGAAGCACACCGGTCGCCATCTGGTAGAAAACCGTTCCGATGGAAAAGAGATCGGTTCGAGTATCAGTGATCTCGCCTCGCGCCTGCTCTGGCGACATATATGCGATGGTCCCCATCGTCGCTCCGGCAGATGTTAGTTCATCGGCGATCGCGGTGGCGACTTCGGATGACACGTCTCGCTTTGGTTTCTCGATCTTTGCCAATCCGAAATCGAGGATCTTTGCCTGGCCACGCGATGTGACAAAAATATTCGGAGGTTTCAGGTCACGATGGACGATTCCTTTTGAATGAGCAGATTCGAGAGCGTCAACGATCTGAACCCCAAGTGAAAGCAAGGTCTCGATGTCGAGCGGGCCGCGCCTGATACGGTCGCCGAGCGATTCGCCGTCAAGAAGTTCCATGACGATGAAATGTTCCGTCTCGAATTGCTCGATGCCGTGTATTGTGCAAATATTCGGATGATTGAGCGATGACGCCGCCCGTGCTTCGCGTTGAAACCGCTGGAGTAAATTCGCGTCGCCGGCCAAGGCAGGCGTCAGGAATTTTAATGCGACGTGGCGGCCAAGGTTTGTATCTTCAGCCTCATAGACAACGCCCATCCCGCCCTCGCCGAGCTGAGACTTAATGTGATAATGCGAGACCGTTCTGTCTAGGATATGACACCTCCGCTTACAAGCTCGGATCGAAATGCGAGTCAATCGTAGTGGGGCAATTAATCTCGTCAATCACTGCTTTTCCAAGCCCCACGTCGCCAACGCGATCCGATAATTCTTGTTCTATAGGTAATCAACGACAAAGGGAGCAAAGAAGTGGCATCGTTTGTAGAAATAATTGCGGGTTGGCGTCCGGTGGTAAAACACATTCGCTCAATTCCGAGAAGGAGGTTGCTTTAGGTGCCCGACGACGTTCACGTCCGGATCTTATAAATACTAAAGTAGAACGAGATATGTAGCGATCAGGACGGCTAGAATAACTAACGCCGCAACCGCCAACAAGGGTATAGACATCCCCGACTTTTTGATCTCCACATTTGTCGTGCCGGACGCCGTCTCAAAAGTACTGTTAATTTTATAGTCACTTACTTGTCTGTCGAGTAGGTTCGCGTTCCGGATGAGGTTCTGCATCTCGTCCTGAGCCGCCGAATTGCGATATTCTGCCTTCCTTTTCTCAACTGCGAGGCGCACCATTTCATCCGCAGCTTTCTCAGTGACCTTACGTGCCTGCGATTCGTCCAAATTTTGCAACGCATTATCTACTATGTCATCGCCGGAGATCGGAAACAGAGACTGCTTTTTGGGCACCAGTTCGGTGCGTTCATCATCCATTCTTGGCAACTCTCCTCTTGACGTTCATTTTTATCGTGCCGTACGGGAATTCTAACACGTGTGTGACGCGCGGTTTGAGGTGTTTTTCACCCATTAGCTTTTCCAGACTCTCAAATTCCTCGTGCAGCATCGAGACCATCAGTCTACCTTCGGCGGCCTGCGACGCCCGCAAAATGACGCGCGCAGCCTGCATGTCGCCCTCGACCAGCCAGTTCAATTTAGTCTCGATCTCTGCGGGCAAGTTCGCAGTAAACGCTTTATCAATGATCTGTCTTACAAGCGGGTCAAGCTTTTCTTGCCAATCATCGGTATGAACGTCCAACTCATAACTGTCCTTAGCCGCATACTCTTCCATAAAATGCCGTAAGATCTCGCATTTGAGGTCATATGACATTACCTTTGGCAGGTGAAGAAAAAAACGTTCAAATGTTTGCGTCGCCGGTTGCACTTCGCCCGCCCGCCATTTCTTAAGCGTCCTGCGCGCGTATCGTGCGGGTCCGGGTCCGAACTCTTCTCTGTAAAGTTCGAGCAGTTCACCTAGGTTCGAATCGTTCAATCCGAGCAGTGTACTGACGAGGGTCGAATTGTGAAATTCGCTCCGGCGCTTTGAACCGCCCGAGAATAGCTCGTCTCGGTGCCGAATGGCAAAGTATAGAACCCAGCCCGCTGCGATGATCAGAACTATATAGAACGTGTTCACTTTCAGTGTGTTCAGAAGACTGTCAGGCGACGGATTATTTATGCGAGAAGATTCTCTTAGATCGGGCAACCAAGGCTGCAAACGATTCGACCGGCTGCTAGGGTTTACAGTTCGGAACGGGTTTAAAGCAATCCTAATATAGCTCTGAAACCTCTTCAAGTAATGCATCGGAGCGGTTACTCCGACAGGAGTTTGCTTTCATTGACCATCTCTTTTATTTTTAAGGGAATGCAGAAGTTAGGAAAATCGGGTCCGGCGATCGTAGTTTTTATTGTGGCAATGACCTTTCTGGCCATGTCAGCGTATGGTCAACCCGCACCCACAAAGCCGGTCGCCAAAACGATATTCCTTGATCATGACGGAAATCAGATCTCAAACAACGAATTCATTGACATTCGTCTCGCAAACTATAACCTGAAGGACGCGACGCTGATGCGGACGCTTGAGGATGGAACGGTCGAGTTTCGGCTTCAGAAGGTTCCGCAAGAGGGAATGGCCGCGCCGAACGCGATCTTTGAAACGCTTGACGGAAAAAGCATTTCGGTTGCCGAACTTCGCGGCAAGGTCGTTGTTCTGAATTTCTGGTTCATCGGTTGTCCAGCTTGTCGTTCGGAAATGCCGCAACTAAATGAGCTGCGAGCATTGTTCGATCAGGACGAGGTCGTCTTTATTGCAGCGACGGCCGATCCGGCCTCGGACGTTCGCAAGTATCTGGCTCGCGAACGGTTCGACTATATCCATGCTGCGGGGGCCGATATGACGTTAAAGCAGTTTGTTTTCAGCGGCTATCCGAAGAATATCGTGATAGGTAAGACGGGCGAGATCGTATATTGGCGTTCGCCGGTAAAGGCGTGGCAAAAGTTCGAATCGGTTATTCGCGAGGAATTGGCGAAATGACCGCTACTTGGTGGAACAAAGATTCCCGATATGTACCGCCGTGGGCGACATCGTCATTAGGAAATATGGCAGCGAGAAAGAATAAAGCTGCGGCACCGTTGGTCGCGATAATCATGGGAAGCAAGTCTGACTGGCCAACCATGGAGTTTGCTTCGCAAACGCTTGAGGAGTTTAGTATTCCGCATGAGACTAAGATCGTATCGGCCCATCGCACGCCTGATCTGCTTTTTGACTATGCGAAAGCGGCCGAAGGTCGCGGGATCGAGGTCGTGATCGCCGGTGCCGGCGGAGCGGCACACCTGCCGGGAATGTGTGCGTCTCAAACTCTTCTACCCGTGCTTGGTGTGCCCGTCGAAAGTAAGGTCCTAAAGGGGCTCGATTCCTTGCTTTCCATAGCCCAAATGCCCGCTGGTATTCCGGTCGGGACTTTGGCGATCGGCGAGGCCGGAGCGAAGAATGCCGCATTGCTGGCCATCGCGATCCTCGCGAACTCACGGCCTGAGCTGCGGAAGAAGCTCTACGCCTTTCGGGCCAAACAAACAAAGACGGTCCTTCGGACCAGGCTGGATATCAAGTAAACGCACTGGCAGCCATTTCGTGATAACGTAGCCCACTCGTGACCAGACAAATACTTCCAAATTCGACCATCGGTGTTTTCGGCAGCGGCCAACTCGGACGGATGTTTGCCATCGAGGCCCGCAAGATGGGCTACCGCGTCCACACGTTTTCGCCTGATTCTGATACGCCGACCGGTCATATCTCTGACGTTGAGACGACGGCATCGTACGACGATCTAGACGCCGTGCGTGCGTTTGCAAAAGCTGTCGAAGTCGTAACCTTTGAATTCGAGAATGTACCTTCGGCGACGGTGGAAGCCGCAGCTGACTTCATTGACGTTTACCCGAAGGGCGAGATACTGCACACAACGCAGAATCGTCATCGCGAGAAGAAGTTTCTTTCGTCAAACGGCTTTCCTGTTGGCCCATATCGTTACGTTACGAACGAACAAGATCTCCGAAAAGCGGTCGAAGAGATCGGGATGCCGGCCGTGCTGAAAACCGCCGGATTTGGCTACGACGGTAAGGGTCAGGCGAAGATCGGATCAGAAGCCGATATTACTCCCGCGTTTGAGGCGATGAACGGCGAACCGGCGATCGTCGAGGCATTTATCGATTTTGAAAAAGAAGTGTCCGTCGTTTGCTCGCGAGGGCAAGACCGCGGGTTTGCTCACTTCGGCGTCATCGAAAACGAACATGCCAGTCATATTCTCGACGTTTCGTTTGCTCCGGCGATCGTTTCGGAAACCGTCTACCGGGAAGCGGTAGAGATCGCCAGGAGCATCGCCGAGGCGTTCGACTACGTCGGAACGATGTGTGTTGAGTTCTTTCTAACGGGTAATGGCAATCTGCTAGTGAACGAGATAGCTCCGCGTCCGCATAATTCGGGACACCTGACTTTCGGCCCGTGCGTGACATCTCAATTCGAACAGCAGGTGCGTGCCGTGTGCGGTCTGCCGCTTGGCTCGACCGAGTTCCATCGGCCTGCGGCGATGGCGAATCTCCTCGGCGAGATCTGGCAAAACGGCGAACCTCATTGGGCCGCCGCACTCTCCGTTTCCAACGTCTCACTGCACCTCTACGGCAAGGCAGAACCACGACCCGGCAGAAAGATGGGCCATATAACGACGACCGCAGCTAATGCTATTGATGCTCGGCTAAGCGTGATAAACGGTCGAAAAAGCCTTTTATAGAATCTTGATAACCCATCTTTTTTGAGCTAATCTAAAAGAAAACCTCAAAGGATGACCCACGATGAAATACCTTAAGCTACTTTTCCTAGGGCTTGCAACGATCGCCCTTTTCCAAACCATCATCGTCGCGCAAACCGTCGTGACGCAACAGGCAAGCCGGAGTAATCCTTCTGAAAATCGCAGCCGCGGTGTACGGATGTTGAAAGAGATCAAAGGGATTCTAAAGGAAATTTACTACGACAAGAATTACCACGGCATCGACATAGAGAAACGCTTCGACGAGGCAATGGAGCAAGTCAAATCACTCGATCATAACTGGCAGATCTATCGGGTGATAGCGCAATTGCTGCTTGAATTCGACGATTCCCACACCCAGTTTTTCCCTCCCGGTAGAGCAAATCGGGTGAACTACGGTTTTTCTATGCAGATGGTCGGTGCCAAGGCCTTTATCGTCGATGTAAAGAAAGGCGGCGATGCTGCGGCCAAAGGGTTGGCTCCAGGCGATGAAGTGGTTCGGATCGGACGTATTGACGTCACCCGCGAGAGTCTTTGGAAGATCAACTATCTTATCTATGCTCTCGACCCGCAAGAGCAATTGAGCGTCTTCGTTCGCGACACATCCGGCGAAGTCGTCGAGCGAAGAGTCATTGCGACATTCAAATCGATCAAGGAAAGGGAAGCAGAGGCCAGAGAGCGTCGGAAAAAGAAGCGCGAGGATCCGTTCAAATGCCATTCAGCTAATACTGAGATCGCCTTATGCCGGCTTGAGACGTTTTCTGTTGAGAAAAAATACATCGATCGAATGATGGCGGAGGCCAGCAAGCACAAAAAACTCATTCTTGACCTACGCGGAAATGGCGGTGGTTACGTAAAGATGACCGAGTACCTAACGGGCCACTTCTTCGACCGTGACATTAAGATCGCCGATTTTGTGTCTAGGAAGAAAACGGAAGAAAGCCGCGCGAAGGCTCAAAAGGGCAAACACTTTGGTGGGGAACTTATAGTTTTGATCGATAGCCGCTCGGCATCGGCATCTGAGGTCTTTGCACGGTTAATGCAGCTTGAAAAGAGGGGAAAGGTCATCGGCGACGTTAGTGCCGGTGCTGTAATGACGAGCATTCAGCCTTCTATGGCTGAGGTTCGCGGCGTTCCGGGATTTGAACGATTTACGGTCTTTGGAATGAATGTGACTGTAGCGGATCTCATCATGAGCGATGGCAAGCGATTGGAAAAGGTAGGAGTGATCCCGGATATTGCGGTCGGCCCGTCGCCAAAGGCGATCGCCGAACAGACCGATCCCGTTCTTGCTTATGCGGTACGGTCCCTCGGCGGAGATATGGACGAAAAGCAGGCAGGCGCCCTTCGGTTCCTTATTCCGAAAGATGAGGATGATGAAGAAGATGAGGCCGAAGAAGCTAACTGATCAGATGAAGATAAGCTGTTTCCATTTTTCCTCCGTGGATCAGTCGCTCGGTTTCTGCCACGATCTCTGGTTTTCGATATCGACCGAATGACCGGTGAAAGGTTCGCTTCCGAAAATAACTGAGGAACTCGCCAGCATTGCGAAAAGTAACGATGTTGAAATTATTGTCCTCATTGTGTTCTCTCCTTGCTTTACAGTGCTCTGGCCAGCAATCAAAGGACACCGATTAAATTTTTCGCCCAAGCCAAATGCCGACGAGCAGGGCTGCGAAGCCAACGAAGACGCTCAGGAATACATATACCAGAGCGGAAAAGGCGAAGCGTTCCTTCAAAAGTCCGTAAGTCTCCATCTCGAAGGTGGAGAAAGTCGTAAACGCACCGAGGAAGCCGACAATGATCGCCAGCCGGAGGTTATCGTTCACCCCGATCCGGTCGGTAAGAATTATGAACGAGAAGCCGAGCAGGAACGAGCCGGCAACGTTGATCACAAAAGTCGGCAGCGGAAACTTATCGAAGACGTTGGCTAGAGGTGAAAGGTTGATCAGATAACGAGCGATCGCACCGAGCGCTCCCCCGAAGCCGATAAATAAGATCTTTGTCGCGGTGTCCATATATTTCTGACGCCAACTCTGACATTGCAGGTCGCGGCCGGCCATTCTAAACTACCTGATAATGGCTGAAAGTATCGCATTTTCAAAATTGGCTGACCGCGCGACCATTTATGCAGAACTTTTGCCGCAGATCGACGCGCTCGTCTCTGGCGAAACCGATCTAATAGCAAATCTCGCCAATGTGACGGCTGTTCTGAAAGAAGCGTTTGGCTTCTTTTGGGTCGGGTTCTATTTGGTAAAAGATGGCGAATTGGTCCTCGGGCCGTTTCAGGGTCCGCTAGCGTGCACTCGCATCGCTTTTGACAGCGGCGTATGCGGCCACGCATTCACGACCCGCGAAACGGTCATTGTCCCGGACGTCGATGCCTTCCCCGGTCACATTGCGTGTAACTCGGCGGCGCGATCGGAGATCGTAGTGCCCATATTCTCGGACGGTGATGTCGCGGCTGTCCTGGACGTGGACAGCGACCGTCTCGATGATCTTTCTCCTATCGATGCCGCCGGATTGGAGGGCATCGTCCTCATCATCGAGAAAAAATGTGAATTCCGCATGAAAACGGGGCAATAGGCTCTGCCAATTCTGGGTGAGCAGAAGGCCTCGTGGCCGACCTTCAATTCTATCTTCTCTCCTCAGTGCAATTAAAACTTTGGACAACGAGGCTGTAAAATAGGATAGCCGGTTCATTTCGGGTAACATATTTTTTGTTGGATTAATTGTGCCGCTACTATCATTCTGCGGACCTAACTTATATGCCTCTTGTCGTAGAACATCCTTATTGGGTTTGGACGTTATTCTTTGTCGTAGTTTTGACGGCTTTGTTTGTTGACATCGGTATCGTTAACCGAAAGTCGCACATTCCGACACGCAAGGAAACGTTTAGCTGGGCAGCCGTGTGGATCTCGCTGGCGCTCGCTTTTAACGTCTTTCTGTATTTTCAGGTCGGCAATTATTACAATGATTGGAGCCTTGCCGCCGCCCAAGCAAAGCTCTTCTTAACGGGTTATCTCATCGAGCTATCGCTTTCGGTAGATAATCTTTTCGTGTTTTTGCTTATCTTCAGTTATTTCAAAGTGCCGAAGGCGTTTCAGCACCGCGTGTTGTTCTGGGGCATCATGGGTGCGCTCGTCATGCGCATGATAATGATCTTTGCAGGAGCTGAGTTGGTCGAACGCTTTCACTGGATCATTTATATCTTTGGTTTTTTCCTTTTATATACGGGCCTTAAGATGTTTAAGGACACCGATGACGATTTTAACCCTACAGAGAGCCCCATCGTAAAACTAACGACGCGGTACATTCGCATCTCGAAGGAGTACGACGGCGATAAATTCTTTACAATGAAAGACGGCGTTCGAACCGGAACGCTGCTATTGTTGGTGCTGATCGTCGTTGAGTTTACCGATTTGATATTTGCGGTTGATTCGATCCCGGCTATATTTGGCATAACGACGGACCGCTTTATCATCTACACATCGAACATCTTTGCGATCCTCGGTCTTCGCACGTTCTTCTTTGTGTTGGCTGACGTTGCTGACCGGTTTCATTATCTAAAGACAGGATTGGCCTTTATTTTAACGTTCATCGGCGTCAAGATGTTGTTGCCTCTGTTCGCTGAGGCATATATCTATGTCGTCGGTACAGAAAGTACAGGTGCAGTATCCGAGTTCGTGAAGCGCTTTCTGGCACATGAATTCAAAGAAGAGGTAGTAAATATTTCACTTGCCGTCGTTGTCGGCGCTATTGCAATTTCGATCATTTTCTCTCTCATCTTCCCGACGGCAAAAGACGATGGCCCGATCAGTGTCGAAGAAGTAAAGGAAAAAGCAGCTGAACTTGATGGAGAATAAGTACCGCAAATTCTACTTCGATTGGTGGAGGATCAGGCGAAGCACGCTTTACGGATTGGCTGTCCTGATCGTTGTTTCCATAGGTGTGTTCTACGGCGCGCGGTATGCCATGCGGAGCGATTGGTTCGCGCCGGCGGATATGGGCAATATGCCAAAGGACGCCGCGAGGATAATTTCTTTCGAGGGTGACGTGCGAATAACACGAGCGGCGACCCGCGAGACGATCGTCATTACACGCGAGACGTACGCCGCCGCAGGCGACACCATCCAGACGCAGTCCGACGGTCGAGCCACCGTCCAGATGATAGACGGATCGGTATTTTCGGTCCGGCCGAACAGTACCGTCGTTATTCGAGATAATTCATCTCTTTTCGGAGGCCGAAACGTGCGCGTTTCGCTGGACGACGGGCAGATGAATGTTCGTACCGACAATCAACCCGAAAACACTCAAAATGTCGTCGAGATGATGGATTCTGAAACGCGGCTTAAGTCGCAAACGGACGCAAGCTTTAACGCCGACCAGCGTTCGAGCGGCGGCGAGATCCGGATCAGTCGTGGAAGTGTGGATACGACGGTCGGCTCACAAACGACGACGCTGTCCGAAAACGAATATGCCGCCATCGGAAAGGGCAAACTAACGTCGCGCGAAAAGCTCTTGTTGTCACCATCACCGCGGACGCCGGCGAATGCGGCCAAGGTATTGGATAATTTAGGAAGCGGCGTGAGCGTCGCATTTGCCTGGGATGCAGAAGGGGTGGGCATCGTTTCATATCATTTACAGGTCGCACGATCGCCGTATTTTTCGCCGGATTCGATGCTTGTGGATCGCGGGCAAGTGACCAGCCGAGAATTTCGACTATCGGGCCTAACGCCCGGAACCTATTATTGGCGAATAAAATCGACGGCACAATCGGGACAAACTTCTGACTGGAGCGAGCCGCCGAGATTTAACGTCGTTCGCGGCTCGGCGAGCCCGGCGATCGAAGTGACGGGGTGGGGCGTCGAACCGGTCGGCGGCACGGTGTATATTGTCTCGGGCCGAACTGCGCCCGGAATGTTGGTCAGAACACAGGGCCGCGAAGTTTATGCCGGCGGTGACGGAACTTTCCGCATCCAAGTCTCATCGCCGACAAATCAGATCTCGCTCGAGATCGGGGACGATCGCGGCAACCGAGCCGGATTCGTCCTTGCATTGAGGACCGCACAAGTCCTAAGGCGATTCTGACCCACGGCGAAAAAGGCAATGGAATCACCCCGCGAACATGATCATCAACGACGGTCGGCGGAAAGCCTGACGAAGTTGAAATTTGCTCTGGCGATCACGTTCATCTACATGATCGCCGAGGCGATCGGCGGCTGGTACACCAATTCACTCGCTTTGCTGGCCGACGCCGGGCATATGCTTACGGATGTCGCGGCACTTTCGCTTACCTTTTTCGCCTTCCATTTCGCACTTCGTCCCGCAACCTCACGAAAAACATACGGCTACTATCGCATCGAGATCCTGGCGGCCTTCGTTAACGGGATCGTCCTCGTTCTGCTTTCACTGTGGATAATCTACGAAGCGATCGAACGGCTAAGCACGCCGTCCGCCGTACTTGGATATGAAATGACAATGGTCGCGGTGGGCGGCCTGATCGTGAATATCATTGCGGCTTCGCTGCTCCACGCCGACCATAAACACGACCTGAACATGCGGGGGGCGTGGCTTCACGTGATGGGCGACCTTCTGGGTTCGGTCGCGGCGATCATTGCCGGTGTTTCAATAGTCGCGTTTGGGTGGATGAGGGCAGACGCGGTCTCGAGCATAGCCATTAGCCTGATAATCATTTACGGTGCTTGGCGTCTGATACTTGAATCGGTGAACGTTCTTCTTGAGGGCACTCCGAGACACATCGACCTTTCTTTGGTCGAAAGGACGATCACCGAAACTCAGGGTGTCGGCGGTGTGCATGACCTTCATGTCTGGACGATCTCGTCAGGGATCGAGGCACTTTCCGCCCACATTACTCACAACGGATCGCTTGCTCACGCGGAACTATTGGCGGAGATACGCTCCCGACTTCATGAGCGCTTTGGCATCGACCACCTCACAATTCAGTTGGAAACGAACGACCATGCAAACGACGCCGTTTACGTTTGCAATACCGGACGCGGGTGTTTTGTGTCAGGTACATACTGCGGCGAGCCTCCGGAGGTCGTTGCCGATGTCCCACGTTAGCCACAACAGTCGCGAAACTTCATGGAACAGCTGGACCTAAAATACGGACGCGGGACGTTACCTTTCCAAGTACAACCCGACCGGTTCAAGGTTCTGCGAAGTAGCAGTCTTCCGGATCCACTTTCTGATGTAGAGATCGGTGACCGATTCGACGATCCCATCGGTTCGGCCCGGCTTGAGGAGATCATCGAGCCGGGCAGTTCCGTGCTTTTTCTCGTTTCCGACGCTACGCGGCAGACCGGAAGCGGACAGATCGTTAATCTATTGGTACGGAGACTGATCGCGAACGGGATCATGCCGTTCGACATCGCTGTCATTTTTGCAACCGGGATTCACCGCTCTGTCACCGAAGAGGAGAAGAAGCAGCTACTTACACCCTTCATCGCCCAACGCGTAAAGACCCTCGACCACAGCCCACGCGATCTCATGCGGATCGTTCGAATGGGCGAAACGACCGGTGGCATTCCGGTCGAGCTCGATCGGGCATTGACTGAATACGACCATTTAATATTGATCGGCGGGATTTCGTTCCATTATTTCGCAGGTTTTACAGGCGGACGGAAGTTGATCTGCCCGGGACTTGCATCCGCCCGGACTATCGCAGAAACGCACAAACTCGCATTTGACTGTGAAAGCCTTGCACGTCGCGACGGCGTCGGACCGGGCTTGCTCGCGGGCAATGCGGTTCATGAGGCATTTGAGGATGCTGCTTCGAAAGTAAGAGTTTCGTTTGCAGTTAATTCGTTCGTCGATGAGCGCGGGGCCGTGACGGACCTGTTCTGCGGCGACAGGGTGCGGTCACATCAAGCGGCATGCAGCGAATACGTCGCCCGAAATACTGTGTCGATCGATGAGAAACGCGACCTTGTAATCGTGAGCTGCGGCGGGTGGCCCCGCGATATCGATCTGATCCAAGCTCACAAAGCTATCGATGCAGCCGCTCAGGCATGTGCGGACGGCGGAACTATAGTTTTGGTCGGCGAGTGTGCTGAGGGCCTTGGGCGAGAGGACCTGCTCGATTGGTTTACGTCCGCAAATAGTGGTGCGTTAGCGCGACGGCTCTGCCAGAAATACCAGGTTAGTGGTCAGACAGCTTGGAGCTTGATGGAAAAAACGGAGAGATACCGGATATGCGCTGTTTCGTCGCTAGAGAACGAGGTCCTCACGAAAGCAGGCATTACACCTGTTGCCTCGGTAGAAGAAGTTGTCGCATTAACATCAAGCCAAACTACAGGTTATATCATTCCGGACGGAGCAAAAACCATGTTCAAAACAAACGGCTAATCTCGGTCCAGCAATTCGCGGATCTTTTTAGTAAGCGAATCGAATGTAAACGGTTTGGCTAGGAAATACGTAGCCTCGTTCACCATTCCTAAACGAGATGCCGCGCCGTCGGTGTATCCCGAGGTGAACAGTACCTTCATATCGGGGCGAAGAAGCATGAGTTTTTCGGCAAGGTCTTTTCCGCCCATCTGCGGCATCATGATGTCGGTCATTAGCAGATCGATACCAACTCCGCTCGTTTCGGCTATCTTCAATGCGTCGACCCCATTCACGGCTTCCAGAACGTCATAGCCGCATGAATTCAGGATCTCACGGCTTAAGTTCCTTACGGCCTCTTCATCTTCGACAAGCAGGATCGTTTCCGACCCAGTGTTAAGGTCGAGCGCATGCGGCGGTGTTGTGTGAATTTCCAAGAGATCATCGATACGATCGGCACGCGGAAGATAGATCTTGATCGAGGTTCCTTTGCCGACCTCGCTGTAAACCCAGATGTTCCCGCCCGATTGCTTTACGATCCCGTAAACTGTCGATAGCCCCAGACCCGTTCCCTTGCCGATCTCCTTCGTCGTAAAAAAAGGCTCGAAGATAAAGCTCTGCGTTTCTTTGTCGATGCCGATCCCCGTATCGCTCACAGCCAGCAGGACATATTTTCCGGGTGTGACGCTCGCTTGCGTGGTCGAAGAAGAACCGTCAAGGTCGACATTCCGAGTTTCTATGACGATCGTCCCACCGTCCGGCATTGCATCGCTGGAGTTTACAACGAGGTTCACAAGGACCTGTGAAAGTTGGCCCGGGTCGGCATTTATCCGTCCGACCTCCGGAGCCAACATCGCCTGAAGTTCGACGTTTTCACCGATCAGGCGTCGGAGCATCACCATGGTTCCCGAGATCGTCTGATTTATATCAAGGATCTGCGGCTGAAGCATCTGCCGCCGGCTAAATGCAAGGAGCTGATTGGTCAATTCCGCTGAACGTTTGCCCGCCTTTCGGATCTCGATTATGTTATTTCTAATTGGGTCTTCCGGCCCGAGCCGTCGCAACGCGAGATCACTGTAACCGTTGATCGCGGTCAGCATGTTGTTGAAATCGTGAGCGATACCGCCGGCAAGCCTGCCGATCGATTCAAGCTTTTGCGCCTGGATAAGCTGCTCTTCGCTTTGCCGAAGAGCTTCTTCTGCCCGTTTCGAGTCAGTTATGTCGATGACGAGTATGAAGAATCCAGCGACCTCACCGTCAGGATCGCGATCCGGAACATAGCTGACTCGTAAAAAGCTCGGCCTGTCGACCGGTCTGTCAGTGCGTTCGATCCTAGCCTCGCGTTCGACCGAAAAAGCATTCCCCCCGAGTGCGGCCTCGAACTCAGGCTTTAGGTCTTTAACAGCACCGGGACTAAGAAAATCCGAGACGTGATGGTCGACGACGTCCTGGGAAGTCTTTCCGATCCATTCGAGATAATGCACATTAGAGAATCTGCAACTGAGAGTAGTGTCGAAATAGGAAATTAGGGCGGGAAGCGAATCAGTTATTACGCGGAGCTGAGCGGCATTCTTCCTTAATTCACTCTCTATGCGGTTTCGATCGGTCACGTCACGCGCAATTCCCTGGACTCCGATAGCTGAGTCGCCATAATGGACGAGGCTGGTGCTCAGATCAAGCATTACACGTCGGCCATCTTTCGTCATGATCGCTGTTTCGTAAGCTGTCGCACCTGCTCCTTCCACTTTTTCCTGGACCTTCCGCCTGGCCAAATCCAGGAATTGGGGATCAACAACGTCGCGTAGATTCATTTGTAAAGCTTCGTCGCGCGTATAGCCGGTGATCTTCTCGCCTGCTCGGTTCAGTGACGTAAAGTTACCTTCGAGGTCGTGGGTATAGATCAGATCATTTGCGTTCTCAAATAGTTCGCGGAACCGAGATTCGCTCACCCTCAGCGATGCCTCCGCCGACATTCGCTCGGTTATATCTGACAACGTGCAGATCCATTTACGGAAGCTGCCATCTGTATTGAAAATAGGAACGCCGCGGGCGGCGAAGTGCCGATAGGCGCCATGGCCATCACGTATCCTAAGCGTTATTACGGTAATTGCTTTGGTTTCAAGGGCATGAACAAAAGCGACCTTTACGACGTCGCGGTCATCAGGATGGATACATTCGCGCCAACCATAGTTTTCACTTGCTTCGTAGCTCTGGCCCGTCAGGTCCACCCACCACTGGGGAAACTCAGCTAGGTTTCCTTCTTCGTCGAAAGACCAGACAAACATTGTCGTTGCCTCTACGAGACCGCGAAAATCTTCCTCTGATTCCCGCAACTTTTCTTCGGCCATTCGGCGGGCTTGTCTGTTTTGCGTATCGATCAGTTCACGCTCAATGGCAGGGACGAGCCGGGAAAGATCATCTTTCATCAGATAATCGGTAACGCCCGCCTTCATTGCCTGAACGGCGTAATCTTCGCCGGGCGTTCCTGAGACGATGATGAAAGGGATGTCCTGGCCGCTTTCCTGCAGGATCCGAAACGCTTCCAGGGCCGAGAAGCCCGGCAGACTATAAGCGGAAACGATAACATCCCATTCTTTCTTTTCGACTTTGGACCGCAGCTGGTCGGCCGTACGGACGCGGACAGGGTCAAGTTCGTACTCGGCGTGCTGCAGATGATTCAGAAGCCGTTCGGCGTCGTCATCAACGTCTTCTACAAGTATGAGTTTTAGGAGCTTAATATCAGGCATGGGGAGAAAAAACGAGCTACCACTAATCAGTATAGCCTTAATTTACGCGCGGCATGACAAATTCGTCCAAATCTATGGGTTTTCTGACAATATTATTTGCGGCGATGTCCAACCTGCTTATAGGTCGCTATCTTCAAACGACGAAGATGGCCCATAGATCAACGAAAACACTGATCCGCCGAAATGATCAAGCCAAGCTAAGTCCCCATCCTCAAAGAGTCTCATGGTATAATCTGCTTCATGAAGAATCCCACTCTTGCACTTGTCGTTGATGACGAAAAGCAGATAAGAGACTTGGTATCTCAAGTCCTCGAAATGGAAGGTTGGCAGGTAACGACGGCCGCATCTGCCGAAGAAGCTTTTGACCTGATGGGCGAGCGAAGTTATCAGCTTGTTTTCTGCGATGTCATGCTGGGCCAGGCAGACGGCTATGACGTGCTTCGGAAGTTCACGGCGGAACAGCCGTCGGCGACCTTCGTACTAATGACTGGCCGGGGATCGGCCGCCGGGGCGCTTGATGCGACGGCTATCGGCGCTTTTGATTATCTCGTGAAACCTTTTGATGTTGTAGACATAGTCCGCATTTCAAAGGTTGTCAGCGAGCAGCTTAGACTGCGAAAAGGGAATAAAAAAAGTAGAGCCGAAAGCGAGGAACCGGGGTATATATCCGACATTCCCCTGATCGGCAACAGCCCTAAGTTTGTGGAATGCCTAAAGACCGTCGGCCGCGTCGCGGCCACGAATCTTCCGGTGCTCATTAGTGGGAGTTCAGGAACCGGGAAGGAGATCGTTGCGTCGGCGATCCACCGCCGCAGTACGCGAGCTTCGAAACCGTTTGTCGCGGTCAACTGCGGTGCGATCCCTGTCGACCTTATCGAATCCGAATTGTTCGGCCACGTAAAAGGCTCGTTCACGGGTGCGTCGGCTGACCGGCCAGGGCTTTGGGAACAAGCGGACGGAGGCACGATCTTTTTGGACGAGATCACTGAAACCAACCCGCTGTTTCAGGTAAAGCTGCTTCGAACATTGCAGGGAGGTGAGGTGCGCCGAGTCGGTTCCAACCGGACTAAGCGGGTGGACGTGCGGGTAATAGCCGCGACCAATCGCGACATTGAGATGGAGGTTGAGGCTGGCCGGTTTCGTCAGGATCTGATGTACAGGCTCAATGCCGTAACCATCAAGCTGCCGGAACTTCGCGAGCGGATCGAAGATATAGCATTATTAGCCGCTCATTTCGCGTCAAAGGTAAAGGACGCCCCCGGTGAAAGAGTCACGTTTTCCGATGAGACTCTTGAGTTGATGAAGAATTATCCGTGGCCCGGTAATGTCCGCGAACTTGAGAATGCGGTCCTTCATGCGGTTTCGATGTGCGACGATGTCGTATATCCGGATCATTTGCCCGAAAGAGTACGTGCGCTCCGGGTTGCGGCAGCGACCGATTTGGTCTCAGTTTCTCTTAATGGCAATGAAAAGGAAGACCTGGTAACGCTGGCTGAGATCGAAGCTCGTTACGTATCGACCGTACTCGAACACACTGGCGGAAATAAGCAGGCCGCGGCCCGTATTCTGAACATTGACCGAAAAACACTATCCCGCATCCTCGAACGCCATAAAGAGCTGTTAGCCGTTTCTGATTAATGCTCGCGGCTGTTCCGATTCGCCCCATCACTCTCCCGATCCGCCCCATACATGGCGACTATGTTCGTTTAACGTCTTCGGATTGCTGACGTTTCGCGTATTCCGGTTCCCAACAGCAGGGCACGCCGATTGCAATTCGCAAAATAGTATGGACGCGCGGCATTCTTCTGCCGGAAAAATGTCGTCCAGGGAGTTCTTCCACAATGCATTACGAAAAATCGACAGAACGGGCAAAAATTCTTATAGTCGGCAACAGTTTCGAGCGTTTTGACGCAATATTGCGAACACTCGACGGCGGCGGATATGAGGTCCTATTCGCTCTCGGTCACCACGAAGCGATCCGCGCCATGCGGCTTGAACGCCTCGACGCAGTTATGTGCGACCTTGGTCTGCCGGACAATTCCGGCATTGAGCTATGCGGGGCAATCCGTCGCGATCCGGCATTCGCTCATATAACCTTCGTCTTTACGTCACGGTCATACCATGCCCGCCGCAACATTTTTGAAGCGCTTGAGGCCGGGGCGGACGACTGCTTCCCCGCTGAAACTGATCTCGAATGCCTAGTCGCCAAAATGGCATGGCTCGTGAGCCAAAAGCGTGAGGAAGCCGACCGACGCGAAGAATATCGCATTCAGGTCGCGCGGCAGATGCAGATCGTGAACATTGCTAAACAAGCGTCACGACTAATGGCTTCTATCGAGCGGCAAAACCGATCCGACGAGAGAACAAATGTTGAGATCCTTGAGGTACAACGCCCGGTGGAGCTCTCGCCGAGCTTACTGGCATCCCTTGCTGACCTTCTTAACGATCAAATAAAAGGCTTAGAGAGGCGCGACGAAGCAGGAACGAAAGCTGCGGTGTTCTCGATCGCCGACCATCCGACTGAGATCGCATATACCGAATTTACAATGTAATGACCTAGATCGCCGATCGGCGTTTGCTTTGCCGATCGTCGAGCTCACGGAAGTTGAGGAAAACCCCCTGGATGCCTTTATGGCAACCCGGGGGTCTTGCTATTGTGAGGTCGTTTGAGAATCACGGTGGGAGCACGCTGATGATTTCACGATCACAGGTCTATCACCGAAGATGTTGAGGTGGGAGGAGCATGCCTAGGTTGGGAGCATTTTGGCAGACGTCAGCAAAATGTTATCCGGTCCCCGAGCTAAACTGTTCTAACCCGGGTTAAAGGTTGGTGAAAATATGTGGGAGAAGCCGAAGCAGCCATATTTTTCACACTTGGTCGCAATCTGTGGGAGGTGCCGCATAATTTATTTCGTTGGTCATTCTATACCGGATCGTCTGGCAGCGGAAGATGCCTATCGGATCCGGCCCAACTAAACTCTGCGGCTCAGTTTGCAGCCACTTGTACTATTGGCAAGCTATGTGCCACAGCGATTCGAAAGCTGGTCGGGATCATTAAATGTTGTGGGATATCAGGTTATGGGGTTTTCGTCGCGAAATAGCGGTAGCAAGATTGTTTCGAACTAAATCGGATAGGCAAAGGTGGGGCAAAATGGACAGGAGCAGAGCGAAAGGTTTCGGTATAATTGCCTCACGTCATGCAGGGGCTTCGACCGCTTCAAGTTTGGCGTCGGTTAATACGTTTACCACTAGTTCGCAGAAGTCTTCTTCGCTTAGAGGCGGGCTGTATAGGTAGCCTTGATATTCATCACAGCGAAGAAGATTGAGGAAACCTAGCTGTTCTGGTGTCTCGATGCCTTCCGCGACAACCTTGAGCCGAAGATTGTGGGCAAGCGTCACCATTGCCATCACGAGGCTGGCATCGTCGGGATCAGTAGTAACGTCACGAATAAACGACTGGTCGATCTTTAAGACGTCGATCGGGAGTTTTTTTAAGTGGCCAAGCGAGGAATATCCGGTACCGAAATCATCTAGCGAGAGTTGCGTCCCGATCGCCTTGAGGCGTCCAAGAGTTTCGACGGCCCCCTCGGCATCTACGAGGATAGAACTTTCGGTTATCTCAAGATTCAGATACTTCGCGTCGAGCCCTGTTTCGTCCAATATCGAGATTATTGTGTCCGCCAGAGATGGATGTTTAAGTTGACGCGCTGAAAGGTTGACCGCAACACCGAGCATCTTGCCTTCGCTGTGCAGTCGGCGGGTAAAAGTACATGCTTGACGAAGCACCCACTCACCGAGTGGGACGATCATGCCCGACTCCTCGGCAATAGGTATGAAGTCGGTCGGCGAGACCAGTCCGAGTTCAGGATGCTGCCAGCGGACAAGGGCTTCCATTCCTACCAAGCTACCCGAATTCATATTGACCTTTGGCTGGTAATAGACGTGAAATTCCTCCCTTTCGATAGCCCTTCGCAGACTGCTTTCGAGAGCGAGTCGCTGCATGGCAGACGTGTTCATGCCGGAGGTGTAAAACTGATAGTTGTTGCCGCCCTGTTCACGTGCCCGCAAGACAGCGGTTCCCGTGCTCTTGAGCAGCTTTTCCGGAGAATTTCCGTCAAACGGAAACAGGCTGATGCCAATACTTGCCGTCAGATATATCTCCTCCGACTCAATAGCTATCGGCTCTCTTAAACGTTCGAGTATGCATTCGGCAAGCCCCGCTAATTCCTGATCCGACTCGAAATGCGGTATGAGGACGGCGAATTCGTCGCCATCGATGCGAGATACGGTGCCGGCCTCTCCGATGCATGATTTCAACCGGGAGCTGACCTCTTTTAACACGAGCCCGGCAGGCGAATGCCCGAGTGTGTCCTGGATCTTCTTAAATCCGTCAAGCGAAGCGTACGCGACCGCTATCCTTTCACCCTGACGGGACGAGAGTATTGATTGCGAAAGGCGATCTTCGAAGAGTATGCGGTTAGGGAGGTCGGTCAGCACATCGTGATAGGAAAGGTAGTCAAGCTCCTCGGTCCGCTTCTTGACCAGAAGCTCAAGCTCCATTTCGTAGTTGCGTTTATGCCTTAAAAGAAGACTGTGTTCAAGTGCACGGCTAACAACGAGGTCAACATAATCGAGGTCGAATGGTTTCTTTACATAATCGAACGCTCCAACCCGCATCGCGCCGATGGCGTGGTCAATCGTCTGATTACCGCTGATCATTACCACAGTTGTATCGGGTGAGGCCGCAAGGATCTTCGGAACGAGGTCGATGCCGGATGTGTCACCGAGGTCGATATCGCTTAACACAACATCGAAGGTTTCTTGGGCGATTGCCTCAAGGACCTCAGCCTCGCACGATGCGGACGAACATGAGTATTTGTCTCCAAGCAACTCCGTCAAGATGCTTCTGACAAAGACTGCATCATCGATTATTAAAATTTTTGGTAAAACCTTTTGCACCTTCTCCATAGCGAATTAAAGCATTCCCCGACTAGCCGTTACTGGCGAACCTGATCAGGAGTCTGTTCGCAATATGTGTGCCACCGCCAATTTCATGTAATTGTACGGAATAAGAGGTTCTCCGCTGTCGAATAACTACGGTTAAACGCCAATGAGGAAACGTGGAACATCCTGTCCACCAAGAATTGGGGAATATTGGGGCTATTTCAATGAAAAAGCCGACGCGGTTGCATCGGCTTTCCTAGTAAATCGGTTGTATTCGTTCATTCCTTTATGCCGAAGGTCCGTGCAATAATGTCGGTTTGGTTCTTTATGGACCTGAGCTTATCGCGGAAACCCGTAAATCGGAGCACATAAACGGTCTCGCCGGATCGGAGAAAGTAAAAGCGGCCACTCATCGGCCGTCCCGCCCTGATGAACTCGAAATTATAAACCGAACCGTTCAATTTTCCGCCAAAATTTTCTTCGCGGCCGGCAACGAAGCCCGGTAGGAACTGTAATTTGGACTCTTCGTCCCTGATCACATCCGACATTACCGCATTCCGAACTGCGCTGGTCTTGCGAACCTCGAAGTGCCCGTCCAGTCGATCTACAAAAACGAATTCGACGTTCGGGTTCGCCGCCGTCGGTTTAACCGTCATTTTCCAGCGATCGTCCGGCACCTCAAAGGTGTATTCAACGTTTGCCTCCTCGAAAGTCGACGAACTCTGAGCGAATGTCGAGTGGTTAGCGGCAAGCCCCAAAAGGAAGGCCGTCGAGGATAACATCAGTTTATAGAGAAACTTTCTTTTGCTCATAACATTATGATTTTAACTAATTGATAAATGAAAAGCGAGGGTTGGATGTTTGTGGGTGCCTAATTGTTGCCCACCGACCGGTGGATCGCAAAAACGTATACTGCAGATTTCTCGCCTAAATGCCTGTGCGATGCATCTAAAATGTTGAAAGCAGAAAGAAAGGGATCAGATCAATCCTGCCTTCACACAGTTATGAAAATCTTTAGATCATTATCATCGATACTCTCCATACTGATACTCGTTAATTTACTGATGCCGATCGCTGTTTTTTCTAATGCGTCGCCGGCCAAACAATTGACTGAAGATCAGAAAGCCCTGCATCTGCTCAACCGACTCAGCTTTGGTGCCCGCACAGGTGATCTGGAAAAGGTAAAGGCGATCGGGATCAAGAATTATATCGAGCAACAGCTAAATGCGTTAGACATCAAAGATAACCTAGCTGAGGCCAAGGTCCAAAACATCGACATATTCAATATGTCTACGGCCGAGGTCTTTGCTAAGTATCCTAACCCCGGCGCTCTGCTTCGCAGGCTCGAGGGTGGGCGGCAAACACAGGCGAACGCGGGGAACGCGAATGGCATGCCGTCCGCAATGCCAGAACTCAATGAGGCCGAAACTCAGGCCGAACAGCGAGAGCGGCGGCAGAAGCTTCAGGAACTCTACCGGAAATACGACCTCAAACCGGCGGGCCAGTTACTGCCGCAGATCGTGTCGAACCGCGTTCTCCGGGCGGTCTATTCGGAACGTCAGCTTCAGGAAGTAATGGTCGATTTCTGGCAAAATCATTTCAATGTGTTTGCAGGCAAGGCAGCGGTCCGGTGGTATATACCGAGCTATGAACGCGACGTTCTGCGGAAGCATGCTCTAGGGAATTTCAAGGACCTCGTCGTCGGCACGGCTCAGCATCCCGCAATGCTTTTCTTCCTCGACAATTTCGAATCGGTTTCCCCCAACACCCAGACGGCCGCCGGAAATGGCCGCACCAACCGGCTGCAGCAAGCAGTTTTGAGCGGCAACGTGACGCCCCAGATGCGCGAACAGATAAAGCGTCGGCAGAACCTGAGCGATGCTGAGCTGGACGAACGAATAGAGCGGTTAAAACAGAATGCTCGACAGGCACAACAACGCGGCCGCCGCGGTATCAATGAAAATTATGCTCGCGAACTGATGGAGCTGCATACTCTCGGCGTCGATGGCGGTTACACACAGAAAGATATTGGAGATGTCGCCCGTGCGTTCACGGGTTGGACCATCGCGGATCCGCGTGGGTATCAGCGTGCCGCGGCCGGTATGATAACCGGGACCGAGGACAGGCGGCTCGCCCAGCTTCAGCGATTGGCCGGCATTCCGGACGACATTGAAAGCGGTGAGTTCTATTTCAATGACCGCTGGCACGACAGATCCCCTAAGACCGTTCTTGGCCAAAAGATAGACGAAGGCGGCGTAAATGACGGTCTTAAGGTGATCGATGTCCTTGTCAACCATCCATCGACGGCAAAGTTTATCGCCCGCAAACTTGCGGTGAAGTTCGTCAATGACAAACCAAGCGAAGCTCTTGTTGCTCGCGTCGCGGATGCTTTCAGCCGGTCAAAGGGCGACGTAAGGGCGACGCTCCGTGCGTTATTTAACGACAAGGAATTCTTTGCACCGGAAAACTATCGGGCGAAAATAAAGACCCCGTTCGAACTTGCGGTTAGTTCTGTCAAAGCTCTTGGCGCCGAGACAAATGCCAGCCCGGCATTTGTGGCAATGCTGAATAAACTTGGCGAAGTGCCGTACGGCTATCAGTCTCCGACCGGTTATCCGGACACGGCTGAAGATTGGGTAAACACGGGTGCCTTACTCGAGCGGCTCAACTTCGCCGTCGCCGTCGCCAGCAATCGTATCGCGGGCACACGCGCCGACCTCAAACCTTTCACAGCCGCCGACCGCGGGACAGTGCTCGAAAAAGCGGTCGATTCGATTCTGGCGGGTGAGATCTCTGATCAAACATTAGCGACACTTCGCAAGCAAATGCAGCAGCCATTGCCTGAAGTTGCCGCCGCTGATGAACTCGACCACGAAAGTGAGGTTCCAAATATGCGCGGCGCAGGGCAGATGGCCGCTATGAATCGCCGCGCCCGTTTGTTGAACCCGAGCGGAGACCCCGAAGTTTTCAAGGTCGTTAGTTTGGTCCTCGGGACACCGGAGTTTCAGCGACAATAGTTGGTCCTCCATAAGGCCGACGGCCACCGTAAGACTCGGCTGTCGGCTATTTCTGTCTTCAGGAGCGTGAATAATGAATAATTTGAGGCTATTTTTTGTGGTTCTTGTCGCGGTATTCGTAGCCGGATGCAGCGTCGCGGCCCAACCGCGGTCGACCGTTAAGGCAGGTCCCAAATATCGTGCCGCCGCAGAATATTCCGAAGATAAGCGCGGATTGTCAATGATGGTCGTGAAAGGCGGCGACGTGGTATTTGAGGAATATCACAATGGCCATTCCGCGAATTCATCGCAAATGCTTGCCAGCGGAACGAAGTCGTTTGCCGGCGTTCTGCTTGCTGCGGCTATTGAGGACAAGATCGTGACCGGTTTTGAGGAGAAGGTCGCGGACACCATCACGGAATGGAAAGGCGATCCGAAACTCGCAAAGATAACGGTCCGACAGCTGCTTCAATTGACCGGCGGGTTGAGTGGCGGTCCGATCGGGCGTCCGCCAAGCCATGCTGATGCGATCAAATACAGCGGAAAATTTGAACCGGGAACGAAGTTCGAATATGGCCCGGTTCCGTTTCAAGCCTTTGGCGAATTCCTGCGCCGTAAACTGCTCCGCCGTAACGAGACGGTCGAGGCATATCTCAACCGCAAGATCCTCATGCCGCTAGGGATCAATGTCCCACGATGGAATGGTTCGCCTGGCCAGCCCAGTCTACCTTCGGGTGCTTATCTGACGACGAAAGAATGGGCAAAATTCGGACAATTCCTGTTGCAGGACGGTGAGTGGAACGGCAAGCAGGTCATCAAGTCATCGCTGCTCGACGAACTCTATAAGGGCTCGAAGGCGAATCCGAACTACGGCATCACATTCTGGTTAAACCGATCAAGCAGCGGTACGGCTTCGGTTTCTGAGAATCAGGGACGGATGATCGGCCGCCTTCGGAGGGTCACCGGCCGAAACGAGGCGAACACTACCACCATTAGCAAAAACGGCATCGGAAACGAGATACCAAAAGATGTCTTCATGGCGGCGGGAGCGGGCAATCAACGTCTTTACGTAATCCCCTCACTGGATCTTGTGATCGTCCGCCAGGCCCGGCAGGCCGACTTTGACGACCGCACGTTTCTGCGGCTCCTACTTGGCATTGAGCCTTAGGAGGGGAGCTTAAGATAAAAACAAGCCGAATCTCCGCGGCCTTCTTCGTTCAGACGTTTGGCCTCGGCGTCCCAATTAGTTAACTCGGAACTTTCGAATATCGACGCGGGTTTGAAGCCGCCGGGTTCGCCTTCTGCAACAAGCGGAATGTCGCGAACGTACTGCTCGCTCCCCCAAAACTGAAAGCCGGTCGAGTCATATATCACGGCCTCGACCTCAAATCCGGCTTCCTCGGCGAGCAGGCGCATCGCACGTTCGGTATATAGAAAAAGGTGCCGCGGCGGATCCAGCTGTACCCAGTTCACGCCATACTTTTCCCAGGCGAGGTTCACGACCGGAAGCCTGATCAGACACGTTCCATCCGGGGCCAGAATCCGTTTTATTTCAGCGAGGCTCTGTTTCGGAACGGCTAAATGCTCGAATGAATGGTGGAGCATTATCAGGTCGAACGCCGGCTCGAGCTCGGTAAGGGGTCGCTTCAATATGCGGACACCGTCCGAATATTCAATATCGCCGGAAATAAAGGCGTCGGCTCCCAACAGATCCTTGAAGCCAAGATAATGCAGCGACCGAAGCAGTTGTCCCGAACCGCATCCGAAATCAAGTATCTTCGAATCAAACTCGATATCCAACGGATGTTCACGAAGCGACGCCGCGTAATGGAATGCGATCCCGGGCTTTAGCTTCAAGATCGTTTCGCCGATCAGACCCTTGCCGTGCATCAGATAGCGTCCCACGAACTTAGCCGCCAGACGATGTAGCCCCGTCTTCCCGAGCGGGGTTTCGGCGTCGAATGAAAGATAGTTGGAGGGATAGTAAGGGACCAGATCTGGAATCTCTAAGATCTGCAGCGTGCCGCATTGGGAGCACTCGAGGTAATCAAATTCGTTCCGGGTTCCAAACATCATCTCACGAGCGCCGTGGACGGTGTTGTTGGCGTCGTTCTCACAAATGCGGCATGTCAGGTTCATCTAGCTGATCGAACCTACACTTGCCGACCGAGGGCGAAGATCTTTATCAACGCCAACCCGGCAACGAACCCGCCGATGTGTGCGGCGTAGGCCACGCCGCCGGTTCCCGGATCGGTCATGTAGCCGAGCAGAAGTTGATATCCGATCCAGATGCCGACCGCGACGATCGCCGGAACTGTGGTAAGAAAATTGAAGATGATCGCCCGAACCTTGCGTTGCGGAAAAAGCAACACGTAGCCGCCCATTACGCCCGATATAGCACCTGACGCTCCCAGCATCGGGATGATCGAATCCGTATCCATCATCACTTGAGCAAGTGCAGCGACGATGCCACAGACGATGTAGAACACCGCAAATCGGATATGGCCGAGAAGATTCTCAAGGTTGTCACCGAAGATCCACAGGAACAGCATATTACCGCCGATGTGGGCAATGCTGCCGTGCATGAACATCGAACTAAGGAAATTGAAATAAACGGGAAGTGATGATTCATAGTGAGTCACTTGGCCCGTATTTCCCAACGCGTCCCGTACGACCTGAACGCCGCTGATGTCCACCCCGGTCGTGACTTCCTGCGGTACAAGCGAATACGCGTACGAGAACGCGTCGTTTGAACCGAGGCCTTGCAGAAGCACGAAGACCAGAATGTTCAGGCCAAGAAAAAGATAGTTTACGAACGGAACTATCTTTACGTCATGATCGTCGTCACTTATTGGGAACATAGCTTAGCATTCTCGCGAAAAAAGTAATGAGCAGTATTCTACGCGCAATCCTAGGCTAATCCAACATCTTTTGGTGTCTTGAGTAGTTCGTACCCCTCACTTCGCGCCACGAACGTCGCCGCTGTCAGATCTCCGACAACGTTCAGTGTCGTTCTGCACATATCCAGAATGCGGTCAACGCCTAGTATTATAGCGATAAGCGCCGGGTCGATCCCGATCATGAACAGGATGCCAATGATGAAGGGTATCGAACCCGACGGCACGCCTGCCGTTCCAATGCCACCCAGGATCGCTAGGTAGACGACCATCAGCTGAAGCGACATTGTTAGCTCTAAGCCGGCAAGCTGGGCGAGAAACAAAACTGTTACGCCTTCATATAATGCCGTGCCGTTCTGATTGGCCGTAGCACCGACGGTGAGTACGAAGCTATTGATCTCCTTAGGAACGCCGAGGTTTTCATGCGAAACGCGTAGAGCGGTCGGCAACGTCGCGTTTGATGACGACGTTGAAAATGCCGTCAAGATCACCGTTTGAACCCGCCGGAAAAATTCGATCGGATTTATCTTCGAAAGGAAGTAGAGGGAAAGCGAATAGACGCCGAAGAAATGGATCGAGAGACCAAGCAGCACGGTGACCACGAACCAACCCAGAGACAGCAAAAGGTCCGTCCCAAATTGAGCGATATTATTGAAGAGCAAACATGCTACGGCATACGGGGCGAATTTCATCACGATATCGATGATCTTCGCCGTGATCGCGAACAACGATTCCATTACCCCGACAAACGGCGCAGAGACCGGAGCCGGCAGCAACGTGATCGCGATGCCGATGATCAAGGCAAAAAACATAATGTGGAGCATATTCGGGCTCGCGCTTGATATCGAGTTGAAGACGTTGCTCGGCACAATAGTCTTGACGGCCTGCATTAGTGGCGTATCAGCTTTGGACGCCTCGGCTGCCTTTCGCTGAGCTTCTGTTGCTGCTGAAGCTCCACTGCTAAACTCTGCTTTCAACTCAGCTGCCGTTTCGGCGCTGATCCTTTTTCCTGGCTCGATCGTGTTCGCGAGCGTCAGGCCAATGACGACCGAGATCGCAGAGATGATTAGGGTGTACGCAAAAGACTTGAACCCTATCCTCCCGAGCTTTCGGATATCGCCGATACCTGCAACGCCGACAACGAGCGACGAGAATACCAGCGGGACGACGATCATCAATAAAAGATTCAGAAACAATTGACCGATCGGCCGTGTGAAATTCTCGACCACCCACGTGACATTCGGGTTGTCGCCGCCCAACGTCCAGTTCACGGCAAGTCCGCCGAAGACGCCAACGGCCAAGCCGATAAAGATCTTGTTATGCAGCGGCATGCCGGTCGGCTTGTCAGGTGTATCGTCGTCTAGGTCGGTCGTGAGTTCGCGTTCGTATTCGGTACCATCGTTAGGCTCGTCGTCATTAACGCTCATAGGAAGGCTCCCTTTTTAGGTCGGTTCTTGAGAATTTACCGTTCGCAACTTTCTGGTTAAAAGAAGATCGAGAAGGTAGAGCGCGATTATCAAGAATTATCGGCAATACAGCAAGCGAAAATCAGGCAAAAACAGGCAATTTAGGAATATAATTTCGAGATTATAATGTGACGATGTAAGTCTATGCGATGCAATGAGTTGCCTGGCCTTGGTTCCGCTATTAGCCATATCGGAATGCTCCGCTGAATCTGCCAAGATGATAGACCGTTTCGATTCTAATGGGGGCGGATCTTGGGTGCACCCGATCAAACCGTGCAGACGGCATAGTTTGATTTACACGAGAAAAAAGGCGAAACTTTCGAACATGAAAAATCTGGCATTGCATTGGAGGATTCTGCTCGGAATGGTTGCGGGTGTGGTTTTTGCAGCCGCCTTGACACAGTTTGAATGGGGTAAAGATTTCATCGTCGATTGGATCAAACCATTCGGAACGATCTTTATCAATGCTCTCAAGCTGATCGCGATACCACTGATCCTTGCATCATTGATCAGCGGCATCGCTGACCTGAACAATATTACGCAGATTTCTAAAATGGGCTTTCGCACCCTCGCGGTCTACCTTTGCACGACGGTCATCGCGGTAAGCCTCGGGCTGGCGATCGTAAATATCGTTCAGCCGGGAACCGCCGTGACCGAAGAGACCAGAACCCAATTGATCGCCGGATATGAGACCGAAGCCGGTTCGCGAATCAAATCCGCCGAACAGCAAAAACAATCCGGCCCGCTGAAAGCGTTGGAGGACCTCGTGCCGGAGAATATCGTCGCCGCCGCCAGTTCTAACGGCAACATGCTTCAGGTTATCGTTTTCGCTATTTTCTTCGGCATCGGGTTGATACTAATTCCCCCTGATAAGGCGGCACCGGTTAAGGGGTTTATCGTCGGATTAAACGAAGTCGTCCTCAAAATGATCGATTTGATAATGCTCGCGGCTCCTTTCGGTGTGTTTGCTTTACTTGCCGCGATCATCGCCGAAGCACCTGGGACCGATCTGTTTATCGCGCTGTTGTGGTATGCATTCTCAGTATTGTTGGGCCTTACGATTCTGTATTTTTTCTACGTACTCCTTGTCTGGGTCTTCACAAAGCGAACGCCGAGATTTTTCATCAGCGGCATTGCTCCCGCTCAATTGCTTGCATTCTCTACAAGCTCGAGTGCCGCTACGCTCCCGGTGACGATGGAGCGCGTTACGGAACACCTTGGCGTCGATGATGATGTCGCCAGCTTCGTCTTGCCGATAGGCGCGACCGTTAATATGGACGGCACGAGCCTTTATCAGGCCGTCGCCGCAGTCTTTATCGCCCAAGCATTCGGAATGGAGCTTAGCCTCGGCGCTCAGCTCGGGATCATTCTGACTGCGACACTTGCATCTATCGGTTCTGCCGCAGTTCCGGGAGCAGGTATGGTGATGCTCGTCATTGTTCTTGCACAGGCGGGAATTCCCGAGGTAGGGCTGGCACTTATTTTTGCTATCGACCGTCCGCTCGACATGTGCCGAACAACCATCAACGTTACCGGCGACGCAACGGTTTCGATGGTCATCGCCAAATCGCTCGGCAAGCTTGGCGATCCGGTGGAGAAAAAATGGGACGATCGGATCGAAGAAGTTATTTGATCATCGAGAGGAAAAAGCAGCTTTTACTTAACATTCGTCGCCAATGTTTGAATCCATCCATTTCCAGTCAACGGGGCGCAAGACAACCCATGCGTCAAATCCCATCGTAACTGAGAAATTACAGGCGATCGTCGGTGACGAGAATGTGATCGTCGACCCTGATCGTGTCGAGCCGTATGGTGCAGATGCGGTCAAAGAAAAATTCCCGCCGGAGGCCGTTGTCTTTCCCGAATCTACGGCGGAGATGGTCGAGATATTAAAGCTCGCGAATGAGTTCGAGTTCCCCGTGACCGCGCGTGGCGGCGGTGTCGGTTATACGGGTGGGGCGGTTCCGGTCGATGGTGGCATTGTGATCGGTACGGACCGGATGAAAAGGATCATCGAATTGAACGTCGATGATCTTTACATCACCTGCCAGCCGGGCCTGACCACCTTCGAAGTTCAGCAAGCCGCTGCCGAGGTTGGGTTGATGTTCGCCCCAGATCCTGCATCGTACAAAGATTCTTTTATCGGCGGCAACATTGCTGAGAATGCGGGCGGAATGCGGACACCAAAATACGGCGTGACAAAGCATCACGTCCTAGGCCTGGAGGTCGTTACCGCAACGGGCGAGGTCATCCGAACCGGCGGCAAGACAGTCAAAAACGTCGTCGGCTTTGATCTGACCGGCCTGATGTGCGGAAGCGAGGGAATGCTCGGCATTATCACCGAGGCGACGCTAAAACTCCTTCCGCTGCCGGAGGCGACATCGACCGTGCGTGCAAATTTCCACTCAATGGAAGCGGCTTGCAAGGTGCTGACGAAATTCACGCCACACGGCCTCCTGCCGATGGCGATGGAGGTCATCGACAAATTCTGTGTCGCGGCGGTCGAAGAGAACTTTGCGTTTGGGCTGTCGAAAGATGCAGAAGCGATCCTACTGGTGGCGGTCGACGGTTCGAAAGAAGAGGTCGAGCGTCAATCGAAGATGATCGAGCAGATAATCGCAGCAAACGGCGGTTTCGGCATTCTGCGTGCGAGGAACAAGGAAGAGGAGGATAAACTCTGGGACGTCCGCCGGGTGATAAGCCCAAGCTTAATGAAATATGGCACGCTGAAGATAAACGAGGACGTCGTCGTACCCCGCTCTAAGGTTCCCGCACTGGTCGCTCGCATCGAACAGATCGGCAAACGGCACAAGACCTTCGTCGCCAATTTTGGGCACGCCGGCGACGGGAATATTCACGTCAATTTCGTTGTTGACCGCGACGATGCGGATGCCATCGCCCGTGCCCGCCAGTGTGTATCCGAGACGTTCCGGCTCTCGGTCGAACTAGGAGGCACCATCTCCGGCGAACACGGCATCGGCTACGTCAAATCTCAATACATGCACTACGCGATCGACCCCGCAACGCTCGAAATTATGAAGGGCGTAAAACGCGTTTTCGACCCAAAGGGCATCCTCAACCCGGGAAAGATGTTTACTTGATGCTCAAGCGCGACCGCGATTTTGGTGTTATGCAATATCGAAAGACTAGAACTCGGCGATGCCAAAGCGTCAGTATCTGCTCTGCAAAAATTTCGCCACCCTCCTCATTAACTATCAGGCGATCGCGAAAAGGTTTAATGTACTGGGACCAAAGTGTCCCTTTTGAATCGACAAGAAGAAAATAGAAGCCGGCATCGCCAAATGACTGGCCTAATGATTCCAATATGAGTTCACCACTTTCGCCTACGCTTGGAGACATGAGAACTGTTGCGTTCCCGTTTGGCAATGGAAACACGGCTTTGATGCAGGTTTGGCCAGACGGCAATTCACAAGTGCCATAGACTCCTGAATAAACCACTTGACCGGTTGACTCTAAAGTTCTGAACCAGATCGTATGCACTCTCTCGTTTGAAATCGGATCTGCAAGCGTGATCAATTCGCTTGTGATCGATTCAGACAAATTCAAGTTCTGCGTAGGCAGATTTAGTTGGTTGATTCTGTTACTGAACAACCTGCCTACCAGTGTTCCGAAAAATCGGAAGAATGGGTTCCATTTCACGGATATACTCAATTCGTAGTCCGAAGTGTTTTGATAAAAGTCGATGACGGCGGGTGATAGTTTAGACAACTCACTTTCCAACAGGTTTAGGTTTTGGATGGAAGGGATTAATCCTGTTGCCTCACTGTTCCTTTTGACGATCAGCCCTTCCTTTTCGGCTAATTCGTAAATGAACGCTTCGCCAACGCCGCCTATACTTCCGAATGGACCGAGCAACCATTGGTAATTCGTCGGATCGATCTTTCTCCCTCGAATGATCACCCATTGTTGAGTGAGCCAATCTTGGAGTTTTTGCATCGGAATTGCCAGAGCCATAGACGGTATTAACTTAAGGTATATAGCTGGCCTGGCCATTCCAAACGCCGAATTCCGAGATTGGCCGAAAACGTAAGGTTGTAAACTGAAAATGAAAATCTTTTCTTTCTCTTTCTTGCATAGCGTCTGAGTGACGCTTTGGATCCGGAACAGAACTATGTCCGTGAACCATATCCGTCATTTCCATTTGAGACCGCCAGATTGAAAAGGTGGAAACCGTTCGGGGTAATCGGATCGATGCCAAAGAAAGTGTTGTGCTGGGATGGTCTCGAACTAGTTTTTCTACGGGTCTACCCCAATTTATGAACCTCGGCACTTGTAAAAGTTTCATACGGGCAATCGTTACTGCCACTACCGGCGAATCCGGCGAATCTAGCTCCGAACTTCTTTCTGAAATGCGAAAGCCGTCGACGCTTCCCCATTGTCTAAGAAAAGATAGACGTATGTGCCATCCGTTTGCCAAAGTTCTGCCGACATAGTTGCTCGCCAAGAAGTCATCGATCGCAGTCTCGTTTTCCCACTGAGCAAATACAGCAAGCTTCCTGATCAACATTCGCGAAGGAGAAAAAACCGGCGAACCCAATGTCATTACCGTCATAAATTCGGCATGAACCAGGCCTGAGACATTATCAGGTTTCGAAGGATTCAAAATAGAAGAAATAGCAGTGCCGACCGACGTTTCAACCAGATGGTAAGAGAATATACTCATGCACAGTGCGAATTTCGATCAGATCAATACTTTAGCGTCTTGACGAACAAAATTTGACGCAATTACGTAATTACATTGATTGAAACAAATTATCAGTATAATCGAACCTTATGCGAAAAGTACCTGTCGTTCTCAGTCTATTGTTACTGACCTGTTTTGCCTTTACTGGTTCGGCTTATTCTCAGGAAAAGCTGATCATTCTCATCCGCCATGCTGAGAAGGTTGATGCAACCAGTCAGGATCCTGAGCTGTCAGTCGAAGGCAGGGAGCGAGCACAGCGGTTGATCGAGACGATCGGGAAGTATCGGCCGGGCGCTTTTTATTCGACGGATTTTAAACGAACGCGGGCGACCGTAACGCCGCTGGCAGACAAGCGAAAAAAGGCGATCACGATCTATGATCCCAAGAAGCCGCAGGATCTATTGTCGATAATTACGCAGAGCAAAACGAAGCGGCACTTGGTCGCCGGTCATTCGAATAGCGTTCCGGGACTTGCCAATCTGATCGCGAAAAAAGAGATCTTCAAGAATCTTGACGAGTCGGAGTACACGATCATCTGGCTTATCCGCATTTCAAAAGACGGCAAGATCAAGAAGCTCGAACTATTGGAGTATTGACGCTGTCTGTCGGTCCGTCTTCGCGGAGAGCGGCCTTGAGCATCTTCGTTCCGTGCTATAATCGCGGCAATTATGATCATTACGAAGCAAACTATATCGACAATACTGGCGTTTCTTTTTCTTTCAATCCTTACCGTTGTCGGAAATGCGCAGACTCCTGCTACGACACCGAAGCCGGTTCCACCGGTTGATGCATTTTGGGGCAATCTGCAGAAGCTTTGCGGGAAGGCATTTGCTGGAACTATCGCCGAAGACACGTCTAACAGTCCGGACTTTGCCGGCAAAGCGCTTGTGATGCATGTCCGCTCGTGTGAGAAAAACCGTATTCGCATACCTTTCTTCGTGGGCGACGATCGCTCCCGGACGTGGGTGCTCACCCGCAAAGGCGACCGGATCGAACTAAAGCATGACCACCGCCACGAGGACGGAAAACCGGACAAGGTAACGATGTACGGCGGCACGACCAACAACGCCGGTGAAGCGATCCGGCAGTTCTTCCCCGCCGACGAACAGACGACCAAGGTCGTCGATCCGCCAACCGGAGATGCACCATCAGCCGCAGCAAATATTTGGTGGATCGAGTTGATTCCCGGCTCGCATTATTCGTACAATCTTCGCCGACTCGGTCGCGGACGGATATTCACGGTCAAATTCGACCTGACCAAAGAGGTCACCGCTCCGCCTGCACCGTGGGGCTGGAAAGATTAGCGGCAATCTTTCATCTGAAGAAGATTCAGATCTTAGGTGCCGCAAATATCCGCGGAAATTTCTTTTGAGGAGACACGTTAATGAATCCTGTCGTGAAAAACATTATCGCCGTCGTTGCCGGGATCGTAGGCGGCAGTGTTGTGAATATGGGCATCATCTCAATAAGCGGAGCACTGATCCCGCCGCCTACCGGTGCTGATGTAACCACGATGGAAGGTCTTACGGCCGCGATGCCGCTGATGGAGCCGAAGCATTTCCTTATGCCATTTTTGGCACACGCTCTCGGAGCGTTTGTCGGAGCATTCATCGCGGCGTTCATTGCCGCCTCGCGAAAGATGACATTCGCGATGGGCATCGGTGTTTTCTTTCTGCTCGGCGGCATCGCAGCAGCATTCATGATCCCAGCTCCGTTGTGGTTCATCGCCGCAGACCTCATCGTCGCTTATATCCCAATGGCGTACCTCGGCGGCCGACTCGCGGCTGGCAACGGTCAAGCCGGAGCCTAATCTTTTTCTTTACGAAAGCAGCTATCGCGTACGTCGCTGCGAGTATTTTCGCGTTAATTCTTTGATTCATAAATAGTGATCCGGGTGACATTTTTCGTTCCTGTGGTGTCCGGGCTACGCGATTTACGTGTGAATCGCGGCCGGTTCATATCGCCGGTAGACTAGAAATGAATCCAACAACAAAATATGTTCTAATAACCGAACGTATTGACTACATTCCACAGGAGACTTCACACAATGAATCACGACGACGGCCATAGCTTTCTTGCTAGTGTCGATCATTATTTCAACAAGGCGGCGGCGCTCACCGGGCATCACGAAGGGCTGCTTAACCAGATAAAAGTCTGCAACAGCGTTTATTCGTTCCAGTTTCCGATAAGGACCGCAAACGGTTACGAGGCGATCCAGGCGTGGCGCGCACAACACAGCCACCACAAGCTTCCGGTCAAGGGCGGCATACGGTATTCGGAACACGCCAACGAAGAAGAAGTTATTGCTCTTGCAACGTTGATGACCTATAAATGTGCCGTCGTTGATGTGCCCTTCGGCGGCGCGAAAGGTGCCGTAAAGATCAATCCAAAAAATTATTCGGCAGAGCAAATCGAACGCATTACCCGCCGTTATACCGCCGAGTTGATCAAGAAGAATTTCATCGGGCCGGCGCTCGATGTTCCGGCACCCGATTACGGCACCGGAGCCCGGGAAATGGCCTGGATCGCAGATACATATCAAGCTTTTCACCCGGAACAGATCGATGCTCTCGGTTGCGTTACCGGAAAATCGGTCGGCCAGGGCGGCATTCGCGGCCGTACCGAAGCTACGGGCCTCGGCGTTTTTTACGGCACGCGGGAGATCTGCAGCTATGCCGACGATATGAAGGCAATTGGTCTGACATCGGGGCTCGAAGGTAAACGATTTGTCGTTCAGGGTCTGGGCAACGTCGGTTATCATGCCGCCAAATTTTTTATCGAGGGCGGTGCGATCCTGATCGGAGTTTCCGAATATGAAGGTGCGATTCATAAACCGTCGGGCATCGACCTTGAAGCTCTCGTAAAACATCGAAAAGACAGGGGTACGATCCTTGGATTCGAAGGAGCCGTCGATCTGCCGACGCGCGAAATGGGACTCGAACTCGACTGCGATATCCTGATCCCCGCCGCGCTAGAAAATCAGATCACCGATGAAAATGCACCGCGAATTAAGGCGAAGATAATCGTTGAGGCGGCAAATGGACCCGTTACGGCGCCGGCCGAAGCTGTGCTTCAGCAAAAAGGCGTTATGATCGTGCCGGATATCTATATAAATGCTGGCGGTGTGACCGTTTCGTTTTTTGAATGGTTAAAGAATCTCTCGCGGGTCCGCTTTGGCCGGATCGAAAAACGATTCGAGCAGGCTGCGTACGAACGTATCCTCTCATTGGTGGAACAAGAGACGGGGCGTTCGCTAAATGCCGAGGAACGTGCGTTGGCGTCCCGCGGTGCGGACGAGACCGATCTGGTCTATTCGGGACTTGAGGAGACGATGATCATCGCTTACGGTCAGATCCGCGAGATCGCAAAGTCGAGACAGATCGAGAATCTTCGAACGTCCGCCTTTATAAGCGCTATCGACAAGGTCGCCGTCAGCTATATGGAACTCGGCATCTTCCCGTGATCAAACGGATGCTGCTGTCGACGAAATAAGAGCCGTCACCTTGGCCTCAACGATCTGTTGGATTTCGATCAGGTCGTCCTCGGTGGCGGCTTCAAAGCGCAAAACCAGGATCGCTTGCGTGTTGGATGCCCGCACAAGCCCCCAACCGTTCTCGAATTTGATCCTCGCTCCGTCAATTGTAATTACTTTGTGAGTACGCGAGAACTCGTCGGCGATCTGTTCAACGATCTCGAATTTCGTTTCATCCGGGCAATCAACGCGAAGTTCGGGTGTTGAGAATGTTTCAGGTAATCCGTCGAACATCTCTGAGAACGGCTTATTGGTCCGGGACATTATTTCGAGCAACCGGGCACCTGCATAGGTCGCATCATCAAACCCGTAAAATCTGTCAGCAAAGAAGATATGGCCACTCATCTCGCCCGCTAAAGCCGCGCCCGTCTCCTTCATTTTTGCCTTGATCAAAGAATGCCCGGCCTTCCACATTATCGGCTTTCCGCCGTTTTTTTCGATGTCGTCGAACAGCCGCTCGGAGCATTTAACCTCGGCGATGATCGTCGCTCCCGGCTTTTCTTTCAAAATCGACCGCGACAAAAGCACCATTAGCTCGTCGCCCCAGATGATTCGTCCCTTTTCATCAACGACGCCGATGCGGTCGCCGTCGCCGTCAAAAGCGATCCCGAAGTCGGCCTCAAATTCGTTTACGGCTTTGATCAAATCCTCCAGATTCGCTTCGACGGTCGGATCCGGGTGATGATTGGGAAACGCCGGATCCGGCTTTGAGAAGAGTTCGATCACATCTGCTCCCAAAACCTTATAGACCGGAACACCGGTCACGCCGCCCATGCCATTGCCCGAATCGACGACGACCTTAAGCCGCCGATCGCCCATCTTTATGTTTTCAACGATATCCAGACAATATTCGTTGAGCACGTTTTGCTCTTCGACGGTGCCGTCACCGGATTCAAATTTTCCGGCCAAGGCGACGTCCTTTATTTCCTGTATCTGCGGTCCAAAAAGCGTTGCTTTGCCGAGGCATATCTTGAAGCCATTATGATCGGGCGGGTTGTGTGAGCCCGTAATCATCACTCCACCATCGACCTCTTTTGTATAAACAGTGTGGTAGAGAACAGGCGTCGGCACCATACCGATCGCAAGCACATCACAGCCGCATTCATTGAGTCCGCTGATCAGCAATTCGCAGAAACGTTTCGAGCTTTCGCGGGCGTCGTAGCCGATCGCGATGCGAGTAGCTCCGTTACGGCGAAAGAAAGTGCCGATCGCCGAAGATAGGGTCGCGACGGTTTGATCGGTAAGATGTTCACCGACAATGCCGCGAATGTCATATTCCCTAAAGATGTTTGGATTCATAAATTAAAGGCGATGATTCTGTTTGAATTTGGGTGAGCGCAATGTTCGCCGCATCGATTTTTGCTATACTATCGGGTCGTATCAAGGCAACATTGCGGATGCATCTGGCATCAGAAATGTGCGTCTCATTTATAATACTACCAATAGATTTATGCACAGAATTAATGGTTTAGTTTTTCCGACACTCATTGCGTTCCTTTTTTCGTTCGGCATACAGGCAGTGGCACAAACGCCGCAGCCCACGCCGCCGGAGGATACGGATGCGGTCAAAACTTTTGAGGTCCGGCTTCCGGTGACGGTCACCCGTAAAAAGAACGAACTTGTCAGCGGGCTGAAACGCGGCGACTTTATCGTCATTGAAGACGGCGTCGAGCAGGAGGTTACATTTTTCAGCGACGAAGCAACGAATCCGCCCGTGTTTGTTGGGGTGTTGATGGACACCTCGTCATCAACTGCCGGTAAACTCAAATTTTCAAAAGAAGCCGCTAAAAACTTTATTTACACCGTAACGCGACTTAGGAAGGACAGGGCTGCGTTCATGACGTTTGATCATGAGATCGTGCTTCATCAAGACTTTACCGACAAGCTTGATCTTTTGGACCGTTCGGTGGACAGGATCAGCAAGACCGGTTCGCAAACAGCTCTTTACGATGCCGTCTGGCAATTTTCTGACGAGAAATTGCGAAGCGTTCCGGGTCGCCGTGTGATCGTTCTTATTACGGATGGTGACGACACTTTTAGCCGGGCCGATCTGCGGGATGCGATAGACATTGCCCAGCGGACCGAGACGACGATCTTTGGCATATCGACCAAGGCCGGTTTTCTCGGTTCAGTTCCCGGCGTCGATGCAGGAACCGTCAAAGATAAAGGCGACCGGTTCTTGACCCAGCTTTGCGAAGCGACCGGCGGACAGGCGTTTTTCACGGGAAATATGCTCGAGCTAGAGCGGGCATTCACTCGCATATCGCAAGAACTTCGGTCCCAATACATCATCACGTATCGGCCTGCAAATCAGGTCTACGATGGCCGCGAACGCAAGATCGAGGTGCGTTTTCGCGACAGCAGTAAAGGTAAGGATTACAAGATCCGCACCAAGTCCAGCTACCGCGCTGTTCAAGATAGTTTGAAGTAGTTTTCGTTCATACACTCGTTGCCGGGGAGAAGAGATGTCAAAAGTCAGAGCATTAATTTTTGTTTTTTCGTTGATCGGGGTTGTTGGTCTGGCGATATCGGGTTTTGAATTCGCGGGCACGCAGTCCGCGAGCGCTCAGGTCACTGATCCGGTTCCAACACCGACGCCTCCGATAGAAGAAGAGGACGAGGTCCTTCGCATCGAAAGCGAAACTGTCGGCGTGCTATTTACCGCTCAGGACCGAAACCGACGCTTGCTGTTGAACCTACAGCAAGGCGACGTTCAAATATTTGAAAATGGCCAGCAGCAGGAGATCTCTTCATTTTCGCGGCAGGTCGATCTCCCGCTTAGTCTCGCGATCCTTATAGATACGAGCGGTTCGCAGGAGCGGACGCTACCTGAAGAAAAGCGTGCCGCCATCTCGTTTCTTGATTCGGTAATACGACCTGATCGAGACGAAGTAGCCATTCTCTCATTCACTGGCGAGACCACACTCGAACAGGGCTTAACGAATAATCTGACGCGATTGCGACGAGCGGTCGATCGCGTTAAATTCGTTCCGCCGTCGGGATACATAGGCGGCGGAGTGATCGCGGGAACGCCGCCGATATCAGGCCGAAATCAGGCAGCGGCGGGATCGACCGCGATCTGGGACGCCATCTGGGTTACCTCAGAAGAAGTGCTTGGCCCGGCGCCTGAACGTACACGAAGGGCAATCATTTTACTAAGTGACGGCGTCAATACGTATGGCAAGAAAGACCTTAAGGATGCTGTCGACGCGGCTCAGCGGGCCGAAGCGGTAATCTATTCTATCGGCATCGGCGACAATTTTTATAGCGGTGTTGATAAGGGAACTTTGCGGCGGATATCTGAGCGGACCGGCGGGCAAGCATATTTCCCTCGCGATGAGAATGAACTACGGGCCGCGTTCCAGCAGATACAGGAAGAGATGCGATCGCAGTATCTACTGGCTTACGAACCGAGTAATCAGGT
>JBGTKY010000044.1:0-2430 GCA_041744395.1 Pyrinomonadaceae bacterium | reverse complement strand
GAACAGCTTGCAGGCGAGGCAACGGCGACATCGACCGACATTTACACTCTCGGGGTCGTGCTATATGAATTGCTGACCGGCGAACGGCCACACAAAACGAGCGGTAAAACCGCAAAAGAGATCGTCGATAGCGTCTTGTCGGCCGAGCCGCCAAAGCCTTCGACCGTCTGGATTGAGCGTTCTTCTCGTCAGGATGATGAAACTGCTTTCAAACGATCAGATACGACTTCGCCGAACAGTCATGCGACGAGCCAAACTCGGCCGAACGTTGAGCCTGCTCATCTTCGAGGCGACATCGACAATATCATTCTGAAGGCAATGCGACGGGAGCCCGAACGTCGTTATCAATCAGTGCAGGAGTTTTCCGGAGACATTCGCCGATATCTGGACGGTCTTCCGGTGACCGCCACCGCCGATTCAAAGCTCTACCGCTTTAATAAGTATTTCAAGCGACATCGCGTCGGCGTGATCGGAACAGCGGTCGCGGTAATTGTGCTGATCACCGCAACGGCTGTGTCAGGCTGGCAATACACTGTTGCGCAGCGGGAAAAGGCTGCCGCAGAAAGACGGTTTGCTGACACGCGGGCCTTGGCTGGAAGTGTTCTTTACGAACTCTATGACGCGATAGACGCTATTCCCGGTTCGACCAAGGCCAAGGAACTACTTGCAATGCGGGCGCTGGAATATCTTGACAAGCTCGCCGCCGAAGGGAGCACCGACCCCTATTTGCTGACAGAACTGGCCGACGGGTATCAGCGAATGGGTGATATTCAGGGCGGCTACGGACGATCGAATCTCGGTCAAACCCGTGAAGCAAAGGAAAGTTACGCCAAAGCTCGAAGTCTGCGCGAAGCGGTTGTCGCAGGCGGAGCGAGTGATCCGAAGTTCCGATTAAAGCTAGCCAATGCCTATGCTAAGACTGCGCAATCAGATCTTACCGAGTCAAATGTTAAGGGTTATTTCGATAACCATCTACTCGCACTTCAAACATTAAAGGCTTTGGAAACGGTTCTGTCGAAAGACGAAGATTACCTTTTCGAACTCGGGGCAAGCTATGCAAACACAGGCCGCGCGGCAGCGACCAATGGTCGTATTGACGAAGGTATTGAATACCTCAGGCAAGGTGAAGCAATATTGAGCGATCTCCATCATCGGAATTCTTCCGACGTCAACCGCGCGATGGCGGTTTCGACGATCAACGATATGCTTGCGGAAGCGCACTCTTTGTTTGGCAGAAAGGCCGAGGCGTTACGCCATCTGCAGCAATCAGCGTCCTATATTTCGCCCCTCCTTGTCATGAACCCGGACAATGCGGAATTACTTCGGAATTCAACGGCCACTCATTATGAACTTGCAAGAATCGCTCTTGATCTAGGCGAGTATGACGAGGCGATGAAGAATGCCGAGAAGGCCATAGAGATGAGTGCGAATCTGGTACAACGAGATACGGAGAATGCTGACTTACGGTTGATGTACGCAATGTCTCTCTATTCAAAAGGAAAGATCCTTGTTAGGTCCGGTAGGCCGGCTGAGGGACTTCTGATCCTCCATGATGTGCTCCAGCGCGCAACGTCACTACATGAAGGCGATCCTTCCAATGAGATCACGATGGGCAAAACAGCCTTCGTGCATGAAGAGATCGGTCGTGCCTACCTGGCCATGGGGCTTGCCGAAACCAATCGGTCCGCCAAAACTACAACCTTACAAAAAGCTAGATCATCGCTCCAACAAGCGTATGATACCTTTAAAAAATTCGAGAACGTCCTCGTCGGCGAGGAAGCTGATGCGATAAACTTAGTCGCCGCGGAAATAGCGAAATGCAACGCCGCTCTCACCGCCGTCAATCGATAGTTTGCCTAATACGGCTTCGGAATTTGATGAAACTCCATCAACTGACGTAGTCAAAGGAAAATCCCAGATATATGCTTGTTCCGGCAACCGATCCTTTGTCACAAGCGACGGGATCGAACGGGGCACCGCCGCTGCCGCCGGAATTCGGCGATGTCGATGAAATGATGGTCGAGGACGAGTTTGACCAGGGCGATGCCTACGATAACGCTTCGTCTGCCGACCCGAGCCTTTCAATGGGTGCATTGCAGAACGCGCCGCAGCCGTCGACGGACGACCTGCCGCAATTCGCGATAAGCAGACTTCTGCCGATCCCGCTTTACCGGATGCACGGCAACAATTCGTATGGCGGCGGCCCGATCGAGATATGACATTCGAAAAAATGGAATAGCTGATCAGTTTAATCGCAACTTACAATACGCTTCTTTAGGGGCTCGTATTGTGACCTCCCCCCTAAAAACAGTACCGAACTAAAATAGAGAAAGCCGGGCGATTATGACAGGATAGGAGGACATAATTGCCATGAAGAGATCGAAGTTTACGGAGCAGCAGATCGTGTTTGCGTTAAAGCAGGCAGAGACG
>JBGTKY010000043.1:0-20429 GCA_041744395.1 Pyrinomonadaceae bacterium | reverse complement strand
AACACCCCCCCCCCCCCCCCCCCCCGCGGTGCCGTAATGGTCAGCTTCTTTGTCTTGGCAGCAGATGGCAACGGGCAAACGCCGGTGCCGGCCTCGCTTTCCATGGTCGCGAAACAGATTTTAGCCGTCCATCCCGGCACGACGCTAACTTTGGAAGACGCACAGACCGTGAGGCTTGCCAATGGTGCAAATCTCGAAACCAAGAGCGTATTCGACTTAATGTATCGAGATCCAAACGAGGTTTTGCCGCATGTGCAGGAATTGCGGTTTACGTCGGTGCGACCGTTACTAACAAAGCAAAACCGACATATCGTATTAATGGGTTTCGCTATTTTGTTCGAGTCCCGTTTCGGCGCTTAACCGCTCAACAAGAGGGCCAACCGAAACCGGCGACAGCATTCGACACATTGTTTCTAAATCTGAGCATGATCAACGTCACGGCGGGTGAACCTACTTTGGTCGGATCGATCTCGATGCCCGAGGGCGGGCGGCGACTCTATCTAATTGCGACATTTACAAAAGCGGAAGACTGATCGATGAGATCGAACTTTTGCAACTTCGATCTCCGCGATGCGTGATAGCAAACGTAGGATGGGTTTTGTTCGAATCGGTTTTGTATTGTAAAACGTTATGAGTATATGGCCCTCGACAAATTGGATCAGCTGCGGACGGATAGGAACGACACCGGCGTGCCTGATAGCGAATTGTCTGACCATCAACTCATCGAAGCGACAAAGAACGGCGACGACGAGGCGTTTTCGCAGATCGTCGCTCGTTACCGCAATCCTATCACTAACTTCCTATACAGATTTTTGAACGATTACGAGGAGGCGGTTGACCTGTCGCAGGAGACGTTTGTTCGGGTATATTTTGCGATCGAACGGTATCACACGGGATACGCGTTTTCGACCTACATATACCGCATTGCGACCAATCTCGCGATAAGCGAGCTTCGAAAGCGAAAACGGCGGACGTTGCTCTCGCTGACGGGCCTATTCCAGTCCGACCCGGACAATACGACCGAGTATCAGCCGCCGGACGAGAGGCCGCTGCCGGATGCCAACGTTGTCGAGGACGAACGCAGCCGAATGATCGCAAAAGCCATTGCGACGCTGCCGCCAAAGTATCGGGTACCCATAATTTTGCGGGACATCGAGGGACTTTCTTACGATGACATTGCCGCGGTGCTTGATCTTGGATTGGGAACTACAAAATCGCGGATAAGCCGTGCACGCGGGCTGTTGAAAGAGAAACTGGCACATTATTTTGTGAAAGCAGATGAATAGCAACAATAAAGAATTTGGGCCGGAAGGCGAAGATAACATCGGTGAGATGCTTGCCGGTTTGCCTCGCGTATCGGCTCCGCCAGACTTTGACCTGCACCTAAAGGCGCGGATAGCTCGCGGTCGATCGATTCCGACGCGTTCGGGTTTCTTTCCCGCATTGAAGATCGCAATCCCGGCATCGCTGTTAGCGGTCATGGCCGCATTTCTATTCCTCTCAGGCGTCGTCACACCGGACCTTGAAAACGTTGTGACGGTCGCCGGGAACGAAGGGGTCTTGCCGCCGATTGCGACGACGGAGCAAGCACCGCTTTCGGAATTTGTAGCTTCAGTTGACCCACTGCCGTCCGAAACGATCGAAACAAACCCCGCCGGCATTCCGCCAATTAGTGTGTCCGCAGATCGCGAAGTTGCGGCTCGGTCAGCTTCCCGCCGAAATGATCTACGGAGGCGTGCGACTCCCATTATCGCGACCGACGCGAATTCTGGCGGAGGTTTTTTGGACAGTACGGTTCGTCGCGATGTGCCAATCAACCAGAATTCCGCTACGGCCGCTCCGCCCCGTCTGACCACGTCCGACCGAATGGCTCCGGGGTTTGAACGGAATTCATCCGTGCCGGTGACGGATGTTTTCGAGCTCATTGGAATCGATGCGGTCTTCGACGGCGGTTGGCAGGTGCGATCGGTAGATTCGGTACGATCGGCGGCTCGCTCCGGTATCAAAGAGGGTGACGTCATAACGGCGGTGGACGGTCAAATGGTCAGCGAAAAGTCGACCCTGGCGACCGGTACGACCGTAAGGACGGTAACCGTTAGGCGCGGAGAAACGTCAGTTATTGTCGCTCTACGAAATTGATCGGTTTCAGTTCGTTATCTTATCGACCGCGGCGTCCTTAACTTCCGTTGCGAACTTGCGGTAGTCGTAGGAGCGGACGACCTGGTTGATGTTCACTCCCTTGACCAGCAATACGCGGACGGACAGGTTGATGTCGGCGACCGATGGCAGCCAGATCTCGTTATTAATGCGGTCCTGTTCGAGCGTGAAAGAGGCACCTTTTCGCAGCTTCGCTAGGAATCCGCCGCCGATGTTGAAGCTATCCGCAAGAAAAGCCTCGAGTCGTGCAACCTGTTTGTCTTCAACATCTATCCACATAACACCCGCGGTCTTGCCAAAAAATTTGAGCATGCTCTTGGCATTTTTGTAATCAAAATTCGGGTTCGGCTCGAAGTCGAAAACGATCACATCGCGGCCGCGGAATCGTTCGCGTCGCGGATTGATGAGGTTCGATGCCCTAAGCACCTCAGCAATAGAAACACGCTGGCCGTTCTCAGTCGGCGAACCGGAAGCTGAACTCGCCTCAGCTTTGGCGATCTGCTTTTCGATCTCCTCGACCCGTTTTGCGACCTCTTTATCTTCATTTGCTTGAGCGCGTTCGTTCAGCGGCTTGCCGTTTCTTTCGATTAATCGACGAATGCGGTTGCCTTTGTAAAACGAAAGCTGATAGGTCTCGGAGTCAACCTCACGCAAGATGCCGTCTTTTCCAAGCTCGCGGCGCGTATTCTTCTGAACATAAGAGTATGTGTCAAGGATGTTTTCTACTTTATCTTCGTTTGCCTGCAGTTCGGCTAATAGCGTTGGGATGTGGGGCAGCGGCTTGCCGGATTCGATCGGGAAATCGAACTCCGCGGCAGCGATCTGAATATTGTTCCGACTGTTTTCGACCGTCAATTCAAACTGATCGCTGCCGTGACTCATTTTGATTGCGAATGGCCGAAGTATACCGGAAACCGGACGGTAATCAGAATATTCGAGAGTTCTAGTGGCATCGCCGATCCCAAACTCTTCACGACGCGGAAGGCCGGTTGTGCGATCAAAAATGAGTTTCATTCCTGAGCCATTTGCGGTTCCGATAGTAACCGCATTCGGGCCGCCGGAAACGATCTTTGAACGCTGCTGTTTGGCATTCAACCAAAGATTGCTGCGGTAATTCGCCTCGGCCTGAAGATCAAAGCTTTTGTCTCCCGTCAATGTCCGCAGCCCTTCGCGAGAATCGCGCGACCAACCGGAGCGGCCGTTGTAGCCCCATTCGTACTCAAACCCATTCAGATCATAAGAAAGATTAAATCGATTTGGCTGTGAAGCCTGCATTATGAAGCGTCCCGTCGCGCTATCTGAAACACGACGAATGGTGCCCGACATCTGCCAGGCAGTTAAGCGTTTCAACTGCTTAGATCCGCCAAGAGCCTTTTCGGCGTTTTTTAGCGTTCGGTTCGGCGACTGCGCGTCGGCCGAGGTGAATAAGAATACAACAGCTAACGAAAATGCCAGAATCTTCATAACCTTGATCTAGTTGAGGAGGGCATTAGAAAAAGCCCGAGTAAAAATAATATAACGGCGAAAAACTGAATATAACCGGTACCTGCCGAAAACCGGGGCAGGTCGAGCAACCAAGTAAACGCTTCTTGTGCAGGGTTCTCGATCATCGATCGCGACCAACTTCGTCCGGCGGGCGCAGTCAGATTCGCAAGCAGCATGTATTTTGCGACAAATGCCAGTCCGAACAATGCTCCGAGGCTACGGAGAAGCTTCTTTGTATCAAAATCCGCAAAGAGGTTATTCCACAGGACCCAGAAAAAACAGAATGAGACTATCCAAAAAGGAAGACCCTGTTCTGGTATGAGTGAATTGAAAAGCTGGGTCGCGGCGGCGAACAGCGAAAGAATGACCGAACCATTGGCAATGTTCTTTGCTGTCGAAATTTCTTCGTTGAACCAGCCGTCGAGCGTCAAAAGTCCTGCCCGAAAAAAAAGCAGAAGAAGTATTACGGCAAAAATGAGGCAAATGAGGGCGGGCTTGAGAAAAATGAATGCTCCGTCAATTCCGCTCAACCTTAGCCCGCCAAGCAGGGTGACCGTGAGAAAGATGATCGGCAGGTAGAAGTAGCAAACGTAGAGCTTCTGGCGTTGCTCGGGCATTGCCTCGATCGCTCGTCTTTTCGATGTGAAGACGGTAGCGGTTTCGGCATCGATGATCTCGCCGCTGACCGGTCCGGGCAGTTCATCTTGCTCGAGCATTATATCGGTGTCCTGCTGCATTTGCTTCTAACTATTATTTTCTTTCGCGAAAGACGCGAAGAGGATTGAAATCGCTAGCCGTAACGACAAGGCCTTCTTCCAATTCGCTTGTTAGCTCAGCGGGCGTCGGAAGCAAAAGGCCTGCGTCATCCGATCGGAAATTCGGGTCTATCTGCCTGACGCGTTCGACCGATTCGAGAGCCTGCTTAAAAAGAACATCGTCGTTTGTTACGCGGCCCCAGCCTTGGCGGTAAAAGCTGTACGCGATGTAGAACTGCGTGCGTGCGTCACGCATTTCGGGATCGGCACGGTTGAATGCATCGCGTGCGGCGACAAAGTTATCTTGTCGAAACGCCGCGAAGCCTTGCCCGAATAACAATGCATCGACCTCGTATGTTCCTATCACGACCGTCCCTTTGGACGCGATATTCTCGACCGTGGTCATCGCTTTGGCGCTTACTTCCTCCAGCGACCTCGGTGCGGTGGCATAGAGAAAGACAATAAAGATCCCGTAAGCTGCGGCGAGAACGATACTGAGTATGTGGATATACTTTTCTTTCACTGATATAATCTCGGCTAAATATTAGAATACACTTTCCAGTGATCGACTGCCTACGAATTCAATTATGCGAATAGTATTTATCCTTGTCTTTCTCGTTCAATTGGTGGTCGCAACCAGTGCCCAGCAGTTCCATGCCGACCTGCTCGTGACGAATGCTAACATCCGAACGATGGACGCAAAGCGTCCGATGGCACGGGCAATGGCAGTTGCGGGCAGCAAGATCATCGCAATTGGAACTGACGCCGAGATCAAAAGATACATTGGCCCCTCGACTAAGAAGGTCGATGCCGGCGGACGCTTGATCATTCCCGGTTTCAATGACGCTCACGTTCATTTTCTGGAAACCGGCATGCAGCTATCATCGGTCGAGTTGCGGGACGCGAAAACGCCTCAAGAGTTTGTCGACCGGATAAAGAATTTTGCGGCAAAGCTGCCGAAAGGCCGATGGATCCTCGGCGGAAAATGGGACCATGAGAACTGGTCGCCAAACAACCTTCCGACAGCGGCTATGATCGATGCTGCAACGCCGGACAACCCTGTATTCATTGACCGGCTGGATGGGCACATGGGGCTTGCCAACAGCCTTGCAATGCAGCTCGCCGGCGTCAATATTGATACGAAAGATGTGGATGGCGGAGAAATCGTCCGCGACGTTAACGGAAACCCGACCGGCGTTTTGAAAGATGCGGCGATGAGCTACATAAATAAGGTGATTCCGGCGCCGTCGTGGGACGAAAGAATGGAGGCCGCACTGGCGGCGACCGAACATGCGGCATCGCTCGGGATCACCAGCGTGACCGACATATCCGCTGGAACGGACATCGGCGTTTATCAGGAACTGCTTCGTCGCGGAACTTTGAAAACCCGCATCTACGGCTGCTCGCCCATCTCCGATTACAAACGCTGGGAGCGGACAGGCGTAAGATTTGCGTTTGGCGGTCCGTGGCTTCGGGCGGGTTGCTTGAAGGGTTATTCGGACGGCAGCCTTGGTTCGACGACGGCGTGGTTCTTTCAGGCATATCTCGATGCGCCGAATTCGGTTGGACTTGCTTCTGACGAGATTCCGATGATGCCGGAGCTTGTCCTAAATGCTGACAAGGCCGGGTTGCAGATCAATATCCACGCGATCGGCGACCGTGCTAATGCAACCGTTCTAGACATTTTTGCCAAAACAGCCGCAGCCAATGGCGATCGCGATCGGCGGTCCCGCATCGAGCATGCACAACATTTGCGGGTGGAGGACATTAAGAGATTCGGCGGGCAAAAGGTGATCGCCTCAATGCAGCCGTTTCACGTCATCGATGATGGCCGTTGGGCATGGAAACGATTGGACGAACCTCGTCTAAAGGGCACATACGCGTTCCGTACACTGCTCGACAGCGGCGCCGTGCTTGCGTTTGGGTCTGATTCGCCGGTCGCTCCGCTGAATCCGATCTTCGGCGTTTACGGGTCGGTCACTCGCCGCACGCTCGACGACAAAAACCCGAACGGATGGATCCCCGAACAAAAGATCTCGGTCGAAGAAACCATCCGTGCTTTCACTTGGGGGTCGGCATATGCAGAGTTTCAAGATCACATCAAAGGCACGCTGACGGAAGGTAAGCTAGCGGACTTCGTGGTGCTTTCGGATGACATTTTTACCATCGATCCGCAAGACATCTGGAACGTGAAGGTCCGAATGACTTTCGTTGATGGCAAGCTGGTTTACGAAGCCAAGTGAAAGTCTTCGTCGTAGTATTTTGGTGCATCGCGGTCGGCTCCGTTGGGTTCTCTCAGGACCCGGGAGCCGACCTTGTCGTTATTGGCGGCATGGTTTGGACAGGTGCGTCCGCCGAGCCGGCCGAAGCTGCGATCGCAGTCGTTGGAAACAAGATCGCTGCTGTTGCCAATGAAGAAGAGATAAGAAAATGGATCCGGCCCCAGACCAAGATCATCGATGCAAAAGGTAAGCTTGTTCTTCCGGGTTTCAACGACGCGCACGTTCATTTCATGGCGATCGGAAACACGTTCTCTTCGCTCGATCTGGCTCAAACCACTTCGGCAGATGACCTCTACGCACGATTGCGGCATTTTGCGACGTTTCTTCCGAAAGGCCGATGGATAATCGGCAGCGGCGGCAGCGACACACTTTGGAAAAGCATCGAAGCAAGTGAGCTAGACAAAGCCGCTCCGGACAATCCTGTGTTTCTTTACCACGCCGACGCGAAGTCTGCGTTGACAAACTCGCCTGCGATAAAGGTTGGACGCATAAGCAGCGCCGAGGCCGGTGTCGTCCGTGGCCAACCGTTTGAGATCCTGCGGCGGGCGGTTCCGGCAGATCACTCGCGAAACTGGACCGAGATCGCCGAGACCGCTTCGAATTATGCCGCCTCATTTGGCGTCACCAGCGTCCAAGATATGCACTCTGACGCGATGGCTGATATTTATCGCAAACTAGAGCTGAGCGGCAAATTGAAAACGCGTGTATACGATTGCGTTTCGATAACGGATTGGGTGAAAACAAAGGTGCCGTTCCGACATGGCGATCAGGAAGCGATGGCGCGGACGGGCTGCCTCAAAGGGTTTCACGAAGGCAACGACGACTGGACGCCGAAACTGCGGGCCGACGTTGTAGTCGCCGATAAGGCCGGATGGCAGGTCGCTATTCACGCGATCGGTGCAAAGCCTAACCGCATTGTGCTCGACATATTCGAAGCGGCGGCAAAAGCAAACGGGCCGCGTGACCGCCGCTTTCGGCTTGAGCATGCAGAAGGTATTCCGCCCGAAGATCTACCTAGGCTTGCCAAGCTTGGCATTGTCGCATCCGTTCAACCCTATCTTTTCGGTGGCGGCCGAGGTTATCGTAGCGGATATTACGCTAGCCTGCTGCAAAACGGCGGCCGGCTTGCTCTCGGCTCTGATGCACCCATGACGTCGTTCGACCCGTTGTTGGGACTCGTCGGGTCGATGCCGTCAACGGTTGACTTTGCGATGAGCTCCGCGGTCAGAGGATATACGGGCGGCTCGGCGTTCGCCGAATTCGCCGACGAAAAAAAGGGTATACTGGCTCCCGGTAAATTAGCAGATATAGTAATTTTGTCGCAAAATATATTCGTGGCTACTGATTTGAGATCAGAGCAGTTTAAGGTTGAATTTACGATCACAAACGGCAATGTCGTTTACGAAAGAATTGATACGGAGAAATAATGAAAAGCATAAAGAACATTTTAGGAACAGCGGCAGCAGTGGCGATCTTATCAATCGCCGGCATCGCTCAGGAAATGAACAGCAAGGGCGAGCCCGTACACAAAAGCGCACAGAACGCCCCGGTCGAGCTGAAAAAGGGTGAGAGGATCAAGCGCGGAGCCGCACTTTCAAAGTCGGCAAAGAAAGTTTCGCTGGAAAAAGCTTTGGCCGATCCTGCGAAGTATGACGGCCAAACCGTTGCCGTTTCGGGCGTCATTGTCCGAAGTTGTAAGAAGGAAGGTTGTTGGATGGAAATGGCCGATAAAAACGGCGGCAAGTCAGTCCGCGTCACGTTCGGGGACCACGCCTTTTTTATTCCGCTCAATTCAGCCGGGATGAAGGTCAAGGCGGAGGGCAAATTTGTTACCAAGATCCTGACAAAGGAGCACGTAGATCACCTGATCAACGATGACGGTGCAAAATTTGATAACCGTAACGCCGACGGAACCGTCACAGAGGTGTCCTTTGACGCGACCGGCGTCATTCTAACAAAGGCCGGATAACTCGTCTGGAAGCAATTCGGATCGGGCTCGTCAATGACTGGCGGGCCCTTTTCTGTTCCGCCTGGCTTGAACAGTGTGCTAAAGTGTCGGTTGAAGTAAGAACGTGCTGTACCAAATTCTGAATTGCTAGGAGACTCGACTATGCTTTGGAAGATCGTGTTAGTTTTAGGAATCTTGGGTATTTTGCTCGGTTTCGCCGTTACCGGCATCTCGGTTGCACTGCCGATCGCGACAAACGGCCGAACGAGTTGGGAAGAAGCAATGCTGGGCATCATTCCGGGAATACTTGTGCTGATCGTTTCCTTTCTTATGTTCCTTGTCGGACTTATCTTCGTGATGAAGAACCGAAAGAAAGCATCTGTCGCCTCTCCCGGCCGCGTCTAACGACAATGCCAAAGCTTTGAAATGAAGCCATTCAAGATCCGAGATATTACAATCGATCCGCCGCTCATCCTGTCGCCTATGGCGGGCGTGACGGACTATACCTTTCGCCGGCTAATAAAGCGGCGGGGCGGAGTTGGTTTGGTCGTTTCTGAGTTCATCTCGGTCGAAGGTCTTACGCGCGGCAATCCCAAATCAAAACGGCAAATGCGGTTTGATGAGGAGGAAAGGCCATACGCCGTGCAAATATTCGGCGGCCGCGCCGAGCGAATGGCGATGGGAGCCGAGATGGCGCAGGAAGTTGGAGCTGACATTCTGGACGTCAACTGTGGTTGCCCGGCGCCAAAGGTCGTTAAGAACGGTGGCGGTTCGGGCCTGCTGCGTGAACCCGCCAAGCTCGTTGAGATTCTCACCGCCATAAAGGCGGCGATCACGATACCGCTGACCTTAAAACTGCGGACCGGATATACGGACTCTTCGATAAATGTGGTCGAGGTCGCGAAAATGGCAGAACAATGCGGCGTCGAACATATTCAGGTCCACGGCCGTACCCGCGAACAAGGTTATAAGGGGCTCGCGAATTGGGACCTAATTCGGCAGGTTAAGGAAGCCGTTTCGATTCCGGTTTCCGGTAATGGCGACGTTACATCTATCGAATACGGGATGCGAAGGTGGAATGAAACGGGCGTCGATGGCGTACTGATCGGACGCGGCGCAATGCAGAATCCGTGGATATTTCGCCAGTTTGCCGATGTACTGGCCGGCCGTGAACCGTATATTCCTGATCTGACCGAGAAAAAGGGTGTTCTGCTCGAATTTTTCGATATGTGTCTCGAGGAAATGCCCGAGCTCGTGGCGCTAGGCAAGATGAAGCAGCTCGCAGGCCAGTTTACAAAAGGCCTTGTGGGCGGGGCTCAGTTTCGGCAAACGCTCTACCACTCTCATTCGGCAGAAGAGATTCTGGATAATATCACCAACTATTTCTCAACCCTTGCGGATAATGATCATTTCGGTGATGGCCGGATCGAATCGGATGATCTTGTGATCGACTCCTGTGAGACGTTCGTTGATCGGTCGGTGTCAAACATGCATTCGACGGCTTCGCAGTCCGGAAATTAGTCAGTTCTCATCTTACCGACATCTTACAATAATGCGATATTTCTATCACCTAGCCGTGTACATCTTGTTTGTAGGGATTCTTGGGTTCCTGTGTCCTATTCAGGCACAATCGGATATACGACCGTCCACGACGCCACAAACCCACGTAACATCTTCGCCCGCGTACGCGGAGCTTTTGCTTCGTCGGACGGAGGTCGAATCGGAACTGGAGGCAATGGTTCTTGAATATACAGACGAATTCCCGGCGGTTATTGGGCTAAAGCAACAGCTTCACTTCATTCAAAAAGAGATCGGCCTAATATCGAAGGTCAAGCCTGCGGACGCCGGAAGGCTCACGTTGGCACTTGGCCAACTTATGGTGAAGCGTGCCGAGCTTGAGACTTCGCATTGGAAATTGCTTAGCGATTACAAGGAAGAGCACCCGGACGTTAGACGAGCGAAACGCCGGATCGAGATCTATGATAAAGCGATCAAAGAGATCCTAGGTTAGTTCGGAAATTCGTTTGGTTCAGTCTCGCTGACCAGTTCTGTCATTTCGGCCGCTTCACTTTTTGATATTTGCTTTCGCTGTGGTAGGTTGAGTACTTTGTATTTCGCCCGTATTGTTCCGCGGGCGATCTCGATCTCGTCCCTTGTTTTCACTTCTTTTGAAGCCTTCGCCTCGACGCCGTCTATCATCACCAGACCAGAAGAACAGAACCTCTGAGCAAGGCTGCGACGGGGAATCAATCGGCTGGTCTTAAGGAAAACGTCTAATCGCATAAACTAAAATGCCGGACGGAGCTGTATCGCTCTCCGTCCGGCATCGGTGCTTTCGTCGTGGATTAATTTGATGAAGCCTGTTCCTTTCGTTCGTCTTGAAACAGGATCGGCGAGACGATCGGACGGTACCGTTCATTGATCTTTATGTACGACTCGCTTCTGAGCGATGAAAGGAATTTCTTGGTCGCTTCAGGCGAACGTTCCTGAAGTATAGCTAGTCTCACCGCTTCCTCGTCAAATTTGGAATCGCTGCTGGCCGCTTCGCGTGCCTCCACAAATACTATGGAGATCCCGGTTTGGTCAAGCTCGATGGGATCCGAATATTCCCCGGGCCTCACGTTCTTTATCGCCGCGGCGATCGTGGGTTCAAGGTCTGCTACTTTAAGCTTACCGACTTTACCTTTGGTTTCGGCGGCATTCGGCCGATCCGAGTTTTCTGTTACGGCTTTTGCAAAGTCACCACCCGCTCGCAGTTGCTTGAGCAATTCGAGAGCTTTCGAGCGGACCGAATCCTCGGTACGACCGGCAAATCCGAGAAATATCTCGCTTAAGGTAACTGTTTCCGGGGTCGCAAATCGAGCTTTATTCGCATCATAGTAGGTCTTCAGATCAGATGCTGTCGGCTTCCAATACTCCTTTCGCTGAACTTCCTGTTGGATCACATATTCCCGTGTCCGCTGCTTGCGCCAAAGTTCGCGGATATCATCAGGATTGACGCCCGATCTCCGCATTTCGGCATAAAGAGCTTCGAGGGTTGTGAGATTGTTTTCCTTCATGATCTGAAGAAACTGCTGGTTGACGGCAGCATCGACCTCGCGTTCGATCCCGATCTCTTTTGCCCTTTGAAGGAGAAGTTCTTCGTTGATTAGGTTGGCTATAAGTTCGCCTTGTTTCTCATCTACCTCTTTCTCCGCAACCTCACGTGTCTTACCCTGTTCGACCGATGCGTCAACGATCGATTTCATTTCACGTTTCACGCGAGACAGAGTGATCACGCCGTCGTTGACTTGTGCCACAACTTCATCAACCACTCGTTCCTCGGTCTCTTGAGCAAACACGGGGACCGCGATGAACGCCATTACCGCTAAAAATATGATGCCGGATCGAAAATGCATGCGAATTATCTCCAAATGGTTCTTCGTAAAACAGATGTGTACTTGCAATCGGTTAAGATGCACGAACTTCGCCGCGCGTTTCTTTTGAAACTCCAAAACCTTATTCAAACGAGCAATATTAACAGGTTTCGTTGAAAACTCGCATCGAAACGACTATCTTACGGTCGTTTTACGCTTTGATCGAGTCTAATAATGCGATCGCCCACGTTATGGGCTCGCCGTCGTTTAGCGGCATCCGCAGGATGCCCGTTGGCGAAAATGATGCACCGGTATCGTTTGAGACGAGAGTCATTATCGCCTCCGGAGCGACCTTTGCCCGTTCGCTTAGCTTAATTGCAAGGGCGTCGCCCGCGCGATCGATCGACACGACGAACATTGCTTCGGCCCTTCTGCGTAGCCGTCCGTAAGCGAAAAGGTTCTCCACCGAATCGGGAATGCGGCCGTATCTGTCTTCGATCTCAGTGTGGATCGTCGCCAGACCTTGTTCGTCCGCGGCCGATGAAATGCGCTTGTACGTCCGCAGCCGCTGGCTTGCTTCGGATATGTAATCCTTCGGGATCGATACATCGACTCCCAAATTGATCGAAACGCTGCTTTCGTCTGCGATCTCGTCGCCTTTTATCTCAGCGATCGTTCGTTCGAGCATCTTCGTGTAGAGGTCAAACCCGAGCGCGTCGAGATGACCCGATTGCTGGCCACCGAGAAGGTTTCCGGCACCGCGGAGTTCGAGATCGAGGGCGGCGATGCGGAAGCCCGCCCCGAGGTCCGAAAATTCACGGATCGCGCTCAGCCGCCGCCGCGCGATCGGCGTCAACTCAAGCTCACTCGGGATCAGCATATACGCATAAGCACGGCGGTTTGACCTTCCGACGCGGCCGCGAAGCTGATAAAGCTGCGAGAGGCCGTAGTTATCAGCCCGGTTAATAATGATCGTATTCGCCCTTGGAATGTCGATGCCGTTTTCGATGATCGTCGTCGCAATGAGAACGTCGTACTTATAATCGATGAAATCGAGCTTTACCTGCTCCATTTCTTTTTCGTTCATTTGCCCGTGGCCGATAGCGATGCGGGCATCGGGAGCGATCTTCTGGACATGCGCCGCAATGGCCGCGATCGTTTCGACTCGGTTGTGGATAAAGAATACTTGCCCATTTCGTGCCAATTCGAGGTCGATCGCCGACCGGATAACGCCCTCAGAAAATTGCACGACCTGCGTGTTGATAGCCAACCGGTCACGAGGCGGCGTTTCGATCACCGACATATCCCGCATTCCGAGCAGCGACATATTCAGCGTCCGCGGGATCGGCGTTGCGGAGAGTGTCAACACATCGACCTTTTTCTTAAGCTGCTTGAGCTTTTCTTTGTGTGCGACACCGAAACGCTGCTCTTCGTCGACGACAACAAGGCCGAGTTTCGGCAGCGTGACGTCGTTCGAAAGGATACGATGGGTCCCGATCACAACGTCGATGTCACCTTTCTCGGCCGCGGCAACTACTTGTTTTTGTTCCTTCGAGCTGCGGAATCGTGAGAGCAGGTCGATCTTCGCCGGAAACGCGGCAAAGCGTTTTCGGAACGATTCGAAATGCTGATAGGCGAGGATCGTAGTCGGTGTCAGAACTGCGACCTGCTTGCCGTCCATCACTGTCTTAAAAGCAGCACGCATCGCGACCTCAGTTTTCCCATAGCCGACATCACCAATTATCAGCCGATCCATCGGCCGGGCGGTTTCCATGTCGGCTTTTACATCATCGATCGCCTTTCCCTGATCCTCGGTCAGATCGAATGGAAATGCATCTTCGAACTCATGCTGCCACGGAGCGTCGGGCGAAAAGGCATAGCCAGTGACGAGTTTACGTTCGGCGTAAAGCTTTAGCAGCTCGTCGGCCATGTCCCGCATTGCCCGCTTGGCCTTCGCCTTTGTCTTCTGCCAGCCAATGCCGCCGAGCTTGTCGAGCGACGGCGAGGTCGCTTCGCCGGACGAAAAACGCGAAACGAGGTCCATCCTTTCGACCGGAACGAACAGCTTCGAGTCCTCGGCGTAAACCAACAGCATGAACTCGCGTTCCGCGCCGTGGGTCGAGATCGTCTGGAGGCCGTCGAACCTGCCGATACCGTGATCGACGTGAACGACGTAATCGCCGACTTTCAGGTCGCGAAAGTCCGAGATAAAAGCACCGATACGCGGTTTACGGGGTGCATCTCTAGTCGGCCTGGCAACCGCCGATTCGGTGTCTTCGCCAAAGATGTCCGCTTCGGTAAATATCTTGAAGCCAAGCGAAGGCATCTCGATGCCGCCCGATATGTCCCCGATCACTATCGACCCAAGTTCGGTGGTCACGTTGTAGTCGCGAAGAATTTCCTCGATCCGTTCGGCCATACCCTTTGTCTGCATTGCGAAAAGGACCGATTTGGTCGCCGCTGCGGCACCGGCGTGGGTGGCGAAGCTTGAAAGATCGCCATGAAATTTGCGCGTCGGCCGCGACGTTACATCAAATTCCGCCGTGACCGCCGCTGCCGGAAACAGAAATAGCGGCGGCCTTGTTCTAACCGTTGTGGACGGTGAGTCGGAGAGAGCAATGGAAAACTCCTCGTCGGTCGCTGCTGCCTGGCTTCCGAGCGATCTGATCTCGATACGGGCCCGACCTTCTAGCCTTGCGCTCAGCTCTCCGGGCGGGATGAACAGCTTGGACGGCTCAAGCCCGATCTCGTCCATATTGGTGGCAGAAGCGAATTGATCCTCGACGCTGCCGAAAAATGCCGAGATCCCATCCTCGATGATCGTCGGTTCGTCAACGATTATCACCGGATCGTTGCCGATATAATCGAAGACCGTTCCCTCCAGTGGCTTGGTCAGAGGAAGCAAGAATTCCCAGCCGGCAAACGATTCGCTTTCTTCGGCGAAATTCGTGCGGTCCTTAAGGCTTCGGGCAAAACGCGGGTCGGAAAAATGTTCACCGGCGAAAAATGACCAATCCTTAAAGTCCTGCGAACTGATCATAAACTCACGCATCGGAGCGATATTGACCGAGCGGATCTGGTCGGTCGACAGCTGCGTCTGAGGATCGAATTCGCGAATCGAATCTACGTTGTCGCCAAAGAACTCGATCCGTGAGGGAAGTTGCGATTGCGGCGACCAGACATCGACGATGCCGCCGCGAATAGAGAATTGGCCGACGTTGTTTATCGGGTCCTCACGGACGTAGCCGGCGGATTCGAGTGTGGCTATGAGTTTTTCGGGGGCAACCTCATCGTCTCGTTCCAACTGCATTCCATTCTGTGCAAGTTTCTCAGGTTTGACGGTGCGCGATATCAACGCACGCGGCGGCAGAAGCAGAAAATCGGGCGAGCCATGCGTCAATTGCCAAAGTGCGAGGGCACGCCGTTCGAGCGTTTCGGCGTGTGGCGAAACGCCGGAATAGACCTCGGTCTCAAACGAAGGTAGCTCAACGATCGACGGCATATGCCCGACCATTTCACCGAAAAATTGCAGATCGGCGAGCCACGTATCGGCCGCCTGGTTCGAATCGGTCAGTACGACGAAAGGCCGTTTGACGAGCGGCTGCAGTCTGGCGAGTATGAAAGCTTTGGCGGCGGTCGATGTCAGTCCGGAGAGGGAGACGACACGCCCTCCATTTCCGATGGCCGCAGCGATCTCGCCAAAACTTCCTTCGATTTCCGCCAACTTGAGCATAAACGCACGTATCCGCAAAGATCGTCATCCGAGGAGGTGCGGACGGCGGTCCTTTGCGTGAAAGGTCAATGATGCCACACCGACGTGGCGATGCGAAATCGGAAGAGGGGTTCACTCGGCATCGGCAGCAATATTGCGCTCGGCGCTGAGGTTGCCGGAACGAATGTGCAGGTCATGCTGCGGATAAGGTATCTCGATATTATGCTCGCGAAACTTTCGTAGTATCGCGAAATTCAGGTTGCTCTGAAACAGGCCGGGTTTGTGCAGGCGAACGCGGCTCCACGCCCGCAGTTCGAAAAACAGCGAACTGTCCTCGAACTTCAAAAAGCGGACCGACGGCTCAGGATCACTGACGACGTCATCATTTTCGTCCGCGGCTTCGATCAGGAGTTTCGACACTAGATCGACGTCAGAATTGTACGAAACGCCTATCGGCACGCGGAACCTGACAATGTCCGTCTCAAAGCTCCAATTGATAACGTTCTCCGAAATGAATTTGCTGTTCGGCACGATGATCGCGATATTGTCATTCGTCCGAACGCTCGTGCTACGGGCTCCGATCGCAAGTACGCGGCCGTGAACCTCGCCGACCTCTATCCGGTCGCCGACCTTGATCGGCCGTTCGAACATTATAATCAGCCCGCTTATGAAGTTGTTCGCGATATTTTGCAGGCCAAAACCTATGCCGATACCGACAGCACCCGCCAGCACATTTAAGGCTGTGAGGTCGATGCCAACGGTCTGCAGGATCACCAGGAAGCCGACAAAAAGGACGATATACCTTGAGATCGTTCCGATCGCCTGCTTGGCACCGAGATCGAGACTGGTGCGCTCGAGAAATCTGCCGACCAGAACGTTTCGAAGCTTTGTCGAAACGTAGATCAGTACAATGCCGAGTATCACTATGTAGATCAGCGTCAGCGGCGTGATGTTGGCATTGCCAAGCGAAAACAAGGAGTAGTCCAAAAGATCCGTCGCGGGCCTAATGGTCTCCTGCACTTTCTCGCTCATGTTGTTTTGGTTTGATTGTAACGTAACTCCAATTATAGCAAATTTTAGGGTTCGCCGCGAAGCATCGTTCGGGCGACCGAAGCGGAATGGCCACTGAGGCATCAGGTTGCGGTTTCCGTCGGCTTGCCGCACGGTTACTTCGTTTCTGTGCGATAGTTTGATTTAATCGAAGTTCAAAACAATAGAAGATAAATATGCAGATCCCTGATTTTGACGAAATAATTGAGCCCAACGACCAGACCGAGGCCCGCATAGAGCATCTAAACGCCCTGCGTGACTTGGTCGGCAACGCGTATCCGAACAAATTCGAACGTTCGCGGCTGTCCGGTAGCGAAGATACGATTAGCGCTCTGGTCGCGCACCCGGATGTCGCAAAAATAGCCTCGGAAATGGCGGAGATAGTTGCCGGGCTCGGTGAAAGCGAACGTCCGCCAGCGGACAAGAAAGAAGCACTAAACGAACGCCTGAAAACTCTCGGCAATGTACGCATTGCTGGCCGAATGGCCGTTCCTCCACGGGTTATGGGGAAGGCGGCGTTCGTTCATCTTTCTGACGGAATTTCGCGTCTGCAGATCTACGTCCGCAAACAGGACGCCGTTGCCATCAGCAATGACACCGGCGAGGCGATAGATGCCGAGGGCAGGGCGTGGGAAGTGTTTGGCCTGCTTGACCACGGCGACTTCATCGGCGTCGAGGGCTTTCTATTCATCACGAACACCGGCGAGCTTTCGGTCCATGTTGAGAAACTGCAGTTTTTAGCGAAGGCAATGCTCCCGATGCCGGACAAGATGCACGGCATAGCCGATCCCGAGATCCGCCAACGCCAGAGATACGCCGACCTGATCGCCTCGAGCCTTCAGATCGAGCACGAAGGCCTAACGACCCGCGAAGTCTTCGAACGGCGGGCAAAGCTCATTTCCTCGATCCGCCGATATCTCGAGGATCACGGCTACATCGAGGTCGAGACGCCGATGCTGACGCCAAAGGCGACCGGTGCCGCGGCAAAGCCTTTCGTAACGCATCACAACGCGCTCGACATCGAGCTCTACGCCCGGATCGCACCCGAGCTTTACCTCAAGCGGCTCGTCGTCGGCGGCTTCGAAAAGGTCTACGAACTCAACCGCAACTTCCGCAACGAAGGCATCTCGTACAAACACAATCCTGAATTCACAATGCTCGAATTCTATTGTGCCTACATGGATGTGAACGGGATGATGGATTTTGCCGAAGCGATGATTAAAAAATCGGTGCTTAAAGCGACGGGCGGAAGTTTGCAGGTGCAATATGGCGAGAATGAGATTGATTTTTCAAAGTTTGAAAGATTGACGATGGTTGAGGCTATCATTTCAAATTTGCCAAAAGTTATTGGGGCATATGATCCAAAAATGGAAGGCGAAAACAAACACTTTGCACAGTGGCTAAGAGAAAAATCGAACGCCAGATTTTTTCATGAAACGATGAAATCAGTTCAAGAAAATTGGTCACAGAATGAAAAAGGTGAATACTTTTATAATCCTGAGGATAAGGCTAACGATGATATACGAAGCCTTGAAATTAGAGAGCAATATAAAGACGTTGAACTGACAAAATCCGAAATAGACCAGGATATCTTAGCTTTATTTGAAGATTTTGTTGAAAGTAATTTAATCCAACCGACATTCATAATTGATTTCCCCAAGTCCATCTCACCGCTCTCAAAAGCATCGCCGGAGAATCCGCAGATCGCCGAACGTTTTGAGCTTTTCATCAACGGGATGGAAGTCGCGAACGGCTTTTCGGAGCTCAACGATCCGCGTGAGCAGTACGAACGCTTTGCCGACCAGATGAAGGCCCGCGAGAGCGGCGACGATGAGGCGATGGTACTCGACGAAGATTACATCCGTGCCCTCAGTTACGGCATGCCGCCCGCCGCCGGCATCGGCATCGGCATCGACCGTCTGACGATGCTCCTCACCAACAAACACTCGATCCGCGACGTTATCCTCTTTCCGCACATGCGGCCGGAAAAGCACGTGAATCGAACCGATGAGGAGGACGACGATTGATGGACAGACTAATACTTATTGTTATACTCGCAACCTTATTTGGTGGAGTCTCAGTTCTTGCTCAGGACAAGCAGGTCGTGATCGAGCGAGTCGAAATAAACGGCAAAGCGGTCACCAAAGATCTGAGAGTTAGTATCAAAACAAAAGATGTGGAGTTTGAGGCCAAGACCAACGCAGATGGATTTATTGTTCCGGGTTAGGCCCTTGCAGGTAGCACTAAGGATATGGTTGACGTGATAATTACGGTCGACGAGCATGTCTTAAATTTTTCCGATCTGCATACGTCTAATTTCAATGTCCACTGGCAACTTCTGGGGGTAAATACGCCACCGTTCGATCCTCCATCCGAGGCAGACCTAGTTTATTTCATTCATTTTGCGGGTCACCCAGGACGCGTTACTACGGTTTCGATAACCTACGATAAACAACCGCAATAATCTGAGGGATGATCGTCATTACTCTTCGGGAGAGTATTTGTATGCGATTTGCGATCTATTGTTTTGTTGTTGTGGTTTTTGCCGTTTCCGGCTTCGGCCAGTCGGCCGGGACTGGGCTTTTTGAACAACCGGAACGGCTAGAACTTACCGGCTGGGCTGAGCCCAATCCGAACGTCGAACCGACGTCCTCAACCTTTTTGACGGCGTCATTCTATCCCATCGGCTGGTCGCGTGATGGGAAGTTTGCGTATCTCATCGAACCGCCTGACGAGGCATGCGGCTGTTATTTTGCCGAGATCGTCATTCAGGATATGGTGAACGATAAGGTCGTCTGGTCGGAACGCTACACCAGCGAGCTGCTCGAAGACCCGGATTCCGAAAACCTCAACACTTACTGGGCGGCGAATCAGAAGAAATTCTCGACGAAATTGAATGAGTTTGGCGTAATTGCATCTTCTCAGTTTGATTTACTCGGTCCTACGGTGGGATATGGTAATGATGTTTTTACTCCCGCGGTCAAGGTCAACGTTGAGACCGACAACGACCTTGAGGTGATCGGCGACGTGACTGTCCGCCTTGATTCGAAACGCCGGGGTTCTAAATTGATCCACCGCGACATTTATAAGAAAGGCGAGATCAGCGGGTTCCGCAATGCGATGATCGCCGGATCACTAAGGAGCCCGTTCGAAGCCCGCATTGCGGTGGTAATCCTCGAGGAACATCGCGGCTGGGAGGGCCCGCCAAATACTACCAGTATAAAGGTAGCCGGAGCGTCGCTCACCACGGGGTTTAGGCGATAGGCGGCTGGGAAAACTTTGGCAACTACTCCGTGTTTCGCGTATACTGGCTTAAATTACAGCCGTATACCTTAAAGTCGCCGCGGAGTTCAGCCCATGAAAAATATTGCCACATTGATCCTCATTTTATTTGTGTACAGCCTCGGTTCCTCAGTCACCGCTCAGGCTCCCGAGTTTTCTCCTATATTTAAGCCAGATGTCACACCGGCGAGTATTCTTAGTATTGAAGATTCAAAGAGCAGCCTCGCAAAGTTTGATACGGAGCATTCGGGCGCTGTTAGCGTGACCTCCCCCCTAAAAACAGTACCGAACTAAAATAGAGAAAGCCGGGCGATTATGACAGGATAGGAGGACATAATTGCCATGAAGAGATCGAAGTTTACGGAGCAGCAGATCGTGTTTGCGTTAAAGCAGGCAGAGACG
>JBGTKY010000042.1:0-43388 GCA_041744395.1 Pyrinomonadaceae bacterium | reverse complement strand
GATGGTTCTCGACTAGTATATTTTGAATTGAATGCCCTACAAGGTCTAAGACCGAGAAGAAAAAAATAAGCCGCTTTTACTTTCAAATAGATACCACAATAGATAAATAAAGAAAAAGGCGTCCCGTTTGGACGCCTTAACTTATTGGTAATATTGGTGATCCGACCAGGACTCGAACCTGGGACCCAATGGTTAAAAGCCATTTGCTCTACCGACTGAGCTATCGGACCACGATGCCGGACTGATGTTCGGCCGAATTGAAGATTTTACATATTCGGTCGGTTTAAGGCAAGTTCCATCCGAAATTTCGCTCGAAATGGCAGCTTTGCCGCACGGATGAATGGTACCGAATCTATCGTCGCCGGTAGACCACACCGCTCAGCTTCATTTCACCGTCTGCCGGTGCTTCGTCTATCTTCCACGTCTCACTTATCCCAAAAAGCGAGATGGTCAAAGTGTTTGCGGCTTTGTCGATCTCAGCTCCGCCGCCGTCGACCGTCTTTCCGCCGGCCTTAAAGCCCGCCTTGCCGTCGCCGTTCATATAGATCGTCGAGCCGTCCGTGCCGACCCAATTGCCCTGAAACTCGGATGGCACCGGGTCGCCGCCGCACGCAAGTCCAAGCGCGATGATCAAGCCAAGAATGATCGGAAAGTTCTTTAGATTTTTCATTGATCCTCCTAAAATTTCGAACCGATAAATGGTACTAGAAATGGGAGTCTATTGTGAAAACCAGAAAAACTTATGCGAACCAGCCTTCCATCACTGATTCTTTCAAAAGAATGGTTTGATCGCGTTCGGGTCCGGTCGATATCAAGCCGATCTCGACGCCTACCCGATCAGAAAGGAATCGAACATATTCCTGAGCCTTGGGCGGAAGCTTGTCGAATTCGGTCGTTCCAACGGTATCGGACTTCCACCCGTCAAGAGTCTCGTAGATCGGCTTGATCTGCCGAAGATCGTGTGAGACGGCTGGGAATGTATCGATCGCTCTGCCATCGATCTCGTAACCGACACAAACCTTTATCTCGTCAAGTTCGTCAAGCACGTCGAGCTTGGTCAGGGCCATCGAATCAAATCCGTTCAGTTCGGCAGCATACCGGGTCGAAACCGCGTCAAACCAGCCGCAACGCCGCGGACGTTTTGTAACTGAGCCGTATTCGTTTCCGCGTTCGCGGATCAGATTCGCCATATCTTCTTCGGCATCGAGCATCTCGGTCGGGAACGGGCCTTCGCCGACGCGGGTTACGTAGGTTCGAACGATACCGAGAACGCCGGTGATGTGATGCGGCGGGATGCCTGCACCAACCGAGGCCCCTCCGGCCGTCGGGTTCGATGAGGTTACATAGGGGTACGTCCCATGGTCAACGTCAAGCAGCGTCGCCTGTGCTCCTTCGAGCAAGATCTTCTTGTTCGCCTTGCGTGCATCTGCAAGGAAATGCGAAGTTTCGCAGACGTATGGCCGCAGCCGTTCGACTAGCGGAGTGATCTCGGCCAGGATCTCATCCGCTCGCAGAGGTTGGTTACCGAAAAGCACGATAATGCGGTTTGCTTCCTCAAGGTTGCGTTCGATCCGGAGCTTCAATATCTCAGGCGACATTGCGTCGGCGACGCGAATTCCCCGCCTGCCGGCTTTGTCTTCATATGCCGGGCCGATGCCACGGAGCGTTGTGCCAATCTTTTCATTGCCGAGACGTTCCTCAGATGTATGATCAAGCGCCCGGTGATAGGGCATGATGAGATGTGCCCGGCTTGAGACCTTCAGGCGCTCCGGCGAGACCTCGACGCCTTTCTCGGCGATCTGATCGACCTCTTCGAAAAATGCTTTTGGATCGATGACCATGCCGTTGCCGAGCACGCATGTTTTATCGGGATGAATTATACCGGACGGCAAGAGCCGCAAGACAAATGCCTTTTCGCCGACGTAAACGCTATGCCCGGCGTTATGGCCGCCTTGATATCGCGATACGATATCAAACCGGTCAGCCAGGAGATCTACGACTTTTCCCTTACCCTCATCGCCCCACTGAGCACCGATTATTACAATTATCATAAGTAATTTTGCAAACCGATATTATATCAAACCCAAGTGCGATAGGCACTTAGCCTACTTGATTCGATTCGTTGCGGAACCGCAATTTTCTGGTTTAAAAGCGGAAAGGACACTAAATACGTCTCCCACACCGTATAAAGCGTCCTTTCCTGTTTCCGGGTTCCAACCGTGGAGGCTTTCACCCGAAACTTATCTTTTTTCTTTATAAGAAGATTGCGAACGATAGCTAATGTAACGAAAAGCGTATGCAGTGTCAAGCCATTTGTACGATTTTTATTGAATCTTGGAAACGAAGAGTCTGGCGTTGGCCAATTCCAGACGTTCGCGGATCGATTCCGTGTCTTCGGCCGGTAAAGTTGCGGCAGCAATTAGTTCTTTTTCGATCTCGCTACGCTCGGCCTTTGCCGCTTCTGCATCAAGCTCGTCTGCGGTTTCGGCAACGTCGGTCAACACCGAAACACTGTTATTACTGACCTCGACGAAACCGGTTGAGACCGCAAGGCGTTCGGTAGCACCCTTGGTAACGATGGTAACGACACCCGGCTTGAGGGCCGAGATCAATGGAGCGTGCTGCGGCATTATGCCGGCCTCGCCGGACGCTGTCGGCACGGTCACCGAATCCACTTCGGCGTCGATCACCTTGCGTTCGGGAGTTACAATTTCGAGTTTTAACATTTCAGTTAGTGATAAATTAGGAGGGGCGATAACGACATTATTCGTCATCGCCCCAAGCTTTCTGTCTTAGGCAGAGGCAGCCATTTTCTTCGCTTTCTCGCGGGCCTGTTCGATCGTGCCGACCATGTAGAATGACTGCTCAGGCATGTCGTCACAATTGCCTTCGAGGATCTCGCGGAAGCCTTTGATCGTGTCCTCGATCTTGACGTATTCGCCCTTCAGGCCAGTGAACTGCTCGCCGACGAAGAACGGCTGCGAGAAGAATCGCTGGATCTTTCGGGCCCGTGCGACGGTCAATTTATCGTCTTCCGAGAGCTCATCCAAGCCCAGGATCGCGATGATATCCTGGAGGTCTTTGTACCTTTGGAGGATCTTTTTGACGGACTGAGCCGTGTTGTAATGTTCGTCGCCAACGATCTGCGGATCAAGGATTCGCGAGTTCGAGGCAAGCGGGTCGACGGCCGGGTAGATGCCGAGCTCAACGATCTGTCGCGAGAGAGCCGTGACTGCGTCAAGATGGGCGAAGGTCGTTGCCGGAGCCGGGTCGGTATAGTCGTCGGCGGGCACGTAAACGGCCTGGATCGACGTGATAGCACCGGTCTTGGTCGAGGTGATGCGTTCCTGCATCTCGCCCATTTCTGAGGCGAGCGTCGGCTGGTAGCCAACGGCCGAAGGCATACGGCCAAGCAGAGCCGAAACCTCTGATCCTGCCTGCGTAAATCTGAAAATGTTATCGACGAAGAAAAGAACGTCGTTGCCCTGATCTCGGAAGTGCTCAGCGACCGTAAGTCCTGAAAGCGCAACGCGGAGGCGTGCCCCCGGAGGCTCGGTCATCTGGCCGTAAACGAGCGCCACTTTCGATTCCGGGATCTGCGATTTATCGACCTTCGAGAGGTCAAATTCGCCGGTCTCTTCCATGTGGTCGTTGAAGGCGTCGCCGTAACGGATAACCTTCGATTCGACCATTTCGCGGAGAAGGTCGTTGCCCTCACGCGTTCGTTCGCCCACGCCGGCGAATACCGAATAGCCGTCCGAACCGATCGCAACGTTGTTGATCAGCTCCATGATCAGAACCGTCTTACCTACGCCGGCACCGCCGAAGAGGCCGATCTTTCCGCCACGCAGGAAGGGCTGGATGAGGTCGATGACCTTGATGCCCGTTTCGAACATCTCAAGCGACGTCGCCTGTTCATCAAAGCTCGGTGCGTGACGGTGAATTCCCGCACGCGTTTCGCTGTTGACGGGGCCGAGTTCATCGACCGGATCGCCAATGACGTTCATCACGCGGCCTAGCGTTGCCGTACCGACGGGAACGGTTATCGGGCCGCCAAGGTCGATGACCTTCATTCCGCGGACCATGCCGTCGGTCGGAAGCATCGAGACCGCACGAACGCGGCCTTCGCCGAGATGCTGCTGAACTTCGGCAACCACATCAACGGCCGTTTCTACGTCAAAACCCTCTGATGAAATACGAATTGCCTGGTGAATTGGGGGAAGATAATCCTGAAATTCGACGTCGACAACCGGTCCGATGATCTGAACGACCTTGCCGATCTTTACGTCTCCGTTATTAGCCATTTGTGATAAATGCTCCTGTAATAGTTGAGAAAAACGTCAGTTTAACAAAGGAGTGAGAATATCATATCGAATGCCCGCCGTGCAAAGCCGCGAGCCGAACTATCTGCCCCGCAAACCTACATCTGAAATGCGAACAACCTAAAATAATGATGGACATCATAGTACTATCTGCGGTACCATGATGATGGAACCTTTAAGAGTATCTAAGATATAGCGGCAAGGCTGGAGAAAGAACGTTCGAGCACGCGGTTCTCCGATCTATGGAAGATATGCCGCGGACATTTTGGCGACCCGCGGGTTAAAGGTAGTCACCATATTTTCAAGACACCTTGGCCTGGCGACCCGCGATTGAACCTTCAGTCGGCAAAAGGCAACGCAAACCTTATCAAGTTTCTCAAGTGGTCGCCGCGTTGAGGAAATTGGAAGCAATGACTGACTTAGAATAGAAAAGAGTTATGGCAAGAGCAAAAATAGTAAAAGAAAACTTGCGGATGAATCGTGCGGAGGATTATAGCTACGTTGTCGCGTGGTCGGACGAGGACAATGCTTTTGTGGCACGGGTGACCGAATTCCCTTCGCTGGCCGCGCACGGAAGCAGCCAGGAAAAGGCTTTGCGGGAAGTTCGGAGCGTAGTTGCTTTTGTATTGGAAGACCTTGCCGCCGAAGGCGAGGAAACCCCGGTACCGCTCGGCAAACGTATGTACAGCGGACGGCTCAACCTGCGTATGTCAAAACAACTTCACCGACGGCTAGCTGCAGAATCCGCCGCGGAAGGCGTATCGCTCAATTCACTGATCAATCTAAAGCTTTCGCATTGAGTCCTTAGCAATGTGAAATAGTGTTACCTCATGTTCCCCACCGAGAAGCGGCACCAAGGCTACAAAAGAAAACTTTCGGATCATGCGGCGGTGGTTTCGCCGCCTAGGAGGGTTAGGACCTCGCCGGTGATGTAGCTGGAGTCGGCGTTTGAGGCGAAGAAGACGAAGGCGGGGGCGATCTCTTCGGGTTGGGCCGGGCGTTTCATGGGTGTGTCGGCACCGTGTTCGGCGACTTCTTTCGGGTCTTTGTCGGCGATGTTGAGCGGTGTCCAGACGGGGCCGGGCGAGACGCAGTTGACGCGAATTCCCTTTTCGACCAGATTTTGCGCCAGCGATTTGGTAAAGGCGTGGATAGCGCCTTTTGTGGCTGAATAATCGATCAGATCTTTGCTGCCCTCGAGTCCGGTGATCGAACCGGTATTAATGATCGCCCCGCCTTTCGGCAGGTGCTTGACGGCTTCGCGGGCCAGATAGAAATACCCGAAAATGTTGGTACGAAACGTTTGGTCGAACTGCTCGTCGGAGATGTCTTCGATCGAATCCTGGTGGTGTTGATAGGCGGCGTTGTTGACAAGGATGTCGAGCCCGCCGAATCCTTTCACCGTTTTCGCAATGAATTTTTTGCACTGCTTCGGGTCGCTAACGTCACCGGTGAGCGAGATGCATTTGCCGCCTTCATTCTCGACGGCCTGGATGGTTTCCTTGGCGTCTTTCGTTTCCGCAGGGAGCGAAACGATCGCGACGTTTGCTCCTTCGCGGGCGAAGAGCACGGCGACCGAACGACCGATCCCCGAATCGCCGCCGGTGATCAACGCCACTTTGCCTTTCAGCTTCTCGGAACCTTTATAGTCCGGCGCCAGATATTGCGGCCGAGGCTCGATCTTGTGTTCGAGCCCCGGACGCCGCTGGCCTTGTGCCGGCATCGACGATTTTGGCTTTTTTGTACGTTTGGCCATTAAACCAATGCTTAGTTTGAGCTTCCAAAGGTCCGTGCCTGGTTGCCGAACGGGTTACCGTTGGTTTTGTCGGAAACCGCATCGGCGGCCTTTTCTGTTGCCGTCGTTGCTGCGGAAGCGAGCTGTCCAGCGGTTTCGCTGGCCTTCTCGGTGCCGCGATTGACATACGGTTTGGCACCGTCGTAAAGTTCGGCGGCCTTGTCCTTAAAGTCGTTGGTGTATCCGGTGACGTTATTCTTGACGTCGTTCGAAAGTTCCGTGGCCTTTTCCTTTACTGAGTCCCGGCGGGTACGGCCACGTTCCGGGTCGAGAAAGTACATGAGAGCCGCACCGGCTCCGATTCCGCCTAAAATTGTTAACGCTTGATTTGTTTTCTTCATTTTCATATCTCCTAATGTGAATCTGCTCGATCCTGTTAATCTTTTTTCTTGTCCGCGCCTTTGCGGCCGGAGCCGCCCAGATGCTTGCCGCCGCCGTCCTGTTTATTGACGGTGGCCCAAGCACGTTCTTCGGCCTCGTCGCGTGACACGCCGTCTTCCAGATAGCCGTCGACTATATGCGCCGCCTTGCGCTTCTGTTTGTCGGTGTATATGTCTTTGCTCCCCTGCGGCATAATTTCACCTAGATAATGCTCGATGCGGTTCGTCGGATACGCCGGGAGCGGTCGTAAATATTCATTGCCCGCGAAAGAAACTGATCGCGGCGCGAATCCGTCGTGGGATCCTTACGGCGAATGATGACTTCGTCGCCAACCGGAGTCTTCCGTACATCGGCATCTCGGTTCAAATTAACTGCATTGGTTCCGTTGATATTGATCGTAGTCAGCATAGTCGCATTCCCCTTTTTTACGGCTGTGTCGAAATCGAACACTTTATTGCGTATACAGGTGTTGATGGCAAGCGGTGTGCCAAAGACTTTGCCCACGTTCCGGGTCTATTTTATTGACATAAAAAGTTGGTTCTAGTAGCCTCATTTCTTAAATAGATACGACAGTCGCAGGAACCTTTTAATTTGAGCAATCTTAGAAAACTAGAACTTCCGCCCCAAGGCCTCAACACTCTCTTCGGTGTACAGGATCAAAACATTAAGTATCTCGAGTCGCTGCTGGATGTAACCATCGGTGCACGCGGGAATGAGCTGATGATAGACGGCGACCCGGCCGACATTGATACGGTCGAACGTATACTGCTCGACTTTGGCGAGCTTTTTGCCGAGGGCAATTCGTTTACTGACAAAGAGCTGAAGGACGCCTTCAAACAGATAGCCGAGGATCGGGCGTACAGCCTGCGGGATCACTTTCAGCGAAACCGATTCAATCCGTCCGGAAAGAAGACGGTCGCCCCGAAGACCGCGAATCAGCGGAAATATCTGGACGCGATCGCTACGAACGATCTGGTGTTTGGGATCGGGGTAGCCGGGACAGGCAAGAGCTTTTTGGCAGTGGCGATGGCGGTCGACGCCCTGTATAAAAAGCAGGTCAGCCGAATAATTCTGACACGGCCCGCGGTCGAAGCCGGCGAGCGGCTCGGCTTTTTGCCCGGCGACCTGCAGGAGAAGGTCGACCCGTATCTGCGGCCGCTTTATGACGCGTTGTTTGATCTGGTCGATTCGGAAAAGGTCACGAAAATGCTCGAGAAACGCATAATCGAGATCGCCCCGCTTGCCTTTATGCGCGGCCGAACGCTCGCCGACGCGTTCATCATCCTCGACGAAGCGCAGAACACCACCAGCGAGCAGATGAAAATGTTCCTGACGCGAATCGGCTTTGGCTCGAAGGCCGTCGTGACCGGCGACACGACCCAGATCGACCTGCCCCGCGGTCAAAAAAGCGGCCTGAAAGAAGCCGAAAAGATCCTCGCCAACCTCGAAGGCATCGCATTTACCTACTTCACCGAAAAAGACGTCGTTCGCCACAAGCTGGTCCAGATGATAGTGAAGGCGTACGAGGCCCATTCAGAGTCCACGGAGTAGTATTGATTTTATGGAATTCGAAGCGAAACTGACGAGTAAAGGACAGATCCTGATTCCATTAGAGATTCGCAAAGAGCTTGGTGTCAAAGCCGGGGACACGATCAGTTTCGGCAAAAACAGCGACGGTGAAATTGTGTTGCGTGTTTCGAGAAAGGAAAGCCTGTTTGCCAAGTATCGCGGTATCGGCAACCCCGGAATTGGTTCCGGGCTCGAGGCGATCACCCAATACCTTAGGGAAATGCGTGGATTCGATCCTGACAGGTAGAGTTGGGGCGTGTTAGCGAAGTGGCCGAACAACGAACAACCGCAGCAATCAACCCGAACCCCGATGGCCGGTACACGGTCGAATTTTATCCCTCTGTCAATGATCAGGTTTACGTTAGTCTTCGTATAAACGAAGCTGTGAAACCGAAGGCGAGCACGACTTACGCCTATCAGGCGTTCTTGTTCATCAATGCGATCGCTTTTCCCGCATTTCTACTTTTCTCGGAGTATGTCATTGCGGCAGCCGTTGTCTTCACCTTTAATGTGGCTGCATTGCTCATTATGTTGCCGCGGGCCAACGCGGATCACTTCCGCGTGTATTACGAACAACTCTTCGGCAACCGCGAAAAGTTTTCGGCCCGTGTTGATCTCACACCCTTAGGCGTCAACTATTCCTCAGACGATGGAACAAGCGTTTGGCCTTGGCAAAAGATACGATGGATAGAGGAAACCACGGAAGCCATCTACTTTTTCATCGACGGCAACGGTTTCGGGGTGCAAAAGAGCGGCTTTGCTTATCGGGAAGATGAGAGGGCGTTCTTTATGTATGCCCAGGAACAGGCGCGGCGTCATCAACAGAGGTCATTGCCCAAATGATCGTCAATCTTCAGCGGAAGGTTAAGCTTGAGGCTCGCGGGTACGTGCCTTTTTTAACGGAGGCATTGGCGGCTATTGATGAGGCATCGGGCGGCGAGGTTTCGGTTGCGTTCGTTTCGGACCGGCGGATGCGGGAGTTGAATGAGATCTTTCGCGGAAAGGACGGGACGACCGACGTGCTTTCATTTCCGCATGAGGCGGATGCGTTTGGGGCTCAGATCGCGGGCTTGAACTCGGACGACGAAGAGGAACGCGATGAATCTCGCTCTCTGAACTTTCTTGGCGACATTGTCATTTCCGCCGAACAGGCCGCCAAACAAGCCGAAGAGAACGGCCTTTCGCTTGAGCTTGAGGTAAAGCAGCTTATCCTCCACGGTGTACTGCATCTTTGCGGTTACGATCATGAAGCGGACGACGGCGAGATGAACGCCCGCGAACTCGAACTGCGCGAAAAGCTAAACATTTAGTCCCCCGATGGACACAGATAAACACCGATCAGAAAATTCTTATCTGTGTCGATCCGTGTTAATCTGTGGCTAAATTTCTTATGTCCGAAACACAACAAACCGCCGATCCATGCGTGATGGTCATCTTCGGGGCGACCGGCGACCTTACGAAACGCAAGCTCTTCCCTGCTCTATACAATCTGGCAAAGGACGGCCATCTGCCGGACAATTTCGCGATCATCGGTGTCGGGCGGCAGGAGATGCTGTCCGATGAGTTTCGCGACCAGATGGTCGAGAATCTGAAAGAATTCGCGGGATCGAACGGCGACGAGGAGCAGATCAAATGGTTTTGCTCGCGGACATATTACACGGGCGGCGATTTTGACGACGACAAGAAGCTTTTTGCCGATATCAAGGATATGCTACGCGACGTCTGCGAGGCGAAAAAGATTCCTGAGAATTTCTTCTTCTACCTGGCGGTCCCGCCGAATCTGTTCGCAAACGTCGCACAAAAGATAGTAAAGAACGGCCTCGCGAAAGAAGAGAACGGAAACTGGCGGCGGTTCATTTTTGAGAAGCCGTTCGGCCACGACCTTGATTCGGCAAAGAAGCTGAACGCCGACCTGCTAAAGATCCTGAAGGAACGTCAGATCTATCGCATCGACCATTATCTCGGCAAAGAAACGGTGCAGAATCTGCTCGTGTTTCGGTTCGGCAACAGCATCTGGGAGCCGATCTGGAATCGGAATTATGTCGATCACGTTCAGATAACCGTCGCCGAACAGCTCGGGGTCGAGGGCCGCGGCGGATACTACGACACGGCCGGTGCGCTCCGCGACATGATCCCGAACCACATCTTTCAGCTTGTGACGTTGACCGCGATGGAGCCGCCGGTGTCGTTCGATGCCGATTCGGTCCGTGACGAACAGGTCAAGATCCTGCAGGCGATAAAGTGCTTTTCGCCCGAGGACGCTTTGCACGATGCAGTTCGCGGGCAATACGGCGATGGCAAGATCGAGGGCGAAAAGGTTCCCGCTTATCGCAGCGAAGAAGGCATTGGCGATGATTCGTCAACCGAGACTTTTGCGGCGCTGAAGCTGTCGCTCGACAACTGGCGATGGGCAGGTGTTCCGTTTTATGTCCGAACCGGAAAGCGGATGGCGACCAAACATTCGAGCATTGTCATTCATTTTAAGAAAGCTCCGTTCGTGCTGTTTCGCGACACTTCGATCGAGAAACTTACGACCAACCGCATCGAGATCCATATCCAGCCTGACGAAGGCATCACGCTTCATTTCGGAGCCAAGATCCCAGGGCCGATCGTAAAAATGGGCGCGGTCGATATGGACTTCAACTACGTTGACCACTTTGGCGAGCAGATCAGCACAGGGTACGAACGCTTGCTTTTTGACTGCATGATCGGCGATGCGACGCTCTTTCAGCGTGCGGATATGGTCGAGTCGAGCTGGGGTATTGTTTCACCGATCTTGGACGTTTGGTCGGCGATTCCGCCCCGCGACTTTCCGAATTACGACTCGGGCGAATGGGGCCCGGCCGATTCGGATGAGCTGCTCGAACGCGACGGCCGCTATTGGAAGAACACCGTTCACGAACTACCGGAGTCGAAGAGTTGACGGCCGATCCCCAAGTTCACGTGTTGCCTGACGCCGATTCTCTGGCCGACGCAGTCGCCGACGCGTTTATAAAGATGGCAACCGACGCTATCGATCAACGCGGCCGGTTCATCGTGTCGCTGTCCGGCGGATCGACGCCGAAACGGCTCTTTCGCTTCCTTGCAACAAAGCACAAAGACTCGATCGATTGGTCAAAGGTTATGTTTCTCTTCGGCGATGAACGCGACGTTCCGTCGGATCATGAAGACAGCAATTTTCGGATGGCAAATGAGACCTTGTTGACACCAATCGGCATTGATCAACCGCCGATCCACAGGTGGCAAACTGAGCTTGGCGACCGAGATGAAACGGCGCGGCTTTATGACAAAACGATACGTTCGTTGAAACAGCCGATCGACCTGACGCTCCTCGGGCTCGGCGACGATTGCCACACGGCATCGCTATTTCCGCATACCGATGCACTAAATGAAAGCGAGCAGCTTGCGGTAGCAAACCATGTCCCGCAGCTGGGAGAATGGCGGTACACGATGACCTTTGCGGCCATCAACGCGTCGCGAAATGTAATGTTTCTGGTTACGGGAAGCGGCAAAGCTACGGCCGTCAACGCGGTCCTTAACGGAAAGACGGACGCGAACGCCAGACCGGCCCAGGCCGTAAAGCCCCGCAACGGGCAACTATTTTGGTTCATTGATACGGCTGCGGCGGCCTTTTGGGAGGCTGCTTAGATTTGCATTTCACGTCGTGCGGACATAACATTTCCTCTACCACTCTATGGAAATTGCGATAGCCGTCGGTTTACTCATTCTCGCTGCATTGATCTTGCTCGCGACCATCGACATGGCGTTTTCGCAGTTGTCGGACATCTCGCTTCGCCGTCTTGCCACCGATACGGATGAATCGTCGCGTCCACGAGCAGCAGCATTTCTGCGAGAGATACTTGAACAGCGGCCCCGTTTCCGCTTCGCCATTTCCTCTGGCATCCAGTTTTTGCTTATATCCTTCACCATTCTGGTCACCATCACGGTACTGAATTATACACAGGACTACGTTCAGGTCCCGGCGTATTCTCTCGTCATTGGCCTTGTCGCGACCGTCGTTTTCCGACAGATACTTCCGCGGCTGATCACGCGGACAGATCCTGAGCGAAAGCTTATGCTTTTGCTGCCGCTGGCCCGGCCGTTGTACGCCATTGCGGCACTGGCTTCGTCGCCGTTTTCCTCGTTCTTTCGCTCGGCAAAGGAACAGCAAAAGATCGATTCGTCGGTCTCGCCGAACGCTGGCGACGATCGTTCGGATGACAACAGCGATGATCTGCATGCATTGATGGAGGTCGGTGCGGCAGAAGGGATAATCGAGGAAAAGGATCGCGAACTCATTCAGTCAATGGTCGAATTTAGCCAGACGCGTGTCGAAGACATAATGACGCCGCGGACCGAGATCGTTGCCCTTCCGATCGACGCCACCGTAAAAGCCGCTCGGGACATGATCATCGAGGAAAAATATTCCCGGCTGCCGGTCTATCGCGAAAGCATCGACAACATTGAGGGCGTGATCTATGTCCGCGATATCCTGCAGGCCTGGGCCGGTAATCATGAGGATCAGCTGATCAGCGAAATTCTGCGCCCGGCGTACTTCGTTCCCGAAACAAAATCGGCCGCGGACCTTCTCAAAAACATGCAGGTCAACCACGTTCAGATCGCATTCGTCATCGACGAATACGGTGGCGTCGCGGGCGTCGTGACGGTCGAGGACATTCTCGAAGAGATAGTGGGCGAGATCGAGGACGAGGACATCGAAGAAGAAGAGATCATTGAAATAATGGAGAGCGAGGGCGGGTATTGGGACGTCCTCGGGTCGACCGACATCGGCAAGATCGAACGGCTTTTTGACATGGAGATAGAGGACGACGACTTTTCGACGATCGCCGGCCTGATCACCAGCGAAGCCGGATATGTGCCCGTAACCGGCGAGAAACTAGAGATCCGCGGACTGGCCGTTGAGATACTGAAGGCAGACGAGAAGCGCGTCTACCTGGTGCGGCTTAGCTATGCCGACCCCGGCAGCGAGAGATCGGACGCTGCGATCCTACCGGACAACTAGCATTTGAAAGCATCAAATCACGTGTTGCATCGTGTGGTATAATTCCCGACATCGGAGGTAAACATTATGGCTATCAGATTAGGCGACGAAGCGCCGGACTTTACGGCGGAAACCACGGAAGGAACGATCAGTTTTCATGAATGGCTTGGCGACAGTTGGGGCGTTCTGTTCTCGCACCCCAAAGATTACACACCTGTTTGCACGACCGAACTCGGAATGGCCGCAAAGTTGAAACCGGAGTTTGATAAACGCGGCGTTAGGGTGATGGGGCTGAGCGTTGACCCGCTTGACTCGCACAAGGGTTGGGAGAAGGACATCGAGGAAACGCAGGGTACGGCCGTCAATTTCCCGATGATCGCCGACAGCGATCGTAAGGTTGCGGACCTTTACGATATGATCCACCCGAACGCGAACGACACTTTGACCGTTCGGTCGGTGTTTGTTGTCGGGCCGGACAAAAAGGTAAAGCTGATGCTGACCTATCCGGCATCGACCGGCCGCAATTTTGACGAGTTGCTTCGGGTAATAGATTCGCTTCAGCTGACGGCAAACTACAGCGTCGCGACACCGGTCAATTGGAAGGACGGCGATGATTGCATAATCGTTCCCGCTGTGACTAATGAACAGGCGAAGGAGAAATTCCCCGCCGGCTGGAACGAGATCAAACCGTACTTGCGAGTAACGCCGCAACCAAACAAGGTCAAAGGCGAAGGCCAGAGTGCGTAACGATCCAAGTCGAGTCAGCCAGAAACGGGCACTTTCAAATTGATGCTATGGAACTGCATAACGACAACCACGGCGTTGGCCTTATCGATGCTCTTCGTAAACGCGGATTTTGGGTTTATTTTTCTTGTGTCACTATCTTCGTCCTTGTTTTGCTTACTGCCGTGGAATTCATCCTGCCCTATATGTACGGACAGGCTCAGCCCGGGTTTACCGTTGATTTCTTAGTCGACTCAGGAATAAATATGGCGATAGGCCTGATCTCGGCTGGCATCGCATGAAAGGCTAATGGAGAGCGTTGGATCAATCGGCCTGATACTATAAAGCTCGATTTAAATGAGCAGGACCATCCCATAGTTCGCGAAGAATAAGATGAAGCTTCAGGCACAGGTTGGTGACGAGACGCACGAGGTCGAGATACGCCGTGAGGGGCGGCTTGTTTTTGCGAGTGTCGATGGTCGCGAGTATGAGTTGGAGGCTTCGGAGCCTGAACCGAATTCGCTATTGATAAAGCACGAGAACCGTATCTATCGGACCTACGTTGCTCCCGCGAATGATGCCGACGGAAACCGGAATGTTTCGGTAAACGGGAAGGAATTCGCCGTTAAGCTGATCGACCCGAAACGGCTTCGCGGATCGGCTTCGGCAGATGCGGCGGCCGACGGCGTTGCGGAGATCAAGACGGCGATGCCCGGCAAAGTAGTTCGGATATTGCTCAAAGCGGGAGCGGAAGTAGAAAAAGGCGATGCGATCCTGGTGGTCGAGGCAATGAAAATGCAGAACGAACTCCGCTCGCCAAAAGCCGGTACCGTCAAAGACATCCGCGTATCCGAAGGCCAGACCGTAGCCTCCGGCGACATCCTCGCGATAGTCGAATAGTTGTCAGTTCTCACTTAGCAGAAATCCGAAATAACCGAATTTACGCGTCTGCCGTTGCAACGGCTTGTCCCGCAAAGACTCGTTTCATCGGAGCAGTTAATCCAGCCATCAACTCCGCAAAACCATCAAAGGTAAGCGACTGGGCACCGTCCGACAATGCTTTTTCGGGGTCGGGATGAACCTCGACGATGACGCCGTCGGCGCCGATGGCGATCGCCGCACGCGAACATGTTGCGATGATACTCCGCTTGCCGGTGGCGTGCGACGGATCGACGATGACAGGCAAATGGGTCATTTCGCGGACCAGCGCAACTGCGGCCAGATCGAGCGTATTCCGAAGTGAACTATCGAACGTCTTGATCCCACGTTCGCACAGCACCACAGCTTCGTTACCGCCGTGAAGCAAATATTCGGCGGCGGCAAGCCATTCTTTCACCGTTGCGGACGGGCCGCGTTTGAGCATGATCGGGCGCTTGGCTTTCGATAAGTTTTTGAGCAAGGCGAAATTCTGCATGTTTCGGGCACCGACCTGGATCATATCGGCGTGGTCGGCAACCACATCCACATCGTCTTCGCTCATCACTTCGGTGACGGTCGGCATGCCGGCCTCGTCGCCCGCATCGCGAAGCAGCTTCAGCCCAACTACGCCAAGGCCCTGAAAATCGTAAGGTGAGGTCCGCGGTTTATACGCTCCGCCTCGCAGAATTGCGGCGCCGCATGATCTTACCGCGAAAGCCGTATCGGTCACCTGCTCACGCGATTCGACCGAGCACGGCCCCGCTATCACCACCGCTTCGCTGCCGCCGATCGGCACATCATTCACCCAGACGACCGATCGTTCGAGCGTTTTGGTGACAAGCGGCAGTGAGCCGTTTCCATTCCTAGTTTTCGTTTTCAAAGCGTCTAACATATTTGCCTCTTATTTACCCTGATCAAGTTCGACCAAACAAAATTCCGTCCAATTATCTTTCTCGTCTGCGAGGTCGTCACAAATGACCTGTGCTCCATATAATGCCGCGGCTTGCCTGCTGCAGATAGCTGCATGCGTCGCCAGGGCATCGTTCATTATTCGTTGAACGCCTGATGCGGTATCGTTCGCCGCCGCCGACACGAACTGCGGGTTTCTGAGCAGAAACTTGCTGCATTGCTTGAGAGCCTCGGGGTGCGAGACGACCAGCCGAATATCCCGAAATCCCGTCCCCGGGACCGCCGCAAGCACGTGATGGATCTCGAGCCGGGTCCGATCGATTATCTTCGGCTCCGTTTCGGCGATCCAAGCGGCAACCGGCGCGATGTCGCCGACTATCCGGTTCTTGACCGGAATGATCGCCTGTTGAGCCTGGCCGATCTCCAATGCATGAAAGACGGCTGCGAAATCTTCGCATTCCATGATCTCGGCCGCCGGTCCGAGCAGCCGAACCGCGGCGGCTTCGCTATACGACCCGCGGATCCCTTGTATCGCGACCTTAGACATCAGTAGATCACCGAGCGAGTCACCGATTCGGCAGCGGCCGATGCCTGCATGGATCGTGATTCTGCAAGGATCATTTCAAATATCCGAACGGCTGCCTCATCTGACATTTCGCCCGGATTGTCGCGTTTTATCCGTGCGATGACCTCAGCCTCGCGGTCGGGGTCGCGAATGGTCAATCCGGCCGTCGCCTTCGATCGGCCGATCGAATGCGAAAGTTCTGTGCGGCGGTCCAATAGGGCAAGTATCTGCGTATCGATCTCGTCTATCATTTCCCGGCATTCGGTGATCTTCATCTCTTTACTCCTAAAATAGAAAAAGCCGCGAACTGTATGTCGTTCACGGCTTCGATCTGGTTGGTTTGCTGTACTACATCATTCACCTAACCGATACTTAGCCGCTTCGCTAAAATAGCGAAAGTTAAGAAAGCTAAAGTATTCGGCAACAAAATGCATATAGACAGAACTTATAAAGTTCGGACATTCATAACAATAATTGCACACTCAGAATTTGTCAATGGTTTATCGAAGTTTTTCTTCGACCAACCTCTGAAGAGCTTCGGCCGAGCGGTCTAGGCCGCCGCGCGCCTTGCTGTACCACTCATTGTCGACAGCTTCGTTTTCGCGTTCGACGCCGAGTGCCCGCTGCGTTTCGCTTGGCGCCGTACCTCCGTAAATCGTGCGAATATTAACGAAATTCGCCGGCGAGATCGCTGCGGCATGCTCATCGGATGACAGCGTTAATTCGTGGCCGAGCACGTCATTCGCCGCCTGCTGCATTATCTCGTACGAAACGTCAGTTCCACCGGCGAGTGCCGCCTTTACGCTAAGCCCAACGATCTTATGCGAAATACTGAATGGCAAATTTTCGCGGCGGACAATGGTATCGGCGAGTTCGGTGACGGCGATGAAATTTTCGCCGGCCCGACGCTGCAGATTCTCAACGTTGAAGGTTGCCGACCGAAGGGCCGAGGCAAACAAGGCAACGGCACGATTTGCGTCCCGCATCGCACTATAGATGAGCGGCTGAAGGTCGTCCTCCACGTCGTTAATGTCGCCATACGGCGTATTATGAACTGCCGTAAAGACGCCCATCGATTGCCCGAGAGCTTTGCTGCCGATCGCTCGAATGTGTTCGAGTGCGACCGGGTTTCGCTTCTGCGGCATAATCGAAGAGCCTTGGACGTAACCATCTGGCAGCCGAAGGGCGTTGAATTCGATCATCGCCATCAGCATGAATTCCTGGGCGAATTTGCCGATGTTGATGAGCATCGTCGAGGTCGCGCCGAGCATTTCGGTAAAATAATCGACCGACGCGATCGAGGCGTAGGAATTGATCGTCGGTGCGGTGAAACCGAGAAGCTCGGCGACGCGGTGACGGTCGATCGGAAAGCCGGTCGTCGTTATCGCACCCGAACCGAGCGGGCAGAAATTCATGTTCTCGAAAGCACGCTGAAGCCTGCGAATGTCGCGGCCCGTGTTTTCCGACATGCCCAACAGGAAATGGGCCATCGTTGATGGCTGTGCCGGTTGCGTGTGTGTGTACGCGGGCATGAGAGTGTCATGGTGCTCGGCGGCCAGATCGTTGAATACTTTACGAAGGTCCATCGCCGACCGAAGCAGGCGGAGGCAGTCTTCGCGCAGCCTGAGACGATAGATCGTAACGTCGATGTCGTTTCGGCTGCGGGCCGTATGAAGCTTGCCCGCGGTGTCCGAATCGCAATTCTTTGCTATCTCCTGTTGGAGCAGATAGAACAGATCTTCGAACGAGCCGTCGTACTCGCGGGCTCGGATCGCGTCAAAGTCCAGCCGCCGCAGAGCCTTTAGCAACGAACGAAGTTCGTCGTCGCTTATGATCCCCTGCTCTTCGAGCATGATCACATGGGCAAGATCGACCACGTGATACGCCTCAAGAAAGTACTTCTTGGCGTCGTCGAAACAATCGGCTAGGACGTTGTCTTTATATGCTTGGGCGGGAAATTTTTCGTTCATTTGTTCGCTCATTTTCCTGCCTTTGGCATGCTCAGAATATTCGCAAAGATCCTGTACGCTCCGGGATTTCCGGCCGGAAGCTGGCGGAACCATGAATAAGATGTGTAGAGGTAACGTCCTTTGCCCAGGGGAGCGTAGAGCATCCCGCCGAGGTTCGGGTCTTCGCCATCATCGGCCGTTGAGAGCAGCGGCGTGTACTGATCGTCAAACGTCGTGAAGCTGTAAAGGTTTCGCTCCTGAACCCAATTATCCCAATCGCTATCGACGATCTTGTTCGGGTAATTAAAGATCGGATGGTCCGAAACGAGGATCTTTACCTCGGCGTTCTCATCGGTCACACGCATGTTGGAAATACGCTGGTTTCCGCGTGTGACAGCGGTCATGCTTGCCGGAAAGGGCTGAAGGTTGTTGTTGACGTATTCGTGCTGCTGATATTGAACGACCAGCGTTCCGCCTTCGCGTACATAGTTCAAGAGGCGGCCGTTGTTCGCGACAAGATCGGGCCTCGTCTGCGAAGCACGGATGCCAACGACGATGGTGTCAAACTGCGAAAGATCGCCGGTCGAAAGATCGCTTTCGCGGAGCATGGTCACGTCGATTCCCATGCGCTGGATCGCTTCGGCAACTCGGTCGCCGCTGCCCATAACGTAGCCGACCTTGACGGGAGCGACTTTCAGATCTACGACCTTTGCCGAAATGATCGAATCCGTATAAACGCGGTGCGTCTGGATGTGTGGATATGCGATCTCCTGCATCTGTTGCGTGAATCGCTTGCGGTCGACAGTCGCAGCGGCCGTTATCGGGTATGCCCCGGGCCGGACGTTGGCGGGGATCGTCACATCAAAGACGAACGTTCCTTTGTTGCCCGGACGAGCTAGTTCGAAGTTTGCCGATGCCGGTACGACGGACCAACCAGCGGGCATTTCGAGGTTCGTTGTTCCCTTGACGGCGCCCGTCGTGTTGTTCGTGATGGTCGTCACAATGCGATGCTTCGTTGCCGAAGCCGCCGCAGGAACGATCAGCTGGTTTGATCCGAGACCGACCGTGACCGCCGGGACGACCTGAACGTCACGCCTTATCTCGCCGCGAATGTCGTCGGCAAAGCGATATTCTACCGGCCTTTCGATGACGATGCTCTCGCCTCCGATCTCGGCTGTGACCTTCGCAATAAGAAGCGGTGACGCGAAGGGCATGTTCTTGGAATCGCCCGCGGTGGACCAATCAAATGTTGCTCCCTGGCGTTGGCGTTCGAGCCAGTATGGCTGCGTCGGTTTGGCATCTGCCGGAGCGGAAACGCTGAAGAATGCGGCGTTCGTAGCCGTTTCGTTACGCGGACGAAAACCGGTCGCAGGTGCGGCGGCGGGCGGCTCGATCGACGAGGCGGACCATCCGGACGGCGTCGAGATCTCGGTTTTGACCACCTTCAAAGCGGCACCTTCCGGAGCAAAAACGCGGACGCCGACGTTCGTGCTTGTCCCGGCGTTTATCATTTCGACGTCGCTCAAGGCGTCCACCACAACGCCGGCGGCCATCTGAAGAGCCGATCCGAATTCCTTTTCCTTGTAAGCAAGCAGAGCCTTAGTATGCGTATTGCTTGTCGAATCTTTTGCTTCCCTCGCTTGCCTGTGGCCGCGGGCAAGGATCGGGACGAGCGTGTCTGGTGAATATATCTGATAAGCCTTGAGAGCTGCTTCGGCTGTCGCCTGCAATTCTGCGAGTCGTGTTGCAAGCTGCTCCTCGTTGTTGTTCGTCAGCTTCGCGATACCTGTAATGCTCGTGTCGATGCCGTCGAAAATGGATGCCTCTTTCTCGGGTGCGTCAACTTTGGCTTCAAGCCTTCGCAGCCCCGAATTCATCGGCCCGCGTAGTTCGAGTACGCCCATTTCCTGTGATTTGTGCTGGCTGCGGCCTTCCATTGCGATCTCGAAATATGAACGGCCTATCAACGAATCATATGTGCCCGTATTGATAAGAACGCTCGGCTGAACCGGCGAAGTTGCGCCGAATCCCTGGCCGACGTAAAGCTTAAGCGGCTGCCACGGTTCGATTCCCTCCTGTATGTGCTCCGGGAATTCTTTCGGGTCGCCGGCAGCCTCGAATGCAAGCGGCGTCAGATATCCGGCCATTTGGTGATGTCCGTGGCCGTCGGCAGGTGTGCCGGAAAACCTTGAGATCACGACCATCGGCCGATACATTCGAATAGCCCTGACCATGCTGCCCAGCAGGGCGCGTTCGTCCCACATTCGAGCGGCTTCGGCACGAGTCTTGGAGAATCCATAATCCATCACGTCGCCGAAAAACTGATCGCCGCCGTCAAGCCGCCGTGCCTGAAGAAGTTCCTCAGTACGGATAACGCCGAGACCCTCGAAGAGTTCCTCGCCGATCACGTTCTGCCCGCCGTCGCCTCGATTTAGCGAGAAATACGCAGTCCTTGCTTGTTCATGCCGGGCGAGATAGGCCATTAAACCCGAGTCTTCGTCATCAGGGTGCGCCGCGGTGTGCATCGCGCTTGCGGTGGTCTGAAGCCGCTTCAATTTCTGTCCCAACCCGATCGCTCCCACGTCATAGATCGCGCGGACCTGAGCTTCGCTAACCAATGCGAAAGGCAACGACAGCGTCAAGATCGCGAAAATGAAGACTGAGGCTGCAGTCTTGCGGCCGGCAACATTGAAGGTTTTCATAGTGATCTTATTTTTTCTCTAATTGGCCGGAACTTCGTAGCCTGGTTCGTCCGTTACCGTCAAACTAATGAGGTAACCGGCGATGACCGTAACAACGCACCCGACGACGTTGAACCAAAGGAATTCAATGTTTGTATAGAGGCTGGTGATCCAGACCGAAGCTATTCCGAACATGATGCCGAAAAATGCTCCGCGTCCGCGAGCCCGCCGGACACCGATAGCCAGGACAAAGACGCCCAGCAGCGAACCGTAGAAGAACGAACCAAATTTATTTACGACCTCGATGAGCGAACCGAGATTGGTGGCATACGTCGCCACAATGCAAGCGAAAATACCCCACACTAAGGTCGCGAAACGGCCAAAACGAACGAACTCGGCGGACGTCGCCTCCGGCCTGAAAAATCTTCGATAAAAATCGATGGTCGATGCGGTCGCCAGAGCATTTAGCTCCGATGAAATGGACGACATCGCCGCCGCCATGATCGCGGCTATGATCAGGCCGAGGATGCCGATCGGCATGTAGGTGATGACGAAGGTTGGGAAAATATAGTTTACGTCGTTGAAATTAGCCGCACCGGTGGTCGATTTGACAAGTTCCGTCGCCTCGACACGGGTCTTGGCGAAATCGGTATGCGCCGCGACATAAGCGGCACGCGTAGTTTCATCACGGTTCTCGGCATACTCTAACGCCGCCTGTGAACGGGCGGCGTGTGCCGCATCGTATTTTTGTTGAAGCCGTGCGTACTGTGCCGACTGCTGCAGCTTATTCGCCTCGACCGCATTGAATATCATCGGCGGAGCGACGAATTGGTAGAAGACAAATACAAAGATGCCGATCAGCAGAATGAAGAACTGCATCGGGATCTTAAGGAACGCGCTCATCAACAGCGAAGTCCGGCCCTGACCGACCGACTTGGCCGTAAGGAAACGCTGTACCTGGCTTTGGTCACAGCCGAAATATGAAAGAAAGAGAAACGTTGCCGCGATCATGCCCGTCCAGATCGTGTACTTCTCACTAAGATCAAAGCTGGTATCAACCGTATCGAGTTTACCGAGAGCACCCGCGAGATGAAGCCCGTCAGTGATCGAAACCGTTGGCGGAAATTGCGAGACGATAACGAATATACAGACAAAAAGCCCGAAGAAGATCAGGACCATCTGCTTGACGTCAGTCCAGGTAACGGCACGGACACCGCCGAACATCGTGTAGAAGGTCGTCGTCAACCCGATCACAAAGATAGTGACCAATTCGCTCCAGCCCAGCACGATCGAAAGGACGACCGATGGTGCGGCAATTATCACGCCGACGCCGAGGCCGCGGGACATAAGGAAGCAGAAGCTCGTCAGGCTGCGGGTCTTGGCGTCAAATCGTTTTTCGAGATATTCGTAAGCGGTGAAGACGCGGGCTCGGGTAAAAAAAGGGACGACCGTCACGCAGAGGATGATCATCGCGAGCGGCAGGCCGTAGTAAAACTGTATAAAGCGCATTCCGTCGGAATACGCCTGGCCGGTCGTGCCGACCAATGTGATGGCCGACATCTGGGTCGCCATGACCGAGAGCCCGACGGCCCACCATGGCAAGCTGCGGTTCGCCAGAAAGAAACTTTCCGGGTCGCCGCTGTCTTTTGATAAGCGAATGCCGTCCCATATCACATAGGCGAGATATGCCACGACAACTGCCCAGTCCAGATGTCTCATTTGTTGCTCAACCTGAGAAGTAGACCGAAAATCCCCATAGTGCAAGTATCACGACCACGGTCGTAACCATTACGGCCGCGTATACCTTGTACCACCACGTGTCCGGCAACTCTTCCGCCGGCGCAGGTTTTTTCGGGATCTCATCCATTGTTTACAATAAGAAAGATGTTCCCGGAAATCCCAAGGTTGCTGTTGGATTTCCGGGAACATCGCTCAACGGCTAAAATATGAATTTAAAGCCGATCTGAAACTGACGACTATCAAGTGAAACCACTTGATTCGTCGCCCTTCGAAGTTCATACGTCGGAATCGGCCCGGTTGGATTTCCCAAGGCATCCGTCGTAACGGTTAATGCATTCAACTGGAAGACGCTATTGATGTTGAACACATTCAAGAACTCGCCGAATGCTTCGAGTTTGTACCGTTCCGTGAAATTGAAGAATCTCGAATACCGGAAATCGACATTAGTCTGTTTCGGCGTCTTGAACTGGTTTCGACCTATTCCAACCGGATTGTCGGAACCAGTGAAACCATCACCATTGATGTCTGTTGAAGCAACGACGTTATAGCGTTCACCGCTGTTCGCCGTAGCAATGATCCCAAACTGGTTGTTGTTGAGCAGGTAACGAAGAACCCGATTCTCCAAGTTGAATTCGGGCCTGCCGACAAAGCTCATGTTGAAAGTGTGCCGCTGATCTGCCAACGACGGTCCAAAGTCGCGAGACTGGTCACTCGGATCCTGAACGATCAGATTGCCGAACTGGGTCGCAACGAGGTTTTGCTCTGGAGCATTATCTTCGGCTTTAGAAAGCGTGTAGTTCGCGCTGAACTGATAGCCCTCCGAAAATCGCTTGCTAAGCTGGAATGTCATTGCGTTGTACCGCGAATTACCGACCGACTCATTCAAAAGGATGTTATTGAACCGGGGGTCGATTCGCGTTCCCGGTGCGGGAGCCGAAGTAATGTATTTTGGTCGCCCATCCGCGAGGAAAGTGCCATCCGGAATACGGTTGATGCTTCTATACACCGGCAAATGCCGGCCGCTTGAGTGGATGTAGCCGATGGTGAACGACAGGTTTTCCGTAATCGCCTGCTCGATCTGTGCGTTCGCATGCATCGCGTACATTACCTCAAAGTCCGACGCAAGCGCGGTTATGTCTTGTCTAGGCGGTGTCGCGGTTGAGACCCCATTCGGAAATGCGGGAGCTCCAGACAATGTTGGGTTGGTAAACGATACGGTAAAGAAAGCCGGGTTACCGTTGGCCTGCAGAGCCCGCTGATACATATCCAAGTACACTGTATCGTAATAAATTCCAGCACTGGCCCTTATAACCGTCGGTCGAGCCCCGTCACGCAAGCCGTAAACAAGCCCCACGCGAGGAGCAAAGTTATTCTTGTCAACCTTAAAGTCGCGTGATGGTTCATAAGCCGCATTCGGGTCCGCATCCGGAATACGATAAAGGTCATACCGAACTCCGTAGTTGATCTTCAGTTTTCGTGTCACCCTCCAGTCGTCCTGGGCAAAGAAATTCCAGAAAGTGGAGTCGTATGCGATGTTGGTGTCACCAAAGATCTGGTCGAACCGAGTGTAGGCAAACGGGTTAGCTCCTGAAGCGGCAGCTGAATAATTCGCAATACTTGAAAACGTGTAACGAATGAACGAGTTTGTCCGGCGTGTGTCGTCAATGTAATTGAAACCGCCGCCAAACTTCATCACGTGGTTTCCCTTCGTCCACGTAAGGTTGTTCTGGATCTGATTAGTCACTTGAAGCGGAGCGATGGTATCGAGATTCTCCGGCGAACCGAAGTTCGCGACGTTAGTTATGACAACGCTCGGTCCGGTTCCAGAATTGTCGTTGCCGACGTTACGCGAATCGCGCTTCGCAAACTGGTAGCGAAACTCGTTGAGGACGTTCGCGTTGATGATAGAAGCAAGCTGAATGCCTAACGAGTAAGATTTGTCGTCAAACGTGATCGACCGCTGCAGCGTGTTCAGGCCTCCCGCTATGTTGTCCGGCGAGACGTTCTTGAAGTAATTGAATCGGCTCGTCAATCGATTTGCATCATTGAGCTGGGCGTCAGTGCGGAAAATGTAGAAGTTTACCTTCTGGGCCGTCGGGATAGCGGTCGGGAAAGCACTTGCCGATACGCCGGCGGCGATCAGCGCAGCCTTGTTGGCCTCGCTTATAGTGACAGTCCTCTGGGGTTCACCGCCCAGATCACGCTCGACCCATTCGGTCCCGCCATAGAAGTGCCAACGGTCCTTGATGATCGGCCCGCCGATCGCTCCAGTGATGTTATCTACCTTAGTCTCCGGCTTCACAGCAGTCGGCGAGATGTTGAATGGCCGCGAGGACATTCCCGTTCGGCGGAACCGATAGCTTGCCGATCCGCGAAGGCTGTTGGTACCCGACGGCGTAACAGCGTTCATGATCAGGCCGGGCGTGTTGCCAAACTCAGCCGAGAAACCATTCGTCACAAGTTGGACTTCGCTTATGAACGTGTCCGAGATCGGCATCAGCCGGATACCGCCGCGATCAGCCTGGGTGTTGTTGTTGCCATCGAGCTGATAGTTCGTGCGGCGGGTGTAGCCGTTCGCGTTGATACGCGGCACACCGAACTCGACGTTCGGACGCCCGGTCACGTTCGCCTGCAGCAAAGCGTAGTTATAAGGATTTCGGGAGACCAGCGGAAGGCTTTGAACCTCGCGCGTATTCATCACGCGGCCGACGTCGATCTTTCCGGGATCGGCGATCGGAGCATCGGACGTTATCGTCACCGTTTCTTCGAGCCCGCCAGTCTCTAAAGACGCGTTAACCGTCGCGGTCGAACCGGTAGTTAAAATTATGCCTTCGCGGACCAGACGCTTAAAGCCGCTGGCTTCGATCGTCACCCTATAGCTTCCTAGCGGAAGCAGCGGAACTCGATAACCTCCGCCCGAATCAGCGGTGACCGTTCGCTCAGCTCCAGTCTCGATGTTCCGGATCATCACCGTCGCATTCGGTACCGCCGCTCCGTTAGGGTCGGTGACCACTCCCTCTATTTGTCCGTTGATAGCCTGGGATTGACCGTTTACCCCAAGTATGCCGACGACAAGAAACGCAAATGCAGCGAATGCTGTCGAAAGGACTGTCTTTGAAACCGAGGCTTTTCGCATAAGTTTTTCTCCTTAACCTGAAAGATCGTGATTATTGCTGACTGTCGACTCGTTTATGAACAGATAAATACGCTTTGTCGCTCGTTTTAGTTCAGGAACCGGAAACTCAATAAGGGAGTTCAAATATTATTGTTTGTTGGAGGTACCAACAAAGTTTTAATATAAACGTAACGCCATGTCAAGAAGCGGCAAACTACCGCTTCCGCTAGCTCGCCGAACCGAACTTCTTCGCTAATACCAGCCCGCATGCTCCGATAAGTGTTGGGGCATCGCCGAGAGACGATGGCATAAGCAAGGTCTGCGGCAGCCCGGCAAGAACACTTCGCTCGGATATTCGATATAACTGCTCCGAGAAAAGATCCCACGCTTTGGTTATCTTTCCGCTGACGACAACGACCTGCGGGCTTAGCCCGACAATGAGGTTCGAAATCCCGTTGCCAAGGTAGTGGGCAGATTCACGGATCGCTTCTTCGGCATGCTTTTCGCCATTTAAGGCGAGTTCAACGATGTCGCCGATGCCGATATCATTTTGCTTCAGATCTTCGCTTTTGAGGCGACGTTTATAGCGTTCGATGATCGCTCCTTCGGATGCATACGCTTCCCAACATTCGCGGCTTCCGCAAGAGCATTCGACCGGAGCATTATCACCCGCGATCATGTGGCCAAACTCCCCGCCGGCACCCTTTTCACCACGATAGACCTGGCCATCAAGGATAATGCCGGTACCAATACCTTCGCCGACAAGTACCATAACGAAGGTGTCGATCTTGCGGATCTGCTCGTGCCCGAACCAAAGTTCCGCCAACGCCGTAGCGTTTGCGTCGTTCTCAACGATCACGTTACAGCCTGTTTCTGCCTCGATCTGCTGGCAGATGTCCCAATCGCGCCAATCGAAATACGGGATATGGAAGACGCGGCCTATCTTCTGATCGACGAGCCCCGGCACGCTCATACCGATCCCAAGGTCATAACCGGGATATTTTGCAAGATACTCTTTGACGCGTTCGATGATCTTTCTGGAAACGAACTCGATATCCGGCGAAGTGGAGAAAGTCGACTTGTCCAAAACTGTGCCCGCAAGGTCCGCAACGGCGATCGTCGTCGTCCGCGGCGTCAGGTCAATTCCGATGGCGAACGGTGTACCTTTCTTAAGCTCAAAGAGCGTTGGACGGCGACCGCCTGTCGATTCACCGCTACCGAGCTCAACGATCAGGCCGGAATGCACCAACTCATCGATAATGACCGAAACGGTCGACCGATGCAGTTCCGTTTCCCGAGCGATCTCGGCCCGCGATATAGGCGAGCGGTCGCGAACATAGTTCAATACGATCTGTTTATTGATGTCGCGGATGGTGGTCGGGCGCGCTATCTGAGATTTTGCTTTTTGGAGGTTGATGCGTCTCATTGATTGACCCGAGTCGGAAATTGAGGCCTGGAAAACTAGGCGTGATTATGCAACGCATCTTTGTTGTAAGTCAAGACTAACCTTGCACATTTCAAAGACTCGGGATCGGGCAGCATCCGTTCATTGCCGTATATAAGCAATTAAACGGCTGATCTGAAAAGGCTTTAGATCGGCCTTACCAGTTCCGTATCCATTTCTGATGTTCAAAAAAAGTCTTGCTAAGTTCTGTGAAATCCGCGTTCGATGTCCTTCATCGTCAGCCGAAGAAGGACAGGACGGCCGTGGGGACAGGTTGTTGGAGAGGACGTGATCAGCAGGCGATCGATTAGCCAATGCATCTTTTCGGGCGTGAGCGGCATGTTGATCTTGATCGCCGCTTTACATGCAAGGCTCGCCGCAATGTCATCGCGAAAACTCGACTTTGCCTTACCGCGTTTATCGAGGTCGATCGTATCGAGTATCTCGGCGAAAAGATTTCTAGCGTCCGATGTCGGAAGGTCGGTCGGCACCGATTTTATCGCTATCGTACGGCCCGACAGCCGCATCAGCCCGAAGCCCAGATCAGCAAGGTCGCCCTCGATCAACTGAAAAGCCTCGGCCTGCGCCGGCGATAGGTCGAGCGTTTCCGGAAGTAGAAGGTTCTGCGATTCGATCGGACGATCTGTCTCACTCTTCCGAAATTTATCAAACAAGATCCGTTCGTGAGCGACGTGCTGATCAATTAGGAGCAGGCCTTCGTCGTCCACGGCGATTATAAAGCTCTCATGCAGTTGGGCCAAAGGGCGAATGGTGGCCCGCGATACGTTATCGATCTCAACGGAACGGACGTATCGTTCTGCTGAACTTACTGGCGGCAAGACGGCGTAACCTGAAGGAACAATTTCGGGTGGAACGTCCGCTTCTAACGCCGTAGCTGAGGCCGGAGAGGAACTTGCACGCTCCTCGGCGGCACGCACGAAGTCGACTAAGTGATCCGATCCCGGCATCTGATCCGAAAGATCGAACAAACTAATTTCCGGCGTCGCGACTGATGACGAATCTGATTCGCGGGTTCTTTCAGGCTCTACTTCCCTTCCCGATAGGTCATCGGACAGCATCTCCGGCACGAAAGATTCGCTCGGCAGTTTTTCACGGGTTGCATTCGCGGAAGCTGCCGTGGCAACCGCCCCGACGTGATCGCCGTCGCGTGATGAAACATCGATACCGGCTCGGGCGAGCGATTCGCGAACTGCTTCAGCGATCACGTCGCGAACGGCTTCGCTTCGGCGGAACCTGACCTCCGTCTTTGCGGGGTGCACGTTAACGTCGATCTCCTCGAGCGGAACGTCTAAAAACAGGAAAGCAACCGGGTAGACCCCATGCGGCAGGACCGACCGATAGCCTTCGCGAAGGCCGTCGGCGATCGTTTTATCGCGAACGAACCGTTGATTCACAAAAAAATACTGTGCGTCCTTATTCGACCGGCGTTCCCGCGGAGCCGATATGAAACCCGAAAGCTTGGCAACGTATTCCCGGCCGCCGGACACGGGCAAAAGGCTTTCCAACAGGCCGCCGCCGAAGATCTGAAACGCTCGTTCACGAAGGTCCTTCGACGGATGAACGCGGATCACTTCGCGACCGTTGTTCGTCAAAGTAACGGCGATATGAGGATTGGCCAACGCATAGTGGGTGACGATCGACGTGAGGTGATAATTCTCGGTCGCCTCCGACCTCATAAATTTCCGCCGAGCGGGCGTGTTAAAAAAAAGATCGCGGACAGCAATGGTCGTCCCAACGTCACGGGCTGCGTCACGAACGTCCAACAGCCGTCCGCCTTCGATCCGGACGAATGTTGCCGCGATGTCCTCGGGCTTCTTGGTCGTCAACTCCACTTTTGCGACCGAAGCGATCGACGCAAGCGCCTCGCCGCGAAAGCCAAGCGTCGCTATCCGGCCGAGGTCATCCAGATCGCGGATCTTCGACGTCGCATGCCGCTCAAACGCTAACACCGCATCATCACGGACCATCCCTTCCCCGTCGTCCGTAACGCGGATCAGCCGCCGTCCGCCGAGTTCGATATCCACGCTCACGCGGCTTGCTCCGGCGTCTATCGCGTTCTCGACCAATTCCTTGACGACGGACGCAGGCCGTTCGACGACCTCGCCGGCCGCTATCTGATTGGCCAAATTGTCGGGAAGTATCCGAATTTTATTCATTTGCGGTCAAAGATAGACGATGCGGTGGCCTTTGTCATCAAGGTCAACGGCCCGGTGGATCCAATCGATAAAACCAAGGCCGTAACGATCGAGAAAGTAGAGGACGTTTAGGCTTCGTTCCTGTAAATGGTGATTGGGCAGCAACGCCGTAAAGAGCGTCTCCACCTGCCGTCGCACATCTGATTCGCGTCGAAACTGCTCTCGCTGGTACTTTCCGCGAAGCGCTCCGATATGGTAGATGATCTTTCGACGCCTCGTTGCGAGGTTGTCGGCGAGCGTTGGGTCGAGCTGCGACAGGTTTTGATCAAGTCGATTCAATTCGATGTTTATCTTTTCCTCGACCTGAGCGAAGAGGTTCGACGTTCCGGCGTTCAGATATTCGTCAACAATTCGCGGGATCGCCGAATCGACACCGTCAAATAGATCGGGCAAGGCCATTCCATAACGCTCCAAGGTCTTGGCGTGGCGGGATTCGACTATCGTAAAGCTTTGGCGATGAAGTATCGGCGTCACCGGCCGGCTGAGCACGCGATAAACCTCGGCGCTTTGCGCAAAATATGCGATCTCAGCTGCACCGCCGAAGTAACACGCCGTCGGCAACAGGTGATCTTGGACGACTGACCGGAGGACGACGCTCGGGCTAAACCGGGTCGGTTCGCGTTCGGCGACCTCGGCAAGTTCCTCGAGCGTGAACTCGCGGGAGCCGTCTTTTGTCCGGAACGTCCCGTCGTTGCTTTTTTTCAGGGCGTTTCGAGTACCGTCGCGGGCTTGCCAGAAAAGCGGAAAATAATCATCGCCGATAAAGACCTGGGCCGCATAGCCATCAGCAACGAGTTCATCGCTTCGGCGGCGAAGGACGGCCACGATCTCCGGTGACTTTCGGATAGCGTCAACATATATCGGAGCCGCCAGGGATTTTAGCCGGGCGTCCAATGGGCAGAGAATGATCAGCCCGTATTCGCCAAGCAGCATCGATACCAGTTTCGCAAAGGCATCGCCGTAGTAGGCGTGCGGCGACCAGCTATCGTCTAATAATGCACGAACCTCGTCGGAGAACTCGGTCCGCGGGAGCGTCGCCATCAGTTCCTCGACCGTTTCGAGGATCGTCTCGTCAAGCTTTATATATCCGACCGGGAGGTCCTCATGGCAGCGTTTGGGCTCATTCCTCAATTCGACGATCTCTCCGGCGTTATCGAGCACGGATGTCTTTGATACCTCTTCGAAATCGTGATCCTCGGTGGCGGCCCAGAAAACAGGCACTGCTTTGAAGCCACGTTCGCGAAGGCTTTCGACCGCCTTTATCGCCGACATCGCCTTATAGATCGTGTAAAGCGGCCCCGAGAAAAGGCCCGCTTGCTGGCCCGAGACGACGGCGACCGTATCTTTATCGCGAAGCTGAGCAATATTATCAAGCGTCGCCTGCGTCGCTCCGAACTTCTGGTTCATCTCCTCAAGCGCGTCACAAAGCACATCACGGTCGGCAACATGCTTTTCAAGAACTTCCGGTATTCGGCCAGCGATGTCGGAATGGCTTCGGACGGCGTTCGGGTAGTATTTTCGTAGGGACAGTGGGTCTTTTTGATATTCGACGAACAGCTTTGACTGCCCCGGGACGTCGGCGAACGGCAAACTTTCAATTAAAAAAGATGTTCGGCCTTTGGCGGCAGGACAGGCTATTTGTTGCTGCACTCTGTGATCTCCCTCAATGAGAAAATTATAGTTGTGCGGCCGCTAAGTTCCAAGTTGAAAAAGAAAGAGCCCGGCAAGATGGCCGGGCTCGGTACCGCAAAATTGCCGTGTAGGCCTAGTTCGCCGCTACTTCCTTAGGTTTGGCGGCATCGGCAACAGCATCGAGCCGATCTATGCGATAGATGCCTGATGAATGTGACGCGGCAAATATCCGTTTCGGATCCGCCGGGTCGAACGCCATCGCCCAGACGCGCCGGCTGGGGACGCTCATTTCCCGCGAATCAACGCGGGTCCACTGCATACCGGCGTTGCTGGAATAATAGATGCCGCCGTCAGATTCGAGAGCGCTTGCGACGAAGATCTCATCGGTGTTCTCCGGATCGATCAAGATGCTGGTGTATTTGCCAAGCGGAAGGTTGCCGCCGCGGCGTACCCAGCTTCGGCCGGCATCTCGACTTAGATAGAGCGACTGAGTTGTACCGACATAAATATAATTTGGCCGTTTCGGATCGGATGCGATTACTGTGACAGGAATGTTTACCGGCGGCGAATCTTTGCCAGCGACGCGTTCCCACGTCTTGCCGTCGTCCCGCGAAACCATGACGCCGGACGTTGCTGTCCCGACCCATATCGTTCCGGGAACAAGTGGTGACGCATGTACCGCAAAAACATTTGTACTGATCCCCTCACCAAACTCCAGCTTTTCCCAGCCTTTTGTGATGTCGTAAGAACGGTACAGCCCCTTGTCGGTTCCGGCAAAAATTCCGTTCTTATCGTCTTCGGTATGGGCAAGCACCTTTACGCCATCTGTCAACGCGGGGACTATCTTCGGTTCATTGGCAGCAGCGGCTGCGGCTTTGGCGGCTGCAGCTGCGGCAGCCCTGCGCTGGGCGGCGGTCATCCGTCGAGCCGGAGCACGTGCGGGCGCTTTCGGTGCCGTAAGCAGATTCCAGCTCTGTCCGCGGTCAAGCGAACGATGTAGGCCGAGATTTGATCCGAGAAACATCCGATTTGGATCGATGCGATCCTGCAGAACAGCGAACGGAGCGATCTGGTTCACGTCCAACCCGCGGCCGGACGTCCATGTCGCACCGCTGTCATTGCTGGTAAAAAAGAAGCCGCCGCTAGATGCGGTATTATGCGTTGTCGCATAAAGCCGTCCCGGCTGAGCAATATCTGGCGTTATCGAATAAGCAAAGCGGCTCGTAAAGCTTCGATTGGCCTGCGTAAAATTACGTCCGCCGTCATTCGAGATCATTACGCCGTTAACATTTGTACCGATTATCACGCGATCAGGGGCCTCAGGGTGTACTGCAATGGAATTGATCTCTAACGATTTTGCGGTCGTCATACTCCACGTCGAACCGCCGTTGACCGACATCCAAAAACCTTCGGTCGTCGCCGCGTATACGGTTCCCGGCCGTGAAGGATGTTGAACGATATCGCGCGTTCGACGGGCAGTCGAGGGAATGCCCTGGATCTTTCGCCATTTTTCGCCGCCGTTCATCGATTCGTAGATACCGCTGCAGGCTGAGGCGAAGATGTGATTGCGGTTCTTCTCGTTTATCGTGATAGCAAAAATATCGGAATCATCGATCATGCCGTCTTTAATAAGACGCCAGCTCTGGCCGTTGTCCGTCGATTTATAAGGACGCCACCAGGTTCCGGCATAGATAGTCGTCGGAGACACTGGGTCGATGGCAAGTGAATTTACGTTTATGGGCATCGAGGCCGAAGTTATCTTGTCCCAGCTATCGCCTGAATTCTTCGACAACCAAACACCGTCGGGCGTTCCGACAAAAAGCAGGTCGGGCTCGCTAGGCGACTGCGTCATCGCGTGGATAGCTTCCTTGCGAAGTTCCTTTGATTCCTTCCATGTACGGCCGCCGTCTTTTGACATAAAGAAGCCGCCGGCACCTTTGTGGCGATGGCCCGAAGCATATATGCGGTCGGAGTCGCGGAAGTCTACCATCAGATCGTCAATGATAAGCTGCGGCTGTTCGAGGCTGACCAACATCCGCCAACTGCTTCCGGCATCTGCCGATGTGTAGATCTGGCCGTCGAGTGTGCTGATATATACACGGTCTTTGTTTCGCGGGTCGATCGCAACGGAGCGAACATCGCCGCCATCAGGCCCGACAACTGTCCACTGCGAAAATCCACGCGGATCGCTTACGACACCGCCGTCGGCAAATCCTTTGATCGGAGACGCGGAGATCAAGAAGGAAATGATGAACAGGAGTGCGACAGAGCGGATACCGAAATTTTGCTTCTTTTTCATACTTCTCTCAGTTGCTTTCTTGTCTTGGGTACTGGTTACGGCCTCGGCTTTCATTAAATGAAAGACGGCAAGGTGTTGGGATGTTCTTTAGGTCGCAAAAGTTTACATTAAAAGGCAGACCGCGGGTTTGCGATTCCCGGAAACATTCCACGATCGGATCGCAAACAAGTTGCAAAAAGGATAATAGCGAATTTGAACACCTAAAGCAAAACATTAGGTTTTGCCTTGGATATAAAAAGAGAACGGGCGAAGATCATTGCTGACCTTCGCCCGTCCTTCAATCGATGTCTGCGTTAAACTTCAACGCAGAGCGTATTCGTTACGGTGCCGGATTCTCTGCTCCAGGCGGGATGCGGTACAGCTTGGTGTTTATGCCTGCACCGGTGTCTCCACCGCGGACGAGAGTGATACGGCTGCGATCGAACCTACGGAAAGCAATGTGGTTCTGGATCAACCGTTCACGGGCTGCGATCTCTCGATCGGTTCCGTAATTGATGATGTAGCCCTGGTTGGTCGGGTTGTTCTGCAAGACGATGAAGAATGCGTCGAGACGTGCTCGAACATCATCGTTTGCCAAAGGACCAAACTCGTCAACCTGTTCAGATGACGGGAAGCCTGCGACCGGTCCAGACTCGTTCATCGAAGTCGGGCATTCGCAGCTCGGATCAAGTCCGCCGATCACTACGGTTGCCGTTACGTTCGTATCTGCATCAGCAGACGAGGTTCGGACCGTTATGCTCGGGGTTCCCTGACCGCTTTCGATCGTTCCGCGGTCGACCGACCAGTTGTAGGTAACATCCGGACCGCCCGAAACGTTGGCTGTAAAGGTCATCGTTTCGCCAGGTGAGGTGATACCAGCGGGGCCGGTTACCGAGAGGGTTGGGCATTCGCAGACGCGAACACATTCACACTCAGCAACGGTGATCGTCTGGGTCTGCGTCTGTCCACAGAATCCACAACCATCATCAACACCGGCAGTGATCGTATAGGTTCCCGGCGAAACTCCGCTGAGGTCCCACTGAACATTTGCACCCGTGCCAACGACGCGTCCACCAGAAACTGTGTAGTTATAGGTGAGAACATCGCTTTCCTGATCAAACGCAGTAGCCGTTACATTGACCGTAGTGTTGTCGTTACAGGTCTGGCCATCAGCCGGACGGAAACCGTCAGCACATCCGCCGCGGATCTCGTTATCGCTCAATGTAAGAGCGGTAACGTTAGCCGGAACGTTTATGATATCTGTTAAACGAGCATTACGACGACCAGCCCAAAAATGGACGATGAAGCCATGCGGATCGCTTGACGTCTGGAATCCCGGAGGAACGCCGCTGAAAGTTCTAACAATATTCTGCGGAACACAACCTGTTGAGCCTACTGGACAAGGCACGAAAACCGAACCGACAAATGAATCATCGCTGAACGAATCGGCATCTTGTTGGTTCAGGTTAGCCCGATATGCGAGGCCGATGCCCCACCAGCGTGCAGGGAAGATGCGGGTTCCAACGATCAGATCCATCGGATGATGCTCAAAAGCATTAGGCGTTCGGCCGCCGGTATAGCGAAGCGAACGGAACTCAACGATCGGCTGGAAATATTTGTTGACCGGAAAGTCAACACCGATCGAGGTCAAAAACTCGTCAGGACGGTCAAGTATTGTAACGTCGCCGCCACCAAAATCGCCTTTCACGCTAGAGTTCCAGTTATACCCCACGTTTGCCGACATGTTCACCCACTTTGCCAAGCGAGCATCAGCAAATACACCGAGGATAACGTCGCCGCGGAAACCATTTCCACCGGGGCTTGCGCCACGCTGAAGCTGGTTAAAGCCGCTGAAATCGTCTGCCGAATCGGCATAGAATCGATAGCCGCCCATCAGACCAAATCCGATCGGGTTGTTGACATTCGTCATACGCCATTTACCACCGATGGTAAACGTGCTGAATGCCGACGTTCCCCATGTACGGTTAATGAACGGTGCATCATTAAGGTAACTTGGCGCCCGAGTGAAAACCGTCGGGGCCGTAGCTCCACCGCTATTAGGAATCGTGACGGTTTGCAGTACGACGCCCGGAAGGATGCTTCCGAAAACCGAACCTATTCCCGGGAAGTTGCCCGCACTGTTATCACCACCGCCGGTGAAAGGGCCTGATCCAGGAAACGGAAACTGAGACCATGGTGCTGTTCCGGCCGGGCGATAGACCGCCTGATTAGCAAACTGGCCCGACCCAAGCACAATGGCTGCAGGACTAATTCCGTTTATCCTTGAGTTAGGAAGGTAGAAACTTGAGAGATTTCGAGGTGAGTTCACCTTCACGCCGCGATATGCGTCCGTGTTGAAGAACATCTCGAAATAATTGTTAAGTCCGACCTGGAAGCTCACCGGAACTTCCGAGATATCCACGTTGCCGGGATCCCTGTCGTAATTACTAAACGCGGCACTGAATGTAAATTCCCCTTTTCTAAGGGTTTTGCCGTCATAAACTGTAAAGAGACCGGTCGGGCCGCCAACGGGGCCACCGGTTCCTACAGTAGGAGCTGTGTTTCTGTCATCTTTGTCTGACCGTTTGCTGTTATCCGTTGTCGTCGTCTGCGCGATAGCGCTAAACGTAACAGCTAGCAGGGTCAGAGTCACAATAAACACTCTGTAAACGAGTTTCATCATATTCCTCCGCCGAAAATAAATAATCAATTTCAATCAGTAGCTATAAAATACAGTACTGCAATATTTTAACAAGCTACATCAGTATTACATACACGACCGATCTTGCCAAATCAATTGTGCAAAATCGAGGCGCGTTCAGTTAGTCGAACTCTACTGCTTGGGGTTTCCCCGAGAAGATGCTCAAAGGAAAACCACAAACCCCTTCACCGCATACCGTCTCTAGCGTACGAAGATATTATATTCCTGACCGAAAATCAAGCGTTTTTAACACATTAGCAAAATCGGCCGAATCGGCTAAGCGTAGATGCCACGCATCTTAGTGTCATAAGCGACCCGGTCTATGGCTAGCATATAGGCCGCCGTTCGCGTATCGACCTCATGTTTGTCCGCATAATGGCAAAGCTCGTTGAAGCTCGCCACCATTTTTTCCTCTAACCTTTCATTCACTTGCGCTTCCGGCCAGAAGTACCCCATCCGATCCTGTACCCATTCAAAATACGAAACCGTTACGCCGCCGGCATTTGCCAAAATGTCCGGAATTACGAATATTCCCTTATCGTGAAGTATCTTATCGGCTTTCGGTGTGGTCGGGCCGTTTGCTCCTTCCGCCAGGATCTTACATCTTATACGGTCAGCATTTTCCGACGTGATCTGGTTCTCGGTCGCACACGGAGCCAGGACGTCACATTCGATCTCGAGAAGATCTTTGTTGGATACCTGCTCGGCACCCGGGTAAGCTTCAAGCGATTTATTTGAGTTCAGATATTCCATCACATGAGGAATATCCAATCCGGCAGCATTGTATATGCCGCCGCCAACATCTGATATAGCAACAACCTTATAGCCCTGTTCGTGCATCAGCATCGCCCCGATCCCGCCGACGTTTCCCGATCCCTGAACGACGATCGAAGTCTGCTCCGGCGTCAGGCCATACCGCTTTATTGCTTCATTTATTGTAAACAGAACGCCGCGTCCGGTCGCCTCACGCCGGCCCAGCGACCCGCCGAGCGCAACAGGCTTACCGGTAACGACAGCCGTCACCGTATGACGGGCGTGCATGGAATATGTATCCATGATCCACGCCATCGTTTGCTCATTGGTGTTCATGTCCGGTGCCGGAACGTCTTTATCGGGCCCGATGAAGTCGATCAATTCGGCGGTGTAGCGACGCGTCATGCGTTCAAGTTCGCCGATAGACATCTGTGCCGGATTGCAAATGATGCCGCCCTTGGCACCGCCGAACGGAACGTTTACCACCGCGCACTTCCAGGTCATCCAGGCTGAAAGCGCCTTTACCTCATCCAAGGACACATCAGGGGCGTAGCGGATACCGCCCTTTGCCGGGCCGCGTGCAAAGTTGTGCTGGACGCGAAAGCCTTCGAACACTTGATGGTGGCCAGTGTCCATGCGGACCGGAATATAGACCTTTATCTCGCGGCTCGGCACACGCATCACTGCGTACAGGTCGGGGTCGAGGCCCAACAATTGTGCGGCACGATCGAACCGTTCGCTCATCGCTTCGAAAGGATTTTTTTCGTCGCTTCCCTTAAACCGCCGCATTTCATCGGCCATCGGATTTGCCATTTCTAATCAGATCTCCAAAAGTATCAATTGATTTGTTCAAGCTTGTCTTGCTCCAGAACACGGTTCATCGAACCAGATCTAAAGCCTTCGAGATCGAGTGTTATGAACTCGAACCCGATATTGCGAAATTTTTCACTTACAGCGTTTACAACGCCTACGTCAAGAATCTTTGCCATCTCCGCTGACGCGACCTCGATCCGGACCATATCGCCATGAAGGCGCACACGAAACTCGCGGAAGCCCAATTCGCGAAGGACGGCTTCGCCGCGCTCGACCTTGCTCAGACGGCCGATCGTAACCGGCGTTCCGTATGCAAGCCGGGATGACAGACACGGGCTGGCAGGTGCGTCCCACGTGGGCAGACCATGAAGACGGCTGAGGAATCTTATTTCCTCTTTATCCATTCCTACCTCGAGTAGCGGACTAAGGATCCCATTTTCGCCCGCGGCAATGCGGCCGGGACGATGGTCGGAGGCATCATCGGCGTTCATTCCGTCAACGATATGTTCGATACGCTCGTCAGCTGCAATGGCTGCTAACGCTTCGTACAGTTCCGATTTGCAGAAGTAACATCGATTCCCTGCATTGGCGGTGTATTCCGGAACGTTCATCTCATCGGTCTGGATGATACGGAAATTGAAGTCGAATGCCTTGGCGATCCGCTCGGCTTCATTTCGTTGGAACTCAGAGACGCTTGCCGAATGGGCCATTATGCAGAGAGCCTTGGCAGAGAGTTCCTGTGTCGCGATCAGGCTCAGATAAACGCTGTCAACACCTCCGGAGTACGCGACCAACACAGAGTCCATTGCCCGCATCTTAGCTCTAAGATCAGCCTCTTTCGCAATGGCCGAGGTCTCACTCGGGAATGTAGGTGGAACTTGTTGCTCTGAGATCATTTTTGGCTGATGGTTCGGCGGCATCACCGCCTGAATACAAAGTCAAAATCTTATCTTAGCCGTCGATGCGAACGCAACCGCATTAGACCGAAATTGGCGAGACAGCTCAAACGCGAGAAAACTTAGGAAACTGGACCATAAAGTGTTATTATCGGGAGAAAGGTTTACTTCAATGCCCGCCTGCTTTTTCCAATTTGAAAATAGGCTTCGTCGGACTATCGGAACGTCGATCTGTCTGTTGGCTATACTTTTTTGTATTGCGTCCATAGCATCCGGCCAGGAGGATGTCGAGGATACTTCCGGCGAGGCGATCAAGCTGTTCAATGAGGGCCAGGACGCCCACGAGAAAGGCGAACTCGGCCGCGCGATCGAACTCTACGAAGCTGCGTTAAAAGCAGTGCCCGAATTCCCCGAAGCTGAATTGCAGCGTGGCAGTGCTTTACTCGCCCTCGGCAAACGCACTGCAGCCGAGACGGCATTTAGGCGGGCGGTCGAACTTCGCGACGACTGGACGCTGGCACTTGCCGCGTTAGGTTCGCTCCTTGTCGAAAATGAAGCATTTGAGGAAGCCGAGACGATCTTAACGAAGGCGATAAAGCTCGATGAGCTTAACTTCCCCGCATATGCATCACTGGCAGAGCTCCGGCTGCGGACAAAGGCAAACTCGGAAACGCTACGCGAGCTTTTATCGGCAGTCGTAGTTCTAACCTCAAAGGCAAAATCGCCTGCGTCGATATGGGCCGCTCGCGCAGCTCTCGAACATTCATTAGGCGACGCCGGGTCGGCCCGGATAAGCGTTGAACGAGGACTAGCGATCGACCCGAAAAATATCTCGGCATTAAACGAAGCCGCAGCCATTGCGTTGACGCAGAAGGATCCGACCGGTGCCGACGGTTTTACCGCACGACTTGCATCGGCTGGCGGTTCGTCGACGAATGTAAGAATGTTGCGGGCGAGGATCGCGATTGCCAAAGATCTGCCTGACGAAGCTCTTGCACATTTGAATGCGATCGTCCCTGCGACCAAAGGATCGCTCGAGCTGATCGCTAAGATAAAGGATGCAACGATCGCCGATCCGGCCGAATTGGAAACGAGGCTTGCCGCAGCTCCGGGTGACGCATTGATCCTTGGACGGCTTTGTTCCGCCTATCGCGTAAAGGCTCCAGCCAAGGCTTTGGCATATTGCCAGCAAGCGTCACAGGCGGAACCGGAGAACATTGAACACGCTATCGGATTTGGAGCCGCACTTATACAAGCCAGAAGGTTTGACGATGCGATCGGCCTACTGACGAAGCTGGTCGGTCACGCACCCGAAAATTCCACCGCCCGTGCGAATCTGGCGACGGCGCTTTTTCAAGCCAAGCGGTATCAGGACGCAAAGAAAGAATTCCGCTGGTTGCTTGAACGCCAGCCGTCTTTGACCGTCGCATATTATTTTCTGGCGGTGTCGCATGACAATCTTGCGGAATATATGGACGCAATGGCGAACTATCAGGAATACCTCCGACGAGCGGACGCGGCCAGGGATAAAGACGAGATCGACCGCGTAACGCTTCGAATACCGATATTGGAAAGACAGATACGTTCAAGTAAGGGAAGAAAAGATGAATAAGATAATGAATAGAACGTCACAGGAAAAGGTTAGACGGATCGAAGGCCTCATCCGTAAATGTGGCAGACCGTGTCTTGTTCTATTCATTTTGTTCGTAATGGCCGCGTTGCCGGCCATCGCGCAGAAATTACCGGAGTACGAAACGGCGCCGCCGCCGCTGCGGATAATGTCACCCGAAGAGCGCGAAAAGCTCAATAAAGAGACAGGCACAAGAAAGCGTACGGAGCTGGCACTCAGCCTAATGGACGTCCGGCTGGCGCAGGCGAATACTGCGAATTCGAGGGATCAGCTTGACGAGATATTTGTTCATCTCGGAGCGTTCCATGCGCTGATGGAAGACACGCTCGACTTCCTTGAAGATTCGGATACTAATAAGTCGCGCGTACTTTATAATTTCAAGCGTTTAGAGATCGGGCTTAGAAGATTTACACCTCGGCTTGAAATGATCCGCCGGGAGATGCCGCTCACGCACGAGTTTTATGTGCGAACTTTGATGCGTCGCGTAAGGGATGCAAGAACAAGGGCCGTTGAGCCACTTTTCGGTGAAACGGTAATTCGTGGCGGCGACGATTCATAAATATATGTTCCTAAATCCTCTGTTCCGGGGCTCGGTTTTGATTGCGTCCGTTGCCGTTTGTATCTGCTTTGGTTTTGTCGAGGCCGACGGACAGCGACGTGACTATATGACGGACGAAGAAATCGAGCTCGTTCGCGATAATCAGGAAATGGACCTCAGGATGGCCGTTCTTGTGAAGATGATCGATCGTCGGTTCGCGGTCTTGAATATTGGGGTCGGCGAATCGCAGGAAAAGATCCGGAAGTCCGATGTCTGGGGACCGCCCCCCACCGGAACCAGGCTGCAGTTGCTCACCGACATTCGCGAGCTTCTTCGTAAGGCAACGGAGGACCTCGACCTCGCCGTAGACCGGGACGCCAACGCCCTCAAACCTGAAACGAAAAGCGGTAAGATATTTGGCGACGGCGTTCGCAAGCTCGAACATGCCGCCAAGCGTTACCTTCCCGTCTTGCAGCAAGTTGCGGAAACGCCGGAATCCGAGGCCGAACGCGGACAATTGTTGAATGCCGCTGAGCTGTGCGAAGAGATAATTGCGGCTGCCGGGAAATTGCCGCCTCCGGTGAAAAAATAGGATTCGCTAAAATTGGTTAGATCTCACTTTCGGCGGTCCGTGATAAGTAATATATTATATTATGTTTACCTGACTTGGCACGCGCCTGGTCTTAGCTCTGTCTCGCATTCGCGATGACGTTCGCCCGTACTCTACAAGCAAATGGAAAGAAAGAAAATGAAGACCTCAGTAAAATCGTCGTATGCCGTGATCGTCGGCATATTCGTATTGTTGTCGATCTCGGCAAATGCGGTTATTGGGCAGACCTTTGATCAACGCTCCACGGAATTACAAATGGCGGAGAAACTTCGCCGGATCACCGATCGTTCGGGTGTTGGCCTGACTCCGGTCAACTTGCCGGACGGAAGTTTGATGGTAGATCTGCAAGGCAAGTTTCAGTATGCGATGCTTTCGCAGATAGACGCCGACGGACATCCGGTCGCGAGCTGTGTATCGAGCCTGAAAGAAGCGAACGCGTTTTTCGGTCGTGACCTAGAGACGGGTGAAAAGCTCGGCAACACGACCCGCCGCTTCGATGACTTTTTGTCTACGCCCGCCGAAAGGCATGGGATGTCGGAACGTGAGTTCAATTTCTTAAAAGGTCTAATCGAAAGATATGAGGAGCAACTCCAGGTCAACCCCAGTTCGGCGACTATTACGATTGTAAATGGTGACGGTCCGGGCGAAGGGTTTAATGATCCTACAGTCGTAGCTCCGGAAGGCGGCAATAACGGCACAACACTCGGCCAACAGCGGTTGAACGTCTTTAATGCAGCTGCGGCGATCTGGGGAGCGTTTTTAGACAGCAGCGTTACTATTCAAGTTAATTCACAATTTAATACGCTGCCGTGTTCTCCAACTTCGGGAGTTCTAGGATCTGCCTCAACAACTAGTGTTCACCTTAATTTTGCAAACGTAATTTTGTTGAATACGTGGCATCATCAGGCACTTGCGAATAAGCAGGCGGGAAGTGATTTATCGGGTAATCCGGACATGAATGCGAGATTTAACAGCTCGCTTAACGGAAACCCGGGATGTCTCGGCGGTTCGCGATTTTACCTGGGATTCGATAATGCGAGTCCAGGCGGAAATACTAATTTATTGATCGTCCTGCTTCATGAAATGGCTCATGGTTTGGGCTTTTCCGATTTTGCCAATGCTGAGACCGGAGTATTGTTTAACGGTTTTCCCGATGTGTTCACCACATTTATGTACGACCGCACCACAATGAAGCTTTGGAACAATATGACAAATGCCGAACGCATAGCTTCAGCGATAAATAACAATAATGTTCTCTGGGATGGTCCGAGTATAAAGCTTGCGTCGGGCAATCTGACAAATGGACGCGATGCGGTTTCCGGGCGAGTTGAGTTATATACACCAAATCCGCTCGAGGGTGGATCATCGATTTCGCATTGGAATACAAGAGTCTTTCCAAATGCTTTGATGGAACCTTCTATCAATTTCGGACTGCCGCTCGACTTGGATCTGACTCGCCAGTTAATGCGCGACGTCGGCTGGTATCGAGATTCGAACTTGGACGGGACAGCCGATACGATCACGAACGTTACTCCGAGTGGCAATACTGTCGTCATCGGAACTCAGGCGAACATAAACTGGACCAATGGCGGCGGGTTTACAAGAAATGTCATCGTCGAATTGTCGACCAATGGAGGTGCGACGTACCCTACAACTTTAGCCTCTAACTTCGCCAATAATGGAACCCTTTCTTTCACGGTTCCCAACACGCCAACGACGCAAGCCAAGATCCGAGTTCGCGAGTTCAACTTCGCGTCCCCGGCCGGGGAGTCAGCCGCGGTCTTTACGATTTCAAATACGGCACCTCCGACCGGTAATGCTTTCATCGATTTGGATGGCGATGGAAAGACGGATGTGTCGATCTTCCGTCCGAACGGCGTCACCATTAGCGAATGGTGGTTCTTGCGTTCGTCTGACGGATCGAATGGGGCATTTGCCTTTGGCGCGAACACGGACGTGGTTGCTCCGGCCGATTATACCGGTGACGGGAAGACTGACGTTGCCTTTTGGCGGCCTTCCACGGGCGAATGGTACATAATCCGAAGCGAGAATTCGACTTTCTATGCATTCCCGTTCGGTGCGACCGGCGATGTGCCGATGCCGGGTGATTATGACGGCGACGGCGAAGCCGATCCGACCGTGTTCCGGCCCTCAACAAACATGTGGTTTACCTATCGTTCGTCGGATGCCCAAGTGTCGATCACGCCG
>JBGTKY010000041.1:0-46290 GCA_041744395.1 Pyrinomonadaceae bacterium | reverse complement strand
TGTGTCCGGTTCGTCTAGGGGTTAGGACACCGCCCTTTCACGGCGGCAACACGGGTTCGAATCCCGTACCGGATACCATCTTTATTTCCAGAAACTGCATCATAGTTTCTTACGATTCGCTTGTAACCCAAGCGAATTTTTTGCTTTATGGCCACAAAAATAGTAAAAACTGCGATCTTGATCGGATTATTGACTACCGTATTTTGTTTTAATGCCGCGGCGCAGACGGTGCAGGGTGTGACCGACAACGTCGTCGTGATGCCGTTTGAGAATACGTCGAACAAGCCCGAGTTCAATTGGGTCGGCGAGAGTTTTGCTTTGGCACTATCGGATCTGCTCCGCGTACCGGGCCTGAACGTGGTTTCGAATAGCGAACGCAAGATCGCTCAACAGAAATTGCGGATCCCGCTCGCCAGTATCCCAAGCCTTGCAACATCGCTCCGGCTCGCTCGCGAAAGCGGTGCGACACTGCTCGTCTCAGGCCGGTATACCATCGTTCCGGCCCAAGAGGATATTGCGGCGACGATCAACGTGACCGCCAGGATCATCCGCGTGAACGAAGGCCGCTTTTTGAGCGAAGAGCTGCCTGACGGACGACGCATTACGCGCGACATTGCACTAAACGACGCACTCGGCAACCTGCAAACGATGCAGGCCCAGATCGCCTATCAAATACTATATCAGCGCGACAAAGCACTACCTTTTTCGCAGAACGCGATGATCGAGGCGGCGAATAAGGTGTCCGCACGGGCGTTCGAAGCCTATATAAAAGGTTTGCTCACGTCAGCTCCACAGACACGCGAGATCTTTTTCCGCAACGCGATACGGCAGCATCTGGATGCGGGTCAGCCTGGCGAATTCGCCGATGCGGCACTGGAGCTTGGCCATCTTTATCTCGGACAGCAAAAACTGAATGATGCGATCGAATCATTTGAACGCGTCGTAAACTCGAACCAGCAGTGTCGCGAAAAAGCTAAAGGCGAGAACCGTATAGCACAGTGCAATGATGAAAGCTTTGCCGAGGCTTCTTTCTACATAGGCGTTATCCGTTGGCGACAGAAAAATTTTGAACAGGCACTCGGTGTGCTTCGCCCGTTGGCCGATGACCTAAAGATCACCAGCGTTTACAACATGCTCGGAGCTATCGCGGTCGAAGCTTCGCGTGCCGAGGTCAAGGACAAAGCAAGGTCAGCGGCATTGCTGAACGAAGGCCTACAGCTTTTGGCAAAAGCGGCAGAATCTGCGCCTGACGACTCAGGCATAATTTTCAACTTTGGTATCGCAAAGTATCTAAACAACGAGTTGCCGCAGGCTGCCCAACAGCTAAAAACGGTAATTGCGGCTAACACGCGTGACGGTGAAGCATATTATGCACTTGCCAAGATCCTGGCGGAGATGAAGGATCCGACAGCGGCTGAAGTTGATAACCAGGCCCGCACACTATTAACAACCGGAAATCGGTACGCCAACCTCGAACGCGATTGGCAGCGTGAAAAGAACTTTGGCGAGCTCGGGCTGCGCGTCGAGCAGCCGCAGAGAAAGGATTTCGTAAGCGTCGTTTTAAGTCAGCGCGAGGCCGTAACGGTTCGCCGGGCCGTTAGCGGAACCGAGAGTTTGCTGGTACAGGCACGCAAGCATTTTGCAGACGGCAACGATGATGAGGCGATGGCGGCCATCCGTCGCGTGCTGGTCAGCGAACCAATGAGCGCGGAAAGTTATCTGATACTGGGCAAGATCCACTTGCGGCGAGGCGATCGCGATCAGGCGACGAGCGCCTTTAAGACAGCGCTCTTTTGGGATAACCGGCAGGTCGACGCCCACGTCGCTCTTGGCCGCATTTACCTGGAGCGCGGAGATTGCCTTCAAGTGAAAACCTTCGCGGCGTCAGCATTAGAGATCGCCCCGGAAAGCCAAGAAGCCAAGGCGCTTCAGCGCCAATCGGAGCGATGTTCCAAATAGTGTAACTAGATTGGGGCAACGCAAAAACCAATCTGCTGTTTTGAAAGCAGGCCTATTGGAGTGGAAACGCTTGCAAGTCTAGCAGAAGCAACAGTTAGCCTCGAATTATGACAGTGTTTTTGATTTGAACGTAACGGAAAAAGGTTGTGGCACGGCGCGTGCATTAGAGAAATGCGGCAAGCTTGATGAAGTTGATCAGGACCCTCCGCCAACCTTACAACGAGCGCGGTTTGCCACTGTGCTTGAAACCTTCCGAGCGTTCCTTCAGTTGTCCTTCCTATATGAGCCCGGTCAGAGATGACCGGGCTCTCCTACTTTAAATCAATAACAATCAGGGTTCTACGGATATGATGAGTTTTCGTTCATTTTGATTGCCGATCTGGTACGACGTTCAGCATAAGTTCCAGAATGAACTACAGTGGACCCTTGAATGCGCTGAAATGACGCAAATTGTCATTCTGCGCATGACAAAATTTGTGCACCAAGATTCCCCACTCGGTCAAAGATGGATGGGAGGATGCAAAGTGACCGAAGCCGAGACCGATTCCGCAAAACTTCCGCGATTCTGTTAAACTTTCCAGATGCAACTGGGGAGGCTGAGGGATAAATTGCCGGCGTGGAAGAGTTTGCTGCTTGCCGTAATAGCGGCGGTGATGCTGATACTCGCTTTTCCCGATTTCGAGTTCTGGTTCCTCGCATGGTTCGCATTGATCCCGTTGATGGCGGCGATCGCCCGCGAAAAGGATTCCATTTTCAGATCGGCAGTATGCGGTTGGTTGTTTGGGGTCGTCTTCTTTCTCGGGACCGGTTGGTGGCTGACGTTTGCTCCGATCACATACGCCGCATTCCCGGCTTTGCTAGCCTACTTTCTGCTTTTGATCGTCTGCATGATCGTCGCGGTATTTCCGGCGGCGTTTACCGGTATCATGGCGCTTCTGCTTCGGCGCTTCGGCCCGGTTGCGATGCTCTCCGTTCCATTCGTTTGGGTGTCGACGGAGTTCGCAAGATACTGGATAACAGGCAATAACTGGAACGCGATCGGGTATACGCAGGCGTTCACCGATCGAACACCGGGATTCGCAGAATATGGTGGAGTTCTTTTTGTCGGCTGTTTGATCGTTACGTTTTCATCATTGATTGCTTTGTGGCTTTCGAATCCGCTGCGGTACTTCGTTCTTGTCCTTGCGTTTTTTGTCCTTCTTTCATTTTCCGACCTTCACACGATCGCGGGTGTTCCCAGGTTCAACGGGTTCGTAACTGATTTCTTTCCGCCTCACACGCTAAACCTGAAATCTCCGGTTTCACAGGTTGTTGCGATCCAGCCGAATGTACCGATGTCCGGGCTGACGTATGAGAAGTGGCAGGAGCTTCGGGAGCGGCACGTGCGGATGGCGGAGGGGGAACTTGCAAAGCTTGCGGGCGAGGACCCGCTACCGACCACTGTTGTCTTTCCCGAATCGCCGATGAACTTTATGTACGAAACGGACCGCGAGACGCGGGAGTTCATCGATGGCTTTGCCCGACGGAACAACGTCTCGGTGCTTTTCAATTCGGCCGAGCCGAACCATGCGGACGGGAAGTTTTTCAATTCGGCGGTGCTGGTCGGGCCGCAGGGCGGCGAGGTGGCACAGTATGACAAGATCTATCTGGTGCCGTTCGGCGAGTTCGTACCGGAGCCGCTCGCGTCGGTCGTGCCAGCATTTGTCGGGAGCTTTTCGCAGGGGCAGGATTATAATCTTTTGCCCATCGGAACCGGCAAAGCGGGTGTGATGATCTGCTTCGAATCGCACTTTGGCCAGCTCGGGCGTGAGTACGTCCTCGGCGGTGCGGATGTGCTGATCGAGATGACCAACGACGGCTATCTCGGGCCGACACCTATTTTGCGGCAACACCTGGCAAACGCGGTCTTCCGGGCAGTGGAGACGAACCGGCCGTTGCTACGGGTAACCAACGTCGGCATCACGGCGTACATAACCGAACGCGGCGAGGTCCGCGACCCCGCACCCGTCTATAAGGAAGACTCGCGAGTTTGGTCCGTAGCAAAGTCAGACGGCTCGCAGACGTTATATGTGAGATACGGCGATTGGTTCGCATGGCTGTGCACAATAGTTACAGTTGGTTTGCTCGGACTTGCTTATTTACCCCGGCTTCGAAGTTGACACACTATGATCAAGAAACTGATTACGCTCATGGGTGTTTTGCTAGTATCCTGTTCAGCATTGATTGCTCAGATCTCTGACAGTGATATTGTCCGTGATCAAAAAAGCATTCTCGAAACTATGAGAGCATTGGTCCGATTTGAGGGGCAGGAGAATAAAAGAAACACGATCCACGTCTCTAAGATCATTCATGATGGCGACGGGAAGTATGCTTATGCATGCTGGGAGGAAGACAACTCGATCACAATATTGCATCTACCCTTAATGCTGCCGCTCAAGAAAAATTCCGGCGAGTATTATTGGCTTAGATCTAAGGCGAGAGTCGATCTTGAAACGGGCGTCGTTCCAAAGAAAGAGGATATAGGTGGAAGTTCGTTTTTGGTGGATAAGGATTGGGTCGACGAAATCACCCGTCTATGCCTAGCTGGTTCGAAGTTGAAACTCTGATCTTCATTTCTCGATCGAGCGGATAAGCGATTTCACGCTCGCAAATTCATCCGTGGGTAAAAAGTATGAAAATGGAACGGCTGATTCCGATGCTGCCGGTGGCGGATATCGGACGGAGCGTCGAATTTTACGGGAAGCTAAGGTTCGAGGTCGAGAATCGCAATGACGAATGGCGGTGGGCGATGCTGCGGTTCGGCGAGTGCCGGTTGATGATCGACCAGTCGATCAACCCGCACCCAGGAATGCCGCGGACCGGCGTGCTCTACCTTTATCCCAGTGACATCGTAGGCTATCATGCTCAGGTAAGCGCGAACGGCGTTGCGATACCAGAACTCGAAACGACCTTTTACGGTCTGACCGAATTCCGGCTCGACGACCCGGACGGAAACCGGCTCTGGATAGGGCAAGATACAAGCTCACACGCCGGCCATAGCGTTTAACGCGATCACAAATGGAACTACAGGAATTAAGAACAAAATACGACGCAATAAAAGAGAAGGTCCTCCAACTCGGGAGGTATCTTTGACGGGCCTGCGCGGCAGAGAGAATTGGATGAGCTTGAGAACAAGATCTCGGAACCGGGATTTTGGGACGATCAAACCGGGGCACAGAAGATAGTTCAAAAACGAAGCAGGTTAGAGAAAGCCCTGCAGCAACAGAAAGATTTCGAGACAGCCATCTCAGATGCCGAGGTGCTTTTCGAATACGCGGCGGAAGACGCTGATTCGGCGACCGAGCTGGCAGAATTGATATTGACGCTCGAGACGGATGTCGGGGATGCGGAAACAAAATCGCTGCTTTCGGGTGAGACAGATGCGAATAATGCGATCTGTTCGATCCAGTCAGGCGCGGGCGGGACGGACGCACAGGACTTTGCGCAGATGCTGATGCGAATGTATCTTCGCTGGGCTGAACGCAAGGGGTTTAATGTGGAGATCCTCGATGAGCAGTCAGGGAGCGAAGCGGGTCTGAAATCAGCGACTTTTCGTGTTGAGGGTGATTACGCTTATGGCCTATTGTCGGCAGAAGCGGGCGTCCATCGACTTGTTCGGATCTCGCCGTTCAACTCGGGCGGCAGCCGGGAAACTTCGTTCGCGTCTTTCTTTGTCTCACCGGAGATTGACGAAAACATTGAGGTTAATATAGAGGATAAAGATCTTCGTATCGATACTTATCGATCGTCCGGTGCCGGCGGCCAGCACGTGAACGTAACCGATAGCGCCGTTCGCATAACCCATCTTCCGACCAATACTGTAGTAACATGCCAGAATCAGCGTTCGCAGCTTCAGAATCGGATGGTCGCAATGAATGTACTTCGGTCAAAGCTGTACGAGCTAGAACTAGAAAAACGTCGGGCCGATGCCGCCGAACATGAGGCTACCAAACAGGACATTTCGTTTGGTTCGCAGATACGCAATTACGTTCTGCATCCGTATCGGTTAGTAAAAGATACGCGGACAAAATTTGAACTTACTGATGTCGAAGGCGTGCTCGACGGTGCGATCGATCCGTTCATTCGCGAATTCCTGATGTTCAAAAAGAGCGGCAAGACGACGAACGCGATTGAATAGAAAAGCATTCTCAATGAAGCATTTACCCGTTTTACATTTCTTAACAAATGTCGGTCTCGGCAGCTTAATGTAGAATGCGAGATGTAGACTTTGAACTTTTAATGAAGGCCTGCCCGAAATGCAAAAAAGAATACGCCGATGAGGAAATTAAGTTTTGCCTCGATGACGGAGCTACGCTTATTAAAAAGAAAGCCCGTATCGTTCAGAACTCTCGTGTAAATGAGGTCGCGGCGATCGGGCTACTTGCATTTGCGGTGCTGGCGTTTCTTTGTCTCGTGTCGTACTCGCCGAGCGATCCGACATTCAACACGGCATCGTCTGAGCGGGTCAAGAATTGGATCGGCTTTGTCGGTGCAAATTTTGCCGAATTGCTGATCTCGATCGCAGGTTCGGTCGCCTATCTTTTCCCGGCTCTTCTCGCGTTGATCTCGTGGCGCGTATTTCAATCGCAAACGCTGCGGCCGCGCGTTCATCGTGTTATCGGGTTTCTGCTCTTTGTGGCATCGGCATCGGGACTGGTCAGTCTTATAGGCTGGCACGGCGGCATCGTCGGTGCTCTTTTCGCTACTTATTCGGACTATCTGATCTCTAGCGTCGGAGCGGCCATACTTCTTACGGCCTCGTTCATTGTTTCGCTGCTGTTGATCACCGATCTTTCGTTTCTCGGCATTTGGGGAAACGTCGACGTCGCCCGCGAAAATCTCAAGATCCATTTTGACGAATGGAGCGAAAATCGTAAAAAGGCAAGGGCCGCCGCCGCCGAGATCGCAAAGGAACATTACGATAGACGCCGCGAACTGAGGGAAGGCGTTGCCACCACCTCATCGGACAGCCCCACTATAACGATCGGCGACGGGGCAAAGACCCGGGCCGGCGGACGCGAGACCATCGCGACCTCGACCGTGAATCCATTCGTGACAACTGACACCGTTCTTGATGACGAGGCTCCGCCTCCGACCATTGCCGTTCCGGATCGGCCCGACGAGCCGAAAAGTAAGAACGGTAGGAAGAAGTCCGAGACTGGCGTAGTGCCGATCACGCCGCCTAAATCTACCGGCGATCTGATCGAAAATGAAGTGGCCGCCGAACATGCGGACGAGGAAACTCTTGATATCGGGGCAACGCCGCAAGTTTACACTGACTATCGACTGCCCGGCACCGATCTGCTCAATCCTGCGCCGCCGCACATAGAGCATAAGGACCGGGAACTGCTGGACATCGCCGAATCGCTTGCGGAGAAGGCGCGCGAATTTAACGTTGCCGGAAAGGTTGTTAATATCTCGCCCGGCCCAGTTGTGACGACGTACGAATTCAAACCTGACCCAGGCGTGAAATATTCACGTGTGACAGGCCTCGTCGATGACCTCTGCCTTGCTCTCAAAGCAGAATCAGTTCGTATCGATCGAATTCCGGGCAAGGCCTACGTCGGCATCGAAGTCCCAAACCGTCAGCGGGAGACTATCCACCTTCGTGATGTTATCGAATCGAAAAAGTTTAAGGAGAATTCGTCTCTGCTATCGATCGCGCTTGGCAAGACCATTGACGGACTTAATTACGTTACCGACCTCGCGAAGATGCCGCATCTGCTGATCGCGGGTGCTACCGGGGCGGGAAAGTCGGTCGGTGTAAATTCACTTATCGTTTCCATTTTGTATAAAGCTCGTCCCGACGAAGTGAAATTTATCATGGTCGATCCGAAGCGGCTCGAACTCGGAGTATATGCCGACATTCCGCATCTGGCGACACCGATCATAACGGACCCGAAACGGGCAGCGACATCTTTGAAATGGGCGGTCACCGAGATGGAACGCCGATATAAGGATCTGGCAGGATACGGCGTTCGTAACATCGACGGCTACAATGTGGAAGCTCGCAGGCGGAATGCGTTGGAACAATGGGACGAGGATGGCGACCCGCATCGAATACTGCCGTTCATAGTTATCATTATCGACGAACTTGGCGATCTGATGATGGTTAGCGGCAAAGAGGTCGAAGAATCGATAACGCGGCTTGCGCAGATGGCACGCGCTGTCGGTATCCATCTGGTGCTGGCCACGCAACGGCCCTCGGTTGACGTGATCACGGGTCTGATAAAAGCAAACTTTCCGGCGCGGATCTCGTTTCGCGTTTCGTCAAAGGTCGATTCGCGGACGATTATTGACGGCAACGGTGCGGAAGGCTTGCTCGGACGGGGCGATATGCTTTTCTTGCCACCCGCCACTTCACAAGTGATTCGCGTCCACGGCGCTTTTGTTGATGAAAAAGAGATCGCTAAAATAGTCGATCAAATCAAGGCACAAGGCAAGCCAGATTACGATACGACGATTACAAAGAGCGAGGAAGAATTAGATGACTCGGGTGACTTGCCGGGCCGCCGCGATCCTTTATTTTTCGACGCGCTGAAGTGTGTTGTGAATGCAAAACGCGGATCGACCTCACTGCTGCAGCGGCATCTGCGCATCGGCTACGGGCGCGCGGCGGCGATACTGGATGCGATGGTAAAGGAAGGCTACATCGGCGACATGGATGGCAGTACGCGGGCACGGCCGGTGCTTCAGAAAGCTTACGAAGATCTGCACGACCTTGCAGAAATGAACAACACTTAACACGCCGAAGAGTGAGAAACATTTCACTTTCGATTTCCACACAAACTGTGGAAAAGTGACGACTTTCATCGATATTAAATCGTTCAAGTCTTTGTAACATGGGCACTTTTAGCATTTTGCACACGGTTTAAGCATCAAAACGATGGTCCGCGATAAGCGTAATTATCACAGCATTTACAGGATGTTGACGGCTACCGCCGCGGCGATTATTTTGATCTGGGCTGCAAGTTGTTCAACGACCGAACGCGAGCCTTTCGTCATTGAATCGGCACCGGTTGCCGATAGGCCGGCGACCGTAAATATCAACACCGCCGATGTCGATGAACTTGTGACCATCCCACACGTGGGCGAGCGAACAGCGGTAAAGATAATCGAACATCGCGAGCGGTTCGGTCCCTTTCGCAGAGCCGAACAATTGATGCTTGTCGAGGGAATCAGCGACGATCGATTTCGCCGCATCCGTCATTTGCTTCGCGTCGATTGACCGTCCACGATGCCAACTCTCCCGAACACAAACGGCTATTCACTTAATCCTCTCGTTTGGATCGCGGGAGCGTTCTCCGTCGGCATATTTCTTGCCGCATTTTTCCCGCTGCCACCCTTGTCCTTTGTCGCCGCAGCTATCATCTCTATTTCGGTTGCGGTCGTTTTTCGAAGCAGCGGTTTTGCGACGCCTCTCGTTCTTATCGCGTTCGCGGCGCTAGGTGCAGTCTTTCTGCAAGTCGAGATCGGTTCGGTCAGCGAAGACAGATTGAAGCGGTTGATCGGGGGCGGGCTCATTGCTTCGGGCGATCCGATCGAAACATCCGGCAATGTAGTCGGTGCTCTCGAACCGGCGCCGGAGGGTGCGTTCATTTTCCTTGCGGTCAACGAGGTTATGTATCGCGGCGAAGCGATCAAAGCATCCGGACGGATACGTTTGTTCGTAAATGTTCGAACGGAAGAAGCCATTCAAGATCTGAATGCGCTCGGCCTGAGGAACGGGTCGCGACTGGCGGTTTCCGGCACGATGGTTCGCGAAGATGCCTTCCTCAACCCCGGCGTCATGCCGCGAACACAGATCCTTGATCAACAAGGGATTGACGCGACGATGTCGGTCAAAAGTCCTTTGCTTTTAGAAAAGCTTTCAGATCCTTCGGGGTTCGATCCGCTGGGTTGGGTGTACGAACAGCGGCAGAGTTTGATCGTGAAGATTCGCGACACCTTTCAGCCGCAGACGGCCGGCATATTGATCGCCGCAACTCTCGGCAATAAGTACTTTCTTGATAAGCAGACCGCCGATCTCTTTCGCGAAGGCGGGACGTTTCACGTTTTGGTCATCTCCGGACTTCACATTACGTTTATCGGAGGAATGATCCTGCTGGCCGTTCGTCGATTTTCGCGAAAACCCAGCGTTCAGTTTGGCATCACGATCGGTTTACTTTGGGCGTACGCCTTGGCTGTTGGTGCGGAGCCGCCGGTGATAAGGGCGAGCTGATGTTCACCGCGATCCTTTTTGCCTATGTGAAAGATCGGCAAGTGTCGCCAATGAACTCGCTGGGGTTATGTGTTTTACTTTTGCTCGTTTGGCGGCCAAGCGATCTCTTTAGTCCGTCGCTTCAGCTCACAGTGGTCAGCGTCGCGGCGATCGTCGGGATCGCACTGCCGCTTATTTCAAAATTACGAGCGATCGGCAGTTGGCGTCCGTCCTCTCAGGAACCATTACCTCCGCGCGTCCCACGCTGGCTGGTCAGGGCCTGCGAAACTTTATATTGGAATAGAAATGCGTGGGATATCGAGCTGCGTGCCGAGGTGTGGTCCGCGAGCCTTTTTAAGTCTCCACTCTTTGGCGGACGTCTGACCGGAGCAGCCCGCCGTGCGGCGGCATACTGCCTGGAGGCCGTGATCGTTTCGCTTTCGGTGCAGATCTGTCTGCTGCCGTTGCTTATCTACTATTTTCACAGATTGTCGCCGGCATCGGTCGTGCTAAACATCTGGGTCGGCATTCTGTTGGCGGCAAAAAGTATCGCCGCAGCGGCCGCGTTGATCCTAGGTTCTGTTAGCTCTTTGTTAGCGGCACCGATGGTTGAGATGGTGGAGTTGATGAACAGGCTGATGCTGTGGATACCGAGAATGCTCGTTGGACTCGATGCCGCAAGTTTGCGGGTTCCGGTCTATTCGGGCGAGCTGCGCTGGTTATATTTGTTGTATTTGATGCCGATGGTGATCTTTGGGGTTCTTTTGTCGAAGTGGCACCCGTTTGGGTCGAAGCAAAGGTCCGGATGGCCGAAATGGCTCCTCGCTGTTTCTGCCTCGGTGGTTTTTATTTATGCTGGAACGCTCGTATTGCACCCGTTCAGTTCGCCGGTTGTGGATGGCCGGTTACGGATAGATTTTCTCGATGTCGACCAAGGTGACGCGGCACTCATTACGTTTCCGAACGGTGAAACGATGATCATCGACGGCGGTGGAATTGTGAACTATGGTCGCCGGGCCGGCGAAGACGATGGATTCGAGCCGGACATTGCCCGCGTGGGCGAGATGGTCGTTTCCGAATTCTTATGGGAACGCGGCTATTCGCGTATCGATCACATTGTAACGACCCATGCCGACGCCGACCATACGCAGGGGCTGATCGACGTCGCACGCAATTTCAATATCGGCAACGCGTACTTCGCGGCTGCTCAGATCGCAAGTGACGAGACCGAAGAGCTATTCGGAATATTAGATGATCGTGGAGTCGTAACTCTCGGACTTCAACGCGGTGATCGGGTATCGATCGGCGGTGCCGAATTGGAGGTGTTGCATCCTACGGCGAATTCGACAGCGGCGAACACTACAGAAAATAACAGGTCGCTCGTATTGATGCTCCGGTATGGCGGGCGATCGATTCTGTTCACCGGCGATATCGAGCTGCAGGCGGAGGCGGAGATATTGGCTTTGGGCGCTGAGATCGCGGAGGATGTCGTGAAGGTGCCGCACCACGGGAGCCGGACGTCATCAACTCCCGACCTCGTAAACGCTACGGACCCCAAAATAGCAGTTATTCCCGTTGGTAAGCGGTCAAGATTTGGTCATCCGCACGCTGAGGTCGTGGGCCGCTGGGCCTTATCCGGGGCAAAAGTTCTAACGACCGGCGAACGGGGAACGATCACAATATTCGTCGACAGTGATGGCGAGATCAGCGACAACACCTATAAATAAACACAGAAAAGCCCGAGAAGTTCGCTTTTCAAACCTCTCGAGCGTTCCTTCAGTTGGCCTGTTTGAATAAAGAATAGAGATTTCTTTGGCGGATGTCAAGAAAAAGTTCATGTAAAACATTAACTTTTGATATTTTATCAATGTTTAAAGTGCCGAATGCCCGTAAATACCATCACGAGCCCGTGTTCATTGGCCGCAGCTATCGATTCATCATCTTTTATCGAGCCACCGGGCTGTATTATAGCCCCGACACCGATCTTGGCAGCTTCATCGACATTATCCCTAAATGGAAAGAAAGCATCGGATGCAAGCGAAGATCCGCGGATAGGAAGTTCGAAGCGTTCCGCCCGCATCGCCGCGAGCCTGACCGAATCAACACGATTCATCTGTCCGGCACCCACACCCAAGGTCTGTACATCATTCGCGAGGACGATCGCGTTTGATTTAACGTGTTTGCAGACCTGCCACGCGAGAAGCATTGCATTTAGTTCTTCGTCGGACGGCTGTTTTTCAGAAACGATTTTTAGGTCCGATGCGGTCAAGCGATGGACATCGCTTTCCTGAACCAGCATTCCGCCGGATATCTGCTGGTATTCGAGACCGCCGCGTGCCGGACCAGTGCTTGTCGTAAGTCGGAGAATTCTCAGGTTTTTCTTAGCACCTAAAATATCTAATGCAGCAGTGTCATATTCGGGCGCGATCACGACTTCGGTAAACGTCTCGGTTACGGAGGTGGCGACCTCAGCATCGACAGGTCGATTGAATGCCACGATGCCGCCGAACGCCGAGATTGGGTCGGTAGAAAGTGCACGTCGATAAGCTTCTTCGTTGTTCGCACCGATACCAACGCCCGAGGGATTAGTGTGCTTTATGATCACGACCGCACGGTCGTCAAAGTCTTGCACAAGATTCCACGCTGCCTCTGCATCGATGTAGTTATTGAAAGACATCTCTTTGCCGCCAAGCTGTTCAGCGTTCGCGATGCCTTCGGTTCCGTCGATGGTGTAAAGTGCTGCTTTCTGATGCGGATTCTCGCCATATCTCAGGTCGTGAACCTTCGCCAGCTCGATCAGTTTGAATTCAGAAAGTTCGCCGCTTTCATCTAGTGCCAGGTCTTCATCATTTTCCAATTCGTCGTCGTCCTGAATGAACAAAAGACCGCCCATCGGATTATATGGTTCGAGAAGGTCGAGGTCGTCGTTGCTCAATTGGCGGGCGAGGTATGAGGAGATCGCGAGATCGTAGCTTGCGGTGCGGGTATAGGCCAATGTAGCTAAACGTTGCCGCGTCTCAAGCGATAGCGAGCCGTCGTTCGCCGTCATTTCTTCAAGAATACCGTCATAAAGACGAGGGTCGGTAACAACCGCGACATCCCGCCAATTTTTCGACGCCGAACGGATCATCGCCGGACCGCCGATGTCTATGTTCTCGACAGCATTTTCGAGCGTGACACCGTCTTTTGCGACAGTCTCTTCGAAGGGATATAGATTGATGACAACTAGATCGATCGGCTCGATTCCATGTTCCTGCATCGAAGCGATGTGCTCTTCATTGTCGCGGAGGGCCAAAAACGCACCGTGGATCTTTGGGTGAAGTGTTTTGACGCGGCCGTCCATCATCTCAGGAAATCCGGTGACGTCGGCAACCTCGGACACGTCGATGCCGGCTTCGCGAAAAAGCTTGGCCGTGCCACCGGTCGAGATGATCTGAACGCCGAAGTCGGTCAAGGCCTTCGCAAATTCTGCGGCACCGGACTTGTCTGAAAGGCTTACCAATGCTCGTTTAATGGGTCTTAACTCTGACATATCGTATTAAAAAGGACGGAGCGCCCTACTGCCATTAAAACCAAAAGGCGGTCACGAATGACCGCCCGAAAACGTGAACCACTGCTGTCAATTAACCCGGAACTCGTCCAACTGATCAGTGTTACCGAAACGCTGCGGACGCCGATCGGGCACATTGCATCTAAAAGAAGAACCGTCCTAGAAAGAGAAGGCTCAGGATCAAAGCCAAAGCGTACATTACTATTTTGACCAGCGTCATAGTATCCTCATAATTAGTTCGGGAGCAGCAAATATCAATAGAAACTTCCTATATTTTAGTTCTGACGCGTCGAGAATGTCAACGCACTTCCGAAAATTGGGCGCAGTGATCGCCCTTATTTGGTGTACTTTACAAATCTTTACAGTCGCCGAGGCTCAGTCGGTCACGGTAAAGATCAGTTACATACGTGAAGTTGAGGTCGCGGTATCCGGCGAATTTGCTTCCGACGACCGGCTCCATCTACCATTTCTGAATTCTATAGCAGGGAATCAAGGCTTAGTGAGTCGTATCAAGGACGTGGAGCTGGCGGACGGCAAAGGTATCGCCGTCAACGTTAGAAAGCTGGCGGACGGAGAATATCTGGCAGACCGAAACTTTCGGACATTTGCGTACACAATCGACCTGACACCGCGACCCGAATCAACTGCTGCTGCACATATTTCTTGGATCGGATCGGAGAACGGACATCTGATGATGGCTGATCTCCTTCCCTCGATGGGGCAAAGTATTCGCGGAAGTGTTGAGTTAACGCTTCCAGACGGTTGGCGTTCCGGCGGAGAGTGTAGTCAAGAAGGCGGGAAGATCAAATGTGAGTTCGCTGATCTTGCGAATGGAGTAATTCCGATCGGCCGAGATCTGCGGCAACGAAGGTTGATCATGAAAGATGGAACCACGTTGCTCCTTGCCGTCCAGGGCGAATGGCTTTTCACGGATGACGAAGCGACGAAGATTGTTACGTCGATCTACGAGAGCAATCGGGAAAGTTTTGACTCGGATCCCGCATCGAAACTTGCAGTTTCGATCGTGAGATTTCCTTTTCCTCAAGCTGCCGGCGCTTGGCAAGCCGAGACCCGTGGAACGAATGTCACGATCGTCTCGGCTGACATGGCATTTAAGACGCAATCTCTCCAGCGGTTGCATGAGCAGCTTCGGCACGAGCTTTTCCACCTTTGGGTCCCGAACGGTCTCAACCTTACCGGCGACTATGATTGGTTTTACGAAGGCTTTGCACTCTACCAGTCGCTTCGCATCGGGGTCGAGCAAAACCGGATCACGTTCAGCGATATGCTCAGCACACTGTCAAACGCGTCTGCAATCGCTCACCAGAGCCAGCGCCGGCCGCTGACGGACGTTTCGACCCGTCGCTGGCAGGGTACGAATACTGAAATTTACGCCCGTGGAATGATGGTCGCATTTGCCGCGGATGTTGCGATCATCTCCGCATCGAAAGGAAAAAAGAGCATTGTTGACCTGCTTGCCGAGTTCTATCAGCGACACAAAAAAGGCAGTCCGCCGGCGGAAGGGAATGCGGCTATTCTGAGCTTCATGGCCGAAAGAAAGGAACTAGGTGACGTGGTCGAGCGTAATATTAAGAACGGCGAAGCTGTAGATCTTTCCTTCGTTTCCGAAGCGGCCGGCTTAGAATTGAGTGGGCCGGCGGGTAGGGAGAGATTGGCTCCCAAGCAAAAACCAAATAGCTCACAGAGGCGCGTCTTGGAAAAGTTAGGCTATAATAGCTGGAAAAGGACTCCCAAATATCAGAATGCGAACTAAAGTATTTTTAATTACGTTGATCGTCGCGGTTTCGGTTTTCGTCTCCGGATGTTCGATGCTTGATTCCGTGGTGAACTCGTTTTCTCAGGCTGTCGGACTTGCCGATACCGCAGTCGTGATCGCCAAGACCGCACAGATCAGAACTTCCTATGCCGTCGTAGCGGCAGATCTCCTCGAGGTTAAACGCGGCGAACGGCTCGATGTTTTGGATCAGATGGAATTCGAGAAAATCCTATGGTATCGAGTTCGGGCCCGTGACGAAGAAAACACCGAGGGCTGGATCGAGGCTCAGAACGTGATCACGAACGAGGTGCTTGAAAAATCTCAGGAGTTATCAGCAAGCTTTAAGGAAATACCGCCCCAAGCCGCCGGAAAGCTTCGGGCCGCCTCAAACCTGCGGCTTGTGCCTGAGATGGACGCCGCGAACGTATTATTCCGTCTTGCTAACGGTTCTACGTTTGAGATCATGGATTGGTCGTTTGTGCCCAAACAGCAGGTCGCGGACGTAGATGACTCGTCGACCGGTGAGAAAAAGGAAGGTTCAAGCCCATCCGACGCCGACATCGAAGCCTCAAAAGTCGCAGGCGAACCTGAAAAGATCGAAGAAAAATATGACATCTGGTATTTGGTCAGGCTGGATCCGTCGGTGTCGCCGGCACCTGCCGGATGGCTTTTCGGCCGACAGGTTGAGCTTGATATCCCATCGGAGATCGTTTTCTTTCAGCAGAATAATAGAAAGTTTGTGACCTGGCAGCGACTTGATTCAGATCTTCAGTCGTCGACGGTTACTTCGGATAAAACCGCGACACCCGGAAGCTGGGTGATCCTGACGCGGACCAACCTGGTCAAGGCTATTGACGGCGTTGAACCCGATTTCGACGGCATCATGGTCCTGGCTTTCGACAAATATGATCAAAGCTTCTACACCGCGTGGCGATCGACAGGCGATATGTGGGGTTTGCTACCGATTCGCGTCGAGGGTTCCGGTGACAATAAGACCTTTTCTGTTCAGGTTCGGCATCCTGAGGGCCGAATGGACGAGAAGAGGTTTGTAGTATTCCGCGATCGTAATCGGCTAAGAATCACGCCTCCGGAAGACATAGCTCAATATATGGAAAGTAAACGGCGATAAGCGGCAAAGATGAGCGATTCCGAGAACACAATTTTTGAAAGCCCCTTTCCCGAGACGGTAGATATCGAGATAACGGACTCGATCGACCTCCATTCGTTTCTGCCAAAAGATATCAAGGCAGTCGTACTTGCCTATCTAGACGAGGCACACAAAAAAGGGTTTGCCCGTGTCCGGATAATCCACGGCAAAGGCATCGGAGTTCAACGTGAGATCGTCCGCAAGGTGCTTGCCGAAAGTGCGTTAGTAAAGGGATTTAAATCGGGCGACGAGTTTTCGGGCGGATGGGGAGCGACGGTAGTTGAGCTTGCCAATTGAAGTCTAATTGCCAATTTAAGTCTAATTGTCGTCGAGGTCCAGCACGTCAACCCAGCTTTCGTCGTGAGGCTCAAGTCCCATCAATTCGATCATCGAATCCTGTTCGGCAATGCGCCGCTCAGCATGGTCAAGACGAGCAGTGAGGCTCTTGCAACGTCGTTCGAGTTGGGCAAGCCTTTTCTTTCGGTCTCGGTCCAGACGATCGAGGTAAAACATATATGCCATCTGGAGTCCGGCAACGCCGGTCAGGGCGAGCGAAAGGCAAATCAAGACGTAATAAAGCATTGTTCGTGACAATCTCCGCTCGAACTTTTCTTCTTAGCTGGACGAAATGTTCGTGAACTTCCGAATCTGTGCCGACGAGTGTGTATTCGTAGTATACCCTTGACCTGGATGTGATTAAAAGCAAAAATCAGACAAAGGTCGTTATGTTTATGATCGGGCCGAGCCTGGAAACAGGTTGCGATTGTTTCTTTAACTCGTTCAACAATGCAGAATTCAAGCCTCAAATTGATCTATACCCTGTTGTGTGACGATGTTCGGATCGAACTTGGCAACAAGATATCGCTGATGGGAATCTTTCAGAACATCATGGTCGAGAAGTTGCCGGTATCGCTGATCAAATTTGCAGTGATCAATCACTGGACGGGAACCGGAAATCATCAGACCGAGGTCCGAATCCTAACGCCAAACAGGTCTGACGTGATGGTCACATCTCAACCGACCCCTATCGAACTGGCTCCGGGCGGATTTACCGACAACGTAAGTTTTTTTGTGAATGTGGTTTTTCCGGATGCAGGAACCTACTGGGTACAGACGCTGGCCGACACGGTCGTCCTCGACGAAAAACCGTTGATCGTTACCGACAATGCAAATATCGATGTCTCCCGCCCGCCGGATGAAATTACCGACACGGTAAATTAATTGTTGGCCGGACGAGAGATATCTAAAGTGATCGCTGCACGATAGACCGCCGCTCCCTCGATCACGATCTCTTTCTCGCCATTTATACCTTTATAGCTTGCAACGATCTTGAACTTCGACGCCCCTTCGGGCTGACGAAATGTAAAGTCGCCGCTTACATTCGTGTAGGCTGTCCCGAGCCGCCGGGGCGATGCGGAGCTAACGTCGTACAATTCGACCTTGGCTCCGGGTATGCTCGTCCCTTCACGAAAGAAAATACTTCCGCGGATGATCACCTGCGTCCCCGGATCGACAGCCAGAATAAGCCGGTCGCCCAGACTGATGGTCTTTCCCTCGACGCGAACACCAAACTTGACGCCAGTCGAGTAACCGGGTGCATCGAACGCGATGTTATACGTGCCGGGCCTCAGTCCGAGTAACACGAAATCACCTTTATTGTCAGAACGGACCGATCTGACGTCCTTGCCGTCCTGCCGAGCCGTAACTGTAGTGTTTGCAATACCTTGGCCTCGCTGATTGCGGACCTTTCCTTTTACGCCGCCTGACTGTGCAAATACCGACGCCGGCACCACTACAAAACAGATGGCCAAAGCGATCACGATCGCGAACTTATAAGATCTTTGGTTAGACATTTACTTGAGCCGCGGCGTTCTCTTTTCGCAGATCGCGGGCTACATCATTGATGATGTCATCTAGGGTTCGGGTTGGCTTATACCCGATCAGTCGACCGGCTTTTTCCAAGCTCGGCACGCGACGCTGCATGTCTTCGAATCCGTCACCGTAGGCTTCTTCGTACGAAACGTAACGGATCTCGCTGGTGCTGCCCGTTAGTTCAATAGCTTTCTCGGCAAGTCCATTGATCGTCGTTTCCTGATCGTTGCCAAGGTTGATCACCTGGCCAAAGCACTCGGGTGTATCGAGCAGCTTCGAGAGTCCATCGACAATATCGTTCACGTGTCCGAAGCACCGTGCCTGATTGCCGTCGCCGTGAACGGTAATCGGTTCATTCTTTATCGCCGCTTCGACGAACCGCGGGACGACCATTCCATAATGCCCCGTCTGACGCGGCCCGACAGTATTGAAAAGACGAACTACGACCGCCGGCAAACGCGTTTCCTTCCAGTGGGCAAGAGCGAGAAATTCATCAAGCGTTTTGGCACATGCATACGCCCAGCGATGTTTATCGGTCGCACCAGTTAGCAGGTCGTCCTCTTCTCGAAAGGGGATGGTCGCACCTTTGCCGTAGACCTCGGATGTGCTTGGAATTAGAACGCGCTTTCTATAACGCGAACAGAATTTTAAGATGACGTCGGTCCCGTGAAAGATCGTTTCGATCGTCTTTACCGGCTGCTCCATGATCAACCGGACACCGACAGCGCTTGCCATGTGGTAAACGCGATCGGTCTCGCGAATAAGCGTCTCCATCAGTTCCTGATTGAGTACCGTATCAATGACTAGGCGAAATTGATCGGTGTCCTCAAGGTGTGCGATGTTCGAATATCGTCCTGTGGAAAGGTCGTCAATGACCGTTATGTGATGCCCTTGGGCAATAAGTTTGTCTGACAAATGGCTGCCAACAAAGCCGGCTCCCCCGGTGATCAAAATTTTCATATTGGTGTAGCGGCTAGCTCTAGCTAGCGGCAATCAAAATCACTTACTTGAAACAGATTGGGATTGACCGATCAATTCCGAGAAATAGGAGACAGTTTTCTTTAATCCGTCAGCTAACGGCACTTTCGGTTCCCAGCCTAGCAGGTGCCTTGCCCGATCAATGTTCGGCTGACGCTGTTTCGGATCATCCTGCGGCAGCGGAAGATGCGTGACATTTATGTCTTTCCCGACGCACTTGCCGACCTCGGCGGCGAGCTCGTTCATCGTGAATTCACCGGGGTTGCCGATATTTACCGGCATGTGGATGTCATCGGCCTCCGCGTTCATTAGCCGGATAATGCCGTCAACTAGGTCGCTGACGTAACAGAATGAGCGAGTTTGCTCACCATCGCCATAGATCGTGAGTTCGTCACCACGAAGGGCCTGAACTACAAAATTCGAAACCACGCGGCCATCGTTTTCAAGCATTCGCTCGCCGTAAGTGTTGAAAATGCGGACGATGCGGGTATCGACGTCGTTTTGCCGATGATAATCCATCATCAGCGTCTCGGCAACGCGTTTTCCTTCATCGTAGCAGCTGCGAAGGCCGATCGGGTTTACGTTGCCGAAATAATCCTCGGTCTGCGGATGGATCAGCGGATCGCCATAGACCTCGCTCGTAGAAGCCTGCAGGATGCGGGCCTTGACGCGCTTTGCCATACCGAGCATGTTTATCATGCCCATTACGCTGGTTTTGACGGTCTTTACAGGATTGTATTGGTAATGAACCGGCGACGCAGGGCAGGCGAGGTTGTAGATCTGATCGACCTCGAGCAAGATCGGTTCGGTCACGTCATGGCGAATCAGCTCAAAACTCTTGCTATCAATTAGATGAACGATATTCGCCTTGCGGCCAGTGAAGAAATTATCGAGGCATATCACCTCGTTTCCCTCATTTAGCAGCCGTTCGCAAAGATGAGAACCAATGAATCCAGCACCGCCGGTTACCAATATCCGCATAAACAATCTAAGAAAGCCGTAGAATCACCCGAAACTAGCTATTATCTACTACCGAAGTCGGTTTATCAATCGACGATATTGGCCAGTTTGGCCATCCTTGTCCGATCCTTCCGCCGTTTGCGTTATCACAAACGTGACAGCTGTTGAAACTTTGACATCTGGTCGTGCGTATCTATCATCCAAGCCTGCACAAATCTTTCGGTGACTTGCGGTCTTGCACAGTTATCCAGCAGATTGAGAGCGAAAGCCAATAAATTAGGAGACTTTTAATGTTCAAAAGACAGACATTTGCATTTGTAATGGCCGTGAGCCTTTTGCTTCCCGGGTTAGCCCGTGGACAGACCGGGACGGCGGCCGAGCGTACGGCAGTCGACCGGATCCGCGATGAAGGGATGAATCGTTCGCAGGCAATGGCGACGATGAGTTATTTAAGCGACGTGATCGGAGCAAGGTTGACCAACTCGCCGGCTCAGCGTCGCGCCAATACATGGACGAAGGAACAACTCGAAAAGTGGGGAGCAAAGAACGCAGCCATCGATCCGTGGGGAGAATTCGGAAAGGGCTGGGAACTAAAGAATTTTTCATCGTCCGTAATGGTCGGTGATGAGTTTGTCTCATTCCGGGCATATCCGAAATCATGGTCTCCCTCTACCAATGGAGCGATAACAGGCGATGTCTTTTTTATCGATGCGACCGATGAAGCAGGACTTGACAAATATCGGGGCAAGTTGAAAGGCGCGATAGTATTCACCGCACCGGAAATTCCGATCAGGCCGGGTTTCGCCCCGGTCGCTACTCGAACCGGGGACGAAGAACTCGCGAAACTTGACGCCGCAAGGCCCGCTGACAACGTTCAGCAGAATCGCGGCCGCCCAACTGCTACTGCCATTTCGGCTCAGCAGGCCGCACAGCAGTTCAACCAGCGAAAATATCGATTCTATTTTGAAGAGGGCGTCGCGGTTTTGGTTGAGCCGAGCAACGGCACCGACTCCGGTACGATCCGCGTGATGGGGGCAATTCCGGCTCCGACCGTTCCCGCTGCGAATGGCACGCCCGGCAGCGGCGGAACTCCCCTGCGCGTTTACAGTAAAGGTGCTGCTCCGACAATACCGCAACTCGTGGCAGAAACTGAGCAATATAACCGAATTTATCGGCTGCTCCGGCAAGGTATCCCCGTGAAAATGACCGTTGATCTTGCTGCGCAGTTCTATGAAGACGACTTGACTGGCTACAACACTATCGCTGAGATTCCCGGAACCGATCTTGCAGATGAGGTCGTTATGGTCGGCGGACACTTAGATTCGTGGCACGCGGCAAACGGTTCAACGGACAACGGTGCAGGGGTGACCGTTTCGATGGAGGCGATTCGTCTTATTTTGGCTTCGGGCCTTAAACCTCGTCGAACAATTCGCATAGCACTCTGGACTGGCGAAGAACAAGGGCTTCTGGGTTCGCGAGCCTACGTTGCTAAGAATTTTGCGACACTCGGCGACGGTTCAGATGCTGCCGCTTTCGGTGCGATGGCTGGCGGACCGCGTAATATCGTGAAGAAGCCGGCATACGACAACTTTGCGGCATACTTTAACCTGGATAACGGTACCGGCCAGATCCGCGGTATCAATATGCAGGGCAATGAAACTCTGAGGCCGATCTTCCGTCAATGGCTGGAGCCGTTTCATGATCTCGGTGCGAAAACTGTCAGCGTTAATTCGGTAAGCGGCACAGATCATCTAGCGTTTGACGCAGTGGGTTTACCTGGATTTCAGTTCATTCAGGATCCGATCGAGTATTTTGGACGCACCTGGCATACAACCCAGGACGTTGCGGACCGAACGATCGAAGAAGACCTTAAGAAGTCGTCGGTGATCATGGCGACTTTTGCATACAATGCCGCTATGTCAGATGAGAAGATGCCTCGGAAATCTGCTGCGAATGCAGAAATCGCCGGATTGATCCCGGGATTCGATTTCCGTGAGTTGAACGACGAGCAGAGCTTTGCTGCACTTGGCCTGGGGCATCAGGTTTGCGGTTATCCGGTCTCGCCGGAAGACCTTCCTCACGGATTCCCAAGCATGTTTGCCGTCAGCACGCTCTTCCGTGACAATAATGTTTCTACCTATGCCGAATAGCCGGCTAGTTAGAGGCTATGAACAGAGGCTGCCATATCCGGCAGCCTCTCTTTTTTGACGATCATTTAACGGCGAGGTGCTTTTTGAAGAAAGCGTGGATGCGTTCGTATTCGTCGGCCCAGCTTTCGGGGCGGACGAAGCCGTGATTTTCGGATGGATACAGCATTGCTTCGAAGTATTGCGATTTGTTTAGCCGTATCAACTTTTCGATGAGCTGGACCGAATCCTGTACATGTACGTTGTCATCGGCCATGCCGTGCAATATTAGCAACGGTCGCTGCAGCTGGTCTGCATAGCTGATGGGCGAGCTTCGTTTATACGCTTCTGGATTCTTATCTGGAAAGCCGAGACGCTGTGCGGTATAACCCGGGTTTGCGGCGTAGTAATTCTTCCAATCAAATACGGGCCGCAAGGACGCCGCTGCCGCGATATGGTCCGGTGCACGCATTGCCAGCATTCCGGCCATAAATCCGCCGTAGCTGCCGCCATAAGGACCGACACGCTTCTGATCGACAGCGTAGTTTTTGACCATGTGATCGATGCTGTCGATGTGGTCATTGAAATCTTTGCCGCCAAGGAAATCATAAACGTCCGTTCGCCAATCGCGTCCATAGCCTGCTGATCCGCGAAAGTCTATATCAAGGACAACGTAGCCCTCTTTTGCCAACATGTCGTTGAACATAAACTCGCGATAATAATTGTTCCAGCCGTTGATCACATTCTGCAGATAACCCGCCCCGTGAACGAAAATGACCATCGGGTACTTGGTTTTGCTCTTCGGGTTGTGCCCCGGGGGCAGATGGATCTTTGCCGGTATCTTCTTGCCGTCACGCGAGGGAATTTCGATGAACTTGGGTTCAGTGAATTTTATTCTCCCAAACGCCTCAGGTGTTGTTCTCGTAATCCGTGTCACATTCCATGTATTTTCGGTACACGTGTCGCACGGGTTCGCCGAATAAAGTTCGGTTGGTTCATTCCAACGAGAAAATCCGTAAATTACCTTTACAGCGTCTGAGCCCTCTGTCGAGATCTGAGGCGATTCGATCATGCCCTTTTCTCTTAGAGGAACGCCTGGGTCGTTATCAAGCACAATACTCCATCCGCTAAGATTGCTCACCGAGAAGTTTCTGACGGACGCATTGTGTTCGGTTGAGAGAAAAATAAACTGAGTTCCTTGCGGATTCCACTTTGCCCATTCGACCTGCCATTCACCTCTTGTGCGCTGTTCGATCTTCACATTTGATGTGAATCCCGGACTGCCCTCGGCGACTCTCGCATTCGGATCGAACACACTTGCTACCTCTCGTGTTTCTGCCTCCAACGTCGCCAAATAAAGATGGTTATAGCCGTCGCGTTCGGAGGCGAAGTAAAGCTGTGCGGGGTTTTTTGGATTCGGCTCAAATATCGCCGATTTCGGAGCCTGCCATTTGTCGTCGGTCTCTTCGGTGATGAGTATGATTTTTTCGTCCTTTGATCCGACGTTGTAAACGTAAAAAAGCTGGCGGCGTTTTGTGTCTTTATCGAGGCGATCGACGATCAGCGAACGGTTGTCCGCGGCCCAGACCATTCGGCGAAAGCTGGAAACGCCCTCCGGTTTTGGCAGTTTTATTTCGTGCGGAGTCTGACGGCTGCCGTCGGTTGCGGTGATGAAAAGCTGCTGATTGGTCCAGCCCCGCCGCGGGCCGCCTCCGGTGACGAACTCGGGCAAATAATTCGGCACGACGAGCTGCCGCTGTTTCGAACTATCGCTGACGACATAAGCCAGCATATTTCCGTCTTTACTGGTCGTCGTCGCACTGACCGATTTGAACTGCTGCGAGTTCGATTCGCGAGTTAGTTGAACTACAAGCGGCTTATTTAAATGCATCACAAAGGCATCCCCGCCCTGCGAATAGAATATCCGGTTGTTGTCCAGGAATCGTGCACCGGTTTCGGGTGACTGTGTAATTGTCAGGCGTTGGGGTTTGCGAGACTCGACAGGCAACAAATATATGTCGCCGCCGTAAGTAAAGATGACACTCTGCGAATCCGGCGACCATTCGAAAATGCCAAGCTGGTTTTCGCGTTCGCGGACGAACTCGTCGCGCATCTCGAGGCCGTAGTCGAGCTTGTTTTCCTTTTCCGGAGCTCGATAGGGAACCGGGAGTTCCGCGGGGCTCAAGATCTTTTCGGGCATTCCGCCGCTCGTTGATACCAAATATAGGTCACGTCGCGGCTTGCCTTCGGCGTTCCATAGGTAAACGACTTTGGTCCCATCCGGTGAAAGCTTTTCGCCCGAAACGCGTTGCCCTGCGATCGAAGGCTCAGCCATGATCTGGCGAACGGAAAGCGTCTGAGCATCGACAAATATGACGCATGATAGGAGCAGCAGGAGTAGCGGCGTACAGAGTTTCTTCATATTTAAGTTGAATTTGTTCAAGATTCTGGAATGATTATATACGAATCATGGGAGCAAATCCGAAGGCCAATGTAACGATCGATAAGAGTGACGGGAGCCGGCGACCAGGTGATCTATCCCCTGACGAACCGACTGAAGAACGGAGCTATTATTACGACGACGCTCACGGGTACGAGGTGTTCGATCCCGAGGCTCCTGATAACGACGACGATGAAACGGAAGAAGGCGAACCTAGCCTTCGTTCCGATCGATGTTGACGACGATGTTTCGCCACCTGCCTTGGTGAAACTTGTAGAGGCTCAAAACAAATCGGGTGAGATGGCCAACGAGTATAGCCAGCCAAATGTGTATCGGCTCCAGCCCGATGGTCTGCTGGATCGCGAAGCAGATGCCTAGCGGGATCGCGACCTGCGAGATTATCGAGATATAGAGCGGACTTTTAGTATCGCCCGTTCCTTGCAGGCCGCCGGTGTAGGTCAGTGCTGCCGATATGAAAAGGCCGGAGACGCTCAAGGTGCGCAACAGCTGGCTGCCTATCTCAATGACCGCCGGTTCTTCCATACCGAAAAGACCAAGAAGCTGTTCCGGGAAAAAGAAAAAGAACAGGCCGACGAAAGCTGATCCGGCAATGCCAAACTTGGCAGCCGTATGGACCGCATGGCTCGCACGGTCGGGGTTTCCGGCGCCTAGATTTTGACCCGCGACGGCCGCTGCGGCACCCATCAGCCCTACCGAGGTCCATGTCACCAGCGAAAAAAGCTGCCCGTAGGCGACCGCAAAAGCCGCTTGCGACGCCGCACTCTGCGCTAGTGAGCCAATGAACGCAAGCATAAAGACGCCGCCGATGTTCATTGCGATGCCCTGAATTCCGGTCGGAAGGCCGAACTTGAATATCAAACGAATAATGCTCCAGTCAGGCCGATAGCCAAGGCCCTTCGGAAATGAAACGACCCATCCGCCGGCTATCAATCTATAAAGCGCGTAGATCGCGACCAGGCCGGAGGCGATGCTCGTGCCCATCGCCGCCCCCATTGTGCCGTATGCTGGTATCGGTCCGGCACCGCCGATTAGGATGATGTTCAACACAAGATTTAGCACCGTCATGATCACGCCCAGGATCATGGGCGTGCGCGCGTCACCGGCCGAACGCAAAGCGCCGCTAAGCATAAAAAAGATCATCAACCCAAGACTGAAGATAAATGTTATGCGAAGGTAGGGCAGGGCCTCGGCCTTGACTCCGGCCTCGGCGTTGACCAGATCTAGCAAAAACGGCGAAGCGAAATATCCGACCGGAGCCATGACCCCGACCGAAATAATTATTGCAGTCAGAAAAGCCTGATAAACTGTGCGATCAACTCTGAGTTCGTCACCCGCACCGGCAAAACGAGCCACCAAAATGCTCATTCCGGTAAACAACGACGAGATGAAAACAATAACGACCAGAAAGATCTGCCAACTGACGCCGATCGCCGCATTTCCCCGAAATCCTACGACGTTGCCAACAACTATATGATCGACAATGCCCTGCATGCCGGCGATCATATTCGTAAGCATCGTGGGCCAGGCGATCTTCCATACGGCAGGCCCGAGCGGACCCTCGATGATCGAACGGTCGTATCGGCCCGGCTTCTTTGCCGGTCCTTGGGGTATCTCGGTTGACGAGTCTGGCGCGTCAGGTCTGTTTGCTTCGGTCATTTGATGTTTCGCTACCCTGGCAAGGGTTTGATTATATCGAATGCCATGCGAAACGTCCTATCCGTCAACAAAAAATAGGACCGGCCAATGCCCTTCGTCGCGGCCAGTATCCGTGGAGGTTCGGGGTAACAACAGTAAACAATATGTTGAAATTCAGACCCTAAGTGCGAAACGGAATGAGTTGGCGAATGCGGGGATCGCGGAGCCAGAGGCTAAGCCAGAACACCATCCCGATCAGGACCTGAACGATAACAATATCGCCTACTCGAACATGCGTCGCGATAGCGCCGCCCATGTATCCGGTCAGCAATATGGCCCCAAGCACTGCTGTCTTAGGGAATAGAAAGATCAGGACACACAAGATCTCGACCGCTCCGATGGCGTACATCTGCTCAGGCCGCCAGCCCATATGTGTCAAGCCCTCTTCGAAGCCCGCCGGTTGTATAAATTTCATAACGCCGCTCACGAAAAGCAAGAGTGATGGGATCACACCCAATATCCAGCCGATCGTCGTCCAATTCTTTGTCGGACTTCCTGTCTCGATTTCTTCGGTCATATTATCCTCCGGGAGTTTTGTGACTTGTAACATAGGCCGCTAGGCGGTCTAGGCATTCGCTCCACCCGCTGAATTGTTCGTCGCCATCCGGCACCGAATCAATTTCAGATCTCTTTTACGATAAACTCAGCAAGTCGGTTCAAACTTTGCTGCCAACCTTCGATAAAGCCTTCGGCACGGGCAGCGGCACGATGCTCGGTGGACTCCAAAAGCGTATGGATCGTCAGCTCGGTTCTGTCGCCGCGTTCGGTAAATGTGATCGTAACAGTTGCCTGCGGCGGTATGCCGGCACCACATCCCGCGGGTTCATTCGGCGGACCTTCGTAGACGATCTTCTTGTTCGGGATGATCTCGCTAAAAGTTCCGGTGCACGGATAGATCTTCCCGTCGGGGCCGTTCAGTTCCACACGAAATGTTCCGCCTGGCCGCAGTTCGACACTGCTCGGCGGAGCGTTAAATCCACGGGGCCCCCACCATTTGGAAATATGTTCGGGATCGGTCCACGCCGTCCAGACCAAATGCACTGGAGCATCGAAGACCCATGAGATGACGATCTCGCGGTCTCCTACGAGTTCGGCGGAAACATTAAGCCCAGGTGTCATAATTAGACTCGATCTGCTTTTCCCTTATTTTGCCTCCGGCCCATCCACAGGGCAAGGCCGAAACGGTCAGTGCGATCGGGTGCCACGCGGGTGAGAGGCCAAGCGGAATCACCACTATGCTCGCCATCCCACTGGCAAGCAGGCCGATCCCTCCGAGGATCAACGCGTGCAGCATCGGCCGGGAAGGTGCGAGATAAGCTGCAAGGTAACAGCCCGCCACCGAAAAAAGAAGTCGATAACCGAGTGCCAGCGTGACCTGTGTCGGATCGTGTAAACCCTCTTCCGGCGACGGAAGAATGCCGATCGCCTCCAGTATTTCGTCGATCGCAGTGTGCGTGACGATGATAAAGATAAGACCGGCTAAGACGGCAGCAATGCTTCGTATGATTGTCATCTTCGCCTCCTATTCTTTCTCCTTTATACAGCACTATTCGCTGCCTCAAGTACGGTTGCGAGATTGATCTTTCGCATCGACATCACGGCCTGCATTGCCTTTTGCGAACGCTCGCCGCCGGCCTTGAGTATTTCGATCAGCTCTGTCGGAACCACTTGCCACGAAAGCCCAAATTTGTCCTTCAGCCATCCGCACATAGATTCTTCGCCGCCGTCTGCGGTGAGTCGGCTCCAGTAATAATCAACCTCTGCCTGATCGTCGCATTGGATGGCAAATGAGATGGCTTCGCTGAATTTGAACATCGGCCCGCCGTTTAGCCCGACATACGTCTGGCCGTTCAGCGTGAAATCGACTGTGAGCGCCGAGCCGACCGGTCTGCCGACATTGGCCGCTGTCGCTTCATCGTACCGAGTGACGGTACCGATCGACGAATTCTTGAAGATCGAAGTGTAGAAATTCGCAGCCTCTTCGGCCTGATCGTCGAACCATAGAAACGGCGTGATACTTTGCATGATTTTTCTCCTTATAGCGAAGCCAGGTATTCGTCGAGGCAATCAAAGCTCGAGTTCCAACCGCCGATGACGCCCATATCCTCGTGACGTTTGCGGTCTTCCGGTGTGGGGTGAGAAATTGTCAATCTAAGCCGCGTTTTCGATCCGAGGTCTTCAAATTCGGCCGTGGTCACCATTCCGCTCGGCAGGTCGATCCCTTTCATGGATGCGATCTCGTCAAAACCTTCGCCGAAGTCGTCGGTCGTCACCACCTTTCGCGGCGGATCGATCTCCTTGAAAAATCCTTTCGACGGATACTCCGTGCCATCCGGACCGATCATCACAATCCGCATCTCTCCGCCTTCGCTGAAATCGAGGTGGTCGATCCTTGTCGTAAATCCCTTCGGCCCGAACCACTTTTCCATGTGGTCCTTTTCATTCCAGACAGCCCACATTAAATCTCGCGGCGAATCAAATTCCCGGACGATCACGAGGTCGATTGCATTTTCGCTATTTGTCTTCGTTTCAACTGCCATTCTTCTACTCCTACATTGATTCTAAGATCCTCACTCTAGCTGAGGTAACGAGCGAGACGCGTGAACATATCCTTGAGGCCTTCGCTCGCTCCATATTCTGCGTCGATCTTGTCTCGTAGCTCGGCAGAAGGGAATACGGAATTAACCGTCAATCGCGTCATGCCGTTGCCCAGGTCATCGAAGGTAACGGTCGATATGAACTTCACATGTGTCCCGCCTTCGTTTGCTCCCTCGTTCGTGTAGACGAGTCGCTCAGGTTCTGAGACCTCAATATATTCCGTGTGGTTTGGATAATCGGTCCCGTCCGGACCGTGCATCGTGTGATCCCAGACTCCACCTGGGCGGAGGTCCATAGACTTGGTGGTCGTCGTGAATCCTTCAGGTCCCCACCAATTTGATATGCCGACGGGATCGGTCCAGGCTTTCCAGATCAGTTCGCGAGGTGCGTCGAAAACCCGCGAGAGCGATATCTCGCGATCAGATGTTGCTGCGGTGGCAGTCATTTCTTCTTCTCCTTTTTCGCTTTTGGATGTGGCGGCGGCTATGGTCCAGCTTTCTCCTGTGCCTGAAGCACCTTGAGGTAGGCATCAAGTCGGTCTAGGCTTTCTTCCCAGAACTTCCGATATTGATCGACCCAATCGGCGGCATCTTTCAGCGGTGCCGCGTTCAGATAACACGGACGCCATTGCGCATTTCGGCTCCGGCGGATGAGCTTTGCACGCTCGAGTACCTTTAAGTGTTTTGAAACGGCCGGAAGCGTCATTTTAAATGGCTTCGCCAGATCTTGTACGGTCGCCTCGCCGGTCGACAAGCGGGTAAGTATCGCCCGCCGTGTCGGATCGGCAAGTGCTGAAAATGTCGAACTCAGCCTGTCTGTTTGTGTCTGCATATATTTAGCGGGAACAACGTAGCGGGAACACCGTTATGAAAGGTTTGGCCTATGCCGAGGCGGAGCTCGTCGAGCCGTCCTCACCTTTTTCTTTAATAACGAATGAACTCATTCTCTCCACCTTGCCGTCGGCGAAATGATAAATGTCGCAATAGTTCCAATTGCTGTTCTGGCCTTTATCGTCTTTCATGGTCATCCCGCCGTAACAGACTACCGAATTGTCATCTGCGATCATTCGGTCCACACCGAAGATCGGAGGTTCGATGCTTCCCATCTCAGCCATAAAGCTTCGGATCGCATCTTTACCTTTGACGGCCCGGTCGCCAACCATGGTCCACGAAACATCCTCTGCGCAATTTGCAAGAAACCCTTCGACGTCGTTCGCCGAAAATGCGTCATTGATCTTTTCAACTATCGTTTTATTTGTATCTGACATTTTCCTTTCTCCTGTTTTTTCCTTACATCACTAGCGGTACGGAAGCATGTTCATGTATCACAAGCCATTTGCCGTCCTGTTTTTGATAGCAAACAGTAACGCGAACCCACATTCCGGAATCGGGCCCTTTACCGCTGTCGCTTACCCGTGCGAGCTGGCGAAGAACGGCAAGTTCATCTCCCGCCACTACTATCGAAATGTCCTTGAACTCAACATCGATCGGGCCATCAAATATTTTCAGCCAGCTTTCTAGATTTTGACTAACTGCGGCCTTGCCCGTAACCGTGTGGGGCGGCGGTACATCAAAGGCGACAACGTCATTTGAGTAGTGCTCCATGATCGCATTGACATCCCTTTTACGCATTGATTCTGCCCAATGATCGGCAAGTGCTTGGATCTCTGATTCTGTGGTATTCAAAATTTCCTCCATCGCTACCCGGCGGTTGCCTCATTCGGGTTGTAGTTGATCATCCAATTTATGCCGTATCTATCGGTGAGCGATCCCCAATAGTCGCCCCAAAACATGTCCGCGAGGGGCATCTGCACTGTGCCGCCTTCAGCCAGGCCATTAAAGATGCGATCCGCATCCTCGCGGCTGTCCGGCGTAATACATATGTGGTTATTATTGCCGTATTCCAGCTTCTGACCCATTGATTCCAATGAGTCGGTCGCCATTAATATATTGCCGCCGACCGGCAATGAGATATGCATGATCTTGCCTTTCTCGGCTTCGGATATCGGCATATCGTCGCAGCCCGGCGTCTCGCCAAACCGCATAACTGCGGAAAATTCACCGCCGAAGATCGACTTATAATGATTGAAAGCTTCCTCGGTCGTGCCGGGGAAATTAAGGTAGGGGTTTATCTGTGCCATAATTCGCTCCTATTAATTAAACTAAGTAGTTAAGTAACTAGATGGTAAAATACAACATCTATCGATAGGGTGTCAAGCACGATCGCACACATAAAAAGAAGCGGCCAAAAACCGCTCCATTTTACACTCATTCTCGCTGTAGAACCTCGCCGAAACTAGCTACTATCTACTACCGAAGTCGGTGTATCAATCGACTATATTGACCAGTTTGCCCATCCGTGTCCGATCCTTCCGCCGTTGGCGGCCAGATGGGAATTGCGGCAGAGCGGGCGGCGGCGGATCGTATCCGCGACGGGGTTGCCTGTTCCTCCGCAATAAAATTTAGCTCGGAAAGGTCCTCAGTGATAACCACGATCTGGTGTGCGAAGCTGAAACTCTTTGATTCCACACTTGCCACGTATGTCTCACCGGCTTCTACCTCGGCAAAGCGAAAATAGCCGAATGATCCGGTCATTACGCGACGTGTCGTTCCGTTCGAATCCGTGAGTACAACGAATGCTCGTGTGATCCCGCTACCGTCGGCTGTTGTTACCCGTCCGCTAACCGTGACCGATGCGGCAGTAGGAATAAGAGACTCGAATGAGCCTTTGTCGACTGTTCCATTGATGATCCGATCCACATTCCCACGAGCGTCGAACTGCAGTACAGAAATATCAAACGGGTCAATGGCGTTAGCGTTTACGCCGCTATTGATTGCAGGACTCAGCGGCTGCAGCAATTGCGTCGTAACTGCTCCGCCATTGTCGGCCAATGTTGCGAGCATCGGGTCAACTCCTGTTGTATCGTTTGTTTGGCTGAATGTGCCGCCGGGAAATCCGACAGTGCTTTGCACCAAATTGCCGCCGACCGACGTAAGAGAGCCCGAGCTTTGGTGAATGTCAGGCGAGTTCGCCGCGATATTGTTTGAGACAATCGTGTTACCCATATTCAAAGTTCCAGAGTTGAAGATACCGCCGCCGGTTCCGCCGCTTGTGCGGTTAAAGGCGATGGTCGAATTGCGGATATTTGCCGTTCCTGTAACGAAAATAGCACCGATCCCCGTGCCGCCATCCGCATCAAAATTGCCGCTGACGGTCGTGTTTGCCATATTCAAAGTGCCGCTGGTGCTTAGAGCGAGTCCCGTGTTTGCCGAATTATTGTTGATGGTCGAATTGATGATTCGGTGCGTTCCTCCGCTCAAGTGTGCCGCACCGTAAGCCGCAGCAAAGTTGTTCCTAACAATTACTTTATCGAGCGTCAGATTGCTGTTGTTTTCCGCCAGGATCGCGCCGCCGAAACCTGCTCCAGCGTTGCCGTTCGCAAACGTCATTCCCGAGATATTGACCGTCGCATTATTCAATCTTAAGACGCGGTTTACGTCGTTGCCCGAGGCGATCAAGGTCTCAGCATTCAGATCGGGATAGCCGACGATGTTGACGTTTTGATTTTGAATCAAAATTTCGCTGCCGCCGAGCGCAAGCGTCCCAAAAACATTCGCCGCAAAGGTAATAGTTTCGGTGCCAAAATTCAATCCGGCCTGGTGGACGGCCTCACGCAGGCTGCAGTCGGTATCGCAGACGAGGTCGTTACTATTGGCGTTTTTAGTCACGACGAGCGAGGTGTTACCCGATTGATCTTCGAATGCACCCATATCTACTATTCCATCCGTGATGCGCGGAAAACCGGCTCCGCGAGCCTCTGTTGTCAAAGGCTCATTCGTAAGCGGATCGACAGCATTCTGATTGCGTCCCGCGTTCCTGGCGGGGCTGCCCGCCTGCAGCGTGTGAGTTGCGATCGGATGCCCGCCCTGGCCCGCATTGGTGGGGCCGAGCAGCGGATTGACGCCTGTAAGGTCGTTTGGCTGCATGAAAGTAGTCTCGGGAAGATTCGCGGCGTCTTGTACCAAGTTGCCGCCGACGGATGTCAGCGTGACTGCATCTGGCACCGGAAAATATCTGATGTCCGGCCCATTCCCCGTTGCCGTATTTCCGGCGACAATAGAGTTGCCGATGTTAACGACCGTAGGGTTAAATGCAGGCACCATTGCAATTCCGCCGCCGGTCTTTGCCGAATTATTAACAATCGTGCAATTGCGTATCGTCGCCACCGATCCACGGTTTACTAGTGCTCCGCCACCGAATTCGCCCATATCATTTGAGAGGAAGTTACCGCTAATCGTCGTGTTCGACATAAACAGTGTCGCTCCATCGATCTCATTGATTGCGGTACCGCTCTCGGCCGAGTTGCCGGTAAATGATGAATTGGTGATGTGGTGGGTTCCCGTGCTCAAATAAACGCCGCCGCCGAGTTCGGCCGTATTGCCGCGAATAGCGACCCGATCGAGCGAAAGGGAGGTAGAAACCTCGGAATAGATCGCGCCGCCAACGTTGACATTGGGGTTGCCACTTCCAGGCCCGCCGACCCCTTGTACAAGAATCGCGTTCCTCAGTGCCAATCCACCGCCTGCGGCGATCCGAAATATTCGACTCGTATTACTGCCTGAGATAAAGGCGACGTTTACACCGTCGAGATTGCCGTCGATCGTGATCCGATTCGTGATCACGATCTCCGTTCCGCCGAGCGTGAATGTCTGCCCGATGAGGTTGGCGTTAAAATCAACGGTGTCGCCCGAATCGGCGTTGAAAACGGCTTCGCGCAAACTGCAATCTACGTCGCAAACATTGTCGTTGCTGTCCGTGGATTTCGTTACGGTCCAGGTCGCCGCGTTCGCCGACACGATGCTGATAAAGAAGATTGCTACGATAGGTAAGATCAGTGTATGTAAACGTTGTATTCTCATATCAATTCTCCAAGTTTCTCTCGCCGAAATTCCGGCCTCACTTAAGAATGCGGAAATTTGTCCGAAGACCTATCATTTGCGAAAAAAGAAAATAAAAAAAAGCTATGCGCCCGCGGCACATAGCCTTAATGCTGTAATTACCGGAAGCCGGTTAGAGTTTTCGCCAGACCGCTACACTTACGTTCCCGCACGTGTAGGAGGATGTACGCTTATAACCCTTTTGCGTGTAGAAAGCATGCTTCTCGGCCGCCACCGCCGCGCTCATGCCGTGGTGCATAGCCCAGAGGCCCTTCGCCGGGACCCATGTTGAGTTATAGCTTGATCCGTTGGATTTGCAAGTCACTATATTTGCGACCTCCTCCGAATCGTCAAGGTGGGTTGCAAGCCTCTGGAACTCATCGGGGGTGCTGCCGTTAAATGTGTAGTTTCCCTGCGGGCGTGGCGGCAGGAAGAGAATACTCGCCTCCGGCATTATTTTGCCATTTAACCCGGCCCAAGGTCCGTTGAGACTCGCCTTTCCGCCCGCGTAGGATGTAGTTAGCCCGCGAGCAAACTTCATTTCGACGGGCTTGCCGTCCTTCTCCATGTGAACGTGCAAATGCGGGCCGCCTTTGCTCGATCCAGAATTCCCAATCCTTCCTAAAAACTGTCCGGTATTTATTCGGGCCCCATCCGATACTTCTGCGTCTTTGGCGATATCGGGATTTGGGCCCCCGGGGCCCTTCGTGTTTGTCATATACGTGGGCGTTTTCGGACAGACCGACGAAGGAATGCTTCCCGGCTGCGCGTGCGCGTACAGAGCAATGACGCCGTCGTCCTGGAGCACCCAAAGGTGGTTACCGCCACCCGCATTCTTGAGGATGTTCGGGTGCAAACTGCCGGGCGTGTTCTCCGGGGCATTTCGCCAACAGCCGATGACTTTGCCTGGAGCCATCGCATAAAATGGCTTACCGTAAACCACCCAGTTGTTGAGCACCTTGCCGTCCGCCCCGCCGCTTTTCAGCCATGACCAGTTGGTATCCGAAATATAGCGTCGGGCTCCGATGTCCTTACCCTCGGCCTGCCGGCCGGTTTCGTGTACGAACGTGTTGTAACGCTCGCCCGTCGCGAGATCGCTGCCACGCAGTGGCAGCTCATATCCGGATGCTGTCGAGTTCGGAACCCCAACGACTGTAAACGCAACCGACAAGGCTACAATTGCTAGAATGTGATTGATTTTCATATTATTTCTCCTGTTAGTACTTACGGCATTGATGCCTCTCAATTATTAATGCGTTAGGAAGTCGAAAAAACTATCACATGTTCTGACGAATTGTTCGTTTAGAGAAGTCTAGGCCTGAACCATCCGGACTTTTGTAAAATTATCTTCAACGTTTGTGTTAAATTAGATAGGTTAAACGGATTAATCCTATGACTCGAGAGCCGCCACTGGAAGTAACCGAATTGCTTCAGAAATGGAGTGCAGGCGACAGCGCGGCTTTAGAGGAACTCACGCCGATCATTCATGCGGAACTCCATAAGATCGCTCATCGTTACATGAATCGAGAACGGGACGGGCATACTTTGCAGACGACTGCACTAGTGAATGAGGCGTATCTGCGTCTTATCGATTGGAAATCGGCGAAGTTTGAGAATCGGGCACACTTTTTCGGTGTCTCGGCACACTTGATGCGGCGAATTCTGGTCGAGTTTGCACGTAAACGGCCCAAAGTTGATGACAAACACGTCCTTCACGTGTCGCTGGAAGAGGCGTTTGAGGTAACGGCGGGCAAAGACGCGGATATTGTGGCTCTCGATGAGGCTTTGACAGAGCTCGCTAGATTCGACGAGAGAAAAGCGACGGTCGTCGAACTGAAATTCTTCGGAGGACTATCCGTGGAAGAGATCGCCGAAGTCCTAAAGGTTGCCCCAATAACCGTAATGCGAGAATGGCAGAAGGCCAAGGCGTGGCTTTATCGCGAATTAAGTAATTCATGATCCCTGCGATAATGTTTTGATCCATGGACGTCGAACGCTGGAAACAAATCGATGAACTTCTCGATGCTGCTTTCGATCTCCCCGAAGGTCTGCAGCATGATTTTCTATTAGGAAAGACCGGCGGTGATGTCGAGCTCAGACAGGAAGTGTTGAGTCTGGTGGAAGCCAGGGCGGGATCTGAGAAGTTTTTCGAAACTTCCGCAATGGATCTGGTGGCGCGCGAACTCGCGCAAAATCAAACCAAATCCATCCCTCTCATCGGTCGCGAACTCGGAACATACAAGATCGAAAAGCCCATCGGTACCGGCGGCATGGGCGAGGTTTATTTAGCCCATGACAGCAAACTGAGCCGAAAGGTCGCACTAAAGATCTTGCCTGCCGAATTCATGGCTGATCCAGAACGGCTCAAGCGATTCGAACGCGAGGCCCGCATGGTCTCGACTCTCAATCATCCATACATCGTGACGATCTATGATGTTGGTGAGGATGATGGTCTGAACTATATCGCTACGGAATTCGTCGAGGGCGAAACTGTCAGGGAGCTGATAAATCGAGGCGTTGATCTCAAAACAACCCTTTCTATCATATCGCAAACATGCGAGGCACTAGCTGCGGCACACAAAGCCGGTATGATTCACCGGGACATAAAACCGGAAAATATTATGGTCCGCCCGGACGGGTTTGTTAAGGTGTTGGATTTCGGTTTGGCAAAGCTCGGCGACCAAGGCGAATTACAGCAAAGCTTATCGAACTACACGATGAAAGGAATAATCATCGGCACGCCCGCATATATGTCGCCCGAACAAGTAGGCGGAGAACGGGTAGACCACCGCACCGATCTGTGGAGCCTTGGCGTCGTTCTTTACGAAATGCTAACGGGTATCAATCCGTTCAAAGGTGAGTCGCGGCAGGCGACATTTCAAAAGATCCTATCCGAAGAGCCGGAACCTGCCACCTCATTTACCAATAATGCTCCTATCGGGCTCAAATCAATCATTGAGAAGGCACTCGAAAAAGACGCGGACGTTTCATATCAAACAGCCTCCGACTTTCTTGCCGATCTCAAGCGGGTCCGACGTGAAATAGACTCCTCGCCGTCTTTGCGGAGCGGGGCGTTAGCGTCGACAGACAAAGCGGTTGAAAAGTCAGGACAAAAGTACTTAATTCCCGCCTTCGCGATTTTGGGTTTGGCTCTGATAGGGATCACTGTGTGGTTTTTTATTCTTCGTCAAGACCCACCGACCGGAGCCGACTGGAGCAACGCAACGAATATTCAGCTAACCCGTGAGTCTGGAACAGAATTTTACCCGTCGCTTTCGCCGGACGGGAAAAGCTTTGTTTACGCATCCTACGCTGCGGGAAATTTTGATCTATACATTCAGCGCGTCGGCGGAAAGAATGCAACCAATCTGACTGAAGATTCTGCCGCAGATGAAGTTCAGCCTGCTTTTTCACCGAGTGGCGAGCAGATCGCATTTAGATCCGAACGCGAACCAAAAGGAATCTATGTCATGGGTGCATCGGGCGAAAATCTCCGGCATATCGCGAGTGAAGGCTTCCATCCTTCGTGGTCGCCAGATGGACGCGAAATTGTCGTTAGCACTTTTGGCCGCGACCAGCCGACGGTCCGGGCTGATGGCGAACAGTCTCTCCTGATCATCAACGTCGAAACCGGAGCGAAACGTGAATTGATCAAATCGGAAGCCTCGTTTCCAGCATGGTCGCCTTCAGGAAAGCGTATCGCGTACTGGTTTTATACGGCGGCGTTTAGTAAACGCGAGATCGCGACAATTCCTTCTGGCGGCGGCGAACCAGTCATCGTTGCCAAAGATTTTTCCGTTTCGAATTGGAATCCGGTTTGGTCGCCCGATGGGAACTTTCTATATTTTGTCAGTAGTAAAGGCGGCAGCATAAATTTTTGGCGCGTCAGAATTGACGAAACAAGCGGCATGGCCTTGTCTGAACCGGAACCGATCGTTACACCGTCAAAATTCAGCCGGCACCTGAATTTTTCACACGACGGCAAGCGGATGATCTATGTTCAGACAAATAATCAGGCAAATATTCAAGGCGTAGTATTTGACGCCGCGTCGCTAAAAATCGTCGGCGAACCATTCTGGATAACGCAAGGTGACCGCGAAACAACTCGTGCCGAGCTCTCATCCGACGGCACTCGGTTTGTGATGCGTATAATTCGGCGAACGCAGGACGATATCGTAACCGTCAGTCGCGATGGGCGAGATTGGCGAGATGTCACGAACGACGCTCCGTTTGACCGCTATGTCCGGTGGTCGATCGATGGAAAGCAACTTGCGTTTAGTTCGGACCGCAATGGCGGTGCAGAAATTTGGATTTGTAATGTCGATGGCACGAACTTGCGGCAAATCACGTTTCAAACCGATCCTGATGTCGCCCGAGGGTTTCCGGTCTGGTCGCCAGACGGCAAACACCTCGCCTTCTTTAGTCAAAATCAAACATACATTCTGGATCTTTCCAAAAACTGGAACGAGCAAACTCCCCACAAACTCACACCTGAACAGGGCGTCGACGGGTTCGTTTCCTGGGATTGGTCGCCGGACGGCAAAAAGCTTGCTGGAACGATTCACGATGGCGAAAAACGCCTTCTAGGGGTTTACTCGTTAGAGACAAACCGGTATGAAAGAGTGACGGACGGTGACGGTAAGGATGTCATCCCAGCGTGGCTGCCTGATAGCCGCCACGTAGTTTATGGTTTTAACAATAAGATCTTTCTCGCTGATACCGAAACCCGAAAAATCAGCGAGTTGGTTTCGTCCTCGAAAGAACAACTCCGCAATCCTTTCGTCAGCCGAGATGGCAAACTTCTTTACTACGGTGCAACCACCAGCGAATCTGATATTTGGCTTCTGGATCGTTCACAGGATCCATAAAAACAGCAGCGCTATTTCTTTGGACGCTCGTTCGCCTTTAATACACGTTTACGCAAACGAATTGCCTTCGGGGTGACTTCGATCAGTTCGTCGTCGGCGATGAATTCGAGGGCGCGTTCGAGCGACATTTCGCGTTGGGGTACAAGCCGCATTGCTTCGTCGGCGCTCGTCGTGCGCATATTGGAGAGCTTTTTCTCCTTGATCGGATTTACGTCCAGATCGACCGCACGGGCATTTTCGCCTACGATCATTCCTTCGTAGACCTTGATCTGTGGCTTAACGAAAAGTACACCGCGCTCTTGCAGGTTATAGAGAGCGTATGTATTCGTCTCACCCATTCGGTCTGAAACCAGCGATCCGGTCTGGCGGCCCTTCATCTCGCCTTGGTGCTTGTCGAAGCGAAGGAAAAGCGTGTTGAGAAGGCCCGTTCCCTTTGTCTCTGTTAAAAACTCACCGCGAAATCCGATAAGGCCGCGTGAAGGAACTTCGAATTCGAGCCGAACGCGGCCAGAACCGTTATTGATCATCTTGGTCATCTGACCTTTACGTCGGCCCATCGCCTCTGTCACGACGCCGATAAATTCATCGGGCACGTCAATGACGACTAGTTCGATCGGCTCTAGCATCTCACCGGTCTTCTCATCTTTTTTTGTGATGACCTCGGGTTTAGAGACTTGAACTTCGTAGCCCTCGCGACGCATCATTTCGATGAGGATCGCGAGCTGCAGTTCGCCTCGGCCCGATACCTTGAATTGTTCCGCGGCCTCAGTCAGCTCCACTCGCAACGCGACGTTGCCGAGCAGTTCGCGGTCGAGGCGTTCCTTGATCTGACGCGACGTGACGAATTTTCCGTCGATGCCTGAAAACGGCGACGTGTTAACGCCGAAGATCATAGCGATCGTCGGTTCATCGACGTGGATTAGAGGAAGCGGCTTGGGATTATCGGTCGTTGTAATGGTTTCGCCGATCTCGATATCGTCAAATCCGGCAAGTGCGACTATTTCGCCCGTTCCGGCTTCTGCAACTGTATTGCGTTCAAGCCCCTCGAAAACGAATAGCTCTTTGACACGAGTCTTGACAAGTTTGCCGTCGCGTTTGGCGACCGAAACTTCCTGATTCTTGGCTATTTGGCCGGAAAAGATGCGGCCGATCGCGAGGCGTCCTACAAATGCGTTGTAGTCGATATTTGCGACGAGCAATTGGAGCGAATCGCTGCGGAGAGCATGCGGTGCCGGAATCGTTTCAATGATCTGATCAAACAGCGGCTTTAGTGTTTTTGAACCGTCGCCGGGCGATGCCATCGCGATCCCGTCACGGGCGATCGCATAGAGTATCGGGAACTCGATCTGAGTGTTGTCGGCCCCGAGATCGATGAACAGGTCATAGATCTCGTCAACGACTTCTTCATGCCGCTCGTCCTGCCGATCCATTTTGTTTACAAGGGCGATGCAGGGAAGTTCAAGTTCCAATGCCTTTCTGAGCACGAATCGTGTCTGCGGGAGGCAACCTTCGGCAGCATCGACTAGCAAAACGATACCATCGACCATTTTCAGAACGCGTTCGACCTCGCCGCCAAAATCGGCGTGGCCCGGCGTATCGAGTATGTTGATCTTGTAATCGCCGTACCGGACCGAAGTGTTCTTGGCCATGATCGTGATTCCACGTTCACGCTCAAGGTCCATGGAATCCATCACGCGGTCAACGACGGTCTCATTGTCACGGTGAGTCCCCGATTGAGCAAGCATCGCGTCCACGAGAGTTGTCTTGCCGTGGTCAACGTGGGCAATGATGGCGATATTTCTGATCTTTTCTGTCGGTACCATAGTCGTAACTCCGTGCCTGCAAGCAAACGGAAATAATGACTGATTGCGAGGGGAAAAGCAAACGAACTGACGTCAAAAGGATCAAGAGGCTGGTCGATCTAACCAAACAGGAGTCGTTCGGTTTGTTCTTTTGTCAGAGATCCAAGCGCCTCGAAACACCTAACCGGTGTTCACACTTGAAGTGCGCTTGATATCAACGGGTCACTTCATAGATGACCCTGTCCTTAAGTCGAAGCCGTGGTCGACTAACCAAATATATTGACTTGGGACGGGTATTGTCATAGGATATCGAACGATCTAACGCTGAAATGATCGCAAGGGGAGTGTTTGTGAGATTTGCAGTTCTGTCATTCGTTTTCCTTTCATTTTTGAGCATTTCTGTCTCCGCCACTGACTACCATGTAGATACCGAATTTCCGGATCTTGGATTTGCATCCCCTGACGTTGTTTACGATGTCTATGTTCATACGGACGGGAAGTTCGTCGTCGCCGGCGAGGATTTCAGCGGTAGTACCAGCGTGCCTTTTCTCAAGCGTTACTTTGCAAATGGTACCCTTGACACTTCGTTCACATCCCAGATACAAACCGCTGGCGGTTCGTCTCAAAATTATGTGACGAGAATATGGAAAGTGTTGCCGAATGGACAATATCTTGTTGGCGGTCGCTTTACCGTTGCATCGACTTTCGGTTACTGGGCACGGCTTAATTCAGACGGAAGCTTTGATAGCACGATTCCGACTGCCACGATCAACGGAGTTCTTCGTGGAGTGCAAGATGATGAAAAGCTGCTCTTCTGCGGCCCGCGAACAGAGAATGGAATTACGTATAACACCTTGTTTCGCCGCAATGCGGACCTAAGTTTCGATCCAACGTTTAGAATTACTTTTTCCGATGCCGGCAACTGTCCCGTAGCATATCCATTGCCTTCGGGGCAAATTCTACTTAATGGTGACCTCACCACCGGTGGTCCTGTCTTTGAGTTAAAGCGCATCAATTCCGACGGCACCTTGGATCTAACATTTGATCCGGCCATTACCGCGACCTCAAACGTCAGGTTGTTGTCTTTGCTGCCCGACGGCAAGATATTGATCGGCAATTCAGGCACTGTACGGCTGCTTAGTGCCGACGGAAGTCAGATCCGCGAAACACCATATTGCAGCTCAACGATAGGTATCGGGCTCGCCGACGGCAGCTTCATGGTTAATGGCTGCAAGAAGTGGGTATCAGGTACGAGAACGTTCGATTTCTTGCGTATTAAGCCGGACGGCTCGGTGGAACAGTCTATGGACTGGGTCGCCATAGCCGGATTTGAGGGGCTCAAAGGGTTTCGCGAAGACGGCAGTGGCGGATTTTATCTATTTGGCGGCATTTCAACGGTCAATTCCTTCAACCGAAGGGGACTTATTCGTCTGGTTCCTGATTCTTCGATCAAAAAGGCACGATTTGACTTTGATGGCGACGGAAGATCGGATCTGGCGGTATTCAGACCTAGCGATGGCGTTTGGTACCTGAACCAAAGTACAGCGGGGATCAAGTATCGACAATGGGGATTTCCGACTGACCGAGTCGCTGCCGCAGATGCTGATATGGATCAAAAAACTGATATCGGCGTAGTCCGCGACGGTGCCTGGCACGCTCTGACTAACAATGACGCTCACATGTATATGTGTCTTGGAGCCGCGGGCGACAAGCCTTTCGTTGGGTCTAACCACGAATATCTTGGACAGCGCGATTTTTTAGTATCCAGACGCTCGCAGGGCAGCTTGGTACAATGGTTCATTAGAAGTAACTATATAAACTGTTGGACCAACAATCAGCAACCTATACCGAATTATCTAGTCGGAGAACTTGAAACTGACATACCTGTAGTCGCAGATCTTAACGGCGATTCATTGGATGATATTAGCTATTTCCGAGACGGCACTTGGTATGTCGCCGACCCCAACGGAGTAGCGGCACCTATGACAGTGCAATGGGGTAGTGCCGGCGACATCCCTGTCCCGGGTGATTACGACGGCGATCGGCAATCTGACTTTGCTATCTTTAGGCCATCAACCGGAGAATGGTGGATAAACCGCTCGTCAGCAGGCCCGATCGTGATCACTTTTGGTTTGAATGGCGATATACCTGTCCCTGCAGATTATGACGGCGATGGAAAGGTCGATATCGCTATTTATCGCAATGGACAATGGTGGCGATACCTTTCACAAACCGGATCGGTCACCGTTGACTATTGGGGCTCGGCTGGTGACATTCCGATACCCGCTCAGGCTCAATTTTAAACATTACGAGGCTGAAAAGCTTCAACCAAGAAATAACACGGACTGAGCATGCCTAGTTGGAGCTTCAAGGCTCTGCCTTGGTGGAATGCGGTCGGGCTATATGCCCGACCGCCGTGCGTAGCGGGCCTGCCGCCGGAAAGGTTTGGGTTAGGCGAGCCCGTGTAATCGTCGGCAGTATGTAGCCCATCGCGTGAGCTATGGGGACAAGTTGTGGTATTCGATCGAGCTATCGTAGATAGCGACAGCGTGCGACCTCACCGCCAAAATCGGCGTGGCCCGGTGTGTCAAGAATGTTGATCTTGAAATCGCCATAGCGGACGGACGTGTTCTTGGCCATGATCGTGATGCCGCGCTCGCGTTCAAGGTCCATTGAGTCCATCACCCGGTCAACGACCGTTTCGTTGTCGCGATGGGTGCCGGATTGAGCAAGCAGTGCGTCGACCAGCGTTGTCTTGCCGTGATCAACGTGGGCAATGATGGCGATATTTCTGATCTTTTCTGTCGGTACCTTAGTCGTAATTCCGTGCCTGTAAGCAAACGAAAATAATGACTCAAACGCCGCCAAAAGGCAACTTGTGTAAACAGAAAGAGGCCGCCCGGATCAATTCCGAACGGCCTCTCTGTAGAAAAGCGAATGCCACTTAACCGGCATTTTCGCGGTCAACAACCAGATTGTTGGTCACGCTGAAGACTCCCGACACCGATCGTGCGGCGATGTTCGCCAGATTTACGTCTGTTTCATTCGCGACGATCCCCTCAAGGGTCACGTGTCCGCGATCGACGATCAGCCTGATCGACGGATTCACAGGCCACAAGTAGCGCGACAGGTTCGATGTGTTAGCCATCGACCGTAACAGGCCATTTCGGATGCGATCATCGAATCCGCCTACCGGCAAGATCTCAATGTTATTGACCACTACCTCAACTCCCGAAACACGTTTGACCGCGGCCTCGGCCGCCTTTCGGTTCGTTGCGTTTCGCACCTTTCCGTCGAGTACGACAGTATTTCCCTGGATCGAGTAATCGATATAATCAAAAACTTCGTAGTACGGAAGTTTCAAGATCTGCTTTCGAACATCACTTTCCATTTTCATTGCCGAAGCATCGCCGGAGTAGGTTTGAGCATCAACGCTTACGAATGAGATAGCCAAAACAGCTATCGATAATGCCAGTAATTTATTAATTTTTTTCATCACTCAAATTCTCCCGTTTCACAATCTCCAATATCAGTGTCCCTTTGCTGACACTGTTTATAGAACGTCGATGATTGGACGCTCTTGCAGGAAAAAAGGATGCAATCAATCTAACGATCGAGATACGAGCGGCCGTCTAGAACCAACGTCAACACTAAGCCAAATCGATCTGTCTCAGCGCTTCGTAGAGGACGATGCCTACGCTGGTGGCCAGATTTAGACTGCGGACATTTTTATTCTTCATCGGGATCGTTAGGCAGTGTTCACCGTTCGTCTGGAGAAGTTCCATAGGCAGCCCCCGGGTTTCCGGGCCGAAGATGAGGCAGTCGTTGCATTGATATTCAAGGGCAGTATAAGGCCGTTCGGCCTTTGTCGTGAAATAGAGAAAACGGGAGTTTGGCAGTGTTTCATATAGCCCGTCGATGTCAGTGTGGCGGAATAGCGTTACATATTCCCAATAGTCCAGGCCCGCGCGTTTTAGGGTCCGGTCGTCCATTCGGAAGCCGGTGACGCCCACGACATGCAATGAGCTTTCGGTAGCGGCGCATAGGCGGGCGATATTTCCGGTATTCGGCGGTATCTCTGGTTCGAAGAGGGCGACGTGCAACATGTGTTTCTGAGATCAAATATATCGATAGGAATTATCCTGCTTAATATGCATCTTTTGCGGCGTTCAGTTCATCAATTAAACGAGATTCTAACGGCCTCGATGCTGTAAAGCGTCAGTTATGTTACAATCCGCCTTTATATTTATCCAAATGACTAGACTGACAAAACCATTTGTATCGTTTCGTTCTGTGTTTGCCGCCGTGATGCTTCTTCCAGCGCTTTCGGCTGTCGCTTTCGCCCAACAACCCGAAGCAACGCCCGCAGTCACCGCACCTACGCAACAGCCATCGGAGCGAAATGCGAACGGCGTCTTCACTGCCGAACAGATCGCCGAATCGGTGATATTTATATACGGTAATGGCGGCGGTCGTATCGTACTCGATCAGATCCGCAAGACGACGCTCGAGCGCGGAAGAATTGAAACGACTAAGCCAGACGGAGGCGTTGACCGCGCAACTTTTCAACGCTGGGTGATCCGCGGTGAGAATTCGATGAAAGACCGAGTGCGCTATGAACTCGATCTTCCCGACGCTCGTTATTCTATGGTCTCAAAGGACGAAAAGATATATGGCATCTTCAATGATTCGACCTTTTCGCCTCGGGAGGATGCTACGATAGCTTTTCAAAATCAGACCTTTCGCGGTATCGACGCTTTGTTGCGGTATAAAGAAAACGAATCGACGATCGAGGTCCGTGAAAAAGAAAAAGTCATGGGCGTTGGTTTCCACACATTAGAGGTAACCGACAAGCAGGGCAGAAAGACGCGGTTCTACGTTAGCGAAAAGTCTTTCCGGATAATGATGCTTGATTACACGGATGGTGGTTCTAAGTATAAGCGCAAGTTCTATGACTACCGCGTCGCTCAGGGAACGCTGGTTCCTTATCGCACAGTACTTTGGGTCGATGACAAGCAGACCGAAGAGATGTTCTTTGGTACCTACACGTTCGGTCAGCGTGTAGATGAATCCCTTTTCCCCGACGCATAGCGCATTCAGTTTAGAAATCTAACGAAGCCCTCGAAAGTTTTGGAACTTTCGGGGGTTTTTCGTGTTTAAGACCTACGATCGGCCGATCACAGTCAGAATATTTAGGAGAAACTAGAATGAGTAGTAACAAACGATTCATCGCCGTGGCGATGTTTGCAATTATGTCCATGTCGGCCGCCGTAGTAATGGGCCAGGAAGAGGGGGGGGGGGGGGGGGGGGGGGGGGGGGAT
>JBGTKY010000040.1:0-244221 GCA_041744395.1 Pyrinomonadaceae bacterium | reverse complement strand
ATGAACGAAGTGCCAAGGTGGAAGCCCGAATGGTTTCTCAGACGGCAGACTTTCAGAAAGAAGTGGTTCCTAACATAACTTGGCGATTCTCTAGCCGAGATCCCAACCGACAGCGATAATTTCATTAAGACCAGGCCACCTTACTTTGCAAGCGCATTCGTGTTCGTTCGAGGCCGATGACCTCGAAGACTGAGAGCATTGAAGGGCCGACGGCGACGCCGGTGAGCAGCGTTCGGGCTCCGTTCATGATGACGCCGAGCTTTGTGCCTTTCTCTTCGGAGAAGGCTTTGACGACGGTTTCGATGTTGGGTTCATTGAATGGCCGAGAACCACCCCGTCCGCTCAAGGCAGCGTCCATCCCTCCTTCGTAAGGAGGGGAGCTCGAGGCGAACTCGGCCTCGAAGCGTTCGGCGAGTTCCGGCAGCCACATTTTAAGGTCGGGGAATTTGGTCAGGTTCTTTGCGACTGCGCCCGGGTCGAAGTCGAAGTCTTCGCTGAAATACGCTCGGCCCTGAGATGAGAAATCTTTTAGCGTGAAAAAGCGTTGACGTATAAGGTCGATCGTGTAGATCAGCCAGTCTCGCGAGCCGATCTCTAGTGGCTGAAGTGCTATGGATTCGGGCCTGCCGTCGGGCCCGAGGTCGGCGGTTGAAGGAATATCGGCAGACATTGCGACACCCGCCTGGTCGTATTCTTCACGCCAGAGCTTGGCTGATTTAAGTTCAGTTTTCACAAACGGCAGCAGATCGGCCAGCGGCATCGTGCGGATGTATTCGGCGTTCATCCACTGAGCTTTGTCGTCCGTCCATTTTCGCGGGTCATTTTCGGTGAAATTGAAGATCGCATTTGAGCGGTGAATTCCATCGAGTGAGAATTTCTCAGTGAGTTCCTTTAGCGAGTAGATCTCCTGCTCTTCGCCCGCTGACCAGCCGAGCAATGCAAGATAATTGCGAAACGCCGCCGCGAGAAATCCGGCATCGCGATACGTCGTCATTGAAACAGCTTCGCCGTGTTTGCGTTTCGAAAGCTTACCCTTATTCGGCGCCATTATGAGCGGCAAATGGGCGAACGTCGGAGGCGTGATGCCGAGTGCTTCGTAGATCAAGATCTGCTTATGTGTATTCGTCAGATGGTCCTGGCCGCGAATGACGTGCGTGATCTCCATTTCGATGTCATCGCAAACGACTGCAAGATTGTAGAGCGGATGTCCGTCTGACCGGAGAAGCACTAGATCTTCGGTTTCGGCATAGTCACGCACTTGCAGGCCATAAACGGCGTCATCAAAGGTGGTCTTTCCGATTTCGGCCACTTTCAGGCGTATCGCAAACGGTTCGCCGGCTACGGCCTTAGCATCGCTTTCGTCTTGGGAAAGGTTCCGATACGGATTGTCGCGCATGTTCTTATCGCCAGCCTGAGCACGGGCACGGTCTTTGATCGCGTCCTTTACATTTCCGTCCGACGGAGACTCGCGAGGCGTGAAATCACGGTAGGCTTTGCCCTCCGCGAGGAGTTTTCGGGCAGTCTCACGGTGTTTGTCAGCTTTGTCGGACTGGAACACGATCTCTTCGTCGTGATCGAGTTCGAGCCATGCCAGACCTTCGAGTATCGAACGAGTGGACTCTTCGGTAGAACGCACAAGATCCGTATCTTCAATGCGAAGGAGAAACTTGCCGCCCGTGTTTCGAGCGTAGAGATAGTTAAACAGAGCGGTCCTAGCCGAACCAATATGAAGATAGCCCGTCGGGCTTGGTGCAAATCTAACTCGAGTCGTCATAAACGAGAATTTTCACGCAATGAGAAGAAGAACGCAATATGATGGTACAAAGATATTTCAGGACAACGCCCAAAAACAAAAGAAAAGGCCGTCAAGCAAGTGCCCGACGACCAATATCTTATGGCGGAGACGACAGGATTCGAACCTGTGGTACCCTTTTGAGGTACAACGATTTAGCAAACCGCCGCTTTCAGCCACTCAGCCACGTCTCCGCATGGATGCTGAAAAGCAAATTCAATTCTAGCCCAAGGGCAAACTTTGTCAAGTATAATGCATCTCAGAGTCTATTAAGACGTCAATATAGGGCTTGACACCTTGCAGGTTTGCTAAGACAATGTTTGTTCAATAGGCTTTGATGCCGCTAGTGCGTTTATCTCTCCTTGGTCAAGTTCGGATCGCATGATGAATGAATACACAAAAAAGCTTTTATTACCCGGTACGATGATTCTCGTTGCCGTCGTTTTGTGTTTTCCTGTAGTGGCCAATGCCAAGACGTCGGCCGTATCAACATCGGTAAACGCTAGCCGGTTTGGAATACTGCAAGGAGTTGTTCGCGATCAGGCCGGGAACCCAATAGCCGATGCGACGGTTGCGGTCTTCAAGGCCGGGACATCAAAATTGATTCGCCAGGTGCGTTCTGCTGCAAACGGGACTTATGTAATCCGAATGTTGCCGGGCACATATACGATCCTTGCGGTCGCCCAAGGTTACAACCCATTCACTTTACCTGCCGTGCAGATCGGCAAAGCGTCCGAACTTGATTATGGTTTTAAGCTCGAGCGTGCAGGAAGCGGAAACACGCTTCCCGAAAAGCGCCTCGACCGCAGTAATCCTAAGTGGGTGATTCGTTCGGCACAGAACAGCCGCTCGATCTATCAAAACCAAGACGGAGAAACCCCAATAGATGAAACGCGTGCGGAAGTCGATGAGGAAGCGTATGATGAGCGTCGGTCTTCCGGTTCGGGTCAATCAGTTGTTGAAACGACATTTACGGTCCGTGAAGGAGGTCCCTCCCTCGGCGTCAATTACGCAACATTTCACAAATTGAATGAACGAGCGGACGTGTTGGTCGCAGTTCAGGCAGCCGTTGGCCCTAATGTTGCTCAACGGATCGAATCTCAATTGAGGCTTGTGCCTTCTAACGATCACCAACTGAGGATACGTGCGGCGATCGGCTCATTCGGTAATTTGACCGTGGGCAAAGAAAATCAGCGGCTGGGCCAGCTTACGATTCAAGCGGCGGATGAATGGCGCGTTAGCGAAGGCTTGATAGTCGTCTACGGTGTGGACTATGCAAGATTCATTGGTGCCGGCGATGACAGTTCACTTGCACCGCGCCTGGGGTTGCAGTACGACATCGACCCGAAAACTCGTTTCCGTTCGGCCTACACCACTGATACGGAAGAAAGGACCTGGGCACGCGAGATATCTCTTGAAGGAACTAGTGCACTTTTTCGCGAACCAGCGTCGATCGAGGATGTAGTGGTGGAGGAAGGGGCCCCGCGTATGGCGAAGAGCACCCGCTTCGAGTTCGGCATTGAACGGGTCTTGGATAATCGATCAAATATTGAAGCAAATGCATTTTTTGATACAACAATAAATCGCGGCCTTGGCCTGATGTCATTTCCCATTGATTCGGCCGGGGCGGGCTTTTCTGAGTTCATTGGAAACCAGACCGGCGGTGCGCACGGTCTGCGAGTAGTTTACACTCGCCGCATCGGCAGTCGTTTCTCGGCCTCGGGTGGCTATAGTGTTGGTTTGGGGCAGCAGCTTTCCGCCGAGGATCTGAGCGATCCCGAATCTCTTTTCAAACGAGACGTTTTCCAGACCTTTTTTGGTCAATTTGACGCAGATTTCGACACAGGCACAACCGTTAGTACGGTATTTCGGCTTTCGCCCGACGCTACGGTTTTTGCGATCGATCCGTTTCGCGGTCGTTTAGCGATATATGACCCTAGCCTTAGCATCCTGGTCACGCAGTCGCTGCCGACGTTGGGATTACCGTTTCGTGCTGAAGCTGTGATCGACGCCCGTAACCTTTTCGATTTTCATGCCGGAGCAATTTCTGAAGTCGGGCAGGTTCGATGGTCCGGGCAACGCCGAACGCTGAGAGGCGGTATTCTAGTTAGGTTTTAGACGTCGAATTGCTAAGATGCAATTCATTTCGTGCCGCCGCTCGATGAGATCAAGCGGTGCTTTTTTTGTCCAAAATCTTGGATTATCAAGCAAAAAACTGAATCCAAATTCTTGGACTGGTCACCCTGATATCGGAGAAACCATGCAAATCGTTGTCTTAGTCAGCTCAGGGCGTTGTATTCGACGTTCAGAACGAGTGGAACACTGATTGCGTGAAAGCAGTTCTACTTCGACTGTCCACATTCGATGAATTCGAAGGTACTCACAAGCTGGAGCCTTATATGGCTGGTCATAACCGTACTTTTCATAGTTGGCGGTGCTCTGAACCTGTCTCAACGGGCGAACAATAGTCTACCGCCCACCGACGGCGTACTCTGGGTCCAGCGGTCGGACGGAGTCTACGCCGAAAAGGTCGATTCGGGGGGGGCAGCTTCGCGTGCCGGAATTTCCTCGGGCGACAAATTACTCGCGATAATTTACGGGGACCAGCGAGATGAACTAGTTTCGCCTGCTGCTGTACCGATGTATCTCGATGCGGCTGGTGTCGGCGGGAATCTGACGTATTTTTTCGAGAAACCCGCTTATTCGTTCGGCAACAATCGATACTACGCAGACCTTCGTAATATCGACTCGGTCCCGCGTTGGACACCGTCGATAATCTTTTTGGCATTTGTCGGGATAGTATGGCTGGGCGTCGGCCTTTTTGTACTTTTCAAACAAGGTAGCCGCCTTCCGTTCGTTCTCCACTTTGCGTCTTTCTGCCTTGCAGCTTTCGTTTTTCATCTTTATCAGCCTATTGGAACCGGTCAAGATTTCGACCTCGCTGTCCAGTTGCTGGATTCGATCGCCTTTGCCCTTTTCGTTCCGTTATTTGTTCATTTCTGTTTCCGTTACCCGGTAAGAAGTGAAGTATTTGATGAAGCTCGGTGGAAGACAATCTTAATTTATGCTCCGGCCGCGCTACTCATTGCTGCCAATCTTTTCTTTGCTATAGTCCCGTTACTTTTGCCGGAAGCCTCTGCGGTCGCATTGATCAACTTTGCTGTCTCTATAAAGTTCTTTCCGATCTTAAACTGGAGCTTGCTCCTCCATTTTGTTGCCGGAATCACCGTTGGGGCGGGTATTCTGTTGTGGCGATTTCTAACAAATAGACAGGCACTGGTCCGTCAGCGACTGAAGTGGGCGATGTGGGGCACTATTGTGTCGGTTTTGCCGATCTTGGCTCTCCAGATCGCTCGCCTCTTCGTGTACCTTCCGGATGATACGCTTACGGTCGCTCTCACGACTCTGCCCCTTGCCCTAATTCCGCTGAGCTTTGGACACTCGGTCGTTCGGTATAGATTGATGGACGTCGATGTTGTAGTTCGGCGTGCAGTTGTCTACGCCATGACTACGGTGGCGATAGCCATGATGATCGGCGCTGTGGCTCTCGGACTCGTATTTCTCGCGGTGGGCGACAATTTGACGAGAACGGAGATCACGCTCCGTGTGTTGATCGCAATAATTGCAATGGCCGCCATCGTGATGCTTTCGGAGCCCCTGAAAAATTTCCTTCAGGAACGGGTGAATCGATATTTTTATGGTGAACGTTACGACCTTCGGCAGGGACTGCTCGACTTTGGGCGGACATTATCTGCTACGACAGCCATGGACCCACTTTTGACGGCCCTTACGGAACGCCTGATTCAAGTGCTCGACGTCGAAAAGGTCGCAGTCTTCATCGAAACCGAGCCCGGCCAATATAAGATCGCCCGGTCAGTTGGCCTCAGCGAGACCTACCACATTCCCGCGGATTTCAAGCAGATGATTCGCCAAAAATCTTCTGAGAATGGAATCGTAAGAGCCGATCAGATAGAAATGCACGATCCTGAGCGCGCAAACGGCAACGGTACAGGGCCGATGGGCATTCGGCAGGAACTCCATTATTTTGTTCCTTGCGTAGTTCGAAGCAAAATGGTCGCGGTTATTGGGCTTGGGCGTGCCAGCGATGGCTCGCTTCTAACGTCGGAAGACCTTGAGATCCTTCGGACTGTTTCTGGTTACATCGCTGTCGCGATTGAGAACAGCCGTTTGTATCAAGAGCAGCAGGAACAGACGGAGGAGCTCGCACTCCTTAAAGATTTTAATGAATCGATCGTCGAATCAGTCAACGTTGGTCTGCTTGCGGTAGACGTCGACGGACGGATTACGCGTTGTAATTCCACTTTCGAAAGTCTGATGCAAATGTCGCGGCATGAGACCGTAGGGAAACTCGTCGATGAGGTCTTCGATGAAAGCTTTGCGCAAAATTTAAATAATATTCTTGGCCGTTCGAGGTGGCGACTGACCGAGATAAGGAATGCATACAAGCTTCACGCATACGATTCGCAAGGTAAGTCTCTGATCCTAAACGTCGCCGTCGCGCCTCTCCTTTCCCCTTCGAGCGGCCAGACAGGCGCGATAATCGTTCTGGAGAATGTGACGTCGCGGATCAAGCTTGAGGAAACGCTTCAACAGAGCGAAAAGCTTTCGAGTATCGGCCTTTTGGCCGCAGGGGTTGCCCACGAGGTTAACACTCCGCTTACAGGTGTTTCGAGCTATACGCAAATGCTGCTCGGGATGATACCTGACACTGACCCCAAACATACATTGCTGTTAAAGATGCAACGACAGACGGACCGGGCAACGAACATCGTAGGCAACCTCTTGAATTTTTCGCGAACGGGCAACGCGATCGAATGGTCTGAGATCGATGTGAACAAACTGCTCGATGACACGCTTCAGCTCTTGGAGCCGCAGCTACGGCGTTCAAATATTGTAATCCATAAGGCCTATGCGGAGGCTCCACCTCGGGTTTCGGGAAATAGTGGAAAGCTCCAGCAAGTGTTTACAAATCTGATTCTTAATGCTCGAGATGCTATGGTCGGCGGCGGCACAATAATCCTTACAACTTCGACCGACGCCGGAGAGGTCAAGATCGAGGTTGCTGATTCTGGCGAAGGTATTTCACAGGAGAACTTGAAAAAGATTTTTGACCCGTTCTTTACTACTAAGGGCGTAGGGAATGGTACCGGACTCGGGCTCGCCGTCACATACGGGATCGTGCAGGAACACGCCGGCACGATTGAAGCATTTAGCGAAGAACAGAACGGTGCGACGTTTCGCCTTTCGATTCCGGCTGCGGAAAATCAACTCCAGCGGAAAGTCAGTTAGCTAACCGAACGACCTTTGTTGCGAAACTCTCTCAGAGCATAGACGGCGGTTGCAAACGCGACCAGCATTATTGTCGCAGCGGTCCAAAATGTCCTCGTAACAGTACTGTCATCAACTGCGTCGAGCGCATTATTAAGCAATATCCCCCCGATCATCGGCCCTATCGCACGGGCCAAACTCGCTCCGGATTGCATGATCCCTAATGCGCTTCCCTGCTTGTCTTCATCCGTGATCTTCGATACCAAGCTCGTCAGAGCCGGCGAAGCAAAAGCATTGCCGAGTGACAGCACAGTGCAGCCAGCCAACAATCCCGCCAGCCCACCCGATTCCGGCCCCAAAAAAGGAAATGCCGCCAGACTGATCGCCATCATCATGCATCCCACGACCGCCAATAGCTCTTCGCCAAAATTGGCAACTAGTTTACCGAACAAAAATCCCTGTCCGATGATTGCGATCAATCCGACAAACGCGAATAGATATCCATTTTGTTCAGCGTTGTAGCCAAATCGGTAAGCGGTAAAAAGGACGAAGGCGTACGTCATTATAGAGAATGAGGTTACCAGAAGAAAATAAAGCAGATTTACGGTACCGAAGCGCTTTTCACTTAAGGAACCGATCAGCTCAATCACCCGATTCGGCCTCCTGCGTCTCTCACCGGCGGTAGTCAAATGCCTCAGTGATTCGGGAAGGACGAAATACAGTGCGATGGCGTTGATAAGTGAAAGCGCGGCGGCGAAATAGAACGGAATTTGCACGCCATACTTACTCAAAATTCCGGCGATCGCCGGCCCAACGATAAATCCGAATCCAAACATTGCCCCAAAGATGCCCATTCCTTTGGCACGGTTCTCTTTAGTGGTTACATCGGCGATATAGGCCTGAGCCGTAGAGATATTCGCTCCCGTTATTCCTCCGATCACTCGGCCGATGAAAACAAAAGCCAACGTTTCGGCGAACCCGATGACAAAGTATCCGACCGCAGAGCCGAGTAAGCTAATGAAAAGTATCGGCCGTCGACCGTATTGATCCGAAAGTCGCCCGAGTACGGGCGAAAAGAAAAACTGCATCCAGGAGTAGATCGCAAAAAGAAGGCCGATCTGAAACGGGGTAGCGTTAAATGGTGCAGTGTTTGCATAATACGGCAGGATAGGGATTACCATGCCAAACCCGATCAGATCTATAAAAACCGTGACATAGATAATGATCAGAGGCGCGGTGAAAAATCTGTCGCCGTTTTCTGTCTTTCCCATTTAGTCTGGCCTCGCCGGTCGCCGCTTCCAATTGGAACTTATGAATCGACCACGTTCATAGTAGAATAACGCTAGCACAGATAACAAAACCGGGAGCTAACTCTATTGATGATCTTAAAATTCAGACAAATTCAAGTACTCGCCTTCGCGTTCGCACTAAGCTCTTTAGTAGTTCATGAAACCCCGGCAAGGCGGAAGCAATCCGGAAGATCGCTCAACGACACCAACATAATGTATAAGGTGTCCATGCCTATGCCATGGACGCATCTGCTTGAGGTCCAGGTGAACCTTCGGTCAGACAGAATGCCGTTGACCACGGATCTTAAAATGGCGGTATGGACGCCGGGCAGCTATCTTGTCCGCGAATATGCACGTCACGTGCAGGATCTTTCGGTAAAGGATGTGGCCGGCCGTACGTTGAAGTGGGAAAAAGTCAATAAGAATACTTGGAAGATCGATTCCGAAGGAGTCAAAGAAATTGTCGCGACCTATAAGGTCTATTCAAATGAACTTACCGTCCGCACGAACGAATTAAACAGCGAACACGCCTTCTGGAACAATGCTGCTTTGCTGATGTATCCTGCCCGCCAGATGGATGCACCGTCGACATTAGAAGTTATTCCGTTTGGCAACTGGAAGGTCGCCACTGGATTGCCCGCCGTAGCGGGTCGTAAGAACACATACAGAGCACCAAATTTCGATATTCTTTTTGATTCCCCTTTCGAAGTTAGCAATTTCAAAGAAAAGAACTTCATCGTCCGAAACGTGCCCCACAGGCTAGTTGTGACCGGCGAAGGAAATTACGATCTCGACCAGATCGCGATGGACACCGCGAAGATCGGTGAGGAAGCGGCAAAGATTTTTGGCGATCTGCCGCCAAAGGATTATTTGATCATCCTCAACCTCCGCGGCGGCGGCGGGCTCGAACATTTGAATTCAACGGCGCTTCAGTGGAACCGCTTCGGGTTCAAGCCTCGAGAGCGATACATTGCATTTCTGAATCTAGTAGCTCACGAATATTTCCACCTTTGGAACGTTAAACGGATACGGCCCGATGCGCTTGGGCCGTTCGACTACGAAAACGAAAACTATACAAAACTTCTTTGGGCTGCCGAAGGAACCACAGCATATTACGAGGGCGTTCTGCTTCGTCGGGCGGGGTTGGTCACCGACAAAGAAATACTAGCTACAAAGGCGTCGATGATAGGCCAACTCCAGAACCGGCCTGGGAGATTCCAGACCAGTCTTGAAGAAGCAAGCGTCGACGCGTGGATCAAGTACTACCGTCAGGACCAGAACGCGATCAATAATCAAATATCGTATTACGACAAGGGCGAGATCGTCAGTATGTTGCTCGACGTACGTATCCGGACCTTGTCCGATGGAACTCGGTCACTTGATGATGTATTGCGATATCTTTACGAGGAATTTTCCAAAAAGAACCGTAACTTCACCCCATCGGATTTTCAAGCTGTTTGCGAAAGAATGGCCGGCCAAAGCTTAAACAATTTCTTCGTAAGATACGTTAGCGGTCGCGAAGAGATCGATTATGATTCGATTCTGGGCGGAGTCGGCCTTCGGCTAAACGTTGACAGGGAAAACGAAAGACGAGCCTATCTTGGCGCGGATATTGCAGAATCAAACGCGGTGTTGACTGTTCGTTCGGTTCTAGCAGGGAGTCCCGCTTATGAGCAGGGACTGAATTTTAACGATCAGATAGTTGCCGTTGACGGATACAAAGCATCAAACTCATTCCTTAGTTCCTATATTGGAAATAAACAGCCCGGCGATTCGATCAAACTAACTGTGTTTCGATTCGACCGACTTAAGGAGTTTGATATCCGACTAGGTTCGGATCCCCGTGGAGACTATAGTATCGTACCAGTTGACTCGCCGTCGGCGACTCAGCAAAAGCTTTATCGTGCCTATATGGGTATTGATCTCAATTAGCGATGGGCGCTCTGATCTGTCTATGAATCGATTTTTCAAAGCTAGCTTGGCCGTTATATCGATCGCCTGTGGCACATTGTCGTGTCAACAGAACGCGCTTTCGCCAGGGACAACTACTGAGCCCACTTCCCTCCGTGAAGTAGCGTCGGTCCGAATGAACTATAGGTACGAGGCCGACGTTCCGGCTCCCGAGATCCGGCGAACTACTGTCGAAGAAAATAATCCCTCGGTCAACAATGATTTTGTTCGGAATAGGCCCAACGAGTTTCTTGGCCGGACGATCACGTCACCTGATAAGCGCTACGTGCTGGCGATCTACCATAATGCAGACGATCTTCCGCTTGAATTCCGCCTCGATATGTATTCTCCGGAAGGGAGTTTATTGAACAGGATCACTCCGGATACTATGGCAGTCCATTTTCCGGACACTATCGTTTGGTCGCCTGATTCGGGAAACCTTGCATTTGTAGCCATGATCCGTGGTGAACAGGGGGAAAGGCCGACGCCCGACGGGCCACTGAACGGCGATTCGTCGCCCACGCCAGTGCCCACCGAATCGCCGGCGGAATCCACAGGGGACAATGGAAACTCCGCTATTGAATTACCGCCTGGTGAGATTGACAACAACGTTGTAACGCCGGCAACCGACCCACCGGCCGTAGTGACACCAACGCCGCCAACCGGTGTGCTATCTTTCCGGAGTGAGCAGATCTATTTAGTGGCAGCGGACGGCGGCGGTCTTAAGCCGCTCACTCAAAACGAAGGCCTTATTTATTTTTATTACGATTGGGCGCCTGACAGTTCGGCGTTGATCGCCTTAGCTGCTACGGTTCGTGAATGGCAGTTTCTCCAGGAACGGGCCGAAGGCCGCGGTGAGGCATTTGTTCCCGTGGGGCGACCGCGTTTGATAGAGAAAAACGGGCGTGAGCGCCGGCTAGATGACGGTCTGACCGCTGTTCGACCTGTTTGGTCACCTGATTCAGCAAAAGTTGCATCGGCATACGATACTCAAGTTCGATTGTATGATGCAGATGGTTCGCCGCCGACACAGGCAGCGATTCCGTTGCGTAACAGTCTCCTAATTTCCTCACAGGCCTATGACAGGTCTCAGCAGCAGGAGCTAGGAGCAGTGGACGCTAACGTTATCGGTAACGCCAACGCCAACGCCAGTTCGGCACCCAGTGGCCCGGGAATGCTGCCTGACCCCAGCACTCTGGCATCATTTAATCCGATCGTCGCACTTGAGTGGCCGGCCGATGACATTCTTTATTTTCAGACTGCTTTTGTGAAGCGGATGCTCAACCAAGCCGACAGCGCGACGAGTTTTGCGCGATGGCACCGGTTGGTCTTATCCGTTCAGCTTCGGGAGACCGTTATTCAATAAAATGAACTATTCATCCATTGGTGAGATATACGCCGCAAACGACGCGACCCGTGAAGAACTGATCACATTGTTAAACTCAGTTCATTCCGAACGCGAAAGCATCGTTCCTTCGGGTGAGGTCTGGTCGGTCGCACATAGTGCCGAACATGTTCAGATCGTTGAATACGGAATGTACCGTATATGCTCAAAGCTTCTCGGCGAAGCAGAAAAAAACGGCCAACTTTCGGACGGAAGAGTTGTGATCTCAGATTCGCTGATCGCCGGAGCAGAGGTCCTTAAAACCAAGAAGAACGAAGCACCGGACAGAGTTAAACCGACTGGATTACAAAGCATTGCCGTGTCGATCGAAAAAATGGTGGAGACGCGGAAGCATCTAAATGATCTCCGCCCCAGATTTGAAACATACGACGGTAATCGCCACAAATTCCCGCATCCTTACTTTGGCGACCTTTCTGCCATCGAATGGTTGATACTGATCGGCTTTCATGGGTCGCGACATATATCCCAGATCCGACGGATAAACCCATCCTTGTAACCCGAAAAAGGAATGCGAGGCAAGTAGTGCTGGGCTTCCGTGGTCTAGATCCATACAAATGCCACGAATACTTCGTTTTACAATGTGATAACATATCGTTCTAATCACCATAAGTAGAACTTACAGTCGAAAGCGAGAATAGACGGGGATGGATAAATTTCTAATACGTGGCGGAATTCCACTTAAAGGACGGGTCGAGATAAGCGGTGCGAAGAATTCGGCATTGCCGTGTTTGGCCGCAACGCTGCTAACTCCAGAGACGGTTACGTTGAGAAACGTGCCGTACGTTAAAGATCTGATAACGCAGCGACGGCTTCTCGAAGATCTGGGGGCGACCGTATTAACGCCCGAGCTGCGAACGCACGTTATAAACGCCAAAAACATTGAAACATATGAGGCTCCGTACGAATTGGTCAAGACAATGCGTGCAAGCGTGCTTGCCCTCGGTCCGCTTTTGGCGAGGTTTGGAAAAGCGAAGGTCAGTTTGCCTGGCGGCTGCGCAATTGGCACGCGGCCGATCGACCTTCACCTTCGGGCCTTCGAACGGCTTGGAGCCACAGTGTCGCTCGAATCCGGCGACGTCGTCGCGACGGCCCCGAACGGGCGTCTGATCGGTGCCGAGATCGATTTCGATAAGGTCACCGTAACCGGAACGGAGAACGTCATGATGGCGGCCGTTTTGGCATCCGGAACCAGCGTGATCAGAAATGCCGCTTGCGAACCAGAGATCGAAGACCTCGCCGACCTGCTGAACAAAATGGGAGCAAGAGTTTCCGGTGCGGGTACGCTGACCATTGAGATCATCGGCGTAGAAGAACTTGGCGGAGCGGAACACGCGATCATTGCCGACCGTATCGAAGCGGGCACTTTCATTGTTGCTGCGGCGATCACCAATGGTGAACTGGAAATTGCAAATTGCCGGCCCGACCATCTCGACGCGGTCATCGCAAAACTCCGCGATGTCGGGGTGGTGATCGAGGCGGTAGACGCCGCCACCTTGAGTGTAAAGTGTAGTGCTAAAGGATTGACGTCACAGGACATAACCACCGAGCCGCATCCGCGTTTTCCAACCGATATGCAGGCTCAGTATATGGCACTAATGACGCAGGCGGAGGGTGTTTCAACGATAACAGAGACGATTTTCGAAAATCGATTCATGCACGCTTCCGAACTTATCAGACTGGGGGCGGACATTCAGATAGCAGGAAATCAAGCAGTGGTTCGCGGACCGGCACGGTTGACCGGTGCACCCGTAATTGCGTCTGATCTTCGAGCGTCCGCTTCGCTTGTTTTGGCCGGGCTCTGCGCCGAGGGAGAGACGGTTATCGATCGCGTTTATCACATCGATCGGGGATACGAAACGATCGTACGCAAGTTGCTTTCGGTTGGGGCTGATATCAATCGGGTTTCCGACAGTACGACATCTAACGTTTAAGAAAACTTAGGCCTTTTAGGTTTTAACCTGCACCGTTAGGTATGTTTTAATCATCCTATTCGATCATGAATGATTGTTTGTTCTGCAAGGTCGTGTCGGGCGAGATTCCGACTTCTAAAGTCTACGAAGATGAACTTTGTGTTGCCTTCGAGGATAGTTCACCACAAGCTCCGATCCACATTCTATTAGTTCCACGTGAACATTTGACCTCGCTAGATAAGGCGAACAGCGAGCAAAAAGAGCTCCTTGGGCATCTTCTTTTCCGAGTTGCGGAGATCGCCCGAGAGAAGGGTGTCGCAGAAGATGGATACAGGGTTGTGATCAACACAAACTCCGACGGTGGGCAAACGGTATTTCACCTTCATGTCCACCTACTTGCAGGTCGGCCATTCGTATTTCCTCCGGGGTGAAGCTAGGTACAGGTATTATTTTATATGCGTGCGTTCGTTCTTTATTTTGCTGCTGCTTTAGGCGTCGTTATCTTAGTTGGTTGCACCGGGTCGACCGGTGACGTCGATACGCCAAACGTCGAATCGAATTCAAATACCCCAATTGCTCTTACTGAGTATTCGGATGCAAACAACGCTCTCGCAGACGGCATAAAGGCATTGGAAGCTGGCGATACAGAACGGGCTATCGAGATCTTGAATCGTGCTGTGGTGTTAGATCCGGAACTCGCCGATGCCTATTTCCGACTTGGCATAGCTCATTCACTCATCGAGTTTCGCGACCAGATCGCCGCGAAGGAAAGCTTGGAGCCAACACCGCCGCCGGGCGATTCTGGTAAAAAGCCGAAACAAGAGAAATCACAATCGGAGATCGCTTTTGAGAAGGCCGTCGAGGCGTATAAAAAGCTGATCGATGGTAATAAAGACGATCACGCGGCCTATTACAATTTGGGTCGTTCGTATAACAAACTTAATGATGACGAAGATGCGGCCAAGGCTTTGCGCCAGGCAGTTCGCCTTAATCCGGACGATACAGAATATCAGACAGAACTTGGCTCGATTCTAATAAAACTCGCCAAATACGGCGAAGCTGAGTCGGCCCTAAGAAAAGCGATCGAATTGGACGAGAATAATCTGGAAGCTGTTGACCTACTCGAACGCGCTGAGGCCGGGCGAAAGCGTGTCAGCTTTACCGCTCTGCCGAAAGACCCTAGGGTAGGTAATTCGAATTCAGCTTCAAGTACCGCCGATGACGAACCCGATACCGTTAAGCCCGACCCGAAGCCAACGGCCAAATCTTCCCCATCCCCTCCAAAACCAGCACCCAAACCATCTCCTCAAAAGCCGTAATTTGACACACTTTGCGGTTATGTGTGTCAACTTGACATTCTTGTCGCCAAACTTCAGATTATTTGTAACGGGGGCCCAACGCTTACATGGCACTGACGCGCATAGAATTCGACAATCCGCAATCGCTTTCGCTGGAGCACAAGGTAAAAATGCATGAGGCTCGCGAGGCGATAATCGAACGGCTTGCACGCGACCTTCCGGCGAGCATCGATATCGAGCGATTCCTGAACGTCGTCGTGTCTGAGATCGGCCGGATGCTGCAGGCTGACCGTTGCGACGTGCTCCAACTGGTTGAGGGCAAAGAGCTTAGGATCAGCCATGAATGGCGTCGGGATGAAAAGATCCCTTCGAGCCAGGGAACCGTGATCCCGGTTGACGCAAAGCGCCTTTCAGAGCAGTTCGACATCTCTAAGCCCATACGTATCAATGATATAGCGAAGACGAAGGACGCAACGCTCAAGTTCTTCGCAAAGGCGCTTGAGACGAAATCTCTGTTAATCATCCCTATTTCATTGAGCGGAAGCGTAATTGGCCTGCTTGGCCTGCACGACACATCGACTGCGCGTCAATGGTTGGATGAAGAAGTCCAATTTCTTGAGTCAATCGCGCAACAGTTGGCGATCGGGTACCAATACACGCGGCTTTACGTTGCCCAGGAGCAAGAGACGAAGCGGACGAATGCATTGCTCGAGATTGCCAATACGTTGAATTCTCACTCCGATTTTAGCGAGGTTTCGGCAAGGGCGTTAGAGCGGGCGATCAGCTTGGTCGGAGCTGATTACGGGGCTTTGGGCGTCATTGATCAGGCCGGGAAAAAGATCTCGCTCGCCACATTTAAGGCGGCAGAAGGGGTTACACCGGGCAGACTTCTGAAAATGGTCGAGTCGCATGGCCGATCACTGAACATCGACACATTTCCGGCGGTCGCGGACCTTATCCGTGATGGCCGAACAAAGTCGTTGACTGATTCCGAATTACCGCTTGCGATCAAGCTTATCTTCAATAAAACACTGGGCGGAAAGGCCGCTCTGCTCTCGCCGGTCCGCGTCGGCGGAGCGACCTTTGGGCTGCTGGGTTTCGTTTGGGGCAAGGTAACGCAATTTGAAAATCACGATATCGCCTTGGTCGAAGGCATTGCAGACCAGGTCGGAACGGCGCTCGAGCGCGATCAGCTTTCTGCTGAGGTCATGCGGCTCAAGAGCGAACTCCATCAGCGGCAGAGCGAGATAATTGGCCAGGCACCGTCGATCCGACGCGCTATCGAGCTTGCCTTAAATGTTGCAGATACAGGAACTACAGTTTTGATACAGGGCGAATCGGGCACTGGTAAAGAGCTGCTCGCCAATTTGATTCACTTCAATTCGGGCCGCGAAAGCAAGCCTTACGTAAAGATAAATTGCGGTGCGATCCCCGAAACGCTGCTCGAATCGGAGCTTTTCGGGCACGAGAAAGGTGCGTTTACCGACGCGCGTTCGCAGCGGCAGGGCCGATTCGAAGAAGCGGACGGTGGGACGCTGTTCCTGGATGAGATCGGCGAGATGTCGATGCAGGCGCAGGTCCGGCTTTTGCGCGTTTTGCAAGATGGCGAACTGACCCGCGTCGGGGGCAATAGTGTTGTAAAGACTGATGTTAGAGTCATCGCGGCGAGCAATATCGACCTTGAGAAAGCCGTTAAAGACGGGACGTTTCGGAGCGATCTATTCTACCGGCTCTCAGTTTTTCCGATAACTTTACCGCCGCTTCGCCAACGCGCGGAGGACATTCATCCGCTTGTTTTTCATTTTCTCGAGCGATATAAAGAAAAAACGGGGCGTCACATCACGGGTATCTCGAAAGACGCGCTTCGGGCTCTGATAAATTACGAGTGGACCGGCAACGTTCGTGAACTGGAGAATGCTATCGAAAGGGCCGTTATCATTGCCTCCGGACGCCAGATCGAGCTTGACGACCTGCCCGATTCGATCAGCGAAATGGCAGCGGGTTCTGATTCGCACTCTAAGGTCGAGCGTATTCGTGCAACTGCAGACGGCACAGCGTTTATGGTCGATCTTGAGATGCCGGCGACGATGGATGAGGTCGAAAAACAGGTGATCGATGCAACATTGAAATTTACCGATGGCGACAAATCGCGCGCAGCTCGCTTGCTTGGCATCGGGCGCAAGACTCTCTACCGAAAACTTGATCAGTTCGACGAAGAAGACTAGTGTCAAAACGGCGCAGTTCGGGCGCGACGGTTCGTCTCAATACATTGAACGGATAGCAACCGACCGTGCCCACCAACCGCCAAACGCCGAGTTTTTGGTGTGAAGAAGTTGTTAAGTGGCCTGCGGGCCGGCCAATGACCATCGAAGCGCAGGACCATCTGCCCGGCGTGGTGCCGAGAAAGATGGTCCATTTATGTCGGGGAATTCGAAAGCTAAAGAAAAAACCGGGTTCAGTCAGCGGCGGTCGCGCTCGATGTATCCTTGAGCCCGATGACGGCTGCAAGTTCGGCCGGATCGCAATCATGGCCGACCGCGTCGTGCGGAATCTTGGCACCGTGTTCGACCCAGGCGAGAAGCGCTCCCCACGGGGTTGCAAGCATTGAGAGCTCGCGACCCTTGCTGTCGTTGCCAATTTTCGTCAGTATCTCATTGATCGCTTCCGTTGCTTTTGCTAACACCGCGTCATGGTAGTCATTCTCGTGAATTCTGACCATCATCGCAGCGAAGCAGCTTCCAGAGCCGCTAGAGCAATTTGCGGAACTTTTGGTGAGGTTGTAATCGCACGCCCGGCCTACACATGGCATCTCGCGAGTGAGATCTTCCATTATTTTATCCTCCGTATCTGCAAAATAAACTTTAGAAAAATAACCTGCGGGAGGTCGCGTAGTCAATAAAAATCTGAGCGACGCCTAACGAAAGTTCGATATCAAAACAACATCAGACGTCTCGCTTCCACGCGACATCGCAATAGTACCACTGCCGGGCAACAGATCGAACCGATAAATGCGATCGGAAACGAAATCGGTTATTTGCTTAGTCTCGCCGCTGGCCAGGTCGAGCGACCAGATGTTAGCGACCTTATTAGCGCTTGCAATATAAAGCAGCGATCGGCCGTCAGCCGACCAGCGAACGTTTCCCGACGTAAGCGTGTTCGAATTTTCAATTAACTGCAACGGTTCGCCGCCGCCTACGGGTATGACGGCGAGTTTCGCGGGTGAACCTTGTACGCCCTCACCGTAAATGCATACAAATTTCGATCCGTCCGGCGACAGTCGCGGGCGTCTTGCCTGGGTCGTTACCTCGGTCAGTTGGACGGGGTCGCCGCCGTCGATACTGACCCGCCAGATCGTAGTGTTGTTTGCCAGATCCGTAAGGTCATAAATGATCCAGCGGCCGTCAGGCGATACGTGCGGTTCCCCTTCGATTCCTTCGTGGCTGGTTAGCTGAATTGCCCGTTCGCCGTTAATGTTCATTCTCCAAAGATCAGGGTTGCCCGATCGTGTCGAAACGAAAACAATTTGGCTGCCGTCGGGTGTTACTGCAGGCGAGAAATTGCCGACCGGAGAGCTTTTCGAATCGAAGGTGAGCCGACGATTGCCCGTTCCGTCGCTTTTTATGCTCCATATGTCCTGGATCCCTTTTTCGCGAACCGTATAGACGATGGTTCCGTCCGGAGCCCAGGCAACGCCGGACATTCCCTCGTCGCGGCCGATCTCGGTGGTGAGTCGCGTTTCGGCGGTCTCGCCGGCGGCATCAAGCGTCCAGATGTTGGCAGTGCGGTTTTGCTGGACCGAGCCGATCGCCGCTCCGTCATAGGAAACGCTGAGGCCCTGATAGCTCATCAGGTCATTGGTGATGCGGCGGGGTTTGCCGTCCGGATAGGAGACGAACCAGACCTGCGAAAGCTGCGTTTCAAGGTCGCGGCCGGCGACAGCGAGTCCGTCGCCGCCAGGCAACCAACCCATCCCGCTGATCCGCAGGAAAGGCGGTGCAGGCGACCTCTTTTGCTCACCGGTGACCGCGTCGATCTCCACCAGATGACAGTAGCTGTCCACCGGCGAATAGACCGCGGCCATCAATTTCGAGCTGTCGGGCGACCATGTCGAGAGTAAGTAGCGGTCACCGTTCTCACCGGTCGAAAGTTTTCTTTCGCCCGATCCGTCGGAGTTGGCAATATAGAGGTCGACCTCTTCGCGGACGAAGCTGATCCGGGAACCGTCCGGCGAAAACTCGATCGGGCCGGTCGCATTCGACAACATCTTTCGCGGCGTGCCGCCGAGGACCGGTATCCGGAAGAGAACTGCCGGTTCGTCGGACTGCTGGGTTATAAAATTAACGTGATTGCCGTCGCGTGTGAACGAAAGCCCAAGATACTTTACGCCCGCGGGCGGTACCGTCATCAAAAGAGTTTCGGTCTCAGCCTGTTTCACCCACAAACTTTCCTCGCCTGCCTCGGTAACAACATAGGCGACATACTTGCCGTCGGGTGATAACGCGACCCGCTCCGATGCGACATTGCCAGTCGACGTCACCTTGGCAAACCGCATGTTCTGGAACGACTCGGCAGACGTGGTAGGCCAACTTATTGTGTTAGACGCTATGCCGGCGACGAGGATAACGCCGAACATGACCGCGACACCGAGAAATGACCGTATCGGATGTTCACGGACCTCCGAGATCACCATCTGACTTATCGAATTAGTCGTCACCTGCGAATGGCCGCCGGTGGAAAGCGGGCGTGCGAGAGAATCGCCGGTGTTGCGGAGGCGGCCCGGATCGCTGCTCAAACCGACGCGCTGGCCGGAACCGATCTCGAGGTTCAATTCGGCCCTGAGGTCCTTGAGGTCAGCAAGCAGTTCGCGGACGGTCTGGAATCGCTCGTCGCGGTTCTTGCGCAAGCATTTGCGGACGAGGGCATCGACGGAATGCGGAACGTCAGGTGCGAGATCCGTGACCGGCAGGGGCTCCTTGTGCAGGATCATGCCGATGACGTCAACATAGTTTTCGCCATAGAACGGCATGCGACCGGTCAACATCTGATAAAAGACAGTGCCGAGGCTGAAAATATCCGACCGGCCATCGATCTCCAGTGCGCGAGCCTGCTCGGGCGACATATATGATGCTGTTCCGAGGATCATGCCGGGATTTGTTCGGTGTGCTATCGTTTCGGCTTCGGGATCAGAGCTTCCGTCATTCTCCGTCAGCTTAGCCAGGCCGAAGTCGAGCACCTTCACCAGGCCGTCGGGGCGGACGATGATGTTGTCCGGTTTAATGTCACGGTGGACGACGTTTGCTTCGTGTGCGGCAGAAAGGGCTCCGGCGACCTGGATGGCAATATCCATCGCCTGCCACAGCTCGATCGGCTGGCCCTTCAGAAGTTTTGAGATCGTCTCGCCCTGAACATATTCCATGGCGATGAATGGCGCCTCATACTCATCATTGATCTCATAGATCGTGATTATGTTTGGGTGATTTAGCCCGGAGGCTGTTTTCGCCTCAAGCACAAAGCGATGCATGCGGTCGGATTCGGCCGCAACATTTGCCGGAAGGGTTTTGATCGCCAAGCGGCGATTCAGTTTGGTATCTTCTGCAAGGAAAACCTCGCCCATACCGCCCGTTCCGATCTTCTTGATTATTTTATAACGTCCGATCCAACCGTCCGTGAGCATAAAATTCGAGCTCCGTTTGTGCGGCACCACAGAATGGGTGACGCGAAAGAAACACCTGCATGCTGCCGACAGGAAGCCGGCCACGACCAGATACATCCGACAAGTGAATGTACCGTCACTTCAAGAGAAGGACGAACCTTGGAAATGACTTTTGCGTAAAGGAACGCAAAAAATATTGTTTCTACCGTACGGGCCGCGGATAAACGACCGGGCTGCGGTTGCCGTCCTTGTCGACTGACCGAACGCCGAAGAAATAGTTGTCCTTCGACATATTTTCAACTACGAAGCTCGAAACATTGCCGACCGGGATGAAATTCGTCCATTCGGCGGCTGAAGTGTCGCGATACGCGATCTCGTAACCTGCTAGATCTGCTTGGGTTATGGCGTCCCAGCGAAGCTCGGTGTCGTTTGTGAGCCGGCCGGTGACGATTCCGACATTCTTTGGTTTCGGCGGAGCCTTGGCGAGCGATGCGAGTGCGACCAAATTGACTCGCGTCGCATTGGCAACGTAGCCATAATCGACAAATTCCGGCGTGTCGCCAAAGAATTTCTCGCCTTCGGTTCGGATATTTTGATGCTGATGCGTATAGTCCTCGTCCGGTTCCGTAAAACGCACCGCGGCAAAACCGCGTTCGAGGAACGGGATGTGGTCACCGCCGCGGCCGTACCGGTCACGCCGATAGATCATCCAGACCTTGAAATCGGTCAGGTAGCGGTCCGCCTGCTCCTTGATATAACGTGCAAGGTTTCGCGAGGGCGAATCATTCTCGCCTCCGACACTGCGGCGGATATTTGCTTGCTGCTCGGTCTCATTCGACGGAACACCCTCGCTAAAAACGCGGACGCGGTTGCGGTGCGGCGAGTCCTTCAGCGTTGTGACTCCGCCGACTATGTCGTTGGTGAACATCGCCTCAATGTTCCAACCTTTAACTTTGGCTTGCTCGGCAAAATAAGCGGCCCCGAGCAGGCCTTGCTCTTCGCCCGGCACGGTCATAAAGATCATGGTCGCATCGTAACGCTGCTTCGACATCACACGAGCAAGTTCGATGACCGCCGCGGTTCCCGAAGCGTCATCGTTTGCACCCGGCGCATCGCACTCAGCATTGATCGGAGACGTGCACATCGAATCGTAATGGCCTGAGACGACGTAGATGCGGTCAGGATCAGTCGTTCCTTTTAGCGTCGCGACAACATTGGTCAAAGTGGTAGGCTCCGGAATCCGGGCGGCCTTGGCCTGCTCGAACGCTTGTTTTTCGACCGTCAGGCAATCGCCGCAATCTTTGCTGATGCGGCCGAATTCCTCATATATCCAATCGCGGGCGGCACCGATCCCGCGCTTTGGGTCGTTCTGTGCCGACAGCGTATTGCGGGTTCCAAACGACACAAGCTTGCGGATGTCGGCCTCGAGACGATCGGCCGAGACCTCGTTGAGCATCTTTTGTACTTGAGCATCGACGGGCTGCCGCGTTGCTGCCGATCCTTGAGAAAAAACAAAGGTTGAGGAAAAGAGTATAAGGGCTGCTGAAACAAGTATCTTTTTCATAATGGCGGAACCGGAAAAACAGGGGTTGAAACGAAAGGGTAGTAACAAATGTAAGGTTATCAGCCGAAAATGGCAATACCCGCCGAGAAAATCGTTGACACGATTCCTTACTGTGATAAACTTCGCGCGAATTTACCTGTCCCATTCCGCTTGCCAAGCGCGTCTTTCAATCACAGAGAAACGCGCAGATCTGCATTTACCCGATCGCGAATAGCGCGTAGGAGGAAACTATGAAAATCATTGTTGCGATATTTTGTTTGATGGCAACGCTACCGGCCTTTGGGCAGCATGGCCACGGCACGCAGGCTCCGCCGCCGGCGAAAACCGTCTGGCTTGATAACGGCCTCGGCGATGTACACCATCCCGTCACCACCAAGAGTGCCGAAGCGCAGAAATTCTTCGACCAAGGCCTTGCTTATCTTTACGCCTTCAATCACGACGAAGGTGTTGCCTCGTTCCGCCGGGCCGCCGAACTTTATCCGGACATGGCGATGGCATACTGGGGAATGGCGCTCGGCCTAGGTGCGAATTACAACGACCCGGGCAACACCGACCGCTTCGCTCAAGCCTACGTCGAATTGCAAAAGGCGATCAAGCTCGCTCCCAAGGCATCGAAAGCCGATCAGGATTACATAACGGCGTTGTCAAAACGATATTCGTCCGATGCGAACACGCCGCCGGCGACACTTGCGGCCGCGTATAAGGCGGCGATGGCGGAGCTTGTGCAGAACTATCCGGATGACCTTGACGCCGCAACGCTATACGCTGAGAGCATGATGAACTTGCGTCCATGGCAGCTTTGGACGCTCGACGGCAAACCGGCGGAAGGGACGCTCGAGATACTAAAGGTGCTTGAGGGTGTCCTTAAACGAAACCCGAACCATACCGGGGCGAACCATTACTACATCCACGCCATCGAGGCTTCGCCAAACCCGGAACGCGGCACTCCCTCGGCTAACAAGCTGATGGGCCTTGCGCCAAGCGCGGGTCATCTGGTCCATATGCCGGCGCACATTTATCTGCTGACCGGCGATCATGAGAAGGCCGTTAAGAGCAATGAGCTGGCGATCGTTGCGGACCGGACCTACATCGAGCGAAGCGGCGCGAACGGTATCTACCCGCTGATGTACTACAACCACAACATACATATGCTAGCCGCTGCACAGGCCGAGGCAGGCAACTATGCCGGTGCGATCAAGGCGGCAAACGAGCTGGCGGCCAACGTCGGGCCGAACGTCAAGGCAATGCCGATGCTTGAGATGTTCATGCCGTATCCGATCATCACGCTGACGCGTTTTCACAAGTGGGATGAGATCATGAAATATCCAAAGCCGGCTCCGGAGATGTTGACGACAACAGCCCATTGGCATATGGCACGCGGCATCGCATTGGCCGAAACAGGCAAGGTGGCCGAGGCGGAAAAGGAACTAGCTGCCATGCGCGAAACTACAAGCAAGATCCCTGAGGAGACGGCGATGCTTTTCACCACGCCGGTGAGGGTTGCACTGAAGGTTGCCGACGAACTGCTTGCTGGCGAGATCGCTCTAGCAAAAGGCGATCGAAAGGCGGCCATAGAACTGATGCGGCAAGCAGCTGCGTCCGAGGCAAAGGTCAACTATGCCGAGCCGCCTGATTGGGACCTGCCGATCCGTGAGTGGCTGGGCAGAGCGCTAATGATGGACGGGCAATATGTCGAGGCAGAAAAGGCGTTTCGCGAAGAAATGGTCCGTAACCCGCGTAGCGGCCGTGTGTTGTTTGGGCTTGCCGAATCGCTTGCGAGGCAGGGGAAAGATTCGTCGGCGGCACTTGTCCGGCTTGAATTTCGGGACGCATGGAAGAACGCCGATATTCAGCTTTCTGGTGACCTATACGGCCCGGCGCGTTGACGAGATCAGCGGTTGATCATATCGAAAGCCTGAAGCGTGTTGCCGTTCGCGGAATAGAGCAGGCCGACGGATTCGTCGAGAGTAAAGCGGGAATCGGGGTCCGAGACGAGAACGATGCGAGTATTATTGCCGCTGCTTACATCGACCCCGATCAAGCCTTTCTGCGAATCCGGGCGGGGCAGATCCGTGTAGAAATACATGTGGCTTCCGCGGAGTTCGGCGACGCGCTTTCGCCGGAGTAGATAATCGGAAAGCCGTTCAGCATACCTCGCCGGATCGAGGCGGTCGAGAACGATTTCGCGGACATCTGTTGGCGAAGGCGTCACGCGTCGGGCGATACCGCCAGCAATGCCGGAGCGGATCCCGCCCGGTGTCAAGATCTGCAACCCACCGAGCCGGCGGGCCGCGTCAGGCAAACTTGCGAGCGAGCCGAATGAATAGATCCTGCCTGTGTAACTTTGCGCCGCACTGCTTGCGAGCGTTGTAAGATCAAACGAACCGAACCGGCTCCGCAAGCCCGACCAACGGAACGAATTGGCGAGCGACGCAGCGTTGATGCCCGTTCGGGCGAGGCCGATAGCTGAGGTCGCGATACCGCCATATCGAAAATAGAGAGCCGCCGCACGCAGAGCGATACCGCCGACGACGCGCAAAACGCCGCGTCCCGGAGCCTTATGCTGCTTTCGCCACACTTCGTTCTTTCCCGCAAAGCCGGCGATCTCGTCCTTGCCGCCAACGACGGCCAGGCCATTTTGGTTTACAAGAACGAACTGTGCATCGACGACCTTGTGCTCAAATTTATCGATCCGCTTTCCGGTCGCGGTGTTCAAGTAGATCAGATCGTCGCGGTCGGCGATCAGGATAGTTGCAGTATCGCGAAACGTGAAGTTGGTCAGTCCTTTGTCCGCACCCTTATATCGCCAAAGGGTTTTACCGGTAGTTGTATCTATCGCCGAAACGCCGTATGGCCCGCGGGAGACGATCTCGCCGTCGCGAAGCCGCGTAAACCGGCCGCCCGTGCGAACAAAAAGCGTCATCCCGATGAGTGCTAATTCGGAAGCATTTCCCAGATCATCGGATCGCCAGATGACCTTTCCTGTTGTTCGCTCGACAGCGCGAACGCGGCCGCGGCCGGTGGCGTAAATATTCTTTTCGTCGATCAGCGGATCGGCCTCGGTCAGAGCGAGTCCGCCCTCGTTGACGTTGAATTTCTCGCGTTCGAACTCAACGCCGGTCAGGGCATCAAAGCTGGTCGCACCTTCGTAAAATACGTAGAGCTTATTGTCGATGAGCAGCGGTGCGCGGTAATTGTCGAGCGTAAATTCGATGTCACCGAGGCCTTCGCCGAAACGGGATGGCATCATCGAAACGTCGCTTTTTAGCGTTTGCTTCCAAAGCTCTTCGCCGTCCGACATTCGGAGCATGTGGATCACAGGTTCGCGTTTCATCTCGCGGCCGTAGGTGCCGCGAGTGTTTCTGACCGCGACGACGGCGATGAGATTACGTTCCGGATCGGCGGAAAGCTGAAGCACATCGCCGCGCAATTTATCGCTTTCCCAGATCGATCGGCCGGAAATGATATCGACCGCCTGAAGCTGTGAACGTTTTCCGAGGTCGCGAGAAAAAAGGATCAGATCGGTGCCGGGAACCGGAGTGACGGCGGTTTCGTTTATCCGGCCGGTCGAACGGCGCCAGAGCCGCTCGCCGGTCTGGCCGTCGACGGCGTAGAGATAGCGTTCCGTGGCTGCGATGACGATCCCGAAATCGGTCGTCTGATAGAACAAAATCTTGGAATCGAGCTTGGTTTCCCACGCCGGTCTCGCGTCTGCGGCTACAGCAAAAAGCAAGGCGATGATGAGAGTAACAACAGAACGCATGCCGTTATTGTAACCGTTTTAAGCGGAAAGAGTAAGGATTTTGGTGGCGCGGTGCGATCACTGGATGCGATACGCATTGGCTTTCCAGACGATCACGACGGTGCCGGGAAGCTGATCGGTGATCGACCGCAGGCCCTGGTCAAGCTTGCGATAGTCGTCGGTGTTGCGGCGGAAGTTGATCGTTAGCTGTTGCCGATATTCTGTGTCGTACCACACATCGTCGCGGCGGTCGAAGGTCTTTCCGTCAACGGTTCGGCGTGTCGGCGAAGCTTCCGCACGCTTAGCACGCTGGGCGTCATAAACGCGGTTGTCGCCCTGTGCGGCACGGCGGCTCGGGCCGGCCTGCGTCTGCGTCGGGATGCCGGCGACCGATTCGTCGGGAGATTGTTGCTGGATAACGATGCCCGGCTTCTGAGCGGGCAGCGTGAAGCGATCTCTCGAAAGCAGGCCCGCGTCGTCACGCTCAGATGCGGCAGCGGCCGGTGGAGGTGTTGGCGGGCCGGTCTCAGCAAGCTGTGCCTCATCTTCGCGCGAAAATCCGCGTGTCGCCGTGGTGTTAGACGCGGGCAAAGCACTATCTGTTGGCCGTGTCGCAACGGCGAGGTTGGCGGAGGTATTCGCGGCACGAGCGATCATTGCATTCGAATTGGCCATCGAGGACGCATTTGTTGCGATGTTCGAAGAATATTCGGCATTGTCCTCGACCGACATCGGGCCGCGGCCTTCGGTTGTGACCGGAGCGGACGAATTAGAAGACGCCGTATCGCCCAGGCCGGTTGAATTCTGCAAAACCGTATAACCGATCAACCCGGCAAAAACAATGACAAGTGCGCCCATCGCCATCGCAAGCTGCGGTGTACGAAAGAGGTTGCGATACCAAGGCTCGGCGGCCGCCGCTAGCGTCGCAGCCGGAACGGATGCAGGGGCGGACAAAGCGTCCGCCTCGGCGTTCATCGTGATCAGATGCGAAAGCACTGAACGGCAATTCCCGCAATCGGCAAAATGGGCTGTGTAACGAAGCCGCACTTTCTCGGGCAGAGCATTTTCGGCAAAGGCGGCGATGTCAGCCGCATCAAGATGGACCTCCGGATCGTCGCCGACGAGCACGCCGCGATCTTTCGGCGAACTCCGCAACAATGCGTCCATAACTTTGTCGAATTCGTGTTCCATCAATACTTTGGGCGATATCGCCCCATTTACAGAACGCCCGCCACGGCGATATCTTGCAACGCCGCAATGATAACAAAGGCCGCAAGCATCTTTTCGAAGCTGACGCCCAGGCCGGCGGCCGTATCCGCTAGATAACGCTGGACCTCGGCGTCCGACCATCCATGATGTTTCTTGAGCGACCTTTCGACCGATTTGCGGAGATCGGCTTGAATCCGCGAAAGACGGCGGCTGGCGGTCGCTTCGTGATATCCGAACGTTGAGGCGATATCTTTTAACTTAAGTTCCTCAAAATAATAGAGTTTCAATATCAGGCGGTCTTCATCGGCGAGTTCGGTGATCGCTGTGCTCAGAGCGGCCGAAACATCTGCGGCGGTCTGCTTTGCGGTCAAGAGCTCTTCCGGATTATCGGGGTGCTGCAGAACCCGTTCATTCCCCGAATGGTTTGACGACTCTTCAGCAAGGTTCTCAAAATCGCGTGATTCTTCGATCTGGACGAACTTTGACTGCTTGCGGAACTGATCGACCGCGAGCTGCGATACGACGGCGCGGAGCCAGCCGCCAAGAGAACCGCGGCCGGAATAATATGCGAGCTTACTCTTCTTATTGCCCTCGGCATCCTGCCGCAAACCGTAGAGTTCAGCCCATATCGAACCGGCGAGGTCCTCGGCATCTTCGGCATTTGACGAAATCTTTCTGGCCGCCGATCTGACCGTTGCATCGAAGCTCGCTACGAGCTCCTCCCAAGCTTTTTCATCACCGCGTTCGCAGGCGATGATGAGGCACAGGTCGTCTGCACGGATCTCGTCGATGAACGAGCGAACGGCGTTTTTTTCAGCATCGGGTTCGTCACGAAAGAGGTATTTTGCAAGCGCCGACTCGATCCGCGGACGCACGTCATTTGCGGCGAGCCCGCGCGCGTCGCCCGCCCGCCCGAGCATCCGCCCGATCGAATCATCGATCGCCGCACTAAATTTTTCCGGGACAGAGCTCATCGCCGATGACCGAATTTTAGCACTAATGAGAGAAAAGGCAGAACATCGTCTAGAGGTGACTCACGAGCAAAAACTCAGTGGGATTTACTGGAAGCCAATCGGGTTTCAGGACTCACTCTCACAATCCAAGGAAAATTTGGAACCTTTCTCTCAAAATGGTATCTAAGGTATTGTGAAAACTATCGTTTTAGCAATCTTTGTTTTCTGCTCTACCTCGTCGACGTTCTGTCAGACGGAGGAGCTTCCTCGCCGTGGAATCATTAATGGTTATGCCCTGGAACTTGCTAAGCCCGAATACTCCCAAAAGATGAAAGACCTTTGTGCAAGCGGAAAGGTCGAGATAGACATTCTTTTGAGCGAGAGGGGAGATGTACTCGAAACCGAAGTCCTTTCCGGCGACGAGCTTCTGCGCGATACTTCGCTTTCTGCAATAGAAAAATCGCGATTTCCGGGGTCGCAGATAAAGACAAGGGGTACCATCGTTTACAACTTTCCAGAAGAAACGAAGTGTATCGATGTAGGTAATGTCTATGGGAAATGGAAAGCAAAACCGATGTTCTCGATTCCTTCTAGTGCCAAACCTGAAAATGAAACTGAGATAACTGTGAGATTAGGAATTGACGGCATTACTGGAAAACTTCGTGCGGTTCATGTTACCGGCGGCGATGCATCTACCATTACCGTCATTGAGAACGAGGCACGGAAGTTACGATTTTATCCAACCGTCATCAACTCACCTCCTCTTCTAGTAAAGGCTTATTTAAAACTCAACATCGGCAGAGACGGCAAAGTCGAAACCGTACGATAGGTCGTTACCGCAGCTGTTTGTGAAGAAAGCGGATGATCTTGTAGCCATCCAGATAGACCCAGGGTTTTTCGCCAAGGGTGTAGTGGCCGCACGGGATCGAGGCTTTGCTGTGTTTGATATTGCGGCGGCGAAGCTCACGCATCACATCGAGCGAAAGTTCGACCGGGAAGCTGAGGTCGTATTTGGTATAGATGTAACGCTGCGGCCGCGGCGGCAGCGACGCAAGTTTGTCCATATACGCCATCGGCGAGACGGGGAGCCAATACTCGCGGAGTTCGTCGAGCGTGACGTTGTCGCCAAAGCTTTCGCGGACGTGGTAGGTCGAGAGGCCGTGCCAGACGACGTCGGCCATGTAGCCCGATACGTGATTGAAGACCGAGGCGTCGATCCGCATATCGTGGACGAACGCCATGAACGCCACGCAAGAACCGATGCTTGTTCCGACGACGCCGACCTTTTCGTAGCCGCGTTCCTTGAGCCAGCCGACGGCGGCCCGCGTGTCGGCAACTGCCTGGCGGATCGATTGCAACGAACGGCCGACGTTTGGCGCGACGAGGTGGTCGGCACGTTCAAGCTCGGGCGGCATCCGCTCTTCGTGGTAAGGCAGCGTCAGCCGAAGTGCGGAGAGGCCTACCTTATTGAAATATTTTGCGAGGTCAAAATACGTTCCGGCCTTTGCGTTCCAATGCGGCAAAATGATGACGGCCGCTTTCTTGTTTGCGGTCGGGAAGTATGTCGCGTAGGCGGTATTGTTCTCAGCGGACGGCGTCGCGACGGCGCTTTGCCATGTCAGAACATCGACCTCTGTCTGGGCAACCGGCTTTTTCAGGTCATCGGCATTTAATGAACCCGTCGCGGGATAGAGAGCTTTCGCCAGGCGAAAATCAATGCCCTCGGGAGCCGCAAAATACTCGTCGCTGTTCGCTATCACATCACGCGAATGTTCCGCGAGGATCTTTCGCGGATCGTCGCCGGTCATATATTTCGCGACAAACTCCGCCCCGAAATCGAACGGCTGGACCGTCCGGTTGTCGTTAAGCAGGGCGAAGTGCCGCTCGCGTTTGTGAATGTACCGCTTGAGCATCTGAATCAATGGTAAACAGGCAGAATGCATTAGTAAAGAAGGATGAGAAACGCAGCGTCGTTATGCACGGCCCGCTCCGAAACAGCATGGTTCGATCCATAAATTGCTTGCTGTGTTTCGAATGGCGGCAGAAAAGTATTAAGTTATGTTCATGAACATAGCTAAATTCTTGGCGGGCGAGGGTAAGAAGCTTGACCTTTCGAAACACGAAGCCGATGACACCGACGGTTATAAAGACAAGGACCAGGCGAAAGAAGACCTGCAGGCGAACATCGCGCGGATGGCGGAGCTGCAAGAGATGCTGTATGCCCAGGACATCTATTCGCTGCTAATCGTCTTTCAGGCGATGGACGCGGCCGGAAAGGACGGTGCGATAGAGCATGTGATGAGCGGCGTAAACCCGCAGGGCGTTCATGTCTCGTCATTCAAGCAGCCATCGGCGGAGGAACGCGATCACGATTACCTGTGGCGGCATCAGAAGGCATTGCCCGAACGCGGAAGGATCGGCATCTTTAACCGCTCGCATTACGAAGAGGTTTTGGTCGTGCGGGTGCATCCAGCGATCTTGCAAGCCCAGCAGCTTCCGCCCGAGATCAAGAACGACGAGGACATCTGGAAAAAGCGATTTGATCATATTCGCGATTGGGAACAGCATCTGGTTGAGAACGGGACGCACATCATCAAATTCTTTCTGAACGTTTCGCGGGATGAGCAGAAGCAGCGATTTTTAGACCGCATTAGTGAACCGGAAAAGAACTGGAAGTTTTCGAGCGCCGATGTAAAAGAGCGCGGGCACTGGGACGATTTTATGAACGCGTACGAAGAGGCGATCGCGGCGACCTCGACCGAGCACGCCCCGTGGTACATCGTTCCCGCCGACAAGAAATGGTTCACACGGCTCGCGGTTTCGGAGATAATCGTAAAGAAGCTGGAATCGATGAACCTGCATTTTCCCGTCGTCTCGGAGGAACATCTCGCATCGCTGGCGGATGCAAAGAAACTGCTGGAAAGCGAATGACCGGTACTTCGGAGTAAGTGATATCTGATAACTGATAAGTGATAACGGAACTAATGATGCGATAGTTTCGTTGGACTGAGAAAGGAGAAATTTGACAATGTTTTGTCCGGGTTGCGGATCAGAGGATATTCAGGCGAGTCAGTTTTGCAGGACTTGCGGGGCCGATATGCGCGTCATTCGCAGGGCAATGGCGTCTCCTGATCTGATCACGGCATCGGCGGTTTCGGCCCGCGACGAGATCGGGCGAGCGGTCGCGGCAAAGATACGGGAGACCAAATCAACCAAGGACCTTGCGAAGGTCACAGAGGAAGTATTACCGGAGATCGAGAAATTTCTCGAGTCGCCCGAGGAAAAACGATTGCGGCGTCTGCGAAACGGTTCGATCGTCTCATCCGTGGGCCTCGGCGTTGCGATCGCGCTTTCGATCCTCAGCACATTCATCATCGACGACAGAGCGGAAATGATGTTCCTGGCAGGCCTAGGATTAATAACCTTCTTTCTCGGGATCGGGTTGATCCTGAACGGCGTTTTTCTCACCGTGCCCAAACGTTCTTTGCCGGAACGAGACCCGGCATTCGAACCGGAAATTCTGCCGGGCCAGCCGCAGAGCTTTCTGGAAATGCCTGCAAAGGCAGAGACGAACGACCTCTTTCCGTCAGTCACGGAACACACCACGAAGCACCTAAAGAAAGATCGATAGGCGGTGAAAAGTGTTCAAACTTTTTTGGATTAATATGGGCTGTGAATTAACGATGATTCGAGAGTCGCATTGAAACCGCTCGACTCCATCCTTTTTGACTGAGCCATCAAGAAAAATAAAGCTAAGTGTTAGTTCTGTTTCACTCTTGACCGAACTCGGATCATATTGAAATTGACGTGCAGCTTGTGCCGAAGCAGCTCGAAGTAAAGGATGTCCCGATACTGCGGATGCGGAAACTATTGATCCGTCGCTACCCACCTTTACTAACACGGTTACCGGACCGGTCGCCCGAACAGCTCTTGCCGCCGGTGGCACAGGCGGATTGACCTTTTTGGTGATCACAGGACCTATCGGTGAGCACATTTTCGAAGTATCGACGACAAGGTCTAGGCGGCTTAGGTTCGGACCGTTTCGCACGATTTTTATGAATACCTTCGGGCTGCTACTGCCCAGTTCCGGGGCAGTGACCACATACTCTCCGGGGTGAAGCGTTGCACGAAAGTCTCCGTTTATATCTGTCCGTTCGACCCGCCCAGCAAACTGTTTTTCAAAATCTAAAAGCAAACCCGGCAAGGCTGCGCCGCTTTGATCACGCACAGTGCCCGAAACATCGTAATTACCCGGAAATCCACTTTGAGAGAAGGAGATCTTCGCAAAGGTGAAGAGAGTTAGCGCCAGAAGAATGATTTTGATTCTCACGATCTCAAAGATTTCGCTCCGGTCGAAAAGGTTGTTAGTAGCGACTCACCAACCTTTCATTTTCAACGTTTTTTCCCTATTCAGGCATGAGGCGCATTATGCGGTCGTCGTTTTCCGCCGGACTGCCGCGGCCGTCGCGGTTTGAGGTCGAGAAATAGATGAGACCATCGGGGCCTTCGGCGATCTCGCGGACGCGGCCGACCTTGCCTTCGAGCAGATCCTCTTGACTGACAACTCTCCGACCATCGAGCACGACGCGGATGATACGCGCGCTTCGCAGGCAGCCAAAGAACAAATTACCCTTGAACTCCGGGAACTTTTCCCCGTTGTAGAACGTGGCACTCGCGGGCGCGCAAGCGGGTGAATACTCAAGCAGCGATGTTTCCATTCCGGCTTGTGTCCGATCGCCGTAGATCGCCGGCCAGCCGTAGTTCTTGCCGGCCTCGACAATGTTTACCTCGTCCGCTCCGCCGCCACGGCCCTCGAACTGACTCGGGCCGTGCTCGGTCTGAAACATCAATCCGCTGCCCGGCTGCCATGCGAGGCCTTGAGCATTGCGGTGGCCCAGCGACCATATTTCGGGCCGTGCACCTTTCTGGTTGACGAACGGATTGTCGTCCGGGACCGCGCCGTCATCGTTCAGCCGCAGGGTCTTACCTGACAGCGATGTCATTAGCTGAGCAGTTTCCCATTCGGTCGCGTCGCCGGTCGTTATGTACAGCTTGCCGTCCGGGCCAAAGCGAGCTCGCGTACCGGCATGGTTCGGAGCGGCGGGTATATTCTCGATGATGATCGTTGGGTCGGTGAGCTGGCTGTCGACGAATTTATAACGGACGATCTTGACCTGTTTGCCATCGCCGCGATAGGCGTAGGCGAGGTATAGAAAATTTTTGGAGGCAAAATCGGGATGGAGCGAAACGTCCATCAGGCCGCTCTCGCTTGACGGCTCGACATCGGGCACGACGAAGACCGGTTCGGGTCGGAGCTTGCCTCCCTCGATGATGCGGACGCGGCCGGGACGTTCGGTAAATATGAGGTCGCCATTCGGCAGCCAGGCGAATGCCCAAGGAACCTCGAGGCCCGTCGCAACGGTCTCGACGCGAAACTTGGTCGCGGTATTTTCAGCCTGAAATACCTCGTCGTTCGCAACACCGGTCGGTGCGGCGTTTGAACAACCGAGCATTCCAATACCGAGAAAAATAGCCACCAAGTGCTTCGTTGTCATGATCGTTTCCTGTCCGCAAAGGATACTTTATTTTGGGTTAGACGAAAAAAAGGGGCGTTCGTGTTCGCCCCTAGTAGTATGAATGACCGGTCACCGACAGCAGATCACGGTTTGGATTCGGCCGCAGTGATCTTTTTCTGCTCAGCCTTGCTGGGAACGCGCCAGAGGAAAACTCGCGACCCGTTGACGTTCTCGGTCTTTTCGGGTTCCCAACCGCCCATCATGAATGCATGCGAGACGATGCGCGTTCCGGGTTTGAGCTTTTCCCACAAGATCGGGCGCAGCTTGAGATTGATGTCCGGCAAGAGATAGAGCGTGACGACCGTTGCGTCAAAGAAATCAAATTCAAAGATGTCACCGGTTTTAAATGTTGCCTTATCAGACACTCCGGCGTCCTTTGCGTTCCGCGTCGCGTCCTCGACCAGAATCGGATTCAGATCAACACCGACACCTTTGGTTCCATGGTTCTTCGCCGCGGCAATGACTATTCGCCCATCGCCGGACCCGAGGTCGTAGAGATGGTCGGACGCTTTTACTTCACCCAATTTCAACATCGCTTCGACGACCGGATGTGGTGTCGGAACGAAAGGAACATCCGGCGTCCGGGCTGGCGACGTGTCGGCCTGCGCCGCCGCGGTTCCGACAAATATCGCGGCAACGAGCAGCGAAAAGACAAGATAAAAATGCTTTTTCATAATGCGTCTCCAAATAACTCAAAACTCCGGGGGAAACGTAGCTTCTATTTCTTTTCGGGCACGGTCCAGAAATATATGTAGTGGTCAACGCCGTCATCGGTCGTTATCTTCTTCGAATCGTCCGCTGTCCAGTCGCCCATGTCGTAGTTGTGTGAAACGACGCGGGTGCCGGGCTTCATTTCGAGAATCGTCGGTTTGAGCCGAAGATTGACCGCCGGAAGCAGGTACAGCGTAACGACGGTAGCCTCGCTGAAGTTTTCCTTAAAAATGTCGCCCTCGATGAACTTTACTTTGTCGGTCACCTTTTCCTTTGCAGCGTTCGCATTGGCTTCTTCGACGCGGACTGGATTCAGATCGATACCGACGCCGCGGGTGCCGAAGCGTTTTGCCGCGGTGATCGGGATACGGCCGTCACCGGAACCAAGGTCGTACAGGACATCTTTGCCCGATACCTTTGCCATCCGCAGCATCTCGTCAACGACCACCTGAGGCGTCGGAACATAGGGAACATCCAGCTCGCCCGCTTTACGCTCGGGCTCCACGGTGGCCGCCGGAGTCGGCGTTTCGACCGCCGGAACTGTGGCCGTGTTTGAGGCCGTCTTAGTTGATTCCGTGGTGCAGCCGGCGGCGATTATTGCAAGCGCGCCGAGGAAGATAACTTTAATGTGCAGTGATCTCATCATTCTCTCTCCTGTTTTCATCTTTAGTTTCAAAATTATCAGAATTTCGCAATACAAGCATTACGATCGCCCCGATAGCAAGGACGCCAACTCCGACCAGCGAGCCCAGGCCTGTGTACATTAAGCTTGAGTACATCAGATATGCGCTTGTAACGCAAAATACTAGCGGTGCGACCGGATAAATCGGCACGCGGAACGGGCGCTCGATATTCGGATATTTGCGCCGTAGAACAAATAGGGAAATGCCGACCATCAGCAAAAAGAACCAAAAGACCGGCGCCGTGTAATCGACGATCGACTTCATTCCTTCGCGGGTCCACATACCGAGACCAACGAGGCCGAGAGCGATCAGGCCTTGGACGACGAACGCGTTCACAGGCGAATCCGCGCGGTCATTCCAAACACCAAGGCCGCGAAAGGCCGTGTAATCTTTGCCGAGTGCATAATTTGTCCGCGCACCCGTAAAAATCGTCGCGTTGGCGGATGTAAGAGCGGCGATCGCGACCATAACACCGATCAGCCAGGCTGCTCCGTCACCCACGGTTATCCGCATAACGTCGCCGGCCACGGCCGACGATCCGGCAAGTCCGCCGAGCCCCAGGACGTTCAGATATGCGAGATTTATAAGCACATAGACTGTCGTGATGATCAGAATCCCGATGATGAGTGCCTTGGCGATCTGGCTTCGCCCACCGCGCATCTCGGCGGAGATATACGCCGCTTCATTCCAACCGCCAAACGTGAGCAAAACGAAGACCATCGCGAGTCCGTAGGACGTCATCGCGGGAAGGGCCGCAGGCTCCACGACACTTGCCGACTCCGCAGGAGCGAATGCAAATCCGGCGATGATTATCGCTCCGACGCCGATTATCTGGAGCGTAGTCAGAACCTTCTGGGTTCCGGCGCCGAATTGGATCCCGACAATGTTAATTAGGGTAAGGACGGTGATGATCAGTCCTGCGTAGAGGATCGGCGAATATGCGCCTAGGTCGAAAAGTTGGGTTGCGTAGTCGCCAAAAACGTAAGCGAGTATCGCGATCGATCCGGTCTGGATAACGCTCATTCGCGCCCATGCAAAAAGAAACGCAAGGCGGCCGCCGAACGCGCGTTTCAGAAAATGATAATCGCCGCCGGCGCTGGGGAATGTGGTCGCAAGTTCGGCATAACAAAGAGCGCCGATCAATGAGACGAGTCCGCCAACGACCCACAGCGAGATGAACGCGGTTTCAGATGAAGTGTTCGACGCGACCAGCGACGGAAAGCTGAAAATTCCCGCACCGACCACGATACCGACGATCAATGCTACGGCGTCGTAAAGCCCTAGAACTTTTTGCGGCCCACCGGTTTCGCCTGTGTACGATGCATTATCATGTAATGCATCTGCCCCCTTGTTAGATATTTCCATTGACGGATCAGACCTCACGCAGGCCGCAAACTGCGCTGGCCTTAATATACATTCTGGTAAAAGTCCCGATACGATGCAAAATGACACATATCCGTTCGATAGGCAATTGTAAAGAACTGTAAAGAGATGGTGGCGGCGTTTTCATTTGATATAATCCAAGACAAACGCACGAATGTTTTCAGGGGAGCGCATTGCTGAGAGTTGTCCGAATACACCGGGCATTACCCTAGAAACCTGATACGGATAATACCGACGTAGGGAGAAAAACGATGAAAGATAAGTCAGAAGCAGGAAGTCAGAATCAAGAAGTTAGTACAGAACAGAGCAGCGATCAGGTGAAGCTACCGGCGTCGCGAAAGGTTTATGTTGAGACGAACGGTTCGGCGGTGAACGCGGGCGGGAACAGCCTGTGTGTGCCGTTTCGCGAGATATCGCTATCGCCTTCGCGCGAGATGGACGGAACGATAGTTGAGAATTCGCCCGTCCGTGTCTATGACACCAGCGGCCCGTGGACCGACCCCGCCAAGCAGCAGAACGTTCGTGACGGGCTGCCGGCGTTGCGTCGCGAATGGATCGTCGCTCGCGGCGATGTAGAAGAATACGAGGGCCGCGAGATCTTGCCGCAGGACAACGGTTACCTGACGAAAGGTGCCGAAGACGTCGCGGGAATCAAGGACAGCGGAGCACTTGAAGAATTCCCGGGCCTGCGGCGGGCACCGCTGCGGGCAAAAACCGGAGCGTGCGTTACGCAGATGCACTACGCACGCAAGGGGATCATCACACCGGAGATGGAGTACGTCGCTATTCGCGAAAATGTCGGCCGGCAAGCTGCCGCTGACCATTTCGCTTTGTCGGAACGGAGTGACCGCTCCTCATTGAATCACCAACACAAGGGCGAATCGTTCGGTGCCGCGATACCTGAATTTGTGACACCGGAATTCGTACGCGACGAGGTCGCCCGAGGGCGTGCGATCATTCCGAACAACATCAATCATCCCGAAAGCGAGCCGATGATCATCGGGCGCAATTTTCTAGTAAAGATAAACGCCAATATTGGAAACTCTGCGGTTGCTTCGTCGATCGAGGAAGAGGTCGAGAAGATGCGCTGGTCGACGCTCTGGGGAGCGGACACGGTGATGGACCTGTCGACCGGCAAGAACATCCACGCGACGCGCGAATGGATTCTTCGCAATTCGCCTGTGCCGATCGGGACCGTGCCGATCTATCAGGCGCTCGAAAAAGTGAACGGCAAGGCCGAAGACCTGACGTGGCAGATATATCGCGACACGTTGATCGAACAGGCCGAGCAGGGCGTTGACTACTTCACGATCCACGCCGGCGTTCGGCTGCCGTATATTCCGCTGACTGCGAAACGGACCACCGGGATCGTCAGCCGCGGCGGTTCGATAATGGCCAAATGGTGCCTGGCTCATCACGAAGAGAGTTTCCTTTACACACGCTTTCGCGAGATCTGCGAGATCATGCGTACGTACGACGTTGCATTCAGTTTGGGTGATGGACTGCGTCCGGGAAGCATTGCCGACGCAAATGACGAAGCACAATTTGCGGAGCTGGACACGCTCGGCGAGCTGACCCAGATCGCATGGGAAATGGATTGCCAGACGATGATCGAAGGGCCGGGCCATGTGCCAATGCACCTGATCAAAGAGAACATGGATAAGCAGCTGGAGGTCTGCGGCGAGGCGCCGTTCTATACGCTTGGTCCGCTGACGACCGACATCGCTCCAGGTTACGATCACATCACTTCGGGTATCGGCGCGGCGATGATCGGTTGGTTCGGTACGGCGATGCTCTGCTACGTAACGCCGAAGGAACATCTCGGTTTGCCGAATAAGCAGGACGTTAAAGAAGGTGTGATCACATACAAGCTCGCGGCCCACGCCGCCGACCTTGCGAAAGGCCATCCGGTTGCGCAGTACCGCGATAATGCTTTATCGAAGGCGCGTTTCGAATTTCGCTGGGAAGACCAATTCAACCTCGGACTAGACCCAGAAAAGGCAAAAGAGTTTCACGACGAAACTCTCCCCGCCGAAGGGGCCAAGCTTGCCCATTTCTGCTCAATGTGCGGCCCGCATTTCTGCTCCATGAAGATAACCCAGGACGTCCGCGAATACGCCGCCAAGCAAAACCTCGAAGCCGAAAAGGCGCTTGCTGTCGGCATGTCCGAGAAAGCCGCCGAATTCAAAGCCACCGGCAGCGAGATCTATCACGGGAACAAACTCCAGGCTGAGGATGAGCATCACTCGTGAGAAAGGAGAAATTAGATGTTTCAATTCGCTTTAGCACTTGGCCTAGTTCTCTGTTTCTTTTGTCTGGACGTTGTCTCTCAGGTATGTGGGTATTCCCATGCGAAGTTTCACGTGACCGATGCTTCCGGCACTGCGATTCGAAATGCGACTTTCGAGTTTCTTGAAATGGACTCGGAGAAAGTGGCAATACATTCTTCCGATTCACTCAAGTGGTCTTCGGAAGAATCGAGTTTTTTGCTGACCGAAGGAATGTGCGGAGGGCATCACAACATTAGGGTAAAAATAGGATCAGATGGTTTTGAAACAATAGAGCGAATAATTGACCTTCCCCTCAACAGCCCTAAACACCCGTTGGTTTACAGAATACGACTAGGGAAACTTGGCAACGACAAAGCTTCGTCCTTTGAGTATGTCTCCGAACTCAAAGGGACCCTTTTTGACGCGAACGGAGCAGTTGTTGCCGGTGCAAAGGTCACGGCCAAGAATGATGCGGGCCGTACCTTCAACGCAACATCAAACGCGAATGGAGAATACACTCTTGAGTTACCGTATAACCGGTATGACCGATCTCAAGGTTTTCGGGAAGCTACATATACCATAACTGTTGAGCAAGCGGGTTTCACCAGAAACCCCATCGAGTATGTTTTCGTTCCCTCGCAGTTTGGATCGATGAATTTGGATATTGGGTTGATGATCTTGGTGCCTTCCCATTCACTGCAGCTTCCACCCGGATTATAGTGAGCTCCCGCAGGGCGATCATTGTTCCCGTTAAACGGTTGACGAACGCGCTACAGGCGTTTTACCTAGTGAACCTACTGGTATTAACATCCGGATCGGCTGACGCCGATATGGCGATTCGGTTTGCCGTCTCGTCGTCGGTCTACCTGACGAATGCTGAGGGGGCCGGTTTGTCGCTACTTAAGCCGAACGATACCACGTCGGCTGAGCCGGAATCCAGATCCAGGATCCACCAGATGCCGTCCCGGTAGATCGCCGCGTCGGCGCGTCCGTCGCCGTCATAGTCGGCAGGAACAGGAACGTCGGTCGAATTGCCGAATTGGAAAGCCGCGAAACCATCGGTCGATCGCCATAGATACCAGATGCCGTCGCGGTATACTGCCGGATCGGCCTTGCCATCCGCATCGTAGTCTGCCGGAACGAGAACGTCGTCTGCGAGGCCAAAATTGAGTGCCCAAAGCTGGCCGTTCGAGCTTTGACGAACATACCAGATGCCGTTCGAAGGCCGAAAGATCGCAGCGTCCGTCTGCCCGTCACCGTCAAAGTCGGCCGCGACAGCTTTATCATCGGAAGTTCCCCAAATGATATTGGTAATATTGCCCTGCGGATTCGCCAGCGAGCCACGATAGTAAAACGTCCCCTGCGCACCGCCGCGGTAGACGGCTACGTCAGCCTTGCCATCGCCATCCCAATCGCCTCCGGTCGGGACATCGCCCTCAAGGCCGAAATTCTCAGTGCGAACGGTGCCGTCAGAGCTGTTGAGAATATAAAAATTACCTTCCGACGGACGCCACACCGCGAGATCGGTCTTTAGATCGCCATCGTAATCGGCGGGCGCAAGAACATCAGTCTCAAGGCCGAATTGAAAAGAGGTATAGCCCGCCTGGGAACGCAGCAGGTGCCAAACTCCGTCCGACGGACGAAAAACGGAAACGTCCGAACGCCCGTCGCCGTCATAATCGAATGTCGGCTGTGTTATGGGGACCGGCTGCCAATCCAGTCCGTGGACCCCGCCGATGAAGGTTCTTGACTCATACCCTTGGGGTGAACTGCCGTCTGAATTGGCAACGAAAACCAGACTTGGTTGCCCTGGACTCGTTAAGTAGTTTGTATACACAACCTTTGATCCATCTGGTGAGTAAGATCCGATATAACCGCCGAATAATGTTCGGCCTGTACCGTCAGCGTTCATTGTCCAATTCCGAGGCGGGTTGACGAAAAGGTCCGGTGTATAGCTGACAATGAGTTTCGAACCGTCGGGCGAATACGACGGGCTGTTGTAAAGCTGGCTGGGAACGTTGGGCGGCCCAGGAATTTGCTGTTGGTTCGAGCCGTCGACATTCATAGTGTAAAGGTTCCGCGGATTGGTGGAGGAATTATACACACCGCTTACATAGACGATCTTTTGCCCGTCATGCGAAAAAGCGGGGTCGAAACTAGGGCCTACATCGTTCGTTAAACGAACTGGATCTGACCCGTCGGCGTTCATTTTGTAGACTTCCCATTCGCCATCTCGGTTGCTGGAAAAAACTATAGTTGAGCCATCGGGTGAATAGGATGGCACGCCGTCAGATGCGGGGTTATTTGTTAACCGAATGGGGTTCGAGCCATCGGCACTCACCCTATAGATCTCAGGGTTGCCGTCGCGGTCGGTAACAAATACGATATTTCGGCCATCGGGCGACCAGCTTGGACTGGCATCGCGTGTCCCCGTAGCTTTTGGAAAGAACCGGTAGCCTGAGCCGTCAGGATTGATCGTTTGGATATAACCGTCTCGCTCGAAGGCGATCTTTCCGTTTCTCACGCATTCGCCGTTTTGACACGTTCCAAGCTCATTGGAAATCGCTGGCCTATCTGACGGCGCCTTATAGAGATCGCGGTTCAACGCTCTTTCTTTGTTCGATTGTGCTGATACGTCAATGAAATAAAAGCTGGCGGCGAAGACGATCAGCAGCATAGCAAAAATTCCTGTCCAGCCCTTATATGCCATAAGATTCCGATGGTGATTTTTCATAGCGGCGGCTCCAAATGCGGTTAAGTTTTGCGTAATTATGAACCCGAATTCGCCGAAACGCAAGATTTTTCTGCCCGTCGGCGATGAACGATATGCGCGTCGACGTGCTCAGGAACGCAAAAAAAAGAGGCCCACGAATGGACCTCTTTCATTCTATACTGCCGTAGCCTAACGGTTCGATTGGCCCTTAGAGGACTGGGTCGAAGATTGCTGGCCGCCCTTTTGGCTACCGCCCTGTTGGCTGGACTGACCGCTGGTTTGCCCACTCGTCTGACCGCCAATACCTGAGGCGGAACTTGCCTTCGAGCTGGATTCGGCACTCAGCCCGAGCTCTTCGGAAGCGGCCTTGCCTGCATTCGTCGCCGTTTCTTTCACTTGTTCGACCAGCTCGCCCGCGGCTCCCTCTGCCTTTTCCCAGAGGTTGTCACGCGTTTCGCCCATAACTCTCGATTCGTAGCGGCTCGACGGGATAGCAAACCCAATTGCTGCACCAACCGCAACTGCTGCGGCGGCAAGAGTAAGCGGCTTCTCTTCAGCATAATATTCGTAGCTATCCTGAGCTTTGTGCCCTAGGTCGCCAACACTGTGTTTAGCCTTACTCACCAGGCCGGCCGCACCGGAAAACGTGCTGTCCGCCGCACCGGCCACGCTGTCGTAAGCCGAGCCTGCAGCTCCGGCGACTGAATCGTAAACGCCGTCATAAGTGTCCTTCGCGGTCTCCGCTGCATTCTCATACGCATGCTTCGCCTTATCGGCAACGCCTTCGCCGGTCTCCCCGCGTCCCTTCGTGCCCGTCAAGGCACCAAACTCTACGGTTCTGCCAAAGCGCCCGGACCTTGAGTTGTCACGGTCTCTCATACTCATCAGCAGCATCGCTGTGCCTGCACCTATTAGGACAAACGGGATAGGATTATTCATCACCGTTCGTCCAACTGTTGTTCTTCTTAGTTCGTTTTCTACTCCGCTCATAAAGTTCACCGCCTTTCCTACTGTCGCGTCGTATGCCGTCGTCTTGACGGTTTCGATCGCGGAATTAACCTGTTCTGATACCTGTTCTGAAATATTGGCTACGCTGAGCCGTTCCTGTATTTCACCTAGCGTCTCGCCCATCTCGGAACGTGTGTCTTCTATCTTGGCCCGGATCTGCCCCGCATCATCATCGCCGGTTTCGTTATTAACGTCCGCCGCGGTCGCCGTTCCGATGGAATCGTCCTTCAACGCTTTCGATGATGCCGGCGCAGCCGCCAGACTGGCGTTTCCCTGTTCGTCTTTTTCTTTCATTACACCTGATTCTTGACCCATTCTGCATCCTCCTTGATCGATTCGATCGACTCACGCGGAGCCCAATCTGTCTTCTTGATCTCCGTCAACGCCGAACTGACCATTAAGTACGAAGCGATCGCGAGCCCCGCCCCTACTATCAACGCGGCCGTCCACAAAGGCATGGCATAGGAGAGAATGACTACAACCCCTGCGAAAATAAAAAGCAGACCCGCGTATCCGACAAACGCTCCCGCCGCCAGATATCCGGCGTTCTTTCCTGCTATCGAAGCCTTTTCGACTAGTTCCGCCTGGAAAAGTGCGACTTCCTGCTTGACCAACGTACCGGTCTGTTCGGCGAGCTGAGAAAACAGTTCTACGAGGCTTGATTCTTCGTTCGCCGATTGTCGTGCTAACTGTTGTTGTGCCATATATGCTCCTTGCTGTGCCGACGCCTGCCTAGTCCTTCGAGCCCGTGTTCCGGGAGCTACGATCCTATGAGCCAGCTTTATTGGTTCCTTGCGAACCACCGAAGCTACTTGTATCGGCTAGCGAGCGCGTGCTCCTACGGCTACCGGAACCGGTCAGCGATCGCGAACTAGAGCTCTTCAGGAACCTTGCGGCCAGGAATCCTAAAGCGAACGCTCCGCCTATAAAGATCGCAGGGTTCTGCCTGGCTAGCTGCTCTACGTCGTGGTAGATGGCTTCAACATCGTGACGCTCAAAGTACTTCGCCGCCTGTTCGATCTTGTCTGCCGCGGTGTCGCCGTAGGTCGCTGCCGACTCCGACAGTCCGCTCTCCGATCCTTCCTCACCGAGGTTCTGGGTAAATTTGCGAATACTGTCTGCGACCGTCGTCAGGCCACTGGTGAGCGAACCTTTCTGTTCCTCAAGTTTTTCTGCTGCTTTCGATGTTGCAGTTCCATACGCGCCCGCGGCGGTACTTCTAACTTGTCCCATCAAGCTTTTATCCATTCCGCCGTTTTCTTTCGACGATGTCGACTCCGGCGTAGTCATGCTACGTTGGGCAGCCGAGCCACTCTGGCCGCCCTGCGTAGTCGAGGACGAGCTTGTCGATCGTTCCTGATTTTTTGATTCCTGCTGTGCCATATTTCTTAAACTCCTTGCTCCCAAATTCTATTAGTCCAAATATATGATTGCCGATTTAGGGGCGTCCATCAGTGGAGTAGGTTCCATTCGCCTCACACTTCGACCGTAAATGCCACGATCCGTTTGAAAAATCTCGCGGCCAATTCTTTCCGATAGCCTTTGACGATTGCAACAGCCGTGCCATAGAGGTGCGGGGGCGATTTGTGGACTGATGAAATACGAATCGAAGGCCGAAGGTGAGTTAGAGCGCCCGAGACCATACTAAAACCGAACACATCTCGCTCCGTAACAGGTCTTGACAGCCTGTAGTATCCTTAAAGTCATTCGAAAATTAATTGGGACATTTACTTTCGTGATGTCAGATCACGATGAGGAGGAATCAGATGCGAAGACTTTTCTTTGGAGCTATCACGCTACCTTTTCTTGCTGCAGCCTTATTTGTCGGCGGAATTGCCGCGCAGGATGATGTTACGTTCGACCGCGGTGAGCGGCGGCATAAGGAATCAGTGAAGTCCGACGAGCCGCGGTTCAATTCCATATTGGCCGGGATCGTTGTTAACAACAGTGGCGATGCGACCGATGTCGCGCCCGGCAACGGAATTTGTGAGACGGCCGCCGGAAACGGCATCTGCACGCTGCGAGCGGCGGTGGCCGAGGCTAATGCTCTCCCAGGCGACGACACGATCACGTTTGAACCGACCATAATAAATATTTCTATCGACGGCCAGATCGCGATCACTTCCAATCTAAACATCATCGGCAACGGGCCAGGCGTTATCACCATTTCGAACGTTGCGCCGCTCAGCACGACCAGTCGGATCTTCAACGTCACGAATTTCGTCGTCAACCTGAGCGGTATGACGCTGTCCGGCGGCAACATCACGGGCAATGGGGGCGCGATCAACAATACGGGAACGCTGACGCTCGCCAATATGGCCGTCAACGACAATCGGGCAAGCGCCACCGGCGGAGGCATTCGAAGCACCAACACACTACAGATCTACAATTCCGTCATCAACGGCAATGCTTCGACGGCGAGCACAAGCGGCGGGATCAGCTTTGCCGGATCAAATTTACTGATCAGCAATACGGCCCTCAGCAATAACACCTCATTCGGTAACGGCGGCGGGATCAATATTTCGGCGACCGTATCAGCCAACATCAGCAATTCGACCATCAACGGGAATGTCGCCGGAGCAAGTTCGGGTGGATTATTTTTGAACCGCGGTACGATCACCAACACGACCATAAGCGGCAACACAGCGAATGGTGCATTAGCGACCGACGGAGGCGGCGGCATCCGCATTCAAGCCGGGGCGAATTCGGTGGCGATACTCTCCTCGACCATAACGAATAATACTGCTCCCAATTCGAGCAGCGGCGCACGCAGCGGCATCTGGCATGAGACGGGAACGCTGACGTTGACCAACTCGATCGTCGCGGGCAACGTCGCACAGGACATTCAACGCGACGGAACGGGTGTGATAACCAGCGGCGGATTCAATCTTATCGGCGAGAATACGAGTGTGACGACCGAATTCCCGGCGGGGAGTCCGAGCGGAACCGATTACGTCGGCACCGACAAAGCACCGATCAACGCATCGCTAGGCACGCTTGCCAATAACGGCGGACTGACGCTGACCCACGCGTTGCTCACCGGCAGCATTGCTATCGACAAAGGCAGCGCACAGGGGCTGACTGGCGATCAACGTGGTTACATCCGTACGGTCGACCTGCCGGGAACGCCTAATTCGCCGACCGGCGACGGTACCGATATCGGCGCGTACGAAACCGAAAGTTCGCCGAATACGGCCGGGTTCTCGGTTTCAGGGCGAGTAACGAACAGCTCCGGCATCGGTGTTGCCCATCAGCAAGTCATCTTTACGGATCACTTCGGCAACCCGAAGTTCGCATTTACGAGCTCGTTCGGTTATTACCGGATCGAGAACATGACGGCTGGTATGACGTATGTCGGCAACGTCCCCAGTAAGCGCTACCAGTTTTCGCCCCGCGTCGTCGCAGGATTGTATAACGACATCACGGGCGTGAACTTCATGGCTGAACCGTAAGGCTCAATCAATACCCACGCCTCCTTTTTGGGCGTGGGTTGGGGCCGGACAGTATAAGCTTTTCCAAATAAGAAACGCTTGGCGGTTTGAGCTATCTAGTAATTCGTGGCGGTTTGTTTTTCTACGTCTGGTTCATGTTCGACCAGGAATCGTTCGGCATCTATCGCAGCCATACAACCCGTACCGGCGGCGGTCACGGCCTGGCGGTAATACGCATCCTGAGCGTCGCCGCAGGCAAAAACGCCGGGAATGTTGGTCTTCATCGTCTTGCCTTCGGTTATCAGATAGCCGACGTCGTCCATATCCAGAATACCTTTGAATAGATCTGTATTTGGTTTGTGGCCGATAGCCATAAAGACGCCTTCGGTCGGGAACTTTGAGGTCTCGTTGGATTCGTTGTTGTAAATCGTGATAGCCTCGACACCGGTTTCTTTTGTGCCGTGGATCTCCTTTACTTCGGTGTTCCAGACCACATTTATTTTCTCGTGGTTAAGGACACGCTCCTGCATTATTTTCGAGGCCCGAAACTCATTACGGCGATGCATTAACGTTACGCTGGAGGCAAAACGGGTGAGAAACAGAGCTTCTTCCATTGCCGTGTCGCCGCCGCCAACGATCACAACCGGTTTCTCGCGGAAGAAGAAACCGTCGCACGTTGCGCACGCCGAAACGCCGTTGCCGCCGAGGCCCTCGGGCACTGGTTCTTCGCCGGGAATGCCGAGCCATTTGGCTGACGCACCGGTCGAGATGATCAGAGTATCCGCCTTAATGATCGTCGTGATCTCCTCGGAATCCTCGCTGTCTTTGCCGAATAGGGTGAATGGACGCTGAGACAGGTCGACCTTATCGATCCAGACGTTGATGATCTCGGTGCCAAAGCGTTCGGCCTGTGCCCGAAACTCGTCCATGAGCGCCGGGCCCATTATTCCTTTCGAGAAGCCGGGATAATTTTCGACGTCGGTCGTTATCGTTAACTGGCCGCCGGGCTGCGGGCCGTCGATCACGAGTGGATCGAGCTGAGCCCGCGATGCGTAGATAGCTGCAGTCAGGCCGGCCGGGCCGGAGCCCAGAATGACCACCTTTTTTTCGATCTCTTTGTTTGCCATTAATTTGAACCGTGTCCGCGGACTTGAAAACTGTTTGAATTGCTAGCTTCTTTTATAGTATAACTATCGGGGGTTTGCTTAGTCGAATTGTAAGTCGTACTGCGATAGATATCCCTCGAACGGACGATTGATTCCGACGGCTTGATATCCGGTCCGCTTTTCGCGATTATACACAGTAGACGCAGGCACCTTACTCACTTTCTGTTTTACACGAAATGCCGACATCAACACAGCCTCGATTCGAGGAAAAACGGTTTGCCCTGCGAATGGCGCTCCGGCTTCCTATCGTAGTTTCAGGTAGAACCGAGGACGGTGCTGCGTGGAGCGAGCCTACGGAAACCGACGACATATCAACGCTTGGGGCGATGTTTCAGCTAAATCAGGACATCGAACAGGGCGACAGCCTATACATTCGGTCGCATCGACCCGACGGGGTTCCGGTCGAGGTGAAGGCAAAAGTCATACGTTCGACGGCGGCAAACTACGGAACGACCCGCGTTGGTGTAGCGGTCATAGAATCAAAAGAAAGCTGGCTGCGGCTCTTTGTCTCATGGATCGCGGACGACAATGTCGCCGAAGGCATCGAAGAATAGACCGCAGCCTACGCGGAACCTTAACCACAAGTTGACAGGCCCAGGTGCCTGTCTTAATTTTTTTATATGGCAGATCACGAAACTATAACAGTAGAAAAACGCGGCGCCGTCGCAATACTGACGATCAACCGCCCGGACAAACTTAACGCTCTGAATTCGCAGGTCCATGCCGAAGGCGTTGCGGCGCTCGATGAGCTGCGAAAAGACGACGACGTTCGCGTTCTGGTGTTGACCGGGGCGGGCGAGAAGTCGTTCGTAGCCGGTGCTGATATATCTGAATTCGCCGGCCAGACGCCTGTTTCGCAGCGGGCGGTATTTCAGGAAAAGACGTTGTTCAATTCGATCGACCAATTCCCGAAACCGGTGATAGCGATGGTCAACGGCTTTTGTCTCGGCGGCGGAAACGAGCTGGCGTTGGCGTGCGACCTCAGGGTATGCAGCCCGAATGCCAAATTTTCGCAGCCTGAGATCAATCTCGGCATTATGCCCGGCGGCGGCGGAACGCAGCGGCTCACGCGATTGATCGGCGAAGGCCGGTCGATGGAAATAATGCTGACCGGCGATATGATCGATTCGGAAACAGCACACCGGTTCGGGCTTGTAAATCATGTCTACGAAAGCAGCGAGCTTGAGGAAAAGACGATGGAGCTTGCGAACAAGATCGCGACGAAGGCGCCTATTGCATTGCAGATGTGTAAGGAAGCCGTGAAATTCGCGTCCCGCTCAAACCTTGACGAAGGCCTGCGCCGCGAGGTGGACCTGTTCGCGATCTGCTTTTCGACCGATGACAAGGAAGAAGGCGTATCGGCGTTTCTGGAGAAACGGAAGCCCGAATTCAAAGGACGGTAATTCCACCTTTTGACGGACTTTGTTTTTTTGCGGTCTTTGCGTCTTTTGCGTGAGATCCCAAAACATCCCGCGAAGACGCCAATGAGGAGCAAAGACGCAAAGGAAGAGATGAGAATGTGGTCGCTTAAAACGAATTAGCGGCGACGTTATTAGTTGGCAATTGCTTGACGAGGCGGGTTTAATTCGCTAGATTTTTAGTTCGCCGCAGTTGGCGGAATGACAACTTGGGGTCGTAGCTCAGCTGGGAGAGCGCTGCAATGGCATTGCAGAGGTCAGGGGTTCGATCCCCCTCGACTCCACCAATCTTGAAGAAATGGCACCTTTTACTGGGTGTCATTTTTTGTGCCAAGTGAACCTATTGACTGTGGACGAGGAATTCGGGTGTTACGATCGTTGGCGAAAAGAATCCGGCGGTGGTGTTGAACAGCCGGAGGCGGGCTTGTTTGCGGACGTTGGCGATGTGGCCAAAATTCCAAGTGACGAGATAGTCTATCTTGTGGATCGATGCGAGAGCGACATGAACCGCATCGGCCATGAATTTGCGGTGAAAAATGCCGCGGGAGATGTAACCTTCGGCAAGGATAGCTACCTCTTCGGTCAGGTCGAGGCGACGAAAGGGCTGGATCAATTTCAGATACGCTGTTCGGTGCGGTTCTGTGATCCGTTCGATCTCGCGTTGGACGAGGATCGATGAAAATGCGTCATACTCGGCAAGTTCGTGTTCGAACCAGCGGATGGTCAGGTCGCGGCGAAGCGGGTCGTCGTTGTCAAGGTAAGCACCGATGACCGAGGTCTCTAGGTAAAGCGAAAGTTTCATACGAGCGTCGCCCTAGTTTATCAGGGCTGAAGCTCGATAGGCGAAAACGTTACGTTCGAATTCTTGAAATCAAATGTCATCCGGTAGTTCCGCAGAAAGTTCCCGCCGAGTATTCCAGCCTGTTCGAAGCCCGAAACCTCATTGATCATGTCAAGATCAAGAGAGATCGCAGTAATGCCGGTCGACGAATGCGAACCAAAGCTCACCTTTGGCAGCAAATAGGTCGGAACATTTTCTGTGATGCCGGCCGCACCGATCACACGCATCCGTTCCGTCCGGAGGAATGAATTCACGGTCTCATTGGTGGCCAGCTGATCTGAGATGACCGAAATGCTTGCTCCCGTATCGACTATAAAGTTCAACGGAAGGTCGACCCCTTCGAGCTGAACCTCGCCGCTGAGAAATCCGCTGGTCGTCAAACGCAAGGGCACGGTCACACCTTTTTCAGGCAATGCGACATCCGTAGTTCTCGAAACAAGCGTGAATGTCCGTTCGCCATAATCCACCGTGGTGAGAAATTTCGAAAGCACCGATAAACCGATGTAGCCGTCGATCTCAAGGGAATTGTTGTGAAACTTCCTAATGTAGACGGGGACACTTCGGAGCTTTATGTCACCGATCGCAAAACTGCGAAGAAAACCGTATACAATTTCAAACTGTCCATCGCCGCCGATCGCTTTGGCAAAACCGCCCCGGGTTATCGGCGAGAGCTTCAGGCGGGCGGCCGTCTCTTGGGAAATTACCGTGATGCCCGACCCGGTGTCGAGAACGAATCGCAATGGCTTTTCATTATCATTGATCTTTACCTCAATGACCGGACGGTTACTGGCCAACTCAAACGGAACCTTACTTCGCTCGCCACCCGCCGAGGTATAAAGTGAGCCTCGTTTATCGAGGTACCGCAGGAAATTGATCAAGCCTTTTATGCGTGAGCGCCGCTCGTCATCCGTGTTTCGAGAAACACGCAGAAACTGTTCATAGGCTTCCGCAGATTCACGAAACCTCTCTGCACGGGCAGAAACCTGAGCGAGAGAGAATATGTAGTCCGGATGTTCCGGCGCGTGAAAGACAGCCTCGCGGAGGTTCGCCAGACTTTCCCCGATGCGGTTGTTATAGAAATCCAGTAGGCCGAAACCCGCCCAAGCGGCGGCCTCACGGCGGTCGAGTTGGATCGCCGCAAACAGAACATTGCGGGCTTCATCGAATCTTCCGCCGGAAAGCAATGCATTACCGATCACAGCAAAAGCCTGAGCATTCTTCGGTTCGGCCTTGGCAACTTCGATCCCAATTTCGTAGGCCTCGACGATCCGCCGCTGTTTATGTAGAGTGAACGCAAGTTTTAGCTTTGTTTCTGAATTAGACGGGTCAAGCGCGATCGAGCGTCGGAACATGGCTTCGGCTTCGGCCATTCTGCCCTGTCGAACCAGACGCTCGGCTTGTTTTCTAAGCTTTTTAGCATCGTCAGCGCCGACTTGAACAACGTCAGTCAGCGGTGTCGGGGATGTAGTAGCTGCAGGGCTGACAGAAAGGAGTAAGATAACAACGGTCAGGGCGTGGAGGTAATGTAAAGACGTTCGAAAACAACTCGTTCGCAGATAACATAACACCATATCCCACTCCCTATTCTTTAATTGGATCGGTCATCGTTTGCTATTTAAGGATCTCACCGGTCTTCATTGACCAGAGCACCAGATCCATTTCATCAAAATCTATCCCGGTCCTTTCGGACAATTCACGGAGCCGTTCTTCGGTGTCTAAGTAACGTTTACGGTTCGACGGCGGCGTGGGTTCTGAGATAACGCCAAGTTCGGCAAGGCAATTCAAAACGTGTTTGTCGAGGATCGCGTAACCGAGAAAGCCGACGTTTCGCAAAAAGTGGCTCGCTTCCTTATAACCCAATCCCTTGATACCTTTTTCGCGGGCGAGCCAGTCACGCCGTTCGAGGGGACACTCGAAACTTGCAAGCCGCTCCTTGATACGAAAGCCGCAATCGACCCGTAGATGGTCACGGGACGCGACCACATATCTCGAACGTGCATTGGGATAGCGGTGGACGCCCGTCAAAGCTTTGGCCAACTGTGGCTGGGTGCCGGTTCTCAGCAAATGTCTGACTGCTTCCAGAGACCGAAGGCCCATTTTCGCTGAACATCCGCCGGTAAAAAAGCAAAAGACCATTTCTGCCCAGATGTCGTCATCACTGCCGTCACGCCAGATTCCACGAAATTCGGCCAGACGGGCCGAGATCTCCTCGCGACGAGCCAAATGGGCTGCCTGAATTACTTCGATTGTCAAAGATTCTGTAAATTTTGGCACATTTAGCGTGTTTTACGATTCTATTCCTCATGTTAACTTAATGTCAACGATTTTTGCGGAACGTAACATGGCATCTGGCCGTATATACTGAATGTATAAAGTGTTATGATAGGATCCATAACGAAAATCTAAGATATTGTGCATCTAATATGCACGGGAGTTCATCGGATAATTTCCCCGCGACAGTGTGGGAGCCTCTGCGGCGGGATGCGTGACGGAAATATGGGGTTGATGCTGAGGGATGGTTCTTGCTATACTCTTAAAAGGCTTGGTAGTCGGGCCCTGCAGTTGTAGCCTCACCGCCCTAGAATAAAAAATGAGAATTACGAGATTTCAAAAAGCCGTTTGGTATTGCGTAGCCGTCTTCGTTGCGGCCGGCACAGCTTTTGGCCAATCCAAGAGCAGCCCGCCACTCCTACAAGACATTCAGGTAGTACGGGAAAATCCTTATCCGGCAACCGCACCCACACCATTAGTTAGACGTACAGGCAGCTCCGCGGCAGTAAATCGAGATATTATAACGCCATCCGCAAGCGCAGTGCGGACATCGTTTCCGATACTTGCCGAAGCTATGATCCCGGGCCTTTCCGGTGTTCTAGTTGAAACACTTGATGGAAACATCGTCGTCGAAAGCGGCTCAAACATTCCTCTTAACCCTGCCTCAAACGTAAAGATCGGCACCACATACGCAGTATTAAAGACATTTGGTCCTAACTATCGATTCGCGACCAATATCTGGACGGACGGCAGTTATGAGGAATCGACCGCGACAATCCATGGCAACGTTTATATTTCCGGACGCGACCCGGTCTTTTCGTTCGAGCATGCGATCTTTATCGCCAATGAACTGAACCGAATGGGTATCCGTCGCATACAAGGCGACCTGGTCGTTACGGATGATTTTATAATGAATCACAGTGGAGTAGCCTCGCGAAACGCGCAGTCGCTATTTGCAACACTGGATGCGTCAAAGCGGTCAGCGGCGGCAAGCCGTGCATGGGGAAACTACCGCGTTCATTCGGGCAAGCTCAATCAGCTTAATGATTTTCCCGGCGTTACTTTTTCCGGCAGCGTTTATGTGCAGCCGATGCCAAGCACCCTTCGGATGCTCTTTTCACACGAATCAGCTCCGATGCGTGAGATCGTTAAGGTGATGATGAGCTTCTCGAACAACGTATTGTCCGAGCGTCTTGCCGACATGGTCGGTGGGCCGTACGGTGTTGCCCGGTTGGTTCAGCAGAATACGGGTTCGACCCCAATGGAATTTTCGATCCAGACAGGAAGCGGCCTAGGCATCAATAGAGTGACGGCGACGGCGATGATGCGACTGCTTCGTGTCCTTCGAACCGATCTGGTGAGATGGGACATGACTTTTGCCGATGTTATGCCGGTCGCCGGAATTGATGACGGCACGCTCGAAGGCCGCTTCGATAGCGATTTCGCCCGAGGAAGCGTGATCGGCAAGACAGGCACACTCGGCCGGACGGACGGCGGCGTAAGCGCTCTTGCCGGCGAGATAAATACGCGAAGAGGAAAACTCCTATTCGTTATCTTCAATCAACGAGGCAGCGTTTCGCGATTCCGCAGTTTTCAAAATAGTTACGTTTCGCTGATCCAGGGACAGCTCGGCGGCCCGGCGGCGATAAGTTATCCGGCGGTATCGCATGACGTAAGGCTCGCTAAGACCCGCATCACGTATCCGGACGGACGCCCGCGGATAAGTGAATAAAGTTCTTTAAATATCGATCCATAAGGGGAAGCATTTTCGGATGCTTCCTTTTTTGATGTCCGCTTGTTATGCAATTTCAGATAGTGCAAACTTCTTGCTTTAGAGCTTGCCGATGAACCAGATCGATAAAGAGCCGGCCGAGAGCGAAACCCCGGAACAGCTAGGCGATCCGACCGTTGCCGAAGAGGCCGCTGCGCCCGAACCGCAGCACCGAAGCGTAGCGAGATCAGCCGGAATTGTCTCGATCGCCGTGATGTTCTCGCGCGTTCTGGGGCTGGTTCGCGAGACGATATTTGCAAGGTTTTTTGGCGCAGGTTACTTGTATGACGCGTTCGTTGTCGCATTCAAGATCCCTAACATTCTCCGCGACCTTTTTGCCGAAGGAGCACTTTCGGCCGCGTTCGTTAAGGTCTTTACGGACTATCAGATAAAAAAGAACGAGATGGAAGCGTGGCGTCTCGCCGCATTGGTATTCAATGTTTTAGCGGTCGTAATGAGCGGGATCACGGTGATCGGTATTTTGGCGGCGCCCTACGTAGTGCCTTTGCTTGCCCGCGGATTTGAACCGGAAAAGGCAGCACTTGCCGTGACACTGACCCAGATAATGTTCCCGTTCATACTGCTGGTGGCGCTTGCGGCATTGGCAATGGGGGTCCTGAATACAAAAGGACGTTTCGGTATTCCGGCATCGGCATCGACGGCGTTCAATATTTGCTCGATAATCTTCGGCATCGGCTGCGCCTATTGGTTCAGCGGCGGAAGCTGGGAGATCTCGAACGACAAGAGCGTCATTCCAAGCGACGCGGCGCAATGGGCGATAATGGGAATGGCCGTCGGAACGTCGATCGGCGGTGCCGCACAGCTGCTCATTCAGATTCCGTCGCTGCTAAAGGTCGGGTTTCGATTTTCACCGCTGCTTAGTTTTACCGATCCGGGCGTGAAGCGCGTGATGCGTTTGATGGGGCCGGCGATCATCGGGACTTCGGCGGTGCAGGTCAAGGTGCTGGTCGATATGGTCGTCGTGTCCAGCATCGAAGGCGGCAATTCGTGGTTGAGTTTTTCGTTTCGGCTAATGCAGTTTCCGATCGGGCTCTTCGGCGTCGCTATCGGCACGGCGGCGATCCCGGCACTTTCCCGGCTTGCATCTGAGAACAACATATTCAAATTTCGCAATACGCTGACGGATGCGATGAAGCTTGTGTTCCTGATGACGATACCGGCGGCGTGCGGGTTGATCGTACTCGGTGAACCGATAATCAGCTTGATCTATGAAGGCGGAGCTTTCGATTCGTTCGACACGAATATGGTGGCGTGGTCACTCGCGGCTTATTCGATCGGCCTGGCCGGCTATGCGGCGATAAAAGTACTCTCGCCGTCGTTCTATGCGTTGGACGATGCAAAGACGCCGATGTACGTCAGCGTAGCGTCGATCGCCGTGCACGCGCCGATGAGCTTCGGGATGATGTACTTGCTATCAGGCGTCGGGGTTACGGCGGAACGTCCGGACGGCTATGGCCACGTTGGCGTAGCCTTTGCGACGTCGACGGTCGCGCTCGTGAATTTCTTTGCTCTAGCCTTCCTGATGCGGAAAAAGATCGGGCGATTGAACGGCCGCGAGATAATTGCCGCTTTCGCGAAGATCGCCGTGGCGGCGGCGGTGATGTCGGCTGTCTGCTATTTCAGCTATCAGTATCTAAACGCTTCATTTGCGGAAAACAATTTCATAATCCGATTGGTCGAAGCATTCGTGCCGATCGGGCTTGGCGGACTGACGTTTTTAGTGATGGCTAAGCTGCTCCGAATAAGCGAGGTTGAAACGGTTGTTGCGCTTATCCGTAAAAAGATGTCGTCAAAATAGAAATGGCATGATCAGACAGTTCAATAAAATTCTTCCGAAGATCCACGACACGGCTTTCATCGCCGACGATGCTGTCGTTATCGGCGATGTCGAGATCGGCGAGGATGCGAGCATTTGGTTCGGGTCGATAGTCCGGGGCGACGTCAATTACGTCCGCATTGGTGCACGGACAAACATTCAGGACGCAACGGTCATCCACGTAAGCTCAAAGACGCACGCAACCATTTTGGAACACGAGGTGACGGTCGGGCATCGGGTGACGCTACATGGATGCTATGTCGAGACGGGCTGCCTGATCGGCATAGGCGCGATATTGCTGGACGGCGTCCGCGTCGGTGCAAATTCGCTTGTCGCTGCGGGATCGCTGCTCACGCCCGGAACTCAAGTCCCGCCCGGTTCGCTGGTAATGGGCTCGCCCGCCAAAGTCAAGCGACCTTTGACCGAGGACGAACTCGCCGACCTTCCGCGCTTCTGGCGCAATTACGTCGACCTAAAAGAGCATTATTTATCCACAGATAAAGATGATACACACAGATAGGATCATTTATTAGATATCTGTGTTTATCCTTCTGATCTATGGACGATTCTTCATTCAAAGTCCCCCTGCTGTAAACTAGATCTGTATGTCAAAGACCAATCCGGCGCGTGGAATGCGCGATTTTTTGCCTGCCGACGTTCGTAAACGTAATTACGTCATCGGCATTATCAAACAGGTTTACGAAAGCTATGGCTACGAGCCGCTTGAAACTCCCGCTGTCGAAAACCTCGATACGCTGATGGGCAAGTATGGAGATGAGGGAAATCAGCTTATTTTCAAAATACTTAAGCGCGGCGAAAAACTTGCTCAGAGTGCGAGCTTTAGCTCGTCGGAACGCGATGAATCGCGCACCCTGAACGAACTATCCGACCTGGCTTTGCGTTATGACCTGACAGTTCCGCTGGCGCGCGTTGTGGCTCATCATCGTAATGATCTGCCGAAGTTTTTCAAACGCTATCAGATACAGCCGGTCTGGCGTGCGGACCGCCCGGCACGCGGCCGGTTTCGTGAATTTTATCAATGCGATGTGGACGCTATTGGCTCTTCGTCAATGACGGTCGAGGCGGAGCTTATAATGGCGGTGACCGAGATCTTGCGGCGGCTCGGCTTTGCGGATTTTACGATCAGGTTGAATCATCGTGAGGTGCTTGCAGACATTCTGGACACGGCCGGAGTTCCGACAGGGAAGCATGGCGACGCGCTTGTCGCTATCGACAAACTCGACAAGATCGGCAGTGACGGTGTTGCGAAAGAGCTTGCCGAACGAGGCATCGACGAGTCAGCTTCGGTGATGCTGCTCGACATTTTCGAACAGACGCAGAAGATCGTTGATGACGGCAAAGACGTAAACCGAACGATCGTCAGCAATCTGATCAACATCGTTAGCAACGAAGTGCTGACCGACATCGGGCATATCCTGAAATTCGCCGGCGATTGCCCGGTGCAGCTCGATCCGTCGCTGGCCCGCGGGCTTTCGTATTACACGGGAGCAATTTTTGAGATCAATGTGCCGGACCTCGCCGGAAGCCTCGGCGGCGGCGGGCGGTATGATGGATTGATCGGAATGTTCGGCAAGGAACAGATACCCGCGTGCGGATTCTCGCTCGGGCTTGAACGGATCCTGGTTGTGATGGACGAACGCGGAATGTTCCCGCCCGAGATCGCCGAGTCAGCTCCCGCGGATGTCATGGTCACGATCTGGAGCGAAGAGACCATTGCCGAATCCCTAAAACTCGCCGCCGAACTTCGCACTCAAGGCATCGGCGTGACCGTCTATCCCGAACCCGACAAATTCGGTAAACAGATGAAATACGCCGACCAGATCCAGGTCCCATTCGTGGCCGTCCTCGGCGAATCGGAGATTGCCGACGGCAAGGTGACGGTCAAGAACATGAAGACTGGAGATCAAAGCCCCGTTGACCGGCAAGAGATCGGTAGTTGGTTGATTGGGTTAAGCCGTAAGCTTTAAGCTATTAGCTCGAAGTCAACATTCACGCCTTCGCCTAAAGCCTTTGGCAAACGCCTACTGGCCTAAATACAAGAAGGTACCGGCAGGATTCAATCGGAGGTTTCAAGAAGAGATAAATGTCTGAATTGGCCCGAAATTGTCTCGACGACGCGCTTTACTCTTTTCGCAGTTATAAGCGACTGGCAGAGCGTGCTTTGGAGCAGGTCAGCGATGATGAATTCTTTGCTCGGATAGATGACGAATCGAATTCGCTGGCATTGATGGTGAAGCATATTGCGGGCAATCAGCGGTCGCGATGGACGGACTTTCTGACGAGCGATGGAGAAAAACCGGACAGGCACCGCGACACTGAATTCGAGCTGATGAATGATACGCGTGAGTCGCTGTTGAAGTATTGGGAATCGGGATGGACGACACTTTTCGATGCGCTTGAGGGGCTGACGCCTGAGGATCTTGAGAAAACGGTGGCCATCCGCGGCGAACCGCACACGGTTGTTGAGGCGATCATCCGCCAGCTCACGCACTACGCTTACCACATCGGGCAGATCGTATTCCTTGCCAAGCATCTGCGGGCAAGCGAATGGAAAACACTCAGTGTTCCGCGCAACCGTTCCGCCGAATTCAATCAGTTTCTCGCGGAGAAGCAGGCGGAAGGGATCGCGAAGACCGACAGGCTAGATGTTCCCGGCGAATTTGCAGATAAACAGTAGGGATCAGAGCACATCCGGCGTTCTCTGCATTCGGACAGGATCGTACACAGAGAATGCCGGTAGTGCCAGGCGTCAGATATTAGCGGACGCGAACGCGACGGATCACTTGAGTTTTGGTTCGGCCATTCGGAAGGCGCGTAACACGAATGTATTCGCGATATGTTCGGCCCCATCGGCGAACGTAGCGGGACGTGGTGTAGGAATAGGCACGTCCTCGGCTAGATCGACGGTCGTATCGGCGGTTGTCGCGACGGTCACGTCCGTAACGACGGTCGCCCCTTCGCTGATCCCTTCGGTCGTAACGGCCACGGCGATCCTGATCTCGCCACAGTTGTTCTGATGAGATCGACGTAGATGCTGCAGTTTTCGCCTCAGCGACGGGCACAAAGATCATCGCCAGTAACAGCAAAAGTGCAAAGGTAATTGTCCTTTTCATAGCATTTCTCCTTGATTTCAGTAAGATTTGCACGTGCGGACGGGGTGAGGAGTCTGTGCTGATAGTGAACCCAAACGCCGAAGCCTTTCGAATCCTCTTTTCAAGAAACTGACTTTGTATCAAGACGATACTCCAACATGCATTGCAGTGTGTTTGACTGCAACATCCGTGCCGTTTGGTTCAGCGATATGTTAATCTGTAGGCTTCTGAGTCGCTTATGAAAGGTATTTCAATCCTCGGTTCCACGGGTTCAATAGGCTGCAACACGCTTAAGATAATAGAAGAGCTTGGCGATCTTCGGGTGGTTGCGATGGCAGCCGGTCGGAATATGGAGCTTTTTGCTGACCAAATCGCACGGTTTAAACCCGATTTGGTGTCATGCGACGACGATGTGTGTGCGGAAACGCTGCGGCGTGAGTTGTCTGGTCGCGGCGCGGATGTCCCTCAGATCGAGGTCGGCGAAAGTGGCCTTATTTCCGTCGCAACCCACAACAAAGCCGAGACGGTCGTCTCAGCAACGGTCGGTGCGGTAGGGTTCGTGCCCACGCTGCGGGCGATCGAGGCCGGCAAGCGGATCGCACTCGCGAACAAGGAAACGCTGGTGATGGCGGGCGAACTGATGACTGCCGCCGCCGCAGCGTCAGGCTCCGAGATATTGCCGGTCGATTCGGAGCACAACGCCATTCATCAATGCCTTCGCGGCGAAAAAATATCAGAGGTCAAACGGCTGATATTGACCGCATCGGGCGGGCCGTTTCGGACGAAAACAAAAGAAGAGATCGCCAGTGCGACTATCGAAGATGCTCTGAACCACCCGAACTGGAAGATGGGCGACAAGATCTCAATAGATTCCGCAACCCTCATGAACAAAGGGCTTGAGGTGATCGAGGCACGATGGTTATTTGGATTTGAAGCGGACGAGATATCGGTGATCGTGCATCCGCAATCGACAGTTCATTCGATGGTCGTGATGATCGATGGTTCGATCATTGCGCAGCTGGGAGTGACCGATATGCGGCACCCGATCCAGTACGCGTTGACATATCCGGATCGCCGCACGTGTTCGCTGGAGCCACTAGACCTGGCCCGAATGAGCGATCTGACGTTCGAAGAACCGGACCTCGACCGCTTTCCGTGCTTGGGGCTCGCTTATCGCTCGCTTCGCGAAGGCGGTACGCTGCCGGCGGCATTGAACGCCGCCAATGAGATCAGCGTTCAAGCATTTTTGGACGGAAAGATCCGGCTTAATGAGATCGCAGCGATAAACGCTGCGGTGATGGACGACCATGATACGAAGCCGGCAGATTCGCTGGAAGCCGTTCTCGAGGCTGACGAATGGGCGAGAGCGCGCGCTATAATGAAGCTAGGGGTTGCGGCGGCCGCGATTTAGTTACAACGCCGAGTGCCGTTTGATGTTCTAATCAAGCGGAGATATTTAGATAGGTTTACTTCATATGCCAGATATTTTATTAGTCATTCTTGCCGTAGTTTTTGTTCTAGGTGTTGCGATCAATATTCATGAATTCGGTCACTTTATTGTTGCCAAAATGTTCGGAATGCGGGTCGAAGCGTACTCGTTTTTTGGACTCGGGCCGCGAATCTGGGGCTTCAAACGCGGGCACACAGATTATCGCATCTCGGCGATCCCGCTCGGGGCGTACGTAAAGCTTTATGGCGACGAAGAGACGGCCGCGCTTGAGGGCGGTCAATCTGAGGGTGAAAAAGTGCCCGACTCGGAGCTCTATGAGCTGCGTCCGCGATGGCAGAAGTTTCTGGTCATGATCGGCGGGCCGTTCATGAACATCATTCTCGCGCTTGCGATACCGTTCGCGGCGGCGATGATCTACGGCGTTCCTGCGATGCCCGACCCGATCATCTCGTATGTCGAGCCGAACGGAGCAGCAGAACGAGCTGGCGTTCGTGCGGGCGACCGCATTGTCGCTTTTGACGGCGGACAAAATCCGACATGGCGCAAGGTTGAGACGAGTTCGGCCATCTCGCCGGAGAAACCGCTTCAGTTAGTTGTAGAACGAAACGGCGAGAACATCCCGTTAACGTTGGCACCGTCTAAAGCGGACCGTCGCGGACAGGCTTTCGGCGATCCGCAGATGCGGCCCGAGACCGGGGCCCAGGAAGTTTTTGCACGACGCGTAACGCCCGATTCGCCTGCGTTAGCTGGAGGGATGACCGATGGCGACCGCATTTTGGCAGTGAACGGAACAAACGTTAGGAACGTGCCGAACTTCATGACGCTTGTTCAGGAGAACAAAGCGGCACCGCTGGACATACTCGTCGAGCGAAACGGTGAGCGAAAGAATTTGGCAATAACCGCCGCAGTGCAGGATGGCGGCCAGGCACGCATCGGCGTTGAGCTTCGTGGAACGGGATCGTCCGTTCGCGAACCGGCTACCCTAAGCCAGTCTGCTGGTTTTGCGGTCAATTCGAATTACGAGATCATTGCCCTGACGGGCCGTGTTTTCGGTCAGCTTTTCTCGGGTGAACGTGCCGTCAAGGACGCGGGCCTAGCGGGACCGGTCGGAATCGTCGGGATCATTTCGAACGTAGTTAAGGAAGACGGATTTGCAGGCCTGTTCGCCATCTTGGCTGTTATCAGCCTGAACCTTGGCGTATTTAACTTATTGCCGATACCGCTGTTAGACGGCGGCCAGATCATGGTGCTCGGGATCGAGAAGGTCATGTCGTGGTTTGGCAAAACGCTGTCCATGGCATTCCGTGAAAAGATACAGATGGCAGGCCTCGGCATCATACTTCTGCTGATGGTGTTTACCCTGTTCCTGGATGTATCAAAGTTCTTTTAGTTCGGAGTACCGCCTTTAGGCGGCTCCGTCGTCACCGTGGGCCAGCTAAAGCTGGAACTCCAAACTTTATGAAACGAGTTTCTAAGGCGGTCATGATCCGCGATGTGCAGGTTGGCGGAGGTGCGCCGGTCGCCGTCCAGTCCATGACCAAGACGGACACGACCGACGTCGATGGCACGATCCGCCAGATAGAGCAGATGGTCGAAGCCGGTTGCGAGATCGTGCGGATCGCGGTTCCGGATGACGACGCTGCGGCGGCGATGTACGAGATCCGCAAACGGACGAATGTGCCGATAGTTGCGGACATTCATTTTCACTACAAGCTGGCCCTGAAGGCGCTGGACGCCGGTATCGACAAGCTGCGCATAAATCCCGGCAACATCGGTTCGATCGATCGTGTTCGCGAGGTTGTCCGCGCGGCCGAAGCACAAAAGGTCCCGATCCGCATTGGCGTCAATGGCGGCTCGCTTGAAAAGGACTTGCTCAAAAAGTACGGTACTGCAACACCCGAGGCGATGGTCGAATCAGGAATGCGGCACATCCGCATTCTCGAAGACCTCGGCTTTTCAAACACGATAATTTCGCTCAAGGCGTCGGACGTTAATCGCATGGTCGAGGCTTATCGGCTGATGGCGGCAAAGGTCGATTATCCGCTGCATCTTGGTGTGACCGAGGCCGGAACGCCTTTTGGCGGAACCATCAAATCGGCGATCGGACTTGGGGTTTTGCTTCACGAAGGTATCGGCGACACTATCCGCGTAAGCTTGGCGGCCGAGCCGCACGAAGAGGTTCGCGTTGGTTGGGAAATATTAAAATCGCTTGAGCTTCGTCAGCGCGGCGTCACGGTCGTTGCATGCCCGACATGCGGACGGCTCGATATCGATAACTTTGTCGAGATAGTGACCGAGGTCGAACGGCGTCTGGCGCACGTCGAAGAGCCGCTGCACCTTTCCATAATGGGATGCGCGGTAAACGGCCCCGGCGAGGCTCACGACTCGCAGCTTGGTATCACCTTTGGACGCAATGTCGGGATGATCTTTAAGGACGGCGTCCCGATGCGTCGCGTTGGCGGCGAAGACATTGTTGAGGAATTTGTGAAAGAGGTCGAACTGCTACGGAAAGAAGGCTCGGCTGCCAAGTCGCTATTGGACGAAAAACCGCTCGTGCAAATAACCTAGGATTTGCCGCAGTGGGCACATAGGTTTTTTGTTGATTGCGCAAATAGCCGCTACATATCTCAAAATTTAAACGTGAATTCGGAGCATTGAATGAATAGATCTGCTCGTTCCCCTCTGTGTCAAGGCTCTTACGGGAAAAGGACGCTGAACGGATAATAGGGAAGGTTTCGCACAATGCCGAATACCAGCAATAGAACGAGCAAACCCCAGATCGCGGGGAGCGATAGTGACCACGTCGGGAACGCCCGCCCGCGAACCGCGACCAGGAACATCGAAAGATAGAAGAAGCCGAATATCAGGACAAATAGCGGGATCAGGGCGTTGAAGTCGAGCGCTCTGACGAAGTCGCCGTGAAAGAGAGCGTGAAAGCCGCGCGTCAGCCCGCAGCCGGGGCACGCGTAACCGGTCGTGGCGTAGAGCGGGCAGGCGGGCAGGAATTTAGCCTTAGCCGGGTCCAGATACCAAACCAATCCGGCGCCGAGCGTCATCACGCCGACACCTGCCGCCGCCATCTTGCGTTCGAATTTATTCGCCATTATCGGCGGTTCCGCCTCTTGCATACTTCAAAGTCTATCGCGGTTGCGGCGGCGGGACAAAATTATATGTTATAACGCCCCTTATCCGAACCGGTTGACCCTGAAGCATAGTCGGAGAAAATTTCGCCTTCCTCGCGGCTGCCACAGCAGACGCGCGGAGGAGCGGATGGCCGGAAACTGCCGATGCTTCGACGATATCACCGCTTTCATCGACCTCAACCTGAACGGTAACCGCTCCCGAAGCCCGCACCGCACGCGCGGCTGCCGGATATTGCGGCCGAGGGAGTGATTTAGCTTTGCCGTTCAAGACGCCACCGCTGATCATCCTCGCACGGGTGGTCGGCGCGGAGGCCGTGTCAGTTGACGGTTCGCCGGTGAAGTTGTAGATGATCATCCCGGAAACTTTGACGCCAACGCCGCTGAGTTTTGTTGGTGAAAACTTTGCCTCCATCGCCGCAGTACGTGCAGACTCTACCAGGAGCGGATGCACCGGTTCATTTGCTTCAGCGACGCGGATCTCGCCAGCTTTGGGCTGACGGTTTTTTTCTTCGTCGGTAAGGAAATATGGCACTGCACTTATCACGTTTCCTTCTTCGTCGATCACCACATTGACCCGTACGAGCCCTCGCTCACCGGTGCGGCTGAGTTCGACCGGGTAGACCGGCTTTGGCAGTTTTGTTGCCTTGCCGTTGAGCACGCCTCCCTTGATCATCTTTGGAACATCGGTCTGCGCAGCGATGACCTGGAAACCGACGAGACATACCAGGAACGCTAAAACGGATCTGAACATATTTTCCTCCTTTTAAGTTAGTTTACCAGCCGAATCTAAAACAATAGACACGATTCGTTGGAAAAAGTTCCCGGCCGGACATTTTACCCCGCTGCCATCTGCAAAAATAGGGCATCGGTTGCGACCTTTCGGTTGATGTTCGACGCGAAGTTTCGCCGTAATTCGTTGATCGCGGCGAGCCATTCTCTTAGCTTCCGTGCATCGGCTGATCGTGCCAGTTCGCTGAGATCTTTGGCGATATCAATATTCGTGACCGATTCTGTTCCCGCAGCATTTTTTAACAACCAGACATCGCGCACCACCGATTCGAGAACATCTATCGATGGCTCGTAATCCTCTTTGCCTTTGGCGTCGTTCATACTTTCGGACATCTGAAGCAGTGGCGGAATATTTCCGCTGGTGATGACATTTTTGACCACACCAAGCATCGATCCACGCAATTCACGAAACTTTTCAAGATCGAATGACATCGCATTGGCGATGCTTCCACTAGCGTGCCGGGCGACGAGTTTGGCTTCGTCACCCTGAAAGACTGACTTTGAGCTGAGGCAGCGGGCGATCTCCTCCGCACCGACGGGCGTAAAACGGAGCATCTGGCAACGCGAACGGATGGTCGTCAACAGGTGATCGGGCCGCGAGGTGACAAGGATCAGATAGGTCGAATCGGGCGGTTCCTCGAGCGTTTTAAGCAACGCGTTGGCCGCATTATCGTTTAGCTTGTCGGCCTCATCGACGATGAAAAATCTTGCCTTTGATTCGTACGGGCGAAAATTTGCCTCGCGTTCCAGGTCGCGAATCGCATCTACTAAGATCAAACGCTTATACGGAACGACGCTGCCTACGTCCGGATGCTCGCTGAAAAAGACCTTTTTATATTCGTCCTTCGTTTTATCGGTGGGCTCCGGAAAAACGAACCTCATCACACGCCCGCAGGCCGAACATTGGCCGCAGCCTTCGCCGTCAATAGGTTCGGTGCAAACGAATGCACGAGCTAGCTCGAGGGCAAACAATCGTTTGCCGATGCCCTCGGGGCCGGCAAGCAGAAAGGAGCTCGGCACACGCCCGATCTTTAACAGATGTCGGGCATGCGTCTTGGCATCTTCGTTACCGTATAGCTCTGCGAACATTTTTCTGAGTTTACCGTGAGGTTGGGCCGGATGCAAAAAAAATCGTCGACCGCCCGGGAACCTTTTCACGTCCGGGGTGTCTAAGGGTTACACGCCAACGATAAACGTTCGGCAGTGAAGATCGGATGGCACCGTGATCTTGACAGGAGGAAATCAAATGTTTGAAAAGATGATCGAATCAGAATCGGGCACGCACGCAGGCAATCGCGGCCGATATTTTCTGGTGTCAGCTCTCGCCGTCGGTGCTCTCTTTACTACTGCCGTTGCATTTAGCCTTTATGCGGCTGATTTTGACCTTGGGGTCAGCGACCTTGAGATCTCGCGAATTGTCGCTCCAAATATAGTCGAACCGCCGCCGGAGGCCGAACCCGCCGAAGAAGTTCCGCAGCAAACCTCGACCGAATCCGCCCCACCGGCGCGGACAGAGCACATCGCTCAACTGGACGAGCACCAGAAAACACCGGCCACGATCTCCGTCACGCCGAGCACCGTACGCGCTCGGCCCGACGGTTATTATGAGATCGGCCCGCGCGACTTTCAGCCACCGTCATATCCCGGCGGAATAACAGGCCCGGGCATAGGCCACAGCACCGGTGGTCCTGAATCGGGAGCATCGGGCGATCCAGCTCCGGTTGCCGAGGTCAAGACCACTCCGCCGCCGCCGGTTCAGTCAAAGCCGCCGACGCAGTCAAAAGGCGTGATCAACGGGCTGGCGACATCGCTTCCGCAGCCGCCATATCCGCCAACGGCCCGCACAATGCGTGTTACCGGCAATGTGAGCGTGCAGGTCACGATCAGCGAGACCGGGAAAATCATATCGGCCAAAGCGGTGTCGGGCCACGCTTTGCTTAAGGATGCTGCTGAAAAGGCAGCCTGGAACGCACGATTCACGCCGACATTCCTAACCGGCCAGCCGGTCAAGGTAACGGGCGTAATTATCTATAAGTTCAACATCAACTAGAGTTTAAGCTGAAATAACCAACCGGCCGTGTGCAAAAGCATTTTGCATGCGGCCGGTTTTTTTAATTTTTATGCAAAAGCCGTCGGCTGCGTTCGTCCACTAAGCGAAGGAAGCCTGTCTACTTCCTCGTTTGGCACAAAAAGCAGTGAGACGCTCTCACATATGCTTCACGTATGCACGGCCTGCTTATCACAGGCCTTTTTTTTGTCTTGGAGGTTGCACCTGGTTCACCGCTTCAGTTGAATGCCGTGCGCCGCTAAATGCTGCGTTGGAGAAGGGAACCCTGAAGAAAATCGAAAATATCCACCGCAATTATCGGTACGGGAAATGCCGCTTTCAGATCATCAAAAGGCATTCCGTCTATCAGGATCGGTTCATCCGATTTAATGACGCTCGGCGGGATCATTACGAAGTCACCCTCGACCTGTCCCGTGACCTTGAGGATGTCCTGACCGGAAAGAAGGCCTGCGACGCCCACATCTCCTCCAAAATACGTGTTTGGAACTGCGACCACGTGAAGGCGTGACCCGTAAGCTGCGTTAAATCGCTCGATCTGGTCGCGAAGCGTTGGTGCGAAGAGCTCGCCCGTCAACACGGTTCCGTTTAGCGCGCCGGGAGCCGGAGCTTGATAAGACTCTTCAACAGACTCAGCCGGACGCATCGCGAGGTCATGCGTTCTGACGTTAGCGTTCGCGCCGCCGACACCGGCCGCTGCTGATCTACGTGCGGCTGTTGGGACCAAAAGCTTGTCGAATTGGTCGACAAAAGAGCGGATCATGCCGACACCGTCCTCGATCTGCGGGTAGTTGCCGTAATGCCTTCGCGACGGGATGGCGACGCCCGCTTTCAAATAGATCTCGTCGCCGAGAAACGCGAAGGTCACGCCGAGCGTTTTGCGAAATTCCTTTTGCAGTTTTTCTACCTCGCGGACCGTTCGCCGACAGAATTCCGGCGTAACGCGGGTCAACCGTTCGTCGGTGTTGTAACGGGTGAGCGCGACCGGAACGATCGCTGTGCTGACGACCTTCGGGTAATAGGCGGCCAGATCGCGGAGCGTTTTCTCGAGTATCGGCCCGTCATTGATCTCGGGACAGAGAACGACCTGAGCGTGAAGCTCGATATTATTGTCGAGCAGAGTTTTTAGCATGCCGGAGATGTCCGCACGGCTTTCGTCAACGCCTAGAAGATACGCCCGCGTCTTGAGGTCGGTCGCGTGGACCGAGACGTATTGCGGCGAGAGGCGCTGTTCGATGATGCGCTTCATTTCATCATCGGTGATGGAACTTAGCGTGGTGTAATTGCCGTAGAGAAACGAAAGGCGGATGTCTTCGTCGCGGACGAACAGCGACGGGCGAGCGTCCTCCGGATTTCCTTTGCAGAAGCAGAAGAGGCATTCGTTGGCGCATTGCCGCGGGACGATCTGCTCGAACATCAGCCCGAGGTCTTCGCCTTCGTCACGGTCAAATTCTATCTCAAGCGTTTCGCCACTAGCCTTTTTTACCTGAAACAAGAGGTCGGTCTCGCCGGCCGTTTGGAACCGAAAGTCAAGATAATCGCGAACCGGCCTGCCGTTCACACGCACGATGCGGTCCGCCGGGCGCAGCTCAAGTTCTTCGCCCAGACTGTCGGGCGTGACTTCCGTGATGATCACGCCTGGGCGGCGAAGCTGTGTCACAGCCGGTGTTACGGCAAACTCATACATAAATAAAATGTGGCCAGTCGTCGGTGGCCAGTGGCCGGACCGAACCTGACTGACCACTGACTACTGACTTATACGCTACGCTGCTGCGGCCTTAAGATCGATCAGGCTCGAGAGCGGCGTGAATTCGAGGTTCTGCGATTCGGCGACAGCGTCGTAGGTCAGCTTGCCGGCGTAGGTGTTGACGCCTTCCTGCAAACCTGCATCATCTTTGATGGCTTGTTCGAAGCCTTTGTTTGCCAACGCAAGTGCATACGGAAGCGTTGCATTTGTGAGAGCAAATGTCGATGTTCGCGGGACGGCGCCAGGCATATTGGCGACGCAATAATGCAGAACGCCTTCTTCGTAATAGGTCGGGTTCGAGTGGGTCGTCGCGTGTGTCGTCTCAAAGCAACCGCCCTGATCGACTGCAACGTCAACAAGCACTGCACCGTGCGGAATAAGGCTGAGCATATCGCGGGTAACCAGCTTCGGTGCCGCGGCGCCGACGACGAGAACCGCACCGATGACGAGATCGGCATGCGAGATCGCCTCAGAGATAGCGAAGTGGCTCGAGGCCAACGTCTGAACTTTTGAAAGGAAGATGTCATCCAGTTCGCGAAGCCGGTCGAGGTTTCGATCGATGATCGTGACCTTGGCGCCGAGGCCGACGGCCATTTTAGCTGCTTCGGTACCGACAACTCCGCCGCCGATGATGACGACGTTTGCTGCCGGAACTCCGGGAACGCCGCCGAGCAGGATCCCACGGCCGCCGTTCATTTTTTCGAGGAACGTGGCACCGACCTGGACGGACATTCGGCCCGCAACCTCGGACATCGGCGTAAGCAGCGGCAGGTGGCCATGCTTGTCGGTGATGGTTTCGTAGGCTACGCCGGTTACCTTGCGTTCGAGCATCTGCTTGGTCAGCTCAAATTCCGGTGCGAGGTGCAGATAGGTGAACAGAAGCTGGTTTTCGCGCATTCGAGGATATTCGGGAGCGATCGGCTCTTTGACCTTGATGATCATGTCGCCTTCGGCCCAGATCTCATCCGCGGTCTGCAGGATCTCGCCGCCCGCAGCAACATATTGGTCATCGGCAAAGCCCGAGCCTTCGCCTGCCGAATGCTGAACATACACGGTGTGCCCCGCGTTCACGAGTGCGTTCACACCCGCCGGTGTCAGGCCGACGCGGTATTCATTATCTTTTATCTCTTTCGGTAATCCGATCTTCATTATGTGTCTCCAGATCTAAAGTTCGATCAAATCGTTATGTATTTATCGCAAACCAATAAAATAACATTATAGGTAGCCGAAAACAACGGAAATACAGGTGAAATCTGCGACCGGGCCTGTTTCGGCTAGAAGGACCAGATCATCGGTATGAGTATAGTGGCTAGGATCCAGAACATCACGTTTAGGGGTGAGCCGACCTTTACAAAGTCAATGAACTTATATTGGCCTGGACCATAGATCATCGTATTCGTTTGATATCCCACCGGCGTCATAAAGCTAGCCGAGGCGGCGAAGGTGATCGCCATTAAGAACGGGGTTGCGTCAACGCCCATCGTTTGGGCCGTCGCGATCGCAATCGGGGCGAGGAGAGCCGCAGTTGCGTTATTCGACATTGTTTCGGTCAAGATCGACGTAACCAGATAGAACGCCGAGACCAATGCGATCGGTCCCAGAACGCCGACGTAGGCGATCATATTGCTAGACAAGAGCCCTGCCGCACCCGATGCATCAAGAGCCGTGCCTAGCGACAGAACGCCCGCGAGCAGAAAGATGATTTTCCACTCGATGGCCTCGTAAGCTTCCTCGACCGAAATACATCCGGTCAAGATAAGGGCAATGGCACCAAGTAAGGCTGTGACAACGATCGGCGCGATTCCCATCGTCGCTGCGACCACCACACCGGCAACTATCGCGACCGCAAAGAAAGCCTTACCGCGGCGAAATTCTGAGACGTCCATCTCGGACGTAATGATGAAATCGCCGCTGCGTTTGAAGTTGCCGAGGCGGCTGACCTTTATTTCTAGCAGCAGGAGGTCGCCGGCACGAAGCACCGTATCCGACAATTTTTCGTGAAGAACGCGTCCGCCATGACGGATCGCGAGAACGGTGCCGCCGTATTTTTCACGAAAGAATGATCGCTGAAGTGTGCTGCCGACGAGGTCGCTGTTCGGGTCGATGATCGCCTCGACCAAGCGGAATTCTTCGTTCGAAAGATTTTCGTCGCCCCATTTGCTTTCGGGTTTGAATTGAACGCCGCTCTCCTCTTGGAGCGCACGGATCTTTTCAATGTCGCACCGGACAAGGAGAACGTCATTTGCCCGAATATGATCGCGAGCTGAAGGCAGGCTTATCACCCGTTCGCCGCGTTGGATCTTCAAAATGGAGAGGTCAAGATCATGAACCAAAGGGGCGTCTTTGATCATCTTATCGACCGAAGTGGACTCGGTTGAGACCACGATCTCGGTCAAATATTCATTGAGCGAGAATTCTTCGACAAGGTCGCCTTTACCACGGCGTTCGGGTATCAACCGAATACCGAAGAGAAGCATGTAGGCAGTGCCGACGCCGAACATTATCAAGCCCAGCGGAGCGAACTCGAACATCGTAAACGCCCGCAGACCGTTTCGCTCAGCGATAGAGCTCACGAGTATATTGGTCGAGGTGCCGATGAGGGTGCAGACACCGCCAAACATCGAGGCAAACGAGACGGGCATCAAAATTTTGGAAGCGCTGATGCCTGTTTCGCGGGCGACGCCGAGAAGGATCGGCAAAAAGATTGCGATGACGGGCGTATTGTTGATGAAGGCTGACAAGACCGCAACAACGACCATCACGGAGATAATGCCGACCCAGAATCCGCTTTTGAACACGCGGCTGACAAAACCACCAAGAAAACTGACCGCACCTGTCTTGAAAAGCCCAGCACTAAGGATGAACATCGACGCGACGGTGACGGTTGCCGCATTGCTGAATCCCGCCAAACCCTCAGCCGGCGAGATAATACCGCTGAGCAGCAGCAGAGCCATCACAAGGAGCGCGACCAGATCAACGCGCATTTTCTCCGTCACGAATAACGTAACGGCGAGGAGTAGGACCGCGAGGACAATGATAATCTCGAGAGACATAAAAATAGGCGTCGCTGTGACGCCTAGATTAACGAATTCAAACGGTTACGACAAATTAATGTTTACACTTCGACCGCATCGATCTGGGCTTTTTGGAGCTTGCCGGAGTAGTCGATGTAGAGCGATTTCCATTCGCTGAAGATGTCGAGGACCTGCGTACCGGCTTCGCGGTGGCCGTTGCCGGTTGCTTTTGTTCCGCCGAAGGGCAAGTGGACCTCGGCACCGATGGTTGCCGAGTTTACATAAGCGATACCGGTGTAAAGCTCCTGCATCGCGTAGAAGGCTTTGTTGATATCCTGCGTATAGATCGCCGATGAGAGGCCATATTTTACTCCATTGACGATCTCGATCGCTTCATCGAGGGTCGAGAACGGAATGACCGAAGTCACCGGCCCGAAGATCTCTTCCTGGGCGATACGCATGCCGGGCTTAACGTCCGAAAAGACTGTCGGTTCGAGGAACCAGCCTTTGGCATAGTTTCCCTTGGTCAAACGGTTTCCGCCACAGGCGAGCGTTGCCTTATCGACCTTTTTCCCTATCTCGATGTAGCCCTGGATCTTTTGCATCGCGTCTTCGTGAATGACCGGGCCGACCTCTGTCTTGGTATCGAGGCCATTACCAACCCGAAGCTGCTTGACCCGCTCGACCAATTTCTGGACGAATTTTTTATAGACCTTTTTGTGAACCACCAAGCGTGACGAAGCGGTACAGCGTTGGCCGCTGGTGCCGAATGCGCCCCAGAGCGAACCTTCGACCGCATTGTCGATGTCGGCATCGTCCATCACGATGATCGCATTCTTACCGCCCATCTCGAGCGACACTATCTTGTTGTCGCGGGCACATGCCTCGGCTATCTTGCGGCCCGTCGCCGTCGAACCGGTGAATGAGATAAGCCGAACATCCGGGTGATCGACCAGTGCACCGCCTGCTTCGCCAAATCCGTTGACGAGGTTTACGACGCCCTTTGGAATACCCGCTTCTTCGCAGGCTTTGACAAGGTTAAGCGACGAAAGCGGAACATCCTCGCCCGATTTGATAACAACGGTGTTGCCGCAGACGAGCGCCGGGATCAGCTTCCATGACGGGATGGCCATCGGGAAATTGAACGGCGTGATCAGGCCGCAAAGCCCGACCGGCTGGCGGACGCACATCGCGAATTTGTTCGGCATTTCGGCCGGCGTTGTAAAACCGTGGAGACGGCGGCCTTCGCCGGCCGTGTAGTAGGTGCAATCGATCGCTTCCTGTACGTCGCCGCCCGCTTCCTTGAGCACCTTGCCCATTTCGCGGGTCATTTCCTTCGTGAAGCGGTCTTTTCCGTCGCGAAGGATCTCGGCCAGATGAAATAGGAGCTCGGCGCGTTTCGGCGCAGGCGTTCGCCGCCATTTGGTCGCGGCTTCTTTCGCCGCAGCGACGGCCTCATTGACATCGTCGGCGTTCGATTTTGGAAATCGGCCGATCACGTCTGTTGTGTCGGCTGGGTTTACATTATCAAACCATTCGCCGGATGAACTCTTTACCCATTCGCCCCCAATGTAGTTGTGATATGCAGTGGCCGACGCCTTTGGAGCCGATTTCGCCGGCTTGGATGATTTCTTTGCTTTCGCTTGTTTTGCCTTTGCCATATTTAATAGGTTACAGGCAAAAAGGAAAAAGTTCCAAACCGGTATGGAACCGGTCTGGAACTTTCTTTGGCACGAGCTAGATCCGTTCTATTGAACGGTGAACTGAACAACTTTTAACCGCAGAGCACGGCCGCCGCGGATCGGTGTATAAACGTGCAAAACGACCGCGTCACCCTTCTTTAGGGTAGAGGCTAGTTTTGCAAAAGCGGCACTATCGGCGATCGGTTGCCGATTGATGCGGACGACGATGTCGCCGCGTTCGAGGGCATCATCTCCGCTCGACATTTTCACGTCGGCGATGAAACTACGCGGATTGACCTCCTTAATAACCACACCCTGCGCTTGCTCAGAGCGGAGCAATGCAGCCTGGTCCGCATTGACTTCTTCAACAGTGAGGCCAAAAGGCTTGCCCACTTCGTCGGCTTTCTCGACCGGCATGGGCGTTGGGGTATTCAAGTTCATTGCCGTATCGCGAGGCGGCCGAGTGCCTAACCGCATCGAGACTGTTCGGTGGTCAAGGGAAGCACCATTCTCTCGTAGATACGCTACAGTTACCGTTCTGTCAGGTTTGGTCGAAGCAACTTTCGCGATCAGGTCCAACGCACTTGATACTTCCTTGCCGTCAAATTCGACGATGACGTCGCCGGCCTTAAGGCCAGCCGTACCAGCAGGGCCGTCAACGATGGTGATATCCGTGATGATCGCACCGCGTTTGTCGTTTAAGCCATACACCTTTGCATATTCGGTTTTGACAGAATCGAGCGAGACCCCGAGAAAGCCACGTTGGACGGTGCCGTTCTCGCGAAGCTGGCGATAGACGACCTGAGTTTCGGATGATGGAAAAGCAAATCCAACGCCGTTGTAATCTCCGGTCGATGTCGCTATCTGCGAATTTACGCCGATGACGCGTCCGTCAAGGTCGACAAGCGGGCCGCCGGAATTGCCGCGATTGATGGCGGCGTCGGTCTGGATAAATCGTTGAAACGCAGATGACTGCGGCGTTTCGCGTCGTGTCTGCGAAATGATACCGGCGGTAACGGTGCGATTAAGGCCAAATGGCGACCCGATCGCGAGAACCCAGTCACCGACCCGGGCACGGTCCGAATCACCGAATGTCACAGTCGGCAGATCGCGGCCGGCGGAGATCTTCAAAACGGCGATATCTGTTTCTACGTCGAGGCCGACGAGTTCGGCGACATGCTCCTCGCCCGAATCAAGCCGGACGGTGATCCTTATCGCACCTTCGACAACATGGGCGTTGGTCACGATATAGCCGGAAGGATCGACGATGAAGCCGCTGCCAACAGCCGACATTGCCCTTGGGGGCATCTGGCGGCGGAAAAATTCAAGAATGTCGTCGGGGTCGCCCGTCGGAGCTCCGCGTCTCGATGCGGACTCACGCGGCGGTGCTTTTGCGTCGATGCTGACAACGGCCGGTTCGACCTTTTTTGCCGCTGCCACAAAAGCATCCGAAAGCCGGGTAGCCGACGGAGTCGCGGTTTCCTCAGGGGTCTGAGCCACAGTCGCCGAAGGTGTGGAGCCGATCAAAAATGCAAAGACCATTAAAAGACCGGAAAAACTTAAAAATGATGTCAATTTTAGATTCTGTTGCATATTGTTTAGTAAAACTCCTGACTGTTGGTCTGTCCGATATTGACCCGATTATAACAAAATTCGTATGTTTGCCGAGAAAAGTTTCAGTTTCACTTCTTTAGTAATACCTTCATCACACCTCTTGAGGCTGCTTTTTCCATCGCGGCAAGGGCGTCGCCGAACGCAAACTCTTCTGAGATCAGGCTAGTGAGATCAAAACGCTTTGACTCAAGAAGCGTGATCGCGGGTTCGAACCGCCCACATCGCGAACCGACCACTGATATCTCATCGACCACGACCCGCCATGCTTCCCAGACCGGTTTGCCGCTAAAAGTGGACTTCAAGACGATCGTCCCTCGCGGTCTAACTAGGTCAAGTGCGGTTGCGAAACCGCTTTCGGAGCCGCTGGCCTCGATGACTACGTCGAACCTGCTTTCCAGATCGGCGATCTTTGAGGCGTCGAAGGTCTCAATATCGTAGCGTGCGGCGGTGTTCATTTTCGATGAATGTTTGCCGACCAGGGATGTATGTTTTGTGAGGGTAGACATCGCGAAAGCGCAGAGCAGGCCGAGCCGTCCATCGCCGACGACCGCAACGTCGGTGTCAAGGCCGATCTGCACTCGTTGAGATATGCCCAACGCCGCGGCGAGCGGTTCGACGAACACGGCTTCATCGTCGGTAACACTTTCAGGCACAGGCAGGAGATTTACTGCAGGAAGCCGAAGAAACTCAGCGTGTGCTCCGTCGCGGCCCTTGATCCCTAACACGGTCCGCCCGGGGCAGTGCCGAGTGTCGCCCGAAAGGCAGAGAACACAATTGCCGCAGCCCGCATTGATCTCGCCGACCACACGTTTTCCGATCAGTTCCGGACGTTCGTCCGACGCTTCGACAACACCTACGAATTCGTGGCCGATGGTTCCCTCAAAGCCCGCGTAGCCGCGAACAATTTCAAGGTCGGTGCTGCATATCCCGGAACACATGACACGGATCAATGCTTCGCCCGAAAGTTCGGGACGAGGGGTTTCGTTAAGGCTGACACCGCCGTGTCGAACTTGCAGCGCTTTCATAAGATCACTGCCAAAGCGACGAATGCCGAGACTAATTTACAATTCGCGGGCGTATAACTATACTTTGGGTTAGTAAGGTTAGCAGTATTCGGAGCTTTTCAGCAATTATGTACAAAATTATTTCACTCGCCATTTTATTGGCCGCGATCGGGACGATGATGGCCTGTGGCCAGGAGCCAGGATCGAACAACACAACCACGCAGACCGTAGACGAAGATCGTCCGGGCGGAGGAACTACGCCGACCGAGGCGTACATGAATCTGTACACGGCCGTGAAGGCAAAGGATACTGAGGCGATCAAATCGAATCTGACAAACGGAACGATCGCCTTTGCCGATATGGTCTCGAAACAAAACAAGAAACCTCTAGAAGAGGTATTCTCAAACGGGTTTACGGCAACCACGTTTGCTGAGCAAATGCCGCCGATAAGAGACGAACGCATCGACGGCAACATGGGCGCGGTCGAGGTTTGGAACGCCAAGGAGAACATCTGGGAAGACCTCGGTTTTATAAAAGAAGGCGGAGCATGGCGGCTGGCAATCGGAGAGAAATTTGGCGGTTCCTTTAAGTCACCGGGCAAGGGCCGCGACCGGCTCGAACGTGAAGCAGCCAACCTGTCATCAAACAATATGATAGAGATCAAACCTGCGTCGAATGCCAATGTCGACGTAAACATGATAACCCCGAAACACGTACCCGCGACGCCCCGTACACCATAAAGGCAATGAACGAATCCGAGATCCAAGAGGTCATAGGGCAATACACCAAACACGGCTGGTCGCCCCGCCGTCTGCTTTCCGTCAAACCAGCTAAATCGCTTTTGGCATCAATGCCGCCGGATGTAAAAGAGGTCAGGTCGGAAATAGACGCGATATGGTTTTCACGCAGGTCGCGGCCTGATGCAGAGGCATGGGAGCTGCGGCGTCTGACCGATTCGCCTTATTCGCTGGTTGCCGTTCTGGACGACGGAATGGACGATGACGAAATGGAATCTATCCTCGAAGATGTCCAGTCGCGGATGACAAATACTACCCTCGGCGCCGCATAAAAGGCTCCCCAAAAAATCGGCTTGACATACGTAAGTGGAGGTTGCAAACTTAGAGGTGTTGACATGATTATGAAAGACCTCGATGCCGGTGTTGTTCGCGTTTGGGAAGGACTTCGGCCGATAACGCAAAAGATGCTGGTCGGAGTTCTGCAATCGAACGGCATTACACTTAGCTCCCCTCCACAAAAGTTCGAATACGATGCCCATGCTGACTGGGAATTGAGCCGTCTTCTGACCGCGCTCGATGGCCAAAAGAAGCCGATCGACCCGAAAGCGAACAAAGAAGTTTCTAAGCTTGCAGAGACCTGCGCCGGCATTCTGGAATCACAAAGCGGTTCGGCTGAGGTGTTTATTCAGCTTGCGGCACGGGCGATTAAACAACACGATTATCGCAAGCTCGATCAGCTTGCCGACCACCTTTTTGAGCGATATTCAGCGGGTGAGATCGCTGAGATCGTTCGTCAGACCGAATTTCCGCAGATAAGGGCGATCGCCTATGAGACGTTAGCGATGCTTTCGGTACAGACATTGTTACCGTTGCTCGACGATCCGCTCTACGCTGAGATCGCGATCGGCGCATTGGAGCAGAAGGCGTTCGAATATGATTCGGAAGACGCTCGCGAGATATTGGACCAGATAGAAGAAGAATCTAACCGACCCGATCTTGATAATTGATCAGTTGGTTGTCGTAGAAGTAGTCGCGGCCGGAGGAATATCCTTCGGCTTTTTTATTTTCCCCGGCCGCTTTGTCTTGCCGAAGCCCCAGCGAAACGGCGTACGTAATATCGAGGAGCCGCCGACGCGGACGCCGACCCACATCATCGGGGCGATCAGCTTATTTTGCCATCCTTTTTTTTTGCGGACGCAGTTATATAACCTCTTGTCCGATCGCCAACGTTCCCTGCTCGTTCCGCCGAAATAATAGTCCTTGTCATGTTCGACACAGCAATCGCAGTAGTTGCCGTCCGGGAAAAGAGTGCAGCCATCACTTTTGAAATCGGGCGGCATTATGCGTTCTGACGGGCGTTGGGCATCGGCTGTTAGACAAAAAACGAACATCAAGGTAGCGACAGCAAGCAGTGGCCGCAAATTGATGTTCGTCTTTTCTAAGGCAGGTCCCATTAGCTTGCGGAATTCGCTTCGGTTTGATCGCCCTTGTACCGGTTCGGATACATCGGGTACCTGGCAGCGAGCTCGACGACCTCGCGTTTCGTGGTTTCCTTTACTTCATCGGATTCCGGTTCATGGATGACAGCTGCGATCATTGCTCCGATCTTCCGCATATCGTCTTCGACCATGCCGCGTGTCGTCAGTGCTGGCGTGCCGATACGGACGCCTGACGCGACGAAAGGCTTCTGTGTGTCGAACGGGATCGTGTTTTTGTTGACTGTTATGTGGACGTCGTCCAGAGCTTTTTCGGCCGCCTTACCCGTAATGCCTTTGCCGTCCATATAGACATCAACGAGGATCAGATGGTTATCGGTTCCGCCGGAAACGATCCGCAAGCCGGCATCGGCCAGAGTCTCGGCAAGAACCCTTGCATTCTTAATGACCTGCTGCTGATAGCCTTTGAAATCGTCGCGGAGAGCTTCGCCAAAGGCGACGGCCTTGGCGGCGATGATGTGAATCAGCGGCCCGCCCTGAACGCCCGGGAAAACGCTGCGGTCGATGTCCTTTGCAAATTCCTCGCGGCACAATATCAAACCGCCGCGCGGCCCACGGAGTGTCTTGTGGGTCGTGGTGGTGACAAATTCGCAATGCGGGATAGGGGAAGGATGTAATCCGACGGCGACCAGACCGGCGATATGGGCGATGTCGGCCATTATCTTGGCATCGACCGAACGGGCGATCTCGCCGATGCGTTCGAAGTCGATCGTTCGCGGATAGGCGGACGCACCGCAGATGAGGAGTTTCGGACGGCTTTCTTCGGCGATCTTTTGCAACTCGTCGTAATCGATCTGCTCGGTCTCTTTATTGACGCCGTAATCGGCGACCTTGTAGTTGATGCCCGAGAAATTCAGCGGATGTCCGTGCGTCAGATGACCGCCGTGCGAGAGGTTCATCCCGAGAATGGTGTCGCCGTGTTCGATAGCGGCAAGGAACACGGCAATGTTCGCCTGGGCTCCGCTATGCGGCTGAACGTTTGCATGCTCTGCGCCGAAAAGTTCTTTCGCCCGGTCGATGGCAGCCTGTTCGGCGACGTCGGCGAACTCGCATCCGCCGTAGTATCGCTTGCCGGGATAGCCTTCGGCATACTTGTTCGTAAAGACCGTGCCCATCGTTTGCAGCACCGCCTCCGACACAAAATTCTCAGACGCGATCAGCTCAAGCCCATCAACCTGCCGCCGGACCTCATCATCAATGGCACCGCTGATCAACGGATCAGCGGCTGAAATACTTGCTGTAAAGAACTTGTTCATTTTCCAACTTTCCTACTCCGGAAAAAGCTTAACTGTATCCGTTAAATAATACTCGAAAAATTCATCAAAGGAATCTGCGATCTTAATAATATGATTCTCGCCATAGTGACAATGGACCGAAACAAGGTCTGCTTCGTTTTGATTGAAGGCGTATGTATGGGAATTTATCAAAAAATCCGCAAAATGGCAGAAGCTACCCTGATTAGAATAAGATCCGCTGTTTTCCTCAAAAATTTTGTCAATTGTCCAGAACTGCAAGCATTCCTCATCCATTAGACCATCGTCGAATCCGTTCAGCGTCGAAAACACCTCGACCAGTTCCTGCGTAGGTTTACCTTGAACCTCGATAAGACGCTCCTTTAACCTTAGATCGGGTAACGGCGGGACCGGCCGGCAACCTTCCTGTCGCCAGCGACGACCGACCTGCACTAATCTCTCACTCAGCATCTTGTATGACGGCGTCAGGAGTTAACTCCGTTCCATGCAAATGATAGAAAACGAATTCCTGAATATCCCGTTTTGAAAACTCTTGCGGAGCGAGACGTTCGAGTAAACCTATCTCTCCTTCATACAACCGCGCGCCAGTTGAAAACCTGTCATCCAATGAGAGTGTCATCCAGTATTCGTGTAGCAATTTGTTCAACTCAGAGCTAGTCATACGTTCATCAGATTAGTTTACCATCGCCGAAAACAGATTCCTTTTTACTGTTTGATCCTGCTCCAACGAGATCGTAAGTCTCTGGTTTAGCAGGCTCATTCGGTTTGAAAGAATAAAAAACGAAGATCAACAGAGCTGCCGTAGCAAGAAAATTGAACCAGGTTTGATAGTGGTTGCTCAATTCCGCGAGTTCAGTGCGAAGGGCCGCGGTTTCTTTTTTCAGACGCTCAATCTGCCTAGACTGGTCAGCCAAGTGAGGTGAAACTTGATCAGCATTAATCTGTTTGGAAACCTTTATCTCCTCAAGATCCGAAATTGGGGAGTACGACGAGACGTGAGGAATTGACGTGATCGCCAAAAGAAAAAGCGGGACAAACGCTATGGCAGCGATTCTACGGTTGTGTATTTTTTTTCGGCAACCGTCAAGTTTTCTGGAGGTCAGATGCCCCACTACAAATATCAATGTAAAAGAGATTAATGCCAGAGAATCCCAGGATAAGAATGTATCCATATTACCTCCGATGAGCGACCAGTCTTTTTGACAATGAATCTACTCCCTTGCATCTCGCGAAAATAGACACAGGAAAAAATTTCAGATCCTAATTTAGGTAGACATTAAATATAAGTATATGACACTCGACCGTTCAGATAAATTTGTGGTTGCAGCAGCGTTTATTTCATTCGTTTTCTCTGTCAGCCTTTGGTTCGGGATCTTGGGCGAAGGGAACCGGGATACTGCGATCTTCGTTGGGCTTTGGGTTCCGTCCATTCTCGCACTAGGCCTCTACGGCACCATCACGCGGAGGGTCCGATGAATGACCTGATCGTATTTGCCGTCGGCCTGGTTGTGAGCACGTTGGTCCTCTTCGGCATATTTTCCCGAGTTCCGATGGGGATGCATCATGCGAAAGAATCAGCGGAAGCGGCGACCAAGGCGCGTACAGAAAACTAACCCTTCCCGGCTTACGGTGCCACAAGTTCCTTGAATTCTGCTTCGCTCAGCACCGCGACGCCAAGGCTTTCCGCTTTCGTCAACTTTGAGCCTGCGTCGGAGCCGGCGACAACGAAATCGGTTTTTTTGCTGACGGAGGATGAGACGCGTCCGCCACGGTCTTCGATAAGTTTCGCGGCTTCATCGCGGGTGTAATTTTCGAGCTTGCCGGTCAAGACGAACGTTTTGCCGATAAAGCGTTCGTCGAGAGCGGCCGTGGCCGATGCGTCCATTTCCGTCACGACTCCGAAGGCCTTTAGGCGGCTGACGAGTTGGATATTTCGCGGATCGCGGAACCAAGCGTAGACGCTTTCTGCGACGGCGAGGCCGATCTCGGGAATGTCGTCAAGCTGTTCGACGGACGCCTCGGCGATGCGGTCGATGGTTCTGAAATTTACGGCCAGAATTTTCGCGTAGCGTTCGCCAACGTGGCGGATGTCGATGCCGTATAGCAATCTTTGAAGCCCACGCGTTTTGCTGGCGGCGATCTCATCAATGAGGTTTGTGCCCGACTTCTCGGCCATTCGCTCGAGAGCTGAAATGTCCTCCACCTTTAAGTCGTATAGATTGGCGACATCGCGGGCCATTCCCTTTTCAACCAACGTTTCTACCAAGACTTCCCCGAGGCCTTCGATGTCCATTGCTTTTCGTGAAGCGAAATATTGGATGCGGGCCTTTATCTTTGCGGGGCAATCCGGGTTAGAACATCGGCGAACTGCCTCGCCATCGGGCCGGATCGCCGGGGCATTACAAGCAGGGCATATTCGGGGAAATTGGAAATCAGTCTCGGTGCCATCGCGTTTTGCCGGAATGTTTGCCAGCACCTGCGGAATGATCTCGCCGCTTTTTTCGATCAGGACGTGATCGCCGATCTTCAGGTCAAGCCGCTTGATCTCGTCCTCATTATGAAGCGATGCGCGGGCGACGGTCGTACCGGCGAGGAGCGTTGGCTCCAGGTGCGCGACCGGCGTCAACGCCCCGGTGCGGCCAACCTGAATGCTGATGCCGAGGAGTTTTGTCGTCGCTTGGCGTGCGGGATATTTGTAGGCGATCGCCCATCGCGGTGCCTTGGTCGTCGCGCCAAATTCCTCTTGCAGTGCAGTCGAATTCACCTTTACGACCACGCCGTCTATTTCATAATCCAGCGAGTCGCGATGCGTTTCCATCTCGGCGACGAACGCGACGAGGTCGTCGTAGCCCGCGCAAAGCGCGCGGTTCGGGTTGACGTTGAAGCCGTTGCGTTCGAGCCACTCGAAGTTCTCCCAGTGCGTAGAAAACATCTTCTGATTTCCGGCGAGCACATCGTAAGGAAACATATCGAGCCGACGGGAGGCGACGATCTGCGAGTCGAGCATACGCAGCGTTCCGCTGGCACAATTACGCGGATTGGCAAAGGTCTTTTCGCCCTGCATCTCAAGCTCGGCGTTGATCCGTGCAAACTGCGAACGCGAAAGGAAAACTTCGCCGCGAACCTCGGCGTGATCGGGTGCGTCCGTTTTCAGACGAAGCGGAATAGTGCAGATCGTCTTAGCGTTCTGCGTGACCTCGTCGCCGGTCTGGCCGTCGCCGCGGGTCGCTGCGGTCGTCAGAATGCCGTTGGCAAAATGAAGGGAAACGCTGAGGCCGTCTATCTTAAGTTCCGCGACGTACTCCAGCGTTCGTCCTTCGGCCAAACGCTCGGACCTTTCGGTAAAAGCTTTTAGCTCATCGAGGCTATAGCTGTTGTCGAGCGACATCAGCGGGACTGTGTGTCTGAAAGGATGAAGCGACGCTGCCTTGCCGCCGACACGCTGGGTCGGGCTGTCGGGCGTGATCAGCTCGGGATGTTGTGTTTCTAGCTCCTTTAGCCTTTCAAGAAGTTGATCAAACTCGAAGTCAGAGATCTCAGGCTCCGCTTTTTGATAATAAAGATCATTGTGCCGCTCGATCTCGGCCCGGAGTTTACTGATCTCATTGTCGGCTGTTGTTGCCTTGCTCATTTTAGAATATCTACTGACGGTAAAGCAGATATTCAGGCCGTTCGTCGTTTCGTTTGAAGGCCTCCCCGATCAGGCCGACGGCAAATGCATCGGTGAATTCTCTCTTTAGCCGTTCTTGCTCTTTGAGTGCAGCTGCGGGATCGGCGGCGACGAGTGACGACCAGTCTGATGGTGCGATGATCGATCGTGCGGGTTCGCGAGTTTCGGTATATTTTTCTCGGGCCGCGAGAGCCGAAACCTTTGGGCTTTCGAGGTGCCACTCGGCGAACAGGCGGTCGCTGGCGAGGCCGATCTGATTGCCGCCCGTTGTCGCTGTCGAATAATCTACGCCGTAGAAGTTTGGCTGATATTCGGTGACGATCGCCCCGAGCTTTTCGAGGTTAAAGTATGCGTTCCGTGCCTTCCACGGTTCAAAAGTCCATTTTATAGACTTTACGCCGAGGTTCAGCGAATGCGTCCGCTGAGCCCATTTCAATTTGCCCCCGATGCCAAAGCTCTGAAACGACGACTTCACTGCGGTCATATGCGAATAAAATGCTTTTTCGCCTCGCAGAAAAGCAGGAACACTGAGCACAAAACCTACGAGATCCAAGCCACTGTACGCACCGAGAATGAAACCGCCGGCGTTCTTGGTCACAACGAAATGCCGCACCGGCGAGATCTCGATCTCAGGCAGTTGAAAGACCTCTCGTTGAAGGTTTACACACGCCGCCAGTTCGTCCAGCGTTGTGCATTCGCGAATGCTTATCTCGGGTGATGTCATCGGTTGTTGACGGCCAAGTGTTTTGCCGGGCTATCTAAAACTTTCGCAATTTGTTTCGGGGCTGTCAAACGACTAATTTTTACTCCCGGAGAGCGAAAGATTTGGTATAATCGTAAGAGTTTCGGCAGCGCGCCCGTGCTGCACCCGGCTCACCTCGACCGCGAATGACCACAGAAAACACATTAGAAGTACAAGGCACTCTACGTGCCTACCCGCTTGCCGAACTCCTCGTTGAGATCGCGAACTCGAAGATGAGCGGAAGCCTGCGTTTGTCTCGCGAGGACCGAAAAGGCGTTCTGTATTTAAACGACGGCAAGATGGTGTTTGGCGTTTCGAACGCGAGGGAACACCGACTTTTTAACGTTTTAATGGAGAAACATCGGATCGCGAAGGAAGCGATCACAAAGTATCCGCATTTCGCCAATGATCTCGAGCTTTCGGCCAGTCTCGTTTCGGACGAAGTGCTTACGAGTGATGCCGCAAAGGCCGCGACGATCGGCCAGATCGAGGGCGTCCTGGTTGACATACTTTCATGGGTCGATGGTGATTGGGTCTTTAGCCCGAATGCACGGCTCAAGGCCGAGCTAATGTTTGATGTCCCGGTAAACAATGTCCTAATAAGTTACGCTCGCTGCTTGCCGCTTACCATCACAGCACAGCGTTTTCGAAGTGTCGAAGAATCATTCACGATCCTGGAAGACGGCATTGAAAAGGAGAATCTGCTGCCGCACGAGACCGCGGTGCTGAGCCATTTCAGCGACACGCCGGTGAAGATCGACGAACTGCGTACGATGACCGCAATGCCCGATCAAGGCTTCCTTCAATCGCTCTATGTGTTGTGGCTCGGCGGTGCACTTATTCGCCAAAATTGGAATGCGGCGTTCACACCGCAAAAGGTAAGTGAGATCCTCTCCGCAAAGCTTCTCCTGGTCAAGAAGGCAACCTCGCTTGCGAGTTCGCCGACCCAGAAAACGGACGACGCAGCTGAGGCAGAAGCCGAAACCACTGATAGGCCGGCAGCGGCCGAGGTCCCGATCGTCGAGATGACGCTCGACGAATACCTTGAGCGTGTTGAGAACGCGGCAACGCACTATGACCTGCTGGGAATTTCAGAAAAGGCAGCGGCAGACGAGATAAAGAATGCGTACTTCGGAATGGCGAAGCTGTTTCACCCTGATAGGTATCATAGGGAAACGGGCACGGTACTGCGGCGGATACAGGTCGCTTTCACGTCGCTTGCTAATGCCTACGAGACGCTTAAGAAAAAAGATTCGCGCGACTCTTACGATTTCAAGATTCGAAAAGAACTCGCTGACCGCGAACGCCGCCGCGCCGAAGGGTTGACCGACGTTCCGGACGAGGCGGATGTCAAGGGCGAAAGCGGGCTGCAGAGTTTCGAGCAAGGGCTGGCCGCACTCTCGGACGAAGAGTACGATGCAGCCGCGACGTTGCTTGCCCGTGCGGTCCACTACAGCCCGGAGAACGCACTCTTTCATGCCTACTACGGCCAGGCTCTTTCCGCCGATGGCAAGATGCGTCATAAGGCCGAATCGGAACTACAGGCCGCCGTCAGGCTCGACCCAAAGAATTCCAAGATCAGAATGATGCTGGTCGATTTCTTCCTGGAGATGGGCATGGCAAAGCGAGCCGAGGGCGAACTCCGACGCTTCCTGGAGGTCGTGCCGGGCGACACTGCGGCGGCCCGCCTGCTCAACAAGATCCAGACGCAATGATCTAACGTTTAGGTTGTTACCGGTTAATTGCTATACTTTTCTTCATCAAATCGGTGAAGAATTATGCAAAGCTCCGTACAGCAATCACAGTTTGACGAAAAGCTACTCGAACTTTCTTCGCGGATCGATGCGTTTGAGGGCTACAGCCACGCGCATGGGCTGCAGATAGCTGAGATCGCTGATTCGATCGGAAAGCGGTTTGGCATGGCAGCCCACGACCGGTTTTTTATGCAGCAGGCCGCCCTCGTACACGACATCGGCGAGATGGCGATGAACCGCGAATATATCCGTGAAAATCGAAACCTGTCCGACGCCGAACGCCTGGATCTGCATCGCCACCCCGTGATCGGCGAGCAGGAAGCAGCGAAACGCGGGCTCTCGCGTGGCGTTCAATTGCTTATTCGCTGGCATCATGAGGCGTGGGACGGCAGCGGCTACCCGGACGCACTAGAAGGCGATCAGATACCGATGGCGGCGCGGATCCTGCACGTCGCCGATTCCTACGCTGCATTGACAGACGACCGGCCGCGCCGACAGGCCCTGTCGGATGCAGAGGCGAAACGATATCTCACTGAATTTGCCGGCATCGAATTTGATCCCGCAGTAGTCAAGGCCTTTCTCGATATCAATGGAGTTTCCCCGGCCGTTTGATCTTTCAGTGATCAGATCTTGACGACTCGTTTTGGTCAATCATGAAATTTCCAAGAGCATCGGGGATCCTGCTTCATCCGACCAGTTTGCCGGGCGATTTTGGCATCGGCGACCTGGGGCCTGAGGCGTATTCATTTGTAAATTTCCTCGCTGATGCGGGACAGACGTATTGGCAGATCTTGCCGCTCGGGCCGACAGGATACGGCGATTCTCCTTATCAATGTTTCTCGGCGTTTGCCGGAAATCCGCTTTTGATCTCGCCTGAGAAGCTAGTTGAGGATGACTTTCTAACCGCCGCACAGATCGCCGAGCGACCTGCATTCCCGTCAAACAAGGTCGATTTCGGCGGCGTTTATAAATGGAAATCGAAACTGCTTCCGCTAGCTTACAAGGGCTTTCAAAATTCGACGAATACCGGTCTCCGCGGAGATTTAGACCAGTTCCGGCACGAGAACGAATGGTGGCTGGATGATTATGCGGCATTCAAGGCGATCAAATCGTCGCAAGATCAGAGGCCGTGGTACGAGTGGCCCGTTCTGCTGAAACTCCGGGAGCCGGGCGCGCTTGCCGCGATACGCGAACAGCTGTTCGAGGAGATACTGGCGGAGAAATTCTACCAGTTCCTTTTTTTTCGACAGTGGGGGCTTCTCAAGGAATACGCCAATAAACACGGCGTGAAGATCATAGGCGACATCCCGATATTTGTTGCTCTGGATTCGGCAGATGTTTGGTGCAATCAAGAGAAGTTCAAACTCAGTTCGGATGGAAGCCCGAGTGTCGTTGCCGGCGTACCGCCCGACTTCTTTTCGCAGACAGGGCAGCTCTGGGGAAACCCGATCTACGACTGGGAGCGAATGCGAGCCGACGGTTTCAAATGGTGGGTCGCACGTGTCGAATTTACTCTGCGAACGGTAGACGTGGTCCGCGTCGATCACTTTCGCGGATTCGCGGCAGCATGGGAAGTTCCCGGCGGCGACAAAACGGCGGAGAATGGCAACTGGGTCGATGTGCCCGGGAAGGAATTATTTCAGGCTCTGCGAGAGCATCTCGGGCGGCTACCATTCATTGCCGAAGACCTGGGCGTCATCACTCCGGATGTTGAAGAGTTGCGCGACATGTATAACTTTCCGGGGATGAAGATACTTCAATACGCGTTCAGCGGAGACGCGAAGAATCATGACCTTCCACACAACTACACTTCGAATTCGGTCACCTACACGGGCACTCATGACAACGACACGACCGTGGGCTGGTGGCTATCAAAGACAGGAGCCGGTTCGACGCGCGGCGCAGATGAGATCTCGCACGAACACGAGTTTTGCATGAAGTATCTGAATACCGACGGGAGCGAGATCCACTGGGATCTCATCAGGGCCGTTTGGGCGTCGGTCGCAGATACGGCGATCACACCGATACAAGATCTGATCGGGATCGGCAACGAGGGCCGCATGAACCTCCCGGCATCGTCGTCAGGAAACTGGTTTTGGCGGCTTGATCGCGAGGCGTTGACGCCGGAGATCACCGAGCGTCTTCGAGAGTTGACCAAGGTCTACGGCCGGTCAAATGAAGAAAGCGGTCATGAGCAGACCCACTAGAAATATACATATCAACTCTTTCGGAGGATGAAACATGAGGGCTGTGACCTTTTATCTTTTTGCCGCATTGTTTACCGTAGGCTGCTCCCTGCAAGGCGATAAAGCGGCAGCGACGAACGCGTCGGGAGTATCACCGGCGGACAATGCGATCGAAGTTGCCGGCGGAGGTTCGCAAGCAGCACCGGAGCCGACGCCGGCTGCGACGAGTGACGGCCCGAAAACTATCCGAGAGTTTTTCACAGTGCTTCCGGACAAGTATTTCACGCTCGAAGGCTGTGACCGTGAGTCAGACAAAGATTGCGCGATCGCTCGTGCGGAATACCTTAAGACACTTACTGAGGTCGAAGACGTCAAGAACGGTTATTTCAAAGGCGGCTGCGATGGCGCCCAGTCGTGCATCGAGATGACGATATTCAAGCGTCCCGACGGCCGATATCTTGTCGCTGTTGCGACCTTCGCCGAGATGATCAACAATTTCAATTTTCTGGAGCATGACGACGGAAAATGGACGGACGTCGGAGCTCGGGACGTGCCGGAGTTTAGCAAAAGTAATTGGTACGAGCTTCCCCGGGTAGGGACGACTATGACGGTCTACGAAGCGAAGGTCATTGAGAAAGGCGACGATTTTGAGATCACGGAAAAGGGCAAAAAATTGTACGAGCTGGTCTGGAAGGACGGAAAGTTCACCAGAAAGTAGAAACGCTCAGTCCAATTAATTGCGGTCAGATCGTTAGCATTTCACGCCAGCCTTCGTAGATCATGACCATTGCGAAGGTGTCTAGTTCGCAATATTTCAGCAAGGCCGCGATGATCTCACGGCGTTCATAGTCCGACATATCCTCGAATTGGAGTCTTGAGTAGGCGGTCATCGCCGCTCCGCCTTCGTCGAGCCGATCGCTCGAGCTAAGCAGCTCGATCTCCTCTTCGGGAAGATCCTTGAACATCGGCGGCAGTAGTTTATACGGATCAACGATCTTTTTTTCATCGAACTTGATCCAGGTCCAGTCCGGGAAATTCTTGCTCGGAATGTGAGCGGGATCGCCATAGATCGGCTGTGCATATTTCGCCTGCAGATAGGCGGAGCTATTCAGGATCGCGGGCAGCACCTTCTTGATCGAGTTCGAGCCGTTTGTGTACGGGTTGTAATAATATTGCTTGACGAGCTCAAGCTGATCGACCATCGCCCGATCGCCTTCCCATGTTTCGGCAGAATCCTTTCCAGACTTAGTGATCGAACAGATGAACGCGCAAAGTTCGTCGCGGTCGGCGATGTCCGCGGTATCTTCGGTCAATTGCCGATAGATCATGTTCAGATAGCTGTTTTCGTGGGCAGCGTAGCGGAAGATAGTGCCATCGTCGCCGCTAAGTTCGGCTCGCAAAGCCCTGACAAACTCATAATTGGGGAATACGCCGCGTTCGGTGTTGATGTATTCGCCGGCGTGGTGGATGCTGCCGTCGGCTTCGACGATGTGATGCGAGAATTGGAACGCGATGCCTTCGTATGGACGGCGGCCGCGGTTGAAGGGAATGGCAGGTGTCGCCGTTTCGAAATCGATAAAATGCAGTGGAAATTTCCAGGTCGCCATCTCGCGGGCGAGGCCTTCGGCGTCCAGATAGTATGACGGGTCGCCACTGGCGGCTTTTTGTACCTGCAGCCACTGGCGTTCGTTTCGCGACATGCCGGGTTTGTCAGTCGGCTTTGTCCCGATGTCGTCGATCGTGATAGACGACAGCTTTATTTTTCCGGCCGTCATCATCTTGTCTTTTTGGCGATAGTCCCAAATATCCAAAACGGTCGGCGATGCGAAATCTTCGTCGGTCCAGCCGAGCTGCTCGCTCCAGCAGGTCTTAAATCCGCTCAACAATCCGCTTGCTTGTTCTTCAAGAGATGTCACGAATTCGCAGCCCTTGCAGATTGGCGAGATCGGTACAACGATCTTTTCGTCGCGCTCGTAGCTTCCGGCAAAGTATTCGATCCGCTCGGCAAACCCCATCGGATGGGGCGGAATACAGTCCTTATTTGCGAATATCCGTTCGCATGCGTCGTCGACATCTACAACGCAGAGAAGGCGTTGGCTGCGTTCCTCATCCGTCAGCGGAGCCACGAGTCGTGCGCTTTTGCGGCCATTTTCGTCGCTCTCGATCCGAATCTTCTGATGGAGTCCGTCTGACGGGCAGAGCGCAGTCTTGTCGGTCATCATCAAAAACGCGGAAACATCGAGTTCGGGACACGCTTTTTGCACCACATATTTTTGAAATGCGACATCGTAAAGATATGACTTCCAGTCAGAGGATATCGAGCCGCGTTTGCCGAAGAATGCGTCATTGTCGGGGTCGTAAGACTTTGACTTAACCTCGATAAGTTCAATGCGATCACCGAACTTTCGCAGGATGTCCACGCGAATAAAGAGGTTGTCGTATCGAATGGCCGCCTCAAAGATAGTCACGTTTTCACGCTCAAGCAAGGCTGCGGTCTCAGCTAAAGAAAGGTCGTATTCGAGCGTTCTGATATCCGTTCCATCGGGAAAATATGCTTTCGCGAGTTCGCCGATCTGAAAGCCGCCCTCGGCAAGCGCAAGCAGGAACGGATCGTCGATCCGCTGATCTGCGTACTGGTCCTTCTTTGTATAAAAGAGCTTGGTCGGACATTCGGTCGCGAGCTTAAATCGCGATTTAGTGAGGTAACGATGTGTGGGCATAAGGATATTCTCGGTCAGGCTTCGGCCCTGCGTCGCCGGCGGACCGTTTCACGCCCGCCGCCGAAGTAGGCAAGGATCATCACAACGAGGTGAGCAACGAACCAGATGTTTTCGTAGCCCATATTCTGATAAATATAGAGAAGTATCAGAACCCGCGGAGCAAAAACGCCGAGCAGAATGTCGCCAAGAATAGGAACGGAGTTATCGGGATAAGCGGCCTGGTAGAAGAAAAAGTAGACCAGCATCACGAGCCGCGGGAAAAAGAGCGAAAAGATCAGAAAATATTCGTCCATAATATCGGCCTCCGTCGGGATCACTATCTAAAATATCACCTTTGTCCAACGCGTCGGACGGAACGTCAACGGACGCTTTTCTTTGCGGCGAGCTCTATCGGCCGAAGGTCGTCAGCGGCCCCGTCAACGGCTTGATAACGGAGCGGCACGATCAGCGGCCGGACCGGCTCAGCCTCTCCAGCGTTATGACGCATGAGGTCTCGAATTGCTCCGTCGGCTTCTGCGGTTCCGATCACCGTTGTGAGTTCATCGAGAGAGGCCTTGGTGAGTCGGGCATTTGAGCCAAAGTGGGCGACCAACATTCTTCGTTCGCGTTCGTTTAGCGAGGGAAGTATCCCCGCGGTCGTGTAGAAGGCCGCAAAATCGCGCGTGTCGCGGTGTATAGCGTTGGCGTATTCATGAGCCTCATCGCGAAGCCGGTGAAGCAGAAGCATCGCGGCCGATGCCGGGTCGAAGTCGATGCGGGTACCGTCAGCGAGCAGGAAATGAGAGATCTCGTCATGTCGGCCGGGCGGCTTTACCGCGGAAATGATCGAGGTGTTGCGACTTGTGTCGGTGCTCAATGCCGCCTTTAATTGTGCCCATCCGCCGTCGATGAGGATCAGATGCGAATGGTCCGGATCGTCCTGCAATAACGCGTTCTCCACGAACGCACCGATCGATGCGGCGTCGCCTTCGCCCTCGGCATAAACGCATTTGGCTCGGTCGGCGATCGTCCGACCATTTTCCCAGGCGATCGACGCGACGACCTGTCCGGTACCGGAAATGTGAGAGGCGTCGACGGCGGTTATCAGCTTCGGCGCCCGCTTTAGTTTAAAGACGGCCTTGAGTTCGCGGGTGACGGCGCCCGGTGTGGTGGTCGGACTGGCTCGCTTTACATCAAGCTCGGCACTTGAACGTGAGACCGCCATGTCGGCTGTCACGCGCCGCTTTTCCAGCGAGATCATCGAAATGCGGACGTCTTTGCCAAGTCGCAAGAAGAGTTTCTGTTCGACCGCGTGACGATCCGGTCCGTCGTGTGAAACGCGTATCTCACGCGGCGCGTGGAACCGATAAAACTGCATCGCCACATCAGCGATCGCCTGGCCTGCGTCAATTATCGAAGCGTCCGGAAATGTGAACGTCCGTTCGCCGAGGACCCGTCGGCCCTTTTGCGAAATAAGAAAAATGTCGAGTCCGTCGCTACCTTCGCGGGCCTCGATCGTATCGACCGTGCCGTCGAGCCAGAGGGAACGGAGCGCGTCCGCCCAGTACGCCTCGACCGCGGTAAAAATGTCGCGGAGGGCGGCGGCACGTTCGAAGTCTAACTCGTCCGCAGCGGCGTCGATCTTGGACGTAAATGACCTCGTAAGCATCCCGCGTTCATTTGCGAAGAACAGGCGGACGAACCCGACGGCTTCGGCGTATTCATCCTCCGAGCAAAGGCTTTCGACGCACGGGGCGAGGCAGCGACGGCGATAATATTGCGTGCACGGAACGTTGAAACTGCCGTCGAGGTCGAATTCGCAACCGCGAAGTCGAAAGGTGCGCGTCAGAAGATCCAGCAGCAAGCGAGCGTTCGAACGGTTAAGGAACGCGCCGAAGTATTCCGCATCGTCATCCGCGATAAGCCTCGTCGCGAGGGCGCGCGGAAAGCGTTCGCGCGTCAGCTTGATATGCGGATAGAGCGGTTCGCCTTCGATCGAGAATCGCGGCTTTTTTGCTTTAGCCATCTCTCGCTCCCTGCAGCGCATCGAGAATTTCGTGGATCGCAGAAAGCGAATCGGCATCCTCGATCTTTTTGTCCGTACGCTGTCTGATGATGCGCGGAAACCGGACCGCGACGCCAGACTTATGCCGGGCGGAACGCTGGATATTTTCAAACGCGATCTCGAAGACGAGCTGAGGTTTCACCATGCGGACGGGCCCGAAAGTTTCCAGCGTATTTGCCCGAACGAACTTGTCCACCCTGCGGATCTCGGCGTCGGTCAGGCCTGAATATGCTTTGGCAAACGTCACGAGTTCGCCATCCCGCCAAACTCCGAAAGTGTAATCCGTAAAGAGATTCGCACGTTTGCCGGAGCCTTTCTGAGCGAAGGTCAGGACGGCGTCGACGGTCATCGGTGCGATCTTCCATTTCCACCAATCGCCGCGGTGGCGGCCGGTCCGATACGGCGAATCCAGCCGCTTGAGCATGAAGCCTTCGACACCAAGCTCGCGGCTTTTCTCGCGTGTGGATGCGAGCGATGTCCATGTCTCTGCGGATACACCTTCGGTCGGCTGGATAACGGGAGAATCGACTTCCTTCAGGATCGTCTCGAGAGCCGCGCGCCGGTCACGGAACTTATGCTCACGAATATCAGTGCCGTTATGTTCGAGCAGGTCATATGTTTGAAGAATGACAGGGACGTCGCTCAAGATCTTTGGCGTCAAATTCTTGCGGCCGATGCGTTTCTGAAGTTCGGTAAAAGGCAGCACGCGATCCTCGGCCCAGGGAAGTATTTCGCCATCGAGAACGGTGCCGTCGGGAAGCGCGGCCGCTGCCTCGGCGATCTCAGGAAAGCGTTCAGTGATCAGGTCTTCGCCGCGCGACCAGATGAAGACCTCGCCCGCGCGTTTTATGACCTGCGCCCGGATGCCGTCCCATTTCCACTCGGCCTGCCATTCGGCGATTTCGCCTAGCCCGGCGATATCGTCCTCATACGGATGTGCGAGGTGAAATGGATAAGGGCGGGCGATCGGTGTTTCCTGATCGGCATCGTGCTCCGCGATGAGATTCGCGAAAAACTCAGCTGTTGGTTGCCATTCGCCCATCGCCCGATGAGCCAAAACGTCGACGGGAACGCTGTTGATCTGTGCGATGGCACGCATAACCAACTGCTGCGACACGCCGACGCGGAATGCGCCAGTGATCAGCTTGTTGTAAACAAATCGCCGTGAGCGGTCCATCTGCGACCAAGCCTTGACGACCGCCTCATGCTGAACGTCATCGCTGCTTCCGCGAAGTGGAAGCAGATCTCGTTCGACCAGTACGTGGAGCGGCGTGTCAAGATCGGTGTCGGTCTCCGGCAAAAGGAGCGCGATGGTCTCGGCGCTGTCGCCGACGGTGTCGCGGGATTCTTGATAGAGCCATTCGGGAATGCCGGCTTGCTCGATCGCCCAGACACGGAGCTTGGCGGCGGGAACTATCTGCCGCGGTTTGCGGCCCGAAAGAAAATAGAAGGCCCATGCCGCGTCGGCCGCCTCGGCCTCGGCGAAATACGCACGCAAGGCCTCAACCTTTTCGTTGGTCTTATTGGTTCGGTCGAGCTCGACGAAGAGTTGGATAAATCTTTTCATTAGGCGGCATGCTCTCCGTCATCGGTCTCCGGCGCGTCGTCACCGACAAACTTCGTTTCGAGCTTTTCGGCGGCGATGCCTTTTTCGTTCAGGTAGCGCGTCACTTCGTCCGAAAATCCGTGAGTGACGTAGACGCGTTCGGCATTGGCGGCTTTGATCGCGGTCATCAGCTCGGGCCAATCGGCGTGGTCCGACAGAACAAATCCGCGATCGACCGCACGCTGCCGCCGCGCACCGCGCACCGTCATCCATCCGGAAGCGAACGCGGTAGATTGCGGCCCGAAACGCCGAAGCCAGGTCGAAGCTTGTGCCGACGGTGGTGCGACGATCAGCGAACCGGCAAACAGCTTTTTGTCCTCCACCGAACCGACGTAGGTAGTAGCGGGAAGCTCGACGCCAGACGCGCGATAGGCTTCGTTTAGCCGCTCGACCGCACCGTGTGTAAATATCGGCCCGATCGACGAATCGATGCTCTTTAAAATTCGCTGAGATTTGCCGAGCGAATACGCAAAGATGACGGACGCCTTGCCGCGTTCGCGATTTTGCCGCCACCAGTCATTGACCTCGCCGAAAACGGCGTCCATCGATCGCCATTTGTAGATCGGAAGGCCGAAGGTTGCCTCGGTGATGAATTTCTGCGCTTTTACGGGTTCAAAAGGTGTGCAGGTCGGGTCGGGCGTGAGCTTATAATCGCCGGAAACGCACCAGCTTTCGCCTTTGTATTCGACACGGACCTGTGCCGAGCCGAGCACGTGGCCCGCCGGATGAAATGAAACCTTTACACCCTCGATCGTCAGCGTTTTACCGTATGGTGCGGTCTCGATCTTTGCTTCGTCGCCGAGCCGAACGCGGCACAGATTCTCTCCTTCTTTGGGGACAAGATAGCTGCCGTTGCCGCGGTATGCGTGGTCAGCGTGAGCGTGGGTGACTACGGCCCGCTCGACCGGTTTCCAAGGGTCGATATAGAAGCCGCCCTGAGCACAATAAAGCCCTTTGGAAGTAAGTTTGACCAAGCTTTTGCGGTCCATCATTTCATTGTATCGCAACGCCTATTCGACTGCTGAAACACTTTTTCGCGAAATGGCCGTTTTCATCAATTAACTATTGCTGTCGAAGGCGAAATAGTATTACTTTTAGAGAGCATCCGCAGACCCGTTTGTCAGCAACTAAAAGTCACGAACGAGAGGGAGGTCGACCGCTTGGAACCTACAGACATTAACGACCCTGAATATTTTCACAAAGTAGTAGATTGCCAATACGCTTGTCCGGCACACACGCCGGTTCCGGAGTACATTCGCCTCATCGCCAAAGGGCGATATACCGAGGCGTACATGATCAATTGGGATTCGAACGTGTTTCCGGGAATTCTGGGCCGCACGTGCGATCGCCCGTGCGAACCGGCCTGCCGCCGCGGCCGTCTGGAGCAAGAAGAACCGGTCGCCATCTGCCGCCTAAAGCGCGTGGCGGCGGACAATCGTGACGACGTGATCCCGTACATGCCGAAAGGCCCGTTTGCCGCGAATGGCAAGAAGGTCGCGCTCATCGGCGCCGGCCCGGCTTCGCTGACGGTTGCCCGCGACCTGGCACCGCTCGGTTATGAGATACATCTGTTTGACGAACAGATAAAGGCGGGCGGATTTATGCGGTCGCAGATCCCGTCATTTCGTTTGCCTGAAACGGTGCTCGATGAAGAGGTCGATTACATACTTCGGCTGGGAATTCACACGCATTTCAAACACTATGTTTCTTCGCTGAAGGAAGTGCTTGAAAAGGACTACGACGCGGTCTTCGTCGGGACGGGAGCTCCGCGTGGCCGTGATCTGCCAGACCTGCCGGGCCGCCAAGAAGGCGACGCGAACATTCATATCGGGATAAATTGGCTGGGCTCGGTCGCATTCGAACACACGAAGTCGATAGGCAAACGCGTGATCGTTCTCGGTGGCGGCAACACGGCGATGGATTGCTGCCGTACGGCACGGCGGTTGGGCGGCGAAGATGTGAAGGTCATCGTCCGTTCGCCATTTGCGACGATGAAGGCCTCGCCATGGGAAAAAGAGGACGCCCAGCACGAAGACATTCCGATCATCGACAACCACGTGCCGAAATCTTTTGTGATCGAAGACGGCAGGCTTGTCGGGATGACATTTGAAAAGGTCGAGGCGGTTTATGACGAGAATGGCAAGCGAAGCCTCGTGCCGACGGGCGAGCCGGAGGTATTTTATCCGGCCGACGATGTGCTGATAGCGGTCGGGCAGGAAAACAGCTTTCCGTGGATCGAGCGCGATCTCGGTATCGAGTTCGATAAATGGGAAGTGCCTCTCGTCGACAAAGTGACATTCCGCTCGACGCACCCGAAGGTGTTCTTTGGAGGCGACGCGGCGTTTGGGCCGGAGAACGTCATCACGGCGGTCGCGCATGGCCATCAGGCCGCGATATCGATCGACCTGCTCTGCAAAGGCGAGCCGCTGACCGATAGGCTGGACCCGTTTGTCAATCTCATCTCGCAGAAAATGGGCATTCACGAATGGGCGTACGACAGCCCGGTGGTCGACGATCCTCGTTACGCCGTGCCGCAGGCCGCGAAGGAGATCACGCTTAAGGATCGCAAACGCGAGGTCGAGCTTGGATTCGATCAGGTCACCGGTTACGAAGAGGCACAGCGTTGCCTCAACTGCGACGTGCAGACCGTTTTTCATGCGCCGAAATGCATCGAGTGCGACGCCTGCGTCGATATCTGCCCGACTAGCTGCATCACGTTCACGGCCAACGGCGACGAAGAAGATCTGCGCTCACGCACGAAGGTTCCCGCCCTCAACCTCACGCAGGACCTCTACGTCTCCGAGCCCGTACCGCAGACGTTCCGCATCATGGCCAAGGACGAAGACGTCTGCCTCCACTGCGGCCTCTGTGCCGAACGCTGCCCCACCGCCGCCTGGGACATGCAAAAATTCTGGTACAACATAACCAAAGCCGGCGAGGTCAAGTACGGCCCCAACGGCGGGGGCAATCTGGTTCAGATCGAAAGGAACGGAAATGGTGTTAAAATCTAAGTAGGTGAAGTTATGACAGCACAAACGATGGACATCATGGAGAGAGCCGAAATGCTGCCGATCGACCTGAAGCTCGAATTGGTAGACAGGCTGCTAGAAAGCATCTCGCCGTCGCAAAAAGAGATCGACGACCTTTGGAAGATCGAGATCGAACGTCGCGTAGAAGAAGTTCGCTCGGGCAAAGTGAAAACGATCCCGGGCTATCAGGTATTCGCGGAAATTGAAGAACGTTTCGGTAAATGACGTTTGAATTTCATCCTGAGGCACGAATAGAGTTCATCGACGCGGTCGAGTATTACGAGAATTCTAGCAAGGGCGTTGGACTCCGATTTTCTAGGGAGGTTTATGCGACGGTCAATCGCGTTATCGCGAATCCAACCTCGTGGCCAAGCATTACCGAAAACACCCGCCGTTGTCTGACACGCAGATTTCCCTATAGCGTCGTCTACGAGGTTCGGGAACAAGATGTATTGATCATCGCCGTCGCTCATTTCAGCCGTGAGCCGTTTTACTGGAAGGATCGGCAGCCGAGCTAAACCGGCCGCCGCCTCACCTCCCATCGGGCGGAAGCGAGGTGAACTCGCCACTGGGCTCTCCGCCATCCGCGTCGCGAAACACCCAGGTGAACCGGGCCAATGACGCCGTGAATATGTTTACCTATTTCTTTGTCGCCAACTCGAATGATCTTACGGAGCTTAGTTCGGAATCCGACCTGTTAAATCATATTTCAGAAACGAACACGATGGTCGGCGGAAGATACAAATTGGAACAGATCGATGCCCTTCTCGAAGCCTTTTCTTGTCCCGGGAGTTCTATCAGGGTTCAAAGTGGCCACGGGCTCGGAGATGCTCTCGATACTACAAGCTTGACGGGGAGCTGGTATCCAAAATCGCGCACTCTGATCAAGATCAAATTTCCAATGCGTCAGTGATTTGGGATGAAACCGCTTGGCAAGGAATCGATGTGAACCGAATGGATCTGGCAGGCTTTCTTCATGAGCTCGCCGCGCTCTGTCGGACTGCCGCGTCACGCAGTGCTGACGTTTTTTACGTCGCCGTAGAGAACTAGACAACTTAACGCCGTCTTATGACTAACGAAAGAGTTTTTGCGATGAGTTTTGCGGGGGTTTATCCGCACTATGTGGCGAAGGCGGAGAAGAAGGGGCGGACGAAGGGCGAGGTCGACGAATGTATTCGCTGGCTGACGGGGTACACGCAGAAGGGCCTTGAAAAGGTGATCGAAAAGAGGATCAGCTTCCGCGAGTTCTTTGACAAGGCCCCGAAGCTGAACCCGAACGCTCCGCTGATGAAAGGCGTCGTCTGCGGCATCCGCGTCGAAAACATCGAGGACCCGCTGATGCAGAAGATCCGCTGGCTCGACAAACTCATTGACGAACTCGCTAAAGGTAAAAAGATGGAAAAGATATTGCGGAAGGGGCCGTCAACACCGTGATTTACTATGTCGGATTTGTACAAAGACGAAGCTACAAATGAATTTCTAAATAGAGTCATAGAGACGGATTTCGAGGATGGAGATTACGGCACCTTTCGAATAACACATCTCGTGGGTGACGAACGAGCGTTTTCGCTTGTTTGCTCAGTGACGATCGACGATGAACCCGATTTTCATCAGCGTTGGCGGCTTGAATTCGAGGGCGTGAGGAGATCAACGATCGCACTCGGTTACGTCGATAGTATCGGGGTGAGCGATGATCACGTCCTACTCAACGAGTATTCTGAGTCGGAACTCCGTTTAGGTTTCAGAGGTAAAATAGACAGGCCGGCGTTACTTGTAGGGGAATTGTATCGTGCCCATTTTGCGATTACTTACGACTGGATCCCTTTTAGTTCATATCTGAATCAGGAAGTCGAAATTGCGCAACTAATCGAGGAAGGTTTTGGAACTTTGGCGGTTGGTCCGAAGACTTTCATCGACTTGTATAACACGATTCTTAAAGCGAACGGAATTAGCACATCAGTTACGGACGAATCGACTCCTAAGGAATGGGACGGCAGCGTTTTTAGCGACTTTCCTAGATTGACTGCTTTCATATTCGACGACAGATATGTCATTGCGGAGACTGCGACAGCGAAAAAAAGCGGCTAAAGACTGATGAACCAAGTACAAAATGGAACATCCTTCGCATCGTTCAGATTGTCTCGGTGATACCGGTGCTCTGATACGTGTACCAACCTGTGACTGGGGCCGCAATATGAGAAGGCTGATCGCCGCGATGATGTTTCATAACTATGAGCCGACGAATTGCTCCGTGATATAATTTCGGGCGAGAGGTATTAAATATGTCAATAGTTGCAGAAGCTGAAGAACTTGCACTGAGCCTTTCGAACAAGGATAAGGGGCGTTTGATCACCAAACTGATCCGGTCGCTCGGATCGCCGTTTGAAGACGACGATGACGATGGAGTAGGCGAGTCCCTTCGCCGGAGCCGCGAGATGGATGAGAATCCGGAGATGTCTTTGACGGAAGAAGAGTTTTTTGCCTCGTTCGAGAAATATCGGCGATGAGAATTCGTTATAGCGCTCTGGCTCGCATAGATCTCGCCGACATTCTAGAATATTACGAATCCGAAGCGGGCTTAGCGGTCGCAAAGGATTTCTTTGCTGAATTTGAGAACGCCAAGAAGAGGATCGCGGCAAACCCGGCATCATTTCCAGAACTTGAACCGGACGTTCGTCGATGCCTTTTCAGGCGCTTCCCATATCAGATCAATTTTCAAATCATTGACGCCGCGACGGTCAAAATTCTCATGATCAAGCATCAACGACGAGATCCCGATTTTGGCCTCAATCGATAGACTTATTGAATGAAGATAAACGATTTAGTAGTTAGGTTTGCGAATGTTAACGGCACCGGGTCGGCGTCGGCTAATGCTTTGTTTACGAAGGCGGTGTTTCGGATGGGTGTGCCGGTTACGCCGAAGAACATATTTCCTTCGAACATCCAAGGATTGCCCACGTGGTACGAAGTGCGGGTTTCTGAAAAGGGCTATCTAGGGCGGCGTGAGGGCGTTGACCTGATGGTCTCGGTCAATCCGCAGTCGATGAAGAAAGATTATGCGGACGTTCGCGAGGGCGGCTATTTTGTTTATGACAATACTAAGCCGCTGCCGCCGGGTTACGATCGGACAGATATTACGCATCTCGGCATCCCGATGACCGCGCTTTGCAATGCCGAATATACGGACGCTCGACAGCGGCAGCTTTTCAAGAACATCGTTTACATCGGCGCTCTTGCTACGCTTTTTGATATCGAATTTGCCGTGCTTGAGGGCTTGATCGGCGAGCAGTTCAAGGGTAAGGAAAAGCTGATCGAACCGAACATAAAGGCGTTGAATCTCGGCGTAGCTTATGTAAAAGAACATTTCGAGTATCCGTTCGACCTGCGGCTCGAACGCCGCGATCTGCTTGGCGACAAGATATTGTACAGCGGCAACTCCGCATGCGGCCTCGGGGCGATCTACGCGGGTGCTACAGTAGCCGCGTGGTATCCGATCACGCCTTCGACCTCGGTCGTCGATGCGTTCGCCAAGTATGCTGCGAAGTACCGCGTTGACCCCGAGACGGGCAAGAACAACTACGCCATCGTTCAGGCTGAGGACGAACTAGCCGCGATCGGGATGGTGATGGGAGCGATGTGGAACGGTGCCCGTGCATTCACCGCGACCAGCGGCCCGGGCGTTTCGCTGATGAACGAGTTCCTCGGGCTCGGATATTTTGCCGAGGTGCCGACAGTGCTGATCGACGTTCAGCGGACAGGGCCGTCGACCGGAATGCCGACGCGCACGCAGCAATCGGACATTTTGCTCGCGGCTTACGCGTCGCACGGCGACACAAAACATCCGCTGTTGTTTCCGGCAACGCCGAAAGAATGTTTTGAGATGACGGCCGATGCATTTGACTTGACCGAGCGTTTGCAGACACCAGTCATCGTCATGACCGATCTAGATCTCGGTATGAATGATCACATCACTCCGCCGCTGGTTTGGGACGGCGCTCGCCAGTACGATCGAGGGAAGGTTCTGACGACCGAGCAATTAGACTTTCTTGGCAGCGCAATAGACCGTATGCAGACGGCCGTCGATGAGCATCAACCGGTTACTAATGGTAACGGCGATGGACACTTGGCGGCCTCATTGTCCGAGCTCGATGCGCAGACTCACGGAGACCACTCCGGAACGCAGCCGCTCGAACAATTCAAAGGCAAATGGGGCCGTTATCTGGACATCGACGGTGACGGCATCCCGTACCGGACGATCGCCGGTACGCACCAGACGCGAGGTGCGTTCGTAACACGCGGGTCGAGCCGCGATGAATACGCCGTCTATACCGAGGACGGCGACGCGTACCGCCGCAATGTTGATCGGCTTACTCAAAAATGGGAGACCGCGAAGGAGCTGGTTCCGCAGCCGGTCTTTTACAGTCCGGGGTCGTTGCAGGAATCGCAGCCCGGGGCGGTGATATCCGGACACGCTTACGGTGTGATCTTTTTCGGCACGTCGACCTATGCCGCCGAAGAGGCTATTGAGATGCTGGCTGCCGATGGAATCACTCTCGACGCCATGCGGCCCCGCGGGTTTCCGTTCGGAAAGGCGTTCGTTAATTTTGTCGAATCGCATGAACGCGTCTTCGTGATCGAACAAAACCGAGACGCGCAATTCCGCAGCCTGATGATGATCGAACTCGGCGTAGACGCGTCGAAACTAATCTCAGTTCTGAACTACGACGGCATGCCGATAACGGCGGACAATATATACAGGCAGATAACGTCCGGATTGTAAGGTATGCGAGATCGCGACGCAATGAATATCTTACAGGTTTGTTCGGCTCGTGAGATCGGGGGCGGCGAGCGCCATCTCGTGGATCTCGCCAAGGGCCTTGCTGCGCGCGAGCACCAGGTTTTCGCCGCTGTAATTCCAGATTCACCTTTCATGAACGAGATGTCCTTTTTGCCGCGACCGAATGTTCTGGAGGTCGCGCTAAGCAACGCGGCGGATCTGGTCAGTGCGATCCGGCTCGCACGTTTTGCGCGTTCCCGGTCGATCGATTTGATCCATGCTCACGTGGCCCGCGACTATCCGCTGGCTGCTATGGCATCCAGATGGTCGGGCAAGCCATTCGTTCTGACGCGCCATGTGGTGTTTCCAATGAAACGGATCCACCGATGGTTGTTAGGAGGTGTCTCGAAAGTTATTGCGCCATCGGCTTCCGTCGCCAATGCGTTGAGTAGACAGAAGCTATTCGACGAGTCGAAGATCGTCGACATTCCTTACGGTATCGATTTCGATCACTTCTCACGCAAGCGGGCAAAGAAAGATCCCAATGGCCGATCTCGCGTCGGCATGGTCGGCCATCTATCACCGATCAAGGGGCAGGCCGAATTTGTCCGGGCGGCGGCACTGATAGCATCGCAGCGCAGCGACGTCGATTTCCTGATCGTCGGCGAAGATAAATCCCGCGATGGGCACAACCAGGCCGAGATCGAACGACTCATTGAGGAACTGGGCGTCGGCGGCTGTGTCCGGCTCATCGGATGGCTGGATGATGTTCGTTACGTTCTAGAGACCCTTGACGTGTTCGTATGTCCCTCAAGAATTGAACCATTCGGCCTCGTTATGGTCGAGGCAATGGCCAGCGGAGTACCGGTTGTCGCGACGAGATCAGAAGGTGCTGTCGAGATCATAGACGACTGCGTAACGGGGCGGCTTGTTCCGATCGGTGATACAACTGCTCTAGCCGACGCAATAACGTCGCTGATCGCTGACGTGGCCGATCGTGAAAAGCTGATCCGGAACGCCCTCGTTTCCGTCCGCGAACGTTTCTCAGCGGAACGGATGATCGTTGAAACCGAAAGGGTTTATTCGGAGGTACTAAGAGATCGCGGTCCGGGCTAAGGTGTTGTGGATACGGTTGATGACCTCTATCTTCGGCAGTTCGATATCAGCACGATCGGAATCGGGAGTATTGACGAGCGGCATGTCGTCAACGTCATTTTGGAATGCCGACGAAATACACTTTCCCCCATTTTTTTGCGATGAAGGCATTTGTGAAATTCTTGTCTAACAGGTCGAGAATTTCCGCGGGTCTGTTCAGCCAATTATAGTAAGTGTCTCTTTCGTAGTGGGTCATCGTCTCAAACGCGTCAAATTTGTTCGAAAACCTACGAACCGTATTTCTCGCACTTAGGTAATGTATTAACCGCAAAAATGGCGTCTGCCAAGGTTCGACCATCACAAACCTTCCTGTGGGCCGGAGCACTCTTTTGATCTCGGAGAGTGTTTTTGTCAGGTCAGCCGGGAGTTCTGGTAAGTGATGAAGACCACCCTGTACGACTATGACATCCCTGCTATTCTTCTCAAACGGTAACTCACGACAATCCGCTACATAGAGTTCTGCATCCCCTTTATAGAACGACAAGAGGTTCTCCGAAATATCCACACCTTCGAGATTAGTAAAACCAAGTTGTTCCAGTGCCCGGATACCTAAGCACTTGCCGGAAAATATGTCAACAATTTGTGCATCGCGCGGCCATTCACTCTGCCCCAAGTATTCCAGCCGCCTGATAAATTTAACAATTTCCTCTGCGGGCGTTTCAAAACGAGCATACGCCTGTTCCCAATGGTTCTGGATCTCGTCCGGGCTAAGATCCTTAAGATCAAATAGTTTCGTCGGTTTTGTAGTCACTTTTTCGGGGGCTGTGTCATCGGCAAAGTAAGTTTGGCGATAAAATGCATCGAGCGGCCAAAGATCGGCCTCTCGCAGGCAAATTATATGATGTCAAAGTATAGGGTACAACACGTCGAGAATTTGGCTCGTACCGTATGCCCTGCGAGCGGGGGAGCCCTGTGATGCTCGGTTCTGAACATATTTGTTTTTGTGTTCGCCCTAACATATTTATTTTCGCTTCATCCCAAGAATGCTCACAAAAAAGCCCGATAGTACCGTTTGAAAACCAAGGACAACCAACGTTGCTCCTGGGATAACGAGCCGCATCGTATTCACGTAATCGAGCTCACCAAACCCGATCAAACGCCACTGGTTTATGGCCGCAATTAAGAGTGCGAGTCCGGTGATCAACGCGCCCCCGGCGAGCACCAAGCCGCGCTCGAGGTCAACTATTTGAAAGAATTTCAGCAATCTGGCGTCCGGCGGCATCAGCCCTTCACTTATTGCAAAAGTTTTCGTAAAGATGGCGAAAAGGATCGATTGATATCCGCACAAGATCGCCAGACTGCCAAACAGAACCGTGTGCATGCCAAACACTGCTCCGCCGAAATTGGTGCCCGTCAATCCGAGAAAACCTAAAATCACGCCAAGGAGTACGAGGAAAATCCCCGGAACGAGAAACAGCCAACGGGGACTACACATTAGAAAGAAACGCAGTGTCCGCCAGCCATCCCGAAAGGTTCGCAAATGAGGTAAATGAGATTTTCGCCCATCTTGGTGAAGTGTGATCGGCACTTCGGCGATCTTTGCATTAAAGAGGCTCGATTTGATTATCATCTCGGTCGCAAATTCCATGCCCGTGCACCTTTGATCGAGACTCTTATAATGCTCCTTTGTAAAACCGCGGAGGCCGCAGTAGACATCGTTGATCGGCGCGCCAAACCAGATCCTGACAAGGCTTGAGAACATCGGGTTGCCCCACCAACGATGAAGGAAGGGCATCGCGTTCGGCATCACCCGGCCACCCCCGCGCGGCAACCGGCACCCCTGCACGAGGTCGAATCCTTCGCGGAGCTTATCAACAAATTTTGGGACCTCAAGAAAATCGTAACTGTCGTCGGCATCGCCCATTATCACAAAGCGGCCACGTGCCGATTCGATCCCGCCCATCAGGGCACTTCCGTAACCCTTTTCCGCAACTTCGACCAGACGGCCCTTATTGTTCACGGCAATTTCCTTCGAGCCGTCCGTGCTTCCGTTATCCGCGACCACTATTTCACCAGATATCCCACCATCGCGGAAGGCCGCCCACGCTTTGTTCATGCAGGTTTCGAGCGTGTCGGCCTCGTTCAAACACGGCATCACGACCGAAACCTCGATCTCAAGGCCGTAAATGCTGTTTCCGGTCGTACTTAGTTTTTCCTTTCCCATAACTGTGGGCTTCGATTACTGTAGGGCGTAAATTCCTTTTTCAACTCGTAATTTTCGTTCAAATACTTGTGCAGAGGTTTTAATCTCTCATCGTCACCCAACTCGTCCATTTCAGAATCCCAGTTGCCGTCCCAGATCACAAACCTGGTCTTCTTTGCCTCGAGACTGTTTAGCACGCCGGCCACTTGCCAGGGCGGACTGTATCCGCTGTTGAAAAGTTGTGTCGCTTCAGTCGGATTTCGCAGAAGAAGCGGGAAATTGACGGCACATTGGTAAACTTCAAATACGGTATCATCCGGCTGCGCGTTGGCCTTGAGCCACGCAAATTTCTCCAGAGGAATGGGAGAGAGAAAAGCGATGTTTCCTGTTGGAGCTTCAAGAATGCTCGGCTGCCAGTTAGTTTGTATTCTGATGGCAAGAGCGGATCCGAAAACGATCAATCCAACTACCGCAAATCGCACCGCAAGATCCGACTTAGGCCGAAGTTGATATATGAGCCAGCCAAGCATTATCAATGCCGGAACCGCGATCTGATAGAACCGTCCAACGTTCGGAGCAAAAGTACCTAATGAGAGAGCCAAACCGATCAGGCAGAAAAGCAAGACGCCCTCGCGGCCTTCAATTCCATTTCGCCCTTTTCTCGTAAACCATAAATAAGCGATGGTCACAAAATAAACGAGCGGGATCAATGCGTAGTAAAAGAGCATTGTGGCGGACATTAAATATCCTTGCGAGAAAATTACTTTGGCCGCTATCGCGTATCCGCGATAATTGGCACTCGAATCCTGAACGTAATTCGTGATGAAGAACAAGGTGTAATCAAAAAACTTTGCAGGTCCTGTAGCCGCCACGAACGGCATGATCAAGGCAGTCAAGGTCAAGCCGAAGGCTCCCGTGGCAGTAAGGACTTTCTTCGCGATCTCACTGACCGCGTCGCGTCTGAAGATACCCTCGCAGATCAGGAACACCGCCACGCCGCCGACTGCCAACAGACCACGTTGCTGTGTGAAGAAACTTGCGACACCACAAAGCGCACCGGCGAGAGCGATCCTTTTGTAGCTTCTCTCGGCTAACAGAACGTAGCCCGCAAAATACGCGAAGATCGGGCTGAACATGCGATGGTTGCCGTCGATCCCGTACCAGCGAAAACCAAAAAAGATGTAAATTACCGGCGGCAGGAAGGCGTGCCAGGTATCAGCGATAAGCCTTCGGGAAATTGCTAGGCACAGCATTGCAGATACCAATACCTGCATCAGAATTATCACATCGACTATCCAAAATCGAAGTCCGAACAGATAAAAAAACAAGAGGTAAAGTAACTGCGTACCAGGGTACACTATCTGGAAAAAATCCCGATAGATGAACTCGCCCTCATACATCCGCCAGGCATCATGAAGAATGTAAAGATGGTCTTCCTCGGAGAAAATCGGCGTAAACGGAAAAATAAAGAGGTGGGAATATACGAAGGCTAGACAGATCAGAAAAAAAACTAGAACCGAGATCGGCAGGTCATACCCGTAGATATGCAGACTGGTATCGATCCCCTTCCGGTTGACTAATTTTGACGCCATAAAAGATGCAGTGAAACGCGGATATCCAAGCAATACTGTTTGTTATCCCGTTAATTGTATCGTAGGAACGGATTCTCGTAAAAAGGAACAAACAATTCGGCCCCGGGCACTTATGCGACCGCAGATCAGCCAGATCATTCAATGCCTGGCAGCACTCTATTAACATTCGCCGACGAAATAAGGTAAAATTAGCTTGTCTTGAAAGCCTCGAAGAGCGGAAAATGGATGGAGGATCTTGTGGCGAATAGCTAACAAGAGGTGATCTCAATCGGATGACGAATTCGTCTCAATTGCACCCAAGAAGCCCAAGAAACCAGCCGCTGGAATAATATGACCTACGTCAAACCATCATTTCGACATCCGGCATTGCCGACGAATTCGCTTGGGTACACTTTTGATTACTACGAAGGGTCGCTTTCGACGCTTTGTGCAGGGTGCGGGCATGATTCGATAAACGCGGCGATCGTGCAGGCGTGTTTTGAAATGGACATTGAGCCGCACAAGGTGGCGAAACTGTCCGGCATCGGGTGTTCATCAAAATCACCGGCTTATTTCTTGTCGAATTCGCACGGATTCAATAGCGTACACGGGCGCATGCCGAGCGTTGCGACTGGTGCAAATCTCGCTAATCGCGACCTGCTATACCTCGGCGTCTCCGGCGATGGCGATACGGCTTCGATCGGCATGGGCCAATTTGTTCATGTCATACGCCGTAACCTGAACATGATCTATATGGTCATGAACAACGGCTGCTATGGCCTGACCAAAGGCCAGGATTCGGCGACCGCTGACGTCGGGTCGAAGAACAAGACCGGCCACGTGAATCTCTTCGAAGCCATCGACCTCGCGAGCCTTGCGATCGAGCTTGGGGCGACCTTTGTCGGTCAGAGCTTTTCGGGCGACAAGGAACAGCTTGTTCCGCTTATCAAAGCGTCGATGCGGCATCCGGGCTTTGCGTTTCTTAATATCGTGTCGCCGTGCGTTACGTTTAACAACAACGTCGGTTCGACCAAATCCTACGACTACGTCCGCGAGCACATGGAAGCCACCGCAACGATGGATTTCGTCCCGATCAGCCGCACGATAAAAGCCAGCTACGACGAAGGCACCGTCGAGAACGTAACGATGCACGACGGCTCAGAGATAAAGCTTCACAAGATCGAAAAAGACTGGAACCCGCGTGAGCGCTTCTCAGCCATAAACGCAATGCAGCGGGCCAAGGTCAAGGGTGAGATCCTTACCGGATTGCTATACATTGATCCCGAATGCAAAGACCTGCACCATCACCTCGAAACCTCCGACCGCCCGCTAAATGCGCTCGGCGTGGACGAGCTTAGCCCCGGCAACGAGGTTTTGCAAAACATCAACGCCTCGCTGCGATAACGTTAAGTGCAATTTTATGTCATCGTTGCCGGTGACCTGACTAGAAACCCTAACTTTCGGATCGGAGCTTGTGACATAGACGCGCGTCACCGGGAAGGTCGTACTTTATATTCGTTGTCGAGCCAAGTGTGGGTGTTATCTAACGCGGCGGGACCATCCTGTTCGGACTTCAGCCGCTCGTACCCTTTGAGTCCACGAGCAATAATCTTCCCGCTCGTCGGATGCTTGAAGATCACAGCAAACGGAACGCCGTTCGCCAGTCGCCATTCAACAGACTTTAGGTCCTCGAGCTTATCCAGTCCGAACATTGCCAGCGTCTCTTCCCAATCGCGGTCCGCGTCGGCAACACTGAGTTGGTATACGGTTGCCGCGTCGAAATAGTGGATCTGATATCCCGCCGGACCTTGGCAAAATGTTGAAACGTGTCCGCCTTCTTCGCCGCCTACCGACTTGCAGCCATTGTGCAGTTCGGTGATCTCGCTCGTGAAAGCGACTTCATCGTAACCCAGCGGCATTCGATCGCCGACGATGTTGATCGAGAGAATGCTTGCGTTCGACTTGTATTTCGTTGTCGTGCTCGATCGTGCGGGAAAGTCGCCATCGCCGCTATTGAGGCGTAAGACAAGACCGGCCGGATGGTTCGCGAAGATCGCAAACTCGCGTGATTCGATCTCGCTCCTAACGATCTCTTCCACCTTTCCGTATCGTCTTTCAGCCGCGGAGACGAGCATTCCTGGGTGAACGCCGGCCGCGGTCATATACGTCTTGTTCCACACCCAGATCTGTTCGACCCGGGCATTGTTATCGATCGGGGCGTCGCGATCTTCTTCGTCAGCATAGATCGTCATAACATCGTTCCTACCCTGTTTTACAGCGATCAAAGCGACGCCTTCGCCATCGCTGGTGCGGCTCAGCCTCATCGGCGCAACTGCGTTTCGGACCTCGGCGATCGTCATCCCCAGCTTTACCTTCCCGGCGGAATTCGCGGTTATCAGATTCTCCTGTGCGATTACCGAAGCGGCAGCCATCAACAGCAAGGCGATCGTTGAGAATGCCCATGTGTATTTTGTCATCTTTTTTCCTTTCCTATATTAAACCGGAGGCATTGTTGATCCGGACCGTTTGCGTATGGTTCGATTGAACGGCGACATCACAGGATCGTTGGTCAGTTTCCAAAATTATATGTATTTATCCGCCCCGGTTCAATCGTTTGTTTCGTCATTCCGACGATCGAATATTCGCGACTCCGGCACTGAATTCGGTCACTGTTTTCGATGGCGAATGCTTCATACGTCTTGATGCAGAAGTCAGAATCACGCCCGTTCCATTCCGTCCCGTCGTCGGAAGATCCATACACATAAACGGCACCTATATAGTTATCCCCAAGATCGAAGTCGTTGCATTGGCCGGCCGGGATCCGCATCCAGCCTTCGGCGATCCAACCGTACTCGGAATCGGCCCAAAAGGCAACAGCCGCATGGATCACCGGCCGAGAGGACTTATTGCACAGTCGGAGTCTGGTCTCCTTCGGTGCGGTCCGCGGTATATATTTTCCCTTGGTGTCGATCTGTGTTCGTGGGCCCGTGCACATATTCAGTTTGAAATTCTCTTTCAACCCCTTGTTGCAGGATGGGATCCGCTCCCAGACCTTACACGGCCGTTGCCCTTCGGCTCCACAGTTCCCATTTTGTCCGAAAACGTAGGGTGCCGCGGCGGCTGAGATCGTGACCAACACGATCAAGCCGAGACAGTTTTTCAAGATTTGTGATTTCTTCATTCGATTCCCTCGCTAAGTAAATTCTCTTGCCCGTCATTGGTAAAGCGTCATATCTCGGCCGACTCCCTCATCGAGATTCCAAAAATGTGGATCAGGTTACGTCTTTTTCTAGCACTTGCCACAATCTACGGCCAACACAACGATCGCCTGGGGGAGAAAATTCTAAGGTTTCAGCATTTTTCGTGCTAGAATCGGGCGCACCAACGATTCAAAGAACCGCTGATCTCAATGAAGGATCCCGACGACCGATCGATCACCGAACTCCTTGCCGATTCGCGCGGCGGCGATGGGGCGGCCCTCGACCGGTTGATGCCGCTCGTTTGTGACGAACTGCGGAGGCTTGCCGGTTCGTATATGCGAAACGAATCCGCGGGCCATACGCTCCAGCCTACGGCGCTAGTGCATGACGCATATCTGAGGCTGGTCAATTCGAATATTGAGTTGCAGGACAGGGCACACTTTTTCGCCGTTGCCGCACGCCTGATGCGTCGGATACTGGTCGATCATGCGCGTGCGAAAGGGAGGCAAAAGCGCGGCGGGGCGTTGCGCGTCACCCTTGCCGAATCTCTCAACGCGGCCTCCGAGCCCGAACTCGATATTCTCGAGCTCGAAGAGGCGATCATTCGTTTGTCCGAGATCGACGAGCGGAAAGGAAAGGTCGTCGAGCTACATTTTTTTGGCGGGCTCTCTTACGACGAAACCGCCCGGACTCTCGGCATCTCTGCAGCTACCGTCGATCGTTAACTGCGATTTTCTAGAGCATGGCTTCATAACGAACTTAGTTAGAACTAACCGAAATGGACGCAGCTCGCTGGCAAAAAATTCAGGACATTTTCGACCGGGCTCTCGCCGCACGACCGGATGAACGCGAGTTCTTGATCGAATCCGAATGCGGCGGGGACGCGGCAATGCGCGATCAGGCCCTTTCACTTGTCGCTGCCTCTGAAAAGGGAGATGTTCAGATCCGCAACGTCATCGCGAGCGCCGCCGATGATATAGGTTCGGGGGAAATGATCCGCGATGAACGGATCGGCGCATACCGGATCGAACGCGAACTCGGGCGAGGTGGAATGGGAACGGTTTATCTGGCCGTCCGCGATGATGATGAATTTGACAAAAAGGTCGCGATCAAAATTGTGCGAAGCGGATTCGCAGGCGAAGAGCTGCAACAACGATTCCGGAGCGAACGGCAGATCCTGGCGAACCTCGACCATCCGAATATCTCCCGGCTTATTGACGGGGGCACGACTGCCGAAGGAGCACCGTATGTCGTGATGGAGTATGTCGATGGCATTCCCATCAATGATTACTGCGAACAGAATGCGCTGTCCTTGGAATCCCGTCTTGAGCTATTTCGCGAGGTCTGCTCGGCGGTGAATTATGCGCATCAGAATCTCATTGTTCACCGCGACATCAAGCCGTCGAACTTACTCGTCACGATCGATGGAGAGCCGAAATTGTTAGACTTCGGGATCGCGAAACTTTTGGATCCTGAAACGACCAGCGAAAGTGCGCCTGTCACGCGGGCCGACATGCGTGTGATGACGCCTGAATATGCAAGTCCCGAACAGGTGACCGGAGTTCCGATCACGACGGCGACAGACGTCTATTCGCTAGGCGTGGTCTTGTTCGAATTGCTCACGCGGCACCGACCATATCATTTCGACAGCCGGACGCCCGCCGAGATAGAACGCGTGATCCGGGACAAGCCGCCTACGCGCCCGAGCGATGCGGTGACCCGCGACAATGAGACTAGCGATACCAGCCCAAACTCGGAGATTCGCGATCCAAGGCCCTTACGGGGCGATCTCGACAACATCATCCTGATGGCCTTGCGAAAGGAACCTGAGCGACGTTACTCCTCGGTTGAACAGTTTTCCGACGACATTCGCCGTCACTTGGCCGATCTGCCTGTGATCGCACGGCAGGATACTCAGGGCTACCGAGCGGATAAATTCGTGAGGCGCCATGCAGGTGGTGTCGCGGCCGCGGCCGCCGTGACGATGCTCATAGCGGCCCTGGTCGGCTTTTATACGTGGCAGTTGTCGGCGGAGCGAAACCGAGCTCTTGCCGAGACGGCTAAGGCGGAACAGGTATCTAAATTTTTGACGGATCTCTTCGCCGCAGCCGATCCCCGTGAGTCCGGCGGCGACCAACCCACCGCAAAACAAATACTCGATACGGGTGCCGAACGCATCCGTTCGGAGTTGGCGGGGCAACCCGAGGTTCAGGCCGCGTTGATGGATGTTATGGGAGTTGCGTATCAGAACCTGGGGGTTTGCTTGACCAGGCAGAGGAAATGATCAAGAACGCTCTCGAAATTCGTGAAGGCCTTTATGGAAGATCGCACCCTGACACAGCCGAAAGCTTAAATCATTTGGCGTCTGTCTATGTCGCACGGACCGATTACAAGAAAGCCGGGCCGATATTTCGTGAGGCTTTGGCAATCGAACGCGGACTCAACGAAAACAGCCCTAAGGTTGCCGACCTGTTCAACAATATTGCCCAGGTCGAGCTGCATACCGGAAACCTAGATGAGGCCAAGCGTCTGTACGTGGAAGCTCTCGCGCTGAACCGAAAGCTCTTCGGATCGGATCATCGCGAGATCGCGACGAACTTGAGCAATCTTGGTGCCGTCTTGGCGAGACAGGGCAATAACGATCGCGCTCTCGACTATTTCAAGCAGGGAATGGAAATGCGGCGCAAGGTTTTAGGAACTGACCATCCGGATGTTGCGTACAGCGCCAACAACATCGCCGCAATGCTGCATGTGCAAGGTAAGTTTGACGAGGCAGAGCCATATTACCGCGAGGCCAGAGAGATCCGCCGCAGGGCTCTGGGCGAGGATCACGAAATGTTCTGCAATACTTCGAACAATTTGGCACTGCTTCTTGTCGATAAGGGAGTTCTCGACGAAGCCGAGACGATACTTAAAAACGTGCTCGAAACGTATAGCCGTACAATTCCTTTCGAACACGAGAGCAACGGCCTTGTCCGGCTTCACATGGCACTGCTGCTGCTAAAAAAAGGCGAGCACAAACTTGCCGAATCCTTTGCCCGCGATGCCCTCGGGATCCAAATAAAGAAACTGTCTGCGGGAAGCTGGCGTATCGCAGTTTCGCAAAGTGTATTGGGTGAGAGCCTGGCCGGACAGAAACGATTCGAGGCAGCCGAGGAGCTCCTTACTGAAAGCTATAAGCAGATCGAAAAAAGCCTCAAGCCGAACGACAAACGCCGCAAGGAAGCTCTGACGCGAGTGATCAACTTGTACGAAGCGTGGGAAAAGCCCGAGCGCGCCGCTGAATACCGCCCGTTGGTCGAAAGGGAATCATCTATTGCGAGAAACGATAGAGATTTGTAGCGGCGACTTATGCGGGAATGAAGCTGTGGGTCTCAAGTGAATCATAGAAGAGAGCAAAAACGCAGGTGGGAATTGGACGAAGAGTCGTTCGAGACGTTGCTCAAGGCTCTTTCTGAGGATCCTGAGTATGCGGCCGATGCGTATCTTCGGCTGCGGCGCAATCTTGATCGTTTCTTTGATGTGAGGGGAATCAGGCAGTCTGACATTGCGACGGACACCACACTCGACCGTCTCGCACGCAAACTTGCCGGCGGCGAGGAAATTGCCGATCCGCCCACGTATGCACTCGGTATCGCGCGGATGATCGTACTCGAGTTCAGGAAATCGCCGGAAAGTAAGAATACGGAACTGCCGGAAAGCTTCCGCGAAACAGAACCGGGTAACGACACAAACGAAGCCGGTTTAGACTGTCTCGACGCATGTCTGAACAAGCTTTCCACGGAAAGCCGTGCAGTGATAATGGAATACTACCAGGGCGAGAAAAGCGCGAAGATCGCGAACCGGCAAAAGCTCGCAGAACGGCTCGGCATTCCGGCTAATGCATTAAGGAACAGGGCTGTCCGCATTCGAAACAAACTGGAAATGTGTGTTCGGGATTGTCTTGCGGAAATGTGACGCCTGTATTCGTCGGCAAAACGACACGTTTCGAATGACTTCGCCAGTAGTAATTGAGGACGTTTACGGCCTGCCCGATCAATGGGTCAGGTAAATAGGTTATTCGTTTGGTCAATAATGGATCAGTCAGATAAATTGCAGGCGTATCTTTACGGTGAATTATCCGGTGAGGGCCGCGACGCGCTCGAAGATCAGATATTTGCCGATGAGGAATTCGCGGCAGAGGTAGACGACTTCGAGAGTACGCTGATCGATTCATTTGTCCGCGGCGAGATGACCGCCGGGCAAATGCTGAGTTTTCAAGAAAAGTATATTACGTCTGAAACCCGTCGGGCTCGCGTTAATCTTGCCAGATCCCTCAACAACGCTAACGTCCTTGAACCGAAAATAGCTGGTACTGCCGCGGAATCCGAAAGCGCCGGCTGGCTGGAAGGGATAAGGGCGTTCTTTGGAAATCGGGGGTCGGTCTACGCCGGAGCCGCCACTGCGGTGCTCGTCGTGATCGGCGGACTTTGGTTTTTATCTACACTCCCCGGCGATGAAGTTGTCCATAGAGTCCCCGAAAACTCTGTTAATGAGATCGTCCCACCGATTCCTGACGAGGTGACGAACCCGATACCACCGGAGAACAATGGCAACAATGCCGGAGCAACAAGAAACGGCAAGAGAGACAACGGAAACAACGGCGATGTACGGAACGGCACGAACCAGGCGGGATCCGAATCACCGCGTACATTTGCCTTTACGCTGCTTCCGCCGCTCCGAAGTTCGGGTCGCCCGGTACTTGAAATTCCGAAGGGAACCGATACTGTTCGCATGACAATTGTGCATGATAATAAAATCCCGTATGCGAAATATAAGGTTGAATTAAAGGACAGCAACGGATCCATTGTCTCAATGCGAGAGATAGACCTGACCCCTAAAAAGGTCGAACGACCGGTATCAATATCAGTCCGTGCGGACCGCTTAAAGACAGGATCATACGAAGCGACATTGGTTGGCTCTACAAGGTCGTCGTCAAACGAAGAGATCGGTTTTTATAGCTTTTCAGTGAAAAAGTAATGTACTATGTTCTCCCGGCTTTACTGAAACTATTGGAGGAGACATCGATGCTTGGAAAAACCGTTACCTCCCTTATAATTGCGAGCTTTCTGATGCTCGGAACCGTTTCTGCGCAAGGTCTTCGTGAAGATGCCGAAGCCCTATTTGCGGAAGGCGAACGCCTGCGGCAGGTTTCCACCGTCGAATCGCGCCGGGCGGCAATGGCCAAATTTGAAGCCGCTCTGGTCATATTTCGTGACCTCGGGATCAAGGATCGCGAAGCTGGCTCGTTGATCAGCATCGGTTATATTAAGGCGGCGTTAGGCGAACGGGGGCCGGCGATCGAGGCGATTAATGCTTCGCTAGCTATTAGCCGCGAGATCGGAAATGGCCGGCTTCAGGCGGTCGCACTGCTGAACCTAAGCCAAGTGCAAAGGTCCATGGGAGAGCCGCAACAGGCACTGGCAACGCTGAACGAAGGCCTGGCCGTCGGTCGCAGTTTTGGCGAAAAAGAAATGACGGCGGCCATTCTAAACGGGATAGGTTTCTCACTTTTTGGTGACGGGGAGCTGCGTGCTGCTCGCGAGCGACACGTCGAATCACTTGAGATCTTTCGAGAGATCGGGAAAGTCGACGCAACGGCGAGCCTGTTAAACAACCTAGGGAGGATTGACCGGATATTAGGCGAACAGGAATCAGCCCTCCGACAATATGAGCAGGCCCTTGAGATCTTTCGCACTGCCAAGATCAAATCGGGCGAAGCCGACGTTCTTCTAAACCTTGCCGCAGTATACGCAGATCTGTTTCGAATGGCTGAGGCCATTGACTATAACAGCCGTGCCCTGGTGATGTTCCGGGAAATGGGGAACCTGCAACGGGAAGCCGTAGTTCTAAATAATATCGGCTTTTTGTATTTACGCCTTGGCGACCAAGCCAGCGCCCTCAACTACTATTCCCAATCGTACGAAATGGCGGCCAAAGCAGGTGACAAGCGTGGCGAGGCCGTAGCATTGAAAAATATCGGGAAGCTTTATATGAATGCGGTTGACGGAACTGATCAGGCGATCGGCCACCTCGGCAATGCACTCGAAATGACTCGCGCCATAAAGGACCCCATTTCTGAAGGAGAGATCCTTGGCAGTCTCGGGTCAATATACTCACGCACGGGTGATGATGAGAAAGCACTGAAGTATTTGAACGATTCGCTTAATATTCTTCGTGCCGCACCGAGCAAGGAGGGCGAAATGAACACGCTCGTTTTTCTCGGTGATGCCGAGATTAAACGGGGAAATACCAGTGCAGCCCTTCGCTCGTACGAAAGTGCACTGTTGATCTGCAAGGATATATTAATGCCTCAAAAAGAGGCACACATTTTGGTGAGCATGGCTCTTACAAAACGAGCGATCGGTGACTTCACCGGTGCTGCGAACGATGTGACCAAAGCCATTGAGATCTTTGAAACACTAAGAAAACAAGTGCCCGGCGACCAGTTTCGTTCCGCATTTTTCACATTCGGAAAGACTGCCTTTGAATTGTACATCGACCTTCTGCTTGGAGCCGGCCAAGGCAACACCGATCCGGAAAAAGTAGCTAAAGCATTCAACCTGAGTCAGCGCTCTCGTGCCCGCGGCCTACTCGACTCGCTTGCAGAATCAAGCGTCGAGATACGGAAAGGAGTGGATTTTGAATTGTTGGAGCAGGAACGACGCCTCAAGGTAAGATTGAACAATAAAGAAAATCACAGACTCGGCCTCCTTAGAACAAAGGCGAAACCGGAACATATTGAAGCGGCGGGAAATGAGATCGAGGGAATATTGCGGGAGTATCGTGAAGTACAGTTGAAGATCAGAATAAGCAGCCCCGAATATTCAACTATCGTCCAGCCGGAACTCGCAACGCTGGAGAGCGTCCGGTCCGATCTGCTCGATAACAATTCTATCCTTTTGGAATACTCCCTCGGCAGTGAACGAAGCTATGTTTGGACGGTGACAAGGGAATCTGCCTTTGTATATATGCTTCCGAAGCGGGCCGAGATCGAGCTATCTACTCGGCGAGTCTTATCTGCGCTGTCGGCACGAAATGAGCACCACCCGAACGAATCCAATGGTGCGCGTCGCAAAAGGCTTGTCGATTCGGATAAGGTGCTGGCCGCCGAGTCGGATAAGCTGGGCACGGCATTGCTGTCACCGGTGCTCGGGGAACTTACGGGCAAAAGGATCCTGATCGTGGCTGACGGAGTGCTTCAGTATCTTCCATTTGCGGCATTGAAAGTGCCGGCCGCCCTTCAGAAAGCGTCAGCCTACGATGAAATTGACCAACAGCGTGTTAACAAGCCGGGCCCGGAGCTCAAATATTTGGTGGAGACGAATGAGATCGTGCACCTTCCGTCCGCATCTACAATTTTAGCGACGCGTTCTCTGCAGAAAAGCAAAGAAACACCAAGTGAGAATATGGTCTCGATAATGGCCGATCCGGTGTTTGCGGAAGACGATGTTCGTTTCCGTTCCGCAAAAACCAGCAAAAGTGCAATTCAGAACGTAGCAGTCGCATCGCGATCCCCTCTTTCGCACCAACTGTCAAAGGTACGGTCAGATTTCGGACGACTTCGGTTCAGCCGAAAAGAGGCCGAGTGGATCTCAGATCTGGTTCCGGGGAACCGGGAGTTTGTCGCGCTCGATTTTGAAGCAAACCGAACGACTGCAACCGGCCTGGCGTTTGGCAATTCAAGATTCATTCACTTTGCAACGCACGGCATCGTCAACAGTGAATTCCCGGAGCTTTCGGGCATCGTCCTATCGCTTTGGGACGAGAACGGAAGAGAGCAGGACGGCTTTTTGAGGCTCCATGATATTTACAACATGAAATTAACTACCGATCTGGTAGTTTTGAGCGCTTGCGAAACTGCACTTGGCAAAGAGATAAAAGGTGAAGGTATCGTCGGACTGACCCGTGGATTTATGTATGCCGGTGCTCCAAGCGTTGTCGCGAGTCTTTGGCGGGTCGAGGACCGTGCGACTGCCGACCTGATGCGGCGATTCTACCAACGAATGCTGCAAGAAGACCTCCCGCCATCTGCTGCACTTCGCGGCGCTCAGGTCTCAATGCTTCGCGAAAGGAATACGAACCATCCGTTCTACTGGGCCGGCTTCACACTCCAGGGTGAGTGGACGCGTAGGCAATCTAACTGAGATCCTCTCCCGTTTCAAAAAAAAAATCATTTCCAGACCAATCTCCAGCGACACGTTTTAGCTCCCACCACCAGTAAGAAGTGAAGAGCAAATCACGAACCGGCGCAAAGGCCGGTTCATTCACCATCACTTCTAACCTTGGAGGATAAACATGTACGCACAACACAATTTCCGCTTGACCGATCTGGCCCGCAAGTCCAGCTTAGCCCTATTCGCGATTCCCTTGTTTGCTGGAATGGCATTTGCCGATGACATCAATCTCGACATGGAAGGCTCGACCGCGACGATCCCGAAGGGAAACACCGTCAACCGAAAGATCTACGGCATTCCGGCCGGACTTCCCGGAAGTCTGAAAATGAAGATGAAATGGCACGCCGTCAATATTATTCCGAACACCTTCAATCCGCTCAAAGTAGAGGTTCTGCACGGAACTTCCGTTTTGAAAACGATAACTTGCTATTCGATACATTCAAACAAAACTCCGAAATGCAGCTTTACGGTCAACGTGACGCAAACGGAAGCCAATAAAAACGGCAATTGGAGTTTGAGAGTTACAAATAACAGCAACGATGAAGTTATCGCCTTTAATATCGAAAAAGCCAGCGATATAAATCCGTTGGTACCGAATTTCAAAAGCATCTATACGCCAAACTGTCCAAACTCGGTTGACCTCGATATGGAAGGCACGACCTTGACGCTCGGCAAAGGCAACACGCAGACGCGAAAACTTTACGGGATCGGAAAATCTGCTGGGGTTCTGACAATGAAAGCAAAATGGCACGCCGTCAATATAATTCCGAACACCTTTAGCGCCCTGAAGATCGAACTTCTGAAACCAAACGGAACGGTCGCCAAAACAGGCACGTACTATTCGTTTCACTCGAATAAAACGCCGAAATTCACCTACACCCACAACATCTCGGCCACCGATGCCGCTCTGACGGGAAACTGGTCGCTCAGAATTACGAATAACGGTGGTTTCGAGGTGGTTGGCTTCAATATAGAAAAAGAAGGCGGCGACATCAATCCACTGGTTCCAAGTTTTAAGAGCTTTTATAAGGCTACTTGTAACTAGGGGTTCTGCTGCATTTCTCATCGCGAACTCTAATTCACCTACTAAGGCGGCCGAAATACAGATCGTTCCATTGTTCCGATTTCGGCCCGCCACTTTCTTAAAGCCATAAGGAGTCGTTCAAAATGAATAGGGCCGTGCTTCAAAATAAAATCAGCCGCAGGCTATTCTACTGTTCTGTCATTGCGGTCGCATTACTTTTGGCTGGTCAAACAGGTGAACGAATTGCCGTTGCACAAGCCAGCGACCCTATATCCGTTACCGCAAACTTCACTCAACGCGAGATCGGCCCGAACGAACGTATCGTCCTGACAATGAGCAGGCCCCTAGCGCCGGATGAAGGAAGACTAGCCGTCTTTATCGGCGACACCGACCTCACTTCACTTTTTTCAGCCTCATCAGCCGAAATGGTCTATTCGCCGGATCGCTTCCCGTTGCCTGTCGGCGATTCGATGGTTGTCGTTTACAGGATCGCACCCGGAGCCGAGTGGAGTCTACTAGTGCAGATGCCGCTTGTGGTCAAGAGCGTCGCGATTCCAGCTTCGGAAAACTCTGATCCCGTAGAGGTCAAAAGGCCTCCTACTGAATCAGAAAGAACGATCTTCGCTTTTACGCCGACGATTGCGGTAAATTTCAAAGGACAGAATCAGACCTTGACCTTCCCGCGTGAATCCGCACCCGAACGAAATCCGTTTACTGAAGTGGACACGCAGCTCGGGTTCGAATTTAAGGTATCCCGACGCGGCTGGACACTCGCCAACAAATTCGATCTCGTTGGCGTTGGTTTTCGTCCTAACGCCCTTCGCTTCGGCGAACTGCAAAACAATGCGCCGATGATCGATCTCTCAAGGTACCTGATCGAATTCGGTAAAGATAAGTTCAAGATCAATTTCGGCCACGTTTTGTTCGGCTCAAATCGTCACCTGGTAAATAGCTTTTCGAGCCGCGGCATAAGCGGTGTTATCCCGGTCGGAAAACAGAATGAGATCACGTTTGCAGCAATGAACGGGACGTCGATCGTAGGCTACGATAATTTCCTGGGCATTTCCCGACGCGAACACAGCGTTATGGGCGCGGGATTCGCACGCGATTTCTTCAAGGAGCGGCCTAATGGCCTTCGGGTTGAATTCACCGTAATGCGCGGATCGCTTCTGCCCCTGACCAACTTTAACCAGGGTAATGTAACCGATGCAGAGAGAAGTTTGGGTTTCGGATTTCGAGTTAAGGGCAGCGATACGAAAGAACGTTTCCGTTACGAGGCGGGTGTTAGCCGAAGTCGATTTACTAATCCGGCTGATCCATTGCTCGAACAAGGGCAGACCGTGACCGCAATACGCGAAACATGGCGTACTTCGCATTTTGCCGAGATAAGTTTCGACATTATCCGGGGAATGAATTTATGGAACGATAAAAAGCTTAAACTCACCGGAACATACCGTAATGAGGAGATCGAACCGCTTTATCGCAGCATCGGCGTCTCGGTTCAGGCGGACAAACGGCAACACCAATTCGAATTTTCCGGTAACTTCGGCGAAATGACCTTTGCAGTGGGCAACCTGCGGGATCGCGACAATCTTAACGACATCGTCTCGATACTTAAAACACTTAACCGCAGAAACAATGTCGTCGTCGGACTTCCCTTAGGGAGTTTTCTCACACCAAAGAAACCGAACAAGTGGCTGCCGGCGGTTTCCTACACTTTCGATTTAACACATCAGTTCGGAGCGTTCTTTCCCTCCGACGGCGAGTTTCGAGACCTTTCACAGGTGCCGGATCAGAAGAATTACGCTCACGCGTTCAATGCGCAGTGGACACTTTCGAACTCTTTCAGCGCCGGCTATCGGTACAGCCGAGCGTTTCAGGACAACCGCCAACCGGGCCGCGAACTCGCAGATTTTCGAGGTGAGACCCACGGTTTTACGATCGGAGCGAAGCCCTATAAAGACCTTGATCTTGATTTCGAAATCGCCAATGAAGCTCAGCAAAATTTGGAACAGCCTCGAACCGACAAGACCTTTCGCTTCGGTACGCGGACTACATGGCGAACCGCGTTTCTTAGAAATTCAGCATTTAGCGGCGGCCTTTCCTTTTCGCTGGCCGGCGACACGCGAAATCAAAACGACGCCCAGAATGCGGAAATGGATCTGCAATGGGCGTACAGGTTCTCGTTCGGTAAGAAAAAATTCAAAAAGCTGGACGCTCAGTTTTTCGTTCGATACGCAAACCGGTACGGGAGCACGATCAAGCGGGTCTTTTTTGTGAACGCCTTCAATAAGACCCAGGTGTTCAATTTCGGACTTACTTTCAACGTTCTCTGAAACGGAGGCCATTATGACACGAACGACAGGAGCAATGCTGCTTATAATTCTCTTCGGTTCAATCGCGCTGTCACAGTCGATAGCGGTACATCCGACCGGTGTTAACGTAAACTCACAGAACCCAACGACTGTCTTCCTGACGTTCGGTCAGCTTTCGGCCGATTACTCGCCCGCGGAGGCGATTTGGTGCGGCGAACTTATACCGGCATTGCCACCTGCACTCGGCCAACAGTGTCGACCGGATACGATCTACGGATCGCTTCCACTGCGGTTCAATAGATCCACCGCGAGCGGGAATGGTGGCTTTGCCGACATAATGACCATCCCGGCGGCGGTGGTCCGCCGAGCATATCAGGCTGCCGTTGGCGGTGCTAATGCCGGCTTTTTCTATGTGCGGCGCTTTGTTTCAAGCACCGGTGGGCCGGACCAATATGTGAACGTGACTTGCCGTATGACCGGTGGCGGCGCTCGTGTTCCATTCTCTTTGACCAATGTTGAATTGATCACGCCGAATGGGGAACCGGTGCTGTTCGTGCGCTCCGGCGAACCGTTTCCAGAAATCAAGGCCGAGATCCGATACAACGGAACCGGAAGGCTGAAAGGCCGGTGGGAGATAGTCCAGCCGGGAGAAGAATTACCGCAGGACCGTGATCTGCTAACAGAGGCCACCCTTCCTATTGAACAGCGCGGAACTCAGCGTCGATACGCACAGATCGCACGATTCAATCATTTTCTTCCGCCTGCAGGGACGTTTACACTCGCGCTCGAGGTTACAGGCAAAATGCCGCTCGAGGCTGACGGACAGTATTTGTTGGTTCTCCGGATCGAGGCGGTGGACGATAAAGAATCCGATTCGAACCTAGCGGCGGTTGGGGTCGGTGCGGGCACTGTTCACAGCGGCGCCGTCGCATCCTTTCCAATGCCCGCACTCAGGTTTTTCGTACAGCGTCCGAGCGGTTCGGCCGTTTGGGAAACCAGCGGTGCGGTACTGCCTTTCAACGGTTCGAAGCTCGAAAAGTCGAGTCCGTTGGTCTTCACGTGGCGAGAGCTTGAAAATGCAGCGATATACAGACTTTCGATCACCGACGGACAGGAGCCGGTCTTCTCGGCAATGCTGGTCTCACCGAACACGTCCTACAGGACACCACCGTGGTTTGGTGACAAATTTGCCGATCGAAACCTGACTTGGAGTGTTACAGCATTTGATTCGGCCGGCAAGCAAATGTCCCTTACTCGACCGATCAGTTTTGACTTGCGATAAGCGAATGCTGAAAAGGATGCCTTCACGGATGATGCGTCAGCTGCCCAGTCCCATTTTTTTGAAGGACTTTTTGTTATCGCAGTTCGGAACGGAGCTGCTCAAACAGCGGATCCCCTTTGAGGAAAGCAGAAAGAAACTGCCGCGGGTCGGTAGATCTCTCAAGATAGTCGATAGCCTTCTCATTCTCACCGAGAAAGGCATGCCAGGATCTGCAGGAAGACCGATTATCGAGCTTCGCGCCTCTTCCCCAGCCGTCGAAGTATTAACGATTACCGGCGGCGGCAGCACGATCAAAGGCTTGGTGCTGAATGGTTTTAACGCGGCAATAAAAATCTCCGTTGGCGGCGGAAACTTCGTTCAAGGCAACCATATCGGCACGAACGCCGCCGGCAGCGCTACTCTCAGAAGCCGGGTAGGTAGTGAACTTCACGGACGATGGAAGGCTGTCTTTTCAGACAGCCTTTATCTCGGGTCCTTCCCTAGTTTGTTATTGCGATCAGAAACGAAAATTCGCTCTGAACTGACCGACACGCGGGCCGCCCGGAATCTCATCAACGTGGTAATGGAAAACAGAGATCTATATGTCGGAAAAGGAACGAACCGAGATAGGGAATCCCGGCCTTTTTCGCGAGTTACCAACTGAAGGTTCTCGCGATGCCCCGGTTCAGTAGACGGTTATACTCCGCGTTGACGACCGTGTAACACTCGCAGGCTGCACTTTCTAAGCCATGGCGGTCAATAACCCTTATAGTTCCGCGTACATTAACGATCAGCTTCTTTTGCGCTAGTTTTTGTGCCGCCAGCGTTATACCCTCGCGCCGAACCCCGAGCATGTTCGAGATGAGATCATGCGTCATAACTAGTGTGTCATCGTCCAGTCGGTCGTGGCTAAGCAAAAGCCACCTACAAAGCTGTTGTTCGATCGGGTGGTGCCGATTACACATGGCGGTTTGAGCTATCTGGGACATCAGAGCCATTGTAAATCTCAAGAGCAATGCTTGAAACGCGCCCGCACGGCGAAAATGAACCTTTATGTCTGCAGAATCCATCCTATAGGCCTCGCCCGCGCTCTGTACGACCGCGCGGCTTGGGGTTGTCTCACTGCCCATAAAGAGGGCGATACCTACTGCGCCGTCGTTTCCGGTAATACCGATCTCGGCGGTCGAGCCGTTCTCCATGATATATAGGAGCGAGACGATGGTCGTCGTTGGAAAGTAAATACTATGCTGCTGTTCATCGGCCTCGTATAAAACCTGGCCCAGCTTGAGGGAAACAAGCGTCAACTTGGGAATGATCTGTTTGAGTTCGTCGGGGGGTAACGCGCCAAGCAGATGATTTTTTAAAACATTGCTGTGTTCTGCGATCATTGTAGGATTCACCTCACCCGGTAGGACACATTATCGGCAAACCATCAATAGCTGTTGTCGTCGTAATACAAAGTTAAACTAAAACAAATTTATCTTCTGTGCGCTTGCGCACCGAGCCGTCATATGGGCCGTTTGACGGTAGTTAGCGCTTGTGTGCGTCGCGCCGTATCGGCCATTAACCACAGTAAATTCTAATTCCCACTCAGCGCAGAGCCTCTTACTCCCCGATAAATAATTCATTCATTGACGTCTCGTCAGCATACTCAATAGCGCACTGAAAGGATGCACACAAATCGATAAAGTTGAAAGAGTCGGTCATAAAATGGCCGTACTAGGTTCGTCTACGAACAATAGAGTTGTGGTTTAGCTAGGACGACTTCATGTGCCCGCGTGATCGAAACGATTTCTGTGAGTGGGGACCCAGTGCATTGGTACTTGGAGTGATAATGAAAAAACAAATGCCGACGGTAGTTGGTGACGACCGCGTCACCCGGTCGGAAAAACTTCCGGAACTCCGCCAAAGAAATCGACGCCTCTTAAGTGAACTGGCACGTTTAAAGGCAGCATACGTCCGCCTCAATAAGCGGTGTGAAGAAATGGCTGCCAATCAGACGGCCCGGCTGGAGCGGGATCTGCACGATCGCCGCACGGCCGAATTCGCTCTGAATGAGCAAAAACAACTCCTTCATGACGTAACCAATGTCAATCCGAATCCGATATTCGTCAAAGATTCTGGGGGAAGGTTCACATTGGTCAACAAGGCCATGGCTGAATTTTACGGCACCACCCCGACAGCCATCGTCGGCAAGACCGACCGTGACCTAAACGGAAAGAAGGCTGAAGTAGAAAGGATCTTATTTCAGGATAAGAAAGTCATCGAATCGGCACGGTGCATTCACATCCCCGACAACGAATATACCTCTCAGAAAACCGGTCAGATAAGTTGGTTTCAAATTGCAGGCCGCGTCGCTAGCTTCCGCGACAATGCAGTACGCAAAGAAGCTGAGTTTGAGCGGCGACGATCTTTGGATGGTCTAGACGCTATACGCGACGGAGTCTTTATGTTTTCCCCCTCCGACCTGCGTTTCTGTTATGTGAACGAGGGGGCTGTCGAGCAGACCGGCTACGATCGCGGACAGCTGCTACGCATGACCCCACTCGACATCGCACCCGAGTTTACGGATGTGAGTTTTCGCCAGATGATCGAACCGATGATCGTCGGGGCGGTCGAATCTAATACCTTTGCTACCGTCCACCAGCACATTAACGGCTCGGAGATCCCGGTAGAGATCATTCTCCACCTCGTGGCCGTAAGTGAGGGTCACAAAGTTTTTGTGGCCGTTGTCCGCGACGCTACAAGCCGGGTAGAAGCTGAGCGCGTCCTTGCCAAGGCCAATAAGAAGGCCATACAGGATTATGAACGTCTGCTAGAACGGATCGCCAAGCTCGCCGGATCCGTGGGGCTCGCCTCGGATCTTGAGACGATCTACCGAGCTTTGAAGGATTTCGTTCGTGATTCAATACCGGGCACCGAATTGTTCATTTCGCTTAACTGTGAGAACCATGATGTATGTGCTCCAGTCTATGCTGTCCGCGACGGGGCGGAAATCGACGTCTCACTGCTTACGGAAAAGGAAATGTCCGACAATAGTCCATGCGGCCGGGCGATCTCCACCGGATTGGTTATCCTCGAGAATGATCTTCAACCAGCCATTCACAGTGGTTTGGAAGGAAATCCGAACGAGCCGCGGTCGTGCATTGTCGCCCCTATGTCCGTTATGGGGCAGGTCGTGGGAGCGGTGACGGTGCTAAGCCCACAGTCAGGCGCATACACGGAAATAGATGCGATCGCTCTGCGAATGGCTGGCAATATCGCCGCAAACGCTGTCGAGAGCGTACGGCTATGTGAACAGGCAGAAGAGAGTGCGGAACGGCTCCGGGAATCGCAAAAGCTGGAGGCCATCGGAACTGTAACCGGCGGCGTGGCGCATGACTTCAACAATCTTCTGACGGCAATTTTGGGCAATACCCAGCTTGCAGCGCGCAGCTTGTCCCCGGGTGACCCAGTGCAGCTGAGATTAAGCGAGGTCGTTATCGCCGGAAACCGGGCCGCCGAGTTAACCAGCAAATTACTGGCGTTTAGCCGCCGTCAGCACCTCGAACGCCGTACCATAAATATCAATGACACCTTGGAAGAGATCATGCGGCTGATCGAGCGGATCATCGGCGAAGATGTGGAAATTGAAGTTATATGCGGTGACGATCTGCCAACGGTTTTCGGCGATTCTACACAGATCGGACAGGTGATCATGAATCTTGCGATAAATGCGCGCGATGCGATGCCGGACGGCGGCCAACTGACGCTGGAGACAAGCCTGATAGAACTCGACCAAAAACATCGTTTTGGGCACCCCTTCATTATTCCCGGAATGTTTGTCGAAGTACGTGTCTCCGATACGGGCAGCGGCCTTGATAAGGAAACGATGAGCCGCGTGTTCGAGCCATACTTCACGACCAAGGAGGTCGGCAAGGGAACCGGCTTAGGCCTGTCGATGGCTTACGGTATTATGAAGCAGCATGACGGTTACATCACTGTTGATAGCGAGCCGGGAGAGGGCGCAAACTTCAGGGTATTTCTGCCGATCGATTCGAAACCGGTGGTGGAAGTGCCTATTCGATCCAGGTCTTTGTTAGGCGGGACCGAAACCATTCTGATCGCCGAAGACGAAAGAGTTTTGCGGCAACTTGCTAATGACATAATGGAAGACTTGGGCTACACGGTCCTGTTGGCCGAGGATGGCGTGGAGGCTGTTGAGATCTTCAGGGCCAATCCCGATCTTATCGACCTTTTTTTGACTGACGTAATAATGCCACAGATGGGAGGGGCCCAAGCCTATGAAAAGATCAGCGAGATCGCAGGTCGCGACATTCCTCTAATTTTTATGACCGGCTACAGTATCGAGACAATACAGAGCCGATTCGTGAGTCGGAGTGTATCGGCCGAAGGTCTAGGAGCGACGATCATACAGAAACCCTACACGATCGAAGTGCTGGGCCGAACGGTCAGGGAGGTGCTGGATAAGAGTAAAATGCCGAACTGAAACGGGATTCGTCTCAGGCACGACCTTTTCCGACCCATCAGATATAGGTGCCTAATCAAGACTGCAATTATCCAGCCTAGTTATCTTGACCTTACTGCCCACCAGCTCTTCGGAGCCAGATCCGCCAAGAATTGACCACAAAGATCAGAGATCAAATTTACTTGGCGATCGAATCGGCCCGGTTAAAGTCCGCGTTTCTCGCAAACATGAGCCATGAGATACGAACCCCTATGAATGGGATCGTAGGGGACACGAGGTCACTGCAGTGCTGGACGGGGCTACAGCGTGGTCAATTTTGTAGGAGAAAGATCCGCCGCAACTCTCGATCCTTTATCGGATGATGCCGTGTTTGGTCGATTCGACAAATTATCCTTACATCAATCCATCCTATTTCATGCCTCCAAATGACTCTCAAGCGAAATATAGCCGGGCCCTCATGACTCTTGTCGTGGTTGCCGGTCTTGCTGTGTGTGTCACGTATTTCGCCGCCGCCGCTGCCGGGATCGCCGCGAAACTGATCGTCGAGCGCGGCTCTATAGCTATGGCCGCGACGGTGCCCATTGTCGCCATCATCTATTTCACATATCGCACTTATCGGCGAGCTGTTACAACGACGGATGAACAGATCGCCCAGGCTTCCAGGCACATCGAGGAGCAAAGAATTGTCACCGACGCTCTCCGTGAAAGCGAAGGGCGTTTCCGCAGTGCGTTCGACCACGCAGCTGTCGGATTGGCATTGGTTTCAAGGGAGGGTGGCTGGGAAAGCGTGAACCTGTCGCTGTGCGAGCTTCTCGGTTATTCTACGGAAGAACTCACAGAACAAACTCTTCATTCGGTGATCCACCCGGATGAGTTGGGCCAGACTCTTGCGGACATGGTCCAGATCGCAGAGGGTAAACTTGTGATGCAAACCCGGGAACGACGGTTCCTTCGCCCTGACGGCGTTATCGTTTGGGCGACTGTCAGCCTATCGAGCGTCGTGGACGCAGCAGGGGCAAATATACACGTTATCCTGCAGGCGCAGGACATAACAGAGCGCAAGCAGGCCGAATCCGAATTACATCAAGCGGCGTTCTTTGATTCGCTCACACGACTCCCTAATCGGGCTTTATTCCAAGATCATCTGAAAACCGCGATCGACCGGACCGTGAGTCATCCAGACCACCTAGTGGCCGTTTTGTTTCTCGACCTGGATCGCTTCAAAAACATCAATGACAGTCTCGGGCATGGCGTCGGCGACCAGCTCCTCAAAGCTGTGGCCGGAAGATTGACAAGCTCCGTACGCCCGGCTGACACCGTCTCACGTTTCGGCGGGGACGAATTCGCTGTGCTGCTAGATGGTGTCGCTGGCCTGCAAGAAGTTTGCGTAATAGCCGATAGAATCCTCGCTTGTCTTGGGGCCTCATACCGGTTGAGCGGTTACGAGGTGGTAACAACGGGCAGCGTGGGAATAACTCTCTCGACGATCGGTTACGAATCTACAGAGGATTTTCTACGGGATGCCGATACCGCAATGTATCGGGCGAAGGAACGAGGAAGGGGATGTTACGAGATATTTGATAAATTCATGCACGCACGTGCTCTGTCTCGCCTCCAGCTCGAGAATGACCTTAGGCGGGCTGTTGAGAGGAAAGAGTTCGAGGTTTATTATCAGCCGATCGTCACTTTGGAAACGCAAGACATATCTGGTTTCGAGGCACTTATACGTTGGAAACACCCGGAACGGGGATTCATCTCGCCAGCCGACTTCATCCCGGTCGCGGAGGATACAGACCTAATTCTGCCTATCGGCGAATGGATATTACTTGAAGCTTGTCTCCAGGTCCGCGCGTGGCAGCTCGCCTTCGAAACAGAAACCCCGTTTAGCATCAGCGTCAACCTTTCTGGAAAGCAATTTAATCAGCCGGACCTGGTAGAGCGGATCAAACGCATTCTTAGGCAGACCGAGCTTTCGGCTGATTCCCTTCGCCTTGAGATAACGGAAAGTCTTGTCATGGAAAATGCGGAAGCGGCCATCGCGATGCTCCGTCAGCTTCGGTCCATCGGGGTGCAGATCAGTATCGATGATTTCGGAACCGGTTATTCCAGCCTCAGCTACTTGCACCGCTTTCCGTTAAGCATCCTGAAAGTCGATCGGTCGTTCGTCGGTCGAATGACCGAGGACGACGAGAGCCTAAGTATAGTCGAGACGATCATCACTCTCGCTTCTAAATTGAAGATGAAGGTCGTCGCAGAAGGGATAGAAACGACTGCTCAACTTGAAGCGCTTAAAGCTTTCGATTGTGAATTCGGCCAAGGGTTTTTATTCTACAAACCACTCCCGGCCGCAGCCATAGAAAAGATCTTCGATATGCCTTCGCCGGCACAGGTCAGTAGCTTCTTGCCGCCTTCCACAGTAGATGCTGAGAGCGCCTTCGTGTCGAGATACTCGGAAGACTAAACCTGGATACCCTACAATATAGGGCCCGATCGGCGTCGACCGACGGATCAGTACGCTTGAGTCCGGAACATCTGTGCGATCAGGGAGCGGACAAAGGCGTTGGCGATCCGATGTCAGCAGCCGTGCACATAAAACTCTGCATTCATTTCAGCAACGACCTTCCCATTTTTTATTTTGATCAGACGGCCCCGTAGATCAGCAGGATATTCGCACGATTCGCAAGCGACCTCTTCTGACGCACTTGAAAACTGGCCGACGAATTTATAGCTGATCCCGTTATCGATCTCGGTCTCGAATGCGATCTCGCGATTGCCGACTGCGATCTTCTTAAATTCAATAGACCTGGTTGTAAAGATCGAGCCACTTGGAACCACAGGAATATTGGAATAATTCCCGTTCTCAGCTTTATATTCCCGAGTCGCGATCTCAATATAATCTATGTCGGCAAATGCCTTCGGTACCGTTTCGTAATCTAACGAATAACTACCGGTTGGATCGAATTCTTCAACAATTTCTTCCTCACTGAATGCAACGACTTCTTCGTCCAGCTTATTCGTTAACGGTTCGGGAAGTGGAACTTGTTGCACCGTGACTGCAATAGCCGGTTTCATAGCAGCGGCGACCGTCGAAAGTACGAAACGCGTTCCAATGCCGGTTGTTGTGCCAATAAGCAAAGCACAGGCAAAAACAAATGCTCGACCAAAGATCTGATAAATTTTCATGTTCTGTTCCTCCGGAAAAGTCTAGAGTCGATTTAACTCTTTTACCTTAAAGCCACCAAGAGTTTGGTCACTGTCTGGCGGTTGTGGATATCCACATTGCCGCTACGACGTAACATGCCTTTCGATTCGAATCAGAAATTCCTACAATCTTGTTGATGGAAAAATCCTGTTATAATCCCGTTGGCGATGTCGTTCATAAAGGGCGAATGCCAAGTGTCAGCAGGACAGTCCGAATAAAACCGTGTCAATTCTGATCGCCGAAGACAATGAGGCTCAGCGCAAATACCTCTCGAACTTACTCGCGAGTAACTTTGCTTCGCACCTGCCGTTGATACAAGCCACGGACGGTGAGGCTGCGGTGGCGCTTGCTATCGAGAACCGACCAAGCCTTTCGATATTCGATATCCAAATGCCGAAACTTTCCGGGGTTAAGGCAGCTCGTGCAATTTGGCGGGAGATCCCTGATGCAAGGATCATTTTTTGGACACAGTTTCCTGACGAGATCTATATAAACGAGATTCGTAAGATCGTTCGCAGTACGGACCCGCAGCCAACGTATGGATTTATCCATAAAAATAATCCCGAGGAAAGATTGTTGAGATTCATTTTCGCAGTCCTTGAAGATGGTGCGGATATGATCGATCCGGCGTTTAAGGATTCGTTTCAGCGGCCGCTTCTTACCGAGTTTGAAACAGAGGCATTGCGATTTCTCGCGCTCGGCCTTTCGAATTGGGCCATCTCGCGAAAATGTAGCCTTAGTCTTCGCGGCGTGGAAAGCCGTCTGGCAACGTTGTACGAGAAACTCTTTCCGGTGGACTCCGCCGGAACTGATTTTGAGGAATATGACAAACTCGTATTCAACCCGCGAACCCGGGCCTTTTTCGAAGCGATTCGCCGCGGTCTCATTAACAGCGACGAACTGGAAAAATCAGAGTCCGAGTTAACTGAGTGGCTTGATCGTGACCGAAAGAGATTTCGTGAGACACCCAAATAAGCGCGAATGCAGTCATCGTTAAACAAAAAGACTACGTCGGCTTTATGCGCTTTTCTGCTGTTGACCGGTTTCGTTTGTTCCGCTTTTTTTGCTCAAGAGCCGCAGCCTTCCCCGATGCTTTCGCCGGCTCCATCGCCATCTCCAACTCCATCTCCGACAATATCGCCTAGGCCTTCTCCATCGCCAACCCCGCTGCCAGGCGCCCAGAATTTTCATCAATGGGGTTCGGTGACGGTTTTCAATGGACTTCCATCGGATAGTGTTCGCGCAATATCGCAAACATCGGATGGTGTGATGTGGTTCGGCACGGATAACGGTTTGGCCCGATTCGACGGTCGCCGCATTCAAAACTACTCGCCGGGTGGCCCCGAAACTGAGCGCATCTTGAGTATACAGGCGAGTGTGTCGGGCGGGCTTTGGATCGGAACGCAGGCAGGAGCCTATATCTATTCTGATAACGGGTTTTACTTGGTCGTAGGCACAAAAGACGTAGGAATAACCTCGATCATGATCGGTTCGGAAGTGTATCTCGGAACTGATACCGGAATGATCATGCGTGTAAAAGGCGACTCGGTTGCTAACCATTCAGCCGAGAACATATCGAGCACGCCGATTACATCGAATGATGGGAGTTCCGCTGTTGTAACCGGTTTGATCGAGACCGACGGAAATGTTTTCGCGGCAACGTCGGGAGGAGGTGTCATAAACATTGGCAACAGCCAGACCACCGGACGACCGGGGATACGAACACCGTTATTCGTTAATTCAATTGCGAAGAAAGAAAACGGAAAGCTCTGGCTGGGTTCCGACGCGGCCACCGGGCTGAGCGGCTTGTTTCAAGAAGGACGCGACTCGGCCTTTTTGCGTATTGCGATCCCTACTTCAAGAGTTTTGGCTCTTCAAAACGACGACAGCGGCCTGTGGGTCGGAACGGAAAGATTCGGATTATTTCATGTCGCTGATTCAAAAGTAAAAAAAGCGTATACGTTTGAGAACACATCCGGTGGGCTGCGTTCGAATACGATATTTACTCTTTTCACCGACCGAGAGGGCGTGCTTTGGATCGGCACGAATCGCGGCGTCAGCCGTTTTGACCGACTAGGGGCTTCGCAAGAAACGATCTCAAATATAGCGAACAGCAATTTCATCCGAAGCTTGTTTCGGACGTCGGACGGCAGTGTATACGCAGGATCAAACCGGGGGCTGTTTAGGAAGATCGGCGACAAATGGTCGGCGGAGCCGTCGCAGGGAAACAAACCGATCTTTGCGATAAGTGAGGATCGCTCGCGAAGGATTATAGTCGGCACGATCGAGCGACCCGGTGACGAGAAAGCGTCTGTAAAAGAGAGCGGCACCTGGTCATTTGCAGATTTCAAGGGTGAGAAGTATGCCGCTGTGAATGGTCTCGGTCTCGTCCAAGTTAGGTCGACTGGTAATACGGTCAGGATTCACGAACCATCCATAAGCTGCTTGCGTGCCGTAGGCGAAAAGCTATACATCGGAACCACAGATAAAGGTCTTCTTAGTTTCGATGGACAGTCGGTCAAGAGCGAGATCGAGCCGGATCTGATTAAGAGCGGAACTATCTGGAAGCTGTTTAGCGAAGACGAAGGCGCGTTGTGGATCGCCGGCGAACACGGAGTTTTTAGGGTCCGCGATGGACAAGTGGAGAAGTTGATCGACGCCGACGATGTTCGCGACGTCTTCGTCGAAGGCGAGCAGGTATGGGCGGCCACAACGACTCGCGGCCTGCTGCAGGCCCGTCACGATGAACGTTTCGGGTGGCTTGTCTCGACGGTCGGTTTTGAACAAGGACTTCCCTCAGAAAAGGCTTTTGCAATTCTTCCGGTCAAGGACGGGCTTTTGGTGGCGACAAACCGAGGTGTTGTGACATACCGGCGAGGTAATGTTGCCCCACAACTTATTCCGACTCGTTTGTTAAGCCAGCGTGTGCATGATCTCAGTGAGATACGATCCACGATCGCGTTGGACTATCCGCAAAATTCCATGCTCATTGAAGTGGCGGGACAAAGTAGCCGGACATTTCCCGAAGAGTTTCAGTATGCGTTCGTATTGAAGAATTCAAAAGGTGAGGAACTCGAACGCCGCATATCGAATGAATCGCAATACACTCCTTCGGGGCTTTTGCCGGGCGTATATTTGGTTGAAGCAATAGCCCTAAACAGAGACCTAATTCCCTCAGATGCGCTGCAGATCCGTTTTGCGGTCTCAAAGGCACCATTCCCGTGGACTGCGACTGCGCTTGGTGTCTTACTTGTGATCGCTCTTTTTGGGCTGGCATGGGCGTTCGTCGCGAATCGACGCGTCTCTATACGTAATCGCGAACTTGCGGCAGCAAAACTCGATCTCGCGAACGAGGCCGAAGGCGAACGCCGCCGCATCGCACGAGACCTTCATGATCAAACGCTTGCTGATCTGCGAAGCCTAATTTTATTGAGCGATAGTTCCCCGCACAAGATCGCGGGCTTTCGGGACGAAATAGAGGCGATCTCTGGCGAGGTCAGAAGAATATGCGAAGACCTAAGTCCCTCGGTTCTTGAGAATGTCGGCCTCGTTGCGGCCCTGGAGTTTCTGCTAGATCGAACGATCGAGAAACGTAAATTCGTGGCGGCTGAGGACTTAGACGAACATCTATGGTTCCCGATGAGCGTGCAGCTACAAGTCTATCGGATCGCACAGGAGGTTTTAACGAATATCAAGACCCATTCAGATGCCGACAGTGTTGAGATGTCTCTGGAGTATTCAGACGAGGCATTCGGCTTATTTATTAATGACAATGGAACGGTTTTTAAGCCCGAAGATGCTTCGAATACTGGCCGAGGAATTGCGAATATCAGAGCACGGGCGTCAATGATCGGCTCCACGATCGACTGGGGAGAAAGTCGCCAGGGCGGCAATCGGTTTTCACTACGAATACCGAAATGAACTAAATTCCTCTTTGGTTCGAAATTTTGCTCTGTGCTGCCGTAGAAACATTTTGATAGCAGCGAGTGGGAGAATGAGGATCGCGGGCGTGATCAGGACGAAGAGCGAATGTTCCCAAAAACTGCTTCCGTTCCTATAGGCTCCAGTGATGATCGGTATTCCGAGCGTGGTAAACCAGTAGATCGAAAGCGGTAGTAACGATCGTTGCAGTAGATTGCGTCTGACATGAATCCTTCTCGAAGCGAGATCGTCAACATTTTCTGCCAGCATGAAGAGCAACACTAGAAAGCCAAAATAGACAAAGATACCTTCTAGCCGATGCAGCTGTTCCGGATTTAGCCAGATCATTTCGCGCGACATCCCGTGCAATCGCATTGCAACGGATATGCGAACCATGTTTGCGACAATGGTTGAGAAGTAAGCCGCCGCGATGGCCGCCGGGATGAATACCCACGAGACATTCATACTCAACCCTTGCCGAAGCTTCATCAGACTCAGCGTTAGAAACGCCATAATTAGAAAGTTGACTCCCGAGCATGAATCGGCGATCAGAAACGACCGTTCGTCGTTCATATATCCGACGTAGGATTCAAACCAAAACCGCTCGCCTGTTACCAGTTCAACGAATAGCGTTGTGGGAGCCAATATCCACCGCAGGTCGTTCACGTTCGACATTGAGTAAAAGAGTTTCAATGCAAAAGCGATCACAAGCACGAGGCAGGCTTGAGCAGCGAGCTGAGGCTTCAGTTGGTGATGAGTCCCGGTGTTCATTTGGCGGTTGCGTTAAGAACGGAATCCATCGTGAACCGTCGACGTACAACTATGACGACAGCAAAAGTAGCCGCAAGCAGAAGCATCCAGACCAGTTCAGGCTCGCTGCCGACGGCCATATCTGTTACGCCGAGAGGCAAAGGAACTGACTGATTCACCCCGCCAGCATCGCCGTCCGGATTAACGATTCTCTCGCGGATCGCTATAAACGAGGTGTAATTAGTGAGCAGGTTGTACCTAAGTCCGATCGCCGTTATTTCCTTTATTCTTCCGTCATCGATGTTGCTCGAGCCGTAGTCCGAGAGTTCGGAAATGCGGGAACGCGCCCACAGGTATCGTATGGCTCGATTTCCTTCGTCCGCCTGAACGCTCTGAACGTCCAGCGTGCTGGAATAAGCTCCGCCGCCAGTCGTTCCGGACAGTTCAAAAGTCCCGGTCAACGGGCCACGCCATTTTCCAAATACGATTATCGGCCGTCGGGCAAATAGATCCGGTAAAACGCGAGGCTGAACATCGTAGATATCAAAACCGTTGGCCCGAACCTGGACGTTCGTCAACAAAGGATTCTGAATATATTCTCGGAATTTAGCTGCGGTCGCCGCTGCTTCATTTTCGTTGGTGATGACGAAAGGTTCGCCCATTCCTGCTTTCGCAATGCCTTCGATAAGATATCGGTTAACGGACGAGCCAATACCAAATGAGAAAATGTTCGCTTGGCCGAGATTGTCCCGAATGTAGTCAAATGCTTCTTTTTCGGCCGAAATGTAGCCGTCCGTCACCACAACAAGGCTCCGCGAAACGCCTTGGGCATGTGGCAGGCCCATTGCTCGTTTCATTGCTTCAAGCAATTCGGTTCCGCCGCTACCGCGTTGCTGATCGATAAGATCCATCGCGTGAACGGTATTCTCCAGATTCGCCTCTAGTGAAGTTTCGGAGAGGACCGTTGAGTCGCCTGAGAAGAGCACCACATTGAAATAGTCATTTGGCCGTAAGTTTCCAAGCAGTTCCTGAAGCAGCAGTTTTGTGGTATCAAGCGGAAAACCTGACATTGATCCCGAAACGTCGACCACGAAAATGTATTCGCGCGGCGGAATGTCCTCAGTCCTGATCTGTTGCGGCGGCTGAGCCATATAAAGGAAGAAGTTCTCGTCCTCACCTTCAAACAGCAAAAGTCCCGAATTGATCTGATCGCCCGAGAGTCGGTATTTTAGAATGAAATCACGATTACCTTGGAAGGGATCTGGATCGTTCAGCGAAAGCAGTGCGACTCCCGGGCTTTTCCATTTCGGTGCGATCTGATGCGAGGGGCAGCTAATTTCCCGAATCGGCAATCCGGCCGAAACGCGGGCCGAAATGTGGAGGGTGCTTTCCTGCTTTTCGCCTTCGCGAAGGTGCTTTGTCGAAACACTTGCGTCGTCTTGGTTTTCGGAAGATCCATACCTGGGCCCGACCACCGTCGGGTAAACGAACTCATAGACGCCGTCGGTCGGGATCAATAATTCGGTATAGCGAAGCTCAATGACGATCTCGTCTTGCGGCATTATATTGGCAAGATTCATCGTAAAGACATTTGGCCTTGCCTGTTCCAGCAAAGATGCGCTCTTGCCTTCCTTCTTGGCCGTCTCAAACTCTTCTTTCGCGATCTCTCGTTCTTTGATCTTCGCCGTTATGATCTCGTCACGAAATCGCATTTGCATTCCATAGACGGCCGCCTGGGTAGATGCCGGGAAAACATAGGTGGCGTTTATGGCCCGAGATCCTTCATTGCGGTATGTTTGCCGCACCCTAACGTCGGCGATCACCCCGGAGATGGCCACATCCACCTGAGTATCTTTGAGCGGCAAACTGTCTAGTTTGGGATCGCCGTAAACATGGAAGTACGGTGAAAGTGTCTTGTCAGGATCAGTTTGGGCAGTAGCTGAGATTGACCCATATCCTGCGCCGATTACGAGAAAAACAATTGCTAGAAAATATTTTTTGACGATCATAGAACACTCCGATATTGACGATTACCGACTCGTTGTACCGGAGCAATCCTATATCCGTATTCGAATCCAAGAAACGCATGATGCCACAGGGACCGACCGTGATATCCACAGTTGATCAGCAGCGGCATCTTCGGAACCTGACCCCGAAAGCAAAGGCCTCCTAGCTTTCGGGGTCTTTCTTTGTGTTTTTAAGAATAATGTCGGGAGGATGGTTGGACCTGAGAAACGTGGTGGGATTCGTGGCAACAAACTGATCCGGCCAGGGGACCACTTATTTCACTTGTTTGCTCAGCGGGACTTCAACCACGCAGCCCTTAATAGAAAGCTTCCGTTTGTAACCACTCGATCGCCAACCTGTATGCCCTCCTGAACAACGCGGCGCCCATTCATTTCAGACCCGAGACGAACGGAGCGGAGTGCGAAAACACCCGGATCCTCGGTGGGTACGAAAACGACGTCCTGATCATTGATCTTCTGGACGGCGGCCGCAGGGATCACCGGGGACGTACGCTCCGCATCGCCGAGTGCTCCGAAGGCCACATTGACATACATTCCTAGCTTGAGTGCCTGGCCCGGATTCCCTAGTTCTATGCGCACTTTTCCGGTCCGCGTAGCATCGTCGAACTGAGGATCGATATAGGTTATCTGGCCACGGAAGATGTTGTCAGGAAACGAGCGGGAGGTGACGCTTGCGCCGCTGCCGACGCGTAGCCGGGTGACGTCACGCTCGAAGACCTGAGCGATCACCCATACGCTGGATAGATCAGTGATCCGCAAAAGCTCCTTGCTGGCGTCAACAACTTCACCTGGATTTACCGCCCGGCTCGTGACAGTCCCTGAGCCAGGCGCGGGAACTAAAAGTTCCGAACCTATCTGCGACGCCGACCGAAGCGAATCGACCCTTGCTGACGGCATGCCGTAAAGGATCAATCTCTGTCGGGTCGAGGCAAGTTCTGTCTCGCCCGTGCGAAGTTTATTGAGCGCCTCCTCGCTCGCCGCCCGAACTTCGGGGCTGATCGGAAGCAGCCGTTGGGCACGCGTCTCGCGGAGCCGAGCCTCTTCCAGTTCGGCTTCCGCCGTTCGAAGTTTGGTTGTGTCCTGTTCGAGTTCTTCGCGGCTGGCCGCGCCGATGCGGATCAGCCGAGTCGTTCGTTCGTGTCGATTTCGGAATTCCGCCAGCGCAGCTTCGGCTGCCTTTCGTTGGCGGGCTGCCTGCTCTACCTCACCGCGTCCGGGTTGATTTATCTCGACTAGACGCAGCGAACGTTGGTAGCTGCGGCGTGCGTTCTCAACCTCTGTTCTTAGCGCGATGTAGCGGGATTGCGTCTGAGCGAATTCATCGCTGAATATGACCGCGACCGTCTCGCCGATCCGAACGCTCTCGCCGAGTTCCGGTAGGCCACGACGCAAAATGCCGCCAACAAGCGACACCGCGGGCGTTTGTTTGTATGCGTTAGCTTCGACGACACCGGTCGCCGCGACCATCTCGCTCTCGATAGATAGCTGCTCGCCGACGGTTTCAATGACCAGTCCGGCGTTTTCGACCTCGATGGCAGAGAGAGTGATCGTCTGGCCGACGAACGATTCACCGCTCGAAGCGGGTGAGTCGGAGGTAGACATTGTCGGAGCGGGTACCGGTCGGCCCGCATCGCCCGATCCCTTAAAGTACCAGACAAGAAGCGCGATCAAGGCTATCGCCGCTAGGCCGGCACCGACCACGGCGATCATCATCGTCCGCTTTTGAGGCTGTCTTGCGGTTTCGGTGTCGATGTTTTCAGTCTCACCATTCGAGGATGTATTTTCTTCCATTCTTATCTGGCCTCCTGTATGGCCGGCGCCTGGATGGCGGAATCCGTTATGTGCTCGCGGGCCGGTGGGAGGAATGCGAGGACCGCTGCCAGCAAGAGCACGGTCATGGCGAGCAAGATCTCGATTCTCACACTACTAAATAGCCTGCTCCCTTCTGCGTCGGCCGCAGCTCTCGATTCCGCGACGAGTCGAGGGTGAAGAACGAAGGCGTTGATTCCGCCCAGTACTATCATAAAACCGGAAATTGCAACTTTGACCAGTAGCACTATCCCATACGTCGTTCCCACAAGTGCGGAAAGACTTTCGACGTGGATCCAGGTGTTATACAAACCAGTGATCGCGAGCAGGATCGTCGCAGGGATGACGAGACTGGTGAACCGCTTCATCGTCGCAGACAGCGACGCGAGAGCGGCTTGGCGATCATTTTCGGCGAGCGCGTAGGCGATCGTAAATGCCAAGCCGCAGAGTCCGCCGATCCACATCGATCCGGCGATCAGGTGGAGCCAGTCGGAGGCGATCGCCAGACTGTATTCGTCCCATGCGGCTCGAGCGTGACCTGAAAGACTTGGGCCGAGCAGCCCTAGGACGGATAGGCCGAATGCCATCCAAAATGGAAATCTGCGAGATGGCTGCTGGTTGCTGCTCGCAAATACCAAAATGATGAACGAGCCGGTTGCGGCGAGTAACTGGAACAGCCACGGCGGACCGAAACTCGTCTTACTGACGATCGCCATCGCCTGCGACATACCGACAGAGCCTGTCACCATCTGGGTTTGAAATAGGAGTGCGGCTAAGAGCCCGAACACGATCAACAACGCCGCCCCGGCTAAAAACTTGGTCAGAAGTGGATCGAGCGTTTCATTTCTCACCTTGCCACCGCCGAGTACAAATAGCCTGAAGCCGAGACCCCCTGTCAGAAGCATCATGCCTATGTACATCAGCCAGCGGACGAGGCTTCGAGGCCAATTGACCAATTGCTCAGATTCGTGTGCCGAGTGATCCTTTCCGCTATTCTCTTCGGAAGCCGTGAGGTCGGTCGGGACCGGCTCCGAGAGATTTCCGATGCTGAATTCGAATCTGCCTTCGATCAAATGATCGTCGGCAGAGAGCGCTTGCCACGCCACGCGATAAGATCCCGACGCAAGCCGCGGTAAGGAAACAGAGATGCGCTTTCCTTGATCGGACTCCACGATCGAACCTGTTGAAATCGAGCCCCCAGATGAATCTTTGACCTCGATCGAACTCATACTTGACTGAACTCTTAGATTGAACTGCAGCGAGACCGATGACGGTGCGACTGGCGCCAATTCGCCTGCTAATGGCGAAGAGGCGACTAGCTGAGCGTGTGCAAATGAGGTCGAGACCGCAACGAACACCGTGGCGACCACTAAGAACAGGAATGTAGCGTTTCTTTTCATTTGAGCGCGGGGTCATTTGATGCTTTCAGCACTTCGACCATCGCCAAATATGCTTCCAGTTGAGCGTCGATATATCCGTTTTCGATCTCAATATACCGATAATGTTCAGCGATGTAGTCGAGTAGAGTTTTGGATCCTAGCTCATACGTCTGTCGGACGACCTCGACGTTAGCGGCGGCCCGATCGCGGACACCTACGCGATAGATCGCCATCGCCCGAAAAGCGCGATTGTAACGGGCGTAGGCAACGGCGACCTCGCGCCGAATTGTGAGTTCGCCGAAATCTCGCCGGTTCCGCGCCGCCTCTTCTTCAAGCAGCAAGGCGGCAACAAGTCCCTGATTTCGATCTCTTACGGGCAGATTCAATCGCACGCCGAACGTGAAAAAATTCATTCTCTGTTCGATGGGCAGAAGCGCACCGGTCATCTCTTCTATGCCGAGAAGCGGGAAGCCGCTCTGCATCCGCTGAAACCCGACCATAACATCGGCGTCGACACGTCCCTCGCTCCGGGCCTGTTCCACCCGAGCCCTGGCAAGGCTTTCAATTGCGATCGCACCCAAAATATCGGGCCTCGATCGGAGAGCTGTCTGTTCTGCAACTACTTGCGGAGGCAGGTTTCGACCGAGGGTGTCAAGATCTCCGCGGAGGACAAGGGGCTCGTCGGGACCCATTCCGACCAAATTTCTAAGCTCGAAAAGTCGTATTTCTACCACCCCTTCGCCTATTTCGCGTACGGCTCTGATCCGGTTCAGGACGACGTATTCCTGGCTTTCTTCGAGCGGAGGCGTCCGGCCTTCTGTTACTCGGGCGGAGACTAGTTGAACGTTCTGTTCGGCTACCGCAAGAATATCCTCAGTGAATTTCAGCTTGAATATCGATGCAAGAGCCTCGCCGAACTTCGCACGAACCTCGGCTGCTAATTGCCGTTCACGCTCGGCGAGTGCCTGCCGTCGGATCTCAAGCTCTTTTTCGGCGACGTTGATCCGGGCAGCCCGGCGGCCTCCAAGCTCAAGAGGCAATGCACCCTGAACCATCAAACTGTTATCGCCCATTCCGCCGATCTGCCGTGTGCCGCCGACCTCGAGAGTAGGGTTCGCTCGGAGACCTGCCTGGCGAATAAGTGCTTCACCAGCCTCCACCTCCCTTCGCATCGCGATCACTTCGAGATTGTTCGCGAGTGCTGACTTCACTAGGTCGTCGACCGATCGACCGTTCACCTCGGTAATATATTTCTCGTGCGACAATACCGTATCGGTCGCGAGGTCTTGTGCCAATGCGGAGCCAGGCAGCGACAACAACACGGTGGCGAGGACCGTTAAAATGAAGGCTTTCGACGCCCACCTGATCCGAGGTCTCATGCTCATCGAGTGACCTCCGACTTCCGTTCCTCGCGCTTCAGTTCCCGGAGCCTTATCCAATAAAAGATGACGGGCGTCACGATCAGAACATGGATCAGGCTCGATACCATACCGCCAAAGACCGGGGCCGCAATCGGCCGCATAACCTCTGACCCCGCCCCCGTGCTCCACATGATCGGCAGCAGGCCGGCGAGGATCGTCGTCACAGTCATCACCTTCGGACGCAGTCGAAGAAGAGCTCCCTCGGTGACCGCTTCGAGCAGCGTTTCGCGGTCGAGTACTCCCAACTCTTCTCGCTTTCGCTTTACCGCCTCGTCGAGATAAACGACCATCACGATACCGGTCTGGACGGCGGCGCCAAACAATGCGATGAAACCGACACCGACGGCCACAGAGAAGTTGTATCCGAGAAACCAAATTAGGTAAAAGCCGCCGGTAAGAGCAAACGGCACCGCCAAGAGGACGTGAGCCGCCTCGATAAAAGAGTTGTATGTCAGATAAAGCGTCGCGAAGATGATTAGGATCACGATCGGCACGACGATCATCAGGCGAGCAGTCGCCCGCTGCTGGTTTTCATACTGGCCGCTCCACGAAAAGTAATAGCCGGAAGGCAGCCTGATCTGTTCCTTGATGGCAGCGTCGGCTTCGTCAACAAAGCTGCCGATGTCGCGGCCCCGCACGCTTAGCAAGACCGTACCGCGCAAAAGTCCGTTTTCGCTTTGTATCATCGCCGGCCCATCCACTGTCCGGATCGTAGCAAGCTGCGAGAGCGGGATCGGAGCCCCGGCAGATGTCGTGACGGGTATCCGGCCGATCGCATCGGGAGTGCCGCGAAATTCCGGAGAGTATCGGACCCTGATGGGGAAGCGGTTGCGGCCCTCTATCGTGACAGTGAGGTTCGTTTCGCCGACCCCCTTCTCGATGACTTCCTGAATCGTTCCTACATCAATGCCGTATCTAGCAGCAGCCTGCCGGTCAACGTCAATATCTATGTAGGGAGCACCGCCGATCTGTTCGGCATAGACATCGGCGGCCCCGGGCACACTGCGAACGACTCCAGCGATCTCGCGTGAGGTTTCCTCCAATTTCTCGAGGTCGTCGCCGTAGACCTTGATCCCCACCTGCGACCGAATACCTGTCGCAAGCATCTCGATGCGATTGATGATAGGCTGCGTCCAAATGTTCGTAACACCGGGAATTCGCAGAGCTGCGTCCATCTCGGCAACGAGCTTTTCACGAGTCATTCCCGGCCGCCATTCACTTTCCGGCTTTAGATGAATGACGGTTTCGTTCATATTGATCGGGGCCGGATCGGTAGACGTTTCGGCTCGCCCGGCCTTCCCGACTGCCCAGGCGACCTCCGGAAACCCTTGGATGATCTCATTCTGTTTGCTCATCACGCGGGTTGCCTCATCGAGCGAAATGCCCGGGTCGGTTACCGGCATATACATCAGATCGCCCTCGTTCAGCGGCGGCATGAACTCGCTACCGATCTGCGTAGCGGCCAGCATCGCACCCGCAAAAAAAACACCTGCGATCGCGACCGTTGCGACCCGATTCCGCAACGCTTTTTCAAGGAGCGGTTTATACACTCCGCGAAGGAAACGCATTATCGGGTTCGCTTCTTCCGGTCTCAGCTTGCCCTTAAGAAGAAACCCGCAGAGCACAGGGACCAGGGTGATCGCCATGAACGCCGCAGCGATCATCGCGAAAGTCTTAGTCAACGCGAGCGGCTGAAACAACTTTCCTTCCTGGCCGGTCAGGGCAAGAACAGGAATGAACGCGACAACGATGATCGCACTCGATGAAAAGATCGGCCGGCCGATCGTCTTGGTGGCCTCGCGGACGACCTCCCAAACACGGGCGCGATCGGACAAGTCAACGCCTTCTTTTTCAAGGGCTCGGTATGCGTTCTCGGTGACGACGATGCCCGAATCCACCAGGTCCGATACTGCTATTGCGATCCCCGCAAGCGACATGATGTTTGATGTCACGCCCCAGAAATACATCAAGAGGAACGAGGCCAACGCCGCCATTGGAAGCGGTATCGTGACAATGAAGATTGACCGGAAGTGCAAAAGAAATATCAGGTTGACAAGCGTGACCAAGATGAACTCTTCGGCCAGAGCGAATTTTAGGGTGTCGGCGGTGCGGCTGATTAGTTCGGTGCGATCGTAAAAAGGAACGATCGACACGCCTTCGGGAAGACCGGGCTTTATCTCTTCTATCTTTTTCTTGACCGCATCTATAGCTTCGAGCGCGCTGACGCCGTACCGCATTATCACGACACCGCCGACCGCCTCTTTTCCGTTCTTATCGAGCGAACCAGTCCTGAAAGCATTTCCGAGCTCTACCTCGGCCACATTTTTGACGTATATCGGCGTGCCGTTGCTTGACCCGATAACGGTGTTTTCTACGTCGGCGACCGACTCGATCAATCCGAGCCCGCGGACTACGGCCCACTCGCCGGCTTGTTCAACGACGTTGCCGCCGACGTTGTTGTTAGACCGTTCAACTGCGTCGAGCACGGCGGAAAGTGGCAAACTATAGGCTCGCAGCCTATTCGGATCGACGTCGATCTGATACTGCTGAACAAATCCGCCCACGCTCGCGACCTCAGCGATTCCCGGCGTCGAGCTAAGCTGATAACGTACGAACCAATCTTGCAGAGTCCGAAGTTCCCGCAGGCTCATCTTGTCCGATTCAAGCGTGTACCAGAACACTTGGCCGAGGCCCGATGCGTCGGGACCGAGCGTGGGTGTTACACCTTCAGGAAGCTGTCGTTGGACGAGGTTGAGGCGTTCGAGTATACGTGTACGAGCCCAATAGAGCTCAACATTGTCCTCGAAGATCACATTGACCATCGAGAAGCTGAAAGCCGAACTGGCTCTCACTGTTCGAACACCCGGCAATCCCTGCAGGTTCGTAACCAGCGGGTAAGTTATCTGGTCTTCAACCTCTTTGGGTGAGCGACCCGGCCAGTCGGTAAACACGATCACCTGGTTGTCCGAAAGGTCTGGAATCGCGTCTATCGGCGTCCGAAGTACGGCCCAATATCCCGCCGCCGCAAGCGCGATGTAGATCCCGATCACGATGACGCGATTCCGAATTGACCAATCGATGAGCCAGTTGATCATAGCCGTTGTTTAAGTGATCCTATCCTGCTTCCTCTCGACGCGGTGGGAGGCGCGTCTCAAATACTATTGAGCCGACACTGGTATATTGGCCTTCCCATTTCCGGCGGGGCCTTGATAAGAGATCTGGGCCTGCCATTCGCCGGACATTTCGAGATTGACGCTGCCCGAATAGACGCCCGGAGTTTCGGTCGTTGTTAGCACCGCCGGGTTGTTCATCGTCGCCATCGTTCCCATTGCGGGCATATAGAAATTGAGAGATGCAGCACCGACATCGACGGGCTTGCCGGACTGGTCCGTGAACTTAAGCGTCAAGGTCTGCTTACCTTTTCGCAGCACGCCGTCCGAACTCGAAAGTGTTGCAGTCAAATTGTTGTCGGCGGGGCCGCTCTTGATCTCTTTACCCGTTGCGGAGCCGTTGCCGACCGTGTCCGTGCCCCCACAAGCGGCGGCAAAAACAGCAATGGATAGAAGCAACGAAATCACTAATGTCTTTTTCATCGAATAAGTCTCCTCTTTAAAGTTTTTAAAATTGTCGAATCGCTTTCAGGCGCGAGAATACGCGCGAATGTGCGCACGAATATGCGCGCAAAAATCGTCGCGAGATTCTCGATCTAAATTAGAAAGGAATTGTGGTGCAGGTAGAGCTCGTCAGGCGGGCGTGCCAGCTTCAGTCGATTACCCCGATCCACCGCTGGGGCGACTGTCCGAGTCGCCAAGGTCGGTCGGTCGGGCCAAAAAGAAGTTCTGGGTTCAGACGTTATCTGCTTGATCTTGGAATCCTGCGAAATGCGTTCCGAATTCTTCCCGGGGCTCGAAGAACCGGTGATCGATTCGCAGTCCGCAGAGCAGCAAGGCGGAGCAGCGAGCGAATTATTGCCGCTCTCGTCCGGCTTACAGCAGCTATGGGAATCGCCGTGGTCATCAAGACAGACGCAAAAACCTGCCCAAACCTGACCGGTAAGGACGAAAAGCAACAACAGCGATGTAACCCACTTTAGCATTCGCAGTTAAATGATGAACTCAGTTCGCGGCTCTGTCAAGACGTGGAATCGGCTGCATACTCCAGATATCGAAGTTTTCTACGCATGGTTAATAAGTGGAATATTAATTACTCAACAAACAATCCAAAGAATCAAACAATGGCTACCGGGGCAAAAAAGTTCAATTACAAGCACTAATTCGTCGGGCACACCGCTATCTGTTTTATCGGGTTTCAGTTTTTTTTTGTCAGCTCTAGATTCCTCCTTCGTTCGGACCGGATATTTTTTCCAAATCGTGCAGACACACGATCGGAGACAATTAACAGTCATTTAAGACCGCTGTCACACAAGTTTTTGTCTCGGGTAACAAGATTCTAATAAAATGACGAACGAACAACATGTTCTTGGCGCGGTCTCGACGAATGAGATCACATCGTCGCAGGGCATTTTGCAAAGGCTCTTCGCTCTCTGGTTCGATGCATTTGTTTACAACCAGATCTGGGAAGACCCGCGTGTGGATATTGAGGCGCTTGGGATCGATCGTGAATCCCGCATCCTCACGATCTCGTCCGGCGGATGCAATGCGTTGAATTACCTGGTTGAACAACCAGGTAGCGTCACGGCGGTTGACCTTAATCAATATCACATTTACTTGCTTCGCCTGAAAATAGCTGCGGCCCGATCGCTTCCGCACGAAGCTTTCTTCAATTTCTTTGCCCGTGGAAAGCATGATGCGAATCTGACGAATTACGATCGCCACATCGCGCCGAATTTGGACGGCGAATCTCGTGCGTTTTGGGAGCAAACCGGCGTCATCGGAATGCTTTCAGGCCGCCGCCGGATCGAGATGTTCAGCCGTCGCGGCCTCTACGACAATGCCAGAAATGGCTATTTTCTGCGATTCTTTCACAGATTTGCCCACCTTGTCGGCCTACATCCGGAAAAGTTGTTAACTGCAAAAAGCCCCGAGGAACAGGCACGACTATTTGACGAGAACATCGCTCCATTTTTTGATTCCAGTTTCATACGGCTTGTCGGCCGCATACCGATTACGATGTTTGGGCTAGGAATCCCGCCGCAGCAGTTTGACGAATTAAAGCAAGATCTAGCGGGCGGAACTGTGATCGATATCTACCGCTCACGAGCTCGGCGTCTTGCCTGTGATTTTCCTATCGATGAGAACTACTTTGCCTGGCAGGCTTTCGGACGAAAATACGACACCGAGAAAAACCTGGCATTGCCCGATTACCTAAAACCCGAGAACTATGACGCCCTGAGAGAAAACATTCACCGCGTCAATGGCATCGTGGGGTCTGTCAGTTCAGAGATAATGGGCCGAAGGCAAGCCACCTACAACCGCTTCGTGTTTCTCGATGCACAGGATTGGATGAATGCCGATCTGATGACCGAACTGTGGTCCGCGATCGCTGAGCGAGGCGAACCGGGATCGCGAATCATATTTCGCACCGCCGCGGCAGCGTCGCCTTTGCCTAAAAATCTGCCGGCGGATCTGCTGTCGCGATTTGAGTACGATGCCGAGTCGTCTGCAGATCTTTTCAGACGCGACCGTGCGTCGATCTACGGTGGATTTCATCTGTACGTTCTAAAAAAATGATCGACCAGACCGCATCGACAGCCTTTGCGCGAATGGACGCGATGTATCGCTATCAGCGATATTTTTATGATGCCTCGCGGAAATATTACCTGCTCGGCCGTGACCGCCTGATAGATGAAATGCCTGTCAAAAAGGGAGATACGATCGTCGAGATCGGTTGCGGGACTGGCCGCAATCTCAATCTGCTCGCCGCTCGTCATTCGTCAGCTCGCTTTTTTGGTTTGGACGCATCGGCCGTGATGCTCGAAAATGCGAAGTTGAATGCCCGTCGTTTTGGGCTCGGCAATATCGAATACCAAAAGGGCCTCGCAGGCGATTTTGATTTTCAGACAACGTTTGGCCTCCACCAAAAATTTGACGCGGCCTTCTTTAGCTATTCGATATCTATGATCCCGGATTGGAAACAGGCGATCGAGAATGCCATATCAAACGTCAAGCCTGGCGGCACGGTCTATATCGTCGATTTTTACGATCAACGTGAACTGCCGGCGTGGTTTCGAGTATTGCTGAAGGCGTGGCTCAGAAGGTTTCATGTTCAGTTTTGGGAGCAGCTAATACCGCACCTAAACTCTTTGAAAATCTCGGGCCGCGGGAACGTGGAGATCACGTCGGTCGCCCGGCGATATGCATTTATCGCGAAGTTATCATTGGCCCACAATTCTTAACGCATTCTTAAACCTCGCGTAACTCCGGCTTCATAGTAGCAAGATAGCATCATCCTTACCGCTTAGATCTTCGTCCCTGATCGATGCTCGAAAAAACGAAATCGTCAACGCTATACGAATCCCGATGCTTGGTATTCCAGGACAAGATGCTGACCATGTGTCGTGCAAATGTCGCGACAGCAAAACCCTCGACCTTCGACGCCCGGCTCTGCCGGGTTTTCTTTTTGTAACTCAAGGTTTGATCTTATGACTGATCGTTCAAAAAATATTCGATTTCTAAATAGCGGCGAGGCGTTGGGAAGCGATGCCCGAAACGGCGTTTCATTGCATTGCCACACTCTTCATTCAAAAGAGATCCTGGATTTTGTGCCCTATTATGCTGAGCGCATACCTGTTGTTTCCAGTATTTGGCGGCGGGTAATGGCAAGGCACGAACGGCTGTATGGCCAGGCAACGGATTTCACAAAAGGATATTGGGAGCCGCCGCTAGAAAGCTCGGATGTGTTCGCCTCGGAAAGCGCCAGCCTGACGCGGCTCGGCCTCGGCTCGATGGTGTCGATCACCGATCACGACAGCGTCGCGGCGGGTGTCGAACTGGCATCGACAGTCGGAAACGCGGCCGCTCCGATCTCGATGGAATGGACCGTCCCTTTCCGCAACGCTTTCTTTCATATCGGCGTTCACAATCTACCAAGCGCGGACGCGGGTTGGCTATCGAACGAGCTACTTGACTACACAAACTCGCCAGATGTGCCCGACGACCGCTGGCTCGGCAGTCTGTTTGCGATGCTCAATGGTATCGATGATGTCTTAATTGTTTTCAACCATCCGCTATGGGATATCGAGATGATCGGCCAGGAAGAACACGAAGCCGCTCTGGGTGATTTTCTGCTGACGCACGGTCGCTGGATTCACGCCATCGAGGTCAACGGATTTCGAAGCTGGAGCGAGAATGCTGAGGCGATCGACCTCGCCAAAACGCTCGGCCTGCCGACAGTCTCGGGCGGTGACCGTCATTGCTGCCAGCCAAATTCGATGATCAACCTCTCAGACGCCGCCTCGTTCTCCGAATTTGTCGAGGAGGTCCGCCGCGACAAGTATTCCCGGATCGCCGTGCTGCCTGAGTATCACGTTCCGCTCCCGTCGCGTCAGCTTGCCTCGATGGCACAGATACTGGGCGAATATCGTCACTTTGCTGCTGGGAGGCAACAATGGACCGATCGCGTTTTTCTTAACACTCATGACGATTCAGGCCTTACATCTCTTACTGATCTATGGAAGGGCCATCCGCCAGCCTGGACCAAGGTTGCACTTTCGGTGCTCAAGATCATCGGTCATCCTGCGATGCGGCCCGTTATCGAGACTCTCGTCGGCGACACAGACATCGGTCGAAATGAAAAAGAGGCCAGCCGCGGAATTTCAATCCGCGACAATCCAATCTACCCAACAGAACGCTTGAAACCTAAATCAATATGAGACCATGCATAGCGCGAAAGCTCATCCGTATTCGATCACGACAACGCCGATATGCCCGGCGTTGTCGTTAGTAGCTAATTCAATACGGCGGGGTGTGACGTAGTCCGACTTTAGAATCGGCGGATGTGCTGACGCATTGGAATCGATATTTTGGCCGACCGCCTTGGGCCCCACTTCTTAAATGATGGCGCCCTTTTCGAGCGCCTTTTTGCGGTATCTCTACCCTCTCCGAATTATTAACAGTAACTTAAGGCGCCATTAACTCTTCCGTTAAACTCGACCCATATTCTCATACCTTCGCAGCAGAGCTTGAAAGGTAAAAGTAAGTATCGAACCCCGGTACTTGCGGCAAAAATTGTTCACAACGGACACAAATTGCTTGCCCGGAGCCGCGAAGCCGCGAAGTTAATGATCAAGGCATTTTAGACATAAAGACCGGCTACCAGAAATAAAGATCCGCTGACACGGATCGGAAATTCGAACGCCGAAGGGGTTTCGGCCAACCACAACGAGATATTCAGACTTGGAGGAAAAATGAAAAATTTGTTCAAAGCACTTTTTGTAATCGCAGCTATCGTGTCGCTGCAGTCGGCTTCGATAGCCCAGATAGCCTATTCGATCACGGATAATAACCGTGACGTTTCCGGCCTGGCGCAGCAGTACTACCAGTTTGACCTGGCAACGGGTCAGGGAACATTGCTGGCAGAACTTTCACTCAATGGTCAAACGATCCGCCGCGAATATGAGGGCCTTGCGTCCATTGGATCAACACTTTACGGTGTCGCGGAGTTCGATACTGAGCTATGCAATACAGGTTCGGACCCTGTCACCGGCCTAGCGTCAGACCTTCGCGTTTTCCGTACGGCGGGAACTTATCCGCAGCCAAACGGCATTGCGAGCCCGATCGGCCCGCAGGTCGGCGAGACATGCTTTCCGTCTGGATTTACGGAAGCTGCTGCTGCTTACAATGCGACCGACGGTTGGATCTATGCGATCGCCGCTGACGACACTCTTCCGTCGAACGCTCCGCGAAGCCGCCTGTTTCGCGTCAGCCCGACGACCGGCCTTGCAACACAGATCGGCTCTGGTCCGACGGCAGACGGTCTGATCAAGACTGCTGACAGCCTCGGCGGCGACGAGAATCCGTACTTTGACGGCCTTGCTGTTACGGCTGACGGACGCATCTTTGCTTCGGAAAACCGCTTCAACAACGCTTCTGCAAACGCTCACGGTGCGATCTATCAGCTTTTCGCAACCGGCCCGAATGCAGGACGTGCTCGCTTTATCACGAACACACTTCCGACGGATGTAAACCGGGACACCGGCCTCGCAAACATCGGCAACACGCTTTATCTCTTGCTCGAAGATGCCCGCGTGTACTCGATCTCAGATCTGACCCCGTCAGCTCCGGGAACCGCGAAGGGTGTTGCCCTCGTTTTCCCGCAGGGTAATCCGGCCGGTTCGAACACAATGTCTACACCGGGATGCTTGAGCACAGGAGCATTCTGCGGAGATTTCGAAGGTTTCGATATTCCGGTCGTCGCGATTCGCTAGACGATGAAATTTTGCGGAGTACCGGATCAAACCCGGTGCTCCGCTTAAATCAAATCAATTGTCCGCGGCGTCGCTCATGAGTGAAACGCACGCTGCGGACCTTTACAGAAATAGAGGTTGCACAACCATGTATTCAAAAATATTTATAAGAACGATAGCCGCCGCGTTCATCCTATTTGCCTGGGCGGTTTCTGCATTTTCGCAGGCGACGGATAACGGCAGCCTGACCGGCACAGTTTCAGATCAAAACGGCGCTGTTGTCCCGGGGGCGACAGTCGCGATACGAAATATTTCAACCGGCCTAACCCGCAGCGTAACGGTTTCCGAGAATGGAACCTGGCGATTCGCAGTGCTGCCGCTCGGCGAGTATGAGGTAAAGGCAGAAGCACCGGGGTTTGACCCAAAAACTGAGAACGCTTCGGTAGGCGCAAGCGTCGCAACCGAGGTCTTTCTAATACTAGGCGTGGCCGGACAGACGGCATCAGTCGATGTGGTCGCCGGGGACGACAGCGGTGTTATCTCCAGCGGCGGTGCAACGACTGGAACTCAACTATCAGGGCGAAAGATCGAATCGCTTCCCGCGATCCGTGGTGCTTTCTCGCTGCTAACTACCGATTCGTCAGTTTCATCGGATCTTACCGATCCGCTATCGAACGGCAACGGAAACCAAGAAGTTTCAATCGCGGGTTCGCGTACGACTAGCCAATCTGTCCTCTTCAACGGCATTGACGCGACGAACGTAGCCGGAACGGGTTCGCTGACCGAGAGCCTTTCGCCCGCGCCGGAAACGATCCAGGAAGTTAAAGTATTAACAAGCGGCTACGATGCGTCGCTCGGACGAAGCGGCGGCGGCAACATTCAGCTAGTAACCCGCGGAGGCGGCAGCAAGTTTTCCGGAAGCGCATACGCGTATGTTCAGAACGAGCTTTTTAACGCTAACGATTTCTTCTTCAACCGCGACGGGATCGATCGCCAAGAGGCACGCCGGTTTGAAGGCGGCTTCGTCCTCGGCGGCCCCATAAAGCGTGACCGGCTTTTCTTCTTCGGCGGATACCAGCGAACGGACGCTAAAACCGCTTATGTACCGACGGCACAGAGCTATACAGTTCTACCTGAAGCACTCGCATTCATCACGGATCGCTCGGATCCCGAGGCCGTTCGCCGTGCTTTTCTGCTATCCGCGCAGAATGGCGGACAGATCAGTTCGTTTGGCAACGCATTCACATTTTTGCCAGGCCCAGGATCGCCGGGATATTGTGTCCGAACGCTTACGCCCGGTACATTCGCCGGCACGATCGCCGCGACCTGCATCGACCCGACAGGCCCCGGCTTCCGGCTCTTCGGTGCCCGCAATCCGGTCACTGGCGGGTTCCTCATTCCCGCTTTGACGTCAGGGCGATACGAAAGACTTTTCTACAATACCGCGAACGTTGAAGCCTTACTTAATGGAACAACGCGTATCACCGATTTTTCGCCTTTTGGCCTGCCGAACGGCCTTCCGATCCTTGACCGCGGTGCACAGGGCAGAGTTCGCGGCGGCTTTCCGCTCGTCCGCGTTCGTAATGTGTTCCCGGCCGAATTCGAGCAAGATCAGATCACGACCCGACTCGACTACATTCTCTCAAAGGGAAACAACGAAGGCGTTGGGCTCAACACGCTAAGCGGTACATTCTTTTTTGCTAATTTCCCCACGCTTGACCCGTTCTCCGATGACACGCTTGTCTCGGCAACTCCGCTGATCAAGGATGACAAGAATCGAACGCTGGCGATCACCGACACACATTATTTTAAGGCGAATCTGATAAATGAACTTCGGTTCGGATACTTCTTTCTGGATAATACCCGCGAACTGGATGAAAGATTTCTTGTTCCCGAACTTACGAATCCGGGACTTGGCATCAACAATCCGGCTACAGTCTTCGATTCGGGGCCTGCAACGTTACGGGGAGCTCGTTGGGCCGGAACCGCTAATTTCCGCGATTTCTCACTGTTGGCTCCGAACGACGTCTATAATCGACGCAATCAAACCACCTTTACATTTGCGAACAATTTGACGTTCGTTCGCGGACGGCATACGACCCGTTTTGGGGTTGAGCATAAGCGAAACAAATACGACACTAATCTCCCTGAAGAACAGGGGATCGAATTCGAAGGGCTGACTAATTTTACCGAACTTCTCACGAGTTTCGTGCCCGAGGCGGACGTCGCGTTCGGTGTTACGGACAAGGAATTTCGTTTCAACGATCTGAGCTTCTATGTCTCCGACGATTGGAAGGTCAACAGCCGATTAAGCCTAACGTTCGGCGTTCGCTGGGATTGGTTCGGTTGGCCCATAGAGAAGAACGGGCTTTTTTCGAACTTTGATTTCTCGCGGATTACAGATCCGAATGATATCCGTCCGGGATTCATCTTGCCGACAAATGTAGGCACGACCGGTGCCGCGGCGATCGACCAGTCGCTTGGTTCTATAGCTTCAGCCGGCAACAAACACACTTTGAACGGCGAAGACCTGAACAACTTTGCTCCGCGGTTCGGTTTTGCCTTCCAACCTTTTAAGAATGGGTCGACCGTTATCCGCGGTGGCTACGGGATCTTCTTTGATCGCCCATCAGCTGCTTTCATCAACACGATCTACAGCAACTATCCGTTCTTCAAGGAGATCGAGGTCAAAACGGAGAGTTCGCCCGCGACCGTTCAGGCGACATCCGCATTTAATGGGACAAATCCGATGCTGCCGTTCAGCAGCTACTTCCCGTACAGACTCGCGTTTCGTGATGCTGACCGATTTACGCCTTACGTCTTGATTGATAATTCGCCCGGTGCAGATGCGATCGCGGGTGTCGAACCGTTAGAATTTCGAGCCATCGACCGTGATCTGAAAACGCCGATGATCCAGCAGTGGAATCTTGGTATCCAGCATGATTTCGGATTCGGGCAGAGTAAGAACTGGGTTATCGAGGCCCGGTACATCGGGTCGAAGGGACAAAACCTTCTTCTTGCGGTCGGGTTCAATCAGCCCTACGATCTGAACGATCCCAATACGCCTGACTATATCTATGGAAGGCTTAACGACGCATTCGATCTAGCTCGACCGGGCATCTTGCCGCCGCGAACGCCCGGCCTTAGCGAACGGGATCGGGGAACCCGGCCTAATAACGACGTCGATGGGGCGTTCGGTGCATGTAATTCGATATGGCGCGGGGTTGCGGGTTATACGCCTTGCAACAATGGCAACGGCGGCATCGATCTGAACGGATCGGCGGCAAATTTCCAGTTCGTAAATGCCCTGATAGCAGCTGAAGCACGCGTGCCGTTTTTGGGCTTTGACCCAACGGATGCGATCATCCTTCAGTCACGCGGATACTCGTCGTACCACTCCGGCCTTTTTAATTTGACCCGCAGGCTAACCAAGGGAGTCGGGTTCAATGTTTCATACACATGGTCGAAGTCCGTTGATATCGGTTCGACCGATCCCGGAAGTACGACTGCCTCGGGCCGTCCGGACACGCCGAATCTGGGGCTCGTCGTGCAGGGTGACCAGCGGGATCTCAATTCAAATAAGGCTGTATCGGACTTTGACCGTCCGCACCGTTTAGCCGGTACATTTACCTGGGAATTACCCTACAACAAGTCCAAGAACAAGTGGATCAATGGCTTTCAGTTGACAGGATTTGGTCAATGGCAGTCGGGTGCTCCTTTCAGCATCATCGCATCGGACGCCGGTTTTGAGGTATTGCGAACGAGCGGCGACATCGAAGCTCAGTTTCGCGGCATTTTCCTTGAAGCGACCGAACGCAACGCTCCGCTTTCGGCACTGAATACTCTGGTACGCATCTTCAACGTTGGTGGTGCGAGCGGAACGATCTATAACGCCGCATTCGGCCGTCCGAGCGTCAGAAGCCTGGAACTGCTTCGCCGCGGCGGAAGTGACCGGTTGCGGGAGTACTTCAATGTCTGTCAGGACCCGAACAACACAGACTGCGCTCTGATCGCACCTCTCGGCAGCTTTGGAAACCTTGGACGAAATACACTTCGCGGCCCGGATCAGAAGCGCATTGATTTCAGCCTTTCGAAGACGACACGACTGACTGAGCGAATGCAGCTTGAACTGAAGTGGGACATCTTCAATCTGTTGAACTTTTCTAACTTTGCAAATCCAAATGGCGACCTCAGCGACGAGACCGATTTCGGGCAGATCACGCGAACGGTCGGTGCTCCGCGTGTAATGCAGTTTGGAGCAAAGCTAAGGTTTTAATGAACAGGAGGTAAACGAATGCCAGACAAGAAATACGTTTTCATTGCCGTTGCCGCCCTGATCGGGTTGGTAGGTGTTGTGTTCGCATGGAACAGCTATTCGCGACAGGCCGATGCTGCAATGATCGAAGCAGCGATCTTGAAGGAGGTGTCGGCTGACGACATCTCCGCAATGCTCAAGAGTCAGGCCGAGGCCGGCGATGAGAATATCGCCGCTATCTCGGAGTCACCCGAAAGCCGAAAGGCTTTCGTTCAAGGGCTTCGGGAACACCTATCCCTTGCGGCCCAGGCGCGTCGCGAAGGATTAGCCTCGGACCCGCTCTTTCTGATCAATTACGAAGCTAAAAAAGATCAACTTTTGGCAGATCTTTACCAGGCGAAGCTTGGACACGACCTGAATAAGCCATACCCCGTCACCGAGCAAGAATCAGCCGAAGTTTGGGCATCCGCCGAAAATAAAAAAGCATTTCAACGAGACATGGATGCGATGCGGCAGATCCAATCATCGGTCAACGAAATGCTCGGAACTCAAATGGCCCCCGGCGTTCTTATGGGCGAAAGCCTTGAGCGGGCAAAGCGGAAATGGGCGAGGACGAAGATAGTTTCGGATAAGGCGAAGGCCGATGCGGACTTCATGGCTTCTAAGGATGTTCAGCTAAGGACGAAGATCCTGGAAGCTGGCCTGCTGTCCTCTGATCTGCTCCGCAAACATTGGCGAAACCGTATCAAGGCCACCGACGCTGAGATAAAAGCCTTCATCGCCAAGAACCCTGAATACGACATCAACCGTAAGGTCGTCCTAGCTCAGAAAATCCATCAGCGGGTCTTGAAGGGCGAAAACTTCAACAAACTTGTTGCGGAACATAGCGAACACCGCCCGACGAAAGCGATGGGAGGCCTTTTCGAGGACTTGATGCAAGGCGATATGCCGGAACCGTTGGAAGCGGCTCTGCTTGCGGCTGAGCCCGGGCAGATGATCGGCCACGTCGTAGCGACCGACATGGGGTGGCACATCGCTAAGCTGGAGAGAAAAACTCCCATCCGTCTAGACAACGGTCGCGAGGTCTTTCGCTATAGCTTTAGGCAGATCCTAATACAGAACAAATTCGAACAGCCGGGCGTGGCGGATCCTAATATTCCGCCGCCATTCATGACGGCTGAAGAGATAGCAAGGGCACAGATAGAGAAAGAGAAGCGCGACGGATTCGTTGCCGAGTACCTTGAAAAAAACAAGATAGCAATGCCCGAAGATTTTGCCGCTCAGAGCTGAGTGGTGCAATACGTAGAAAACTTTGTCAGGAGTTTTTTAATAGTCAACTGAAAACAAAAATGCCTTTGGTCCGAATGGTGGCCCACGTCACACAAAAGGAGATGAGAATGAAGAGAATATTTAACTTACATACGGTCGGTACCCATTTGATTGCTGCCGCTCTAGTATTCAGTTTTGCTGGGGCCGCAATGGCACAGTTAAAATCGGCTGCCCCACAGGCGACCGGCCTACCGCTGCTTTTGCTTAATGAGGTCGAAGCAGACCCGGGGAATCAACAGAATGATTCATGTCAATACGTTGAGATCCGCGGTGTACCCGGCACGGTCGTGCCGGCCAATACCTACTTTGTCGCTATCGATGTCGACAACGCGTGGCCTGGCCGTTTGAGCCACGTAGTCGCGATCGGAGGTCAGACGGTGGGTTCGAACGGCTTGATCTATCTTCGAAACACAGCGGGTGTGGTTTGCCCGAACCGAACGGCTGCCCCGGGCACGACCGTCGTCGATTATTTTTCGGCTATCCGAATCGGTTTCGGTAACCTTGAGGTAGGAGCAGAGAGCTTTGCCATCATCACCACGACGGCGACGATTTCGGCCGGAATCGACATCGACACCGATGACGATGGCATTCTGGACATCCCGATCTCGAACATATACGACTCTGTCTCGTACCGCATCGATCCGGACGTTCAGTACGTCTATCCGGAAAACAGTGCAGTCCTTGGCTCGCCGTATCAGGATGTTCCGGATGCATTCGTTCGCTTTCCGGGCAACGACACGCCATTCAGTGCCGCCGCGTTTTACTACGGCGAACTCGCGACCTCACCGGTCGAAACGACGGCCTTCGTGGCTCCATTTAGCGCGAATTTCCCAACCGGTGGTGTCCTTACACCCGGAGCACCTAACGTTCCCTCGGTGGTAGTGACCGAGCCGGCTCGTGCTGACTTCGACGGCGACGGACGCACCGACCTTTCGGTTTTTCGCCCGTCTGAAGGAAATTGGTATCTGCTTCAGTCGACAGCAGGCTTTTCGGTCCTGAACTGGGGCATCTCGACAGACGTTATCGTCGCCGAGGATTTCGATGGCGACGGCAAGACCGATACCGCGGTATTCCGAGGTACCGATGACCCCAGCGCTCCTGATTTCTGGGTGTTGAATAGCAGCGACTTCACCTTTACGGGATCGGCTTGGGGACTCGCGGGAGATATTCCGGCGGTTGCCGATTACGACGGTGATGGTGAAGCTGATTTCGCTGTCTACAGACCGTCGAATGGGACCTGGTACATCCTGCCCAGCACGACCGGCGTTCCGCTGATCATAGTCAATCCGGGCGAAATACCTGTACCGGCCGACTATGACGGCGATGGTGCCGCTGACGGTATCATTTACAACAACGGCAACTGGGTTGGCCAGCTTTCTGGCGGCGGTTCGGTCAACATTCCGCTTGGCCAGGCTGGTGACATTCCTGTTCCAGGAGACTACGATGGCGACGGTAAGGTCGATCAGGCGGTCTTCCGCCCGGCCGACGGAACGTGGAATCCGATCTTGAGTTCCACCGGGCAGCAGATCAGCATCCGGTTCGGTGCAAACGGCGATATTCCGGTTCCCGGAGACTACGATGGTGATGGCACGGAAGACCAGGCGATCTACCGAAACGGACAGTGGTGGGTTCTCGGTTCGACTGCAGGCGTATCGGTCCAGCAGTTCGGTATAGCTACCGACAGGCCGGCACCAGCTTTCGCCCGGCCCTAATCGTCAGAAGACTTCCGCCGTCTTATGATGGCTGTGTTTCTTTTGAACACGAACAAGACCGCCGGTCGTTGAGACCGGCGGTTTTTAGTTGGCGAAGCCAAAATTGAAGGGTATCAGCTGGTTGGCTGATACCCTTCTGAGTGAAACATGAGCCCGTTCCGAAGTCCTATTTTCAGAGGTTGCACACTTCGGCTACAGACTCCATACAATAATATTGTTCGGATATTTAATGCGGATTAACTAATCGCGAATAAAGTGTTAAATCTGTCGTCGCCGCTATTAGTCAATTGTGGTCGAAAGATCTTCGTTCTCGCTGAAGAAACGTTTAACTGCAAGACGCCATCCAAAAAAGAATCCCAAAGTGAAAAGAACAACACTGCCAAGGACGAAGGAAAACGCACCGGCAACAGTACAGAGATCTGCACAACTCATATGACACCTCCGAGATTCTGCGAAACATCATAATATCAGCCAAATGTAACGATTAGATTACAGTGAAGTAACCACTTGGTTACGAATTCTCCACGGAGAGCCAACTGAGCACGGAGTTTCGAATTATGTGTGTTGTTTTGTTCTTTCCGCCTCTATCGTGTTCCGGTAGCGAAGTCTCCAACAAGACGCTTCAAAAACCAAAGCCAGTGTCGACGTTCAAGCGTCGGTTGAGCTAACCCAACCTAGATACCCGGCTGAAGACATATACAACGTAAACCATGGCATCCCTAATGTTAAAGATAACGATGTATGAAAGGCTTCTGAGACGAACGGTGTGCCGGGTGAGGCCGAATCATTTTACTAGGAAATATAATCCATGAAAAAGTCAAAGATGTCGCAGGAAGAATTGAAACCGGAAAGCTTGAGATTAGCGAAATTGATCCGGCGGGCGAGCTAGGCAGGCTTAAAGGCGGTACCTTGACCGATTGGGATGACGCGCGAACTATCGTAAGTTGCTAATAATGACGGCATCACGCAGTTCGGAACCTCGGACAAAGGCGAACTGTCTTCCGTTAGGCGACCATCCGAAGTGGTAAAGTTTCTCCGAGGGAAGGCCCTCGATCCGCTTGGGATCGCCGCCGTCAAGCGATTGTGTCCAGATGCCGTTTGCCCAATCACGGTAGGCTATCGATCGGCCATCCGGTAACCAGCGGATCGAGCCATAGAAATTATAGGTGGGTGGAACGTCGAACCGTATCAAAGGTTCGCCGCCCGTAATAGGTATGATCGCCAGTTTTGTTTTGCCTTCCGAGCGATGGCCGCAGGCGATAGAATTTCCGTCAGGCGAAACGCGGGCGTTATAACATTCGGCATCCGAAAGTCTAATTGATTCTCCGCCATCTATTGAAACCAACCACGCTGAATTAGCGTTATCCGCCGTGCGTGTATAAACGATGGATATGCTATCTGGAGTGGAGTGAGGAAAAGAGTTTTGTCCTTCGAAAGTCAATTGTCGTAATTCATCGCCATTCGCATTCATCCGCCAAACCTGTGTCGAGCCCGATCGGTTTGATTGGAAAACTATGTATTTACCGTCAGCCGTAACCGATGGCTTCTCGTCCAGAAAACCGGCCGGGGTTAGCTGTTTCGCGTTCGTTCCGTCTGCGTCTACTGCCCAAAGGGTCAAGCTCTGATCGGTTCTGGCGGTGTATATGATTTTTCCGTCGGGTGTCCAATCTATTCCATACCAACCTTCATTTCCAGATGAACCAAAGGTTAGCTGTCGAGCTGAAGAAATATCTTCCGCAGGCGCGATCCAGACATTGCTTTCGCGCGTCGCCTGAATAGTGAGTATGGCGTTCGAATCGGCTGACAGGCTCAATGTCGAAGCGTAGTGCTGCAGATCGCGGGTAATTTTTTTGGCCTTTCCAGATTCGTGATCGACTTTCCAAATTTGATTGGCGGCAAATGAGTTTTTATCACGTGCCGATAACAGTAAACTGCTGCCATCGCGCAACCACTCAATCCGGGAGATCGTGATCCATTCGAGATCGGTTATCTGTTTGACACTTCCATCCGCAACATTTGTTGTAAAAATTTCGTGACCCGTGTCCTCGCCAGTTTTCGCGCCGAATGACACCTTCGCGCCGTCAATCGACCATGACAGACTGAAGGCAAGAAAAGACTGGTCTGCCCGACGAACCGTAATTTCGCGCTCGCCTGAACCGTCAAGATTGGCGATCACGAGAGCGGACGATTTATTGTCCCGATCTCCGCGAATGAAAGCAGCTTGTTTTTCGTCGGGCGAGATTACGGCATAAACACTGATGTCGCTAAGCAGTTTTTGCGGCGGAACCCCGCCAAGAACCGGCATTTTAAAGAGTGTCCCGTTGTCAAAATCGCGCGGTTCGCTAACCGTGTAGTATAGAAAGCTTCCGTCAGATGAAAATGAGCGGGGATTATAGCTAAGGTCGGCTGCGGGCAGAAGTTGTATGTCGCCATTTCCACTAACCTGGCCATACCAAAGGCTACTCATATAAGCCCCTCTTTCCCGCAATGAATAGGCGAAAAATTTACCGTCCGGTGAGATCGCTCCATGATTGACCGTACCTTTACTCGTCAACCTCCGAATCTGTGTTTCATCGTCAGCGGCAACATCTGATTTGCCCGCTACATTGCCTTGCATGCTGCTGGTGAACCAGAAAATACCTCCAAAAATGAACAGGGTGCCGAGTGTGGCCACGGCGCCCAATTTATGTAAAGAGGTCAATCTGGGTTTCGACGCCGTCACGTTCCTCTGGGCTGGCCCACTGAGAAAGCCTAAGGCCGTCGATGCGGAAATCTCATGGACTTCGGGCTCAATGATCTCTTTCTCGATCGTAATTCGAGATAGAGTTTCGGTTTCGACCACAAATTGGTCGTCCAAAGTAGACACTTCGCCATTAAAGCGGTAGCCGTAACCAGGTACCGTGACAATGTATAGCGGGTCTTTTCTTGAATCCCCTAAAGCTTTGCGGATCTGAGAGATATGAACAGTCAGGTTCGATTCTTCGACGATCTGATCCTGCCAGACACTCGAAAAAAGCTCGTCCTTTCCAATCAATCGGCCGTTGCTCTCGACCAAAGTTTGAAGCAGGTCAAAAGCCTTCGCCGCCAATGGAATGGGCTTATCCTCGCGCCGAAGCTGCCTGTTCACCGGATCAAGCAGGAAATTATCAAATCTGTATATTTGCCGGTCAAGTTCCTTCATTGCCCTCTTCGGAAAAAATTCGGAACAAATTCCCTAAATCTTTAGGACTTTCCGAAATGCTTTAAGCGAGAATCGACGTGTTTCAATTCCCGATTATTTCGAGACTGAACCGATATGAACGCGAAGCAAAGTATAACAGAAATTGTGGGCGAAAAGAACTTTTTCGTGTCTTGCCGGGGAGTCATTTTTCATCGCCGAGTTCGACTAATAAGGCATCGGCAGAGCCAAGGAAAAAGAGAGTTGGAGAAGAAATGAGCCAACTAAAAGAGAAAACGGTCATCACGATCGAAAATTATCGACGAACAACAGTCTATCTAGGGTGCAGAGTGGGTAGGACGCGGTGCGGCCACTGTAATAAGGTCGGCCAATCTATTTCGCCAGGCCAAGCGGCAGAGCTCTTACAAACGAGCGTTCGCGATGTTTTTCGAAGACTAGCAGCGGGGGACATTCATTTTTCAGACTCCTCTAATGGGGATCTGCTGATCTGTCGAATCTCATGCCATGCCGAGGGACGCGACGGGACCACGGAGGTGTCGTAAATGAAACTGAAAGATCCTATAGGAATCATTCAATTTTGGCTTCGAACAGCCCGCGAACGACGGAGGCTATAAGGAAATAATATGATTCGCAGAAACTTATTGGGTTATTCGGGAGCGATAGGCCTCCTGTTATTACTTATAGCGGGGAGCTGGCAGAGGACGGTCGAGCAAGTCTCCGACCCGACAGGAACAATAAAACCAAGTGAATTCTCGCTACCGAATCTGGACGGCGAACAGGCGAAAGTATATCTCGAAGAGCAGGGTTTGGGTAGATCGCTCAGCACCGCGGTCCAGACGGCGCTTTACAGCGTAAATTGGATCGAAAGGTCCCCGGATTCAAACGAGACGGGTGCGTTCGAAGCAAAAAATCAAGAGCAGGAATTTGCTGCGTACTTTACAGAAGAAGGCGTTGATCTGCTTTCTAGAGGAGCCGGCGAGAAGTGGGATCTGTCGATCAAACTTAAAGGGATCGGCCGAGGAGAACGACAGCGGTCATTGTTAGCCGGTCAATGGTCCGTCAACAAGACAAAGGTTTCGGCTTCGCACCGGATCGAGTCTAGAGGTCGAAGCGTAAGTGGCGAGATCGTCGAGTGGTTCGAAAACAAGCCGGAAGGGTTGGAGCAAGGTTTTACAGTTCAGGAGAGACCCGAAGCCGAAAGTCAGTCTTCTGAAGACCGCCTGCTGAAACTAATTTTGAACATCGAGGGCAATTTGGAACCGGAATTAACTAACAATGGCCAAGCCTTAGTTTTCAGGAATTCCGACAATAAGGCTGTCGTATTGCGGTACGACAAACTAAAAAGCTGGGACGCGAATGGCAAAGAATTGGCTTCCAAAATGGAGTTGGACGGCGCCCTATTGTCGCTCTCCGTTGACGATGCAGAAGCAGTTTATCCGGTCACGATCGATCCCACATTTACACAGGTCAAGAAACTCGTCGCATCCGACGGTGGCCCCAGCGATTTTTTCGGGCAATCAGTCTCTATTGACGGTAACACGGCGATCGTCGGAGCATTTGGGGACAATAATCAGCAAGGCTCAGCCTATATTTTCCAACGCAATTTTGGCGGATCGGACAATTGGAGCGAGGTAAAAAAACTGACAGCTTCGGATGCGGAGAATCTCGACCAATTCGGAGTTTCGGTTGCTATCGAAGGTGATACGGCAGTAGTTGGAGCAGCGGACCCGGGAGTTTTCAGCAATTCGCCCGGGGCAATTTATATCTTCGAGCGTGATGAAGGCGGCTCGAACAACTGGGGACAAATTCGAAAACGAGTTCCAAGCGATGGAGTTGTTCTGGATTCTTTTGGACGTTCGGTCGCTATTGACGGGGATACGGTCATCGTCGGGGCTCCGAACGAATCAAGTTCGCAAACGGAACGCGGAGCAGTGTACCTATATAGGCGTAATACGGGTGGAGCAAATGTTTGGGGTGAGGTTAAGGTCATCGAGGCGATCGATCCAACGCCTGGCAGCAGTTTCGGTTATGCGGTCGATATCAGCGCGGACACCGCCATAATTACCACTTTCGGTGGGGACGCAGCATACATTGTCGAGCGCGACGAGGGCGGGCCCGATAACTGGGGCGAAGCCAAAAAACTGACAGCGAGCGATGGCCCTGGTGGTGTATTCGGCATTTCAGCCGCAATTGACGGCGGCACCGCGATCGTCGGCGCGGATTTCAGACACATCGGCGGCAGTTTCGGACAAGGAGCGGCGTACGTTTACGAGCGAAATCGCGGCGGCGCGGACAACTGGGGCGAGGTCAAACGAATCCTCGCCGCAGATGGCGTCGCTTTCGACCGATTCGGTCATTCAGTAGCCGTAAGCGGAGATAAGATAATGGTTGGGGCGATTGAAGACGACATCGGGGCAAACACGCAGCAAGGCTCGGCGTATGCCTTTGAACGCAACTTTGGCGGTTCGAGTAACTGGGGCGAAGTAAAAAAGATCGTCGCGACCGAAGGCGTGGCTCAGGATGTATTCGGATGGTCGGTAGCTTTGGATGGCAACACGTCCATCGTCGGTGCTCGCGGGACCGGTGTCAACGGCGGGAGTACCTTCGGTTCAGCCTACGTTTTCGTTCGGACAAATATCTCATGGGTTCAAGAAACTAAACCGCTACCGGTCAACTGCTCGGTTCAGGATGCTTTCGGCTGGTCGGTCGCCATCAGCGGCGATACGGCGATCGTGGGCACACCTTCCGATGACGTCGGAGGGAATGCCAAGCAAGGCGCGGCTTATATTTTCGAGCGCGACGCGGGAGGCTCAAACAATTGGGGCCTTATCAAAACGCTCAGCGCAACTGACGGCATTACCAACGACTACTTTGGATGGTCTGTCGCTATTGACGGGAACACGGCTATTGTCGGCGTGTTCGCAGACGATACCGAAGCCGCGACAACCAGAGGTAAGGCTTACATCTTCGAACGCAATTTCGGCGGCCCCGGCAATTGGGGACAGATCCGGAAACTGACAGCTTCGGATGGTGATCTTGGAGATTTTTTCGGGTGGTCAGTGGGCATCAGCGGTGATTCGGCGATCGTCGGAGCAAGTTCCGACGATGTGGGAGCAAACAGCTTCCAAGGATCAGCGTATATTTTTGAGAGAAACGCGGGCGGTGGGAATAACTGGGGCGAAGCCAGGATCCTTGTCGCTTCAGACGGTCAAGCTGGCGACCAGTTTGGCAAATCTGTCAGCATCGACGGCGATACGCTGATCGTTGGGGCAGATGGCGACAATGTCGGAGCGAATAGCAATCAAGGCTCGGCTTATACTTTTGAACGCAACAATGGCGGGCTTGGCAACTGGGGCGAACTCACCAAAATAACCGCGTCCGACGGTGCGGCCCATGATCAGTTCGGCAATCGGGTCGCGGTCGACGGCGAGACGATAATCGTTGGTTCGTACCTGAGCGACGTTGGATCAAATAACGCTCAAGGCACGGCCTATATTTTTGAGAGAAATACCGGCGGGGCCAACAACTGGGGCGAGGTAAAAAAACTCGTTGCCGCCGACGGGGCCGCTTCGGATTACTTCGGTCGTTCAGTCGCAATTAGCGGCGACACGGCGATCGTCGGCGTTGGTTATGACGAGGTCGGAGCAAACGTAAATCAAGGTTCGGCGTATGTTTTCCGGCAAAACGCGGGCGGCTCGAACAATTGGGGCCAGGTGAGAAAAATAGTTGGTTCAGACGGCGCAGCACATGATCGATTCGGAAGTTCCGTCGCCATAAGTGGGGGCACCGCGATCGTCGGTGCCACCGGCAATGACGTCGACGGTGTTGCAGGTCAAGGATCTTCTTACATTTACAACAACAACTTTGACAGCTGGGATCAGCAGGCGTTGGTTGCACCGCCGCCTCCAACTAACTGCGGATCGGGTGACAACTATGGCTTTTCAGTCGCTGTCTTCGGCGACACCGCGGTAATTGGAGCTCCATCCGACGATATTGGCGTTAGCTCCAACCAGGGTTCGGCTTACATATTAGAACGCAATCAGGGCGGCGCGAACGCTTGGGGACTCGTCAGACTTCTGACCGCGTCCGATGGCGCGGCCGGCGATAGCTTTGGTTATTCGGTCGCCATAAGCGGCGGAAAGTTAATTGTCGGCGCCTTGAATGACACGGTCGGCAACAGTACTGGAAAAGGAGCGGCCTACATCTTCGAACGCAATGCGGGCGGTACCAATAATTTCGGCGAAGTCAAAAAGATCGTCGCCGCCGACGGCGAAGCGGGCGACAATTTCGGCAATTCTGTTGCGATCGATAACAACACCGCCCTCGTTGGAGCGTCAAATGCCGGAGTCGGCGGAAACAGTGGCCAAGGAGCGGGGTATATTTTTGAGCAGAATTCAGGTGGCACAAACAATTGGGGCGAAGTCAGGAAGCTTGTCGCCGCAGACGGGTCGGCCGTGAACAGACTTGGATTTTCGGTCGGGGTCAGCGGCAACACAGCCGTCCTCGGCGCAGCGGGCGATACCATCGCCTTGGATGACCAAGGTTCGGCCTATATTTTTGAACGCAATCAGGGCGGGGCGAACAACTGGGGGCAAGTCAGAAAGGTCACGGCTTCTGACCCGTCAACAGATGCCTACTTCGGTTATTCGGTCGCTGTTAGCGGCAACGCGATAATTGTCGGAGCTTCGCAGGCGCAGGTCGGCTTGAATCCCGGCCAGGGAGCGGCTTATATCTTCGAAAAAGGTGTGGGAGGCGCGGGCAACTGGGGGCAGGTTAAGATCCTCGTTGCTGGCGACGGAGCGGCGAATGATAATTTCGGCTCGTCGGTTTCGATCTCAGGAGCCGAGGCGATCATAGGCTCGCCGTCTGACGATGTTGAAGCAAGTGCCGATCAGGGCTCAGCGTATATCTTTGGACAAAATGCGGGCGGCTCCGACAATTGGGGCCAGGTTACAAAATTGACCGCGGTTGACGGCGGGTCCAACCATTCGTTCGGTACATCGGTCGCTGTCAACGGCGACAGTTTCCTCGTCGGCGCATTTTTGGCAAGCGTTCCCACGCCGTTCTCGGCTAAAGAAAAGAACAATTTAACGGGTGTTTCGGTCAATGGCGCGGGCTACGTTTTTCGCGGCACTCCTTTTGCCCCGACCTCGGCTGCTGTTTCAGTCGGCGGGCGAGTGATGTCACTTTCGGGCAACGGCGTTTCAAGGGCTCTGGTGACTATGACAGATGCTAACGGCGAAACGTGGACAGCGCTGACCAACCCGTTCGGCTACTATCGCTTTGACGAAGTGCAGACGGGTGAAACTTACTTTTTTTCCATCAGACACAAATACTATCAATTCTCGCCGCAGGGGTGGACGATCATCAATGAGCTGACCGACCTGAATTTTACTTCCGAAAATGACAGGTAAGAGTCCGGATCAGCTGCCTAAAGTGGATGGGAAAATTGAGCAAGGAGAAATATAGTTATGAAGACCAGAATTTTAACTGCCTTGGTTGTACTTATATCAGTTGCGAATTTCGCATTCGGTCAAACGACCGAGTTCACTTATCAGGGCCGCTTGGTCGACGGGGGGCTGCCAGCTAATGCGAGTTATGATTTTACCTTTCGTTTATTCGACATAGACACGGGCGGGACCAGCCTCGCCGGACAGATCGTTTCAGGCGTTGCGGTTTCGAACGGCATTTTCACTGTCGGACTCGATCTAGGTGACAACTTCGATGGCGGAGCGCGATGGCTGGAGATCGCTGTCCGCCCGTCCGGCCCGGGAGCTTACACAACCTTGAGTCCGCGTCAGCCGCTGAGTTCGACGCCGTACTCGATACGCAGTTTGAATGCAGGCACGGCTGCGAATTCATTACGGCTCGGCGGCGTCGAGGCAAGCCAATTTGTGGTAACTACCGACGGACGAATGTCCGACGCCCGCGTTCCGTTACCGAACAGCGGCAACTATGTTCAAAACACCGCGTCGCAACAGGCCGCAAGCAATTTCAACATCAGCGGCAACGGTACGGCGGGCGGAACTCTTTCGGCGAATACCGTCAACGCTGCGACACAATACAACATTGGCGGCAGCCGCGTTTTTATTACATCGACCTTTTCATCAAACATCTTTGCCGGAAACGGTGCGGGTGCTTCGAACGGCATCGGCAGCGGTAATTCTTTCTTTGGTCAAGGTGCCGGACAATCGAACGTATCGACAGGTAACAATTCATTCTTCGGGCGAAATGCAGGACAATCAAATATTGCCGTATCGAACTCCTTCTTTGGCGAATCGAGCGGCTTTGGCACATCAACCGGCGGAAGCAATTCTTTTTTTGGACAGGCTTCAGGTAGAAACAACTCAACCGGCAGCGAGAATGCCTTTTTTGGCTATCGTGCCGGATTTAACAACACTGTCAGCGGCAATTCGTTTTTTGGGTTCCAGGCAGGCGATTCCGTCACTACGGGAGAGCAAAACTCATTTTTTGGCCGAAATGCCGGAGCGGCGGTCAGTACTGCCGTGGGGAATTCGTTTTTTGGACACCACGCCGGACGTAACAACATCGCGATCAACAACACTTTTGTAGGAGCCTCCGCGGGTGGGGCAAATGTTACAGGCGGAAACAATGCATTTTTTGGTAAATCCGCTGGTTTGAACAACACGGCGAGCGGGAATTCTTTTTTTGGTGGGAACGCAGGATTCTCGAATACATCCGGGAACGGGAACGCTTTCTTTGGCGGGTCCGCTGGGTTTGACAATACTACCGGTAGCGGCAATACGTATTTCGGTAGCGATGCAGGGTTTGCGAATACAAATGGTCATTCTAATTCTTTCTTCGGATCAAACGCGGGCAGGTTTACAAATGCTGCCGGGTCGGTATTTGACGGCGCCAGGAATTCTTTTTTTGGCTACTATGCAGGTGAACAAAACACTACCGGCAACAATAACGTTTTTATTGGGAATACTGCTGGCAGAGAAAACACAAGCGGCCAATCTAATACTCTGATAGGCTCACGGGCCGATGTTAGTTCAGGTGGCCTCCAATATGCCACCGCCATCGGAGCTGAATCTCAGGTAGCGACAAGCAATACTATCCAACTCGGTCGGACAAACGGCTCCGACACCGTCTTTGCTCCCGGTTTGATCCGAGTCAACAGCCTTGGGGCTGCGGGTGCAACAGACGTTTGCCGAAATGCGTCGAGCCAGCTCTCTACATGTTCTTCGAGCCTACGGTACAAGACCGAGATTCAGCTTTTTGAAGGAGGTCTCGATATCGTCCGCCGGTTGAAGCCTATAAGTTTCCGTTGGAACAACGGCGGGATCGCAGATCTCGGTTTCGGCGCCGAAGACGTCAATAGCGTCGAACCCCTGTTGGCTACCCGAAATGATAGAGGCGAGATCGAAGGCGTAAAGTACAAGCAGATCACGACCGTTCTGGTCAACGCCGTAAATGAACAGCAAGCTCAAATCGATGCGCAGGCCAAACGGATCGACGAGCAAAAAACGCAGATCGATGCGCTGAAAAAGCTGGTATGTCTGTCGAATCCGCAGGCTGACCTTTGCCTCGAGGAACCGAATTGAAAAACACAAACAAAACCGTTTTGAAGACCATTCTCCTTTCTCTGTGCCTCGGCGTCTCGGCGGTCATAATAAAAGGCCAGGTTGGCGGGACATACAATCTTTCGCACAATGTGATTGCTGGGGGCGGAAGTCGAAGCGTCGGCGCGCAATTTACGGTTGAGGGAACGGCCGGCCAAAATCTTGCGGGAGTGCTTTCGGGAGGCGGAATGTACAGTGTTCGCGGCGGGTTCTGGGCGTTTGAGGCTTTTGCTCCCACCGCGGCGGGGGTCTCGATCAGTGGTCGAGTCCTGACGGCGAACGGAGCAGGCATCAGAAGCGTCAGCCTTTTTCTGACAAACGCCACGACCGGCGAAACGCGCCATGCACTTTCAAGCTCGTTCGGCTACTACCGCTTCGACGAAATAGCCGTTGGCCAGACATACATTTTGACCGTTCACAGTAAACGCTTCGCATTCGAGCCGAATACGATAGTTATCAAGGTTACGTCTGAACTAACCGATGTCGATTTTCATGCGCTAGTAGCTGAGTCTTGATTCAAAGATCGTCCGCACTTCTGATTCCGTCGGGAGTTTCGATAAAGCCAGCTGAGCTAAAGCGGTTCCAGGCCGAAGAAATATTAAGAATTGGACCAGCTTACGAACGAAATTCATTCGTTTTCGCAACGATAACCGGCACACCAATTAACCCTCGCAACCTCGCCCAACGTGATTTTAAGCAGGCCCTTAAAAGAGCCGGTCTTGGTCATCACACTTTGTACTCATTGCGTCACAGTTGCGCGACGCTATTGCTGGCGGAAGGAGTGAACATCAAAGTTATACAGGAGTGTCTTGGACATGCTGACGTTTCGTTGACTCTTTCAACTTATTCTCATGTCCTCGATGGTATGCAGGATCAAGCTACTGACACGATGGATGAATTGTTGTACGGGAGCCTCTCTAATATCGCCGCGAAATGAACTGGCACACCGTTGGAGCACTAGGGATCGACTAAGCAGCAGATCTCAATAAAACGTATCCTCTAAACTATGAAGTGATTGGAGCTATATGGAGCCGCCCATCGGAGTCGAACCGACGACCTTTCGATTACGAATCGAGAAAATCATCGGAAATGGCCTTTCATTCGTATTCAGGAATCCGCACAAAATCCCCATAACCGGCTTCGTTACACCACTTAGCTTTGTATTGTCTATTCACTTGCAAACACCGATAATCATGTTGCATCATGACCTATAAGGATACTTATAAGGATACTGAGCCATATGAAAGCACCGGAGGAGAACGGATCGTCCGCGCCGGAGAAATCGAAAAAGCGGCGCCGCAATCGTTCCCGCGAAGGCGGGTATAAGCGGATGAAAGGGAACTTGTACGCCAGGATCCAGTACATGGATGAATCTGGGAAACAGAAAGAGAAACTGCGACGGGTCCCGAGCGGCAAGATAAATGATGTTTGGATAGAAGTGCGGAAGATGCGGGATGAGCTGAATAACTTCGGCGATGAAACTCTTCAGTCGGACAAACTCACCCTTAACGACCTGGCGGACAAATACCAAAAGGCGAAAGTGTTCGAAGCAGTTATAAAAGATGGCCACAAAGTAGCGGGCCTAAAATCGCACAAACCGGTACTCACTTACATACGGATCGCCAAAGAACATTTCGGGCGGAAATTGATCCGATCGATCAAACCGAGAGACATCGAGGAGTTCAAGAAAATCCGCCTGAACACTCCGGTCAAGATCGAGATCAAGAAATACAGCAGAGATCTGAATCCGACGACGAAGCGGATTAAAAAGACGGTCACCAAGGAAACTCGCGTGACCCCGCGAAAGTTGTCATCTGTACATCGCGAACTATCCACTCTCAGAAGGATGCTCAACTACGCCGTGAATCAAGGCTGGTTGCTCGCTAACCCGTTCAGCCGAACAGAGGGCCTTATCTCGAATGCGTCCGAAAGGTCAAGGGAAAAGGTTCTGACTTACGAAGAGGAAACCAGGTTGCTGAACGCTTGCGAAGGGGCACGGCTTCATCTCAAGAGGATTCTGATCTGTGCCCTAGATACGGCAATGAGGCCGGAGGAGATTTTCAAGCTTCTGTGGGGTGATGTCGACTTCGACAAGGGCGTCATTGTTATTCGGGCCGAAAACACAAAGATCGAAGTGGAGAGGATCGTCGGCATAACGCCACGGTTGCGGGATGAACTTGAATCCTTATGGGAAGTTAGCCAAAGGGACCCGAGTCAAAGTGTATTCGGGATCAGATATGTGCAGACCAGTTTCAGGACTGCCTGCCGGATCGCTGGTCTCCAGGGATTTAGATTTCGCGATTGTCGCCACACCGCCACCACAAGGATGGTCAATAGCGGGATGCCACAAGCGGAGATCATGAAAACGACGGGCCACACGCAGCTGAAAACCTTCTTGCGCTACGTCAACCTGACCCCTGCCTCGGCCCACGAGAACGCCGAAATGTTCGGCTCCTTTGTCAGTTCCAACCTATCCAAGTCACAAAAGAGTCAACAAGCTTTGGTTCAATCGCAAGCGATAAACTGAGTCCGCGTTTATGAGTCAATACGGGAAACCCAAGGGCGGCGCCCCGCGGTACTGGAAAATCAAAAACGGGGTCCTTTACGCACGATTGCAATACTTGGACGAGTCCGGCCGGAGGCGTGAGAAGAACCGCAGGATCGAAAGAAAACGGGACGCGAAATCCGTCGTCGAGGGGATGCGCTACGAGGTCCGGCTTGCCACTACCGGAACTCCACAGTCCCACAAGCACACCTTCGCAGACTTGGCGGACAAGTACGAGAGCGACCGCGTATCACCAATTGACAAATACGGCTACGAGGTCCCCCAAAGAAGTTTCGTCGGCCCCATCAAATCAACACTGAAAACTTTAAGAAGTCACTTCGGGGAGAAGCTGATCAGGCTGATCAAGCCGCCTGACATCGTATCGTTCAAGGATATCCGGATGGCGACCCCGGTGGTTGAGTGGGTCAAGAAAGAACGAGTAGACTTAGACCGCGGAACGAAACCGGGCAAACAGACCAAGGTCAAAGTCCCGATCGCCACCGACCGAAATATCTCTTCAGTGAATCGCGAATTGCAGACGTTAAAGACGATGTTCAAATTTGCGATTCAGATCGGCTGGTTGGAAGATAACCCGTTTCAAGGATGCGGAAAGATCATATCGATCGCCTCGGAAACGAAACGCCGACGAGTTCTCAGCCAAGAAGAGGAAGATCGGCTCCTACGCGCCTGTACCGGCCGCAGGGCCCACCTAAAGGCTATCATCATATGCGCCCTCGACACGGGGATGGCCCGCGCTGAGTTGTTCCGGATGAAGTGGGGCGATGTGGATTTCGAAAGGTGCCGGATCCGGATCCCACCATCCACTAGCAAATCCAGAATGGGAAGAACGGTAAGCATCTCGGAACGATTGCTAATAGAGTTGTGGGGATTGCGCGAAAGATCTTTATACCGCCCGACGACCATCGTCTTCGGGTTCACGGATAACATCAAGAATGGCTGGAAGACTGCTTTGCGGCACGCCGCGATCGACGACTTCCGCCTGAATGATTGCCGTTACACAGCGACGGTCCGAATGAGGGAGTCGGGGGAGTTGCCCCGCGCGATCGAAGACGACGTGGAACTCCGCGAGTCCGTGGTGGTCGATCTGGATCTTTACCGAGCTCAAAGAGCTCTCCATTCCGCTGCCAAGAGAAAGCGATAGGTAACCGGGCAACGCAACAAACATACCAAATCCGCACGAACGTTTCCTGCATTTAATCTCTTCCGGGGACATTTATCAGAAGGGTCATATTACGTTTGGCGACGCCTGAGTGCATCCGAGGGCCGTATTGTGTGTCGAAGCGGCGTTTTCGGTCTCCGTCCTTACGCAATATGACGGAAAATGACTCGATTAAACGGGTGCACAGATGAGAAAAAATATCATCTTTGCAAGTCACTGTAAGAGCTTAAGTTGTAAGTGCAAAATTGGTCCCTAGGCCGGAATTCGCATTGACAACCCGCGAATACCCTTTTAGATTATGGCTTACAAAAGAAGAAGGACGTTCCCAGTCGCCAAACTTTGAAACGTCCTTTTCCTGAAAATATGGAAAGAGGTTTGCGACCTCCGACCAGATCTTACTAAACAGAAAGCCGACGACGGGCGCCGACTCGCTTCTAGTCTTGTACTACCAGCACGCCGCCCCGTCAAGTTGCTTTCTTCTGTTCTCATACATTATTTCCACGAAGGAGACCTCACTGATCATGAACGAAATGAAATCAACCGAAGACGAAACCTTAATGAGCGTACCGGAAGCGGCCAAGTTCCTGGGCGTTTCGCCGATCACCGTATGGCGCAAACTTGGATTGAAGAACACTACGCGCGAATTGAGCTGCTACCGGTTCGGGCACCGTGTTCTGCTTTCCAAAGAGAAGCACTTACTTCCGTACCTGCACGCTCACGAGCAACGGTCCGAAGGGTGACTGGTTCGTCTCCCGGACACTTGCTCGTGACATCACCGGCGAAAGTCACAGAAGATTCACGGCAAAAGTGACGGTGAAGTCACAGAAATCTGACGGCGAATTCACGGGGAAATTCACGGGGATTCTGCCGTATCGCAGGTCTAATCCACGCCAGATATACGCACAATCTACGTTAAAAATGCCGGGCTGGCATCACCGGTGGCCACACAAAGGACTAAGAATGTTCGATACAATCTTAAATAGATTCCCCACCGCAAAGAAAAGTGGAACGGGCTATTTAGCAACCTGTCCAGCACATGACGATCGCACCCCTAGCCTTTCAATAATGATGAGAGATAGTAGGGTGCTTTTGCGCTGTCACGCCGGTTGTTCGATAGATGCTGTGTGTGCCGCCGCGGGGATCACGCCCAAGGATCTATTCTTCCCAGCTTTACCCAAAACAACGGAACGGAGGCGCATCGCCGTTACATACGATTACCGCGACGAGTCCGGCGCATTATTATTTCAGTCGGTCCGCTACGAACCAAAGTCCTTCCGCTATCGGCGGCCTAACTTGGCCGGCGGGTACGAATGGAATCTCGCGGACACCAGGCTTGTCCTTTATCGGCTCCCCGAGTTATTAGGAGCGGATCCGTCGTTCCCGGTTTGCATTGTCGAAGGGGAGAAGGACGTTGATGCCCTTCGATCGATTGGTGTTATGGCCACGCCATCAACGGCAAGATAAACAGCGCCGATATTTACGTGTCCAATCACCTCTTCGACCAGGTCTGGCCGAAGATGCTAAAGGCGGCCGTCACCGAAGCGATCTCGCTGGCAGATCAGGCAAAAGCTGAGACCGAACCGACCGCGGGCGATATCAGCAAATTTCTGTCGCAGGCAGATAAAGGATCACCGACGGAACGTCAAACCGTTGCCAACTCAAAAGTGATCACTCGAGCGACAAAGAACGAAGTAGTCTACGAGGCGAGAGATAAAGCCGACGTCGTCATTCACCGTAGCTACGTGAAATTGAACTGATCGACCCACACACCACACATTTTCGATGGCCTTATTGCCGGTCTGACCGAGTACCGCGCTCAAATGGTCGCCCTAGGAAAGATCTATCCGGTCGATCACGCGACCAAAGCAAACCGTTGAATCGTCATTCACCCCTAAACTAGCAAAGCCGCCTGTACTGGCGGCTTCTCTCATTAAAGTTGGTTCGGCACAACTTAGGCAAAACGCAAACACAGTTTCACCTGGCCCCAAGCAGTTTCCGGACTGGTTGCAAATCGAAAAAGGCTAGAAGTGTTACACTATCGGTCGATGTTTAGCCTTGAGATCGATGAAAACCTCAGGATCAAGCTGCCTGAGCCGCATCATGCGGAAGCTGTTAACCGTTTGGTTCGCGAAAATCTTTCGCGTCTGCAGCAATGGATGCCGTGGGCCGTGGATGATTATTCGGAGAAGCATGCGGCGGAATGGATCCAACGGACGGCGGACTCGCGTGCGAAGGATGGAAGTTTTAATGCAATGTTACTGCTTGAGGGCGATATCATCGGTACGATCGGTTATCACGATCTGGATATGACTAATAAACACGCAGCGATCGGGTATTGGATCGACCATCGTCACGAAGGAAAAGGGATCGTTGGCCGGAGCACGCGTGTTTTGATCGAGTATCTGTTTTCTGAGATCGAGCTCAATCGCATACAGATCAATTGCAATGTTGAGAATCGCCGGAGCCGGGCGGTCGCTGAAAGACTGGGGTTTACATTTGAAGGCGTCCGACGCGAGGTTGAATACCTGCACGGCAGTTTCTGCGATTGGGCGGTATATTCACTGCTTCGAAGCGAATGGTAATCGCCGGATGCGCGGCCGGACGTATCGCAAAAAGTTGTAACGAAGCCACCTACATAGGCGGCCTCGTCCTTTGCAGTTAGGTCGGCGCAACTTAGGCAAAACGCAAACACCGTTTCATCTGGCCTCCGAAGCTTCCGGAATGGTCTTTCGTTCTACCTTTTCTAATCCTCGAAATGCAACGTTTTGCGAGAGATAAGTCTCAAAGGTTCGAGTAGCTCTTACAATCAAAAACAATTCAGGCCTTCGTGGAGATCAAGGCAGAGGTAAAGGTTCGATGGTTCAACGTTCGATGCGAAGCGGTTTTAGCGTTTTAACCTCATTTTGGGGAAGGATACTGTTGGCGGTCTTGGGATGTGTCTTTTCTTTCGACGCCGTCGCTCAGACTAGCTCGCAGGGAACGGCCAGTCCTTATTTGCGGCTCGTGAGAACTATTGCTGGCGACAATGGGTACTCGCAAAGTCAGCAAAGTTCGAAAGCAAATAAAGAATCCAAGCGTGATCCTAAGTCCACTTCAGACATCGGTGCTGAAACTCCAGCCTATGTCTTGGTATTTTCTCCGAGTTATGAAGGAAGAATTAAATGGAAGTTCGGTGAGTACGAACAGATGGTAAGGTCAGAGCGAACTAGCTTTATTAAAGAAATAAACAAATTCGCGAGACAAGGTTACAAGGCAGTATCTTCTCTCCCCGGAACGCCTATCGCAATAGTTCGGCCTGATGAGGCGGAATATGAATATAGTTGGTTCGAGACCACAAGCCCGACGCATTTTGTCAAAAGTGGTTTGGCGGCAAAACTGGAAGACGGCAAAAGTGAAAGGTTTCGAGTGGTAGAACATTCGCTCATCGGCCATTCGTGTGAGCATCTTTATCAGGAGGATCCGGCTTTCGGCGAAAAGTGTGCATACAAAGACCTGTTTTTAATTGAGAAAGAACTAAATTCGAAAAGACATTTTGAACAGATGGTGATCGGAAGCTCACCGGGCTGGGGAGCCAAACCAAGTATCGAGATGGCATCGGAGGTTGACGAAAAGCTTGCCGACGGCTTTTATCCGGTAAGTGCAATTTCACAATTTGAAATTCTTCTCGAACGAGTGAAAGGCGAAGATGACATATTGAAAGACAAGCCGGACGTGCAGATTGTGCGATCAGGCTGGGGAACTAACAATGTGCAAAAAAGGGTAAATGAATTTGCAAAGCTTGGATACAGACTGGCGATGACGAATCACGGTATAGCGGTTATGTACAGAAACAATGAGACTAGATCAATTCCTGTTTCTTATGTTTGGATGCGAGCGGACAAAAGGAATTTCGATAAAGAATTAGCTAAGCTGAAGGCGAAGGGGGCAGTCTATCAAACCACTTATCCGAACGAGGAAGGAATCCGAAATACTCTGATCTTCGAGCAGAATTTGGATGGAAAAGGCAAAAACGCGGAGTTCAGAATACTCAGTTTTGAGTTTGATCGGAATGAAAAAGAAACCGAGGGCAGGGTGTTTATCGATCTCACACCCTCGTCGAAGGAAGCCGTGAAAAAGATGAACGAATGGGCGAAGGAAGGCTTCGTGGTGCGCGATCTGTTCGATTCTGGAAAGGTAAGCGTGATTATGGAGCGCATCAGATAGTCGCTCGAGATATTCGTTCCGACATCTCGCGATGGGGGTTAGACGGATGTCACCGTCTTCGACGGTTGGGTAATTCTGTTGCGGGTTTCGACTGCGGCGGGGGAATGTGTCGCGAGCCCTCGCCACGGGCTCGGGGGCGGATTTCACGCAAAATGACTTTCGAAGTTTTACCGTCATGGGGTAGTAATTAACGAATATATGTCAAAATTTCTTAAAGGAACGGTGGCCTTTTCGGCGTTGACGATTGCTACGCTAGCCGCGTTTATACTGATAGTTTTTGCCGAATGTGGGACAAACGAGCCTTTCCTGATAACTACTTCACCCGGCGGCAAATACGAGGTCAAACTGAACGGCCAGAAAGAAAGGCCAATGTTTTGGGCTGAAGTGCGATTTAGCGTTATAAAAGATGGCAGTCCGTTTTGGATGAACCATTATTTACATTCTGGTGATGCTTTCGATCTATCATTTGAAATAGGATACCCAGACCATCGCTGGGTGGATGAGAACATTGTGCAGTTCTACAATAGAGAAAATTTCAAATCTGGTAGTCCACAGAAGTTGATTCTCGTTAATAGCACAGACCGTATCGTGAAGTACCTTTACTTGCAGTGTTGGGACAAGTTTCTTTTGTTTGACATCCAGCCTGGCTCCGAAATTACGTTGCTCGCGTCCCCGCCTAAAGGGGATCGTCCTTGGGTGAGCTTCACAGGGGAATTTTATGACGGACAGCTTCTAGAAGAACAGTCTGTTTTTGACGAAAATCATAATAGACGGCAAGCACATTTTCGAATCAATTTGTCTGACAATGGCGTTGATATTCAGAAATCATATGCTATCAGCAATCATTAAGAAATTAGTTAGCGAAAGACTCTAATCGTTGATTGGGCGAACGGTGCGTGGGCGGAGGGAAAGGCACAGCCATTCCGCATATCCGTGGGCATAGCCCGAAGTTCCCACATCTCGCGATGCGGGCTCGACAGATGTCACCGTCTTCGACGGCTGGGTAATTGCCGCAATGGCCGCAGGCATCTTTTTCGGTTGACTCAGCTACAAAAATGGAAGCATCTGACTCGGCCAGATCCTGCTTAGCTTAATTCTGCACTGCATGGTCGCATTCTCAATTGACATTTTCGCCCTGAACGCCAAAAGGTTGCTGTTGTTTAAGTTATGAAACGTTTAGTAATTTGCGTCGCTCTTATATTCGTTGGCCTAGGTCAGAGCTCGTATGGCTGTACATTGATGGGCAAGACATTGTCTAGGTTCGACGATTCAGAATATGTTTTTATTGGAAAGGTTGCTGGCTATACAATGCCAGTGGGCTTTGACGAAAAGCGAGCTAACAACTCCGTTGAGCCTCTTAGCTACACTCACGTCGATCAATCTAAAAAAGCCCCAATGGAAACAGTCGGCCTTGTTGTTAAAGTGCTCGAAAGCGTTTATCTTCCAAAAACACCAACTGAGAATTTTGAGATATTCCTGTTTGATTTGATGGCTGACTGCTCTATTCGAGGCAAGACCGTTGAAGATCTAATGAGGCTTTTTCCGACCGGATTGGAGATTCGAGTAGTTGCGAAGCAATCAGAATTTGTTGAACGATCCAGTGGCCAGAAGAACTTACGTTTAGAAGTACGACCATCTGAACCCAACAGTATCATTTCAAATGTTGAGAAAAACGGATCGCGCCTGACGTCAAGCAGCTCGGTGTTTTCGTATAAGGATTATACCTATGACATGGATTCGGACTCCGATTCAAAATACCTGCTCCCAGCATTTGAGGCAAGGAAAGATTTGCTGCGGCTAGAACGAGCGGAGACTCAGCCAGACCGGAATTCCATTCTAGACAGAATTTTTCATGCTCCGCCGAATTCGGATCTGGACATGGGTGGATTGTTTGATTCTTATGCGGGAGGTCAAGCAGAAGCTGATCGATACTTCGAATCGTATTTGAAGGCCACCTCACCGGAAACCTTCGCTGAATACAAAGTGTTCAAGCAAGCCCTTGACGAATTGATTAAACGCGGATTTGATAAAAAGGCGGCGGAAGAGGCAATTGGTAAGGCGTTATCCGAAGGCACGGATTTTGATTCTTCTAAGCTAATGGAAAGGGTTGTTGAGATTCTAGGCTCAAGTAAACCGAAACCAAAACCAAACCCTTAGGCTTATTCCGGATGAGTGAAAATGAATGGGTCGGGATATTTTCTCAGCTTTGATCGCGGCGTAAATGAGTCTGTGGTCGGTTTGGAGTTTTTGGCGAGCGGCGTCATGGCGGTTCGGGTGTGTTGTTTATCGTTCCCACATTTCACGATGCGGGCTTGACAGATGTCACCGTCTTCGACGGTTGGGTAGTTATTGCGGGTTACGACTGCGGCGGGGAATGTGTCGTGAGCCTCGCCACGTGCTCACGCCCGCGGTTCTAGCGAATCGAAGTGAGTTCAAGGAATCCGTACGATAAGATTGTGAGCTCTGTCTATAAGAATGGAGCGGAGGCTGTTGGGACTCAACTGCATCAAGGGGTAAGAGTAGGTAACATGGTCTATGACAATCTGAATCCCCAGGGCATTGCCTATGATTTGTGGATAAACAGCTTCAGCTCAATTAGTGGGTTGAATCCGACCCGAAGGACCTCATTCTAATTAAAGATATGGAATACGCTGATTTATTTGACGAAATTCTTTCAAATCCTGCAATTTATGTTGGGAACCGCAGCGTCGTTAATATCCAGTCATTTATGAGCGGATATATTCATGCCACTTGGCGTGATGATGGGCGTCGAGAAGAGGACCTGTACTTCGGGTTTCAGTTATGGCTTGCGAATCGGTTTTCGGTAAGTAGGACTCAAGAATGGGCGAAGATAATGATTTTCTTTTCTTCGAGCGAAGTCGATGCCTTTGAACGAACGACCCTCCTTTGGGAGGAGTATAAAAAAAGTGCAACGTAGCGCAAAACGGAACGTGACTAAGTATTTTTGGTATAAAACATGCCCGATTTGCAGAGGGGAAGGACGGCTTTTTATTGTCGAGGATCAATCCAATAAAAGGCTTTACTTGCACTGTGAAGAATGTTCAAGCGGTTTCCTCGAACCGACTAACCTAGATGGCAAGCACAGTTTTCTGACTCTCGATCTGAATTTCAAGTATTCTTTGGCCGAACACAACGTAATTAGTAAGTATGGGTGGGAATCATACGCATTGAATCCTGTGAACCAGGAAGTGGCGCCAAAATTATAGGTATGCGGGATGTCTGACGTAGACCTAATTAATTGTCCATCGAGCAACGCTAGCATATGTCTGGGATTTATGCCGGCGGCACTTTGCGGTCCTCAACACTCCGTAGATCCGGTGTCAGGCCTGCGATTCTTCGATATTGGCGAGGTATATTTTTTCAACCTGATCGCGGGCGTAGATGAGTCTGTGGTCGGTTCCGAGGATTTGGCGAGCGGCGTCAGGGCGGTTCGGGTTGGTTGTTTATCGTCCTCACATCTCGCGATGTGGGCTAGACAGATGTCACCGTCTTCGACGGTGGGGTAATCGTTGCGGGTTTCGACTGCGGCGGGGAATGTGTCGTTAGCCCTCGCCACGGTCTCACGCCCGCGGTTCTGACTTAGGTCGCCGTTGTAAAAGAATGGGTTCGAGCTGGCATTGATCGACCTTAATCGTAAGGACTGTTCCAGCTGGAACGAGAAAATATGTATCGGTTAATTCGTGCACGGTCATTTTGGGTAGGCGTTTTTTCAGCGGCACTACTTTTCCTTTCACTCAACCTGATTGAATTGGTTAGGCAGACATCCAAGCTCTGTTTTGATTGCGATAAGGGTTACGGAATACGCTTTCGAGTCTATGAATCAGGGAGCGTGCTTCATACCAAGGAGATCCTCTGGAATGGAGTTGTTGCAAGTTCTTTCTCGATCGCTCTCATAAGCATTATCGTCGGTTTAGCTTTCTATTCTGTGGGTGCGTTCATTTCAAATCGGCAAAAGCATCGATGACACCTCCCACAAGAACTAGAAGCGAGGAAAACGAGCGTCATATCGTGCGGTGTTGACGGTTCGGGTTGGTTGTTTATCGTTCCCACGTCTCGCGATGCGGGCTAGACAGATGTCACCGTCATTGACGGTTCGGGTTGGTGGTTTAACGTGCCCACATCTCGCGATGTGTGGAAAGGATGGTTAATTTTATGAACAGAATGAGTTTCCTCGTTGTAGCGATTATTCTAGCTGTTTTGATAACGGCCTCTTGTGCCAATTCAGTATCAACTTCCTCAAGCCCGAGCATTCCAGTGGCCACGCCTTCGCCGGATGTCACACCTAGAGTGGTAAGAACACCGGATGTATCGAAATATGAAACGCAGGATTGGGCGGTTTTCGGGTTGTATCTCCTTGATAGTAAAGATATACCGGGCGCCAAATTGATAATTTCAGACGATAACCAGCCAATTCCCCCGAAAGTTAATAATCCCGACGAAGTTACAATTCCTGGTTTCTATTTGTCCCGAGAGGAGCGGATGGATTTCGAACGCGTGAGTGTCGTGGGCAAACAGGTTTCATTTAAAACTAGAGAAATTGATGGAATCTATTACGAATTTGATGGGACATCCGGCGACGAGATTATTCCCGATTTTTCCTCGGATGTTCCGGTACCCTTCATTATGGGGACGTTGAGGAAAATTGAAAACGGTAAGGTTCTCAAAACGGAGAAAGTTAAGTTTGGGCATGTGGTGATTGCGTAGAGCGTGTACCTAAATCCTGCGGTTATCGCCACCCGCTCACGCCCGCGGTTCTGACTTAGATCGACAGTGTAATAGAATTCGTAAAGAAATAAATTGCAATAATAGCACCCATATATGACTTTACGACCCACGTTTCTTGTTGTCACGCTTTTATCTTTTATAGGATGTGGAACCTTAGGGGGCACGTCTTTGAATTCAGTTCAGAAAATTGGAATGGTTAGTAGTGGTCAGATTACTAAGAACTCAAACCGAGACGGTATGATGACCCCGTCGACATGCAAATCTACGTGCGGAAATTATCAACCGATGTGAATGCAGGACAGTTTTGGATAAGGGAAAATTTATCCCAAACTATAGGAGTTATGATGAAACGTGTTTTCAGATTCGTCGCCGCATATTCTCTCGTAGTCTTTTTGTCCGGATTTGTAGCGGTTTCTCAGGAGCGGAACGTCGAGAGTACACTCGATCAATTGCAGATCGATGGAGATGCTGTTGTAGCGAGTGACATAGAGGGGGTTTTGGCCGCAATTTCAAGACGGTACGACGTCAAGATCGCCGTGTTCTCAAGTCACGCTGAAGTAAAAGGCAGTGAAGGAGTTATCAAGGTTGGGGAACATCTTGCATATTTTCCGGGAAGGCCGAAGTTGAGTCCAAACAGCGGTTCGTTGCGATCAGTTCTTGACGAATTGCTTCCGCCGCACTATAGATGGAGCTTAGGATCCAACATTCTTCGCGTTACGTCTATAGGCAACGTTCCACCAGATATCGAGAAGTTTTTGGCAACCTCAATCCTTGTGCCCGAGGAAATCGAGCCTTGTCGGAAATGCACAGTCACGAAATCGATATGGATAGACGAACATGAGTTGGATGAACTGGCTTCATTCGTCTCTGAAGTATTGTCCGTTTATCAAGATAGTGAAATCCAAGGTGCCTCGAACCACTTCCGACTGACAACAATTGGGGCTTTTCTTATTGAACTACTCGACAAGCGAAAGTATAGGTTTATTAGAGTCGAAAGCATCGTATCCGGCCGTCCAGGGCTGCACCTAACGTTCGAAGAATAGGATTGTCTTGTCCAAACCGGATAAACTGCATCTGGCGATCAACAGGCAATTCAGCGTCCGGTCCCGTTGGCGTATTCCTTCTCCGTATTAGATGGGTATGTCGATTGCTTCTATAAATCCGGAGCAGGCCGATCGAGATGTATAGATCAAGAGTCGGTTTTTTTGGGGGATGCCTAGGTTTTGCATCCGGCGGTGTGTGCATCTTTCGCCTTGACCAGTTACCGTCTTTAGAGAAGTGAACGCTAAACTTCAGGAATGCCCGAGCGAATTTAAACCGAACCGAACATGGTAGACTTTAATTACTCCCGTAGATATATTCGATTCTGGAGACATGGGTTCCGATGGACCGAAACGTCTCCGGCGAACTATATCGTGTTCCGTCATCGAAAATGATTTCTGATATCGTCACGAACGCAATTAGTCTTGCCCTAGGATTCGTGCTCAGTTGTAATGGACCGGATTGCGTCTCGCGTTTGAGCCTCCCTAAACTGCTGCAGATCGAGTTTGGCTGGAATAGCTGTCCATCTTTCGGCATCACTCCTGTAGTGATAACTGGATCCTTGTTATCGCTGAACCATATGCCGAGTGTGTAAGTCTTAACCGGTTTGCTACCGACGTTTCGGACCTGATAAAGAAGCGCCGCTCGATCATCAGGCGTTCGAGCACCGATCGCGTCATCGATTTTTAATGGAGATTTATGCTGCGGAACAATGACGACGAGAAGGTCACCTTGATCCACTGATAGAAGTTTTTCTTGTGCTTGAGCAGTTACGGAAACAAAGGCAATGAACATCAAGAATGCTATTTTTATCATATCTACTCCGTTTCGTCTGTGATTACTTACAAGACGGAAAAGTAACCGTCACTCTCAACGGTCGCTGAATGTGCGCACCTTTCACACTTGTACCGACGATTATAGCTCTAATCGAAGCTTCTTTAGAAGCTGCATTCTCCTTTTGACATAACTCGTCATTCTTCCGAAATTGCCGGTTTAGTTCTGCCACTGAGTTTTGCCTCCTTATCCTGGCCGGTTCGATCGGCGCCTTCGATCTCGGCGCATACGTTCGTTTGTGCCGTCGTGTTTTTCGGTACTTACACGCTGCGAAATGATCTGTAGTTCGTTCCATTTTGGTTTTCCTCCGGAATTCATCCATCGTTGCCTCGTGGCTTTTATCCGTTTTGTGGCTATGATCAATTTCGAAATAGCCCTGTCGAAATAAATAATGTCTTTGATATACTTCAATAGTTATAAGGATACAAATAAGGATACCACGCAAAAAGGACGCTCGTTTGAGCGTCCTTTTCCTTGTAAGTTGTTGATTTTAATGGAGCCGCCCATCGGAGTCGAACCGACGACCTTTCGATTACGAATCGAGCTTTCACCCGATTCATTTATAACCCAAAGAAGGTCAAATAGGAGCTAAAGTGCTGACAATGTTGTGGAAAGAAGTATCAACCTACATCAATATGAACCAGGCAACTAGCACTAACCACACACATAAATGTGTGCTAGAATGTGTGCACACACGGGACTACGATTTTCATGACAAAGCCAAAGGTAACAAAACTCATTTCTACAAATGTCTCGACCCGTTCGAAGTGGGACCGCTCCTCAAAGAAGAAGCTCGCTAAAAAGGCATACGTCGCCCGGTTTATTTTTCTCGATGAAAACGGCAAGCAGAGAGAAAGAACGAAAGAGTTTACTAAGAAAAAGGATGCTGAGGATCATCTCCGGCAGGAGCGTACAAAGTTCGAGCGTAGCGGCGGCTGTGAACTTAATGCCGAGAAGATGACATTTAATGATCTGGCCGATCATTACGAAAAGCATTATGCGAAATCTGCCGAGTACGCTGATGGGAGAAAGGTGATCGGGCTCAGGTCGCTCGCACCAGTTCTGGGGTATTTGAAAACTCTACGTGACGAATTTGGAAGAGCACGGATCAACCAAATCACGTACGGGATGATCAAAGACTTCAAGATCAGGCGCTTGAATACTCCGGTGATCAAGAAAGTGAAGATCAAGATCCCTCTATCACCTGAGGAGCGGCTCGAGCTGGGGACAAAAAAGAAGAGCCGAACTGCCTATGAGAAGGTCGAAACGCCGCGAAAGACGGCGTCGGTCAATCGAGAGCTGGCAACTCTTAGGCATATCCTCACAATCGCCGAAAGGGAGGGATGGATTATCAAAAATCCCTTCAAGAACGGCCCCGGGTTGATACAGGCGTCGGCTGAAGCAGTCCGACAACGTATCCTGAGCCGCGAGGAGGAATCACGGCTGCTGCACATTTGTGACTGTGAGGAGCGACGCCTTCTACGATCGCTGATAATCTGTCTGCTCGACACCGGTATGAGGTTGAACGAGGCCATCACGCTGAAATGGGATGGCGTCGATTTTAATGAAGGTGTGATTAAGGTAGACGCCTTCAATACGAAGACCGCTCAGCCGAAAACCGTGCCAATCACTGCCAGATTAAAGGAGGAGCTTATACGATTGAGAGAAGAGTCTTCATTTCTGCGTCGGAAGTTAGATGAGGAAATGGCCGAGCGTGTGTTCCGCACGAAATCGAACATGAACCGCAGTTGGAGGACCGCACGAAAACTTGCCGACCTTGACGATGTTAGACTTCACGATCTTCGCCATACATTTGGCACCCGGCTGAACCAGTTCGGCCTACCGCAAGCGTCCATCGCACGTGCTCTTGGTCATCAACAGCTATCCACAACCTACCGGTACATTAACGCCGACGAGACCCTTATTAATGACGTTCGAGCAGCTTTGGACAAGCTCGCCGGCCGCTGATCTGGCAGGGGCTCGACAACGAAACCGTTCCGTGGTGGCGGACAGTATTATTACTGTTACTAATACGTGAGGATATCTGCGATTTCTTAAGTTATTGTTATATAAACACTTATGACATTCCTTCAGAAAAGCATACCTAAGTTTGCCAAAACGAGTTGACTAATCTGGGCAATCTGTGCTTATATTACAACTGTCGAGCCATTCTGGTTTGACATAAATTCACAAACAAATCAGGTAGTTAAAGTCACTTTGGTTCAATTAGCACGAGAACGTTTAAAAAAGCATATCACTATGAATACAGTCCCCCCGCCCGTAAGAAGTGGGTCACCATCTTTGAACGACACTCAAAACTTACCTACGTCCCCCGAACTCTTCACTGAGGCCGAGGCGGCTGAGTTTCTCCGAGTCTCGAAACAAACTCTTCAACGTATCCGATTCCGGTCCGAGATCAGCTTTTCACGAATCGGCGGAAGCCGTGTGATCTATACGCGGCAGAATCTCGAAGACTATATTCGGTCGCGAGAAATAACGGCAATTGCCTCCTGCTAAAGAATACCCACACTCTCCCGAGGCGAACGTTCCCGGGCGTTCCCACGGTAATTGACCTTTGGACCGGCAGATCACTGCCTACGCGGCTTCCTTGAACATATGATCAAATCAAATTCAGCGGCTAAGCCCGCCAAACGTGAGCACGAAGGACTTAAACCAGAACAATCATTCTTGAGTATCAAACCAGCGAACGAGTGGCTTGAAGAGGCTTCAAAAACGCCGGTGCCGAAAATGTTATGCGGTGAACTTTGGTTCGAGGGTGAGATCTGTATTCTTTATGCCGACACGAACAAGGGCAAGAGTATTCTTGCGACTCAGATCGGCGACGCTAACACGAAAGGCGTCGATATCGGACCACTAAAGGTAGAGGTTGGAGGTTCGAAGGTTCTCTACCTTGATTTTGAACATACCAAGAAACAGTTCGAAACTAGGTACGCAGTTCGGGAGGGGGACTACTTCACAGACCATTACAGGTTCTCTTCCAATTTTCTTCGGGCCGAAATCAACCCAGAGTGTCTGCCGGACATTTCGGATTCTGAGATGGACGAGTTTATCTACGAACAGATCGAAAAAGCGATTGACGAGACTGGTGCAAAGATCATTATTCTTGATAACTTGACCCTTCTCGAATCCGATCCGGAAAAATCAAAAAAAGCGTTAACGCTAATGAGAAAGCTGAAAATGCTAAAGGAAAAATACCAATTTTCCTTGTTGGTTCTCTCTCACACACCCAAGCGAGATCAATTGCAAGCTATCAACGAGAACCACTTGTTGGGAAGCAAGATGCTGATGAATCTTGCCGACTCCTCCTTTGCCATCGCAAAGTGTTCCGAGTCCTCCAATTCTGTTTACATTAAGCAAATCAAACAACGAAACGTAGATCCCGTCTACCATCAGGACAACGTCTTGGTTTGCGACATACGTAAGGACCACAACTTCCTTCGATTCGACACCCGAGAAACTGCCCGTGAGCGAGATCTTTTGGGGTTTTCTGAAAATGTAGCTACTCGAGAAAAAAAAGTGGAAATAGTGAGACAGCTCCACGACGAGGGGCTCAGCCAGCGAGAAATTGCCGAAAAAGCCGGAATTTCACTCGGCTCCGTCAACATCTACCTAAAGGAGATAAATCATGACTAGATGTTCAAGTGTTCATTTGTTCAGTTTCAGCGGAATTGAACATTTGAACACCCAAAACAATATTTGAAAACCACAACTTCCATAACCCGGGCAAGCAAGAGAGCATTGCCTTACTTCGCCAACAACTACCTAAAGGAGATAAATCATCACTAAATGTTCAAGTGTTCAATTGTTCAGGTATCAGCGGAATTGAACACTTGAACGCTTAGACACCCAACAAGACCACTATGAAAAATATTACTTCCTTAACCCCGGCAAGCAAGAGAGCATTGCCTTACTTCGCTAAAGAACTCATCAATCACCCGAACCTCGACCCCGCCTGCTATTGGCTAGTATCCGTCTTAATGGCCGACTTCGACCATGCTCCGAGGATTCCGGACCTAGTTGAATATGTGAATAGGGATCGGTTTGGACGGAATCGAATAACGAAAGAAAAAATCAAAAAGATGATCAAGCAGCTCGAAGCCACGGGCCATCTTGAGATTCGCAGAGTCATGATCCGTCCGCAGTGTCCCGCCATGGAATGGACCCTTCGGTTTCAGAATCAGCCACCCACTATCCTCCAGGCCTCTGAAGCAATTCATGTCATGGTATAAAGTTTTGCCGCCTCGGGATTCCTCTTCCGGGGCGGTTTTCCCTAGCTGCGTAATGATAGTCCGCTCTCGGCTATTCGCTATTTACTTCTGAACGACGCGGTCTTCCCGTAAGGTAATGTGTGAATGCTAATCTTCAGTACTCACTTCTTCCTCGCATTCGGCAGGTCCAACTCGTCGTCGATCAACTCCTCTACAGTAATCTGGGCTAGACGAGCGTACTTCAATAGCAGCGGCAGCGAAGGCTCTCGAGTGCCTTGTTCGTAATTGGTAATGGTACCGCGGACGAGGTCGAGTTCTTCAAAATCCAAGGCCTTGATCAGTTCGTTTTGCGATAAACCAAGTCGCGTTCGTATCTCCAGTAGTTTTTCCGCAAGCCGTCTCGGCCGAGGACGCGGAGCTTTACCCATTTAGCCCACCTCCATTTGAGGGTTTTACATCCTTTGCTGGCCGATGTGTCAGTAATACAAACATTGGATCCTTAAAGAGCAGTAGTTCATGCATTTCATAAATGGCCTGACCCGCCCAAGTCTACTAACTAGTCTATCTCACGTTTCACAAAAGGCTCCATGTTGATCGATCGATAGTGGCTCCATCGTTCGGATGGATGATCTACCAACATACACCACACCGACGCATTCCGTTTTCCTTCCTTCCCTTAGCGGATAAGTGGTTTTCTCACGTGAGAAAGCTAAACAAAAAGGGGGGCAGAAAATAAGTTTGCAGGTGTGTGTGTGTGTTTAAAGCCGAGCCACAATTCAAACAATCGCCCCCCCCACTCAATTCGACGAATCGTGAACCCCTGACAGGATCACTCAACGATCTTTCCTGGACAAATTTACACTTTAAGCAAAAATCTTTGACAATCTACTTGACAGGTGTTGTCATTTGACGCTAATATGTAGGTCTATGGAAATCAACTACAATCTTTACCTGAACTATTCTTTTCGTTTCGACGAACTTATGGCCTTCAACTCACCTGGTAAAAATGGGAAAACCAAGCAAGACCCGATTCCCGAAAAAAAACAAGAGGATCCGGTCAAGGCCGCGACGCCGAGATCCAGCGATGTCGAAGTGGTTAGCGGCGGTCAGGCCATTCGGATTTCAGAACTGATCAAGATCAGCACTGCGGCGGAACGCCGAGGGACCTCTCGTCAGAGTATGTATTACCATGTGAATTCAAATCACCTTCGCACCGTTACCATCGACGACGTCATCTTCGTCCTTAAATCAGAGGTCGACGCCCTGGACCTGATACGGAAGAAATAGGTCGTCGGTGTATATGGGTGTGATCTAGCATCACACGTCTCTTAGAAGCCAGCGGGAAGGATTGTCGCTTTCATACGACTTCCGGCACCCGCTTTTTTTGCTCTCCTACATTTTCGGAATATTGCGAATATGAAATGTGTTACCATGTTTCGACCTCAACGTCCGCGGACTAGGTATAACGATTCAGATTGGTCGTCGTTCGGTCTTCACAGTTCCAAATGAGCAATACCTTCTTCGAGCATCCCATCTTGAACTCTCCGTATGAGTATCCCGAGCGTCACTGGGAGCTCGATAATTCTGGTCAGCCAACTCAACAAATTATCCCAGCCCGACGCCGAGCTGACTTTGTCACTCCTATCCCGAAGCCTAAAAAGCGGAAACGCGGAGCGGGCCAAGACGAACTCGATTTCGGTAATTCGCTTGGCGATGTTGTTCAGAAGTACGACCCGACCTCGATCATCAATGAGGTTCGGGGATATGTGGATGCCTGGCGAAAGCTGCCAAATGTAACAGATTGGAATGTCACCCCCGCGACTGCGACCCTGCTGCAGTATTGGCGTCACCACCAATTCAGCGATATTCGCCCGTTTTTCTGCCAGGTCGAGGCGGCTGAGGTAGCGATCTGGTTGACTGAGGTCGCCCCGAGAATCGGATCGCGTGGTAAGGCGTTCCTGGAGCATCTCACGAATGCTAACAACGATGCGAACCCGGGCCTCGACCGGCTTGCCTTAAAACTCGCGACGGGGGCTGGTAAAACTACCGTGATGGCAATGCTCATCGCCTGGCAAACCGTCAACGCCGTACGTCACCCCGGCAGCAAGAACTTTACTAGGGGTTTCCTGATCGTGGCACCTGGCATAACGATCAAGGACCGTCTTCGGGTGCTGCAGCCGAACGATCCGTATAGCTATTACACGTCTCGGGAGATCGTTCCGGCCGAAATGATCCGAGAGGTCGAGCGTGCGAAGATCGTCATCACCAATTATCACGCATTCAAGCTCCGCGAACGTATCGACATCTCGAAGGGTGGTCGTTCGCTTCTTCAGGGAAGAAATGGCGAGCCCCTCAACACTGTCGAAACCGAAGGGCAGATGATCCAGCGGGTAATGCCGGAGCTCATGGGGATCAAGAACGTGATGGTGATAAACGATGAAGCCCATCACTGCTATCGGGAAAAACCCCAGTCCGACGAGATTTCCGATCTGAAAGGTGACGAGAAGAAAGAAGCCGAGAAGAATAACGAGGCTGCCCGGCTTTGGATCAACGGGATCGAAGTGGTGAAGCGGAAATTAGGCGTAAATCGTGTCGTCGATCTATCGGCGACGCCTTTCTTCCTCCGCGGATCAGGATACGTCGAAGGCACGCTGTTCCCATGGTCAATGAGTGACTTCTCGCTTATGGACGCGATCGAGAGCGGCATTGTTAAGTTGCCTCGTGTTCCGGTCGCTGACAATATTCCTGGCGAAGAGATGCCGATGTTCCGCAATCTGTGGGAACACATCGGCAAGAAAATGCCGAAGAAGAAACGTGGTGATGCGGGAGAACTCAATCCGCTCGACCTTCCACCGCAACTCCAAACTGCTCTGGAAGCTCTTTACGGCCATTACAAAAAGACATTCGATCTTTGGCAGGAGGCTGGCATTTCCGTGCCACCGTGCTTCATCGTCGTTTGCAACAACACTTCGACGTCAAAGTTGGTTTACGACTACATTTCTGGTTTCCGACGTGAAAAAGAAGATGGTTCTAGCGAGCTCGAATTCGGCCGTCTCCCGCTCTTCCGCAACCAAGACGATCATGGTAATCCCCTCGGCCGTCCCCGGACTTTGCTCATTGACAGCGTGCAACTCGAGTCCGGTGAAGCCCTTGATATGAATTTCCGCAAGATGGCCAGTACCGAGATCGAGCAGTTCCGTCGCGAGATCGTCGAACGCACCGGTGACCGAACCCAGGCTGAGAAAATATCGGATCAGGAACTCCTTCGCGAAGTCATGAACACTGTTGGCAAGCAGGGGCGGCTCGGCGGCGATATTAGGTGCGTCGTGTCCGTTTCGATGCTGACGGAGGGCTGGGACGCAAACACCGTCACGCATGTGCTGGGCGTACGTGCATTCGGCACACAGCTCCTTTGCGAACAGGTCATCGGGCGTGCTCTTCGACGTCAGTCGTATGAGCTGAATGAAAACGGAGTCTTCAATACTGAATACGCTGACGTGCTCGGCATCCCGTTCGACTTCACGGCAAAGCCTGTCGTCGCTCCACCGCAAAAACCGAGAGAAACAGTCCAGGTCAAGGCAGTCCGGCCCGACCGCGATCACCTGGAGATAACGTTCCCGCGAGTGAAAGGCTTCCGTGTCGAACTGCCCGAAGAACGTCTGACTGCAAACTTCAACGACGACTCCGCAATGGAGCTTACGCCGGAACTGGTCGGTGCCGCCGAAACCGAAAACGCCGGGATTATTGGAGCCCCCATTAATCTCAATCTTGCTCATACTGGCGATGTCCGTCACTCGCAGGTGGTCTACGAGCTTACATCGCACCTTCTGCTCAATAAATGGCGGGATGCAGATGGCGAACCCCGGATGGCCCTGTTCTCACAGCTAAAGCGGATCGCCTCCGAATGGATAAATTACCATCTTGTCTGCAAGGGTGGGACATATCCGGCACAGCTCAAATACAAGACACTCGCGGACATGGCATCGGATAAGATCACCCACGCTATAACCCGGGCACATATCGGAACCAATCCTGTAAAGGCGGTGCTTGACCCGTATAACCCGAGTGGTTCAACGACGCATGTAAATTTCACGACATCGAAACTCACGCGTTGGGAAACTATGGGGCCGCCGCCTAAGTGCCACCTGAATTGGGTGATAACCGATAGCGACTGGGAGGCCGAGTTCTGCCGCGTCGCGGAGCAGCATCCTCAGGTGATCGCCTATGTTAAAAATCGCAATCTCGGTCTAGAAGTGCCGTATAGGTTCGGCAGCGATATTCGAACCTACATCCCGGACTTCATAGTCGTTGTCGATGACGGCCGTGGGCCCGACAACCCACTCCACTTGATTGTCGAGATCAAAGGCTACCGCGGCGAAGATGCGGTAATTAAGAAGTCCACTATGGACACCTATTGGGTTCCGGGAGTGAATAACCTCGGCAAGCATGGACGCTGGGCATTTGCAGAGTTTCGGGACGTTTACGAAATGCAAGCAGATTTCGAGGTTAAGATCTCAGAAATGTTTAATGACTTAATTTCGGCTTTTGCGACAAGCAGTGGTCAATTGATCTAATGATAGAACCAAAATATTTAACTCTACGCGGCTTGTTCACCGATCGGGTATTTCGCATACCGGAATATCAGCGTTTTTATAGCTGGAAAACAAAACAGCGGACTGACCTCTTCGAAGATATCGAACGCTTGGTAGAGCGGCCTTCGGATGATCATCACTTTATGGCGACGGTGGTCTGCTATCGGACGCAGGAGACCACTACCGAGGGTATGGTCGAGTATCGCTTGTATGATGTTGTCGACGGGCAGCAGCGACTCACTACGCTGATAATCCTTCTCAAATGCGTTTTTCTTGACCTTGAGCGCGATTCACTTAACGATGAAGAGCGTGCGGAATTGGGCAAGCTCCTCGTAAAGCGAGACTCGAATCTTGTGTTGCTTCAGAGCAATAACGCTAACCAACAGATCTTCAATCAGTTTCTCCGTGCTGGTAGATATCCTAGCGACGAGGATATGGTGACAGCGGCCGATCGTAATCTCGCAAGTGCAATCAAGGACTGTGAGAAGTTCGTTTTGAAATGGAAAACGGAGTCTGGAAGTCTACTCGATTTGCTCCGTGTTGTTCAGAACCGCCTAGGATTTGTTGCCTATGATACCGAAAACGCCCAGCTCGTTTACAATCTTTTTGAAATTCTGAACAGTCGCGGGCTTGCTGTAGACTGGCTCGACAAATGCAAAAGCCTTTTGATGGGTGCTGCCCATGGGCTGGCAGAGAGCGACGATGCTGCCACTGCTGCGGTTGCTGCGCTGCATGGGATATGGGGCAACATTTATCGGAAGTTGGCAGAGGTGTCGGTTCCCGGCCAGGAAATTCTTAGAGTTACCGCGACACTGAGGCATGGACGACCTTCGGCGGCGAACGGAGCGGACTGAGGAAAAGGAAGAGATACAACACGCTCTGTTTGCAGATCTATACAGTGCGTTCAACGGCCTGGAAGAAGGAGCCAAAACCGATTTCTACAAGCACGATCAGAACTGGTCGAACCGAATGATCCTCGGCGACAGCCTGCAGGTGATGGCGAGCCTTGCCGAACGCGAAGGGCTTCGCGGGCAGGTGCAGTGCATCTATATCGATCCGCCATACGGCATCAAGTTCAACAGCAATTTCCAATGGTCAACCACCAGCCGCGACGTTAAGGACGGCAACACAGATCACATCACACGCGAACCAGAGCAGGTAAAGGCGTTTCGCGACACATGGCGGGACGGGATCCACTCCTATCTCACATATCTCCGCGACCGCCTGACCGTTGCAAGGGATCTGCTCACCGAATCAGGTTCAATATTTGTGCAGATCGGAGACGAGAACGTTCATCGGATTCGGGCGATGCTCGAAGAGGTTTTCGGAGAAGATAACCTTATTGCTGTCATTGCTTTCAAGAAGTCAGGAGCTTTTGACACCAATTTTTTGCAGTCAAATTTTGATCACATTGTGTGGTTTGCAAAATCTAAGGCTACCATGAAGTTTCGATCGGTCCCGGAGGTGCGTGAACTCGCCGAAAAGGACTTAATGTTCTTCGATACTATTGAAATCGGACCTTTCGATCGACGTTCCATTTCTACTTTAGATTCGGATAGGGACGCCAAGAGTATCTTGGAACTTGGAAGCCCTATCTCAAGAAATCCACTGAATTCGGACGGTTGGATTGATTCTCTTGGGTACGAGTTCGAATTTGAAGGCATGAGATACTCTGTTCCCAAGAACCGTCATTGGACGACAACGCAGACGAATATGAAGCGGCTGGAAAAAGCCAATCGTCTAATTACCAAAGGTAACACACTTCGCTTTGCAAGATTCTGGTCCGACTATTCGACACAGAAACCGAACAACGTCTGGCAAGATACAGCTGGCGGTGGGTTTGTTGGCGATACACGAGTGTACGTCGTCCAAACAGATGCAAAGGTCATTCACCGCTGTGTTCTAATGACGACGGACCCCGGCGATCTCGTGCTCGATCCAACCTGTGGTTCGGGAACTACGGCATACGTCGCTGAACAATGGGGCCGACGTTGGATAACGATCGATACTTCGCGAGTTGCTCTTGCTCTTGCTCGTGCGCGCATTATGGGTGCCCGTTATCCGTATTACCTACTCGCCGATTCGCCCGAGGGTCAGCAGAAGGAAGGAGAGGTCACACAAACCGTCCCATCTTCCCAGCCCACTCACGGCAACCTCCGCCACGGCTTCGTATACGAACGCGTTCCGCACATCACTCTCAAATCTATCGCCAACAACACTGAGATCGACGTGATCTACGACAAGTGGCAGCAAACACTCGAACCGCTTCGCGACCAGATAAACAAAGCGCTCAGTAAAGACTGGCAGGAATGGGAAATGCCGCGGGAACCGGGGGACAAGTGGAACAGAGACAATCAGGAGCTGTTCTATTCCATTAGGGTTGAAAAAGAGAGGGGCGAGAAAGAAGACGCAAGGAAGATAGAGAAAGCCGTTGGGGCCCTGAACCATAATCTCGCGCGCGGATATACGTTAGACTCCCTTCCAGAAAAACCTGTCGATCCGTGGCCAAAAGAGCCGACCAAGCTGCACGCAGATTGGTGGGACGCCCGAATCGCACGCCAGAAGGAGATCGATGCATCGATCGCCGCTAAGGCCGAGTCGGAATATCTTTACGACAAACCCTACGACGATAAGAAAAAGGTCCGCGTCGCCGGGCCGTTCACCGTCGAAAGCCTTTCACCCCACCGCACGCTCGGCGTCGACGAAAACGACGAACTGATCGACCCGGCAGCGAGACCGGAGACCGGAAACGGAGCATCGGCTCAGGGCTTTACCTCGATGATCCTCGAGAATTTGAGGGCGGCGGGCGTGCAGCAGGCACACAAGGAAGACAAGATCACATTTACCAACGGCCCGACCGGCTGGCCCGGATATTACGTCTGTGCAGAGGCCCGCTACGACGATCAAGGCGGTGCGAAGCGAGCAGCTATCTTTATCGGCCCCGAGTTCGGCACCGTCTCACGATCGGACCTGGTCGCCGCCACCCGCGAGGCTGGCGATGCCGGCTTCGACGTGCTCATCGCCTGCGCGTTCAACTACGACGCTCACTCTTCAGAGTTCGACAAACTCGGCCGCGTGCCCGTGCTCAAAGCGAGAATGAACGCCGATCTGCACATGGCGGATGACCTGAAGAACACCGGCAAGGGAAACCTGTTCGTGATCTTTGGTGAACCGGACATCGACATCCACCACGCACCTGACGAAAAGATACAGGTTAAGGTAAAGGGCGTGGATGTCTTCGACCCGAAGAGTGGCGAGGTCCGCAGCGACGGCGCCGACGGCATCGCCTGCTGGTTCATCGACACGGACTACAACGAAGAGAGCTTCTTCGTCCGCCACGCATACTTCCTCGGCCAGAACGATCCGTACAAGTCGCTCAAAACCTCGCTCAAAGCCGAGATCAACGAAGACGCCTGGGCAACGCTAAACAGCGATATTTCCAGACCCTTCAAGCGCCCCGCCTCCGGTCGCATCGCCGTAAAGGTCATAAACCATTTGGGTGACGAAGTGATGAAGGTATTTAGGGTATAAACAGATAAAGTTTATGGAATTGCACATAGAACGAGCAGAGCGAATTGCCGATCAATTTACGAACGAATATGAGAGGTACCTTTCGGAGCGTGGTATTCGTGACGATCCGCGATTCCGACGGATCTGGACGGCCGCCTTCACTTACGGCTATGAGGTTGGGGTGCGGTGGATACCGGCTGAGGAAACGCCACGCGCGAATGGTTTCTACCTCATAACCACCGAACAGGAACACACTCGTGCTGGAAGAACACGCGTCGGCTTTTATCGCGACGGAAAGTGGCTATGGTTTGTAGAAGACGGCGTTTTGGACGTCTACGGTGTCATAGCCTGGCAACCCCTTCCTGAGCCGTTTCAAGAGTCAACAGTTGCCATTAATCTGGCAAAGGTCAAGCCGTCGTTTGGTCTAGGTTTGACGCTAAAGAGGTTCGCGAAATTTCTAGTTGATCTTCGCTCGGTCGATGCCGCGTTTGAGGATGGTCGAACGCTACGGATGAGTAAATCCGGCGATGACTGGATCGTAGAGTGGGAAGACTGGTCGCATAAGACCAAAAGCCTAATGCTGGCATTCCGATGGTTGGTCGCCAGAAAAGGTCAAAAACGGCGGATGGCAGTAGAGGAGTCCGAGAACTAGTGTCTAAACTGAGTCCAAAGTCGTTCGCGGTACTTTCGCTAGTTGCCGACGGACACAGCTATGATCAGATCGTTGAATCTCACCCGGAACTGACGTATTTGGATGTTTTTCGAGCTGCTAGGGAAGTTTTGGAGTTAAACGAGTCCGGCTCAGATCACAGCGAACGTCTTGCCACGATTAAGGCCGAATACCCGCGGGCGTACCAAACGTGGGATTCGGGCGAAGATTCTCAGTTACGCGATCTCCACTCTAAAGGAAGAGCGATTTCGGATCTGGCTTCTCATTTTCAACGCCAGCCGTCAGCGATCCGCACCGATTCCGAGAAAGAGGGCTGATGGAATTTCGCATTGCATCAACATTCACGGATAGTCTTCAGAGACTGACGAATACGGAACAAGCAGCCGCTAAGGCTACCGTTTTCGATCTTCAGACAAATCCCGCGAACCCCGGGCTCCAGATGCATCGGTTGGATAAGATCAAAGACCAGAGCTTTTGGTCCGTTCGTTCCAACCAGGACATCCGTGTGATCATCCATCGCAAGGACCCCAGCCTCCTGGTTTGCTACGTGGATCACCACGACAAAGCATACAAGTGGGCAGAGAACCGGAAGTTGGAGGTCCATCCTAAAACCGGGGCAGCTCAGCTAGTTGAGATCCGCGAGACCGTCAAAGAAATCGTCATCCCCACATACGTAGAGGCCGTAACTCCGAAGCGGCCGATCTTTGAGAGGTGGGATAGGGAAAGTCTTTTAGAGTTTGGTGTTCCAGAGGAGTGGATCGGGGATGTGATGTCTGTAACCTCCGAAGACGTTCTCTTGGAACTTGTAGAACACCTGCCGTCAGAGGCAAGCGATGCTCTGCTTACGATCGCCGATGGCGGCACGCCCTCGATCTCAGTGCCCGCTTCGGACGAACCCGCTCCGTTTGACCACCCGGACGCCCTGCGGAGGTTCCGTGTCATGAACGACGTCGATGAGCTGAAGGCCGCTCTTGAATTCCCGTGGGAAAAGTGGGCGATCTATTTACATCCTGCCCAACGGGAAGCAGTTGAGAAGGATTACAACGGCCCCGCCAGGGTCTCCGGAACTGCAGGAACGGGTAAGACGATCGTAGCGCTTCACCGGGCAGTGAAATTGGCCCGACAAAATCCTGACAGCCGCGTTCTCTTGACAACGTTTTCACCAAGTCTCGCGAACAATCTCCGCATTAAACTTCGAGTCCTGCTCGGACCGGAACCGAGGTTGGCGGAACGGATCGAGGTCCATGCGATCGATTCCATTGCATGCAGACTTTACGAACTTAAATTCGGAAAACCACGGGTGGCTTCTGACTCCGAGGTCCGGGAAATGCTCGAAAAAGCATCGCAAGATGTCGATGGCCATAGGTTCACTCGATCGTTTCTTTCTTCCGAGTGGATGCAGGTTGTAGATGCATGGCAATTGTCGAGTTGGGAAGCGTATCGCGACTTTGCTCGCTTGGGGCGAAAGACGAGATTGCCCGAGGCACAAAGAGCGATGGCTTGGGCTATTTTCGAGCAAGTACGGGAGAGGCTTGCCGCTAGTGATATGGTTACGGATGCGACCGTCTTCAACAGGCTCACATCTGACCTGAGCGGTGGTTCGCCGCCTCCCTTTGACTTCGCTGTAGTGGACGAAGCTCAGGACCTTACGCCGTATCAGTTGCAATGGCTTGCGGCCCTCGGCCGCGGCCGGCAGAATGCACTGTTTTTCGCCGGAGATCTCGGCCAGCGTATCTTTCAACAGGCCTTTTCGTGGCTTTCGCTCGGCGTGGATATCCGGGGCCGTTCCCGGAGCCTTAAGATCAACTATCGCACTTCACATCAAATTAGATCTCATGCTGACAAGCTACTTGGAGCAGAAGTCGCTGATGTTGACGGTCAGATCCAGGATCGTCGCGGGACGATTTCCGTCTTCAATGGAATTGCCCCAGAGATCAAGATAGCTGGCTCGATTGAGGAAGAGAACGACCATGTGTCCTCTTGGTTGATGAACCTGGGTCAGGAAGGAATCTTGCCCCACGAGATCGCTGTATTTGTGAGGTCTCACGGTGAACTTGACCGGGCGAGACATGCCGTCGAGACGGTCGGCTTCAAATTCACTGTTCTCGATTCGTCGATCGACACCTCCGTCGGCAAGGTCTCAATTGGTACCATGAACATGGCAAAGGGACTAGAATTTCGAGCGGTAGTAGCAATGGCCTGTGATGATGAGATCATTCCGCTGCAATCCCGAATAGAAGAAATCGCAGACGATGCGGATTTGGACGAAGTTTATAACACCGAGCGTCACCTCCTATACGTCGCTTGCACCCGAGCCCGCGACTTCCTTCTCGTAACCGCCGCCAAATACCCTTCCGAATTTCTCGCCGACCTTAGGATGTGATCGATGAAAATGTTTATTTTATTAAAGAGCATTACAATTGGATTCGCGCCGACGACTAAGAAAAACTCGGCGTCGAGACCCGCACCCTCGCCATGCTCCGCGCGATCGAATTGATCTAAGGCGTAAAACCTTATTTCAATTAAGTGTTAGCAGTCTAGATATACCGAACTAGGAAATCCCACTAAAGCGGTGGGAGATCGTCCCTATACAATCAGATATAATCAAATATACGTTCGATTTCCCGATCTAGCCAAGCCAAGTGTATGCATAATGGTGTTATAAAAGATTCGAACCCGACGAACAAAACACTATGGGGAAGTCGGGATGAGAGCGTCCCCTTGGGGATGTTTGGGCGGGGCGTGGCTAGCCTGACGGCAACGGAGAACTTTGTGAGGGCAAAAAAAGACCTTTTAATCTGTGTATGTTTGTGTCTTATTACTTCGATAACGTGCACAAACCCCGGAAGAAGATTATCGACTCGCGAGAATACCTCGACACCGATGAATCAGAACAGGGCCGTGATGAATCCCTCTCCTTCACCGATCCAGGTTGCCACACCTAGCCGTGTTCAGGAAATGAAGCCTCCTAGTGTGGAAGCGAAACCCGCAGAGGAAGACACGCAGATCGTAGAAAAGAGAACACCGGAGGAAACTCCGACTGCCCCCTCAGTAGGGGAACGGAAGTCTCGCTCCGTTGATAGCAAGTTTATAACTGGTCCCCGCGGGGGGTGCTATTACTTGAACAGTAACGGACGCAAAACATACGTCCCTCGGACCTTGTGTAACTCCTAGCGACCGTAAAATCGGCTATGTGGCAGTTTTAAAATCCTTCAGAGTAGGAATTTATCTAGTCCCGGATAGCAATGCCGATCCGGCCCTCTCCAATAGTTCCATCAGCTAGCATGGTCTCGATCATCCCTGCGATTGTTTCTTGTAGCTTTGCTCCAGTCCGGTTAAATCCAAGAAGGGCACGAACCTCTCGGATTAGGTCTGTATGCGTAAATTCGTTCCCAGCCCGAAGGACGATTAGAATCGCCTCTCGCATTTCCTCCGGTGCGATTCTTTCGCTGGGAATATTAGTTCCTGCACGTGACCGAACCGAATATGTGCCTGTTCGATTCCAAATAAATTCACCCCGGATCTGCAAGTGACCGCTACTGGCAAGATGTCGAACCAACATCTCAATCCGCTGAACAATATTCTTACCTGGATTTTGTCCCCATATGCCGGCAACTCGAGTGGCGAGATCCTTAGAGTGTAGCGGAGCTTCGCAGTTAACCACTGCCAGAATCTCGTTACACACGTTCTGTGCAGGTGCATCCAAGAGATTAGATCGACCATACGGATCTTTTTCGGCGGCTACTTGATACGCATTCGCTACAGGACGAGAGTATTCGACCTCCTCCACAGACAGGCCGAACTCAAGCACGGCGGCAGAATCGCTCTCTTGAGTCTTGTCCTCGTCAATCATTGGCCGGCCTTTTGATGCAAACCGCTTGAGACCCGCGCTCTCGGCCTTTCTTTTCGAAATAGAAATCAGGTTAGATAAGCGATCGATCTGACCCTCGCGATCCTTGTACCAATCAGTGGACCAGACGCGGTGGATGTCCCAGCCGTGACTTTCCAGAACCTGTTGTCGTAAACGATCACGGTCACGAGCAGTTTCTGAAGCGAAGTATGCAACGCCGTCACATTCGATGCCACATATGAATCTGCCCGGGATGTCCTCATCGATTATCGCAAGGTCTATCTTGTAACCGCAGACGCCGATGTTCCGCGCCAAGGTGAAGCCTCGTTCTGTCAAAGCCGTTGCAACGGCTGCCTCAAATAACGCTCCGTGAACTGGGCTAGTGGGAACGCTTAAGATATCGATGTTCTTCAGCTCTGCATAGCCAAGAAAATCCTTAAGTAGTTGAGCACCAATCGACGCGGTCTCGTTTAGATTGATATCGTCGCTGCGGATCGATGAATACACCCGCATGAGCTTACGCGCTCTTGTTGTCAAAACGTTTAGCCGACGCCAGCCATTTTTGCCGTTTAGAGGCCCGAGATTGTATCGCAGTTTCCCGTCTTCAGTCCGCCCATATGTGACGCTTAAAAATATTACGTCGCGTTCGTCCCCCTGAATATTTTCTAAGTTCTTGACGAAAAGTGGTTCGAACTGGTTCTTATCAAAGAAAGGCTCTATCGATGGATCATTTCTGCGCAGATGTTCTAGTTCGTCCTGAATAGCCAGTTGTTGAGCGACATTGAAGGTTCCGACGCCGACCGAAAGATGGGGCTCCGCCTTATACTGCTCTACAACGGCGAGGGCAACAGCGGCTGCTTCTCTATGGTTAAGTCCTTTACCTTCGTAGACACCGTCTGTAACGAGATGGAAATGAAGTCCAGAATCTACACTGTCGATCTCCACACTGGGAAATGTGTAGAGTTCCGAATCGTAGAACTTGGCGTTAGAAAAGGTGATCAACGATTCATGGGCACTACGGTAATGCCATTTCAAACGCGACCTGGCTACACCTGCCGCGGTCGCCTCTTCAAGAATGCTCTGTGTGTCTTCGTACAGCGGCATCCCGTCTTCCCCCATCGTTACGTTGACTTGCCCACTCTGCACGGCAAAGAAATTCGTCGGAGGCAACTGCTTAGGATCCCCGACCACAACGATTTGTTTCGCTCTGAGGATGGAGCAGATTGAGTCTTCGGTTCGTAACTGCGATGCCTCGTCGAAAATCAGCAAATCAAATTTGCCGCCCTCGTCTTCAAGCAGTTGTGACACAGTTAATGGACTCATCATGAAACATGGCTTGATCGCCCGAATAGCCGCAAGCGAATGCTTCATTGTGGTTCGCAACGGGGCGATATTTCTCTGCTTCGCGAGTTGCCCACGCAAGAACCTCATACCAGACTGAATTTCATGGGTCCGTAGCTTGTCCTGAAGCAGCCCCCGAAGTTTGCCGATCAGTAGCGAGCGATTATTTTTCAATACCTCAGCGTCTAATACCCGGAACTCTCGAATCCGCTCTTCGTGCGTGAGTGTGTGGAACGCCTGCAAGGCGGGACGTTCTTCGATTACTTGAGAGAGCCATCGCTGATAGAAGGCCCGTTTGAATACTGGGGGGATAGCCTCGAACGAAATCTCACTGTCGATCGCCCTTGAAAGAAGTTCACCGGCTGCACCGTTCTGAACCTTTTGCCGTGCCGATTCGAACTGGGCCCAACGTGGAGCCAGAGTCAGATGGTCTCTCAACTCAACGATTCTGCTTTGAATTGCGACTATTTCTAACGAATCGAAATAGCCAGCCGGGAAGGCCGCGAGTGAAACCAGTTTTTCCAACACTGTTCTAATCTCCGCTGTCCTTGCTTGCAGTTCTTGCACAAGTCGAAGATCTGGTGAAGCCTTGCTCGCGGTCGCAATCGTATTTTCACGTAATCCGTGCTCCACAAAAAGCCTGCGAAAATCCATAACCCAGGACACGTAATTTTCCAGTGAAGTTGGGTCGGTATCGAGGCCATTCCATAGTAAACCGAATAAAAGACTGCCCCGGCTTTCCCGGGTTAGGAATGTCTTTCTTTCCCTATGCATCTCGACGGCAGTCGTCAGATCGGACGCTTGTTCTAAAAGGGAGCTGTCATAATGAGGAAGCCGGTAGGCAAGCCACCGCTTCTTAATAGATCTGTACCGGCCGCTCAAAATCGCTAGAAAGCTAAAGAACCCCGAACTCTTTTGCTCAATAAAAGCGATGTCATCTTGGGGGTCGTACTCCGTGACCTCGGGGGCAAAATCCATTAACAGTTTTTGTTTTAACTTCGCGATCCGTTTAATGCTGTCGATCAGAGCCATTGCATCGGGCGGCGGGGTGTTCCACTCCGGGTTCTTCAGTACGTGAATCGGTGCCCCAGGGGATTTGGCCAAAACATCTGATATCGCTGACACTAGATCGATGTCGGCCAACGTTCTCATTTGAGGAAGCCCTAGAGTCTCTACCTGTTGCGAGTTCGCTAGGAGATCACTCAGTGCCGTGATTAGGTGGGCACAAATGTTAGCGACTTCATCAATGACATGCTCTGAATAGAAGGTTCGTTCACTATCGCGCCACGGGTGGTCGCGGGGAGGGACATCTAGTGTTGACACTATGACGGCCAGATCTTCAGTGTCACGCATAGCACTAAGGATCTCGTCGTGGGTGTACGCGAAAATATCACGTTGCAACGGGACTTTTGGAGCCTCTAAAACGGAGGTTAGTTCCCCAACGGCTTCGTATGGCGATTGCCCGAGGGAGCCATATTTAGTGTGGACGGCGACTATATAGTCCGTCAGCGTCCTTCGGACGTCCGGGAGGCGTTCGCTCGTTACGGAATTCGAATTAGGCCGTTGGAGCGAAGAACTGAGGGAACTTCCTATCTCGTGCATCACTGACCTTTTATTGGCCTTGGACGAATGAAGTTCCAGGCAAAATTCGTTTAAGCCTAAATCGGTGAGCCGCCGATGGACTACCTCCAACGCTGCCATCTTTTCTGCCACGAAGAGAACGCTCTTGCCCATGTATAACGCCTGAGCGATCAAGTTTGTTATAGTTTGGGATTTGCCAGTACCTGGCGGACCTTCAAGTACGAGATTGTTTTGTTTAGCTACCGCAGCGAGAGCACGGAGTTGGCTCGCGTCTGCGTCCACAACATGCCCTCCGTGTTCGGGGGCGAACTCCTTATCAAGATCTAGGTCTCGCACTTCGTCCGGAAGACCTCCATAGTCGTCTACCTCCCGTGTAATTATCTGATGGATAATTGAGTGAGTACCCATTCTTTTCGCGTTCCGCTCCAAATCCTTGTAGATAACCAGTTTTTGGAATGAGAAAAGACCCAAGCTGATCTGATCTTTTACCGACCAGCCTACTTGATCTTTGATCGCTTTTTCGGTCTTTAGAAAGAAGTCGTGAACATCGTACTCCTCTGACATCATGCCCGAATCGGGAATGTCGGGAATAATGATGCCGCTTGTGCGTTTAAGGTGTTCGGTTAAAGACGGATTGACGATAACCTCGTCATCCGTCTTTTTGAGGGTGTGACCCGTCCGGGCCGAAGATCGGACCAACTCAACTGGAATAAGAATAAGTGGAGCGCGGTAGAATTCTGCCGATGCTGCAGTATCACCGTAATGGAGCATCCCAAGTGTTAGAAAAAGCGAGTTGACGCCCTGCTCCTCAAGGCTCAGACGGGCTTGCTCCTCAAGTCGACGCAGTGACTTGTCCAACTTCTCGGCTGTGGAAGATGTTTGAAGGTACAGGTCCGTGTATTTACTGGCTAGTGCTGTTGCATCGTAGGGCTGGAAATCCTGGGCCAATAATGCATCTTCAACCTCGTCGCCTCCTTCAAAGGTGCCGATCTCGCTATCATCGTGAGCCTGCGACCGAGTTCTAGAGGTAGCAGCCTTGGGTTCTCCTCTGTTGTCGGGAGCGGACTTGAACTTGAGTTCTTTCCCTTGAAGACACAGGAGTCGAAAAATCTCAACCGAATACTCATCCGCGATCGTTACCGTTGAAACTTTGGTCGGTTTGTAATTAAGGGCTCGATTGCGTTTCGTGAGGTCAAGCAGTTTGCTTTTCCAGAAATTAATTGTGAGGTCTACTTTACTCATTGTCTCTCGATCGCAATTTAGGGCATAAGATTGTGGCCGGGAGACATTCTGGTCGGTGATCTGACGAACGCCGAAAGCAAGCCCAGTTTATCTTTTATAAATAAGCACCAACTCTATCCGACGATTTAGCCCGCGTAGTGCTTCATCAGCATTGTCGCGTAGAAGAGTTTCCCGGTCATATTCGATTCCACGTCTTCCACGCTGGACGGATCTGAACTCCCCAAACGTTGTTGCCGACATTAGGTGTGCAGCGGGATCGATGCCTACACTGTCCTGAAAATACTGGAAGACGGCGATCGAACGCATTGCTGCGAGTTCTGTATTTGATCCAAATTTCCCGCTGGGAAGTGTATCTGCGTGGCCCTGTATTTGGATTTCACGGACTAGCGGCAGCTGGGCCTTTAGCGTTGCTCCGACGATGTCGAGAACAACCCGGCCGTTCTGATTGATTTCGACATCGTCCGGGCGGAAAAGCAACTTATCGCTGAATGTGATGCGTTGTGAGTTAAGATCGTCTACGATTTTGATGTCGAACACAGAATCATTACCAGTGGAAATACCAAACCCACCCTCCGGGAGCGGGTGAGGCTGAGTGTTGAATTCTGCAGCTATTGCCTGAACCATTACTTGCTGGTTATTCTGAACGTGTTTCAAGTTGACCGCACCGAGCGAGATGGTCCCGACCACGATAAATAGAAGCAGGGATAGAACAAGAACGAGCGCGAGCATGAGATCCGCAAACCCAGTCCAGACATTCACTTCAAATGTGCTCTCACCTTCCATTCCTAGTCTCCAAAAACCTTGTTCTTGATCCCGGCAAAGAAGCCTCTTTTCTTCTGGGGGCCTGGCGTCGAGCCCCCCCCCACCTGCGGCTTGACCCGGGTTGCCCGAAGGACCTCATCCGCTTTTTGGTCAAAACGGACTAATTTGCGAGCTACTGCTTCGCCGTCTTCTCCAAACTTGTCGATTGAGGAGCGCAATGTCTCTGTTTTAGCATTGAAATTCTCAATTCTTTCGCTGAGCACTTCTAGTTTCGGGACAAGGCTGTCGATGCTCGATGATAGTGTCTCGAGATTCACGACTTGTGCCTGCAACTTATCTCCTATTCTGACCATGCTATCGTTGGCATGGTTGATCACGTTGAACGAAGTTTCTGCAATGCTGTTTTTCACGCTCTCCAAGGGCGCGTTAATCCGTTCAATCTCTCGGTTCAATTTTTCGAACGTGTCTGGTAAAGGCGTCAACACGTCCGAGATGGGCAAGCCGACTTGGCGGACCAATTCTCTGATTACGTTCTCATTCTGCTGACTAAGCCCACCGAACGCGTCTTTCGCGGCTGCGGCCGTTCCACCAAGCTCGCTCACTATCGCCGCTGAAGATTGGCGCATGTCTTCTTTCAGTGCCTTAAATCCTTCATCAAGAAGCGAGGTCTGGTTACTGTTCTGGTTCAACTGCTCGCTGAGTAGGAGCTGCAGGGAAGCATGTTCATCAGCAATGACAGTAGAACGATCCAGCAGTTTCTCGTAAAGACTTCTCAGTTCCGCGGCGTCCGAAAAAGGATAGAGCTTTTCGACAGTTGCCTTGAAGGTCTCCGAAAACTGTCCGAGGTTTTCAGAGGCAATAGTCAGAGTTTGAAGCGCTGCACTTGCCCCATTTACATCGTTCGAGAGGTTTGCAGCTTCTAGACTCAATTTGTCGGTGATCTGGCCAACGCTCTCGCTCAAGTTTTCGACCAGATTCGGGAGATGCTGAACAAATATAGTTGCCAGTTTGTCGACATTTGCACTGATGCTTTCCGCCGCCTTGCCGATCCCTTCAGCTGCCTGCAAATTGCCTCGCATCAGTAAGGACGCGTTCGCTTCTGGTTCAGTAAGTGCCGGTGCCCAGAACGCAATCGTTTGTCTTTCAACTAGGTGCAAAAGCGGGAGATTCGCAACTCGGGAATACAATGCAAATAGTAGAACCCCTATGATTGTAAATCCAACACCATAAATGCTGGGTGCGAACGCCCCGCCTAGCTTACTTAGAAGCACGTTTAGGCCGAGAGCAAGGGATTCGCTTGTCATTGACGACCCATCAGGCGTCATCCTAGAAAGCTGATCCAAGCTACTCGCAAGCCCCCAAAGCGTACCCAGCAAGCCTACGATAATGAAGAGGGAGAGGGTCGACTTTAACCACCCATTATTAAGCCCCAGTGCGGCTGTAGTACTTCGCGTCAAAGCCTGAACGTCGATACTGCGTCCATTCTCCCCCGCAGATGTCAATGCATTCAGATGGTGTCGCAAAGAACGATTGGGAACATCGAGAAAAGAGTCTTCACGGTCTTCACTGGCGTGAGTGGACTCTGTCTCGGATTCCGCGATTTCTATATCAAGGATGGATCGACGCAAACGTGTGTCGCGCACGAACAAGTAGATGAGTGCCGAAACCCAGAGGATGAACCCACCCACCTGTACCAGTATCACCGCTTGGGCAACAGTTTCGCTAGGGTACAGATAAGTTATGAACTCCATAGACTAAACTTGATCTGGCGGATGTAACTCGAGTTGGCCGCGGGTCGCAACATCCCAGCTTTCAATGTTCCGCGAAAACTTGGCCGGGACGAGAACAGTGAAATTCGGGTAAGTCACACCGGCTTCAAAGTTACACGCGAATGCAGCGTCGAGTCCGCCGAAACGAAAGCTGGTGTCATCGACCGACATTGTAAAACTAGGAACGACTAGGTATGCGCCGGCGAAAGAGTCTTCAACCGCGATGAAATCGCCGAGTGAGTCTGCCGTTCTGAAGTCATGGCTGCTTGCTCGACCCATTCGCTGGTCTGTAGTGTTGCGGTTTCCGAGTTGAGCGAGCTGATATTTAGACCAAAACGCATCCCGCATCTGCTTGTCATCACGGGCGGAATTGTACATCTCGGTGAACTCCTGCTCAAAAGACGGGGGCTCGGCTGGGGTCGGGATGACATCGGGATCACGCGAAAGCTCCATCACCGCTTCTCTGCCGAGGCTGGGGGCAGTCGTCTCTTTATTTCTAATAGTATGGGCGATCGTTTGCAGGCGGAGCAGTGTGCTGCGGAGCTTCTCGACGTGGGCTGGTCGATTTGGCCCGAAATTACGCTGAATGGAAAGATTTGCTTCGATTTTATCAAGCTCAGACGAGATGTTTTCCACGAGGATTGTATCTTCATATGATGGAGCCCTCCGTGGCGACTCGCCATAGGTACCTTGAGAAACGTAAGTTTTCCCAAGGTTATTCTTGCGTGCTAATTTTGCGTACATGAGCCAACCAGCTATTCCGCCCAATAGAAGCGCGGCTATCGCTATGGAAACCTGCAAAATGTAATCCGACGTCCATTCCAGGAAATTAACTACACTTTCGAGCATAGGGTTACGCTAAGAAGCACTATTCTTCTGAAGAAGATTACGGAGAGCGATAATGAAAACCGGCTCCACATCCATTATTCCTTGGTTCTTGATATCGTTGAGGTCGGTCGCTATTCGTGCCCTGATCTCATCAACGGCGCGATCATCCCAAATAATCGGATTCGCAAATTCGGGATTCAGCTCCGCAAAATTGTTGAACGTCGCCACAAAATCCACTATCCGATCAAGTTGACGGGGCGGGTGAACTACGGCCTTGAAGAACTCCGAATCTATAACAGTATTCCAATCATGTTCTACTCCGTCCCGCATGAATTTTTCGCCCGCGACTACCGCTGTACTATGGTCGTTCACGCTCGCGAGGTTGTTCCGGCAAACTAGGCCGTAAGCAGCCTCTTGTTTCGGTGCGTCGCTTAATTCCACATTAAAGGTACCCTCTAGCGGTTTCTCCAGCGCGGACTGGAATACCGTTGCGAATAGAGATTGCGACGGGGAAGCGAGTTTGACGTTCCCATCGCTAAGCCAGCGGAACATTCTAGACCCGTTCCCACCGATGTAAATGCTCGGCATTCGCTCCGTAAACAGGTTCTCAGCGATCAGGTGGTTGATACCGAGTCCTATATAGTAGACAAGGCCCGACAGGCCAAGGGCTAGGTGTTGTCGTAGTAGAACGATTTCTGGCGTCGGTCCGAGAAGCGGCAGTTGTTTGAACATTTGAGCACTGTGCTCTTGCAAAAGCGCGTCAGTCTCCGCCCATAGCTTCGCGTCTATGCCCGCGGCTCTCGTCCGTTCGAGCTTCTCCGTGTCCAAACCAAATCTTTTAAGTATCTCGGGATGCGACATTAGGTATCGATGGAAAATATCGCGTCCAGCGAAACGTACCGAGATCTGCCAGAGCAATTTATCGTGTTGCCAAACGGAGATGTCTGAAGTACTGCTACCAATATCTACGAAAACTGCGCTCGTGGCTGTCGTGGCATTTTGCTTTTCACGGAAATATTGCGCGGCGGCGATACTTTCCGTCTGGTGCGTCGGTTCGGAAAACGAGAGTCCCGTTAGCTCGCTGCATTTCGCTACGATTTGTCCCCAAATCGTCGCAAACTGATCTCGCTGTGGTTCGGAAAATGCTGTAGGAAACGAGAATCTCCAATTGATTGACGTAATTCCTTGTGAAGCTAGTTCGACAGCTGTTTGAAAACAAAGTTGTGTCAGCAAGGCCCTAACCCTCAATCGGCTCTGGGGTTCACCTGACCATTTCAGGTCGGCGTATATGTTTGGCCTGCTGAGGTCTAACTTGGAATCCGCCGTGTAATAGTGAATATGGCCCTCCACGATCGGCCGAATATCCTGCAAATCCGACTCGTTAACGAACTGCTTAAACAGACTGAGAAAAGGTACTTCTATTGTTTCAGCTGGAAGAAAGAAATCGATGACTTTCGCTCTCTGATTATCTGAAAGATTGCTTACGGACAACTTATGGTTACGCAAAGTCAGTGGTACCACCTTCGTAACGTCCGAGCCATGATAGACGCTCGTCCCTGAGGCCCCAAAATCGACCCCCACGATGTGAGTAGTCGGCTGCGCCGGCGGATGTTGTGGCTCGGGCAGCAAAAGTAGGCCGGCCGGCTTTCCATCTACCGAACAAATTAACGCTTCAGGGTACTCGTCGAGTTGAGTGATTTCCGTCAAGGCGTTCTGAGAGTCGCTGGGGATGCGGAACGGGGCACCAGCGTCGGTGACGAACGGTCTGATCTGAAAGGCGAACTTGGCGTTGTTTGCGGCGTAGACTAGAAAGTACGTCTTCCAATCCGGAACCTTAAAGTTCGGGAAGACCTCGATAATTGGAACCTCGTCAAGGTACTCAAAATCCGCGGAGCTATATTTCTTGCTGACGGTGAAATCCCGGGTCGTTGTATCGTCGCCAAGCGACAATCGTAGCGTTACGGTGATCTCTCCCCCTGCGCCCCGCGAAAAGGCCATTCTGCTGATCAGGTCCCCAGGAGTTAAGTACTGGAGCAATTTATCTCCGATTGGCAAGATCAGTGATATATCGCTCGGACGATCGCCTTCTATCCACCGTTCTGCCTTTATTCCAGGGAACACATTTGGAACGCGAAAGAGCGTAAGTTTGTCTGTAAAAAATTCTGTCGCATTCCAGGCCTCGAAGTCCGTCAATCGTGTCCCCGCGAAGGTCGTGTGTTCACCCTTAGGGTGCCCCGCTGGCAGTGCATCCATCAGCGTCTTTGTACCAATTGAGATCTGTTTAGGCTCCAAACCCCATTGAAGCGGTAATTCACTATCAACAATGAGTATTTCTGGAGTTCCAGCGCGGCCCGGAGATTTTAACAACCGAACTGGCGAAACGGGGGCGGGGGGTTGGGCCGCTGGCTTATCCAAGAAATAGAAAACTCCGTGAGCCGGGGAGATATTGAATCCGTGCGAGGCGGGAACGAACTCAGTCGGCGGCACTCTCAAATCTTGGGTGAAATCTTCAATGAGGCCAGTGAGTTTATTCAGAATTGTTGTATCGGTGTGGGGCTCGCTAATGATCCCTTGCAACTGGGTTCGTAGATTGTGCAGCCAAGACGCCAGAGCGGGCAGCTCAATGGCCGAAAGATGGTCTACAGGGCTTTCTAGATGTTCGCCATTAAACCATTGAATTCCAGACAGATGATCGAAATAATAAGTTGACGTGAAGACCAACGTCATCGGCGACGTCATGCCAATTGCCCGATCTCGGAATTTGTCGTGGGAAACGAAGATATATGAGTTCTCAAATGAGGTCGCGGGGGTTATCGCGTGACTGGGTCTCATTTTTGCGGCCACATCCAGAAACTTGGTATTTCTCGCAGGGTTCGGGTTGATTCCGATATGGACTGGCTTGGCTGAAAAAGTCGATATGCCTTTGACAGACTTGAGGGCGAGCAGGGCAAGGAGGCCGCGCCATTCCCCGAGGATTCGAGCGTGAAGAGCATGGGTTGGATCGAATAAAGCCATCTCAAAGAGAAGCGGTCGTGCCCATACATCAGGGATAGAGTTTACCTGAATCCGTGCCGGCGTGACCTTAAGACTTTTTCTGAGATCGTCGACATTCTGCCCAGTGCGGGAGTCCCATTTACCTGCCGTGCTAAAAGCAGTCACGGTAGATTGTGGTGTTAGTTCTGGAAGAAGTGGTTCTGGCATAACAGTTCTCGTGAAATTCTATTCTCCGCACAGGCGGTACAACGTGTTGACAAAATGCCACGCGCCATTTGTACTGTTGCCCGAGGATTTAGATTTGCTCATTCTCTCCCAAAGCTCAGCCATGTTAGTATCTCCGGTTCCGGGTAGTTTGAACGTACCAAACCCGTTAGGATCAAAGGTGGTTCGCAACTTTATCGCCCCGCCGTCCTCGATCCAACTAAAGGAAGACGTCTCCGCTAAGTTTATCGACGTTGTTTGCTTCCCTGCGACTGAAAACTCCAACTTTGCTAGCCAAAGTAAGAAACTCTCGCAGTACTCCTTGATAGACTTCAGGTCACTCTGTAGTTCAGATCTGAGGTCAACGTGTTTGTAATGAAAGAAACTCACGTACCAAGGTGCCCGGTACCGGTTACCGTTAACGGATATATCCTGAAGCATTGGGTAATAGTTGGAAAGGAAAGCAAAAGAGAACCGGGCCATCTGCATTAACTTTAACTCCAGTTTCTCGTCATCAAATGGGAGGTCGGTCCAAGTGAGGGAATTCTCCTTTGCGCGAGCGATCAGCTTATACCGGTTCTCACCTCTCGCAGTGGAATCGGAACTGAAAAAGTCGATTGCTCCTAGTGCGGCGTACAGCTCTGCGAAATGCGGATCGTTTTGCTGCAACCGCCCTCCGATCTGAGCCTCCCTCATTTTCAACCGATCCTGACTCCCAAGAATGTAAACCGAATCGAATACCTCTAGCTCTGAACGACGGCTGTAGTACTGCAGCGCGGCCTGAGTATTGAGTAAAAAGTCTTCCGAGCTAGCGGCTATACCGTCCGTTCCAACTTGAGAAAACGAAAAGTATGGCAGCATCAAGATGCCACCCAGTTTGACGGTCGACTGATCAGGAAATGTAGAAATCCATTGTTTCAAAATTGTCCCAATTGTCGGAAACCCTGACGCCCCGGTTCCGCCGAAAATCGAGCCAAATAGCATTACTTTGACGGGCTTCGCGTTTCCGACATCGAACTGCATCTTTTTCTTGATCGTGACCCACGGCTCGGTTTTATCAAAATCTACCGATGCAGCCATTACGGCCGAGCCGATTGCTGGACGTCCACGGAAGCCAACGTCGAGATTCATCTGTTGCTCGTCCGGGCTGAACAAAAGATCGAATAGTAACTTGGTTTCCTGACTCAGAAGATTTGAGTCAAAGAAATGATCAAGCTGGTGTTGTCCTTTCTCAAGCGGGGACCATATAGCTGGCGTTGCCGTGTCGAGCGCATTTTGTGCAAATGTCGGAACCACCGGGCTCTTGAGGAAGTCAGTTCCCGCGACTCTACCTTGTCGGCACGCCCTGTAATTGCTAAGAAGGGACGTCGCGCGAGCAACTGTGCCGTTTGCCCCGTCCGGGTCGACAAACAAGATGTTGACGTCCTCGTCATCCGGCATTAGACCGGCGCCGCACAACTGAATCAACGATTCAATACACTTTGCTCCCGTACCGCCGATCCCAATAGCGTAATAGCTCATAAAGACTCTCGTTGATTCAACATTAGCTCCAAATGCGTCCTACAGAAATGGCGCCTGGCGGGGCGAACTTGACCGTGGTCGGCGACGCGAATACCGACGATGCGTAGAAAATTATGATCGCGTTAAGTAGATACGCCAGCAAAGCTAAATCGCGACCCCAGTCTTCTGTATACAATGTGGTTTGCCAACCGATGACAGCAATAGACAAGAGCATCAGTACGAGAAGCGTCAGCCAGACCAACCTGCCCCCCGCCTTCGTCCAATCATTTATCCGATAATAGAAGAATCCGATGGTGTGCCATGCGATCGTGAAGATTAGTGCTGTGAAGATGTGATAGAGGCCGTTGCCTGAAAAGTCGTCAAGCCACATATCTTGACGGACCCCAGTTGGCGGGATTACGTTCAACTGGTTTTCAAAATACCATCGCTGTGCTGGAATCAAGAAAACGAAAACTACTAGCGCGAGACCTAAGGACAAAATTATTCCACCAATAAATCTAATCATCGCAAAATTTCCTAAAAATAATGTTTCTGCCGTAACGACATCTAGTCCAGGCGAAAGAAGGCAAATAGGTCCGCGACTATCGGGTCATGTACCTGTTTGTTCATCTCCCACAGCGTCTGCAAAAAGGGAGTAAGATTATATGTCTTGCTGCCGTCTAAAGTTCCCGCCGTCCGCCAGCTCTCGATTTGTTCGTCGGTCATGTTCCACTCGTTGACCCACGCGGGCATAGCATAGCGTTCGGGTTTTAACACGATGCGATACGCGGCAATCTGCCCCTGCCCCAGCCGGCTCTGGTCCACGTCTATTCTTATTTGTAAACCGTTCCCCGATTCCGCGGCTGTTATACCAAGAGCGTCGCTGAGGGCATCGTTTGCGACATAGCCCTCTGACCCTGTCTCGGTCCCCGCGGCTATTGGCGCTGCTCCGCAGTTGAACGCTTCGATAGACGGCTTTAGATTTTCAAATTCAGCGACGTTGGGAAGACGCTCGAAACGTAGATCGGCGGCAAGCCAAGTGTCCCGTGCGTTCCCCTTGATCCTAAATTCCTTGTACTGGTGTTCTCCTCCCTGAGGTTGAACTAGGACACCGTTCACTTCGTTGATCCCCTGTGAGTCTGTGAGTTGGGAACCATCCCATGACGATATGTGTGGAGTAATGAATTTGGAGAAGATAACCTGTTCCTTCTGCGGAAAAGCGGCCATCTCTCCAGAAACGAGGGTATCGAAGTAGTTTGCAATGTCCCCGTGAGTTCCTAATGCAAGAAGATAAAATGGCCTAAGCGAACTTGCTTCGCCGCCCGATGCGTAAGAGAAGGAGTAGTTATTTGAACCGACGTCGAAAACCATCCCATTAAAATGACTTTTGATCGCAAGTACACCGACGGCCAGTTCTGCACTTATAAACTTATTTTTGATGAGTTCGCTGAGCTGGTTAATGTCCGCTCGTTCTTGGAAGAGATCGGTAACTATAATGGTCAAGTGTTCTGGATTTGATCGGTCAAGTACCTTTTCGATTAAAGTCTTCTTATTGATAAGAGCATCGGTGTAAAACACTTTTCGTTGGGCATCACCATAGCTCCGACCTGGAAGTTCCGCGATTTCAGTACCAAACTTATGAAAATTGACCGTTCCGCCGTTGCGAATCACTGCCCGTTCAAGCATCGGCATACTCTGTTGGTAGTAACTGAAGGAGCCGTCGGTAATAAATCCCTGCATCGACAACGTAGCATCGAGAAATATGTCTACTGTGTTGGTCCGATTAATGACGATCCCATCGGCCGATGCTGCCTGAGGTGGGGCGCAGACGAGTTTGTCTCCGCAAGACGTAAACGCCGCAAGACATATGAGCGTCAGTATAGTTACTGTTGGCGAAAATTTTTTCATACATCATTACGGGACACCGTGCGAGTTCCAGACTAAAAGGCTAAATGAATGTTATACTAGGAACGATTTAAGAGATGAGGTGGGATGTCCTTCCGAAGAAGAGAGGGTGAAAACTCGAGTTTTGTTGACCGACCACCACCTACACATCGCAAGCTACGCAACTCTAACAAAACAGGAAACCTAGAGTCAAGAAGAAATTTAGCGAGTGCCAAGGTCTTATGATGGGTGAGGCAATCGTTACACGATTCCTCTCCCGAGTAGTTGTATGACCCCAATCGGAACTCTGCTTAGGTTTGCGCTGTTACTATTTTTCACCGCGCTTCTTGCCGCGTGCATTCCGCCGTCGAGACAACATCCTGTCGGAGCACAGCCGCCGACCCAGGATCAGCATAACAACAAGAGCTCTGCCGCACCTCTCCCCCAGACCACTGGTGCGCTGGAACACCTAGAGCCACAAACAAACGAGATAATTATAGCGCCCGCGGGTCTTTTGGGGCGGGTCGTGGGCGTGCACGACGGCGATTCTTTTACGCTACTCGACAGCACCAACCGACAGTACAAAGTCCGGTTGGCGGGAATCGATGCCCCGGAGTTAGGACAGGGCTTCGGCCGCCGCGCCAAGGAGAACCTTTCTAATTTAATTTTCAACAGGGAGGTAGCCGTTCAGTACACTAAAGTAGACCGATACGGTCGATTACTAGGCAAGATTGTAGTCGAAGGAAGCGACGTAAATCTCCAACAAGTAATGACTGGTCTCGCATGGCATTACAAAGCGTACGAAAAGGAACAGAGACCTGAGGACCGGCAGATATACGCTGCCGCCGAGGAAGCCGCCCGCTCCGCGCGGCGGGGACTTTGGCAGGAACGAAACCCGGTACCTCCATGGCTCTACAGAAAATCACGCAGGAAGTGAAGACAAAGAAGTTGATACGCAGCGCAATTCGGCCGTGATTGGAGAGTCGGGAAAGGTCTTGTTGGTCCCGTTTGAATGCTTAGGTGCTCGCAATCTCGAATTGAACCAAGGCACCCGAAGCCTTTTCGGAATCACGATCCGAACTGTCACAGATAGATCACTGAAATTCAGTAATCACGAGTTTGAAGCGAAGTAACCGCTTTGATGTGCCATTGAGTTTGTAACCGCTACAATATTTAAGCGATCGGTCTTCCACGCTATGAGAGTTATACGAACAAATCCATTTCCTTGCCCGCCGGTCGAGCTTGAAACTGGGATGCAGGTGGTAACGCCGCATTCTGCTGCGGCTGATGCGTTGGGGGTCGCTCGAGTAAGCCTGGTGGATCTTGCGGGAGGGGTGTTGAAAGCGGCCGGTTTCGGAGTGGCGAGCGGCATCGAGGCGTTCACGGATTTAAAAACGGCTGTGTCTAATGTTGTTCCAAGATCAGATACTGCGGCACTAGCAGTGAGGATTCGGACGGTTCTCAATACTGTTCTTCGCACCGGGATCAGTTTTGAGCAACTAGAGATGCATGGTTCCGTTAGAACGCGGCAGGTGGCCGGGATCGCGCGTGAATATGAAGGACTGCTCAATGATCGGCGCCTTGTCGATCCGTCAGCGGTTCTCTGGCGAGCCACGTTGCTTGAGCCTGAGCCGCAGCAAATACTCATATACGGATATTTTCGGGCGAGAAAAGAAGAATTAACGTTTATCAACGCTTTCGCCGGAGCGAATAGCGCATACTACCTTCCCTGCGGGAATGACTCCCTATTTCTTACCAACAATAAAGCCGCCGAATGGTTTCGCGAGATCGGCGGCTGGCATCTCGACGAACAAGCGAGCCCCGATCAAGACACAGGGACGCGAGCGGCGGCGGTCTTCGCCGCTTGTTCGGGATCGGCGCTGGTGAACGCAGTATCGCTGGACAACGTTGAGTCCGAGGCACGCTATGTCCTTGGTAAGGTAAAAGAGTTGGTGGTAAGCGGGGTGGACCCACACGAGGTTGCTATCGTGGCCGAGAACGGTGAAATATACGGGCCGCTCCTCGTTAATACCGCAGAAGAATATGGGATGGCTGTGACGTCTGGACTTAAAGCATCCCTCGCTGAGACTCGTTTCGGATCGCTCATCGAAGCGATGTTTTCTGCGATCGACACCGATTTCGAGTTCGAGACCGCTGCTTCAGTTCTGATGCACCCGTTGGGATCGGGATTGGGGCCGGCCGAATGGCGAGAGGCCCGACGCTTGAGGATTAGGGGACGAGAAGAATGGGCCCGGTTGTCGCCGGACATTGCCAGCTTTGCTCCGCCTGAGGTGTCCAAGGTTGGTGACGGGATTAAATGGTTGAAAAACAATCTACATATGTTCGGTGTACGTAGAAAAGTTCGACCCAGTGCCCGTGAAGTGATCGCATATTCGCGATTTATGTCAGCCTTGGACAGCTTGGAAGATCTCGAGCCTATGGACCAGGCGGAGTTTTTCACGCTTATTCGTGAACTGTTAGCGACAGTTCGTGTAACCGTAAATCCAGCGCGCGGCGGTATCCCGGTGCACGACCTTGACACAATTCAGGGGGCGAGATACAAGTACCTTTTCGTTGTGGGGATGGCCGAAGGGATGCTGCCTCCGCCTGTCGTCGAGAGCCCAGTAATCGATTTTCACGAACGCGCAAGATTGACGTTGCATGGTATTGAGTTTGAGGAGGCAGAGACGGTGGCACGGTGGTCAGCACTCTCCTTTTATCTGGCGTTGTTATCTGCGGAGAAAGGCCTAACGGTGAGCTTTCCTGTTAGCGTGGAGAACCGGGTTACGCTACCGAGCCCATATTTTGCTCGGCTTGGGGTTGAGCCCACAAATGTCTTTGCCGATGGGGTCTATAGTCGGGAGGAGGATCTTCGGTTACGGTTAAGGTCCTCGTCACAAGAGGGAACCCTTGAGCGAGTGCGTCGACAACTTCGAATAGAGTTAGCACGCGAAAGCACGACTTTAGCAGATGAATACGACGGTGTGATCGGAATTAGCATCGATCCATACTCAAGATCGTGGAGCGCGTCCCAATTTACGGCGATCGGTCAGTGCCCTTTCCGATGGTTTTCACAAAAGGTCCTCTGGCTAAAGGAGGCGGAAGAGGCCGACACATCGCTGAGTCCGGCTGTCAGAGGAAGTCTCTACCACAAAACGCTGGAGCTTGCGGCCGCGACAGCATCGGCTGCAGGCGACGTAAGAAGTTCAATGCTGGCGGTTCTTGAGGACAGTTTCCTGGAGGCGGAAAAGGACCGGGACGTCGCATTGCCCGCTCTAGAGAACTGGCACCTGCAGAGGTCTGAGCATCTGAAAGCCCTACGAAAGGCTATAATATCGCCGAAATTCTTAGAGCCAGGGGCTGAGATCGTTTCTCTCGAAGAGAAATTCGAGACGGTTTGGCAGGGGATAAAGATCACCGGGCGGATCGACCGTGTGGATCGCACGGACGAGGGTCTCATCGCCATCGATTATAAAACGAGTTCGGCCGCGCCGCAGGGCGTGAAGGATGACGCGGGCAAGTCGAAGGTCGACGTCCAGCTTTCACTGTATACGCAGGTTGCTCTACCTCATCTATATCCGGGGGAAATGGTAACGGAGGGTCGTTATTATTCACTCACGAAGGGAAGGTTCTTGAAGACTCTTAAAGCAGTCGAGACACCGCCGCTAGAGGATTTTATCGAGAAAATTCACACGCTCCTGACCACTGGCAGTTTCGCCGTGGACCCGGATATTGACGGTCACGCGTGCCGTTACTGCGAGTTCGATGCAATGTGCCGGAAGGGGGCACGGCTTTCTAGAAAGACAAGGTCGTAATGGATCCTACACCACAACAAGCGGAAGCCGCCCACGCTCCTACGAACGTAGCAGTAACAGCTGGCGCCGGTACGGGCAAGACCCGCATGTTGGCGTGGCGCTATCTGCATCACGTTCAACAGGACGGCTTATCTCCGCTCGAAATAGTGGCAGTAACCTTCACGGACAAGGCCGCTGACGAACTCCGATCGCGCATAAGGACAACGATAGAATGTAGTAACCTCGGCACAGACGTGGCCGCGCAGGTTGAAGCGTCGCAGATAAGCACGATCCACGCATTGGCAGCAAAGATATGCCGCGACTTCTACGACATTGCCGGACTTCCCTCAGATTTCGTGATTCTTGATGATGAGGAGTCTGCAATGTGGTCCGCGGCTCAGTTTGAAAAAGCAATGGGCGGGATCGACCCATCGATCATAGAGGAACTTGGCTACACATGGCTCAGCAGTGTGCTACGCCAGCTATTAGCAGACCCGCTGGCCTCCGAGACGGCTCTTAGCTGCGATACGTCGTTATGGCGTGGCGTTATCGAGGACGCCGTCGCGGCTGAGATCAGCGAACTGCGATCAACCGATGCCTGGGTAGCGGCGATGGAAAGTCTTTCGCGATATTCGGGGAAAGCATCGGACAAGCTAGAAGGGGCTCGGCTGCAAGCCCTTGAAGCGATCGCAAATATTGAGAGCGGGATGGCGATCTCTGAATCGATCGAAGTTCTTTGTGCCCTCAAGACACATGTGGGAACGGCCGTTAACTGGGATTCAGATGATCGGGAGATTGTTAAGACCTATTTATCAGAATTGAAGCAAGCGGTGAAGGAGAGTAAGGGCCCCCTACAGCTCTCCTATGGAGAACTCGATGAAACGTTGCGGCGTCAATTGGAACTGGTTCGAGCGGCTTTCGTTCAGGCGAGGACGTTTCTGCAAAACACGAAGTTAGCAGAAGGACGAATCGATTTCGCAGACATAGAGGATTACGCTCTTAGAGCGCTTAGAGATCGCCGGGTCGTGGACCATTACACAGCGCGGTGGCGAGCTTTCATCGTAGACGAGTTTCAGGATACCAATCCTGTTCAAGCTGAGATGATACGAGCCCTTTCTTCGACGGCCACGCTAACCGTGGTTGGTGATGAGAAACAATCTATTTACGGATTCCGTGGGGCTGATGTAGCAGTGTTTAAGGATTTTAACGATGCGATCGTCGAGGGCGGTGGGAAGAACGTACCCTTGACCAGGACGTACCGATCGCACTCAGCACTGACCAATACCGTTAATGACATTTTCTCCCCGGTCCTTGGCGACCTTCATCAAGGGCTTGATGCCCAACGTGAATTACCGATAGCTGGTATATCCGAACCTTTTGTCAGCGTGAACATTGTAGAAAAGGTCTCGGGTGCTTACAAAAGTCAGCAGCAGGTTATCGAAGCTCGTTTCATTGCCGATCAGATAAGAGCCCTTACCGATTCAGGGCAGATCAAGTTCAGCGACATCGCCATTTTATCGAGGGCGTGGGCTCCGCTGGATGTTTATTCAGATATTCTGGCTGCTTTTGGTATACCTGCGGTGCATGCGGGCGGCGGAAGTCTCTTAACTACCAGAGAAGCTCTTGATGCGTGTGCTGTTCTCGATTTTCTGGCCTTTCCTCACGATAATATTCCGCTAGCGACTATTCTGCGGAGCCCATTCTTCGCCGTAAGTGATACGACATTGTTTCATTACGTTGAGAGCTTGCGCGGCTCGGGGTTTTCGTGGTGGGATGGCCTGAGATCAACGGAACTCCCGGAGCTTCAGTACGCGTATTCGGTATTGGGCCAGGTGCTGGAAACGTCTCGCGCTCCTGCTGATTCTTTGAGAGAACTCGACCGACTAACGGGTTATCGAGCGGTACTCGCTAATCTCCCGCACGGCTCGCGGCGGGAGGCGGACTGGGATGGGATGCTCGCACTTATTCGGAAACACGAGAAAGCAGGCCGGCCGGATGCGTGCAGCCTTTCGCGATTCTTTAAGTATTTGCTAGACGCCGAAGTAGAGATTTCCCGGCCGCCGCTAAACGCACATGATGCCGTATCGCTCATGACGGTGCATAAAGCGAAGGGACTCGAATGGCCAGTTGTATTTATACCCGACCTATCGCGCGATGTTCGGCTGAATACGACGGAATACTTGATCATTGACTCGGAGTTGGGGGTTACCTTCAAAGTTGAACAGGAAGATGAGGCGGATCGCCTTGAACCCGCGATCTACACTCTCGCCAAGAAGAGACTTGTTGATAGGGAGAGGGAGGAAAGCAAGCGGGTTCTATACGTAGCAATGACCCGGGCTCAAGACAAGGTAGTAATCACAGCGACTAAGGAGAAGGGGCATGCTCTTGAACTTCTACGCCCAGGCCTTGAAGCTGTGGGGATCGTCGATCAGCCGATTCATTATGCCGATGAGTTGGCCATCGCTCCGGCGCCGGGAGAACCTGCCGCGTTTGATATTCCTGAAACGACTTGGATCGAACCACTTAGCACTGGACTGACGAGCATCCCTGTAACAGCGCTCACAACATTTGCGCGCTGTGGTGCGCAATTCCGATTTCGTCATGTTCTAGGCAACCCAGGATTGGGAGAAGGGACAGCGACGGCCAGTTCGATCGGCACCCTCACACATATTGCACTGGAACACGAAGTTAAGGCTGCGGAACAACTACGTGGCTACGCGCCAAATGCTGCGGTTGATGAGATCGAGACCGCAATGTACCTTGCGAATGCCTTCCGCCAAGATGTGTTTGACCAGGTACGGGTCGTGGATGCACAGAAGGAAGTTTCGTTTAGAGCAAAGATCGGACGTGTGACGCTTTTTGGAACGGCAGATCTCGTGGGAGACGATTTCGTGTTGGACTACAAGACCGACGCAACGATGAAACCCGAGGAGCATCGTTTTCAGCTTTGGGCATATGCCCGGGCGCTGGGAAAAAAAAATGCGTATATCGCTTACCTCCGGCACGGAGTGCTGCACCACTTCGACGAGCAAGAGTTGATGGAACTCGATATTGTTGGTGATGAAATGCTCGAGGGAATTGCTGGTGGCATCTATGTGGCTGCTCCGTCAGAAGACGCCTGTCGATACTGCCTTTACCAGGAGCTGTGCAGCGAGAGGTTCAGAGACGAGACGTCGGGCGATTGAATGAAGTTGCCGAGTAGAAGCGGAACTTGAGAAAAGGCAAGCTACTTTATACGAATTTCGCAAATCGCGGGTATTAGATGGTGCAAATGGTCGTGGGTGTTGAGGTTGAGCACCGCATCATGCATTTCTATATATCGCTGCTCACACATGCTGCGGCGCTGGAAATCTCGTTTTCCATATCCCAATCGATTTCTTTTCTGCGAACCTCAAACTTCAGTAGAGTTCCCAAGCTGCAGTTCAAGCGATTGTCGAACCAATCCAATGGCGTATGGAACTTCTTCGATGGAACCCAAACGAAACTCAACGTCGCCATTGCCCCACCGCCCTATATTACTGATATCGCGACAGATTCCCCGCGGGTCTGAAATTTGATCAAAACGCATATTCAGCGAAATTCGCATCTGATTCACCTGCGGAACCACATCTACAAAATTCGTTTCGGCCTTATAAGCAACATAGAGTTTTAAAAATTCTTCGGTCACACACGGGTCTAATGCGAGTACTTCAGACCTGAAAGATTCGAAAATCGGACGAATATTCTCTGAAAGAAGATTTGGATGGTCGTCAATGGAGTAAGCCGAAGAATGGGGTTCAGGCGTCGGCCGATAAATTCTCAGCACTTCCTCATCCAGTTTTGGAATCGGCCAGACATTTGCAGCAAGAGAAGCCAGTCGGTCAGCACGATGAATAATAGCCGACTCATTCCATTCCTCAACCTGTCCTAATCCTTCATTTACACGCAAGGGACTGTCTCGGAACCCGCCCGGCATGTCCCGCTTTTCGCTAAATTTCCGGTCGCTGTATTGCGAATTGTAGCCAGTCAGCGTGAGATTACCCAAAGTATGTAGCCAGGTCTTTTGCACGTTTTGCCAATCTTCCCCGAGGGCTTTCCGCCAGCCCTCCGATAGATTTTCGTTTTGTGGCATGATGTGCTCAATCGTATACTCATCGACCGGCACATATTCATTCCGGCCAAAGTTCTCGAATCTTCGAAGCCAGTAGCTTCTCCTTGGAAAATGATAGAGGTCGCGCGTCCTGAGGGAACGCTTAAATTCATCATCGTCAGGAAAGCGGCGATAAGACGGTTGCAATAGGAAATTTGCCGTTACGCTTTCCAAATAGAGCTCCTTCTCTATTGACTTCGTAAATGTAGAGAAGGTCTTATTCAGAGAGTTTGTAGGAATCGATGATATTGCACGGCGGAAAACATAACTTTCGATCATTCGAACGATCTGTAAGAGTTCATCGCGATTCAATAATCCAGTTCTAAAATCGCTGTAAAGTTCCAATAGGAACGGATACGACACATCGACCTTGAGTTCGCGAAGATCGTGAAACGCCTTGTTCAGATCTATATCCTGCTCTTTGCCTAGGGCCATGGCGCAGTAGTAGCTCGAATATTCACGAATATCCTTTACCAGATCCCGAACGTGTTCGTTATCATTCTCCGCATGCTGACGTAAGGCCCTTGAGTGTTTTTTGAACTCCTCATAAACATCTTTTATGTTCGGTATCTCTCCGGTCTTTACTGTCAGATAGTGACGCATGAAACCGTCGAAATGAGTTCCATAGGCTTCTTGTCCAAAATCCACCTCCATCGGTCTCCAGTAATGGTTATAGAGTTCGGTCTGAAGCTGAGGCTCTAGTCCCATTAAAACAAAATTGCGAATAAGGTCCGCCTGGCTAAGCTCCTTTCCTGTCGAGTTCATGCTTTCGAAAATTAGTTGCGGATCGTCCTCGCCCCGTTTCAGCCTGATATCGACCATCATGAGCTTCGCCAACCCCTTGCAGACTACCTCGATGTTATCGCTTTGGGATCCTAGCAGGTTTTTAAACATCTCGAAGTTTTGCCTCACACGAACCGATCCGCCCTCGGGAATATCGTGGCCGCCGACAATCGATATAAGTGTCGTCCTGTCTGTCTGCGAGAGTAAAAGTTTGAATTTCCGCTCCTCGCGTTCGAGTGGATTCTGGAGATAATAGCCGCGAACCATCTCGGCGGAAAAGCCCTCGACCGGTTCACTGTCACCTACTGCCTTCGCGAGAGCCGAAAGCAAAAGGGTTACGGTTGTAAGACGCTGTTGGCCGTCGATCACCAGCAAGGGTTCCCAAGTAGTGATATTTGCGTCTGCTTTATCAATGTAAACGATCGAACCAACGAAGTGGACGGCTACCGAGTCATTTGAACCGGCTCGTATTATGTCGTCCCAGAGCTGACGGCATTGCTTTTCGTCCCAAGAGTAGGTTCTCTGATAGATCGGTATGACAAATTGCGGCGACTTTTTTAAGAAATCCAGGAGTTTTGCTTCGGTTGCTTTCATGGGTGATTCCGCTCATTAACGTTTGCATGTGAGCACATGTCTAAGCTCGAGTTATTCTGATTTAAAAATTAAAGAAAAAGAGTTGATTTGTTTTGCCGTTCGGATCAATTTCGAGAGCACGCTTTATATGTTTCAGAGATTCCTCCACAAGAACGGCCATAAAGTTCACTCAGTTAAAAGCCTCCAAGATCGAGCATTTTACTAATTTCGTCCAATAAACGGATGGGATGATCTATAACAATCTCAAAAATACGGGATTGGAACCCGACGTCTGCCCTTCCACTCGAACATCTAGGGCAAGCAAGGCTGAACATTGTTCTGCCGGGGATCTGTTAAAATCAAATTTTTTGTTCTGGAAGTGTGGCGAACTTACTTCCCAGTAGCCGACCCCTTGATCCAATCGGATCTCGGCGATTTTCCCTGAAGTGAATTTTACCGACAAGACTCTCCCATGCTCGATATTTCTCTTATCAAACGTCTCGATCTTCGAGCTTATGCCGACACGATGAAGCATCAAATTCATAACGCCAAGCCTGTCCGCCTGTTCGGGCCAGTTATGTTTCAACTGATTTGGCCAACCTCGTGCGGCAGACGAGGGTTCGGATAGCGAAAGGATAGATACATCTTCGACTGCCCATCGTGACGTTCCGACTTGATCCTTCAATCCTTTCAGTATTTCCGTGATTAGTCTCGCTGAAAGTGGACTGAGTAGATAGCGATCACTATAGCTGACAGCGACGATCGGATCGTCCGCTTTCTTTAGAGCGTTAGCCACCGTGCTTGAACTGGACAAAATATGGTTCCAGAACCGCCGACCGAAACCCGAGAGAATGCCGTCGCATTCATTCGTCACGTCCAATTGCAAGTGACCAGGATCAGAGCTGGGCAAGATATCCTGCATCCGCAATTCGGTCACATCCGTTTGTTCTCTGATACCATCATCCCCTTTGACCAAGGAGTCCGCAGTCGATCCCCAATGCTCGCCAAACTCTATCAAGGATCTTTCAGGAACAGCCCACTTTACGTATTTAGATTGAGGGCCAAAGCACTCAGCTAAAAGGAATCCTTCACCAACAAAACGTTCTTCTGCTAAGGGCTTGATCGAAATAAACTCGTGTCCAGCAATACTCGCGAGAGGATAAAGATCTAGGTCCGCTAGTCGCCCAGCGAAATCGTCCGGAACAAAGACCTCGACATTGACGCCACGACCAGCCAGCTTCATTGCCAATTTTCGCAACGGAGACACAGCGACATCCCAGTTCGCCTGATCTCCGCCCGAGAATAACCGCACTGTATCTATGCCTCCGTTCAGTATGGTATTCCAAATTGATTCACTGATCGGACGCGGCTCTAGCCGGCTATTGTCACCAAAAAAGGATAAGTTTTCCGGAAGGCGAAAGCTGTCTAACCAGGTCGATTTAAGAAATCCGAGTGCCATTTTTCGGTCGAGCCGATCCGCATCGAATCTCTGATCAAAATCGAGAACACATTTTGGACAAGCACTGTCGCAATTCGCTGGACAGTTGAGGTGTTCGTGCGCAATTGAAAACAGTTTGTCGAAATAATCCTCGGCTCTTGATGAGTAACCTGCAGCATAAAGGTCGTAGATCAAGATGGATTGGCATTCTCCGCCATTCTGAAGCCTCGAGGGCTTTATCGAACATCCTAATTCATTTGCTTGAACCCCCATCTGGGCAGCAAGCGAATCCCTCAGAGCCACGGCCATCGTTCGGGCTACGATCTCATCATTAAGCCAGGCTCCTCCTTCATTCCTAAGCTGTAGTTCGAACATGTCCGTATAAGCGTCAGTTCCGAGCGCAATTCCTTGCTGGACCTTCCACGGGCTCGAACTTCCCGGACACGTCAAGAGATCTCCTCTTTTTGATCTACGCAACTTGCCGTGCGGCTGTTGAAAGATTTTGGGAAGTTCGTTGGCTCTACTTACAGGTTCAGCACGACCGCATTCGAGACAAAGTGCATATCCATGCCCTTTAGTTCCGCGCGATTGATGGAAGATGTGGCCCCTGGTGGCCACGCGAAATCGCCCAAGCTCAGGGTTCGGAAGCGACAGCCACTCGCTGTCCGCGTTTATCCAAGGCATTTCGACCGGAACAAAATCCTGTTTAGTGATATCGTTAGTAGGTTCCGAATGGAAATCTACCGCAAATCCAGCGGGCTCCAAATATCGAGCTACGTTCTTCGTTCGTATGTCGGCCCCACATTTATCGCAGGACCTCGGCCGCGACGACATTGATCCGCTTGCGCCGCAATTGCTGCATCTCCACGCGGAACGAATGCTCTGGATTTCTTTCATCTGATCTTGATCAGCCGGCACTTGCCAATTTAGAGTAATTCCAGCCGACTTATACATCAGTCCGTTGATCACAACTTCAGAACCCGGTGCATATTCACGGAGTGCAACTACAAGATTGCGGCTCGCCATTTCTCGTCGTTGGAAGCGATTGTCCTCCCGACCCGACGATGTGGCCTTCATCTCTTTAACCTGTCCAGCGGTCAACGTATCGAATGGCGCCACATTGGTCGGGAAGCCGTATGCAGGCAGGAACCCGCGCGATGCCAGTTCACTCAGTAAGTATTCTCCTTTCTGTCGGTCTTTTTGAATCCTAACTGCTATTACTGCCGCGTCTTTGTCATCCGACCCTGCAGCAAGAAGTTCAGCTTCTTCCTTTTCCAAACGTTGCCATTCTCGCATCCAAACGTCATAGATCCCACTGATTCTCTCAGCTGCTTTTTCGGTGAGCAGCTTGACCTTTTGAAGTTCGTAGATGCTCCGTCGTACAAGCACTCTGATCTCATCGGCCAATTCTTGGTCGATCTCCGGATCGAAATTGGCGCACCATGCCTCAAACGCTTTTGCTCTTATCGGTTCTTCAAGAAAAAACATAGAGCATTTGAGTTTAGTGCGCTCGTTGCCTGTTCCTGCCAGTGTATCTCTCAAGAATCTAGCCAGGAGAAATGAATTGACGTGTCGCTCAACGATCACTGCACTGTCGAGCGAGACCCTGGGGGCCGAAAGTGGGGTATCGAAAGCCCAGCGACTATTCGAAAACACTGATTGATCGTGCTGATTAGACTTACACATTGTCATTGCTATCGATCTCGTTTCGTTCCTGCGGCCTGCCCGGCCCGCGCGTTGGAGATAGTTGGCGGGATGCGGAGGAACATTGTTCATCGCAACAACACTGATACCGCCAATGTCGATCCCCATCTCCATCGTCGTCGAACACGAGAGAATGTTAATTCCCCCCTTCTTGAAGTCGTCTTCATATCGCTTTAGGGTGTCGGAATCCAACTGTGCCGAGTGTTCGGCGGTCACGTAATAAGGAGCAAGCTCGATGACACGGTCGTTAAATGTTGACCACAATCCCTGTTCGCGTAACTCCTTGATTTGTTGATTCTCAGAAACCCACTTACGCCCGATAAGAATCCGTTTTTCCTCGTCGGTTTCACCAGAGAATGGCTGCGGATACACGGGTATCGCAACCTTTTTGCATTTTACTATGCTGTCTGTGGAAATTGGCGGTAAATATGGTGTGATCCCGAGCAGGGTTACATCAAGAAATCGGCGAGTAATTGGACATATCCATGCAGCGTTCATCGGAGCAAATGAGATAGCATCAAGTGGCAGGACGAACCCATCGCTATGTTGCTTTAAGAGACCTCTTTCCCGCAGTGTATCCCAAGCTGCATCAAGAATCGTATTGATTCGATCATGTGCTTCGAGATCAGCAGAGCCTGACCTAAGCGCATGCGACAGTATTCGCACCAAAGTGCTCCTGGTTCCGGTTTTCGCATCTGGCCATCGCCGTTGGTCCTTACTTCTTTCAACACTCTTTCGCGATACAAGGTAGCTCATTGGAAACGGCATACCCAGCCAACGTCTCCAACCTTGATCTATCTCCAGAGACCCTCCAGACCGGACAAAAAAATCCAGACATATTTTAAGGAAGTCCTTCCAATCATCGATTGTAAAATTGCATTCCTGCGTCACTATTAGCGGAATACTCGAGAGGCGGTCCAATTGCGGGTATGCCGTCGCGACCATTCCCATGGTCTCAAGGTTATTTTGGCGTTTTGGGCGTCGACCAAATTCCCGTACCAAGAATGTTTTTGCTAAAGTATGCGCACCATTGTCCTGCGTAAAGACATGTCTAGCATACTTCTGATACCTCGCAAGCATGTTCGCAAAGTCTCGTCCCTCTAACTGAAGTTCCTGAGCGAGTTTGCTGAATCCAACTGGTGACGGCTCTCCTAGCTTGGCCAACTCGGCTCTTTCCTCTAAGATCATTTGCTCCAATGCAGGTGAATTCGCTTGCTCTCTTATTTGCTCCAAATTGGCGATCTTTTCCTTTTGAGCAGTAACTTTCTCCCCGACCGACGGATCGAGCGAATCACGGAGCACGAGGTGATATATCGACGCCCGGACGCGGCTTCGCTCGGAGGATTGTTGTAGGTTTACCGCCAGTCTTGCAGTACCCTGACGGCTGTCATTAAAAGTTAAGACCTTCCTTCCGCGCCAGGGGAAATCAACGGGCATATCGCCGTCGGGAGCAAATTCAAGAAGTGTCGGAAGAATTCCGCCTAAGAGATAAGGTGCTCCAACGCGACAACTCTGCAAGAATTTGTTTGATGGCGTATCTTTCGCATCACAGAAAGGGCAGCGGAGGCCAGTCGGGGATTCTTCGGCTCCGTAGACCCGCACGGACATCTCGGTCGGATCGCCCCACTTCCGCGTCGGACGATCGATATCGATAGGCTCGACACGTTCGAGGGGCTGATTTACTATTAAAAATCTACTTTGCAATTGTTGAGCTTGTAGCTGCCTGTCGGCCGCCTCTTCGTCATACTCCTCCTCAGAATCATTATCGAGCTCAAATTCCTCAGCGACGTTAGCTTGTTTTACATGAGAAACGCGATCTCCGTCGATACCGGCGATCAGTTGAACTTCGCCACAGCTTGAACATGTCATCAATTCATAGACAGGACTGCCACAATCACAATGTTTCCGGGGATCGGTGAAAACTTGTCCAAAGTGCCAATCAGGATCGTTTAGTTCAGGTGAACGTTGGGAACATTCCCGATCACAACACGCCCACAGGCCGGTTATTGTCTGGTGAAAAAGATGTGACCGGAGCGGGAGAAACGAGGCGGCACTATCGGAGGGCTTTACCGAAAGAAGGTCGAGCCATTCAAGAGCTTCGCCCATTGTCTCTTTAGCATTCCCGGTTTCATTTACGATCTTGCCTACATCCGATAATCGTGCAACTAATGGTTTGGAAGAATCTCCGACAAACTTCTGGCGTATCTCCCGGGCGACACGATTCTTTGTTAATGCAGGAAACCTTCCGCTGAGCGAAAGATTCTGCAGATCCTCCAGCGATTCATTCCCACTGGGATCGACATTTCCAAACGACGGAATACTTCGTGTTCCGGCAACTAGATGAACCCTGTCGTCCGAAACACCTGCGACGTCGGCGAGAAATTTCTTCAATCTAACGCCAGCTTCACCATTTGGATCTCCGATCGTGGCCGATGTTGCCACAAATCGAACCTTGTCGGGGGTGACACCAAAAGCAAGTAACACTCGTCTGATCAGTAATGCGGCCTCGGCAGCCTGTGAGCCAATGTAGCTATGTGCCTCATCGAGTACTATCCATTCCAATTTTCCTTTAGATTGGTCCAGAATCGGAGCATCTTCAGTGCGGATAAGCATGTACTCGAGCATTGAAGCATTTGTTACGAGTATGGGTGGTGGAGATGATCGGAGCGTCTCTCGATCAACCACTTCACTTGGGTGCGAGTGTCTGAGATGGGCAGGGAGTTTATTTGGCGTCTTACCATTGTAAAGGCAAAAACGAATGTTACCCCCGAAACCACTAGTCCAGGCTAAAAGGCGTTCTTGCTGGCTATTGATCAATGCGTTCAACGGATAAAGAAAAAGTGCCCGAATGCCAGTTAATCTGCTCCCCTGGTCCTGACTTTGCCTTGCCAGCTTGTCTAGGATCGGCACCATAAAGCACTCGGTCTTTCCTGAACCGGTGCCGCTTGCGACAATTATTGACTGGGGAGTAGGCTCTGCGAGGATGTTCCACGCCTCAAGTTGATGAGAATACGGAAACTGGTCTCGCGGGAACCTATAATCCTTGCGATGTTCGGGCGGGGGGTCGTCCATCGCGGCGACCAATTGCTTTGTAAGTAGACCATCAGAAAGCTCTGCCATAGTTTTGTCGGCGGCCTTCCAACCGAACACAGCCTCAAACGCCGGATCAGCAAGGAACGATCCTGATTCGCCATAAGGACGGCGAAACACCTCATTCATGTGCTCGCGAAGCGGAGCATTCGCAAATCTAAACCAGCTCATGGATGCAAGACGAGCACGATCTGAAAGTGTTGGTAAAAGCTGTGAGTAATATGAACTTGTCATAATTTTTGATCGAATAGCCCGTCTCCTAAGCAACGAGTAATAGTTAAATTGAACGCATCATCAAACCAATCAGGGTCAAAGGATTTGTACTCAGCTAGATAACTTACTTTGTGAGGATTGCAAAACCAGTCTTCGGTTTCTCCGAGGATCACCTGCACCGCGAGAATGATAGGCAAGTTTACTAGATCAACCTGACCTTTAAAGCCAAGTTCTTGAGTGCACATGAATTTGGATATGGTCGAGTTTCTGCGTGCCTCTCCCATCAAGTCCTCGAGTCCTTCGGGCCAAGTTTCATCGACACCACGCCGAGTTCGTAATTCGTTCAGCTTAGAGCCGCCGCCGTCAAACAGAATAGATTTCGCGTTCGGAGCGAGGATGTCTTTTACGAGAGCTGCTTCACGCTTTTCACCGTCGAAGTAGTTGGCCATCAATAACCCAAAAAGGTAAAAAAGAACACCGTCATTGCGGCCTGTTGTTAGTTCATCTACTCGGTTTCGAAAATACGATTCGAAGAGAAGGCCCTGGTTTTCTTTACCGAACGCATTCTCAATCTGGGATCCCAGCAATTCCGTAGCTTCGTGCCAGTCGTCGTAAGTTACTATTTCCCAGGTGAAAGGAAGCTCATTGGCAAAGCGCGCCAAAAAGTCCCCTTTAATGCGTGAAAACCGAAACGCCAGCGACGCCATGCCTTTCGAAGAAGCAACAAAACGCCGCCATATATCAAGCGTAGCAAGCGGAAGGTGACCTAGTTGGTTTGCCAGACGCTCGATCTCGTCCCATCCTTGATGATCGAAGTCGGACGCTAGAATTACTATTAACTCGTCTATCGCGGCCTCTCGCGCGATCCGATCTGCAATCGAAATGGCTTCAACGTAAGGGTTGTCGACCACTCCCTCACCATCGATTGGCCACAGCCGCGGGCGAAACTGCACTTCTGAATCTTGCGGAGGATAAACTAGCCAGGTCCCATTCTCAAACTCACCTGGTGAAAAATTCCAAACGACCTCTTCTCCAACGTTTTCCGTCTTTCGCTCCAAAACGATCGGCTCTTCCCCCGGCCTTTCGAGAGGTAGGGCTAGGGCAACCGCGTCTTTCGAGGCGATATCCGATCTATCCACCGACTCGATCGAGAACTGCATTTCGCCGCGGATCGAACGGACTCGATATGGCAATATGGTCAATCGGTATGCTGGTTTTCCATCGATTTCAACTTTAAGGCTGACGGTTGAATCGGGATGGTCATCAATGAAAAGAAGACGATCGATCTCAGTTCTATAGTCGGCCAGACGAACCTGAATAGGGCTTGAGCCTTCCGCGGAATCAAGATAGTAGTTTCTATAGATCTTTTTTTCAGTTGCAACTAGCGTCAGGCGAACTCGGGAACCGCCCGTGGTTCCTAGAACAGTTAGCCGCGTGCCTAACAAAGACTGGACGGCGATTGAGGAGCGGGAAGGAATTTCCTCCCCTTTGCTATCGTATACCCGCACGCCTTTTGAAGGAAACGGAAAGCGAATTCTCGCGGGTTTTGATGTTTGGTTCCAAAACACCTCAAAATCGATAGATTCAGGCGTCGGATAGCTGTCAGTCACACCCAATCTGATGACGAGGCCAGAGTCCCCCTTGGCAGTTTCAACAGCAACATTTGGAGTTAGAAGATTTACGAAATTCGCCTGCCAACCGTCGAGATGTATGAGCCCCGATCTTTCATCTAACGGCTCGATCTTCTCGCTCGATGTAGGAGGCAATAATAGTAAGCTCGAGCGATGACGGATCTCACCATTCGCCGGAAAGCGAGCCTTAATCGGCCCCAGGGATGATTCGAACAGTGGCTCGCCGTCAACTTTGCGTTTCGTTCCCGATCCATCTATTGCGTACAAAGACGGCATTCCTCTAAAAGCCATTGAAGGATACTGAAGTTCAAGCCAAACTCGTCTCCCGACCCATTCAAAGCTCTCGTCTGTTCCAGGTTGACCCGTTCTGGAACGGTATTGGTTACCGTCTACATCAGTTGCAACAACTTCGCCGTTGAACTGATGAGCATGTCTCGACAGCTCTTCGATCGAACCCGCAAACTCGATAGAGGCTTCTGAGGTATGTGGCTCAACAATCCAGCCCGAAGGAACCGCGGCCACTGCCATGCTGGCATTCACGCCACCATCTCCCTGCCGACAGTATCCGAATAGGTTATCATCGCCAGCGAATATCCAGGGAAGTGATGGATCAAGAGCAAATCCTTTTGGAATCGATGCAGACCACTTTCGCCCATCTTTTGAAATTAAGTGCAGTATATGTTCGCCGGCAGCGTCAACTCCCAAGATTTCCCAAGGGGTTCTGGCAATCACGTATTCCGAACCTCCGATCCTCCGCCTGATAAGGCTTTCTATGCTTGTATTGCCACTCGAAATTCTAATGTCGGCGGATCTCGGGAGTTCGTCCAAAGGAATCTCAAATAGCTTACCCAGAGCCTCAAGGGAGATTGACTCTGGCACGTCGATGGCGGACCGGAGCCAAAATCGACCTGGCTCGATTTGTTCTAAAGAACGGCTCGCTACGAAAACTCGTTGCTGTCGCTCAAGACGGATTCGAGCAGCTTCCTTAACGAGCTGTTCGATCAAGGAGTTGGCGTGCTGATCCTCCATCAGCAGCGGCAGCTCCTCTCGCCATCGCGGTATTTTCTGGTCGAGACAGAGTATAGAATCGGATTGTGCGGTCAAGCCCGCTCTTTCCTTTAGGTCCAGTATCGTATGAGCGAGGCTGGCGATGAGCTGAATAATTGCATCTTGCTGGAAACTCTTTGGAAGCAATCTGCCACTTCGACCCTTTACCAATTCTGCGAGGTCGTTTTCGGAAACTGACGCAGATTTCGCGTCATGTAGCACCCGGCTGACAAGTGTTCCGATGCCTCCACGCGCGTTGGCAAGGAGTTTCATTGGCAATCCGCCTTCCGCCGCTACACTACCGATATAGGTGTGGCCACCAGACTTTGAGATATTCCGTCCCCATCCGTTCAGGCCCCTCTCAACACATTTGCTACGCTGTTGCTGCGTCCAAGCGTCTTCGTTAATAGCTATTTCGGATAGCATCGGTGCCCATTTGAATCCATCTCCGGCATAGCTCCTTCGCCACCACTCAGCGCAAAAGAGAACGAAAAGATCAGAAAAGCCCGGCCGGGCACATAGCCAAGCAAGGTCGTGTTCTGGCAAATATTCTTCGACAGTTCCAGTCAGAAATTCGCGTAAGGACGAAAATTCCCGTTCCTCGATCCTATATTTGAAAAGCCTTCGCCCGTCTGGGCCTTTCAAGCCCTTGATCTTGAGGAAGACTCTTTTCCATTCATTAAATTCTGCAATTATGTGAGGCATATTTAGTGGTGAATGTCGCTAGCTTGCGGGAGATGAGCGCGAGTCAAGTCGTCTCCTGGATAGACGAGGAATTAGGGGGCCCGGCACGTGTGTGGGGATCATAGAATTCCTGTAGAAGTCGAGCTACGCAAAACGCCGATCGAAACAAGAGTTTTGATTATAGCCAAATTGCTCAAGATCCCATAGGCTTTTCTGGCTCATCGGCTCTGTGCAAATGCGTCTGACAACACGAGGGGTCGTCGAGCTTCCTGAATACATTGATTCGTGTCAGTTTGGTTCAACGCGAAGAGCAAAATCAACTCGCTCTGCAAGATGAGGAGCCTCTGAACGCAGTCCGTCGAGAACGATTTCTAACGAATCTCGTTCTCCCCATGCTAGGTTACCCATGATGTAGCAGAACTGGTGTATAGGATCGTTGAGATCTATTTCTCCATACGATTCGACATACTCGATTCCTTCCGCCGTTCCGGTTATTTTCCGCTCCCATGCGGCACCCAGAAAAAACAGGGCATTCAGATCAATTCCGAACTCGAGTGCTTCTTTATATGCATCTATTTCGTTATCGAGTTCACCGAGTTCTCGATAACAGCGGCCTTTTAGTACGGCGGCATCAGTTCTTTTGGGATCGCGTTCCAGGACTTCTTCAGCAAGTTCTAAGGCTCGTTGAAGATCGCCCTCCTGAAACGTCCAGTAAGCGATGTTGTAGTATGCGGTTGAATCGTCAGGATCAACCTCCAAGCCTTGCCTAGTTGCTAGGACGGCGTCGTCAAAACGTCCGGATTCAAAATATGCCACGCCAAGCATAAAATGCGCGGGTGCAAAATCACCGTCGACAAGGATCGCCCGATTGTACATTTCGATGGCTTTATCAAATTGCCGCATGTGAACGAAATGATTACCCAAATTGTAAAGGGCGGAAAAGTAATTCGGATCCAATCGAATTGTTGCCTCAAATTCGCCAGCGGCGTCTTCTTCGCGGCCTACATTTCCGAGCGCTACTCCGAAATTGTATCGGGCATCTGGGTCGTCGGGATGTTCTTCAGCCATTTGCTGCCAAATCATAACCAGTGCATCTGGATCAGTAATCGGCGCCGATTCTTCCCATATGCTCGCTACCAACTCAGCACTTTCGGGTGCGAGTTTTCTACGCTTCCGTAGCTGTTGCGGATTGATCTGTCCGTCAACGACCGTTAAGCGGTCATTTTCGCCATCAAATCGCAATTCTTCCGCAATTTCCGTCAGCGGAACGAGACGCATGAACTCTTCCGTCTCAGGTTCCGGGAAGGCGTAATACTCCGCTTGCCACAATCCCGCATCGGGCATTCGGCGAATAGCTTCTTCATATTCGACGATCTCACCGACAACCAGTCTCCCTGCTAGTAAGAACTCGCGTTCCTGTGTCAGGGTAACTATCCAAAGCGTGTCGCCAGCTTTCGCTCCGAAAAGGCCGTTGCTGGCAACTACATCCAGCGGCGTATCGTTCGCGGCGTGGTCAAGCACACTGCGCTCTTGCCAATAGAGCAGATAATGATCGCCGCGTTTAGCCATCACCTCGAGCCATTCCTTCTCAAACTCGGCGACAAACTGCGCTTGGGCATCGATGTCGATCGCTCCGGGGTGTGCCTCCCGGACAAGTTCAATAGCATTCATCGCCGACAACTGCGCATCACTTGCTGCGACGGCGAGGCACGCAGCCGCTAGCGTGGCCATTTCCGGGTTTTCCTCGCAATGTACTATCACCGTCGCCCCGCGTCGGAGCTTCTTCTCGAACTCCGACGCGATCGAAATGACGTGGCTAATGGACTCCGGCACAGATGCATCGGCAGGTGCTTGAAATCGTAGGACGATGACTTCCCCATCGGCAAGATTTCCGAGGTCTAGTCGTTTAAGTCCACTCTCTTCTGTTAGGTCGACCACCCCCGGTGCAAAGGTCATCCCTAATCGATTCAAGAATGGGAACCTTCTACTGCGGATGAAATGGACTTTGATCCGGTCGGCAACTGAAGTTCTATTTTCTTGGATGTTCGACTCCGGCCTTGAGTAATTGGAAACCGTATCCTCGAGGCTCGTAAAATGGGCGTCACCAGGGTCCTCTTCCGCTACGACGCCAGTATGAGCACTTTCATCACGTCTAGGGGCGCCTTTGGTGGAGAAAACTTCTCCGTACGAAACACTCTCGATAGTATCGACGATCTTCAGTCTTTCGAGCGCTTCGGCGACCTCCGGACGCATCACGAATACCACACCGTAATTGCCGACCATTTCTCCCTCTGAAGGTTCTTCCCTCGCAAGCACTAGATCCAAGTACGATCCTTTAAGAGCCTCGAACTCTGTTTTCGAGTGGCCCAACTCCTTGTATACCATCTCCGCGAGATCATTGTAGACGGAACAGCCGTATTTCGGATCAATAGTTCTATATGCGCAAACCTGACTCAGCTCCCACATCGTTACGCCGCGGTCCCCTGCTGCATGGTTCAGGACCAGCATGGCTACTTGGTCACGAGTGATCTTTTCTCTAATCCGCTCAAACGCGTGGACCATTTCGTCGACAGTAGGTGAATTATTCGGAATGGTGGAGCCCTTGAGACCTTTCACACCTTTTAATGTGCGGATATCCGGTACGTCTTTGGATGATGTTACAGATCCCTTATTCGGTTGCGGTTCATTTACATCTGCCTCGACAATGCCGGATTTAACTAACGCTCTGACCACCTGCGGACGCAAGACCATATCCATGTTATCAAACCCGACAACTAGACCGCTGAACCATAGGCTGACGTTCTCCCCTTTCGGCCTGTCGTAGCCCATCGCCGTCAGCACCAGCTTCGCGATCTCACCGTACTGGCGGTTGACCGTACGCCAGCTCTTTATGCCGCATCTGTGAGCTAGGTCGTGCACCGACGCTCGGTAACCTTCTGAGTGATAATGCTCCCGTAGCAATGCCACCTGTTGGTCGCTAAGCCGGCCACGTATTGTCTCAAACCCATGCGTGTACTCCGTACTTGTTGGAGCAACGGGGAATGGCCGTCTCACCGGCTCTTCAGCCCCTGGAGTCGTATCGCTACGCGTTCCGGTCACTGGATCTTCGTATCTGTCTGGTTCACTCATTACGATCCTCGATTTAGTCCCGCATTTGAAGCGAGTTGCCATCTCATACATCAACTCGGACATATTTAGGACTTACACTTCTCTCTTAAAAGCTCGTGTAACTTATGACACCACCCTCGAAAATAAGCCGACATTTTTGAGAAATCCTTGAGATTTAATCTCCTTACTTCATATCGTTATGCTTTTGAATCAAACACGGAGCCGCCGAGCAATGAGGCGGCGATTGCGGAGAGGGATGTATGTAGGCACCTTCCGGAGCTTGGATACTCCCGAACTCGGAAGTTTTCATTCGGTTATTTTTGGTTTCCCTAGGAGTTTTTGCGCAGCTTTCAGTACGGGCTCACAGCCCTCATCCCACGGGAAACGCCCTTCTTTGTCTGCCGTGACTCTTTGAATTACCGGGAAGTATAGCCCGTTATAATAGTCTTGAGCGGTTCCGAAATGATCTCGGTAGTTTTTGTTTTCGACTCTCGCATACATGCTACGACGCATACCATCTTCCTTTTCGTATATCTTCCCGAGTTCAAATCGTTCCCCGGACGCTACCCTCTCCGCAAGTCGATTCAGTAACTCCGACGCTTGGTTCTGACCGATTGCGGTCACAGCGATCTCCGGATGCTTGAAATTCTTATAAAGACCAATTGTGTAAGCAAACGGAATCTCGTCCGAGATCGCCATTACGGCCCAACCCTTTTCTACGACGTCCTTCGCAATACCCAGCCGAAAATCTGCAATTTTCATTTTCGGCTCTGGGACCGCGTTCACAGCCATTGCAAGCTCGTTGATATCTTCCTTTATTATGCCGATCTCTCGCAGCGTATTATCTAGAATATCCACGATCCGTTCGTATGAGGCGACGATCTGGTCATAATAACTCGCGATCTCCGGCTGGAACTTCTTTGCCTGTGAACCAGTGCTGCGCATATCTTCAGCCCACACTTTTGCAAGTTGTCTCTGTACCAGCAGTATCGCACGGTCGTTAAGTACGTAGTCAGCACCACAAACGGTGTGCGATAGTTCCTCAAGAGCCGAGAATTTGATTACCGCGTTACCTTCACCACTGATCTTATGGAATTCTGCATCAACTTCTTCGCCTGTCGATTTCAGTTCTTTGAGAACTCCTTCATACACCTTCTTTCGCCGCTTTCCAAGATCTTTAATCATTCGAAAGAATCCGTTGTATTCGCTCATTGGCGAGCTCTGACTCGGTCCTGGAAATTCCCCGGACGTGCCCGCATTTCTTTGACAGAAGGAATGAACTACGGCGGGCCTGGCCCCTTCGCCGTCGAATAGGGTTTTCTCCCCAATCATGCCCAAAACATTAAATTTGCCTTCAACGCTTTCGCCGTCGGGATAGATCGCTATCGCTTCACTCGACCATTCATCCCCTTCGAGCACTATACTTTCGGGCAGCACGTCATGACCACACACTTTGCATTCCCAAATATGTCGTTCCATTTCCTTTCTTATCTCCTCATTAATTTCACTAGTGCGATCATTAAACTTTTCCGGAAGTCTAGGCTCGTTACCTGCCCCGTTTATTTTAAATTGATTGCTTCCTCAACTCCTGTGTAGACGGTCGTTCTCATGTCGTCATATTTATGGAAATTCGTAACCTGAATGATCGTATTCGCGATCTTTGCTCCGCCCGCCTCTGAGGGCTCTATTGGATTGGCGTAATCAGAATCTTCGTTGCAGACATAACGCAGATCGATAAGCGGAATGCCCTTCCTGAATGCATTCCGGGTTATCACGTCGTTGAACGATGCCAGCGCCGCCACCGCGATCTTCTGCATACGCGGCTCCGGGTATCGCGGATAGTAGATAGTACAAACCGCAGTTGGCTTGCCCAGTTCCAACACCGCGTCTAGCATCCTCTCGTAGCGCTCCTCAAACCTCAATGCGGTGTCGTCCTTTGAGGATAGGTTTTTCATTACATTCTCAATTAGCTTTGGTTCCTATCGTTTGTGTTACAAGTATTCATACCATCCCCAGTTCTTGAAGAGCTTTAGCAAGCTGGGGTCGCATCAGCATACGAAAACTACCTGGGTCCGGCCAGTCGCAGATGCCCGTCAGCCACACGCCGTCACCGATGCCCGTGTCCGCCGGTCGCGTGTAACCCATCTCTTGCAATAGGCGTTTCGCAACCTCGCCGTACCAACGGTTCACCATTCGGTAGTCGATCCCGCACTTTTCAGCGAGTTCTTTGGCCGTCAAAATTCGAGGATCCGATCTGTAGTGTTCAGTCAGCATCAACAACTGCATATCGTTGAGCTTAGGTAGTACAGCCTCCAGTCCGCACTTATATTCGTTGACTGTAGGTGCAAAACGAGAACGCTTTTCCATATAGATATCATCCAGATAGCGCTTCATTTGACCTTTTGTAATCTGACCTTTTACCTGGTTATATATTTCAAATGCAGTTGCTCGATCATTCCTATCGATCGCCTTCTCCAGAGCAATACACTTCTTAATTAAGTCTTGTTTAGTTTCCGTTACTCTATCTTGAGTCATACAGTCTCCGTTTATGTAGGTCTCGCCTTTTTAAGTTCACTTTTCTTACTCTTGATTGAGCCTCTGGTCTTGCTGCTCGCGAAGATTTGCGATCATGTTCTCGCCGCCGTCAACGTAAGACTGGTTATCAAAAAAGGAATCGCCGACAAATGTTTCCTAATCGTCAACGGACCCAGATCCAAATCACAATAGAGGTTATGACCGCCGCAGAAGCACCACTCCGACACAGCCTGAACCTGAAGAGTTCAGGTCGTCCGTGGCCGCGTACGCCAGCATGATGTCTTTCATCGTCGTTCGGCCATTCGTCATCTGGCAATTCATCGCAATCGTCTGTCATTCGTTCTGCCTCCTAAGCTAAGAGTGTCGGTAAAACCTCCGCCGCGTTGCAGCGGATCGAAACGTCGGCAAAGCCCGTAAGCTCTGTCTCTTCCGGATTTATTTCGATGACTGTCGCCCCTTCGCGTTTGGCGATCTTTGGGATCATGTTGGCTGGATACACGACAGCAGAAGTGCCAACGACTATGCATACATCGCATTCAGCCGCTTTTTCGTACGCTTCGAGCAATCCATCCTCGTCCAGAGCTTCGCCGAAAAGTACAACATTTGGACGCATTGAGTCAAAGCATTCCGGACATAGAGGTGGCCGTTCATCGTCTCCAATCTCCGCCAGATCGCGGAGGTGTCCGCATGACAGACACCTGGCCTTGTGCAGATTTCCGTGGAGCTCGATCAGATCTGACGAACCCGCCGTGCAGTGCAAACCATCAATGTTCTGAGTAATCAACGTGAAATCCTCAAAACGGCTGCTGTTCTGCGCATACGCGATTGCAGTATGTCCCGCGTTCGGTTCGCATCCCGACACCACGCCCCGACGATAATCGAACCATTCCCAAACCAACGGCAGGTCCGCCTCGATCATCCGTGCCGACGAAAGCTCTTGGAAGGGCATCCCCCGCCAAACAGCCGCTACGCCTCCGCCCCTAAACGTCGGCACACCCGATTCCGCCGAAATTCCCGCTCCTGTCAGTACAACTATCGTCGCGGAATCGCTGAGCACCCTTTTGGCTGTCGACGTGATTTCCTTGACCTTTGAGTTGTCCATAACAGTTCCCAGGTATTCCTTAAAGTACCTTATATACTACCGCTTTTATAGATATATGGCTTTCAACTGGACGCACGAAGTGGGCGTGGAGCGCACTAAACAAGCAGATCGCGAATGCAGGAATCTAAGGAACTGTCAGCGTCAGTGAGTTAGAAGGGCTTGAGTCATTGTTTTGAGCATAAACGGTAAACTCGCCGGCTGCGAGAGTCAACGGCACTCTCTCCAAACTCGTGTCCGTGATGCTCGAGCGGAGTCGAAGGACACTATTCGGAACGCTGCACGGCAAAGATTCAGGGCAGCCCGGTCCAACTAACTTGATCTGTACTACATCGGGCACAAAACTTTTCCCTGCTATCCTTACGAAAAACTCTTTTCCGGATTGGGGCGGTGTTTGAAATTCGACGGCGTCGATTGTAGGAGTCGGTGGGGTTACGCGAGCGGTGGATGACCGTTCGATCCGCCATTTACCATCAAACTTTCTGACGATGTAGTGAACGAAATACGGGCCTACGGTCTTATTCTTAACGAGCGTCCCGTCTTGATGATATTCAGCTAGAAACCAGCGTTCGAGCGTTTTAACTGTCGCAAAGTCGCGTTCGCTATTAATCTCTACAAACTGGAACTCCATTTGCTCTAGCTTAGACTCCGGACCATAATATTTTTCTTCACGGTTTAGCCGATCGATGCCGGCCCGAATTCGAACTATATCCAGCTCAGCCCCCGGATCCGCATCGGTGACCCAGTAATCTTTGATTCTATCCTCATCGAGATTTCTTGGGTCTCGGTACATGACCATTGACTCGTATTTTTGGGACTCCTCAATTAAATCGCGAACCGCTTGCTCATCGTCGCCCGGAGAAAAATCGAAAGCCGTAAATCCCAAGATTGCCAACACAGCAATACAAACGACCGCCAACCCTACGGTTCCGATTGAGGAAAGTTGGCGAGGAGACGCAAATAAAGTTCCAAAATCTTGCCGTACGCCGGTAGAGTCCGTTTTCTCAATTGCTGGCTCAGTCGGTTGCTTGAACGTCACGTCCGCACGAAATGAGTATCCACAGCCCTTTATTGTTTCAACGTACTCATTTTCCGGATACGCGGACGAGAAAGCCTTCCTTAACTTACTTATGCTTTGGGCAAGATGAGTTGAGGTAACCCCGTGCGGATTATCCGCCCAAACCCGCTCAATTATTTCCTGCGAGGTGACCAATTTATGCGGTCGCTCGATGATTACGGCTAATACTTCGAGCGCTTTCTTCTCGACCTTTACAATCTCAGAGTTACGATAAAGAGCGAATCGCTCTGAATCAAACTCATAATCATCAAACTTATATTTCGCCGCCATCGTAGATTTCCTCCGAAACTCCTATAAACAAGGCTTCAAGATTTCATCAAGATTTCTTTAACTCATCGATATGGACTTTCTGGGGCCGACCCGTGTAGGTTGACTTACCGAAGCAATCCAACACCTTTGTCCAGAACTGAAAAATCGGTAGCAGAACTTTATCACGCTTCACAATATAGGACAAAGGATAATTTTTCACCATCTCGGGAGACAAGATAAACCAAAATTAGGTCTGGCTTAAACGAGCTAATTGAAAATTTTTCTCCAAATCTATGAGAATCAATTTAAGTGCCCCGTCGAGAATACTCTCAGCGATGATCCTCGCGTTCTTCATGGCAGCCTCGACGATGGGCGTCGTTGCTCAATCAACCCGCGAAACCCTAACGAATGCAAAGATCCTCGAACTCGTTCGAATGGGCCTCGGCGATTCATTGATTGTCGCCAAGATCAATCAATCAAATTGCCAGTGTGATACGTCGACGGCCGCAATCGGGAAATTGAAAGCGGCGAAGGTCTCCGACGCCATCATCATGGCGATGTTGAATGCAAGTGCCAACGACAAAGGATTTTCGGAAACCATAATAACTGTGCCCGCGCGCAGTCCTGAAAGACCGGCCGAGACTCGAATTGATACCGAAGTCTCGGTCGATGCAGGGCCCGCAGCCCTCCGTCAGATAACTGAACCAGGGATTTATCTGTTTGAGGACGGAAAAATGACCGGGATCGAACCAAGCGTATTCAGTGGAACGAAAGCGAATTTCCTTAAGGGAGCGCTCACCTACGGAATAATGAAAACGAAGTTTCGAGCGAAGGTCCGGCAATCATCGGCGAACTTGAAGGTCGGAAGCGGCCAACCGGTTTTCTATTTCGTATTCAATCCCGACTACAAGAATTCAGGAGCTACGATGGCTGGTACACCCGGCATGTGGTGGGGAATGCCCGCCACATCTCCTGCCGAGTTCATGATGGTTCAGATGGCCGTGAAGAAAGCATCGAGAGAAGCCGTTATGGGCGAGTATGGAGCTTTCTCAGGAATGTCTACCGGTGCCCGGGACGAAGACATCCGGGAATATTCATTTGAGAAAATAAAAACGGGCGTCTATAAGGTTAGTCCAAAAACACCGCTTCTGCCGGGCGAATACTGCTTCTTTTACGCTGGAAATGTAGTCGGCCTCGGCTTCGCCGGTGGTAAGGTGTTCGATTTCAGTATTCGTTGAGTGCGGGGACTTAGGAATTACGGCCGAAAACTGAAGTGTTAAAGTACTTCTGAAAGAAGGACCACTATGCGAACCATTATACTGCAGCTTAACCGATTATTTGGCCATCAGTTCAATCGAGCCGTTTGGGTAGGACGGAGAATTGTTAGAATCCTCCCGATAGGTCTCATATTCTTCACTTTGTTGGCAATACAGGGGACGCTGAACGCCGCTCCTTGGGGAGCGGCACTGGGTGATTTCAACGGCGTAACCGCATTTGCGAACGCAAGAATTCTCTGCACTCCGGAAAACAACTTCTGTAGTGGAAGAAACAGGATCGCGGATCCGCACAACGGGAATGTGCAAACAGATGTTGGGATAAAGTGGGAATGCGTAGAATACATTCGCCGCTACTATTTACTCGTCTACGGGATAAATATAAACGCGGGAAATGCCCGCGACTGGTATAACAACACCCCAGCTAGTTTATTTGAAAAGTACCCAAACAGCCAGAGTACCTCGCCACCACAAGTTGGAGACATACTTATTTGGGAACAATTGGGAAATGACAACCGTTGCGGGGGCCCCTGTGGCCACGTCGCAATTGTTAGAAGTGTGTCTGGTAGTGACGTTCGGATCATTCAACAAAACCTGAAAAATGATGAAAGGGACGCGAATTTCCCAATGACACTTTCCGAGGCCAATGGCCGATACACGTTGAGTGGCCTTGGCTCGCCAAAAGGATGGATTCGTCGACAAGGTTCTACGGGATCGTCGTGCCCAAACGGATCATCCGAGACCTTCACAGTAAACAATGCACCTCCCGTTCACCCGAATGGAACTCTGATCAAAGTTGCAAATGATAAAAATGTTTACCTGATTCGCGAAGGGCAGAAACGCCTTATCCAGTCTCAAGAAGTTCTTAACAATCTTTATCAACAACAAGACGGCGGTTTCACTTTTGACGACGTGATCACTGTCTCGCAGGCGGAGGCGAACAGCTATCCGACGGGTAGTACGATAACGAACTCGCTTCCGACCAACGGTAGGAGCCAGCCAGAGGGGCGACTTATTCAACCACTCGGCGGAGGCGAGATTTCAATTGTATCCAATAATGGAGAGAGGCGTGCGTTCCCCTCCGCTGAAGTCTTCTTACGTCTAGGTTACAGATACTGTAATGTGAAAAAAATCTCGGATTCGGACTACGAATTGGGCTATGTCGAGGGGGCGGATGTGACCGGTGCCACCAGTGGTACCCCCGTTAATGGCTTTGATTTCAACATAACACCAATCACGCAGGTCGGAACCCCCGGGAGTACTATCATTTATAATATCTTGACCGAAGCAATTGGTACCCCTCAGTCGATCACACTTCAGGTGGTCGGAATGCCAGCAGGGATCGACTATCAAATGACTCCGTCAACGATAACGGCTGGAGAGGTCGCAACACTAATCATTCCGATCACGTCTTCGGCACCGGCAGGCAGTCATTCAATCGAAATTGTTGGAACTGGGCCGCAAACGAGACGAGCCACGGTCAATTTAACCGTTAGCGGTAGTCCGAACGCTTCTTTTACAATGTCGGGTGGCGGGCAAAACGGTACAGATGGCCAAACTTTGAGTTACGCCGTAACTCCTCCGGGAAGTGTAGGGATCAACTTTAGCTCGAAAAGTTCCTCGGGCGGTGGAACGATCAATTATTTTCGGTGGACCAGCAATGGGACCCCAATAAGTACTTTGCCTGGGTTCACATACAACTTCGGAGTTGGCAGCCATACGATCGGGCTCGAAATCCGAAATGCGGCTGGATTGATCGACACGGCCACTGCGACGATCATCGTGATAGCGAACACGTCATCAACACCGACTATCAGCGGAATATTGACCTCACCCAATCCCCCAAACGGGGGGCAACCGTTTAATTTTACTGTCTCCGGACTCCATTATATCTCCAATACCGAGGTGTTTTTCCGAGGCCCCGGCTGTCCCACGGACTCGTCGTGCGTCGTGTCAGGCCTCGGTCGCAGTGCGACAGAACTAACCGGGGCGGCGGTTTTGGCGAGCGGTTCGTTCACGTTACGGGCGCGAAATGGTTCAACAGGCACCCCGTCAAACTCTTGGCCAATTTCGATAGGTTCATCGGCCCCCACAATGGGAGGCTTCGTGCCTAGCCCGAGCACGCCGACAGTGGGCCAGAACTTCTCGGGGACGATCACCGGGACGGGGTTCGTAAGCGGAGGGACATCGGTCTTCTTCTGTATCACCGGGACGAACACGTGCTTCCAGCACC